>CAWBAM010000045.1:0-205262 GCA_963786775.1 uncultured Pseudomonadota bacterium | reverse complement strand
CATCTTCTTCGACGACAACGTTGGTCTTGCTGGCAGCCTGGATTGCACATCATTCAGCCGCTCTTGCTTGCGCTCTTGACCATGGCAGCTGGGAGAGAATCGACTTCCGAGCGCCGGCGTCGCGCCAAGCTGCACGGGCTTCCGATCCGAGCGACCGCAAAGGATCGAAGTAGAAGTACATCCGGTTGGGATCGACTGCCGGAGCACGGTATCCGGTAATGCCGTATTCTTCGTTTCGATACTCGTAGCTGTGGACGTCGCGCTTTCCTCCCCCACCTGGAGCATCGACAATGAACAAGGGTGTGTTGAAGCCAGCGGTGGCTCCGCGGACCTCGCGCTCCAGGCGCTGCATTTCGGAAATCGGCACTCTAAAGTGCTCTGTGTTTTTCACCATGTCACACGCGTAGACATAATAGGGCTGGGATATTGACCCGGCCCAGTTTTCGAGCGAGGTCGATCAGCGTTTGCGAGTCATCGTTGATGCCGCGAAGTAGAACGGCTTGGTTTCGAACGTGAATGCCTTCCGAAAAAATGCGCTGCATGGCCCTCTTCACCAACGGCGTGATTTCGCGTGGCGTGTTGATATGGGTGTGGATGAAGACGCTCTTGAACATGGCACGCCCTTTCCGGGCGATTTCGGCGATTGCTGAGAACCACTCTTCGTCCGAAAGGAACCTCATTGGCTGAACCGAAAGGGCCTTCGTCGCCAGCCGGATTTGGCGGACGTGCTCTATCTCGAGGAGTGCATTTCCTAGCATTCGGATGTTCTGTGGCTTCAGTCTCGCGATGTCGCCGCCCGAGACAACAACATCTTCTACGCACGGGTTGGAGCGGATATAATCAAGAGCGGCTGACCAACCAGAAGCGCTCGATACGTTTTCCTTTTTGAGTGACGGCGTCGCCTGTCCAACGGCGTAGCTGCGCGTGCAATATTGGCAATAGACAGGACAGACCGAGGTGACGAGGAAGAGGACCTTGTCCGGATATCGGTGAACAAGGTTCGGTGCTGGTGAAGTGCTCCTTTCGTCGAGCGAGTTGATTGCCAGGCAAGGGTGGTCATCCTCGAGCTCTGAGAGCATCGGCAGAAATTGACGCCGAATGGGGTCTGTTTCTATGTGCTTCCAATCGACCAGCGCCAGAATATACGGAGTGATCCGGATCGACATGCCAACCTTCTGCGACGCTTCCCGGATCTCCTGAAGGACGCTCGGTGGTAATTTGTCGCCGAGCACTGCTGCGAGCTGATCGATTCTCGTTATAGACGCCTTGTCCTGCCAGGCGTGATCAAGAAACTGCGCTTCAGGAGCGGAAGCGAATATATTTGTCGAATTTTCGAATCCGAGCATGTCAGCGAAGGACATGACGACACTCCCCAAAGTCGTACGAGTGCCCAGACCCTCGCAAGATGTGTACCAATAATCAGCATACCAGCGTAGTTGTGCTGTTAGGGTTAGCAATTCATTGCTGAGCCAGGGATTGAGTTCGTCCTCGACGCACCTGCGGCACGGAAATTGCTGGGGCAAGGTGTCATCGGATAGGTGATACTGAAAGCCAGTAGTATTTAGCGATGAGCGGGGATAGGTGGGGCGAGAAGGGAGATGTTGCCCTGGGGGGCATCTGGAATTAGCCGAAGCGCTCCCATACTTTGCCGATCTGCGAGAGATTACCGGACCGTTCGACCAAGGAATTGACGGGACGCTGCTCGGAGCCCGAGGAGAAAAGGCCGTTTGTTTGCACGAAATCTTCGAAAGGCAAGCGGACCAGAACTCCGAGCGCCATCGCCATTGAGTGCGGGCCTCGGAGATTCAGCTACGCCGAAGTTGACGCCGAAGCGAACAGATTGGCTCGCCTCATTCGGGATATGGGCGTAGGACGTGGCGGGTTCGTAGGGATTTCACTTGATCGCTCGGAATGGCCCATCATCACGATTCTCGCCATTCTGAAAGCCGGCGCAGCCTATGTCCCAATAGAGCCGTCGCTGCCCGATGAGCGGCTGCGGTACATCGCCGAGGCGGCACAGCTGGCCATCGTGGTGACGGAACGCGCCCATGTAGCGCGGCTGCGGGAGCTATGCCGGGCGGAGATGCTGTGCATCGAGGAATACCAGACGCAAAGGAGTCTCTATTCCGATTGCCGCCTGTCGCGAAACGAAACACATGTGCGGCCGTCTGACATTTGCTACGTTCTTTTCACGTCCGGAACGACCGGACGCCCAAAAGGCGTGGTCACCGAGCACCGCAACGTCGTTCATTTCGTCGAAGCTTTCAACGAGGTCTGCGACACGACGTCGGCAGATCGTGTCTTCCAGGGCTTTGCCCTTGGGTTCGATGGCTCCGTCGAAGAGATGTGGATGGCGTTCTCGAACGGCGCCACACTGGTTTGCGGGGAGAAGACGACACCGCGGTTCGGCGCGGATCTTGCGGCTTATCTCGAGCAGCACCGGATTTCTTTTTTGTCGACGGTGCCGACCCTTCTTTCGACTCTAACCCAGGACGTATCCTCTCTCCGGCAACTCGTCGTCAGTGGCGAAGCTTGCCCTGCGGACCTCGTCAACCGCTGGTGCCGACCGGGGCTGAAGATGCTGAATGTCTACGGCCCGACAGAGGCAACTGTGAACACCACGGCTGCTGTCCTGACTGCGGGGCGGCCCGTAACCATTGGCCGGCCGCTGAGGGGCTATGAAGTCCATATCTTGGACCAGGATATGCGGCCGGTGCCGCTCGGTGAGAAAGGTGAACTTTATATATCCGGCCCGACTCTGTCGCGCGGGTATCTGAACCAACCCGAGCTCACGGAGCGGGCGTTCGTTGAGTGGAAACCGCCTGAAGCAAACGGGCAGGGGCCTTCGCGGAGCCTGCGCCTCTACAAAACAGGTGACTTGGTCAGATGGAATGAGGACGGAGAGCTCGAGTTCTTCGGGCGGATCGACAACCAAGTGAAGCTCCGTGGCTATCGGATCGAGCTGTCCGAAATCGAGGCGGTGCTGCTCGAGCATCCGGATGTGTCGGGCGCAGTCGCAACTGTTTACGAAGCCGACGGTGTGCAAAGCTTGGCCGCCTACGTCCGGCTTGCCGACGGCGTCACGTCTCTCGATCGGTCGCTGCTGCTCGCCACGCTTCGGAATCGTCTGCCCACCTACATGGTGCCGGCGTACCTCGACATCCTGAGCGAGTTTCCGTTGCTGACGAGCGGCAAGGTTGACCGGCGCCGTCTACCACCGCCCCAACATGCGCTCATTGCGGTCGATAACACGGCTGCACGAAGAGATGTCGCAATTGGAGGCAGACATCGCCGGCGTATGGGCCAAGGTTATCCGTGCCCCGCGAGTGGGGCTAGACCAGGATTTCTTTACTGACCTCGGCGGCCATTCTCTGCTTGCCGCTCAGCTCGTTGCTTCGCTGCGGGAGGACCTCGGCCATGTGTGCCGGTTCGCGACATTTACGCCTATCCAACTGTCCGCCGACTAGCTGCGCGAATTGCCGAGCGCGCAGCAAACGAGTTGGAAAACGTGCCCGCTAACGTACCTGCCTGCGAGACGGTGCATGTGACACGCCCGTGGTGGACGACGCTGCTGCAGGTCGCTTATTTGCTGGCGATCGTACCATTGCTGTCATTGCCGCTCGTTTACGTTCTGCCCCTCAGTATCGATGTCCTGCAGAAGCGGGCCTCGGTCGCTGAGCTCGCGGTTGTTGTCCTTGCAGTCGGGCTCGCCACGTGGATGGCGCTCATTGTGGTGGCGATCGCCGCCAAATGGCTGATTATCGGCCGTTATCGGCCGGGGCGCTATCCGCTGTGGGGGGCGACTTACATTCGTTGGTGGATTGTTTCGAGGCTTCAGCACCTGAGTTTCATCTCGGCGTTCAATGGTACGCCTCTTGCGCCCCTCCTTTGGCGCGCCATGGGAGCAAAGGTTGGCCGTGGCTGCGTGCTCAATGCGAGCCTTGTTTATGCCTGGGATTGCGTACGCATTGGAGATGACGTCAGCATCGGCGTTGATACGCAGCTTCCCGGGTTGAGGATCGAGGATGGGCAGCTCGTAATCGATACGATCACTGTTGGCGACCGCTGTTTCATAGGCTGCCATTCGTTTCTGGGTCTCGGGGTCGAGATGGAGGCGGATTTCATGCCTCGATGATCAGTCGTTGCTGCCGGACGGGAGTACCCTGCCTAGCGGTGCAAAGTGGCGCGGATCCCCGGCCCAACCAGGTGAATTTGTCGTGCCAGCTGGACCTCCGGTCCATTTCGGTTGGCTGCACCTGATCACATTCGGTGTGTTGCAGCTCGCGGCTGGTCTTGCCGTTTCCCTTTTGGTGCTGTCCCCCATTGGGCTTGCGGCCTGGATTCTTGCGAACCTAGCGATCCATTACCCGGCGTCGGTCTCGGTGCCTGCGTTTTTGGCGCTCGTGCCAATCACAACAATAAGCTTTGCCGTGTGGGCAGCGTTTTGCAAAAAGCTGGTCCGCCCAAAACCGCGGCCTGGGCTCTATCGGGTGTACTCTCTAGCCTATCTTCAGCACTGGCTTTCCGAACTCGTCATACAAATTATTCAGGTCGTCGGTCGACCCGTATTTACGACAGTGTATCTGCCGCTCTGGATGCGCCTGCTTGGTGCGCGGCTCGGTAAGCACACGGAAATGTCGACGGTCTGGAGACTGGACCCGGACATGTTGTCAGCGGGCGACGGCGTATTCTTCGCGGACGGCTGCATGGTGGGCACCAACCGGATACACCTGGGCAGGTTTGAAATTGCCCCGAATATCATCGGGAATCGCAGCTTCATAGGCAACAGTGCAATCCTGTCGACCGGCGTGACGGTCGGCAGCAATTGCCTGCTCGGAGTGTTATCGTCGGCCCCCCAGTCTACAACAGCAATTGCCGACAATAGCGATTGGCTTGGCTCTCCAGCATTCCGCCTGCCGAACAGGCAGAAGGTTGCAGGTTTCGATGCGAATGTGACCTACCAGCCACCGCTCGGCCTTTACCTTCAGCGGGCCTTTATCGACGCCCTGCGGGTCCTGGTGCCCGGATACGTCCTCGGCGCTATCGCTATGATGTCGCTGCTGGTCATTATTCAAGTCTACGACCTATACGGGGTGTGGGGCGCATATACGGCCGTGCCTGCGCTGACGTGGATCGCGATTGTGCTTTGCATCGGGACAGTCGTCGGTTTCAAGTGGTTGATCATGGGACGCTTCCAGCCGGTCATCGTTCCGCTCTGGAGCCGTTATGTGTGGTGGAACGAGCTGATCAACGGACTTTACGAGTGTTTGATGGCGCCCCTCATCACTAACTTCTTCGGTACACCATTTGCGCCGGCACTCTTGCGGACACTTGGCTGCAAAATAGGCCGGTACTGCTATATTGAGACGGCGCTCTTTTCGGAATTCGACCTGGTCGAAATCGGCGACCACGTCGCCCTTAATGCAGGGGTGGTCGTCCAGAACCATCTGTTTGAAGACCGCGTGATGAAATCATCCGGTCTCCGGATCGAGGATGGCTGCACAGTGGGCAATATGAGCGTCGTTCTTTACGATACGGTTCTCGGCCGAAGCGCTGTGCTCGGCCCCTTATCACTATTGATGAAAGGCGAGACAATGCCTCCGGGGTGCCGTTGGCACGGAATCCCAACGGTCCAACCCTAACGGCGCAGTATCGGCTGGGACCGTCGATCAGTTTCACTGACGAGTGGCCGACCCAATGAGACTAACAGCAGCGGGCAAGGAGCGCTGTCGCCGAGGGCACCTATCTGGGCGGCAGAGCCGGCTGACCCCAAATTGGGTGCGGCCCAAACATTTGCCGTAGGATGCCCGCGCTCGGGGGCACTTGAACTTGCCCGCGCCTGAGGCCCATGGTCGCTTGATTTGAACAAATTGGATTGTTCAGATGGCAACATTTTCTTTGACGACGCTGTAGCAGGTTGGCATGATGTCGTCCGATTTATGGCTTGGCTAGGGGAGCCGATGCGACCGCGCAATCGGTTTGGGCGACGAGCACCCCTATAGCTTTGCGTACGCGTTGCCGGCGTTGCACAGGCCTGAGCCACTGGGGTGCCGTCAGCGTGTACGTTACCGAAGCGCGGATGCGTCTCGTCGCAGAGCCGGGCGTTCGTCGTTTTGCGTCCGCCTTTTTAACGACGCCGCCCTTCGCTGGCAGCATTGTATCCTCCGACGCCACTTGTTTTTTTGAATTCCATGCCGATCAGCTTGGATTGATACGCAATGCAGTTGTTTCGGGACCGCTTGTTGCATAGACCGTATGCTGCCGAATGCCGAACCTGGTCCCGTGCTGGTCCTGCTGACCGGCTAAACGGCTAATCCAAGCTGGAGGGCAACCAACGAAAAGACGTGGGGGGAGGGACAATGCCGATTTCATGGCAGGCGACCGTTCGGCCTGCGCTGGCAGCCGCGATCCTGGCGCTTCTCGGCAGCGCGGCTGGGGCAGAAACGATCGCGTTACGTGGCGGCGATAACTTGGCGGAAGCGGTCCGGCGGGCAGCGGACGGTGACGTGATCCGTCTGGAACCGGGACGCTATTCCGGACCTGTCATTGTTGAAGGCAAGCGCATCGTCATCGAAGGCCCTTCCGGCGGACAGGCTGTGATCGTACCAGGCCGATCCAACGTGCTGGTTGGGGCGCAGAAAGATGGGCAGGTCGAATTATCCGGCTTGAAGTTCGAAACCAGCGCCGAGACGCCCATTGTACTTTTCGCCAAAGGCGGCGGGATAAGCTGCGCCGACTGCACGATGAAGTGAGCGCAGAACCAGCCGGTTTATATCGAAAGCGGAACGTTGGCGCTAACCGGCAGCAAAGTCAGCGGCGCGGGAAACGATGTCATCGTCGCCTCGGGCAGCGCAATCAGCCTTGAGGGCACGCAGGTCGAGGCACCAAAAGGCTCACCTTTGCGTATGGTCGGAGCCACAAAAGTCGCGATCGTCAGCTCCCGGTTGAGTGGCCATGAAGTCAACAGTCATATCCGGCAGCGCCTTGCAACTGCGGATTGTCGATAGTGAGATCGCCACGCACCAGTCCTTACGGTTTCTATTTTGAGGGCGGCGGCGAGATCGAGATCGAAAGGAGCCGCATGAACGGTGGCGGAGCTGGTCTCGTCGCGAAACTCGGACCCAGCGCTCAAATGCGGGTCAGCGGGCTCGAAGCCCGCTCGCCGGAGTGGGGGATTTATCTCGAACACCTTGGCGGGGAGACACCAGCGGAGGTTACGCTTGATGACGTCCGAGCAGTGGGCGGCCGCGGAGTTGCCTTGCGCGCAATCGGCGCCGTCCATGTCACGGTCAAAAACTCGGTCATCGCGTCGGGCGGTGCCTACGGCGTTTCGGCAGAGCGCTATGCAGCCCGGCTGACGCTTGAGAAATCCGTCATTGCAGCAGAGCAGGTTCCCGTCATTGTTTCCCACGACGGGACCGGCAGGATCGACCTCATCGAATTCGTGATATTTCCGGAAAAGCGCTCCGATCATGGAGTGATCCCTGACGACGATACACAGCGCTTGTCGCGCGCGATAACCGAGGATGCTGCCTTAGTTGAAGAGCTGAAGTCCGGCATCGCCGATTTTCTTGGAGGCGGCGCAAGCACCCGGCTCGAGGCAGCCGTCCAAAAGGCGCGCGAAACAGGCGCTTCGATTTCGATGGTAGGCCTTGAGGTGGTCGATGGCGCTGGGAAAGCCCGCGCTGCGCCATTCAACGTGGTACACGCCGAAACCCTTGAGGTCGTCGCAGAGTCTGAAAACGGCGCGCCCGTCCCTGTGCCGCCCGGCTTCTACATTGTGGAGCTGCGCGAGGATGCCCTCTTAACGACAGAGCTTGAGGTGAATGGTGGTAGCGCCACCGCGCGGATCGAGATACCGGAAGCGCTCTGGCTCGATGCCAATCTCGAAGGCGAGGAAAGCCGCGTCACCCTTTTCCGGCCCATAGCAGAGGAAAAGGTGCGCGAAGTTTTCAGCGCCGCGGCGTTCAACTACGCGTTTCATTCGCGAATTTCTCGCCGTGCTAAAGCGACGGATGCCGACGTCGAGGCTGCCCTTGATGTTGCGCGAAGATTTGTTTCCGCAAGAATGAGCCCACCAAAGGAGAATGGCACCCAAGCGGAATGGGATCGCTATATCGCTTGGAGTGGCGCTGTTGTGCAGGCTTTGAAGATACTGGCGAAGGCCGGCACCGCTGACGACGTTGCATTGATTGCCGAGGCTGTCGGGGCCAAAGGAACGGTCGCTGCGGACACATCTCTCATGCACCTCGCCTATTTGGAGCAAAGGTTGGGGCTGTTAGCCAATGGCCGGGTCGCCGCCTATGCGGATGGGCAGGATCCCAATATTGCGGCTTATGCACTGGTGCTCCTCGACTATTACGGCGTGGCGGGCGCGAAAGAGCGCCTGTTTGCCCTCGCTGCCGACGGAGAGCTGTGGGGTGTTCTACAGCCACTGGCGAGAGAACAAATCGCGCAACGCCTGATCGGGCTGGACGATCCTCGCGTTGGCGAGATCGCGAGTGCAGCCTTGCAGCGCGCGCTGGAGCACATCCCTGCTTTCGAAGCCAAACGTTACCAACCGTTCTTGGATGAATTGACAAGGCCCTTTTTCAGTTATTTAGCGGTGTTCGGATCAACCGAGGAAAAGCGCACGATCATCGAGGTTTTCGACAGGGGGGGTTATTGGAAAGGATGGCTCGCCCAACCGCTCGCAATGATCGCCATCGACCCACGGCCTTTCATTGAGGAGTTCACCGAACAAGAAATTAGCAGGAAGATCATCGACACGAGCAGTCCGGCTACTTGTGCGCTCTGGCGGTTGCGCGACGAGGCCGAGCTCGCGGCGCTTTATGAAATGTTGATTGATGCTAATGCGCGGTATTGGGGCGATGCCGTGCGCAAGAACACTGGCTCATCGCTGAGCGAAGCATACGCTATCCAAGCGCGTACCGCCCGTCTCCTATTCGCGCCATGTCGGCCAGACGAGGTCGCAGCAGATGTCTACTACAAGGACAAAGTGAATTCGTCCACGGTATTTCCGGGGAACTGGTTTCCAGCTTTCAGGACGGTCGACGCCTTGCGCGAGGTGATGACCAAGCGACCGTTTGATCGCGCGCCTCTGGAGGCCGCGCCGGTGGATATCGGCCTCACCGCCTGGCAGCAGCTTGAGCACGTGCGTTGGTCATCTTTCCGCGACGAGCGCATGGCGATGTACCGCGCGTTCACCAAGTCTGGGGACGACGAGGTGAACGGTGATGTGGATGACGGCATTGAACGGCGTGTCTATGTGCTGCGCCACGTCGTGAAGGACTCGCATTCAGGTGCGATCAATGGACATCTGGAAGTGCGTCCGATCGCCGAAGGCGGCAAGCTCGTTATTGGCGTGCGGCTGCGTCAGGCGGCGTGGTACAACAGCTTTGGCGGCATCGCCGACATGATCGCTACCGGTGGTGACCGCAATCAGTGGGCGCATCATGCCTATGTCGTGGATGGCGGGCGCAAGTTGATCGAGCACATCGCGCTTCACCGCGATGGCACGGTGGTGCCGCTCGTGGAAGAAGGCCGCGACGCTGAAGGCTTTTTCCGGTTCGCCACAGATCTTTCGGTGGACGATCTTTCCCGGCTTGTTCTCGAAATCCGGCTCGCGCTGTTCGAGGATCGCCGCTCCTTCCAGTTTGACGTGTTTGCGAGCAAGCTCGCGACGCAACAGGCCCGTGCAGTAGGAGATCGCCATGTGGCCCGCATCGATCCATCCTTACCGCTTTCGAATGAGCGGCCGGCTTGGCCTTACCCTTGTCCTCGCGATGACCGTCGTTCAGCCGGCCACTGCCGATTGGCAGAGTGACTACCAGAGAGCACGGCGCCAGCGCGACATCGCCGGCTGGGACTTGGAGCGCGCCAAGGCCTGTGTGGAGCGAGCGACGGCACGGATCGAGGCGCTGCGGCGCCGCGTGGATTTTTCAGGCCTGGAAGATGCAAGACGCAAATACGCCGAGGCGCGCGACCGACTGCAGGAACTGGAGGCTGCCCTCAATTTCTATCGCGCAAACAAGGACAGAGAACCCGAACTCACGGACTTGGAGCAGACGCCAAATCCAACTTTGGCTTAGCGGCGAGAAGTTGGATCAGGGCACATCGCCCAACGGAACGCCTAATCTAATTCTGCGTGCCCGGGACGATGCCACCCTGGCCAAGGGCAAGCTGGATCAGCTCCAGCAAGAGCAGGGCGAGATCGAGAAGGCCACGCGCGAGCGCGATGACTGTCAAGCACGGATGCCTGGCCTCGAGAAGATTTATCGGGCAAGGCAGGAGCAGCTCGACGCGTTCGAGCGCGGGATTATTCCTCCCGACGATGCCGATATCGAGCGGCTGATGGGGCTTGCGGAGCGGTGGAAAGCGCATGGCCGGGCCTGCGCCGGCATGGAATGCCCCGAGCTCGAATGTACTAGTGCGCGCCGCTACTTGCAGGCGCTGTTCGACGCCGAAGCTGCCCTGGAGGATATGGTGCGACGCCTGCGCGCTGCGCGCGACGACGCACGCCGGCATTTTCACGCGCTACACGAGCAGCTGGCACACAGCCAAGCCCGTCAGGATCTCTTGGAAAAATCACTGGCCGCGCAACAACTCCTGTACGACGCTGGAAGCGCGCTTCTCGAAATCGCGGACATCCACAGCGCGCTAAGCAAGTTGGCGGATTATGATCAATTCATGGACGCCAGCTGGTTCGACCGGGCTGATGCTCTCTACAACATCGTGAGGAACACCGAGAGCTCGTTGACCACCGTCATCAACAGACTGTCCGACAGCGAACATAAAGGGATGTTTGCCACACTCGAGAAGGGCATAGGGAGGACAATTCGGTTCGACCCGAATATCGTAGACGGGATTGGCGGCGCGAAGGACACCTTGGTCAACCTGAAGGACATCCTGGAAGAAGTAAAAAAATGGAAAGAAGGTGCTGCAGCGCGTGCGATCCAGCCCGAAGAGATGTTCACTCTTTGGCAGACGACGGGGAGGGCGGCGCAAATCCGCGGCAGTCTCATGCAGATCGCCGCGCGCCCCCTCAAGGCGTGGGCCGGCATGGAAATCGAGAAGGTGAAGGATGAGCTGCGTGAGCTTGCGCGGATCATCGCGGCTGAAGAACTCGGTAATCGGTCCGGCAGCGGAGTACATGTGGCGCATCAACGGCCGCCGCTACGCCGCAGAGGATGCTCTCGAGGCTCTGCGCGAGGCGCGGCAGGCGGCAACCGACTGCGTCATGCGCGGCTGCAAGGGGACTCAAACGTCACAGCCTGCCAGATTGGTGCCGTCTTCCGGATGGGGTGAGGCGCTGCGCGATCACAACAGGCGTTTGCCTGGCTTGATCGCTGCCCTGAGTGGCGGCGGGGAGGCGCCATCCGGCCGCATCTGCACAGGTCAGCCTGTGACGCTGGTCTTGCGGCAGAGCGCCAAGAAGCCTCTCCGTGGCCGCTCGATTGTCGAGGTGGTCGAAAACGTCGGCAAGGCCATTGAGACCGCCGATAAACCAGACTGGGTCATAGAATACACCATTACCGCGCGTCCGCGTTTCGAACGGCGGCCGGACGGATCGGTGGTCGCCCGCTTCGATGCAGTCGAGATGAACATTAAGGACGATCCCGGTATGCCGGACGACATGCGCCAAACTGGCCGTCGCGAGGCCGCGGCGGTTAGTGGCCGCCTCCGCCGCGCCGCGGTTGGAGTGGACGCCGCCGCCGTCGCAAATGGCGAATATTCGGTTGACTTACATTCAGCGGCGGGAGCGCTGTCCACGCTGTCCGCTATTGGCGAGAGCGCCCGTGCCTCCTGTCGGAGAGCCCGATCCTGCCAATGTCTGTCGGCCAGCCGGTAATTGAAGGGGCCGGAGTTTGCTGCCGCGGAGAGGCTTGGCGGTATACGCCGGGGTGGCTATGAAAAAGCTGGCGGACGTCGAGCCGATTAGCTGTCTACCGGCACCGCCACCGGGCTGGCACGACTATGACTATGAGGTGCTTGACGACGGCAGGCTGGTTTTGGTGCGGGTGAACATCGACGTAGCATCGGTTTCACCGCATGACCGTGCGCAGAGTCTGGCCAAAGGCACGGCTGCGTCTTTCCTGCTTCGACGGTGTGACCGAGAGTGATGTCCTGGAGCTTGCCGCCGTTCCCTGGCCGAAAGTCGACAAGTTGCCGGACGGAAGATGGCTGGTCGTGGCATCGCGCTGCGCCTGGAACCAGCGCAATGTTTCGATCTTCAATCCGGATGGATCCCGCGCGGAAAACTTTGCGGTCGGCGATGGCGTCGGGCCCATTGTGTGCCTGCCGGACGGCAGGCTTTGGGTCGGATACATCGACCAAGGCGTATTCGGGGATCCCCGCCGCGAGCACCCTGCAAGCTCAGGCCTAGCTGCGTTCGACATCAATGGGGCGTGCGTAGGGCGTTTCGTGCATCAGGAATATGCGATTTGCGACTGCTACGCGCTGGGCGCGACCGGCACGGTCGTTTGGGCCTGCACGTACACCGACTTTCCCATTATCCGGATCGATGGCGATGGCATCCGGCTGTGGGACAACGGCATAGATGGCGCGTTCGCCATCGCCGCCAATGACACCCACGTCATACTTGCTGGCGGATACCATCAGGATGCGAACAGGCTGGTGTTGTTGCGGTTGGAAGAAAAAAGTGCTGTGCTTGTCGACGAAGTCCGCCTTGCAACCGATGATGGGAAGATCAATTGGCTCGGGCGGAACGGAATCATGCACGCGATAGCAGGCCGCAAATGGCTGCAAGTCCGGATCGACGACTGGCTGGAGACCGTCTGGTAGCAGCGCCGGTGGTCTCGGTGCCGTATCGACTTTCGAACTGAGGAAGACGCTTCGTGATGCTTGGCGGTGCTACAGCAGGAAGGCTGGCAATAGTGGGCTGACGTTCCACAATCTCCGAGGGACGGTTGCAACGCGACTTGCAGAGGCCGGATGCACCCCGGCAGAGATTGCCACGTCACCGGGCACGGTCTATGCGACCTGACGGCGATCCTCGAGCGCTATAAGCGCGGACACCAAAGCTCGCGATCGCGGCCATCGCCAAGCTGGAGAGCACCAGATCGTGAACATATTTTGCAAACGGAGTGCAATAATATTTGGGTGGCGCCGAGCTAAGTATTGGAGGCCACGGCCGGAATTGAACCGGCGTACGCGGATTTGCAGTCCGCTGCGTAACCACTCCGCCACGTGGCCGTCCCGCCCCGAGCGTCGGCTTATGGCGCGCGCTCAGGTTTGCCGCGAAGATATCGCGGGTGCGAGCGTCCTCTAGCATGACGCCGGCAGTCCTGCAACGAAATCGGTCTCTTGCGCCCAAGCGTCTACCGGTTTTCGCTCTTGACAAGACATCTGGCAGAGACGACAGGCCTCCGCTAAGTTGCCGCCGCCTCGGTCCCGGGGCTTGCCGGTGGCGGACATTATGGATGTCGAGGAGAGAGATGGTGAACTTCGCGGTCCAACGCAAGAACATGGTCGAAAGCCAGGTGCGACCGAGCGATGTCGTGGACCGGCGCATCCTTCGCGCCATGCTCGAAATCCCGCGCGAGATGTTCGTCCCGGAGGACGTGCGGTCGCTCGCCTACATCGATCGCGAAGTTCGAATGTCCCCAGCAATCGAATGGCGCCCGGTACTTGATGGCCCCGAGGGTCCACGCAAGACTGATCCAGGCCCTGGAGCTCGAGGATGACGACATCGTCCTCGAGGTCGGGTGCGGCACGGGGTACGGCAGTGCCGTAATGGCCAAGCTGGCGCAGACCGTCTTCGGCCTTGAATCGGATCCGGCGCTCGCGGCGACCGCTACGGAGACGCTATCGGCGCTCGGCATCGACAACGCTGTCGTGGTGGTGGGCAGCCTGACAGCAGGCTGGCCAAGCGAAGGACCATACGACGCCATTCTCCTCAGCGGTGCCGTTCCTGAGGTGCCGGCGACGTTGTTTGACCAGCTCAAGGACGGCGGCCGGCTCGTCGCTGTGATTGCGGACGGCACTGTGGGCAGGGCCACGATCTGGCAACGCTCCGGCCAGAACGTCTCGCCCAGAACTCTGTTTGACGCTGCTGCGGCTACGCTGCCTGGATTCGAGCGTGCGCCCGAGTTCGTATTCTGATCGCCAATAATACCCATAAGTGTGGAGTTCAGGCCACTCTGGCCAAGGCAAGAGGCGAGCCACACCCGATTCGCAGTTCGTTTGTGCCTCCGGTTTGAGGTACCTAGGGATTCTGCGTCGCTACGGCCCCGGGGGAATCAGTTTAACTGAGCGGGTGCAGGGCTTCGACGGCCGCGCTGCGGTTGGATTCGTCGAGGCATGGGGGCCGTCATGACAGCTAAGATTGAGGGCGACATGGGCGAGTCTCGAATGGGTGGGGCACGGATGGGCTTGGCAGCCGCGGTGGCGGCCGTTGTGCTGTCCGGATTGCCAGGGGGGACCGCCACGGCAGAGACGCTGCTTCAGGCGCTCACCTCGGCCTACAAGTTCAATCCACGACTGGACGCGGAACGCGCTCGCCTGCGGGCCACAGATGAGGAAGTGCCTCGGGCACTGTCCGGCTACCGGCCATTCATCTTCGGTTCAGCCGATGTGGGATACCAGAGGAGCGTTTCGCGGGGCGGCGGGGAAACTGAAACCCGGGAGTTGAATCCGCGTGGCTACGGTATCGACATCTCCCAGCCATTGTTTCGTGGATTTCGGACGTTGAACACAGTGCGGGAGGCGGAGGCCGTCGTGCGGGCGCAGCGCGCCAATCTGCACATCATCGAGCAATCCGTATTGCTCGAGGCTGTGATCGCCTATGCCGATGTCGTTCGAGACCAGGCCGTCGTTCGGCTGCGTGAGAATAACGTCAACGTGCTGACGCGCGAGCTCCGTGCGACCGAGGACCGGTTCGCCGTCGGCGAGGTCACACGTACGGACGTGGCCCAGGCTCAGGCGCGAAGGGCCGGCGCCGTATCGGCGCTGGATCTCGCGCGCGCAAATTTGCGCACCAGTCGCGCTGCCTACGAGCGTGTCATCGGCCACCCGCCAAGCAATCTGACGGATCCGAGTGTTCCTGAGCACCTGCTCCCCAAGTCGCAACAAGAAGCGCTGGCCATTGCTGAGCAGGAGAACCCGAACATCGTCGCAGCTCTATACCGCGAGCAGGCGGCCCGCCATGTCGTCGACCGGATCTGGGGCGAGCTGCTGCCCGAGGTGAGCGTGGATGCCAGCTACGACCGACGTTTCGGGCAGAGCGAGAATTTCGATGATGTTGAGACGACCCGTGTCACTGGCCGGCTGACAGTGCCGATCTACCAGGGAGGCGAGGTTTCGGCACGTGTCCGGCAGGCGAAACATACCCACGTGAGCAGGTTGCAGGAGGTGGAGCAGTTCCGCACGGAAGCCTTGGCCGACGTAATCGCATCTTGGGCGCGGCTGGAGGCTTCTCGCGCGCAGCTGACTTCAGACGTGGCGCAGGTCGAGGCCAACCGGATTGCGTTGGCAGGCGTGCGAGAGGAGGAACGAGTTGGCCAGCGGACATTGCTCGACGTTCTCAACGCAGAGCAAGAGCTGTTGAACTCTGAGGTCGATCTCGTCACCACGCGGCGCGATCTTGCGGTCAGCGCCTATACACTACTGGCGGCGATTGGCAGGTTGAGTGCCGAGCACTTGGGGTTAGGCGCTGCGGTCTACGATCCTGAAGCGCACTACCACGAGGTTCGCCGGAAGTGGGGAGGCATCAGCATTACCCATTCGGACGGGCGGCGCGAGGATCTGGATATGTGGGAAACCCACGTCCAGCACGCTCCCGCGAAATAGTTCGACTGGCGGATGCGCCGCTCTGGTGGAGCCACCGCGAAGGCGCCCGATCACTTGAGGTAGCGCCGCTTACGTGCATCGGGCTGATGCAAGGCGAGTGCGTATCATCCGGAGCTGGGACGCGGCGAGTTGCGTCGAGGATCAGGTTGGCTGCGGCAGACTGTCGATCCGCAAGACGTAGGGCCGCCACGATCGCGTGTCAGGCGAATGCATTGATACGCTGAGGTATCCGTTGTACCACGACATAAGTTTTCGCCCGCGGATGCGCGATGATCGCGCCGAGAAATCCACCGAGCAATGAGGGTGGGGGATGCACAAGTCGGACAAGGCGCCCGAACCGAGCATGGAGGAAATTCTTGCGTCGATACGCAAGATCATAGCCGAGGAGCCTATTGGCTCACGGCCGGGGCCGACACCCGCCACGCCCAACGACGAGCTGTCCTCGACAGCGCGGCCGCTGCAACCTCAGCGTGATTCTGGTCCGGAAGAGCCGCCATACAGTGTAGAAGATGCATTGGCGGACCTGATGGATGATCGGCCCCGCATTGCGCGCGGACCAGAGCGGGCTCAGGAGCCTCCACCTAAAGCGGAAGAACCCCCTGCACCTGCCGCACCAGCGGTGGGCGAAGGACGGCGCTCGAGCTGGCTTTTTGGTCGAGCAACCAGCGGCACGCCATCGGCTCCGCCGCAGACCAGTCCGCTCCCTGGCCTTGGACGTACACCGGCCAGCGGGCTCCGCGAGCAGCTTGACGCCGCTCCGGCGCCGGCGCCGACAAAAGGAGAGGGTGAGCCGCCCACTTCTAAGCCAAGCCAACAGCCGGCGGAGGCTAGATCACCGTTCGGTCGCCCACACGGCGAGCAATCGCCACTGGCAAGCTTTTCGACCCCACCAGCGAATCAATCGCAGGAGCTGCCCAGACCCGCTCCTCAACGCTTTCCTGCACGGGAGCCTGGTAGTGGAATAACACCCGGCGAGCGGCGTGAGGGCCCAGCTCAGCCGTCTTCTCAAGTCAGTCCGCAGGCACCTGCACCGCTCCAAGCCAAAGCTCGCTTCCGAGCCGTCACCGCAGCCCGGAGCCCTTGCGGGCAATCTGCGGCGAGAGGCAAGCGGCATAGATCAGCCGGCAACGCGCGTGGAGAGCGGGGAACAGGACAGCCAATCGCTAAGCCCGCCCGCGGCGGGTGCTGCCCAACCGAGGCCGGCTCAGCGGGCCGATGTGCCTGAACCCGTTACGGCAGCGTCGCCGAAGACGAGTGAGCCTGCCCCTCAAGCCCAATCAACCGGGCGTACGCTTGAGGACGCCGTCGTTGAGCTGCTTCGCCCGATGCTGCGCGAATGGCTCAATGCCAACATGCCGCAAATCGTCGAGAAGGCGCTTCGGGCCGAGCTTTCATCTGCCTCGAAGAGGCCAGGTACTGACGACACGCGCTGATTGGCGTCGGGACTTTCTCGGAAAGGGATCGCGTCTATTTGGGCGGCGAGACCTCCTGCGGACCCCAGCACGCCCGCTTGTGTTGACAGGTAAGGAATGCGGGGCGTAGGACGCCTTGCACTTTCCTAGATTTGTAATCCGGGCCAGGCGACCCATGCTCCAGAAGACCTACCAACCTGCCGAAGTCGAGAAGCGGATCTACCAGGAATGGGAGAACGCAGGCGCTTTCCGCGCCGGCCGGCCGGATCGAGTAGGCGCTGAGCCCTACTGCATCGTCATCCCGCCACCGAACGTCACCGGCTCGCTCCATATGGGGCATGCGCTCAACAACACGCTGCAGGACATCCTCTGCCGCTTCGAGCGCATGCGTGGGAAGGACGTACTCTGGCAACCGGGCACGGACCACGCCGGCATTGCCACTCAGATGGTCGTCGAGCGGCAGCTCATGGAGCAGCAGATCCAGCGGCGCGACCTCGGGCGTGAGAAGTTCGTCGAGAAGGTCTGGGAGTGGAAAGAGCAGTCCGGCGGAATGATCATCAACCAGCTCAAGAGGCTGGGGGCGTCGTGCGATTGGTCGCGCGAGCGCTTTACGATGGACGAGGGGCTGAGCCGGGCGGTGCTCAAGGTCTTCGTCGAGCTCTACAAGCGCGGCCTCATCTACAAGGACAAGCGGCTGGTCAACTGGGACCCGCGGTTCCAGTCGGCCATCTCCGACCTCGAGGTGATTCAGGTCGAGGTGAAGGGCAACCTCTGGCACCTTCGCTATCCGCTGAAGGACGACCCCTCGCGCTACATCGTCGTTGCTACAACCCGTCCGGAGACGATGCTCGGTGATACGGCCGTTGCCGTTCACCCCGATGACGAGCGCTACAAGGATCTCGTCGGCAAGACGGTGGTGCTGCCGCTGGTCGGGCGTGAGATTCCGATCATTGCGGATGAGTATTCCGATCCGGAGAAGGGGTCCGGCGCGGTCAAGATCACCCCGGCGCACGACTTCAACGACTTCGAGGTTGGCCGTCGGCACAATCTGCCGATGATCAACATCTTCGACGCCGAGGCGCGCATCAACGAGAACGCGCCGGAGGCCTACCGCGGGCTCGACCGCTTCGAGGCGAGAAAGCGCGTCATTGCCGATCTCGAGGCCCAGGGGCTGCTCGAAAAAATCGAGCCGTATACGCACATGGTCCCGCACGGAGATCGCTCCAGCGTTCCGATCGAGCCGTGGCTGACGGACCAGTGGTATGTGAACGCCGCCGAGCTGGCGAAAGAGGCCATCAAGGCGGTTGAGGATGGACGTACGAAGTTCGTCCCCAAGAACTGGGAGAAGACCTACTTCGAGTGGATGCGGAACATCCAGCCCTGGTGCATCTCGCGCCAGCTGTGGTGGGGGCATCAGATTCCGGCCTGGTACGGCCCGGATGGCGAGATCTTCGTCGAGGAGACGGAGAATCTGGCGCTGGCCGCAGCCCAGCGACACTACGGTACGCGGGTCAATCTCGTACGCGATCCGGACGTTCTCGACACCTGGTTCTCATCGGCGCTTTGGCCGTTTTCGACGCTCGGCTGGCCCGACAAGACGCCGGAGCTCGAACGGTACTATCCGACAAACGTCCTCGTGACCGGCTTCGATATCATCTTCTTCTGGGTCGCCCGGATGATGATGATGGGCCTCTACTTCATGAAAGAGGTGCCGTTTCACGACGTCTACATCCATGCCCTCGTCCGGGACGAAAAGGGGCAGAAGATGTCGAAGTCCAAGGGGAACGTCATGGACCCCTTGGAGCTCATCGACGCTTACGGCGCCGACGCACTCCGATTTACGCTGGCGGCGATGGCGGCGCAGGGCCGCGACATCAAGCTCGCCCGCGGCCGTGTGGAGGGCTATCGGAATTTCGCGACCAAGCTGTGGAACGCTGCGCGGTTCGCGGAGATGAACGAGTGCGTGCCCGTCAAGGACTTCGATCCCGCATCGGCCCGCCATACGGTCAACCGCTGGATCGCCGGGGAGACAGAGCGGGCAGCCAAGGCGGTCACTGCTGCGCTCGAAGCCTACAAGTTCAACGAAGCCGCAACTGCGATCTACGACTTCACGTGGGGCGTCTTCTGCGACTGGTACCTCGAGCTTGTGAAGCCGATCCTCGGCGGCACGGACAGCGAGGCCAAGGCCGAAACGCGCGCCATGCTCGCCTGGACTCTCGATCAGGTGCTGAAACTCCTGCACCCGTTCATGCCCTTCATCACGGAGGAGCTGTGGGCGCATATGGTTGAACATGGCGTCAAGCGCGACACCCTGCTCGTGCTAAGTTCATGGCCTCAGCTCGATGGCCTTGCGAACGCCGAAGCGGACGAAGAGCTTGGCTGGGTGGTCAGCCTGGTCAGCGAAATCCGCTCAGTCAGGGCGGAGATGAATGTGCCCCCTGGCGCAAAGGTGCCGTTGGTCCTGGTGGGGGCCAGCGATACCATTCGGGAGTGGGCTGATCAGCACCAGGAGACGATCAGCCGCCTGGCGCGCCTGGGGTCCATCGCGTTCGAGGATGCGCCACCGGCAGGCGCGGCGGTGATCGCCTTCGGCGAGACGACGGCGGCCCTTCCGCTGGCCGGCATCATTGATATGGACGCTGAGAAAGCGCGACTTCGGCGGGAGATCGACAAGGCCGCCGCCGACATCGCCAAGATCGATGCGAAGCTCGCCAACCCTCAGTTCGTGGCAAAGGCGCCCGAGGAGGTCGTGGAGGAGCAGCGGGAGCGCAAGGCGGAGCTCGAAGCGCTCTCTGCACGACTGGCCAATGCGCTGAAGCGCCTCGAAGGCTGAAGGGAAAGCGAACGGCGGAGTAGAGAATAGGCGACCTTGTTTTTCCGGGTTCGCCGATCACTGCTCCCCCATTTCAGCCGCGCTAACCTGATATTGACCACTGTGGCATCGTGGCAACGAAATCCGGGGTGATTGCCTCTTTTGGGCCACAAAAACCGACCACGTATGTGAACGCAAAATGAATGCGGCCGCCCGCGCTCGAGAGTTTTCATCCGCGTGCCGAGTAGCGGGATTTTTGTACAGGATCATTGAGACGAAGGACTGGCCTCCTTAGAGTGCAGGCGCGCGTGCACATGCAGGTACACGAATTCGCCACACTTCGCCGGAGGTCAGGTAAGTATGGACGCCAAAACGTTTGATAAGTCGAAGCTGCCGAGCCGTCACGTCACGGAAGGCCCGTCACGTGCGCCCCACCGCTCGTACTACTACGCTATGGGGCTCACCGAAGAGCAGATTAAACGGCCGTTCGTCGGTGTCGTCTCGTGCTGGAACGAGGCAGCCCCTTGTAACATCGCCCTGATGCGGCAGGCCCAGTCGGCCAAGAAGGGCGTCGACGAGGCAGGCGGTACGCCGCGCGAGTTTTGCACGATTACGGTCACCGACGGCATCGCGATGGGCCACCAGGGCATGAAGTCGTCGCTGGTCTCGCGCGAAGTTATCGCCGACTCCATCGAGCTTACGATGCGCGGGCACTGCTATGACGGCATGGTGGGCCTCGCCGGCTGTGACAAGTCGCTGCCCGGCGTCATGATGGCGATGCTCCGCCTCAATGTGCCGTCGGTCTTCATGTACGGCGGCTCGATTTTGCCTGGTCGCTTCAAGGGCAAAGACGTTACGGTCGTCGACGTTTTCGAGGGCGTCGGCCAGCACGCCGCTGGCAGGATGTCGGACGAGGAGCTGCACGAACTCGAGTGCGTCGCTTGCCCTGGTGCCGGTGCCTGCGGTGGTCAGTTCACCGCCAACACCATGGCCTGTGTCTCGGAGGCGATCGGCCTTGCGCTGCCGGGGTCAGCAGGCGCACCGGCTCCCGACACCAATCGTGACTACTACGCTGTCGAGAGCGGCAAGGCCGTGATGCGGCTTTTGGCCGACGGCATCCGCCCGCGCGATATCGCTACCCGCAAGGCCTTTGAGAACGCGGCGACGGTGGTCGCGGCCACCGGCGGCTCGACCAACGCGGCATTGCACCTGCCTGCCATGGCTCACGAGTGCGGTATCGACTTCGACCTGTTCGACGTAGCCGAAATCTTCAAGCGCACTCCCTACATCGCCGACCTGAAGCCCGGCGGCAAATACGTGGCGAAGGACGTCTACGAGATCGGCGGTGTGCCGCAGATCATGCGGGCGCTGCTCGACGGCGGCTACCTGCACGAGGACTGCCTGACGGTCACCGGCAAGACCATCAAGCAGAACCTCGAGAACGTGAAATTCAACACCAACCAGAAGGTGGTCTACCCCGTTTCCAACCCGATCTCGCCGACTGGCGGTGTCGTTGGCCTGAAGGGCACGCTTGCGCCGGATGGGGCCATCGTGAAGGTCGCCGGCATGAAGAAGCTGCAGTTTCAGGGGCCGGCCCGCTGCTTCGATTGCGAGGAGGATGCCTTCGCTGCCGTGGAGGAGGGAAAGATCAACCCCGGCGAGGTCATCATCATCCGGTACGAAGGTCCGAAGGGCGGCCCCGGCATGCGTGAGATGCTGTCCACCACCGCAGCCCTTTACGGCCGCGGCATGGGAGAGTCCGTCGCGCTCATCACGGACGGCCGTTTCTCTGGAGCAACGCGCGGCTTCTGCATCGGCCATGTGGGTCCCGAGGCAGCCGTTGGCGGTCCGATCGCGCTCGTGCGCGATGGTGACATTATCGCCATAGACGCCGAAAAAGGCACGCTCGACCTTCTTGTCGACGAATCCGAGCTCGAATCTCGTCGTAAGGCGTGGAGGCCCCCCGCCAATCCGTATCAGAGCGGGGTGTTGAAGAAGTATGCGGATCAGGTTGGGCCGGCGCGATACGGTGCTGTCACCCATCCTGGCGGAAAGGCGGAAGTTGTCTGTTACGCGGATATCTAGATTAGCTAGATCGCTTGTGGGGCTGGCACTGGTCGCGGTGCTAGCCTCCGCGTCCGGGGCGGCGGCCCGGCAGGGGACATTCAACTCGCCGGAGGCCGCGTTCGAGCAGGCTATGGGGGCGCTCCGGGCGGGGCGCCTCGATCGCGCTTTGCCAGCGCTCGAGTACGCGGCCGGCAAGGGCATGTTCCTCGCCGAATTCTATTTGGCTCGGGTCTTCGCCGACACTATGGGTCCGTATACCGATCACGCGAAGGCCTACATGCTCTATCAGCGCCTCGCTGATCAATATGCCGACATCGATCCGGACGATGATCACCGCGCGCCTTTTGTGGCCAAGTCATTTACCGCGCTTGCGGGCTACCTCGTGCGGGGTGTGCCCGAGATCAACATCAAGCCGAACCCGGAACGGGCGGCCGAGTACCTGCATCATGCGGCCACGTTCTTCAATGACCAGGACGCGCAATTCGAGTTGGCGAAATTCTATCTGCAGAAAGAGGAAGATCCTGTCGAGACGAGGCAGGCCCTGCATTGGCTATCCGTGCTGACCGAAAGAGGGCACGCGGGTGCGCAGGCTTTTCTCGCCGATCTCTACTGGCGGGGTAAGTTCGTCGACAAGAGTCCGTTGCGCGCCTACGCGCTTGTGACGGTCGCAGTTGAGAATGCGCCCGCACACGAGCGTATTTGGATCGAGGACATCCATCAGAACATTTACTGCGGCCTTCCCGAAACTGACCGGGAGAATGCGCGCGGTCTGATCGAGTTTTGGCGCAAGCAATATGGCCGTGCGCCTATTATGGATCGTTATGGTTTCTCGCGGCTCCAGGTCGGACCGGTCCGCACGTGCAGCAATGGTGAAATCGTCCGCGTGCCGGGGCAGGCCCTCGGAGTCCAAGCGAGTGGCAGTCGGACGACAGAGGTTGCGACCTCGGCACTGAAGAGCACGGAAACTTCCGTTCCCCCAGCCGCACCAGCGGTTGCACAGGGCAGTGCCGACGGGTTCGGTATGCACGAAGCCGGCGCAATCGTCAGCGAAAGCGAGCACTGACCTAATTGAAAATAGGGGTGGCGGGAGATAGCAGCGCGCTATTTCTGGCGAGCTCCGCAACGCGAATCGCACCCGAGCTTCGTTGCGAGCCAACCTCGGCTCGCTCCATCAGGCCGTTTCCAGCTCTATCCAGACAGGCACATGATCCGACGGCTTTTCCCAAGCGCGGGTATGGCGGTCGATGCCGGCCGATTGCAGCCGATCCGCTGCCTGAGGTGATAGCAGGATGTGATCGATCCTGATCCCATCGTTCTTCTGCCAAGCACCGGCCTGGTAATCCCAGAAAGTGAAGAGGTCAGGATCGACGTGGCAAGCCCGGACCGCGTCGGTAAATCCGGTGTTCAGCAAAGCGCGAAAGCGAGACCGGGGTTCCGGCTGGAAGAGCGCGTCGTTGACCCAGTTCTCCGGGTTCCTGGCATCGAGCGGCTCGGGAATGACGTTATAGTCGCCCGCGAGAACCAGTGGCTGCTCTTCGGCCAGCAACTCGCGCGCTCGCTGCGAAAGGCGATCCATCCATGCCAGCTTGTAAGAGAACTTCTCCGTTCCGATGGGATTGCCGTTCGGCAAGTATATCGATGCGACGGTGAGCGCCCCCGCGGGGATCGACAGGGTCGCCTCGATATAGCGCGCCTGCGCGTCCTCCGGAGCACCGGGTAACCCGGGGCGCACCTCGTCGAAGCGGGCCTTGGCGAGAATGGCGACGCCGTTGAACCCCTTTTGCCCGTGCACCGCCACATTGTAGCCGAGGCTCTCGAACTGGTGCTGCCGGGAAGGCATGATCGACGCACTTGATCTCCTGCAGGCACAGGACATCCGGATTGGCATCGGCAATCCAGGTCAGCGCCGTGTCGAGACGCGCCTTGATGCCGTTGATGTTCCAAGTCGCAATCTTCATGCCTTTATCGCGCCAGTCGCCTGATTGAAGTTGCGCTTCGGGTTCGTCCCGGAGCGCCATTCTCGACCCTGCGGAGGGCAGCCCACCCCTTTGCGCAACAACGTGCTCATGGCCGATTAGCAGCTTCTGACGCATTTGGCTAAGGGCATCCGTGCTTTGCCGGTGCTTTGCCTAGCCTAAAGATGCAGCTTGGCCGGGATTAGCGCACGCATCCAGTCCTAGCATTAATCTGGTTCAGGTAGCTCGCTGCTGGAACGTGGATGAGACGAGATGGCCGCTTCGAATCGGGTCCTCCTCGTGTATTCTGCAGGCCCATGCAGCGGTACATCTTCATTACCGGCGGCGTGGTCTCCTCCCTCGGCAAAGGCCTCGCATCGGCGGCTCTTGGCGCGCTTCTCCAGGCTCGCGGTTATTCCGTGCGCCTGCGCAAGCTCGACCCCTATCTCAACGTCGATCCGGGCACCATGAGCCCGTATCAGCATGGCGAGGTGTTCGTCACCGATGACGGCGCGGAGACAGACCTCGACCTTGGCCACTACGAGCGCTTCACCGGCGTGCCGGCCAAGCGCAGCGACAACATCACGACAGGCCGCATTTACCAGGAGATCCTGGCCAAGGAGCGGCGGGGCGACTATCTCGGCGCGACGGTGCAGGTGATCCCGCACGTCACCGACGCCATCAAGGAGTTCATTACAGCCGATAACGAAGGCATCGACTTCGTGCTGGTCGAAATCGGCGGCACTGTGGGTGATATCGAGGGCCTGCCGTTCTTCGAGGCCATTCGCCAGCTCGGCAACGAGCTGCCGCGCGGGTCATCGATCTACATTCACCTGACGCTGGTGCCCTACATTCCGAGCGCTGGGGAGCTGAAGACCAAGCCGACGCAGCACTCGGTGAAAGAGCTGCGCTCGATCGGCATTCAGCCCGACATTCTGCTTTGCCGCGCCGACCGACCGATTCCAATTTCGGAGCGGCGGAAGATTGCGCTCTTCTGCAATGTGCGCGAGGAGGCCGTCATTCAGGCGCTCGACGTCGCCTCTATCTACGATGTGCCGCTCGCCTACCACCGCGAAGGGCTCGATCGGGAGGTGTTGGCGGCCTTCGACATCAGTGATGCGCCGCAGCCGGATCTTTCGCGATGGGAGACCATCAGTCAGGCGATCGCCAACCCTGAAGGCGACGTGACCATTGCCGTTGTCGGCAAGTACACGGAGCTGAAAGACGCCTACAAGTCGCTGATCGAGGCGCTCGTGCATGGCGGCATCGCCAACAGGGTCAAGGTGAACATCGACTGGATCGAGAGCGAGACCTTTGAGCGGGAGGACCCGGCGCCATTCCTCGAGCACGTCGACGGTATTCTCGTGCCTGGCGGGTTCGGAGAGCGCGGGTCTGAGGGCAAGATCCTCGCTGCCCGGTTCGCTCGCGAGCATCGGGTGCCCTACTTCGGCATCTGCTTCGGCATGCAAATGGCCTGCATCGAGGCGGCGCGTAACTTGGCTGGCATCCCGGAAGCGAGCTCGACCGAGTTCGGCCCGACTCCAGAGCCGGTCGTCGGTTTGATGACCGAATGGATGCGCGGCGATCAGTTGGAGAAGCGGAGGCTGGGTGGTGATCTCGGTGGCACTATGCGGCTCGGCGCCTATGAGGCGCGGCTGAAGCCCAACACCCGGATCGCGTCAATTTACGGAACGACGACCATTTCAGAACGCCATCGCCATCGGTACGAGGTGAACCCGAAATATCGCGAGCGGCTGGAGGAGGCGGGGCTCTTGTTCTCCGGCATGTCTCCGGACGGTCTCCTGCCCGAAACCATCGAATACCCCGATCATCCTTGGTTCATCGGTGTCCAGTTCCATCCCGAGCTGAAGTCGCGGCCGTTCGATCCGCACCCGCTGTTCAAGAGCTTCATCGCGGCCGCGGTGGAGCAGTCGCGGCTGGTCTAGCAGCCTCGATTTGGGTGTGCTTTCGCAGCCACACACCAGGCGGCTTTTTTGTCTTCAAGTTAATGTCATCCGTTGTCTGCGGACCAACACTAGTGCTTAATCTGAGCAACCTGTGGAGAAGCTGTGGAAAAGACACGGCAAATTGTCCGCGGTAATCGCCCGCGGGCTCCACAGGGCTGAGCAACCGTGAGGCGGACAACTTCCACACCGCAGAGCCGCTTCATCGAGATGTGGGGGCACGACGGGTCGGCCGTGGGGGGAGAGGCGATCCGTCAGCCGGGGGGAGAGGCCGAGACTGCGTCAGGCGTGGTGAAATGCGCGGCGCAGCTCGGCCTTTGCTCGTTCAAGAATTTCGCGCCTTTCCGCCGGCAGATTGCGGCCGGCACGATTGATATAGAAGTTCAACATCGACATCGCGGATTGGAGCGGCGTGCCTTTGCGCCGGGTGCTCACTTCTGCTGAACGTTTCAAAGACTGCGCGATAGCCGCGGGATCGTCCCAGGTGAAGACACCTGGTTCTAGGTCGAGAGCGTTGCTGGTGCGCGTCACCTCCTGGGACCAGAATCTCTGCGCGCTGGATTCTTCGGATTTGCCGCCAGTGCGGCGGTTCCGCTGTCGCAGATCTCCAATGGTCCTCTTCGGCTCCATCTAGTGTTCTATGCAGGCGCTGTCAGCGGGTGGTTCTTCAACAGGAAATCGCCATCCGGCGTTCCCCTCTCGCATCACCACACGGTCACAGACGAACACTTTCGCGCCCCTGCCTCTGGTGTAAGCTGCCCGTCGGCATCTCAGTTCGGGAGCGCGTGAATGTCGACACGAGGGCATTGCTTGTGCCGGGCCATCGCCTATGAGTTCGACGGCGAGCCCAAGTGGGTCGTCTACTGCCACTGCGAGAGCTGCCGGCGCGCGACATCGGCGCCCGTCACTACGTACGTGGGTGTCAAGCTCGATCAGTTCCGGTACCTGCAAGGCGAACCCGCCGTCTACGAGTCCTCCCCAGGCGTCCGGCGCTATTTCTGCTCGAGATGCGGCTCGCCCATGGCTTACATGGCCGACCGTTACCCGGGCGAGATCCACCTGCACGTCGGCACTCTCGCCGATCCCAACCAAGTGAAGCCGCGCGCTCACGTCTACGCTGGGGAGCAGCTATCATGGTTCGAGATTGCCGATAATCTGCGCCGCTATGAGGCGCTGGGCGGCAAAGGCGTGGCGCCATTGCGAATTGGGCCGCGGGCCAATGCCGCCGAGTCCGGTGGCGATAAAATCTAGGTTTGAGTTACTGAACAGGACATCCAATTTGCGGTGATGCCTGAAGTCGCAGGAACAGCCGCTAGCCGCTAGAAGGCGATGATGACTGACACCAAATCGATCGCACCCGATGCCACCGTTACGGTCGGATCCGTAACTATCGCAAACAACCGGCCGATCGCTCTTTTCGCTGGCCCATGCCAGATGGAAAGCCGCGCGCACGCCCTCGAAATGGCCGCGGCCCTGAAGGAAATCTGTGGCCGCCTCGGCATTGGGCTCGTCTACAAAACGTCTTTCGATAAAGCCAACCGCACGAGTCTGTCGGGTAAGCGTGGTGTGGGATTGGCTGCGGCGCTGCCGGTTTTCGCGGAAATCCGGGAGAGCCTTGGATTGCCGTGCGTGACCGACGTGCACGAGCCGGGGCAGTGCGCGCCCGTTGCCGAAGTTGTCGACGTGCTGCAGATCCCCGCTTTTCTTTGCCGCCAGACGGACCTGCTGGTCGCCGCAGCAAAGACAGGCCGTGCGGTGAAAATCAAAAAGGGCCAGTTCCTCGCGCCTTGGGACATGAAGAACGTCGTCGCAAAGGTCACGGGGAGCGGTAACACCCAGGTGCTCGTAACCGAGCGGGGCGTCAGCTTCGGTTACAACACACTGGTCGTCGATATGCGCTCGTTGCCCATCATGGCCGAGACGGGCGCTCCGGTGATCTTCGATGCCACCCACTCGGTCCAGCAACCGGGCGGACAGGGCACATCATCCGGCGGAGACCGACGTTTTGTGCCGGTGTTGGCGCGGGCGGCCGTGGCCGTCGGAGTCGCTGGTCTTTTCATTGAGACGCACCAGGACCCCGACAAAGCACCCTCAGACGGGCCCAACATGGTTCCGCTTAATCAACTCGAATCGCTGCTTGCGGAAGTGATGGAGATCGACCGCGCGGTAAAAAAACAATAAGGCACAGGTTTTCGTGCTCGATTACTTGCCCTTACCGTATTCTATTGGACAATGCGTTTATTCGAGAAAAACCTCTGTTGAAGGACCGGGAAACGCGATCCGGTCGATGCTGGAAACGAAACAATGAAGCGGATCATCTGCATCGGCCACGCCGCGCTCGATTACATCTACCGAATTCGAATCTTTTCCCAAAGTCCCATCAAAGGTTCGCGCCCTGGAGCATGTCGAGAGTGGCGGCGGAATGGCGGCCAATGCTGCGGCGACGATCGCGCGTCTCGGCGGCAAGGCTGAGCTTTGGAGCCGCGTCGGTGATGACGATGCGGCCGTAAAGATTCGGGCTGGGCTTGAAGAGCCTCGGCGTCGATGTCCGTTCCGTGCAGTCGTTCGAGGAAGGCCGCACCTCGACCTCCGCGATCATCGTCGATGATGCCGGAGAGCGGCTCATTGTCGGCGCGCGCGACATCAACATGCCGTCCGGCACGAGCTGGCTACCGCTGGAGCGCATCAAAGGCGCTGGGGCGGTGCTGGGCGATGTGCGTTGGCTCGAGGGACTGCGCGTCTCCTTTGCCCGCGCGCGGAAGGAGGGCGTGCCCACCGTGCTCGATGCCGATCTCGGGGCCAGAGAGGCACTGGCCGAGGTGCTCGAGCTGACGGACTACGCGATATTTTCCGCGCCCGCCTTAGAGGACTTCATTCCTGAGCTTGAGATCGGGGAGAAATTGAAGCGCGTGCTGGCACTCGGTCCGAAGCACGCCGGCGTCACGCTGGGTGCCGATGGCTACAGATGGATGGAAGCATCCGGGGAAGGACACCAGCCGGGCTTCAAGGTGGACGTGGTGGACACCACCGGCGCTGGGGATGCTTTCCACGGCGCCTTCACGCTGGCGCTTGTCGAGGGACAGCCGGTCGAGGCTTGCGCACGGTTCGCCTGCGCGGTTGCGGCCATGAAATGTACCCGAATCGGCTCCCGCGCAGGCCTGCCGACGCGCGCGCAAGTCGAGAGCTTTCTGGCGGCTCGGATGTGCAGCAGCCGACCACCGGCCGGCCCTAACAGCGGCCAATTCGAAGCGCCAAGTTGAATCGATGTTGCCAAGTCCAGCCGCCACAGCAAGTGCGACTGTCCTTGGTGTAGACGCCACCCGCGCCTGCAGCTAAATGGGTCGCGCAATACCGATCCGGGCCGGCGTGCACCGTCCGGCCGGGCAACAACGAGGAAGCCGATGCCCCCAGCTCACCCCACGGCTGCGACGAGCGCAGACGTGAGCCACAAGGATATGGCCAACGCCATTCGCGCGCTCGCCATGGACGCAGTCGAGAAGGCCAAGTCGGGGCATCCCGGCATGCCGATGGGCATGGCCGATGTCGCAACGGTGCTCTTCACGAAATTCTCTGCGCTACGACGCTTCCGATCCCGGCTGGCCCAACCGCGACCGCTTCGTGCTCTCGGCCGGCCATGGCTCCATGCTGCTTTACGCGCTGCTCTACCTGACCGGCTATCCGGGCATGGACATCGAGCAGATCAAGCAGTTCCGCCAGCTCGGCTCGAAGACCGCCGGCCATCCTGAGTATGGGCACGCGCCAGGTATTGAGACGACTACCGGACCGCTAGGCCAGGGCATTGCCACCGCGGTCGGCATGGCGATTGCAGAGCGGATCTGGAACGCGCGTCTCGGACCCGACGT
The DNA here is from genome assembly GCA_963786775.1 of uncultured Pseudomonadota bacterium. Taxonomy (GTDB): domain Bacteria; phylum Pseudomonadota; class Alphaproteobacteria; order Rhizobiales; family Hyphomicrobiaceae; genus ZC4RG25. The sequence goes on along the minus strand of CAWBAM010000045.1, from coordinate 175,379 downwards.
TATCGATCACCACACGTATGTTATTGCGGGCGATGGCTGCCTGATGGAAGGCATCAGCCAGGAAGCCATCACGCTTGCGGGTCACCTGGGGCTGGGTAAGCTGATTGTGCTGTTCGACGATAACGGGATCTCCATCGACGGGCCGACTTCACTTTCCACCTCCGAGGATCAGATTCGGCGCTTCGAGGCCGCTGGTTGGAACACGGCTGCGGTCGATGGGCATGATCCGGACGCCGTGGCCGCCGCCATCTCGCGCGCCCGTTCTGATGACAGCAAACCCTGGCTCATCGCCTTCAAGACCACCATCGGGTTTGGCGCCCCGAAGAAGCAAGGGACGGCCGGAGTGCACGGCTCTCCGCTCGGTAGTGATGAAATCGCAGCGGCGCGGCAGACGCTCGGATGGCCTCATCCGCCTTTCGAAGTGCCAGAGCCTGTTGTGAATGCTTGGCGGATCTGCCGGGCGGCGCGGGGCGGCAGAGCGGGCGAGCTGGCAGGAACGCTGGGCCAAGGTCGATCCCAAGCTGCGCCAGAGCTTTGAACACCCGGCGGCTGCGCACAGTGAGGCGCTTCAGCAAGCGATCAATGAGGCCAAGCGCAAGGCTGCGGCTGAGACTGCCAAGAAGGCGACCCGTCAGTGGTCAGAATTCACGCTGGATCATCTGGTGCCGGTGCTGCCGGGGCTGATCGGTGGCTCGGCCGATCTTACCGGCTCGAACAACACCAAAACCAAATCGCAGGTCGTCATCCGGAAGGGCGATTTCAGCGGCACCTACATCCACTACGGCATCCGCGAGCACGGCATGGCAGCTGCCATGAACGGACTGGCGCTCTACGGCGGCTTGATTCCGTACGGTGGCACCTTTCTGGTGTTTTCCGACTATTGCCGGCCGGCAATTCGCCTTTCCGCGCTGATGCGCCAGCGGGTCGTCTACGTGATGACCCACGATTCCATCGGCCTCGGTGAGGACGGACCGACTCACCAGCCGATCGAGCATCTGGCAAGCCTCAGAGCGATGCCGAACCTCAACGTTCTGCGCCCGGCGGATGGCGTCGAGACGGCAGAGTGCTGGGAGATCGCTGTACGGCCAGGTGATACGCCCAGCATCCTCGCGCTGACGCGCCAGGCCGTGCCGAACCTGCGCACGACACATACGGACGAGAACCTTTCCGCCAAGGGTGCGTATGTCTTGCGCGAGACTAATGGCAAGCGCGACGTAACCTTGCTGGCGACAGGGTCAGAGGTCGGGCTCGCCGTCGAAGCGGCAGAAGCGCTTGCCAGCCAAGGGGTCGCGGCGGCGGTCGTCTCGATGCCGTGTTTCGAACTCTTCCGGCAGCAGCCGGAGAGCTATCGCCGAGCTGTGCTGGGAGAGGCTCCTCGGATCGGCATCGAAGCAGCCGTCGCCCAAGGCTGGCATGAGTGGCTCGACAAGGATGATGTATTCATCGGGCTCAGCGATTTCGGTGCCTCAGCCCCGGCTGCAGCCTTGTTCCAGCATTTCGGCCTGACCTCCGCGCGCGTTGTCGAAACGGCGCTGGCCCTCGTCGCGAAACGCAGGTGACATCGCAGGAATGGGAGATCGTCCATGGACCTCGACAAGCTGAAGACGACCGCCGGTCTCGATGTTCATGGTAAGCGCGTTCTGGTGCGCGCCGACCTCAACGTTCCTGTGCAGGACGGGCAGGTGACGGATGCGACCCGGCTCGAGCGGCTGATCCCTGGCATTCGGGATTTGTCGTCCCGAGGCGCTCGCGTTGTCATCATTTCACACTTCGGACGGCCGAAAGGGAATCGAGCGCCGGAGTTCTCGCTAAAGCCTGTCGCCGACAAGCTGTCGGATCTGATGGGTACACCGATTTCTTTCGTGGACGATTGCGTCGGACCGACGGCACTGCAGGCGGTGAACTCGCTGTCGCCCGGCCAGATCGCCGTGTTGGAAAACCTGCGATTCCACAAGGGCGAGGAGAAGAACGATCCCGAATTCGCGAAAGAGCTGGCGGCACTCGGGGATCTTTACGTCAACGATGCCTTCTCCAGCTCCCACCGGGCCCATGCGTCGACCGAGGGGGTGACGCACTATCTGCCGAGCTATGCTGGCCCATTGATGATGGAGGAGATCGAGGCACTGCGCTCGGCCCTTGAGCGGCCCGATCCGCCTACCGCTGCCATCGTCGGTGGCGCGAAGATCTCGACCAAAATCCCTGTGCTGATGAACCTGATCCAGAAGGTCGATAAGCTCATCATCGCCGGGGCAATGGCGAATACGTTCTATTTGGCGCAGGGAGTTGAGGTTGGCCGGTCGCTGGCGGAGCCGGATCATGTCGACACGGCGCAAGAGGTGATGAAGGCGGCCAAGGCGAGGAGCTGTGAGGTGGTCCTGCCGTCCGACGCCGTTGTCGCGCCCGAGCTCAAAGCCGGTGTGCCGACAAAACCGTGGCAATGCTCGAAGTGCCGCAGGACAGCATGATCCTCGATGTCGGCCCGAAGACGGTGGAGCATTTCACCGACGTGCTGACCCGCTGCCGCACGCTGCTTTGGAACGGTCCGCTCGGGGCATTCGAGATTCCGCCGTTTGGTGAGGGCACGTTCGCGTTGGCACGGGAGGCTGCCAGGCTCACGAAAGCTCGCAAGCTCGTGTCGATCGCTGGGGGAGGCGACACCGTGGCTGCGCTCAACCAAGCTGGAGTAGCGGATCAGTTCACGTATGTTTCCACGGCAGGTGGAGCTTTCCTCGAGTGGCTCGAAGGACGTGAGCTGCCGGGTGTGGCGGCACTGGCACGTGACTGATCGCTGGCCCGAGGCCGTCGTTTTCGATCTCGATGGAACACTGATCGACAGCGTCGGCGACATCACGGATGCGCTAAATATTGCACTCCGCCAAGCGGACCTCGAGCCGTTCTCCGAAGCCGAAGTGCGACTCATGGTGGGCGGTGGCTCTCGGGTGTTGATCGACCGAGCACTGAGTGCTCGCGGTCGTGCTGATGATGCCGCTCTGGCGGAGCGCCTCTACAATGCTTTCCTCGAGATCTATCTGACGGCCTCGGTCGCCCGGACCACCGTCTACGATCATGGCCGGACGATGCTGGATGATCTCCGCCGGTCCAGCATGAAGCTTGCGATCTGTACCAACAAGCCGGCCGATATCACAGAATCCATCCTTTCGAAGCTTGGTCTACGGACTAGCTTCGACGCGGTGGTCGGCGGCACTGATGAGCTGCCCAAGAAGCCTCATCCGGCCATGCTGCTCGCCGCACTCTCTGCCCTCGGTGTGGCTCCCCAGCGTGCCATCATGATCGGGGATAGCAGTGCCGATGTCGGAGCCGCACGTGCTGCAGGCTTGCCGGTCATCGCCGTAAGCTTCGGGTACAGCCGCATCTCCGCACGCGAGCTCGGCGCGGACTTTGTTGTCGATTCTTTGGCTGAAATCGCAGGTGCAATCCAGGCGCTGAAAAAGCGCCGCTGCTGAGACTTGCCGGCGAGCGATAGAAGCGCTTGCCCCTCCATTTCATCGCACATATTCTGAAATGCGAATGCTCAGCTCGTGAGCAGACCGGTAGCACCGGGTTTCGGATTATCAAGCGCTGAACTTTCGAGGGAGGAAAGAACGTGCGAATGAGCTACATGCGTCTGCTGGCTGTTCTGAGCGCAGTCGCTTTTCTCGCGGGTGCCGCTCCCGTCATTGCGCAGGATGATGCGACAGAACGGGGCCTCGAGCAGTATCGGAAGATGCTGCGGGAAGATCCTTGGTCCAACCCGGGCTATCTGGATGTCGACCGCGGTGAGGCTTTATGGAAGACGAAGGCCGGCCCCAAGAATGCCTCTCTCGAACAGTGCGACCTTGGAAAAGGGCCGGGTGTCGTTGATGGCGCTTTCGCAGAGCTTCCTCGTTATTTCGCCGATGCAGACCGGGTGATGGACGTCGAAGCGCGGATCGTCTGGTGCATTGAACAGCTGCAAGGAATTCCGCCGAAGGAATCAATCAAGCCGTTTCCAGGGGGCGGCCGGCCGGCCACGGATATTGGCGCAATCGCAACGTATATTGCGTCGAAATCAGCCGGAATGAAATTTGCTCCGCACGTCGAGCATCCAAAGGAAAAAGAAATGCTGGCCATTGGTGAGGCGATTTTCTTCCGCCGCCAGGGCCCAATGGATTTTTCTTGTGCGACCTGCCACAACGATAAAGGCCAGCGCATTCGCCTGCAGCCGTTGCCGTATCTCGCCGATCCCGAGGAGGCCAAAAAGGTCATAGGCGAGTGGCCGGCCTACCGTGTTTCCTCCACGCACGTCATGACAATGCAGCACCGCATTTACGACTGCTACTGGCAGATGCGTCTGGGGCGCATCGACTTCGGATCGGACGTCACCGTGGCGCTCACCATGTACCTGAACGACAAGGCCAGAGGCGGGGAGATCTCCGCCCCGGTCTCAAGCGCTGAGCGAGGGGGAGGAGTGTCATGAAAAAAGGTCTCTCGGTTCTCGTCGCGATCGGTCTTGTGGCCGGCGCCGCCTATGCGCAGGACAAGCCCGCGGTCGATGCCATCCGGGTCGAGCAGGTGATCAAGGACAGCTGGAAGAGTGCGCCGCCCGAGTGGCAGGAGCGCCTTGTCCAAGACCAGACGATGAAGGAGTGCACGGAAACCCGCAACCAGCCCTCCAACGAGCTCGCCAACGCGATCATGGAGCGTGAAAGAGCGAAGATCGTCTATCCTGCCGACGGCAAGTTTCTCGGCGATTGGAAGAACGGCGAGAAGTTGGCCCAGTCGGGGTACGGCATGCGGTTTACGGACTATCCGCCGCGCCGGGAGAACGGCGGCAACTGCTATGCCTGCCATCAGCTGACGATGGAGGAGGTGAGCTACGGCACACTGGGGCCGAGCCTCTACAACTACGGCAAGATCCGCGACTACGAGGAGGAGGAGATCAAGGCCGTCTACGAGCGGATCTACAATCCGCATGCGCATATCGCTTGCGCGAACATGCCCCGCTTCGGCGCAAACAAGATCCTCACCATCGATCAAATCAAGGACATCGTCGCGCTGCTGATGGATCCAGAAAGCCCCGTCAACAAGTGACGGGCCGAACCGGTGCCCTGATCGGGCATGAGCAGGCGGGCAAAGGTCCGCCTGCAGTCGAGTTATTGCAATGAATGCACGACTTGCCTTCGGGCCGCTCCAGAACTTGCGGGAGCGGAGGAGGGCGCTCGTACCGGGAGCGACCGCATGACGACGCGACGCGAGCTTCTCCAGATAGCAGCAGCAGCCGCTGGACTATCGGCTCTGGGCGGCGGTTTCTTGAAGGCCGTGGCAGAACAGCGCCTCACCCAACGGGACCTGCTCCGGTTCGAGGCGAAAGGGCAGGTCACGCTGCTGCACATGGCGGACCTGCATGCACAACTGTGCCCGTCTATTTCCGCGAGCCCTCGATCAACCTCGGTGTCGGCGAGATAAGGGCGAGTTTCCGCACTTCGACCGGCCGACGAGTTGCTCGAGGCCGCCGGTATTCGAGCCTGGGTACACATCTCGGCTTACATGCTCTCGTCGAGCGACTTCGAGGCGCTGGCCCGGCACTATGGCCGTGTCGGTGGCGTGGACCGGATCGCGACGCTCGATCAAAGCAATCCGAGCCGAACGCGGGGACGGACGGACGCTCCTGCTCGACGGCGGCGACTCGCTGCAAGGTTCCTACACGGCGCTGAGTCGCATGGCGGCGACATGGTCGACGTGCTCGAGCCCTCGGCGTGGCCGCCACGACAGGACATTGGGAGTTCACCCTCGGCGCCGACCGGGTTTCCGATCTCTATCGGCGGCATCGATGCCACGGGCACGGCGCCGTCCCCTTCCTCGCCGGGAATGTCGTCGAGACCGACTTCGAGGAACCGGTCTTCGAACCGCACGCGGTGTTCGAGCGTGGCGGGCTCAGGATCGCGCGTCATCGGCCAGGCGTTTCCCTACAGCCCGATCGCCAATCCCCGCTGGATGATGCCGAATTGGTCCTTCGGCATCCGCGAGGAAACGCTGCAGGCCAAGTCGCCGCAGGCAGGCGCCGCGGGGTGCCGATCTCGTCGTGCTGCTCTCGCACAATGGTTTCGATGTCGACCGCAAGCTCGCCTCGCGCGTGTCAGGGCATCGACGTTATCCTGACCGGTCACACCCACGACGCGTTGCCGTTCCCGGTGAAGGTCGGCAAGACGCTGCTGGTCGCATCGGGCTCCCATGGCAAGTTCCTGTCCCGGCTCGATCTCGACGTTCGCGGCAGGCGAATCGCCGATTTCAGCTATGCGCTCATCCCGGTGCTTGCCGATGCCATTGATCCCGATCCGGAGATGGCCGCGCTGATCCGGACATCCGCGCGCCGCACGAGCCATGCTCGCACCGAGCTCGCGCGTACCGAAACGCGCTCTACCGGCGCGGCAACTTCAACGGCACGCTCGACGATGTGATCTGCGACGCCATGCTGGAGGAGCGCGACGCAGAGATCAGCCTGTCGCCCGGGTTCCGATGGGGTGCGAGCTTGCTGCCCGGTCAGGCGATCACGTGGGAGGATGTCTACAACGCGACCGCGATGACGTATCCAGCCTGCTACCGAACCGAAATGTCCGGACAGATGCTCAAGGATATTCTGGAGGATGTCGCCGATAACCTGTTCAACCCCGACCCTACTACCAGCAGGGCGGTGACATGGTTCGTGTCGGGGGGCTTGGGTTCACCATCGATGTGGACGCAAGCATGGGGAAGCGTATCTCCGACATGGTGCTCCTCAGAACAGGTGAACCCATTGAGGCTGGCCGCAACTACGTTGTCAGCGGTTGGGCATCGGTGAACCAAGGCACCGAGGGTCCCCCGATCTGGGACGTCGTCGCCGACTACCTGAAGAGGCAAAAGGTCGTGCGCGTTGAGCCCAATGATAGCGTGAAGGTGGTGCGCAGCAGTGGATAGGGCTGCTCTGGGCGGAGGGCTCGCCGATCAAAGGACATTCGCGACACTCCCCATCGGACCCTCAAAACACCATTTATGGAGTCTGGCGCAGCTGCCTCAACCTGCGCGATCACGCGCAGTTTCTGGACAGCTCTCTGAGACACCGTTAAAAGCACGGACGTTTGGAGCGGGCGACGGGAGCGGCGCCAGCTTCAGTGTGTGCGACAGTTTTCGCCACGCCCGGGCGGATCCTGGCGCCCGGTTCGATGGCTGTTTCTTATCCGGGTGCGATTGGCGAAATTGTTGAACGGGCTCCCGAGCGCAAGAGCAACTTTGACCGTAAAGATTTTCACGAGATCCTGGACATGACCGGCGTCAACGAGATCCGCAGCGCCTTCTTGGAATTCTTCCGCAAGGAGGGGCACGAGGTCGTGCCGTCCTCGCCGCTGGTGCCGCGCAACGACCCGACGTTGATGTTCACCAACGCCGGCATGGTGCAGTTCAAGAACGTCTTCACCGGCCAGGAGGTGCGGCCCTACAAGCGAGCCGTGACGGCGCAGAAGTGCGTGCGCGCGGGCGGCAAGCACAACGACCTCGACAACGTCGGCTACACGGCCCGGCACCACACCTTCTTCGAGATGCTGGGCAACTTTTCGTTCGGCGATTACTTCAAGGACCTCGCCATCGAGCTGGCGTGGCGGCTCGTCACCAAGGAGTTCGGCCTCGATCCGAAGCGGCTCCTGGTCACCGTCTACCACGAGGACGACGAGGCATTCCGCATCTGGAAGAAGGTCAGCGGCTTCCCGGACGAGAAGATCATCCGCATTCCGACTTCGGACAATTTCTGGGCCATGGGCGACACGGGCCCCTGCGGCCCGTGCTCCGAGATCTTCTTCGACCACGGCCCCAGCATCCCCGGCGGCCCTCCAGGCTCGAAGGACGCCGATGGCGACCGGTTCATTGAGATCTGGAATCTCGTGTTCATGCAATACGAGCAGCTTCCGTCCGGTGAGCGGGTCAATCTGCCGAAGCCCTCGATCGACACGGGCATGGGCCTCGAGCGCATCGCGGCGGTGCTGCAGGGCACGCATGACAACTACGAGACGGATCTCTTCAAGGCGCTGATTGCGGCGTCCGTGGATGCGACCGGCGTCGAGGCCAAAGGCGAGTTCAAGGCGAGCCACCGCGTCATCGCAGACCACCTGAGGGCGACGAGCTTCCTCATCGCCGATGGCGTGCTGCCGTCCAATGAGGGTCGTGGCTACGTGCTGCGCCGGATCATGCGCCGTGCCATGCGCCATGCGCATCTGCTCGGGGCGCGCGAGCCGCTGATGTATAAGCTCGTGCCCGCGCTCATCCGGCAGATGGGCGACACTTATCCGGAGCTGATCCGGGCGCAGGCGCTCATCACGGAGACGCTGAAGCTCGAGGAGACCCGCTTCCGCCGTACGCTGGACAAGGGGCTAAGCCTGCTCAACGAGGCGACTGAAGGCCTCAAGCAGGGCGACGTGCTGTCGGGCGAAGTGGCGTTCAAGCTCTACGACACCTACGGTTTCCCTCTCGACCTGACGCAGGATGCGCTAAAGCCGCGCGGTATTGCCGTCGATACCGATGCCTTCAACGAGGCCATGGAACGGCAGAAGGAGGAGGCGCGGAAGGCCTGGAAGGGCTCCGGCGAGGCCGCGACCGAGGCCGTGTGGTTCGAGCTGCGCGAGGAGGTCGGCGCCACCGAGTTCCTGGGCTACGAGACGGAGACGGCGGAAGGCGTCATCCGCGGTATTGTGAAGGACGGCAGCCGCGTCGATCGCCTCAAAGCTGGCGAGGAGGCTGCGCTTGTCCTCAATCAGACGCCGTTCTACGGCGAGTCAGGCGGCCAGGTCGGTGATACCGGCGAGATCCGTCGGCGCCAATGGTTCGCTTTTCCGCGTCACCGACACGCAGAAGAAGCTCGGCGATCTCTTCGTCCATTACGGCGTCGTGGAGAAGGGCGAGTTCGCCCTCGACAACGCGGTGGAGCTCGAGGTCGATCACGCCCGCCGTTCGGCCATCCGCGCCAACCATTCGGCGACCCACCTCATCCACGAGGCGCTGCGGCAGGTCCTCGGATCTCACGTTGCCCAGAAGGGCTCGCTGGTCGCGCCGGATCGCCTGCGTTTCGACTTCTCGCATCCGAAGCCCATGACGGCCGAGGAGGTGAAGAAAGGTCGAGGATCTGGCGAACTCAATCGTGGCGCAGAACGTGCCTGTGGAGACCCGCCTGATGTCGCTCGAAGAGGCGATGGAAAGCGGCGCCATGGCTCTCTTTGGCGAGAAGTACGGGGACGAGGTTCGCGTCGTGTCCATGGGATTGGCACCCGCTGGCTCCAACCGGCCCTGGTCCATGGAGCTGTGCGGCGGCACGCACGTTCGGCGGACGGGCGACATCCGCATCATTCGCATCATCTCGGAAGGTGCATCTGCTGCCGGCGTGCGCCGTATCGAGGCGCTGACCGCCGATGGTGCACGCGCCTACCTCAATCAACAGGACGATCGCGTGCGCGAGGCGGCAAACGTGCTCCGTGTGCGGCCCGAGGAGCTGCTCGACCGCGTCAAGGCGCTGATGGAGGAACGGCGGACGCTGGAGCGTCAGCTGGCTGATGCGAAACGGCAGCTCGCGCTGGGCGGGGGCGGCAATGGTGTCGCCGCTGCGGACGGCATCCGCACCGTCGGCAACATCAAACTGCTCGCTCGGACCGTTGAGGGCCTCAACCCGAAGGATCTCCGCGGCCTCGTCGACGACGGGAAGAAGAAGGTCGGCTCGGGCGTGGTCGCCATTGTTGGCGTGACCGAGGATGGCAAGGCCGGCATTGCCGTAGGCGTGACGGATGATCTGACGAAGACCTACAACGCCGTCGATCTCGTCCGTGCTGGCGCTGAGGTACTGGGCGGCAAAGGCGGTGGCGGTCGCCCGGACATGGCCCAGGCTGGTGGCCCGGACGGCAGCAAGGCCCAGCTTGCGCTGGAGGTCATCGAACGGCGGCTGAGCGGAGCCGCGTAACCGCGGCCCGTTGCACCGATTGCGTCCGTGCCGCCCAATGCCTGGCGTTCGAGTCGAGCGCTAACTCGATCTCGAAATGTATTGAAATAGGACGGCGACTAACCGGGCCTTAACCGTGCCTGGGCTCTGATGTTCGACAGTATCGTGTCGATTGGAGTTCGGGTAATGCGTTTGTCGTCGTCGAAGTTCGCGCAGAGCAAACACCTGCGCCGCGCCGGGATGCCCGTTGGCATTCTCCTTGCAGTTTTCCTTTCCGGCTGTGCAAGCTCATCCGAGTACGGTGAATATTGGATTGGCGGTGAACGTATCGCCATGGAGGCAGACGGACTTCCTGCCCAACTTCCGCCACCCCATCATCGGAAACCGGATGTAGACGACCCCCGTGAGCCGTTCAGCCCGAATTACGGGCCACCGCCTCAGCCGTCGTTGCCCGCTGACTTGCCACCGGCATTCCGTCGTAGGCTTATCAATGCGGTAAGTATTTCGTGATTTTGACTGGCGTCAATGCGGATGCAACTGAAACTCGGGTTGGATCTCGGGGTTATCCGTATTAGGGTACTGCGATCACGTGGGGAAGCTCAGCAAAGACAGTGGTTTGTCGTCGGCCGAACCTGTGCCGGCGCGCAACTGTTCAGGAGTCTGAAAATGAAGATGCGTCTGCTTTCCCTAGCGGCTGCTGCCGCCCTCCTCATCGTCGCCACACCAGGCCCGGAAGCGCGCGCTGCAGCCGCTAAGCTTCCTGTGCTTAAATCCGAGGCTTCGGATATCGTTGAAGTCCGGCATCGGAAGAAATTGCGCCGAAAATTTTACAAGCGTCGTTACCACCGCCGTGGCTACTACTACCCGCGCCGCTACCACCGCCGCTATCACCGCCGCTGGCGTGGCCCTCGGTTTGCGATCTACGTCGGCTCACCGCGGTGCTCGTGGTTGCGTCGCCGGGCTATACTGACCGGCAGCCGGTATTGGTGGCGTCGGTACTACCGCTGCCGTTACTGGTGGTAATTACGAATGCAAACCGGGCCGAATTTTCCGGCCCGGTTTTTTCTTCATGGGCAGCTTTCATCCGCGCTGGTCAATATGAACATAGTCGCGCGGGCCGGGGCCGTTGTAGAGCGTCAGTGGCCGGATGAGAATGTTGTTGGCCTGCTGCTCCAATACCTGAACCGTCCACCCGGGCACGCGGCCGACCGCGAAGATCGGCACGAACAGATCGTTCGGAATGCCGTGCAGGTGATAGATAACGCCTGAGTAGAAGTCGACATTCACGTTGACGCCGTGGCGGGCGTAAGGCTCCATTTCCTTTACGAGCGCTTCCAGGATCTCATACCAGCGCGGCTCGCCCATTTCCTTCGACAGCCGCTTGACGCCTTCGCGCATGTGACGCGCCCTCGGATCCTCGGCGCGATAAACGCGGTGTCCGAAGCCGGTGATCGGCTCCTTTGCTGCGCGCTTTGCCTTGACATAGGCCGACACGTTGGCCGGATCGCCGATTTCCTGCGCCATTCTCATCACGTCCTCGGCAGCCCCGCCGTGAGCCGGACCTGAAAGTGCTGCGACGGCCGCCGTTATGGCGGCGTGGATGTGGGCCTCGGTGCTGATCACGACGCGCGCAGTGAATGAAGAGGCATTCGAGCCATGCTCGGCGTGCAGCACCAAATCCGTGTCGAGCAACCGCGCCGCATCTTGCGAGGGCTTTTCGCCCTTTAGCATCCACAGGAAGTTGGCGGCGTGCGACAGCTGCGGGTCGGGCGCGATCGGGGCGCGGCCATTCCGGATCTGCTCATGTGCGGCGACAATCATTGGTACTTGGGAGGTCAGTCGTATGCCCTTGCGCAAGGTCGCCTCGCGGCTGTTGTCCGTCGTTTCCGGATCGAATGCTGCAAGCGCCGAAACAGCGGTGCGCAGAACATCCATCGGATGGGCATCCTTCACGGCGGAAATGATGTCCAGCACAGCCGGTGGGAGTTGACGCGCCGCCTTGAGGTCTTCATCGAACTTGGCAAGCTCGCTTCGAGTCGGCAGCTCACCATAGAGCAGCAGGTACGCAGTCTCCTCGAACGTCGAATGCTCAGCGAGGTCATGGATGGAATAGCCGCGGTAACGCAGCTCACCTGCCTTGCCGTCGATGAATGTCGTGGGGGAACGCTCGAAGTAGACGTCCTTCAAACCACGGTAAATTCTGGGCTCGTTCTCTGCCGCGCTCATATGCTTGAACCTCCATTCCGGAATTGCGATGCCAGTGAGGATGCGGGCGTCTGCCAACTGCCTGCCAAAGAATTTTCGAGAGGGCCTACATGGACATCATCGCTGATTGCATGGCCGCGATCAGAAGCCGCGGGCTGAAGGTGATCCTTCCCGAAAGCGACGACGAACGTGTGCTGCGAGCCGCGCGCCTTCTGCTCGATGAGGACTTGGCGCGCCCTGTGCTTCTGGGCGTACCGGAATCGATTGAAAGCAGGGCGGCCAATCTCGAGCTGTCCCTGGACGGTCTCGAAATCCGCAATCCCGATGGAGACCCGGATCTCGAAGGACTTGCTGCCGAAATTGCCTCCGGCCGGGAACGAATGACAACGAGCATGGCCCTGCGATTGCTCCGCCGGCCGCTCTACTACGGCGGCGCCTTGGTTGCCTCGGGCCAAGCAGCGGCCATGGTGGCCGGCGCCGCCAATCCAACGAAACGTGTCATCGAGGCAGGGCTTATGACAGTCGGGCTTGCGGAGGGTGTCGCCACCCCGTCGAGCTTCTTTCTCATGCTGCTGCCCGCAACTCACGACGGCGCTCCGCGGGCCTACGTCTTCGCCGATTGCGCCGTGAACGCGGATCCCGATGCCAACATGCTGGCCGACATCGCGATCGCTTCCGCAGCCAGTGCCGAGGCGCTCCTGCGTCAGGAGGCGAGAGTGGCGATGCTGTCCTTCTCCACCCACGGTAGCGCCAACCATCCGCATGTCGAGAAGGTTCGCGCGGCGGTGGACATCGTGCGCGAGCGGAAGCCCGACCTGAAAATCGACGGGGAGCTGCAGGCGGATGCGGCGCTGGTTGGGTCGGTTGCTGCGAAGAAGGTCAAAGGGGAGAGTGCCGTAGCTGGCCGCGCGAACGTGCTCGTCTTCCCAGATCTGGACGCAGGCAATATCGCCTACAAGCTCGTTCAATATATGGCTGACGCCCAGGCCATCGGACCTTTCTTGCAGGGATTCGCCAAGCCCATCGCTGATCTCTCGCGCGGTGCGAGCGTCGACGACATCGTCGCGACAGCCGCCGTCACCCTCGCTCGGGCCTGAGCGCCGATGCTGCGAGATCGGTTCGGCAGGCCTGTCTGCAACCACGCTCTGAACTCGAGTGGCGCCCATCGATCTAAAATACGGGACAAGTTGTCTCGAATACCGGATTGCATCTAGAAAAACTTCTGGATGCCCCTGTCAATGCCGATGGGCTCATCACAAAATAAAAACGCCGTGCGGGCTGCACGGCGCGAGGAGTTTGGGGTCTAGTCTGGGGTACTGTTCGCGATCAGTTCTTGTTCTCGAAGTGATCGCGGAACACGATCTGGACCGCCTCGTGCGGAGGTACACCTTGCGCCTTGAGCCGCTCGTAGTGATGAGCTGCATCAATGCCGCTGCGAAGCGACGCGAAAAAGTCCCGGATCGCCTGTACCACACCGCGCGGGCGGTCGGTCTTCCCGCCCGTGGACACAAAGTCCAAGGCAGAGTCGATTGTCGTGTCTTGGGTGCTCATGATCAAACCTCGTTTGCTCTTCGGCCTATTTCGGCTCTCGGCTTATCTGTCTGGTATATGGCATACCACACTGCGCCGCACAATGTGTCAATCTGTCTACCTGCTATTCGTGGTCTGCATAGATGAGATCTGCGCCCAACCTATCGGGCTTGCCGAATGACGTGACCGTCGTACGGCTGAGGGAGGCTCCAGATCCTCGCGGGGCCAGCGAAGCGATCGAAGCCATCTTTTTCGAGTCCAGCGGCGGAGGGCGCTTCAACAGTGAGGCCTCCCGTGCTGCGTTTCGTGAGCGGTGGCTTGGCCGCTACCTTACGCACTACCCGCAATATGTCTTCGTGGCCCTCACTCCTGGAAACGAGGTCATCGGCTATCTCGTCGGTTGCCTCGATGATCCCTCCCGCAATCGTCTCTTTTCGGACATCTCCTACTTCGCCGAGTTCGCGCATCTGACGCGGAAGTATCCAGCGCACCTGCATATCAACTTGACGACCCGTTGGCGCAGCCAGGGAATCGGCAAGCGGCTTGTGTCGACGTTTGCGGATTGCGCAGCGGAGGCCGGCGTTCCTGGCCTACATGTGATCACGGGCGAAGGACATCGCAATAACCGGTTCTACGTTGCGTGCGGATTTGTCCAGCTCGGATCCGCGGTCTGGAACGGAAACCGGATTGTGTTCTTCGGCCGGAAGCTCGCCCGCAGCGACGATTATTCCGGCGAACCTGGTCTTCCTCGACGCGACCCGCTGGAGTAATGACGGTTCAAATGGACACGCTTGGGAGGAGCGAAGCGCGATGGCCGAAACCCCGGAAGAGTTCGACTATGTCATCGTGGGCGCCGGCTCGGCGGGCTGCGTGTTGGCCAATAGGCTTTCAGCCGACCCGAGCGTTCGCGTTCTGCTTCTCGAGGCCGGTGGCAAGGATGACTACGTCTGGATCCATATCCCGGTTGGGTACCTGTATTGCTTTGGAAATCCGAGGGTCGATTGGGGCTTCGAGACGGTAAGTGAACCGGGCCTCAACGGCCGCAAGCTTCAGTATCCGCGCGGCAAGGTTCTGGGTGGCTGCTCCGCAATTAACGGCATGATCTACATGCGCGGGCAGGCCCGCGATTATGATCACTGGCGCCAGCTCGGCAATCCCGGGTGGGGGTGGGAGGATGTACTCCCGTTTTTCCTCAAGCATGAGGACCAGCAAGCCCTCGAGCCCGAGGAGTTCGGAGGTGTGCATGCTCGGGGCGGCGAGTGGCGCGTTGAGAAGCCGCGCGTGCGCTGGGAGATTCTCGACGCATGGGCAGAGGCCGCCGAGCAGGCCGGCATCCCCCGCATCCGCGACTTCAATACCGGCAACAACGAGGGCTCGAGCTATTTTCACGTGAACCAGCGCAAGGGTTTTCGGTGGACCACGGCGAAAGGATTCTTGAAGCCCGCACTCAACCGGCCGAACCTCACGCTGCTCACTCACGCTACGGTCGAGAGACTTACGCTCGAAGGCAAGCGCGTTACTGGTGTGGTCTTTCATCAGAAAGGATCGGCCTCGCGTTCGGTCCTGGCGCGGCGAGAGGTAATCCTCGCGGCCGGCGCCATTGGCTCGCCGATGATCCTTCAGCGTTCAGGGATAGGACCGGGAGATGTGCTCAAGGCTGCCGGCATCGAGGTTCGCCACGAGCTTCGTGGTGTCGGCGAGAACCTGCAAGACCACCTGCAGATCCGCTGTGCATTCAAGGTTTCGGGCGTGCGCACGCTCAACGAGCGATCGCAGACGCTCTGGCACAAGGCCGGAATCGCGCTCGAGTATGCGCTGTGGCGGAGCGGGCCTATGTCGATGGCGCCCTCCCAGCTCGGTTGTTTCGCGCGCTCCGACCCCAGTCGTGAGACGCCCAATTTGCAGTACCACATTCAGCCGCTGACATTGCCGAAGTTCGGCGAGCCTCTCGACCCATTCCCTGCGTTCACCGCAAGTGTCTGCAACCTGCGGCCGACGAGCCGTGGGCATGTCCGCATCACGTCGCCGGATCCAAACGCGCATCCCGAGATCAGGCCGAACTATCTGTCAACCGAGGAGGATCGCCGCGTCGCCGCGGACGCCATCCGGTTGACCCGGCGTATCGCGCAACAGCCGGCGCTGGCTCGCTACAAGCCCGAGGAGTTCAAGCCCGGTCCGCACATCGATGGAGACGAGGCCCTGGCACAGGCTGCGGGCGACATCGCCACCACGATTTTCCACCCAGTCGGCACGGCCAAAATGGGCACCGACGAGCTGGCCGTCGTCGACCCTCGCCTGAGGGTGCATGGGCTGGAGGGTCTGCGTGTCATCGACGCCTCGATCATGCCGACGATCACCTCCGGCAATACGGCGGCACCGACGATGATGATCGCCGAGAAAGGGGCGAGCATGATCGTCGAGGATTGGCGCGGCTGAGATCTGCTGATCACACAAGCGTTCTTGCCCGGCAAACGGGCATCGCCCGTCATTGCGCAGCCAGTGAGCGTCAGGCATACTGAGCCATCCGCTTACGGATACGCGCGAGGTGGCCAAGCCCGGCTGGCAGCCGAGGAAAACCGCAAAGCCCGGGAGGGAGCATGGACCAGCCTTCTGCTGCGACGACGCTCGCGGCACAGTCGGACGTACCCGCCGTCGAACTGATTGGCGTGAATAAATGGTTCGGCGAGTTTCATGTTTTGCGCGACATAAATCTCTCGGTGGCGCAGGGAGAAAAGATCGTCATTTGCGGCCCGTCCGGCTCCGGCAAGTCCACGCTGATCCGCTGCATCAATCGGCTTGAGGAGCACCAGCAAGGCAAAATCATCGTTGATGGCATCGAGCTGACCAACGACCTCAGGAACATCGACAAGATCCGGTCGGAAGTCGGCATGGTGTTCCAGAGCTTCAATCTATTTCCCCACCTGACCGTTCTCGACAATCTCTGCCTTGCGCCTGTGTGGGTAAAGAAAATGCCGCGCGCCGAGGCCGAGCGCGTCGCCATGATGTACCTCGAGCGGGTCAAGATTCCGGAGCAGGCGCACAAGTATCCGGGCCAGCTTTCCGGCGGCCAGCAGCAACGCGTAGCCATCGCGCGTGCGCTATGCATGAACCCACGGATCATGCTTTTCGACGAACCGACCTCGGCACTCGACCCCGAAATGATCAAGGAGGTCCTTGACGTTATGATCGAGCTTGCCGAGTCAGGCATGACGATGCTGGTCGTTACACACGAGATGGGCTTCGCCCGGTCAGTTGCCGACCGCATCATTTTTATGGATCGCGGCGAAATTGTTGAACAGGGCAATCCAATCACGTTCTTCAACGATCCGAAGTCGGATCGGACCAAGCTTTTTCTCTCACAAATACTCAATCACTGATTTAGGCGACGCCAAAAACGGTAAGGAGAGCTTCATCAGCGAGGGCCGTCAGAGGGACAACACTACAAACGTCCGCCTTAAGGAGGGAAGTAATGGAACGGTTTATCAAGCTTGGAATGATCTCCGTGCTGGCTGTCGTCACTGCCAGCGCAGCCTCCGCCCAGACACTCGATCAGGTAAAACAGCGCGGTGTTCTGAACTGCGCTGTTAACATCGGGCTCGCCGGTTTCTCGAACCCCGATGACAAGGGCAACTGGACCGGCCTCGACGTCGACTACTGCAAGGCGATTGCCGCTGCCGTCCTGGGTGACCCGAACAAGGTCAAGTATATTCCGACAACCGCTAAGGAGCGGTTCACTGCTCTGCAGTCCGGTGAGGCGGACGTTCTCATCCGCAACACCACCTGGTCGATGGCCCGCGACAGCGCGTTGGGATTGAGCTTCGCTGGCGTCAACTTCTACGACGGCCAGGGCTTCATGGTGAAAAAATCGCTCGGCGTGTCCTCGGCGAAGGAGCTGAATGGGGCGACGGTGTGCGTCCAGACCGGAACCACCACCGAGCTCAACCTTGCGGACTTCTTCCGCAGGAACAACATGGAGTATCAGCCGGTCGTCTTCGAGAAGGCCGAGGAGTGCCTGCAAGCCTACGAGGCCGGGCGCTGCGACGCCTACACCACTGACGCGTCTGGTCTCTATTCCCAGCGCCTGCAGCTGCAGAATCCAGACGAGCACATCGTGCTGCCCGAGATCATCTCCAAGGAGCCGCTCGGGCCCGTCCGTGCGGCAGGGCGACAGCCAGTGGTTCACGATCGTGAAATGGGTGCATTTTGCCCTTCTCAATGCCGAGGAGCTCGGCGTTACCCAAGCCAACGTCGAGGAGATGAAATCCTCCACCAATCCCGACATCCGGCGTTTGGTGGGCGTCGAGGGTGACTTTGGGCAAGCAATTGGCCTCGACAACGATTGGGCCGTAAGGATCATCAAGGCGGTCGGGAACTACGGCGAAATCTACGACCGCAATGTCGGCAAGCAGACGCGCATCAACATCGATCGCGGTCTCAACGCGTTGTGGACAGAGGGTGGTCTGCAATACGCGCCGCCCATCCGCTAAGTGGAAAATCTTGCGCCGGCCAACAGCGTGGCCGGCGCATCTGCTTTCAGGCCGAAATCTAACCGCATGTTCGGTGTGAACCGGCAAGGGGAAACTACAGTCAATATGGCGGTGACCACCCATAGCCGATCCAGGGATGCAGCCACCGAAAAACCGAGCCTGTTCTATCGTGCTGAGTTCCGGCAGATCATCTACCAAATTATCCTGCTGGCCGGGCTTGTTTTCGTCGGCTGGTGGGTCGTCAACAACGTTGCTGAAAACCTGCAACGGCAAAATATCGCTTCAGGTTTTGATTTCCTCGGACGTACTTCAGGCTTCGATATTTCTCAGACGCTCATTCCTTACTCGAACGTTTCGACCTACGGGCGCGCGTTCTGGGTCGGTCTGCTCAATACGCTGCTGGTGTCGGTCGTCGGCATTTTCTTTGCGACCGTTATCGGCTTCATTGTAGGCATCGCCCGCCTGTCGTCCAACTGGCTGATTGCCCGGCTCGCGACGGTTTACATCGAAACCGTCAGGAACGTACCGCTGCTGTTGCAACTCCTGTTCTGGTATTTCGCCGTTCTGAAGAATCTGCCGCCGCCGAGGCAGAGCCTTCCGATTGCCGGCGGAGGCTTTCTCAACGTCCGGGGGCTCTATTTGCCGGCGCCTGTGGCAGAGCCGGGCTTTGGGATCGTTGTCATCGCTTTTCTGTTCGGCATTGCTGCCTCGATCGGGCTGTACGTCTGGGCTCGGCGGCGCCAGATGCAAACGGGGCAGCAGTTCCCGGTATTCCGCTGGAGCCTCGGGCTCGTCATCGTGCTCTGCCGTTGGTCGCCTACTTCCTGCTCGGGTCGCCCGCTGCATTGGGAGCTATCCCGAGCTGACGCGGTTTCAATTTTCAGGGCGGCCTCGTCGTCCAGCCCGAGTTCCTGGCACTGCTCCTCGGTCTGTCGATCTACACCGCGAGCTTCATCGCCGAGATCGTCCGCGCCGGCATTCTCGGCGTGCCGAAGGGCCAGAACGAGGCAGCGCAGCGCTCGGCCTTACGGACGGGCAGATGTTGCGGCTCGTGGTCATCCCGCAGGCGCTGCGCATCATCATTCCGCCGCTGACGAGCCAGTATCTCAACCTCACCAAGAACTCCTCGCTGGCCGTCGCCATCGGCTATCCCGGACCTCGTCAGCGTGTTCACCGGCACCGTGCTGAACCAGACCGGACAGGCGGTCGAGGTGATCCTGATCACCATGGGCGTCTATCTGACGCTCAGCCTGCTCACGTCGGCCTTCATGAACTGGTTCAACGCCGCACATGGCGCTGGTGGAGCGATAGAGGATGGAACGATGCCAGACGCGATTGACGCTGCCGCTCGCCATGATGCGCCCGCCGCCGTCGCAGTACGGTGGGCCCGATCGCCTGGGTGCGCGACGAACCTGTTCTCGTCGCTGGGGCAATGCGCTGCTCACGCTGCTCGGCCTTTACATTGCCTATGTGGCAATCGTCTCGGCAGTCGTGACTGGGCGTTCATCATGCGCGACCTGGGCGGCAGCAGACGGCTCGGCTTGCACGCATGGACGGGGCTGGCGCGTGCTGGCCGTTCGTCACGGCCAAGTTCAGCCAGTTCATCTACGGGCGCTATCCCGATGCAGAGCGCTGGCGCGTGAACCTCACCTACGTGCTGGCGCTAGCGGGCCTGGTGCCGCTGATGATTCCGCGGGTGCCGCGGCAAGCTCTGACGCTCGATCTACATGCTGGTGATCTTTCCGGTCCTGGCCTTTTCTGCTGTACGGCGGCGTGCTCGGGCCTTGCCGCGCGTGCCGACCGAGCTGTGGGGTGGCCTGCTGGTGACGCTGGTGGTGGCGAGCGTCGGCATCGCCGGCGCCTTTCCGATCGGCATTCTGCTCGCGCTCGGGCGGCGCTCGAACATGCCGATCGTGCGCTGGCTCTCGATCGGCTTCATCGAGTTCGTGCGCGGCGTGCCGCTGATCACCGTGCTGTTCATGGCCTCCGTGATGCTGCCGCTGTTCCTGCCGCCCGGCTGGACCATCGACAAGCTGGTGCGAGCGCTGATCGTGCGTGGCCCTGTTTTCAGCCGCCTATCTCGCCGAGGCCATCCGCGGCGGGCTGCAGGCGATCCCGCGCGGCCAGTACGAGGCGGCAGATGCGCTGGGGCTCACCTATTCGCAGAAGATGGGGCTCGTCATCCTGCCCCAGGCGCTCAAGCTCGTGATCCCGGGTATCGTCGAATACGTTCATCGGCCTCTTCAAGGACACGAGCCTGGTGCTCATCATCGGCCTTTTCGACCTGCTCGGCATCGTGCAGCAAACATCTGACCGATCCGAAATGGTTCTCGCCCAACACCGCCATGACGGGCTACGTGTTCGCCGGCCTCATCTTCTGGATCTTCTGCTTCGGCATGTCGCGCTATTCCATGTTCGAGCGCCGGCTCGCGGCCGGGGAGCGGACGTAGCTTCCTACCCGTTCGACTGCCCACACTCTTGGGATCGTCACAACGGGCTAAGCGTAATCCCGGTGCCGCGTGCGATGCTCTTCAGTTGCCCGTTGGGGCAGTCAGGCTTTCGCGCTTTCAGCGGACTTGACCCTTTTGCTCCAGAACAGCGCCAGGAGACCTGCCAGTAGCACGGCAACCACGAGGCCCATGCGATTAGGATGAATTGCCAGCATGGCCACGACAAGAGGCGCCAAAAAGTCCACGACACGCCAGCCAGTGATCTTTGCTCCGCCAAACAGAAGTGCAAAGGCGCCCGTGAAGATGATGCCAGAGGCGGCAGCGTCGAGGATCTGCTGCCAGGAGCCCTCGGCTAGCATTCCAGGATAGATCAGGAAAAGAAACGGGATGACATAAGTCACCGCGGCGAGCTTGCAGGATTCGAGCGCCGTGGGCAGCCACGGCGTTTTCGCGATGCCCGACGCGACGAAGACGGCGATGCAGACGGGTGGTGTTATGACGGAAATCGTCGCGAAATAGAAGACGAACATATGCGCGGCAATCGCCGAAATACCGACCGTTGTCAGTGCCGGCGCAAGAACGGAGGCGACCAGAACATATGCGGCCGTCGTCGGTATCCCCATGCCCAAAATGAGGCAAATCGCGCCAACCAAGCCTGCAAGCAAAAATGTCGAGGAGCCGGCGGCACTCGCAAGATACGACGACAGCGCAACACCGACGCCGGTCATGTTGATGAGCGACACGAGGATCTGAGCGCCGATCAGCAGAATTCCGATCAGCACGAGAGTACGTCCTGCGTCTTCCAGCGCATCGAAGATGAGCTTACCGGTGCTGCGCAGGTCGTCTGTGGAGCGAACGCGCAAGATGAGGTGGGACAAGAAGAGGCTGATAATTCCCCAGAATGCGGAGGTTTGAACGGAGCGGCCGGAAAATATCCCCGTGAGCAAGGCCGCAAATGCCGCAACGATCGGAAAGAGCCTGGTCACAGTTAGGACCGCAGACCAGCTGGGCAATTCGTCCTCCGGCACCAGCGGGAGCCCCATGCGAACCGCAGCAATGTGGACGGTCAGAAACACGCCGAGATAAAAGAGAATGGCAGGGAGGATCGCCGCAACCATGATTTGCGCATAGCTGACGCCGATGATTTCAGCCATGACGAAGGCTGCGGCTCCCATGATGGGCGGCGCGATCTGGCCGCCAGTCGAGGCGACGGCTTCGACGGCAGCAGCGAAATTGCTCGGATAACGAAGCCGCTGCATCAATGGAATGGTGAAATTTCCTGTAGTAGCAACATTGGCGACAGCGCTGCCGCTGATCGTGCCGAATAGGCCCGAGGCGATGGTGGCGATTTTCGCTGCGCCGCCACGGCTGCGCCCGGCGATCCGGATGGCCAAATCCATGAAGGTTTGCCCCGCGCCGGTGAAGAGCAGGGTGCTGCCAAACAACACGAAAGCAGCAATCGTCGTACCTGCTACGCCGGTCAGCAAGCCCCAGACGCCGAGATCTCCGAGCAAGAGTGTCTCGGTGATAAAGGCGGCATCGAAGCCGCGGTGGGCGAGCGGGCCCGTCAAATACTGGCCGAAAAACGCGTACGCGATCCCGACCAGCACGAGCCCGGGAAAGATTGGGCCGACGGCACGACGCGAGGCTTCGAGAATGGCGAGAACGAGGCCCACCGTGAGCAGCATGTCGTGCATCTCGGCCATCGGCAGGTTGACCATGATGTCGTCATAGTGGACGGCGACATAAAGACAGGCGGCGAGGGCGAGCTGATCAGAACGGCATCGACCGCAATGCCGACGGCCTTCATCGTGCCGCCGGGGCGCAAAGGATAGATGAGCAGCGTAGCCACCACGGTGAACGCGGTGAAGATCGAGCGCTGGAGCAGGCTCTCGAACTGCCCGAACGCAGCTGTGTAGAGCACGAACAGGCCGAGTGCGATACAGAGCCAGCGTGTAACAGCTTTGACGAAGCCGGACGGCCGTGTGGTCGTCCCGCTTGTCTCGTCGATTTCCGCGTTCATCGTCTTGTACTTCGGTCAGAGACTATTTCGGCGCGATGCGCTCAGGGATGTCGTATCCCCTCTCCCGGAAATACTTGGCGGCGCCCGGATGCAGCGGAACAGAGCCGTACATCAACGTCGTCTCGATGAGGTTTACGCCTTTCAGTTCTGCCATGGCATTTGCCTGAACCGTTTCGTCCTCCATGGCGACCTTCGTGATCTGGTAGGCAATGTCCTCGTCGAGATCCGGCCGAGCATGCACCGCGACACCAAAGCTCCAAGTCGTGTAGGCCGGAATGCCCTCGGCCGCGCCGGCAGGAACCTCGACGATGCCGAGCTCAGGCATGCCCTCACGAATCTTGGCCGCCTGCTCCGGCGTCAGCGAAAGAACATTCAGCTTCGTGAATGTCATGATGTCCATTGTCGAGCCGTCGAGACGATTGCCGGCGCCGCTCTTGACGTATCCGATAGCGCGATTGTCCTTGATTGCATTCGACGATGTCCGTCGTAGAGCCGCGGACGGGGTCAATCTTGATACCGAGGAGTTCGAAAACCGCCTCGGTGGTTTTCTCAGTCGAAGAGCCGCGCAGGCCTGGATTGAATTTCTTACCGTTCAGATCTTCTAGTTTCGTCACGCCGGAATCAGCGCGCACCACAACGTTTTGCGGCGCGGCGACATAGACCCAGAGCAGGCGCGTATCGACAGGCTTCCCTTCGTAATCGCCTGTGCCAGCATAGGCCTGATAACCAGTGTTGGTCGTGACAAGGCCGAAATCGATCTGCTTACGCGCAAGGCGGCGCAAATTGTCAACGGTCGCGCCGGTCTCCACGACGGAAGTGTCAACTCCCTCAACCTTTTGATTGATGAGCTGAGAGATCGCGACGAAATAGCCGTAATGCGAGGAGGAGGCGCTGGTTGAGCCGATCAGTAGCTTCTGCTGCGCCTGTGTAGGTGTCGTAATGGCGAGCGCCAATACGAATAGTGCCGCAAACCTTTTCCCAATCATTTCGTTTCCTCCTTTACCGTTGGCTGGGCGGCTCACTTCCGAGAACCTCAGCGTTGCTTCCCATGCTGTTTCCGCCGCCCTCCAGAAGATCGCGTGAAAGGCGGATCGGTGCGGCGAGAAGCAGGTACGACAGGCTCTTGCCATGGCCATCAAGACCGAGACTGGAGTTCACGCCGCCTTCGAGCACGTCATCGAGCACAAAATTGAAGGCGAAAAGTTTCGGCAGGTCGTAACGGACAACACGCGTTGGGCGGCGGCTGGCGAATACCGCCGCCACCCGGCTCTCCGTTACCTGTTCCGCGATCGGCTTATAGTAGTGCGGGGCAGCAGCGATCAGCGCGATGTTCAGGCGGTTGCCTTTGTCGCCGGAGCGGGCGTAGGCAATTCTGTGGAGCGGAACCTCGACAAAATCGCTCATGACGTGCCCTGCAACAATGAGACGGCGGGGGTAACGAGATCGCGCTCAATGAGACACGAGGCACTGAGCAGCCTCGGTGTTATGTGCCGGCGGAGGCCCGCTCCCCCAGCTGGACCCGCGCAGTAGAGAGCCTCGACCTCGCCAAGCAAAATCTCGGCAATTTCGGCGTCAGGAAATTGGGCGGCGAAGCGAACGCGGATGTCATCCGGCGCACGCAGCCAGGCCTCCCGTGCTGCTTCGCCGGCCAGATCCGCATGAACGCTCATCACACCGATCGCATCTGCCCGCAGTGTCAATTGAGGGAGCTGTCGGGCAACGCGTTTCCTGACCGTATCGATGGCCAGCCTCGCGCGTGCTGCTGCATTGGGGCCGGCATAGGAAATCTCAGCCTCAGCAAGAAAACCGCCATCGATACAGACAGTCGCCTTTAGCTTCTCCGGCTTGGGGTGTCCGCGCGCACCGGTCACGCGCACGCGATTCTCGCCAATCTCTTCAATCTCGACGTCTGTGATGTCGAGCACCACGTCAGGAGTAAGGTAAGCGGCGGGATCGTGGATCTCGTAGAGCAGCTGTTCCGTCACTGTCCGACGATCGACCAGACCGCCTGTTCCGGCCGGCTTTCCAACCACCACGCATCCGTCACCGTCGATTTCGGCGATCGGGTAACCGATGTTGTCCATTCCCGGCACATCTTTATAGCCGGGATCGGCGAAGTAGCCGCCGGTCAACTGAGCGCCGCACTCCAGCAGATGACCGGCGAGCGTCCCTGCCGCGACGCGATCAAGGTCGTCCAGGGGCCACCCGAAGCTGTGAAGCAAAGGTCCGAGGACGAGGGATGGATCGGCGACCCTGCCGGTCACGACAACGTCGGCGCCCTTTGCAAGCGCCTCGGCTATCGGCTCGGCGCCCAAATACGACGTTCGCTGCCACGATCTCGGGATGGCCAGCAAGGAGCTGGCCTCCGACCTCGCGCTGAGCAAACTCGGCTGGTGACAGGCGGTTTGTGATATCGTCGCCTTCAACAAAGGCGATTTTCAACGGCCGCAACCAAGCTCGCGCGCCAGCTCCGCGATGCGGTGGGCTGCACCTCTCGGATTGGCCGCTCCGAAGTTACCGACGATCTTGATCCCGGCAGCAAGGCAGTCTCGCAGGATCGGACGGAGGAATTTGTCGAGCGCTGGGTTGTAGCCTGGCCCTGAGGAGTTGCGGCGCGCCACCTGCGCCAGCGCCAGCGTCCGCTCGGCAAGCGTCTCGTAAATGATGTACCGCGGGCCATCGCATTCTGCGAGCGCGCGGACGACCGGAATGCCAGCGTCCGTCCGGTCGCCGGCGAAACCAGCTCCACAACCGATGAAAACGCGGCTCACCATCGGCCCTAAATCCTCCTCCCCAGACCAAAGTCTAACAAAGGCTATTCATCGTGTTAAATAACGGCGACCTGTGAAAATATAGGATGAGCCTATGCTTCTCACTTTGCGGCAGCTGGAGATCCTGGTCGCAGCCGCAGATGCGCCGACCTTCAGTGAAGCGGCTGCCAGGATCGGGATATCTCAGCCATCACTCAGCGAGACCATCCGTCGGGCCGAGCTCGAGCTCAATGTGAAGTTGTTCGATCGGACCACGCGCTCGGTCACGCTGACAGAAGAGGGGCGCTACGTCGTTGCAGTCGCCCGGGAGATGATCCGCAACTTCCGCCAGGGCCTGGAGAATATTGCCCGGTGGAGCGGTACGCGCCGTGGCCGGATTACCGTCGCTGGCCTGCCTTCTGTCGCCTGCGCGGTTCTTCCCGCTGCCATCCGGCGCTTCGTTCAGGAGCACCCTGACGTCGAGATCAATGTCCATGATCTGCCGCACGAGCGGGCCATCGAGGATGTCGAGAACGGAATAGCCGATCTCGCATTGACCATCCGGCCGGCGAAGCTGAAGGAGTGCCGTTTCGAGGAGCTCGGCGCCGACAAGCTCTATCTGGTATGCCCGCCGGATCATCCGCTTATGAAAAAGGAAAAAGTCAGTTGGCGCGATCTCGCGCCTTATCCGCTTGTTGGGCTCTCTCGCGGATCATCCGTCCGGAGAATGACAGATGCGGCATTCGTCAACCGCGAGATTTTCGTCGAGCCCGCCTATGAGCTTGAACAAATTCCGTCCGCCATTGCGCTGGTCGAAGCCGGGCTCGGCATTTCCGCGCTTCCTGCCCTGACGCTGACGATGGTCAGAGGTGCCCGGGTTGCGACAAAACCTCTTTTCGATCCTGTGATGAAAAGGCGAATTGGCGTCGTCACACTCGCAGGTCGTCAGCCGCCAAGTTACGTCGCGAGCTTCATCGAGATGCTGCGACGGACGTTTGACGAACTCCGACTAACGGCCGGGAAACGGACTTAACATTCCGTTTTCCTCAGCCCATGAGCTCGCCTTTTCCTCGCCAAAGTTGAAGCAATAAGGGACGCCCCACTTCATCCACGAGGGACGCGATGGACTACGTTGTGCTTCTGACCGGGATAGCGTGTGCGCTAGCGTTCGTCGGGGTCGGCGGAGCGTTCTACGAGTTCTCCGTCGTCGACCCATTCTGGCCCAAGCGCCCCGATCTCATCCAGCCCCAGCGCGGCGGGATCTCGCGGAAACGGTTCTGGATCCCGGCGCATATTGCTTTCGAAATCGTGCTGATCGTAACGCTCATCATTGCGTGGTCGGCTCCAGAAATTCGGTTCTGGCTACTCGTCTCCGTGGTAAGCCACGCAGCGATGCGGATCTGGTCGGCATTTGATTTCATCCCGAAGGCGCTTGCTTTCGAGACCGCTGATCCTCAGGCGTCAATGAAACTGAGGCACGGAATTGGACCCGCCGCAGCATCATGCGGCTGCCATTGGCTCTGCTGACCTCTTTCGCGACGCTCGCAGCCTTTTTCGAGGCCGCTCGATTGTCCTAATTCGATGCCCCTCGAATGAGTTGAGCGACGTACTCGCCAATGGCGAGCGCGGCGGTCAGACCTGGGCTTTCGATGCCAAAGAGCATGACAAGCCCGGGGTGGCCGTGCTCGCGACTCGCCGTGGATGGCGAAGTCCGGCACAGGCTCGCCCTCGCGATAGAGTTTCGGGCGAATTCCTGTGTAGTCAGGATGCAGCCTTTCTGGATCGAGCCCTGGATAGTAGGTCCGAATGAAATCGAGAAACTGCGCCAGCTTCTCGGGCTGAAATGTGTAGTCGATCTCCGGGATCCACTCGATATCGGGGCCGAATTTGCAGCGGCCGGACAAGTCCACGGTTGCGTGGAGGCCCAGCCACGCGCCGTGCGGCATGGGATAAATGTGACGGCTGAAGGGCGAGCGGCCGGACAGGGCGTAGTATTGTCCCTTTGCATAGTAGGTCGGTGGCGGCCGGTAGCCAGAAGGGTACTCCATCGTCTCAGCAAGGCGTGAGGCGTGCAGCCCGGCAGAAATGACAAGCTTGTTGCACGTCACCGTTGTTTCAGAGTCGCCGGGCGCTCCGATGGCGAGAGAGAACAGTCCAGGCTTGACCGCCGTGATGCTCCGAACCGGGCTGTTCAGCACAAGCTGCGCGCCGTCCGCTTCCGCATGACCGAGAATGGCCAGCATCAGGGCATGCGTGTCGACGATGCCGGTTGAAGGCGAGAGCAACGCCGCCACGCAGCTCACCTCGGGCTCCAGCTCCTTTGCCTGCGCTGCTGAAAGCGCCACGAGGTCGTCGACGCCGTTGCGCAATGCCGTTTCGTGGATGGCCTTCAGCTTCGGCAGCTGGTCCTCCGCTGACGCGACAAGAAGCTTCCCGCACCGGCGGTAAGGCACGCCGTTCTCCTCGCAGAAGCGATAAAGGCGTGCTTTGCCTTCGACACAGAGCCGCGCCCGGAGACTGCCCGGTGGGTAATAGATCCCGGCATGGATCACCTCGCTGTTCCGCGAGCTCGTCTCCGAGCCGATGACCCCGTGCTGTTCGAGGATCATCACCTCCTGTCCGGCCGCGGCCAGGCTGCGTGCGATGGCAAGGCCAACCACTCCTGCGCCGACAACGATGGTCTCAACATCTGTGGACATAATTTCTCCGGCGGGTCGAGGCCCTTGTGTGCCGCCTTTTCATGGGCCATGCCCAGCGTCAGCGCAACCGCCGGCAGTTATCCACAGGGTCGCCAAAACAAGCGCTTGCTATGAGAACAGAATAGGAACATTATCGCCGCATGCGTTTCACTTTTGTTCACACGGCCGATTGGCAGATTGGGAAGCCATTCTCTGGCTTTCCTGCCGACAAGGGTCCTCTGCTCCGGGAGGCGCGGTTAGAGGTCATTGGCCGGATCGCCAGCTTGGCACGAAGCTCAGGCGCACAGCACATCCTCGTCGCGGGCGATGTCTACAATTCACCCGACTTGCCAGATAAGGACCTCCGGCAATCGATCGAACGGCTGAGACGCGAAGCAGGATCTCGTCTGGCATTTGCTTCCCGGGCAATCACGACCCCGCGCAACCCGGCGGCGTTTGGGAGCGACTTGTCCGTCTGGGTGTGCCAGAGAATGTGCATCTACATCTCAAGCCGCGGGTCGAGATGATTGCCGACGGCGTGGCTTTGCTGCCCGCGCCCCTGACAATGCGTTCCACCCAGGCCGACCCGACAGCATGGATGGATGCGGCCGCAACCCCCGGTGCGCAGATCAGGATCGGGCTTGCGCACGGGTCCATACAGGGGTTCGGCGGTGAGGATGGCGAGGCGGCGGTGCCGATCGCACCAGATCGTGCGCGCCTAGCAGGTCTCGACTACCTCGCGCTCGGAGACTGGCATGGCGTGACACAAGTCTCCGATCGCATCTGGTATTCGGGAACGCCGGAGCCGGATCGATTTCCGGATAATGAGCCTGGTTTTGCTCTCTTAGTCCGGATCGGTGGACAGAACGGGAGGGTGGAGGTCGAGCGCCATCCGACCGCGCACTATACGTGGTGGAAGCGTAGCCTCACCGTGACTGGCTCCGACGCGCTGGCGTCGTTCGAGCGAGACATCGCTGCAAATGTACTGCAGCCGGAGCGATTGCTTCTCAAGCTCACGCTCAGAGGAACTGTCTCGCTCTCGACCTGGTCGGACGTGACGGCTTGGCTGGAAACCCTCGAACAGCGGCTGTTCCATTTGTCAGTCGACAATCAGGCTTTGCAGGTCGTTCCGGAGGCTGTGGAGCTGGACGAGTTCGGAACGGGCGACCTTCGCCGGGTGGCCGAGCTTCTGAGCGCGGCAGCCCGCGATGAGGCGAGTGGCAGGGCCGAGGTCGCATCGCTTGCCCTCCGAAAGCTGTACGGCCTTTGGCGAGAGGCGCGCGAGGGGGCGAGATCATGAAATCCGCGCGGTCCGAGTGCGAGAGCTGGGCTGCTTCGCCGAGCCGGTCGCTTTGGAAGGGCTGTCGGGTGGCCTCGACGTGCTGGCTGGACCGAACGAGTTCGGCAAGTCGACCCTGCTCAGGGCTTTGCAGGCCTTGTTCACTTTGCGCCACACGGCGCAGTCGCGGGCGGTCGAGCGGTTGAAGCCCTATGGCGGAGGCGCGCCGCTAATCGAGGCGGACTTCGAGGCTGGCGGGCGGCTTTGGCGTCTGAGAAAGCAGTTCGTAAGCGAAAGACAGGCTCTGTTGACGGACCTGACGACCAATAAGGTCGTCGCAAGAGGTGAGGAGGCTCATCGGCGCGCCCTCGAGTTGATCGGTGGTGGTGACAGCGGGGAGCACTGCCTGGGACTGCTTGTGGCTGGAGCAGGGCAGCGTCTTGCCCTCCCGGGAAGCGCAGAAGTGGAGAGAACGTCCTCGAGACGGTAAGCGCGAGGTGCTCAGCCAGATCGTCGAGCGTGAGTTGAAGGCGGCGACGGCCGGCGGGCACGAGCTTCGTATCGTGCGCGACAGGCTCATTGAGGAACGCAATGCCTTGGTGACGGAGCGCCGCCGGCAGCCCAGGGGCGAGTACGCGGCGGCCATTGCAAGCCGCAATTCCGCGATGCGAAGAGTTGGAGGAGGCCAAAGCAGTGCGCAGGCGGCGGCGGAACGTCTGACCCGGTTGGCCGAGTTGCGGTCGCGGCGCGCCGAGCTGAGCGATCCGCAGAAAGTTGCTGCTTGGCGTGAGCGCGATAGAGAAAGGCGAAGCGGAACTCGAAGCAGCAAGGGCTTCACGCCAGCAGTTGAAAATTGCCGAGACAAAGGTACAGGCCTGCGAGAGCCGGTTGGCCGAAGTGCAGCAGGCCCATCAGCTGCTCACGCAAGGGCTCGAGGAAGTCAGCAGGCTCGAAGCCGATGCTGCCGCCGCGCAAGGAAGATCGCGAACTTGCAGCCTCGCTCGAACAGGCGAGCAACGCCCTCGAAGAGGCGCGGGCGAAACGGGAGGAGCTTCGCACCGGGCTCGATGACTGGCAACAGCGGCTCCGCGCACGCGAGCAGCTCGACCGGCAGCGGGAAGCGGCAGCGCGTCTGGCTGAAGCCGAGGAACGCCTGAGCGAGGTTAAAGGCGCGGCGCAGCGGGCCGAGGAGATCCGGGCCCAGTTGGCCGAAATCCGGGTGACCGTTGAGCGCGTCGAGGCGGCTGCCCAGGAAGCACGCACCATAGAGGCGCTCGAGGCGCGGATCGCTGCGCAACTGCCTAAGGTGCAAATCACCTATCTGCCCGGCGCGGCCGGCAAAATCCGCATCGGCGGCAAGGCCGTTGACGATGGCACCGTCCTGACGCCTTCGCACCCGCTTACCCTCGAGATAGATGGCATCGGCGCCATCACGGTCGATCCGGCTGTTTCGGAGGGGGTCGAAGCTGCCGAGGCCGACTTGGATGGCCGCCGGTCGCGCTCGCCAAGCTGCTGGGCGCGATGGATGTTCCGAACTTGGCAGAAGCGCGTCAGCGGCTCGACGAGCGGCACCGCCTGGAGCGAGAGCTCGTGCAGGCAGAAGATCGGGTCGCGATGCGAGCACCCGGCGGGCTCGAAGCACTTTCTTCGGAAGTGGAGCGGTTGCGGGAGCTTGCAACCGCCGAGTCTGTTGCCAGCGATGCCGTTGTGCCGGAGCGCCCCGAGATCGAAGGGGAAATTGAACGCCTGAGCTCGGCGCTCCGCGACGTGGAACAGCGGATCGAAACTTTGGTCCAGGAGCAGGCCGGGCTGCGGGAGCAGCTGGCGCAACTCAGTGCGGCAGCGCAGGCGCGGCAGCAGCGGCTTGAGCACCTTGCCAGAATCTTACCGCCGGCCGAGGAACGGTCGCAGGCGACTTGCTGAATTGGAGGCCGAGCTTGCTGCAGCACAACAGAACTTGAACGAGGCTGTCCGCGAGCTGACGGCATGGCGCGAAAAGGCGCCAGACGATGCGGCCATGCGGGCTCTGGAAGCAGAGCTGGCAGAGGCCAGACGGCAGCAGCAAAGTGCGGCCGAAGAGATGGCCCGCGTCGAAAAGGAACTCGCCGTTCTCGAAGCGCAGATCGAACGTGATCGGCAGGACGGGCTCTCACTGAAGGTGGCGGAACTCGAGGAGAGGGTCGCTGGGCTGAACGCCCATGTACAACATTTCGAGCGAGAGCTGGCTGCCATAGACCTGCTGCTCGACGACTATCGCAGACGTCGAGCAACAGTCGCGCGAGCTTTATTTCAAGCCGATCCTGCAGCGGCTCGAGCCTTACCTGAATTACGTCTTTCCCGGGCGCGAAGGTTGGCCTTGGGACCGACTTTCAGTCGAGGCCGTTATCCGCGGCGATGTTGCCGAGCAGCTCGGATCGCTCAGCGACGGCACGCAGGAGCAGATCGCCGTGCTGGCGCGGCTGGCTTTCGCGAGGCTCCTGGCAGATGCTGGCCAGCCCGACCCCGCTGATTCTCGACGACGCTCTGGTCTACTCCGACGACAGCCGGATCGAGGCGCTTTTCGAAGCGCTCCGGCACGCCGCCGAAGTCGCATCAGGTGATCATCTTTACGTGCCGATCACGAACATTCGAGCAGCTGGGCGGCACACGGCTGTCCCTGGGGCCGTGGCGCCCCGATGCGGCGCTCGCAGCATAAAGTGGACGCTCGCAGTGTCTCGGACATCGGCTTAAGAAGAGCTGTCGGCTGACGGGAGCACCGGGCGCTGAACGCCGGCCAGCGGGTCATCGACACGCCGGGATCGGCCCTCGAAATAGGCGCCTTCCTCGATGCCAAGCGACTTGTGGTAGATGTCCCCCTCGACCTTGCTTTCGGCCTGCAGCATCACCTTCCGGCACCGGATTGAGCCGGTGATCGTGCCGCGCACCACCACCTCTTCGGAGACGACGCCGCCGACGATCCGGGCGCCATCACCGATGACGACATGCGTCCCGTAAATATCGCCCTGAATTTCGCCGTCCACTTGGACTTGGCCGTTCGAGACGAGATCGCCGACGATGATGAGGTCAGGGCCAACGATGGAGAGGCTTGCACGCTCGTTGCTTCGACCGAGCGCTGATGAGGAAGAAGGGGTCGGAAAACCGGCCTCGTCCCGCTCAGGCCTCTTATTCGAAAAACTGGGTAACATAATACGCACCTCCACTCGCTCGCGTCATGCCCCTCGACGGGCGAGCGGGCCAGCACATCCTCGCATGTGATAGCCACTCCCCCCGGGCTGCGGACTTTGTTCAATGCAGCACGCGCGAAACCTAGCACGTGACAATGCGATGGTCACGGCCGTGGTTGGCCGTGGCAGCAGGGCCATGGATCAGGAGTTCAGCTCGCGGACTGCCTGGAGCACCGCTTGGGCATGGCCCGGCACTTTGACCTTGCGCCAGACTTTCGCGATGCGCCCGTTCGCATCGATGAGAAAGGTTGAACGCTCCACGCCCATGTACTTTCGCCCGTACATGGATTTTTCCACCCAGACTCCGTAAGCCTGCGCAGCCGTCTTGTCGGGGTCTGATGCCAAGCGTAACCCCAGCCCGTGCTTCTTGCGGAACTTGGCATGGCTCTCGACGCTGTCAGGTGAGATTCCGACGACCACTGCGCCTGCCTCTTCAAATGCGCCACGCAGGGCGTCGAAGTCTCGGGCCTCAGCCGTGCACCCCGACGTGTCGTCCTTTGGGTAGAAGTAGATCACGACAGGCTTGCCACGGAGCTCAGACAGTCGGATGCTGCCATCCTCCGTCGGCAGCTCGAAATCGGGCGCCAAATCGTTTTCTTGAACCATAGGGGGTGCCTTTCTTTCGTCGCTTTAGGCTCGCACATCGTTCGTAGGCCAACGTACTAACATTGCAGTACCGCAACCAGTGATTCTCGGTCAGAGTTGCCTTGCCGGTCAGTCGCCGCACGAGTTCGCTGCATGCCGGCTATGGTTCCGTATGTCCCCAGTGTCGGGGGCAGGGCGGGCCTGAAATTCATTGCTAATGACACGACGTGTGCTGACGAGAGGAAAGCGCGTGAGCAGGAGGCCAGGCGCACAAGCAGGGCCCGTGCGGCAAATGTATCAGTTCCGCAGCTTGGGCCCGCATGGCCAGCGCATCCTGGGCGCTGCACGTGCTCTCGCGAAGCCATGCTGGACGTGCGGCAAGTATCTTTTGCCGCTCCTTCTTTTGGTGCTCGTCGCCGGCGGCATCTTTTACGTGCGCATTCTCCTCGGCCCGATCTCGCTCAAGATGCTGGCGCGCGCCGATCGCGCGCAGCATTGCGGCCGAGTTGCCCGGATTGGGCGTCAGTGTAGAGGATGCCCTGGTTCGGCTGAACGATGAGGGCGGTCTCGAGTTCCGGCTGCGAAACGTGCGTCTCCTGGATGCAGACGGAAGCCCCATTGCCGTTACTCCGCTAGCGGCGCTTTCACCCAGCTTCAGGGCGCTTTGGTCCGGCCGTGTCGCGCCGGAGGAGGTGGTGCTCATCGGGCCTAGGCTGTTGCTCACCTACACGGCCGAGCACGGACTTTCGTTCAGCTTCACTCGGCCGGTCGGGTCCCGTGAGCCGGCACCGCCCGAAGTTGCCGCCGAAACAAAGCTGGAGTCCTCCGCGTCTTCCGATCCGGATAGCGATCCCGGCGCCGGACTACCCGCGGTGCTGCGGCAGCTCGATCTTGCTCGGGTGATTGCCGAAGCATCGGCCCGGGCGAGGCAGGGTGATGACGCAACCTCGTTTTTGCGCAAGATCGGGCTGCGTAACGCGACTCTGATCTTCGACCAAGGTGGTGAGCAGAGGATCTGGAGGGTTCCTCAGGCTGACGTCGCGCTTTCGCACAAGAAGACGCGAAGCTTGATTGAAGGTCTCGTCACGGTCGAGTCTGGTAGAGGGCCTTGGACCTTCGAATTCTCCTCCGAAGCCTCTGAAGCGACCCGGCAGGTGACACTGAGAGCGGCCGTTCGCGACGTTGTTCCGAGCACGGTAGCCAATGCTCTGCCACCTCTGGCTCCTCTGCGGGCCTTGAGCCTTCCTGCGAGTGGAGACGTGACGCTACAACTCACGTCTCAGGGGGAGCTGATCGGGGGTAGCTTCTCGCTCGACCTCGCCCGGGGCGAAATCGTCTTGCCTTGGTTTGGGGATCTGCCGCTCGTCATCGAGGGGGGCAATCTCGACCTGAAATACGATCCCAGCGCCCGCGCGCTCCTGATCGAGCCTTCGACGCTCGCATGGGGGCGCAGCCGGGTAACGATCGCAGGCAATGTGGCGAGCTCCATTGGACCGGACGGTGAGGAGCTCTGGACATATGCACTGTCGAGCGTTGAAGGACGCTTGGCGCCCGAGGATGCAAAGAGCCCGCCGGTCGAGATCGAGAGCTGGCGCGCAGAAGGAACATATCGGCCGGCAAGTGGTGCCTTTACGACGGAGCAAACTCTCAAGGCCGGTGGCGGCGAGCTGCACCTTTCCGGAGACGCACGGCCGGGCGGTTCCGGTGTCCGCGTTGAGGGTCGAGCTGGTGCGATTCCAGTCGCGACGGTCATGAGCCTGTGGCCCCGTGCGCTAGGGAGCAACGCGCGAACGCTTCTCCGCAACAGCATCTCGGAAGGACAAATCCTTGGCGGAAGCCTGCGCTTCGAAAAGGGTCCCGACGGGGCTGGGCGAAACGGAGCGGAGCGTCTTTCCATCGCCATTCAGACCGCCGATCTTGTTGCCAGTTATCCCAGTCTCCCGCGACTGGAGGTTCCAAGCGCGCTGATTCGCCTCGAGGGCCCGACGCTGGAGGTCACGGTGCCCAAGGCCGCAGTCACGCTCGCGAGCGGCCGTCAAATCGACCTCAGTGCCGGCCGCTTCACGGCGGTCGACATCCTATCCGATTATCCGATTGCGCAGATCGCATTCCGAGGCGAAAGCTCCGCACCCGCCGTTATCGAGCTCATCGAGCATGAAGCCTTCGGCATTGGGCGCCTTGCTGCGGTCGAGAACGCGAGCATCGACGGCAAGTTCGAGGCCGATCTGACGATTACGGTTCCGCTGCACCGGGACATCACGTTCGCGAGCTTGAAGGTGGAGGGCCAGGGCAGACTGCTTGAGGGCAGCGCCCGTAAGCTGATCGGCACACATGATGCTCAGGCGGCCACCATCGTCTTCGACATCAATGACAAGGCCATCACTGCCAGCGGCGATCTTCTCATTGCGGGCGTGCCAGTAAAGGTCGCATGGCAGCACATTTTCGGCGCTCTACCGGAAAGACAGCCGCCGCTGCGCCTCACCGCCACTTTGGACCGGGCCGATCGCGATCAGCTGGACCTCGACCCCCGCCATATGCTGGACGGCGAAGTGCCGGTGGAGATCACGATCACGCAAAGCGCGGAGGAGGAGCACCTCATCCATGTCTGGGCGGACCTGACACGCGCCGACATGGTGCTCGACAGCGTCATATGGCGAAAGCCAGCGGGGCGGGCTGCCGTCATGGAGTTCGATCTTCGGCCAGGGAATCCGCTATCCGTTGGAGCTGCGTGACTTCAAGATCGTCGGCGATGACATAGCGATCAGCGGATGGGTAGGGCTCGACGAGGAGGAGCGTCTCAAGGAGTTTCACTTCCCCGAGTTTTCCGCCAGCATCATCACGCGGCTCGACGTTAAGGGCGTGCTGGGTGAGAACAATATCTGGCGGATCAAGGCCGAAGGACCGACCTATGACGGTCGAGAGGTATTCCGGTCACTGTTCTCGGTCGGCGAACTCGTCGAGCCCGATCAGGGCCGCAAGAAGCCGGCCGGCGTAGATCTTGAAGCCAACATCTCGACCGTCATCGGCTTCTCGGACGTAGCACTGCGCAATTTCAAACTGCGGCTCTCTGAGCGTGAAGGCAAGCTGACCCAGCTCACGGCGAACGGCGTGCTCGACGGCGGCAAGCCGCTCACCCTCGAGCTGCAGCATGGGCCGGACAAGTCACGGCGGCTTGTCGCCGTGACGGACGACGCAGGCCAAGCATTCCGGCTGGTCGATTTTTATCCGAGCCTGGTCGGTGGGCGCATGCGGCTCGACGTCAATCTCGATGGGCGAGGTGCCGCCGAGAAGACGGGCCTTCTCAGGGTCGAGCGGTTCCGAATTCTCGGCGACCCTGTCGTGACCGAAGTGTTGCAGGTCCAGAATGATGGTCGTTCCGACGGAACCCAGCGTCAGCAGCGGGTTATTCGCCAAGCGTTCGATTTCGATTGGATGCGCGTGCCGTTCTCCATCGGGCACGGCCAGTTCGTGATGGGTGACTCTGGAAATTCGTGGTCCGCTTGTCGGTGCGACGTTGCGCGGGAAAGCCGATTTCCGCTCACGCCAAGTGAACATCGGCGGAACCTACGTTCCTCTGCAGGGCTTGAACTCGGCGCTCGGCGTCATTCCTGGGCTTGGGCAGATCCTTGCCGGGCCTCGGGGCGAGGGCATTCTCGGAATTACCTTTGCGATCAGGGGGCCGATGGCCAATCCCGAGGTTCTGGTCAATCCGCTCTCCCTCGTCGCACCAGGCATTTTCCGCGAGATGTTCCAGATGACACCAAATCAGTCGGTGACACCCCCGCGAGCCGCACCGCAGCAGCCGTCCACCGGACCACGTTCATCCCGTACGCCGACAGAGTCGAAAGCCCGGCGCACGGGCACCGTCACACCCGAAGTGCTCTCAGGCTGGTCTTCGGAGACGCGCTCGGGACCGCCGACCAAAACGAAGTGATCGGCAAGGCCCGGTCCAAAGTGGTTCAAACAGGGCGCAGAAGCACGTGCTTCTTCTTGCCCAATGACAGCTTGATGACGTTATCAGCCGTCAGATCTGCCGGCGTGAGACGGGCCTTTTCATCCTTCACGACCGTGTCGTTGACCCGCAGACCGCCACCCTGGATTTGGCGCCGGGCCTCGCTGTTGCTCTTCACGAGGCCGGCACGAACGAACGCTGCCAGGACACCGAGGCCATCCGTGATCTCGGCTTGAGGAACGTCGACCGTCGGCAAGCCGGCAGCCAGTGCTCCCTGTTCGAACGTGGCCCGCGCCGTTTCCGCAGCTGCTTCAGCTTTCTCCCGGCCGTGGATGAGTGCGGTCGCTTCCGTGGCCAGCACCTTCTTGGCCTCGTTCACCTCCGCGCCTTGTAGGGCTGCGAGCCTGTCGATCTCGTCCATCGGCAACGTCGTGAACAGCTTCAAGAAGCGCCCGACGTCGCCATCTTCCGTATTTCGCCAGAATTGCCAGTACTCGTAAGGGCTGAGCTGATCCTCGTTGAGCCACACGGCGCCGGCGGCTGTCTTGCCCATCTTGGCGCCGGAGGAGGTGGTGAGGAGTGGGGTTGTCAGGGCGTAGAGCTGATGCGTGCCCATGCGCCGGCCAAGATCGATGCCGGTGACGATGTTGCCCCATTGATCCGAGCCGCCCATCTGCAAGTTGCAGCCGTAGCGGCGGGCCAGCTCGACGTAGTCGTAGGCCTGCAGGATCATGTAGTTGAACTCGATGAACGACAGCTCCTGCTCACGCTCGAGCCGCAGCCGGACCGAATCCATTGTCAGCATTCGATTGACCGAGAAGTGGCGTCCGACATCTCGCAGGAAGTCGATGTAGTTGAGCGGTACGAGCCACTCGGCGTTATCGACCATGATCGCGTCGTCAGGCCCTGAGCCGAACCTCAGGAAGCGGTTGAAGACCGTCTTGATGCTCGCCTTGTTGGCATCGATCTGCTCGATCGAAAGCAGCCGGCGCGTTTCGTCGCGGCCAGATGGGTCGCCAACCCGCGTCGTACCGCCGCCCATGAGGGCAATTGGCTTGCCGGCCCCTGTCTCTTGAAGCCAGTACAACATCATGATCGACAGCAGATGCCCGACGTGGAGCGACGGAGCGGTGCAGTCGTAACCCACGTAGGCGACCAGCTCGCGCTTGGCGGCGAGGGCGTCGACGCCCTCCAGATCTGAACACTGGTGGATGAAGCCACGCTCGGAGAGCGTTCTAATGAAGTCGGAACTGGGTGTGGGCATGTGCTAGTGCGCCAGGTGTCGGCGTCTCGACTTTCATTCTACGATGACGATGACGCGCGAACATGCACGGGAAGGTGCAGATGGGCAAGCACTTACGGGCATTGGGTCTCATGAGCGGCACGTCCATGGATGGCATCGACGTGGCGCTCATCGAAACCGACGGCGAGCATGAGGTCCTACGCGGGCCCCATGCCACGTACGCGTATCCGCCCGAGTTCAGGGATCGCTTGCGTGAAGCCATCGAGGATGCACACGCGCTCACCGACCGCCGCGCTCGGCCAGGCCGCTTGGCCGAGGTTGAGCGAGAGCTCACGGAACGCCATGCAGACGCTGTTTCAGCATTTCTGACCGACAATTCGCTGGGATCCACCGAGGTGGACGTCATCGGATTCCATGGCCAAACGGTGCTCCATCGGCCAGCGTCGCGTTTCGCTCGATCCAACGGCAGTGTGGATTCGCAACTGTCCCCCATCACTGTGCAGCTCGGCGACGGGGAGCTGCTGGCGAAGCTCACCGGCATCGACGTGGTTTATGATCTCCGCGCGGCGGATGTTGCGGCCGGCGGCCAGGGCGCTCCGCTGGTTCCGGTCTATCACAGCGCGTTGGCAGCCAAGCTGCCGCAGCGGCCATTGGCGTTTCTGAACATTGGAGGCGTCGCCAACGTCACGTGGATCGGAGAAGACGGTCGGCTGATTGCATTCGATACCGGACCGGGCAATGCGCTGATCGACGATTGGGTGCTGCGGCACACAGGCCGCCCGTACGATGCGAATGGCGACCTGGCGCGGTCCGGCACCGTGCACGAGGACGTGCTGCACCAGTACCTGATGCATCCGCACTTCGACCAGCCTGTGCCGAAATCGCTCGACCGGAACGATTTCACCCTGGCTCCAGTGGAAGGGCTTTCTCCGGCCGATGGAGCAGCGACGCTCGCACAGCTGACCGCCGCTGCCGTCGCCCGCAGCCTGAGCTGGCTACCCCTGCCCGCCTGCGCTCTGGCTCGTCACAGGCGGGGGGCGCCGGAATAAGCATCTTATGGAGCTGCTGGCCTGGCACCTCGAGGCACCGGTCGCGCCGGTCGAAGCCGTGGAGCTCGACGGCGACAGCATGGAGGCGGAAGCTTGGGCCTATCTCGCTGTCCGCTCGCTCAAGGGGCTGCCCATTACCTATCCGGGCACAACAGGCGCTCCGAAACCGCTGAGGGGCGGCGTCCTTGCCCCGGCTCCAGCGTGACGGCCAGCCCGCGTTTCAGGACACGGGCCAAGCCTCGAACGGGTACAATGTAGTCCTACTTTTCCTCGGCCTTAGCGCGCAGAATCTCCGGCAGGCGGCGATCGATATAGGCGCCGACGACCTCCTTCAGAGTGGCAATCTTATCGTCGCCTTCGAAGAAGTGGTTGGCGCCCGGGATAATCTCGTGCTCGATCTTGATGCCCTTCTGGGTCTTCGTCTTTGCCGCCAGCTCCGCCACCGATGCGGATGGCACGACCCTGTCTCGCTCGCCGTTGACCAGCAATCCAGATGCCGGACAGGGCGCCAGGAACGAGAAGTCGTAAAGGTTGGCCGGCGGCGCCACACAGATGAACGCATCGATCTCCGGCCGTCGCATCAGGAGCTGCATGGCGATCCAGGTGCCGAACGAGACGCCGGCGATCCAGCAGCTCTTCGCCTCAGGCTTGGCCATTTGCAGCCAGTCCAGCGCCGACGCTGCATCGGCAAGCTCGCCAGGACCGTTGTCGAAGAAGCCCTGGCTGCGCCCGACGCCGCGGAAGTTGAAGCGGAGCACCGAGAAACCGCGCTCGACGAACGTGTAATACAGGTGATAGACGACCTGATTATTCATCGTCCCGCCGAACTGCGGATGCGGGTGCAGGATCAGCGCGACCGGACTGTCGCGTGCCGGCTCATGGTGATAACGGGCTTCTAGGCGGCCTGCAGGGCCATTGATGATCAGCTCAGGCATAGTCCTCGGTTCTAGTCGGGCTTATCCGTCTCTCGAAATTACAATTAAGGCTCAGCTCCAGCGCCTATTACTTAAGTCTGCGCGGCTGAACTGCGAAGGCCACAGGAAAACTTGACTTGTGGGCTCGGAATTCCCATAGTGTGCCGGAGATTAGAACGGTTCGAAGGAGCGCGGGCGCAACCTAGCATATGCGGCAGGCCCTTCTATCACGACTGTCGTGACGATTTGCAAGACTTGCGTGCGCCTTTGAAGATCGAGCCGAAGCTTTCTGTCCAGATGGAGTTCGTCAGTGGAGCTGAATACGCGAGGCCGGTACGCAGTCATGGCGATGGCCGATCTCGCCAAGCACCAGGGCGAGGGTGCTGTGCCCCTGTCGGCGATCGCCGACCGCCAGCATCTCTCCATCGCTTACCTCGAACAGATCTTCCTGAGGTTGCGTCGCGCCGGTCTGGTGGAAAGCGCGCGGGGCCGCTCGGGCGGTTATCGGCTGGGGCGACCGGCCTCGGACATCTCGGTTGCCGAGATCATGAACGCAGTCGAGGAGCGGACCCGGATGACCCGGTGCATGGGCGACGATGATGTCGGCTGCATCGGCGAACAAAAGTGCATAGCACACAACCTTTGGCATGCTCTCGGGAACCACATACGCATTTTCCTCTCGAACGTAACGCTTCAGGAAGTGCTCGACGGTGTACCCCCGGAGAAGCGTGCGACACCGTCGCCGGCCAGCATGAGCATCACGGTTTCATGAGCATTACAGCTTAATGAGCTCTACGCGGACATACCTCGACCACAACGCAACGGCGCCTCTGCGGCCCGAGGCGCGGGCAGCGATGCTCGATGCTCTGGATGCTGTCGGGAATCCGTCGTCGGTCCACGCCGAGGGACGCAAAGCGCGGGCTATCGTCGAGGAGGCTCGTGAGCGAGTGGCGGATCTCCTGGGCGTGGCACCTTCCCAGGTGGTGTTCACCAGCGGCGCCACGGAAGCCAATTGCTCTGTTCTGCGTGCAGGATGGGGGTGCTATCCTGGTATCGGGGATCGAGCACGAGTTGGTGTTGGCGCCGGCTCGGGCCAACGGCTGCGACGTGATCGAAATCGCGACCGATGCCAGCGGTGCCGTCCGAGTCGATGCAATTGCCGCTGCGTTGGAGAAGGCCTCTGCGCGGAATAGTGGACCAGCGCTTCTGGCCTTGCAGGTTGCAAACAATGAAACGGGCGTGATTCAGCCGGTCGCGGCCGCTGCGGCGCTCGCCCGGGAATGGGGCGACGTAATCCTCCATACGGATGCAGTGCAGGCCGCTGGCCGAATCCCGTTGATGTTCGATGAGCTTGGGGTCGACACATTGAGCCTTTCGGCCCATAAGCTCGGCGGGCCGAAGGGGGTCGGCGCTCTCATCCTCAAGGACGGTCTGGCCATCGCACCGCTCGTCATCGGTGGCGGGCAGGAGCGGCGGCGGCGGGCTGGCACGGAGAATGTTATCGGCATCGCGGGTTTTGGCGCGGCGGCATCTGCGGCAAAGCAAGACCTCGCAGATATGAACCGCGTTGCAGAACTGCGGGACCGGCTGGAGCGCGAGGCCCTGGAGCTTGCGCCTGGAGCGCGCGTGATCGGTGCAGACGCCCCGCGGCTGCCGAATACCACATGCCTCGCATTGCCGGGCATGGCGGCGGAGACCCTGGTGATCCGGTTCGATCTGGCGGGCATTGCCATCAGCGCCGGGGCGGCGTGCTCGTCAGGGAAGGTCGGCGCGAGCACCGTGCTTGCAGCCATGGGGCTGCCGGATGAGCTGGCCCGATCGGCCATACGCGTGAGCCTCGGCTGGACAACGACCGAACAGGACATCGCTGCGTTCCTCGCAGCATGGAGCGCCATAGCTGGCAGCCAACAGCAGCATCGGGCGGTCGCCTGAGAAAGAACAGCGGGATTCGTAAAGTTCGTACGGAGAAAAGAAGATCATGGCAGTTCAGGAAACAATCGATCAGGTCCGCAGAATAGACGTCGATCAGTACAAGTACGGGTTCGAGACCAAGATCGAGACCATCAAGGCGCCGAAGGGCCTCAACGAGGACGTCATCCGCTTCATCTCCGAGCGGAAGGGCGAGCCCGAGTGGATGCTCGAGTGGCGGCTCGAGGCTTTCCGGCGCTGGCTCACGATGACTGAGCCCACCTGGGCGAAGGTCAGCTATCCGAAGATCGATTTCCAGGAGCTCTACTACTACGCCGCGCCTAAGGGTCTGGAAGGGCCGAAGAGCCTCGACGAAGTCGATCCTGAGCTGCTGCGCACGTACGAGAAGCTCGGCATTCCGCTCAAGGAGCAGGAGATTCTGGCGGGCGTGCAGGGCGCGACGCCCGTGGCCGTCGACGCCGTGTTCGACAGCGTGTCCGTGGTCACCACCTTCAAGGAGGAGCTGGCCAAGGCGGGTGTCATTTTCTGCCCGATCTCCGAGGCGATCCGCGAGCATCCAGAGCTCGTGAAGAAGTATCTCGGCTCGGTTGTCCCGCAGTCGGACAACTTCTACGCGGCGCTCAACTCGGCAGTGTTCTCAGACGGCTCGTTCGTCTACGTGCCAGAGGGCGTGCGCTGCCCGATGGAGCTGTCGACGTACTTCCGCATCAACGAGAGACAGACGGGCCAGTTCGAGCGGACGCTCATCATCGCCGACAAGGGGTCTTACGTCTCCTACCTCGAAGGTTGCACGGCGCCGATGCGTGACGAGCACCAGCTGCACGCGGCGGTGGTCGAGCTGATTGCGCTCGACGACGCGGAGATCAAGTACTCGACCGT
This sequence comes from uncultured Pseudomonadota bacterium, assembly GCA_963786775.1. Classification (GTDB taxonomy): domain Bacteria; phylum Pseudomonadota; class Alphaproteobacteria; order Rhizobiales; family Hyphomicrobiaceae; genus ZC4RG25. The sequence continues at coordinate 132,274 of CAWBAM010000045.1, read as the reverse complement.
GCAGAACTGGTACCCGGGCGACAAGGAGGGTAAGGGCGGCGTCTACAACTTCGTTACGAAGCGTGGCGATTGCCGCGGCCGCAACTCCAAGATCTCCTGGACGCAGGTGGAGACGGGCTCGGCCATCACCTGGAAGTATCCAAGCTGCATCCTCCGCGGTGACGGCTCGCGCGGCGAGTTCTACTCGATCGCGATTTCGAACGGCTACCAGCAGGTCGACAGCGGCACCAAGATGATCCACCTCGGCAAGAACACGTCGAGCCGGATCATCTCGAAGGGCATCGCGGCGGGCTACTCGCAGAATACCTACCGCGGGCTCGTCTCGGCGCACCGCAAGGCGACGAACGCGCGGAACTTCACCAACTGCGACAGCTTGCTGATCGGCGACAAGTGCGGCGCGCACACGGTGCCGTACATCGAGGCCAAGAACTCGACGGCGCACTTCGAGCACGAGGCGACGACGTCGAAGATCTCTGACAACCAGCTGTTCTACTGCATGCAGCGGGGCCTGTCGGAGGAAGAGGCCGTGGCGCTCATCGTCAACGGCTTCGTCCGCGACGTCATTCAGCAGCTGCCGATGGAGTTCATGGCGGAGACTCAGAAGCTGATCGGCATCAGCCTCGAAGGCTCGGTCGGCTAATCGGCTAAGAGGACGGCGCCGGCCCATCTTGGGCCGGCTCAAAGACGTGGGGCACGGGCAAGAGGGTAGAGTCGGGGCCATAAGGACGAGAGCCAGGGCTTCGGAACTAGGTGGAGGAAACGAACGGATGTCGACCGAAATTGCCCTGCTCGAGCAGGCTTGGCTTGAGGCCGAAACTGCAGCCGATGCCCTGAAGCTCGAAGCTTCGAAAGCGAGTGCGGAGCTGGCGCGAATGCGGCAGGCCGCAGGAGCAAACGGAACGGATTTGAGCACGCTCGTCGCGACGGTCGAGCAGCTCAAGGCGCGCCAGGAGGAAGCGGAACGTGCGGCCAGCGCCGCGTTCGACCGCTACTGGACGGCGCAAGGGAATGGAAAGGATTCCGGCTCCGCATACGCGTGAGCCGGGCAGGTGTTGGAAATGGGCGCCAGAAGGCGCCTGAAGGAGAGACGTGGAGATGCTTGAGATCCGGAATTTGCACGTAAAGATCGCTGATGAGGACACCATGATCCTCAAGGGGGTGGACCTTGTGCTCCCCAAGGGCGAGGTGCACGCGATCATGGGGCCCAACGGATCGGGCAAATCCACGCTCGCCTATGTTCTCGCCGGCCGCGAGGATTACGAGGTGACCGAGGGCGAGATCCTCTGGAACGGTGAGAACCTGCTCGAAATGGAGCCCGACGAGAGGGCCGCGAAGGGCGTGTTCCTTGCCTTCCAGTATCCGATCGAGATTCCCGGTGTCGCCGGCCTGACCTTTCTGCGCACGGCGCTCAACGCGCTGCGCAAGAAGCGTGAGGAACCAGAGCTCACCACGCCGGAGTTCATGAAGCTCGTGCGCGAGCGCGCCGGCAAGCTCAACATCGACATCGAAATGCTGAAGCGCCCCGTGAACGTGGGCTTTTCCGGTGGCGAGAAGAAGCGCTCCGAGATCCTGCAGATGGCGCTGCTCGAGCCGACGCTCTGCGTGCTGGACGAGACCGATTCCGGCCTCGATATCGACGCGCTGCGCATCGTGGCGGATGGCGTCAACGCGTTGCGCGGCCCCGATCGTGCGATGCTGGTCATCACGCACTATCAGCGGCTGCTGAACTACATCGTCCCCGACAAGGTGCACGTCCTCGCTGACGGCCGTATCCAGCGCACGGGCGACAAGGAGCTGGCGGTCGAGCTCGAGCAGTCGGGCTATGCCGAGTTCACGAAGGCGGCCTGAAGCGAGCGGGTGATTTCGAGATGAACGTGGGCTTGACCAAGACGAAGGCCGAGCAGGCCTTCACCGAGAGCTTCGAGGCGATTGCCTCCAAGCTTCCGGGAAGCGAGGCTGTGCGCGAGTTGCGCCGGAAGGCCATTGGCACGTTTGCGGCGCTCGGCTTGCCGCACAGGCGGATTGAGGAGTGGAAGTACACCGACCTTCGCAATTTGTTGAAGGAGGCCTTCACTCCGGCAATCGGAAAGGCCGCAACGCCGAGCGAGGCAGACCTCAATGCGGCGCTGGGTCCGTTGGCGGGGCTCGACACCTATCGCATCGTTGCTCGTCGACGGGGCGTTCAATGCCAGCCTTTCCACCGCTCAGCTCCCTGACGGATTGTCGGTGAAGCCGCTGAGTGAAGCGCTGGGCGAGTCGCCGGATATCGTGCGGATGAAGCGCGACCAGGATGCGATCGAGGCCTTGAACAGCGCCTTCGCGACGGACGGCGCGGTGGTGAGCGTCGCTGACGGCACGGAGCTCGACAAGCCGCTGCTGCTGGTGTTTGCCCGTGCAAGCGCTGACCGCAAGACGATCACGACGCGCAATGTCGTCAACATCGGCAAAGGTGCGAAGGTGACGCTCGTCGAAGCCTTCGTGCCTCTGGCGGGATCGGCGGACGAGGACCAGCACAACGCTGCGACCGAGATCGTGGTCGGCGAGGGTGCTGCCGTGACTACACGTTAAAGCGATCGTGGAGAACGGCAAGGCCGTGCACCTCGGCAGTGCCACTGCGGAGATCGGGGCTGACGCCAGCTACCGCGCCTTTCAGCTTACCGCGGGGCCGGGGCTCGCGCGGAACCAGATCTTCGTCAAATTCACCGGCGAAGGTGGCAAGCTCGACTGTTCCGGCTCTTTCCTGGCGACGAACAATGAGCACATCGACACCACGTTGGTCGTCGACCACGCTGTGCCGCATTGCGAGAGCCGGGAGCTTTACAAGGGTGTGCTCGATGGACACGGCCGCGGCATCTTCCAGGGCAAGGTGATCGTTCGGCCGGGCGCGCAGAAGACCGACGGCAAGCAGATGGCTCAGGCGCTGATGCTGTCGCCGGATGCGGAGTTCGACAGCAAGCCCGAGCTTGAGATCTACGCGGACGACGTCATCTGCGGTCACGGCTCGACGTCGGCCGAGATCGACCCCGAGCACATCTTCTACTGCAGATCGCGCGGCATTCCGGAGCCGGAGGCGCGGGCGCTGCTCATTGAAGCCTTCGTCGGCGAGGCGATGGAAAAGGTTGAGGATGAGCCTGTGCGCGAGGCGTTGATGGAAACGGCTCGCGTGTGGCTGAACCAGAGGACGGCTCGCTAGAGCCGATTGGCACGTGACACAGGCAGCGGCATTCGAAGCCGGCAGGCGGTTTGAAGTCGAGCGCTACCGCGCCGACTTCCCGATCCTGTTCCGCGAGGTCTACGGCAAGCCGCTCGTATACCTTGACAGCGCGGCATCGGCGCAGAAGCCGCTGTCGGTCATCGAGGCGATGGATCACGCGTTGCGGTTCGAATATGCGAACGTGCATCGCGGCATCCATTTGCTCTCTAATACGGCGACGCAGAAGTACGAGGAAGCGCGCGAGACGGTGCGGCGCTTCCTCAATGCGCCTTCAGCCGAGGAGATCGTCTTTACGAAGAACGCCACGGAGTCGATCAACCTCGTTGCGTATTCGTACGGGCTAGCGAACATCCAGGAAGGCGACGAGATCGTGCTCTCCATCATGGAGCACCACTCGAACATCGTCCCCTGGAACTTCCTGCGCGAGCGCAAAGGCGCGGTGCTGAAGTGGGTGCCGGTGTCGGACAATGGCGAGTTCCTGCTCGATGAGTTCGAGCGGCTGCTCGGACCCCGCACCAAGATGATCGCGCTGACGCACGTTTCGAACGTGCTCGGAACGGTCGTTCCAATAAAGGAGGTTTGCCGTATTGCGCGCGAGCGCGGCATTCCGGTGCTGATCGACGGCTCGCAAGGGGCGGTTCATCTCCCCGTCGATGTCCAGGACATTGGCTGCGACTTCTACGCGTTCACCGGCCACAAGGTTTATGGGCCGTCCGGTATCGGGGTGCTCTGGGGCCGCAAGGATCTGTTGGAATCGTTGCCGCCGTTCTTGGGCGGTGGCTCCATGATCGAGAGCGTGTCCGTCGATGGCATCACGTATAGCCCGCCGCCCACGAGGTTCGAGGCGGGAACGCCGCCGATCGTCGAGGCGATCGGCCTAGCGGCGGCGCTCAACTACATGATGCAGATCGGGCGCGACGAGATCGCCGCCTACGAACACGACCTCGTCACGTACGCGCACGAGCGGTTGAGCGAGTTCAATTGGCTTAGGATTTTCGGGACCGCGCCGGGACAAGAGCGCCATCGTATCATTCAGCGTCGAGGGCCTGCACCCGCACGACGTGTCGACGATCGTTGATCGCTCAGGCATCGCCATCCGCGCCGGCCACCACTGCGCACAGCCCTTGATGGAACGATATGGCGTGCCGGCTATGTGCCGTGCCTCCTTTGGGTTGTACAACACGAAGGCCGATGTCGATGCCCTCGCGGCGGCTCTGGTCCGCGCCCGGGAGTTCTTCGCCTGAGCGCCAGGGGAGTTCGGTATCATGGACGAGAAGAACCGCGAGCGTGACGTATTCGATTTCATAGCGCCATCCGCGTCGCCGGAAACGGAGAGCGCGGGCGAGCAGCGCCCTTCACCCCCGAGCGTCGCTGAAGGCGGGACGCCGGTGGAAGGCTCTGCGCTGTCGGCCGAGGAGCTCGAGCAGCTGACGGCCGATATCGTCGGCGCGCTCAAGACGGTCTACGATCCCGAGATCCCGGCCGATATCTACGAGCTGGGCCTCATCTACAAGATCGATGTGGACGACAATCGGCACGTCACCATCGAAATGACGCTGACCGCGCCTGGCTGCCCGGTCGCCGGTGAGATGCCGATCTGGGTTGAGAACGCGGTCAGCTCGGTGCCGGGTGTCAGCGGCTGCACCGTGAACCTCACCTTCGATCCCCCGTGGGATATGAGCCGCATGAGCGATGAGGCGCGTTTCGCGCTTAACATGTTTTAGCCTTCGACTCAGGCGCTCGGCTCGCGTTGGGCGCGAAGCACGCTATATTAAGTGCATCCACGACCTTGAACCGTTGGATGGAGAAGAATGGCGACTGCAAGACCCAGGCCCAAGGTGATGACTCTGACGGACGCTGCTGCCGAGCGCGTACGCCAGATCATGGCCTCCCGCCCCGACGTTGTGGGCTTGCGCATCGGCGTGAAGAACGGCGGCTGCGCGGGCATGGAATACACGATGAGCTGGGCTACTGAGCAGAACGAGCTCGACGAAGTTGTCGAGGACAAGGGGGTTCGCATTCTGATCGACCCGAAGGCTGTTCTGTTCCTGCTCGGCACCGAGATGGACTACAAAGTCGACAAGCTGTCCTCCCAGTTCGTTTTCAACAATCCGAACCAGTCCAGCGCCTGTGGGTGCGGCGTGTCGGTCGCCATCACACCTGTTTCCAGGGATCGCCTGGAAGCAATTAAGGGCTAAAGACCACCGCTGCCTACAAGCTTCGTATCCGCAGGGTGGCGCGCTGGCGCTGGCCCATTTTCGAGCAATTGAAACAAGGGGCCCCGATGACCGGCAGTTCAGGCAGCGCTCAGGCCGGCACCGGCAGTGAGGAGCCTTGGGTCGACGAGGTCCTGAAGTTCTGGTTCGAGGAGCTGGGGCGCGAAGCCTGGTTCCAGAAGAGTGACGCAACCGATGAACTCATCCGGAGCCGCTTTCTCGAGCTGCATGAGAAGGTTGCGAGTGAACCTGCCGAGGCAGCTCTGACGAGTCCGCGACGCGCGCTGGCCACGATCATCTTGCTCGATCAGTTCCCAAGGAACATGTTCCGCGGCACCGCGAAAGCGTTTGCGACGGACAACAAGGCGCTGGAGGTAGCCCGCGGTGCGATCGAGCGCGGGTTCGATAAGGTCTTCGACAAGGACGGCCGGGCGTTCATGTACCTGCCGTTCGAGCACAGCGAGAATTTGGCCGACCAGGAGCGTGCCGTCGAGCTCTTCACGCCGCTCGACGATGCCGAATACACCCACTATGCCATCGCGCACAGGGACATCATCGCCCGCTTCGGCCGCTTTCCGCACCGAAACGCTATTCTCGGCCGCACCTCGACTCCCGAAGAGGAAGAGTTCCTGAAGCAGCCCGGCAGCTCGTTCTGAGTCGGGAGGCACGTGTGGCCAGCAGTGACGAGTTTCTGGAGCTGCTGCGCGATCTGCTGAATGGGCTAGGGCCGATCCGCATCCGGCGCATGTTCGGCGGCGCCGGCATCTACTGCGATGGCATGATGTTCGCGCTCGTGTCGGACGACACGCTCTATCTGAAGGCCGACGATGTGAACCGCGGAAATTTCGAGGCGCGGTCGCTCGCACCGTTCCGCTACGAGACGAAGGGCGGCCGCATGGCCGTCATGTCCTACTGGCGAGCACCGGAAGACCTGCTCGATGATCCTGATGAGCTAATAACCTGGGCACGCGCTGCGCTTGAGGCAGCTCGTCGGGCGCAACTCAATAAAGCGAAGCGTATGCGCTCCGGCTAAAACCCAACTTCTGTTTGTCTGAGGCTTACTCGTTCGCCGCCTTTGCGATGCGGACCGGCCGGCGCATGAACGCTGGGATCTTGTCCGCGAAACCGACGCCTGCCGTCTCCGGGTGAGGCTCTCGCGACGGACGCAACTCTCGATCTGGTGCGGAACGGGTCTTCACGGGCCGCGGTTTGCCGCTGGTGCGGGTCTTCTCTTGAGCCGGGATAGCTTCGCCAGACCCCTTAGCAACTTGGGAAACCGGAGATGACGCAGCCTCTGCAGGCGGTGCGGACTTCTTCTCGCGCCGTGGACGTTCCTGCTTGGTCTTGCGCTCGGGACTCGCGGTTGCGCTCCGTGGCTCTACTTTGCCGCCACGGCGCCTGCGCCGCTTGCTGCGAGTTGCCTCCGCATAATCCTCTTCGGTTGGAGGCTCGCCGATCCAGATCGGCTGCTCGCCCGTGACCTGCTCGATCTGCTTCACGAGCTTGAGCTCTTCACGCGTCACCAAGGTCGCCGCAAAGCCCTCTCGGCCGGCGCGGCCGGTGCGGCCAATGCGGTGGACATAGTCATCTGCGGCCCACGGCACGTCGAAGTTGAACACGTGGCTCACCTCGGGAATATCGAGGCCGCGCGCCGCAACATCGCTCGCCGCCAGCACGGTGATCTCGCCCGACCGGAACTTGTCCAGCGTCTCCATCCGGTGCTTCTGGTCCATGTCGCCGTGGAGCGCGCCGGCATTGAAGCCGTGCTTCAGTAGCGACCTGTTCAGGATGGCGACATCGCGCTTCCGGTTGCAGAAGATGATGGCGTTGCGCACGTCCTGGCTGCGGATGAGCTGGCGAAGCTGCTCGCGCTTGGCGCGATCCTCGGCGTCACGGCAGAAGACGAAACGCTGCGTGATGGCCTTCGCGGTCGTGGCCGGCGGGGCAACTTCGATGCGTGCGGGGTTGGTAAGAAAGTTGTCGACCAGCCGCTGAATTTCGGGAGGCATGGTCGCTGAAAAGAAGAGCGTCTGCCGCTTCGGCGGCAATAGCTTGCAGATTTTTTCGATGTCCGGGATGAACCCCATGTCGAGCATCCGGTCGGCTTCGTCGATGACCAGGATCTCGAACTCCCATGAGCATTACGCGACCGCGCTGGAAGTGATCGAGGAGGCGGCCCGGAGTGGCGATCAGCACGTCGACGCCGCGGTCGAGCTTACGGGTCTGATCGTCCATCGACACGCCGCCGATCAGCAGTGCGACGGTCAGCTTATGGTTTACGCCGTACTTCTCGAAGCTCTGCGCAACCTGGGCTGCCAGCTCGCGTGTTGGAGCCAGGATCAAGGATCGGGGCATTCTCGCCCGAGCCCGGCCGGTTTCCAGCCGCGTGATCATCGGAAGCACGAACGATGCCGTCTTGCCGGTGCCCGTCTGGGCAATTCCGAGCACATCCTGACCGGTCAAGGCGACCGGGATGGCCTCGGCCTGAATGGGAGTTGGGCTGGTGTAGCCGGCTGCCTCGACGGCGGCCAGAACCTTTGGGCTAAGTCCGAGCTCAGCAAATGTTTTCGTCGGCAAAAAATCCTCGTTCCTCATCTGCGTTCACATGGGCCGCGGTGCTCCAGAGAGCAGCGGCCGATCGAGCGCAGGGGGATTTCGGGATCGCCAAAGTGGCAAAACGGAAATGAAGCGTGTGCGAAAAAGGGACTAATGAATACATCCCCTGCGCTCAGCACAGCCCCTGCTGACATATATGGTTGTCGAACGCAAGAAAAACCGTGCCTTCGGACCGCGTGTCAGAGTCGCAGGCGCGAAGGGAGGCACTCAGCTGCCACACTTTACCACGAGTTGTGCTGCGGGAAATAGTTCACCGATACTGACACAGGTCGCCATCCAACTCCCCGCGGCCCATTGAGTCGGAGCTTATCGCCCGCTCTCTCTTTACGCGGCAGGAGGCAGACAGGGCCGTTGCTGTAAACTGAGCGCGCCCGTGTCCTCACTTTGAGATCTATCAATTCGATGCCTGCAATATTGGTAAAGGCCGTCGGCATGGAGTAGCTCGCTTCGACGAGAATTTCGTCGTCCGCTGACACGATTTTTGGCTCGATTGTTGCGAACGGCAATTCGAGGATGTTGGCAGCAAATGCAGCCTTCGCGGCACTCTCCCGCCTGTCTATTTCGCTCTGTGGCAGCCTCGCTCCGGCTATTGCCGCGGCCTCCGTTGCGTTCAGAAGCAGCTGGCGAACCTTGAGCGCTCGTGCGTAGTCGGCCGATAGACCGGCAGCCAAAATTACGGGAACGAGTGATAGACCGAAGACCAGAGCAATAGCGCCCCCGTTGCAGCTCCCGAATGCGGATAACTGCAGCCAGCACGATGATGATGACACGTCTTACTCCCCCCAGCGGCGGCCGGCGGAGGAGAAGGCTCGCTCCCGCCGGCGCCTGGGGAATTTGAAACAAAGGCCGTCGAAAGAACAGGAAGCAGGACTGCTTAGGCTAAGAAAGGGTTTCCAAGCTCAAATCCGCCGTTTGCCCGGGACATCGATGGGCAGGAACTCGACCGCGGACTGCTGAATGGGCTGCGGATAGAGCTTCATCAGCCTGAGCACCTCCCGCGGCATGCCGACCTTGACGGGCAGGCCGAGCTCTCGGGCCTCTTCAGCCGTCAGCGCGTAATCGTGGGTCCAGTGCCCGCCGGCCAGCTTGTCGGCCAGCTTTTCCGCCGAAACCTGGTCGAGGCGCGGCGTCAGAAGCTCCACCGCGCCGCGCTTGACTTGCGCGAGCGCCTTCTCGGCGACGTCTGCCAACACGAGCGTCAGATCGAAAGTCGAGGCAGGAGGCTTGGAGTCGCGCGCCTTGACGATGCTGGCCGCCGGCAATCCCGCGATCTGCGGGTCGATCGGCCCGAGGACCGAGAACTCGCCGAGGACGATCTCGTCTGCGGCGAGCGCAATCAAAGTTCCGCCCGACATGGCATAGACGGGGACGTAGACGGTCACTTTCGCCGGATGGGCCTCGATGGCGCGGGCGATCTGCATGGCCGCAAGCACCAGCCCGCCGGGTGTATGAATGACAAGGTCGATGGGACGGTCCGGCGGTGTCTCTTTGATGGCTGCGATGATGCTCTGGGCGTCTTCGAGATCGATATGCCGGGATACCGAGAAGCCGAATAAGCTGCGCCGCTCCTGCCGGTGGATCATCGTGATGACCCGCGTTCCGTGCGCCTTCTCCATCGCGCGGATCGCTTGCGCGCGCTGAAAAGCCAGCCACCGGCCGACGAGCAGCGGCTGAAGGACCATTGCCGCGAGCACCAGCCAGAGGATCGATGAGACATCGAAGGTCATTAAAGGCGTTCTCCGTCATGCAGCATCGCGCCGGCGGGCCATCGCGCCTCCGCCGGTCGCTTCGTTCACAGCTGCTTGAAGGCTTTACTGAACTCCCGCAGCCACAGAACTGAGCTTGCCACTGCTGCGCAGTAAATCCAATCAGTGAAGCTCAGGGCTGTCGTTGAGAAGGCCTGCTGCAGGGGCGGGACATAGATCACGAGCGCCTGCAGCGCGACAGAGAGTGTGATCGCTACCCAGAGCCAAGGGTTTGTCAGCAGCCCGTGGAAGGCGCTCCTTTCATCCGATCGCGCATTGAGCACGTTGAACAGCTGGAACATCACCAGCGTCGTGAACGCCATCGTCTGCGCGTAAGCCAGCGTGCCCGTCCCCTCGATCAGGCCGCCGGGGAGGGATGCATCGAGCACGAGCAGCGTGCCAACCGCCATGATCACGCCGACGAAAATGATGCCGCGCCACATTTCTCCAGTCAGCACGCCTTCACCCGACGGGCGCGGTGGCTCGGCTCATGACATCGTCATCGGACGGATCGAGACCGAGAGCGAGGGCGGGCGCACCGTCGGTCACGAGATTGATCCAGAGGATCTGAGTTGCGACGAGAGGGAGGACGAGGCCGCCAGCTGTCGCCGCAAGCCCAATGACATCGGCGAGCAGTACGCCGAAAAACATCGTCATGACCTCGCCGATGTTCGACGAGAGCAGATACCGGAGGAACTTGCGGATGTTGGCGAAGATCGTACGGCCCTCTTCGATCGCGGCGACGATCGTTGCGAAGTTGTCGTCAGCGAGAACGATGTCGGCGGCCTCGCGCGAAACGTCGGTTCCGCTGATCCCCATCGCCACGCCGATATTGGCCGTCTTGAGCGCCGGCGCGTCGTTGACGCCGTCTCCCGTCACCGCCACCGTGAGGCCCTGACGTTGGAGCGCGTTGACGATTCGCAGCTTGTGCTCGGGATTGACACGCGCAAAGACGGAGACTTCGCGCACCACCCGATCGAGCTCCTCATCCGACATGCGATCCAGCTCGGCGCCCGATATGGCGCGACCGTCAGCAGAGATGTCGAGCTCTCTTGCAATGACGGCCGCCGTTTTCGGATGGTCGCCAGTGATCATAATTGTGCGTATGCCGGCTCTCTTGGCCCGCTGAACCGAGTCTTTCGCTTCGCGTCGCGGCGGATCGATGAGCCCGAATAGGCCCACAAAGACGAGGTCGCCCTCGACACCCTCATCGAAGCGCCGCTGCTCCGTTCCGGTCTTGGACAAAGGTCGGAACGCAACCGCCAAGGTCCGCAATGCCTCCTCGGCGAGCCCGTTGCACGCCGCCTGAATTTCGGCACGACGCGCATCTGTGAGAGGCTGAGTGCGCTCGCCCACGAGCTCGTGCGTACAGCGCGATAGAAGGACATCTGGTGCCCCCTTGGTCATGACGAGCAGGCGCTCCGCATTGCCAGCATCGGCATGGACCGTGCTCATCATTTTGCGCTCTGAGGAAAATGGGATTTCCGCAATTCGCGGGTAGCGCGCCCCTAGCGTATCGCCGCTAAGCCCGATTTTCCGCGCAGCCACGACCAGGGCTCCTTCCGTCGGGTCGCCCTGGACGGTCCAGCGGCCATCGCTGTTGTTCAGCTCCGCGTTATTGGCGCGGTCCGCGATGGTGAGAGCCTTTTCCAATTCGGCCTTCAGGGCCTCGCCGATGGGCTCGCCATTGCCTTGGGTGACTTCTCCCGCAGGTGCGTATCCGGTGCCGCTGAGCGTGACCCGGCCGCTGGCCGTCACCACGACGCGTACGGTCATTTCGTTGCGGGTCAACGTTCCGGTCTTATCAGAGGCGATGACGTTCGCTGACCCCAATGTCTCAACAGAGGCCAAATGGCGGACGATCGCGTAACGCTTGGCCATGCGTTGCACGCCGATGGAAAGCACGGCGGTGACGATGGCTGGCAGACCCTCCGGCACGGCTGCGACGGCCAGCGCCACACCCAGGATCAGCACGTCGAAAATCGCGAGACCGCTGACATCCTCAACCAGGAGAATGGTGGCGATGATCACGATGGCGATCGCGACCACCACGGCGCCGAGCAGCTTGCCAACCCGGTCGAGCTCCACCTGAAGCGGCGTGACCTCGTCGGGCGTTTCGCCCAGCATGCCCGCGATGCGCCCCATCTGCGTTTGCATGCCAGTCGCGGTGACGACGGCGCGCCCGTGCCCCTGCGTCACCGCTGTACCGGCAAACACCATGTTGTGGCGGTCGCCGATGGGGCAGTCTGCATCGATAGGCCCGACGTCCTTTTCGACGGGAAGGCTCTCCCCGGTCAGCGCAGCTTCGGCGGTATGCAAAGAAATGGACTCGATCAGGCGTCCATCGGCAGGAACGCGGTCCCCTTCTTCAAGGAGGATGATGTCACCCGGAACGATCTCCGCTGCGGGTATGACCCGGGTCGTCCCATCTCGGACGACAGCGGCCTCGTCGGCTGTCATGCGGCTCAAGGCCGCCAGTGCCTCTTCGGCGCGCGCCTGCTGCACATAGCCCATCGTTGCGTTGAGGAGCACGATGGCGAAGATGGCGAGCGCCTCGTAGGGAAGCGAGGAGGCATCCTGGTAGAGCCACAGGACCGTAGATACGGCGCCGGCGATCAGCAGCAGGATGATGAGAACGTTCGCGAACTGTTGCAAAAACTTGCGCCAGCCCGGCACCGGCTTTTTCCGCGCGAGCTCATTCGTGCCGAAGCGTTGCAGGCGCGCTTCGGCCTCGCGCGCGCTCAGTCCCGACTGCGCGTCCGTACCGAGGGCGGCGAGGACATCGGCAGCAGCCATCCGATGAGGTTCGAGGTGTTCTCGGGGTTCGGTGATGTCCGTCGTCATCCAGGCTTGTTCGTTAATAGTTACGCCCACGGCAGTCACAGCTAGAATTGAGGCTGTGAGGCTTTGATAAGTGGCAAGCTGCGCTAGGACGTCGCGTCTGGCCGCTTGAGCTTCAGCCCGGAAATCCCACAACCACCGGTCTGTTCCAGCCTGGAACAGGATTCCAGAGCTGCGCGTTTCTCTGGTCCCTTAATGTGGAGGACTGAGTATGCGTAGCCGAACCATATTTGCACTTGCCGTCGCTGCTCCACTCTTCATCGCGAGCGGTGGAGCTCCAGCCGCTGCAGGTGGATGGCGCGACTGCCCACCGGTGGCTTACTATTCGGCTCCGGTGCGTGCATATCGCTACTCCTACTACGCCCCCGCGCGCCCCTATTACTACTCATATCGCTCGTACGAATACGCCTACAGGCCGCGTATCGTCGGCTATGGGCCGCCTCCCTACTATCGCTACCGCAGACCCTTCGCGTACTACAGCGCCTACAGCTACGGCTGGGGCCCAAGCGTCTCGATCGCGATTGGGTACTGAACGGCCCCGCTACGGGCGCAGCGCGAAATTGGCACCTGGTAGCGCGCCAAAAAGCCTGCAGTACCAGGGGCATCCGCTCGCACTGGCTGGCGCAGCGCGGCTGCGACTGGGGCGTGGTCGCCAGTCGCAACGCTGCCGCAGCGGCGGTGGTCGAGTGATCCCCTGCGAACACATGCGGCCGGAGGGGGCTTGACCTCGGAGCGAAAAGACACCAGAAACCAAGAGTATCCCGGTCGGGCGGAGCGTAGCGCAGCCTGGTAGCGCACTTGCTTCGGGAGCAAGGGGTCGGGAGTTCGAAATCTCCCCGCTCCGACCATTCACTCCAATCCCCTAAACCAAATCCCAATCACCGCCGACGCGACCGGCTTTCACTCATCCGACCTCGCCGTGCGCCCAGACGCGACCGCCGATCGATTGCGCAAAAGTCGAAGCGCGGTCGATGACAGGGGGGACAGGGGCCCGCTCAACAGCGTCCAGGCAGGTGGCGTCATGTCAGGTAAATCGGTGGCCTGGATCTCAGGCACGTAGCTGCTGCGGAAGGCGTAGGCGGCCGGGGACGACAGCGCCCGATATCTCCAGCCCGGCCGGTCGATAACGGCGATGGGCATCGTTTGCATGATCTCGCGCCAGTGTTGCCAGCGGTGGAAGCTTGCCAGGTTGTCCGCACCCATCACCCAGACGAAATGGACGCGAGGATAGCGCCGCTTAAGGAACGCAAGCGTTGCGGCCGTGTAGGGCGTACCAAGTTGCTCCTCGAAGCCGGTAATCTTGACTCGCGTGTCGGGCATCATTGCGCGGCAGGCGGCCATGCGCTCCTCGAGCGGCGGCAGATCGCCGGTCTCCTTGAGAGGGTTGCCAGGTGTCACGATCCACCAGAGCTGGTCGAGCTGCAGTCGCGCCAAGGCCGTGTGGCTGATGAGAACGTGGCCATCGTGGGGCGGGTTGAACGTTCCGCCCAACAATCCAATGCGCAAGCCCGGAGCGACGAGCGGCGTCTTGACCCTGACCGAGCCGAACGAAACCGGCGCGCTCCGGCGCATTCTTCAAGGCCTCGCGCCGGTGGAGGTCATGCCGGCCTCACTTGGCCTGAGCCGCGCACGACGTACTTGAAGCTTGTGAGCTGTTCGACGCCCACCGGACCGCGTGCGTGCATCTTGCCAGTTGCAATCCCGATCTCGGCGCCGAAGCCGAACTCTCCGCCATCCGCAAATTGGGTCGAGGCGTTGTGCAGGACGATGGCCGAGTTGACGCGATCCAGGAAACGCTGCGCTGTCTCGGCGTTGCCGGTCACAATGGCGTCGGTGTGCTGGGAGCCGTAGCGAGCGATGTGCTCGATGGCCTCGTCGACTCCATCGACGACCTTCACCGAAATGATGGCGTCCAGGTATTCGGTCGCCCAGTCCTCCTCGGTTGCTGGCGTTACCCGTGGAGTCGACTGCTTGCGTCGCCGCGTCGCCGCGCACGGCGCAGCCGGCATCAAGGAGCGCCTTGACCAGCTCCGGCAGGAGCTCGGCGGGTGCCGACCGATCTACGAGCAGTGTCTCGGTCGCTCCGCAAATCCCTGTGCGGCGCATCTTGGCGTTGAGCACGATTTCGCGCGCCATCGCGAGATCAGCATCCTTGTCCACGTAGGTGTGGCAAATCCCTTCGAGGTGCGCAAACACCGGCACGCGAGCCTCTTCCTGCACGCGCGCAACGAGGCTCTTTCCGCCGCGGGGTACGATGACGTCGATGTTGCCGTGAAGCCCTTTCAGCATATGGCCAACGGCTTCCCGATCTGTCGTCGGCACGAGTTGGATCGTCGCTTCTGGTAGGCCTGCCGTCTTCAACCCCTTCAGGAGACAGGCGTGGATCGCGCGACTTGAATGCAGGCTTTCGGAGCCACCGCGCAAAATCGCTGCGTTGCCGCTTTTGAGACAGAGCGCGCCGGCATCCGCTGTCACGTTGGGCCGACTTTCGTAGATGATGCCGATGACGCCAAGCGGCACGCGCACCCGCTCGATAACAAGACCATTGGGGCGCGTCCACGTCGCCATTGTGGTGCCGACCGGATCATCGAGGCTCGCGATGTCCTCAAGGCTTCGCGCGATGCCTTCGATGCGCGCATCATTCAGCGTCAGCCGGTCGATGAAGGCGCCTGTCGTGCCACTTGCCCGCGCTCGCTTCGACATCCTTTGCATTGGCCTCCAGAATAATGGCCACGGAATCCCGGATGGCCTTGGCCGCCGCGGCAAGCGCTTCGTTCTTCTGTGCCGGCGGGGCAAGTGCCACCTCGCGGGCTGCGGCACGCGCCGCGATGCCCATTTGGGCCATCAGCTCCGCCGTTCCGGCGCTATCAATGTTGCGATCAAGTTTGTTCATCGCGCCTACTTCCGGTTCAGTGCCATGTCATCGCGGTGGATGAGCTCGGTGCGGCCTTCGAATCCGAGAATTTTAGGAATCTCGCTGCTTCGGCGCCCGATGATACGCTCTGCATCGGCGCGCGCATAGGCAATCAGGCCGCGGCCGATTTCATGCCCTGAGCTGTTGCGGATGATCACCGCATCGCCGCGATCAAATCGGCCCTGGACCCGCGTGACACCTGCTGGCAGCAGGCTCTTGCCCGCAAGAAGCGCCTGCTCCGCTCCGGCGTCGATCTCTACAACTCCCCGAGGCTCGAGTTGACCTGCGATCCAGCGTTTCCGGGCCGTTACCGGATCGGAGGGCGCCAGGAACCAAGTGCACGGAGCGCCATCACGTAGTGCCCGCAATGGATGCAGTACCTTGCCTGAGGCGATCACCATGTCGGTTCCGCCGGCTAGGGCGATGCGCCCTGCCTCGATCTTGGTTTTCATGCCGCCGCGTGACAGCTCGGTTCCGGCATCGCCGGCCATGGCTTCAATCTCGGGCGTGATCTCGCGGACGACGTCGATACGCCGGGCATTCGGATCGCGGCCAGGCGGGCTCGTGTAGAGGCCGTCCACATCGGACAGAAGCACGAGGCAGTCGGCGCTGATCATGCTCGCCACCCGCGCGGACAGGCGGTCATTATCGCCGTAGCGGATCTCGGCGGTTGCGACTGTATCATTCTCGTTGACGACCGGGATCGCGCGGTGAGCGAGGAGCGTATCGATCGTGCTGCGCGCATTGAGGTAGCGTCGGCGTTCCTCAGTGTCGCCGAGTGTCAGCAGCACCTGGGCGGTGGTCAGCCCCCGCGCGCGGAAGACCTCCTGATAGGAGTGGGCGAGGGTGATCTGGCCGACAGCGGCTGCCGCCTGCGACTGCTCGAGATGAAGCGGCCCTTTCGGCAAGCTCATGATGTGCCGGCCGAGTGCGATGGCGCCCGAGGAGACGAGCACGATCTCCCGTTTCGCGTGCCAAAGCTCTGCGATGTCATCGGCGAGCGAGTTCAGCCACGTGGATCGAATGCGGCCGGAGTTGCTGTCTACGAGCAAGGCGGAGCCAATCTTGACCACGATCCGCCGGGCGTCGGCCCAAGCAGCAAGCCCAGCTTCTCGCTGCGATTCGTCGGCGATCTCGCCAGCTTTCGCTTCCACCATTCCGCTCATGGCCGCCAGCCTTTCGCCGCTACAGGCTCCGCCTCGCGCTGCTCTTCCTCACGGGATTCCGCGATGACCCGAGAGACGGCGTAGAGAATCTCCTGAACACCCTGTCCTGACACGGCCGACAGAAGGTAGGGCTTCTTGCGCGCCGCCCGCCTCAGCGCCTCCTGCCGCTCGGCGATCGTATCAGGATCCAGCGCGTCGCACTTCGAGAGCGCGACGATCTCTTTCTTCTTCTCGAGATCCGCATCGTAAGCCTTGAGCTCACGACGCACGATCCGGTAAGCGCCGGCCACGTCCTCCTCGGTAGCGTCAACCAAGTGCAGCAGCACCCGGCAACGCTCGATATGGCCGAGAAAGCGGGTTCCGAGCCCTGCGCCGGCGTGCGCGCCCTCGATAAGCCCCGGGATGTCGGCCAGCACGAAGTCGACGTCGCCCACACGAACCATGCCGAGGTTGGGGTGCAGCGTCGTGAAAGGATAGTCGGCGATCTTCGGCTTAGCGGCGCTGACCTTGGACAAAAAGGTGGATTTGCCCGCATTGGGCAGACCGATGAGGCCCGCGTCGGCAATCAGCTTCAAGCGCAGCCAGATGGTCAGCTCCTCGCCGGGCTGGCCAGGGTTTGCACGGCGCGGTGCCTGGTTCGTAGACGATTTGAAATGGGCATTGCCAAAGCCGCCGTTGCCGCCACGGGCAATCAGGACACGCTGGCCCGGCTCCGTCAGATCCGCAATCAGCGTCTCCTGGTCTTCGGCGAAAATCTGCGTCCCCGGCGGCACCTTGAGAACGCAGTCGGCCCCTTTGGCGCCCGAGCGGTTCTTGCCCATGCCGGGCTGGCCGTTCTTCGCCTTGAAGTGCTGCTGGTAGCGGTAATCGATCAGCGTATTGAGGTTGGCGACGCATTCGGCCCAGACGTCGCCGCCCTTGCCGCCGTCACCGCCGTCGGGCCCACCGAACTCGATGAACTTCTCGCGGCGGAAGCTGACGCAGCCCATCTCCTCCATCACCGGCCTTAACGTAGACCTTGGCCTGGTCGAGGAACTTCATGACACCCTTGCCTTGGCCTCGCCATCCTGGCGAAGTCGTTCGTATTTCAGCGTTTCGACATCGGTCTGGCGGGCTTCGCACCAGACACGTTCAGTCCCAATGAACCGGAAGCCAAGCTTCGCGATCACCCTGCCGGAAGCCGGATTGTCAACGAAGTGGCCGCAAGTGACCCGCTCAAAGCCGGCTACGGTGAAACAGTAGTCGATGAGTGCGCCGGCCGCCTCGGTTGCGAAACCGCGCCCCCACCATGGTTTGCCGATCCAGTAGCCGATCTCTGCCGATCCTTCACCCTCGGGCATATACCCGCAGATGCCGACCAGAACATTCTGGTGAATGATGCCTTGCACGAACTCGCCCTCGGCAAGATCACTGATCCACTCGTGCGCCAGCTGCTCGGAATAGGGGTGCGGAATGCGGCCCGTCATGCGCGCGACGTCCCAATCGCTCGCCAGCATCGCGATTCTTCGGGCATCGCGGGGCGTCAGATCGCGCAAGAGCAGGCGTCTGGTTCTCATCGGCGCGGCAATCACGAGACCGGCTCCTACGAACCTTTTCTCGCCGGATCGCGGATCCAGCTCTGTCGGAGATAAGAGAAACTTGGAGACACGAAAAAGGGAGATGGCTTGCCATCTCCCTTCAACAAGCCATCGCCTCTGGTCGCGCGGCTTACTCCGCCGCTTGCAGCGTGGTCGGTCGCACCGAGACGAACACGCGTCCCTTGGCTTTCGTGCGGAACTCCACGAGCCCCGCGGCCTTCGCGAACAACGTGTGGTCTGTGCCCATGCCGACGTTGTCGCCGGGATGCCACCGGGTGCCGCGCTGGCGCACGATGATGTTGCCCGGCACGACGAACTCGCCGCCGTACTTCTTCACGCCGAGGCGCTTCGAATGCGAGTCGCGCCCGTTGCGCGACGACCCGCCTGCCTTTTTGTGTGCCATTTCCGTTACCTCGTGGTCGGGTCGGCTGCCGTCAGGCGCCGATGATGTTGGTAATCCGAACTTTCGTCAAATCCTGACGATGACCCCTCTTGCGCCGGGAGTTCTTGCGACGGCGCTTCTTGAACGCGATGAGCTTCGGACCGCGCGTCTGCTCCACGAGCTCCGCCGTGACCTTGGCTCCCGGGACGGTTGGCGTTCCGATCTTCGGCGTCCCGTTGCCTCCGATCATCAGCACTTCCGTGAACTCCACCTCGGCCCCCGCTTCACCCTCGAGCCTCTCGATGGTGAGAACGTCGTCCTTGGCCACACGGTACTGCTTGCCGCCGGTCTTGATGACTGCGTACATGACGTGTCCTTCTTCTCCACGCCCTGTGGCGCCGCGAGTGTCATCTCGCGGACTTTAGTGAACCGCCTCACCCTGGGAAACGGTCTACCGGCCGGATGCCGGCGATAAAGCCTCGGGCAGCGCCTCTTGCGCGATGGCCCCAAGCCACCGCGTGCGCGCGCAATATCGTCAGGAAGTCGCTGCAAGTCAATGCTCTTGGGAGCGCCGCGTCACTCGCACAGACGCGACCTGAAGACGTCAAGCAACTTTAAACGGAGCCTCCGCTTACTAGAGGTTGTGGGAAGGATGCGGCGAGCTCCGGCACGCGCAGGGGAGCCATGCTGGCCTCCTTCGGTTGCCAAGGCAGTCGAACGCGCCCCGTGAGCACGTTGCGCAGCCAAGGAGGAGGAGAAACATGGCTAATGACCGCGTAGAGCGCGGCACGACACGGGTCGCAGGTTTCCAATCGGGTGAGCTCGACTTTCAGCTCATGCGCTCGCTGGGCGCCGGAAACTACCGCGGCGCAACACCCGGGGAGGTTTTGCGACTCGTGCGGCGGTAACCGGAGATGACCCTTACGTCTGGCGCGAGGCGCTCGCAGCGATGGGGGAACGGGTTCTGAAGGCTGGACGGGAGGCCCTGGAGCGCGGGCACCGAATCAGCGCGCGGGATCATTTCCTCCGAGCCTCCATGTACTACCGGGCGGCCGAATACTTCGCCGATCCCTTCGGGTCGGAGGCGCAGACGTGGGGCCTTGCCAGCCGCGATGCCTTCCGCGCCGCCGCAGAGCTGATCCCGGACCGGATCGAGCCGGTCGAAATCCCCTTCGAAGGGAAAGGTCTGCCGGGCTACTTCATGGCACCGGCCAACGGGGCGGATCGTGGCAAGACGGTCGTCGTCCTCACGGGCTTCGACGGCACCGCTGAGGAGCTTTATTTCCAGGTGGCTGCGGCAGGGCTCGAACGCGGTTACAACGTCCTCATCGCCCAAGGTCCGGGCCAGGTCGGCTGCCTGCGCATCCATCCAGACCTGAAATTCCGGCCCGACTACGAAAAGCCGATCGGGGCGATCCTCGACTTTGCCCTCGCGAGACCCGAGGTCGCCGCGGAGCGGCTGGCCCTCTACGGCATCAGCTTCGGCGGGTACTTCGTAACGCGCGCGGCTGAGTACGATGGGCGCATCAAAGCGCTGATCGCCAACTCCCCCATCATCGATCTCTACGCCTACATGGCTGGTTTCATCGGCCCCGAGTTCGCGGCGAATCCGCCTCCCGTCTCGCTGAACGAGGTCGATGAGGTCCCGGACGAGGACTTTCCCCGCGAAGCCAAGCTCAGCTTCAAAGCAGCGTGCCGCCGATTTCGGCGTCGACAGCTTCACCGCGTGGCTAACCCGACTCAAGGACTTCAACGCGAGGAGAGGCTGGCGGAGATCCGCTGCCCCAGCCCTTGCAATGGTGGGCGCGAGCGAAGGTGCGGAGGCTTTGCGCCAGTCCAGGCGCTTCGTCGAGAGCGTCTCCGGCCCGGCTACGAGCGGATCTTCACCGTCGAGGAGGGCGCCGATGCCCACTGCCAGCTCGGAAACCTGCCTCTGTCAAACGCCGTGGTCTTCGACTGGCTTGACGAGCTTTTCGCTGCCTGAGCCCAATTGCCTGACAAACCTCGCGCTTGCCGGTACGTTGGGGTGAAAGCATGACGAACCGGCATGGCGCGATCATGGGCAAGGAGCAGAACAACAGCGGACAACGTCTCACCCCGGAAGCAGCGGTCGACAGGCTTGAAGAGCTCTATGCCAAGGCGCTCTGCCGCTCTTGTCCGTGCGCTCGACCGATTTCTCGATACGGGAGAGCCACCGACCGAGAAAGAGCGACTCGCCTTTCGCTATCCTCTGCTGCGGGTCATCAATTACGGCATCGATCCGCCGCCCGCACCCGCCGGGCTTACGCCAAATTCCAGCGCCCCGGCGTTTACGAGACGACGATCACGCACCCGAGCTACTTCCGCAATTACCTGCTCGAGCAACTCCGGCCGCTGGTCGGCGGAGTACGGAGCGGAAATCGAGGTCGGGGTCAGCATGGAGATCCCGTTTCCGTACACGATGGAGCGGGTCGACGAGATCGGCCGCAAGGGCATTTCGGCCAGCGACCTCGCGCGTCACTTCCCCACCCCACGGCTGTCACTGGTGGGCGACGAAGTCGCCGATGGCGAGTGGGAGGCTCCCGAAGGCGAGCCGCGGCCGCTGGCCTTATTCGATGCAGTCCGGGTCGACTATTCGCTGCGACGGCTGGTGCACTACACCGGTTGCGACTGGCGTTGGGTCCAACACTGGATCCTGCTGACCAACTATCATCGCTACGTTGATCAGTTCATCCGCTGGGGGCTGGCACGCCTTGCCGAGCCAGGAACCCCGTACGAGCGCCTCGTGCTGCCCGGCGACCTCGAAATCCGCCGGGGCGACCTCTCCCAAAGATGCGGAGGCAATTATTGCCGCGAGCTCCCTGGCACAAGTTCCAGATGCCAGCCTATCATCTTGACGGCGCCGGACGGGGAGGGCGTCACCCTCGTCAACATCGGCGTCGGCCCACCCAATGCGAAGAACATCACGGACCACCTGGCCGTCCTGCGCCCCAACTGCTGGTTGATGGTCGGCCACTGCGGCGGCCTGCGCCAATCGCAGCAGATCGGCGACTACGTGCTCGCTCACGCCTATCTTCGCCAGGACCGAATTCTCGACTCGCTTGTGCCGCCGGAGGTGCCCATCCCGGCATTGGCCGAGGTGCAGGTCGCCCTACAGGATGCGGCGGCGATCGTCACGGGCGAGCAAGGCGACAGGCTTGAAGGAGCGGTTGAGGACGGGCACGGTCGTCACCAACGACGATCGGAACTGGGAGCTGCGCTCACCCGCAGGAGCGGCGGCGGATCAATCTTTCGCGCGCCATTGCGGTCGACATGGAAAGCGGCACCATCGCTGCCAATGGATATCGCCTCCGCGTACCCTACGGCACTCTTCTCTGCGTCTCGGACAAGCCGCTCCACGGCGAGATCAAATTGCCGGGTGCGGCCAACGCATTTTACGAGGCAGCGGTGGCGCAGCATCTGGAAGATTGGACTGAAGGCTCTTGAGCTGCTGCGGGGAACCGTCGAAGAGACGCTGCATTCCCGCAAGCTGCGCTCGTTCGACGAGCCCCCTTTCCGCTGACGTGCAACTCAGCCTGTCCCGGCTTCCAGGCTCGGGACGGGCTCCGATCGCCGGTTCCAGGTCTGGTCGCGCTTCAGGAATTCTTGGAGCGTTTTCCCCGGCTCGACGCGGAAGCGCTCCTGCAGCACCTCGAAATCGTCGATTTCCGGTCCAGCGGAACGTGCGGAAATCATCCCGCAGCTCGCACCAGGCGGCGAGCAGCCAGATCGGCCCGAAGTACGCGGAGGGATAGGGGCCTCACCGTGCGTACGGTTTGTCGACCAGCATAGTCTGTGTAGCGGAAATGTACTTTGAGCTGGCTGCGTAGCGCCCCCCGCAATGAGCCATGTCGAACCGGATCGGCTCCATGTACGTGTGCGGCGGCGCCAACAGGGCCGTATTGGCCATGTAGCCGCGCAGCCGGTCCGGAATGACTGCTTCGATCTTGGCAATCGCATTCGACGCCGCTTCGGCCAGCTCAGCATCAGGCAGGGAACTCGACGATGCGCGCTCCCAGAACGAGCGCCTCGATCTCTTGCTCCTTGAACATGAGCGGTGGAGATCGAAGCCGGCTTTGAGCACGTAGCCGACGCCGGCCTCGCCTTCGATGGGAACGCCGCTTGCGATCAAGTCCTGAATGTCGCGATAGATGGTCCGCTCCGAGACCTCCAGCGCCTCGCTCAGATCGCGAGCGCGCACAGGGGCCTTGCGGCGCATGAGCTGAATGATTTCGAACAGTCGGTCGGCGCGGCGCACGCTGCCAATCCACGATCTCGCTTGCGCTGAAATACCTAGCCTATCACTCCTGACACCGCGGTGTCAGGAGCGTGTCGGAGCTGCTGACGCCAGGCTGTCAGGAGCTGTCATCCATAGTGCGACTGGAGAACGAGATGACAGGAGCACATGATGGCAGCATCCCGAAGCACGTATTTCGTTTCGCCGCGACAACGTCTGGTCAGCCGCTTATGGCAGGCGGTTCGTGAGGCGAAGCAAGCTTATGTCAGGTGGTACAACCGGCGTGCTGCGTGCCACTACTTAAGCAGCCTGGATGACCGCACGCTGCGAGACATCGGCATATCGCGAAGCCAGATTGAGGCGGCGGTTCGAAACGGCCGCCCTAGCCGAAAGGCGTAATTGCGCATCAACGTAGTCGCCGGGAAGCCCTCGCCAACTTTTAATGCCGGTTGGTAAGGCGTTCTACTTGCGCCGTGCTAGTCGTAGATGCGATTTCAGCCGATTTCCGCCATCAGAAGGCCTGAATAGTCCGGACACCAGCGATTTTTGTTTACTTCGGCGCCGCCGTAGGCAAGAGTTAGCGGCTTACATTTGGTTAATCCTGCTACGGAGGACAAATGCTGCGGGTTGGGGGATTACTTGTGTGCCTGATGGTGCTTGCCTTGCCTGCCCAAGCCCAGAGAGGCAAACACAACGACTTGGTGCTGCTCGGGGAAAAGAGCGTCGGCTTCCTGGTTGATCGCGATGTTATCGAGGTGGGCAATCGGAAGACTGGTTCGCGATCGCGCGTTCCGGAGCCTGCACTTCAAGGCGGAGCGCAATGATCTGCACCTGATTTCGATCCGGGCTCGTTTACCTGAACGGCTATAAAGAAGATCTGAAGGTTGATCGCACGATCCGTGCAGGCAGTCAGCTGCCGGTCGATCTCCGCGGTGAAGGAGCTATTTGCGGCGAATCGAGATGATCTATCGCTCCCGCCCCAGCTTCCGCGGACAGGCGGTCATCAAGGTCTATGGTGAGCCTGCGCCCCGGCTGCTCATCCGCCCGCCTCGATTCGAGCCGCCCAAGAATTGGGAGCTTCTTGGTGAGAAGTCCGTCGGGTTCAGGGTGGACCGTGACGTCATCAACGTGAAACATCCGGAAAACTGGTTCCGTGACCGCGGATTCCGGATGCTTCACTTCGTGGTCGAGGACAACGAGGTCCATCTGATCTCGATCCGCATCGTGTACTTCAACGGGCACTCGGAGACGATCAAGGTCAATCGAGATATTCGTCCTGGCGGTCACGTTGGGGTCGATCTTCGGGGCGACCGAAGCTATCTGCGCCGGATTGAAATGGTTTACCGGGCTGAGCCGAGCCGGCGGGGCAATGCAACCGTAAAGGTTTACGGCGAGCCGGCGCCGAGGGGCCGGCGCTGACCTCAGCTTGAGCGCGTAGCGGGCGACAGCGCACAATCCCTGCTGTCGCCCAATTTGAATTGGAACCAACTCGCTTGGCGTTGGTTCTTCCGGCACCTTGCCTGTGCCGGACGCCCCCTACCAAGCACAGGCCCCGGAATGGGCACCTGGTGACGCCCGTCACTGGGTGCCCATCAGCATTGCCTCACCCGGATCAAATTTGTCGTCCTCGTTTGAGAAGCCGATAAGGCGAATTTAAACCAAAGGGACGAGGGCCTGCCTGCAAATCAAATCTCCAAGTTGTATTCGACTTGCCTCGGCCCGGGCGAAGCTGGCATTTGCAACGGCTGATATTAAGATGGCTGAGCTTAGCTATCACTGCCAGCTTTGCCGAGGAGCCCTCCTATACGATGCTGCTTTGGAGACGTTTGCTTGTTCTATTCAGCCTCGCCATGCTGATGGCGTTGGCCGATAAGGCGCACGCTGGCAAATTCGAATTCCGAGTGACTGGTGTGAAGCGGTCTGATGTGCTCAACATTCGCGAGCGCGTCGATGATCAGGCCACGATCAGTCAGAAGAAAATTCTTGGGCCAATCCCGGCGAACAGCGGCGGCATTTACGGATCCGGAGCAACTCTCCGGGTCGGCTCTTCCCGCTGGTACGAGATCCGCTACAAGAATGTTCGCGGCTGGGTCAACGGGCGCTATCTGCAACCCGTCTCCTCGGACCTTGGCAGCGAGTTGGAGTCCAATTTGTTCTGTGGGGGGACCGAGCCATTCTGGGCGCTGAAGGTGGAGCGGAACACGGCCGAGCTCACAGTCGCCCAGACGGCCCGCCGGTCCGTTACACGGTTGCCATACGCGAGCCGTTCCAAGGGCGTAGGGATGCTCTCGCCCTACGCCTCGTCAGTGAGACGGCCCCGGCCATCAGTGCTCTCTGTGCAGCACAAGGAGTGGTGCAGCGACGGGATGTCGGACCTCGAGTACGCTTTCGAGGTGCGCATTATCGGTCTGAAGACCGGGGAGGTTCCGCTGCACGGTTGCTGCAGCTTGTTGAGGTGAGCTTGCGCTTCGATCGGCGTGTCGGAAATCAGAAGCATCGCAGCTCAGCCTCTACCTGAGCCCGCTTCAGATCGTCGACTTTCGCACGCATTTGAGGTGCACTCAGGAAAATCGACGCTTGCTCCCCGCCACGCTGGCGGATGCTCATGATGGTCTCGGCTTCCTCATACTGCTCATAAGGCAGTAGCGACGCGATGACATCTATTGAGCAAGCGCACTTGCGCAACGCCTCGCGCGTGCGGCCGTTGACCTGCATGCAGGCAAAGACGTAGTCGGCACGGGCGACCGTCGGATAGTCGTTTTCGGGCAGCTCCGCCGCTTCGGCGAGGGATCCCGTCATGACCATGATGGCGACAAATGCTATCCCGAGGCACCTCACGACGCTGAACATAACGGCCTCCGGTCATCGGCTGCTGACAGGGTTTCGCCAGCTTTAGTATCGACACCCTTCTTCACACGTAATACGTGCATTGTCGCCTTTGCCAGCCGCTATTCAAGTGGGAAGGCGCAGGGCTGTCGGATAAAGAGGCCATTTTTCTTAACCCCATTGCGCCGATGCCGATTTGGTCTGGGTGGCGACTGGGCACCGTGCATGTTAAAGCGAGGGCCAGCCAGACGCTGGTGTTCGCGAAAAGCGCCGCGACCAAGAGTCTTGCATATTTTGAGGAATTACCCGCGTTTTTCGTGCGGGCGGCGCCGGGCAGGTCGAGTTGGAGCGACGGGTCGGGCGCACTGGAACGAAGTGAAGCACATGATAGCGATCATTCTTTCGGCCTGCCTTTTGAGCAATGGCAGCGTCTGCCGCGAACACCGCATTCCGCTACCGGCAGATGTGTCGGCATTTCAGTGCATGATGACCGCACAGATCCAGCTCGCCAGATGGTCCGCGGAGCATCCGCAATGGCGCATCGTGCGCTGGAGATGCCGGCCGGACAGCCAGGAAGATATTTGACGGTCGAGTACGCCAGACGGCGCAAAATTCCCGGGCCTCTTGGGCCGGATAAAAGCATCTGCTTTCCTTTCCGGGCCCAGTGTAGCTGCGGCAGCACGATCGTTTGCTTGACAGCCGGAAGATGCCGTCACTAGTTGGTCAGAAAATCTATAACCTATGTTCGACCTATCGAACCGACCAAAGCCATCCAGCCCATTCCCAAGATGAGCATCGCGCGCCGATCTCCTGATAAGCCAGTGTAGCATGGACAAGATTGCGGCACGCCGTGCCTTCGAGACGGCGCTTGAAACGCAGCAACCCGCTTTCGAAAAGTTTTTTCTGGCGCGCTTCTTCGGTCTCGACTTCACCTACACGGAAGATGCCTGCCGGGTGGAGTTCCCGGTTTGCGACTTCATGTTCAATTCGCAAGGCACGGTGCACGGCGGTGTCACAGCTTTCGTGCTGGATTCGGCGATGGGACACCTTCTGAAGCACGCCATCGGTCTGCCGGGAACGACCTTGGAGATGAAGGTGCAGTATCTTGCGCCGGTGCGCCCGCCACGCGCGACCTGCGAAGCTAAGTTCCTGCGTAAGGGACAACGGATCGCCTTTCTCGAGGCGCGGCTCTGGGACGGCGAAGGCACACTGGCCGCCGTCGCGACCTCGACGTGGCGCGTGAGCAGGCCCGAGGCGCGGTGACAGGAGACGCAGCGCTGAGACACTATCATCGAGTTTGACGGTGCCCGCTGAAAGCGCTGGCAAGCCGTGAAATGGCGGCTACGGGAGGAGGAGATATGAAGCCGACGATCCTGACCTGCGCGGTGACGGGTAACTTTCCTACCAGGGAGCAGAACCCCAACCTGCCGGTCACACCGGAGGAGATCGCGAACGATTGCATTGCTGCGGCGAAGGCGGGCGCCGCGGTGTGCCATATCCACGTGCGCGACCCTGAGACGGGGCGCCCCAGCATGAAGCTCGAGTACTACCGCGAGGTGGTTCAGCGACTGCGGTCGAGCGGCGTCGATCTCATCATCAATTTGACGACAGGCCCGGGTGGCCGCTTCATTCCAAGCGATGACGAGCCGGCCAAGGCGGCGCCGGGTACGCTGCTTACAACGCCGGAAATCCGCACCGAGCACATCGTCGAGCTCAAACCTGAGATGTGCAGCCTCGATCTCAACACGATGTGGTTCGGCGGCGGCGCCGTAATCAACTCGCCCCGCAACATCCGCATCATGGCGGAGCGCATCTATGCCGCCGGAGTGAAGCCGGAGCTGGAGGTGTTCGACACCGGCGACATCATGCTGTCGAGGGATCTTTTCGCTGACGGAACCCTGCGCTCACCTGCGCTATTCCAGGTGGTCACCGGCGTGAAGTACGGAATGGCCGCCACGCCCGAGACGCTGTGCTACGCGAAATCACTGCTGCCGAAGGACTGCGAGTGGGCGGCGTTCGGCGCAGGTCGCATGGCGTTCCCGATGCTGGCGCAGGCTTTCATCCTGGGTGGGCACTGCCGCATCGGGATGGAGGACACGGTTCATCTGGCCAAGGGGCAGCTGGCGCCGAACAACGCCGCGCTCGTGGAGAAAGCCGTGCGCATCATTGAGAACCTCGGCGGTAAGATTGCGACCCCCGCGGAGGCCCGGCAGATCCTCAACCTACCGGAGCGCCGTGCGAACTGAGGCCGGGGCGGGTCAGCGGATCGTGCGCTGCTCGCCCCTGAACCAACTCAGGATGAACAGGAACACGACAGCGCCTACGGTCGCAACGACGATCGAGGCGATGTTGAAACCTTCCCTGTACTCGAACCCGAGTAGCGTGCTGAACAGGAATCCGCCTACGAACGCTCCGATGATGCCGACGAGCAAATTCGTTAGCAGTCCGTGCTCCCTGCCGGTAATTTGTTCGGCAATCCAGCCGGCGATCAGGCCGACGACAATCCAGGCCAGAATACTCACTGCGGCATCTCCTGTTGAAACGAGCGCTCAGTAGGAACGCTTCAAGCCCCAACAAGTTCACGACCGTTTTGGTCCAGCCTGACCAGATGAACGTACTTTAGGTTACGCAGCGGTCGGCTTGCGTGCGGCGAAGTAAGACACGACGGCCACTACGGCGGGTTGCCAGGTGGCGTAGAGCAGCAATCCCGCGCTCTGCCGCGTGGTCGACCAGGGCAGCAACAACCCAAAAACCGAACCGGTCACGATGGTCGCTACCAGCGCGAGCATGGTCCGTGGCATTGGCACCGCGGCACGCACGCCCAGGAATGTGACCAGCGCCCCCACTGCACCCCCAGCCACTCCGGCGAGGGCAAGCCTATTTGTTTCGACCGTTGTGAGCAGGCCGGCCCGGTCGAATACGGCGATGCCGGCTTGCACTGCGAGCTGCCAGCCAGCCCAGGTCAGACAAAACGTCAGCGCCGCTCCGATTAGTCCGCGAGATCCGAAGCGCCACGCCAGCGCACCCGTCACCAAGCCGAACCGAGACTCCCGGCAGAAGCAGCCGCGGATTGATGAGGTACGCCGTGAGCTGCATTTCGATGCTGTGGGACAACCGCGGCAAACCCTCGGTCGCGTAGCTCAAGACGCCGGAAATCAGTGCGGCAACGACCAGCGGAACGATGCTGCGAACGGGAGACGGCATGATCCCCACCGATGTGATGTGACGGCTGTCTTTCGCGATGATCTGAGGCGAAGTTGTGGTCACGGATACGTAGCCTAAGACCAGTCAGGGACACCTCGACATCTGCGGGCAATTCTGTTCCCTATCAAGCAAATTTGCGGACGGCTGAGCTTGAGCAACGTCGATGACGCCAGATCTCCCTCAGGTCGAAATCGCCATAGTCGAGATGACGAATGCTGCCCGCAAGCAGCATGGCCTCGGAGAGGTGGTGCCCGAACCTAAATTGACGGCCGCGGCGCGGGGTTATGCGCGGTTCCTCGCGACGTCGACGAAGTTCTCACACACAGCGGATGGTCGTCATCCGTCTGACCGGGCCGAGGCCGCCGGCTATCAGGCCTGCTTTGTTTCTGAGAACCTGTCCTCGAATCTGGACACCCGGGGCTTCGAAACCCGGCAGCTCGCACGCGAGGCCGTCCAAGGCTGGCTCAATTCGCCGAGCCACCGCAAAAATTTGCTCGACGAGCATGTCGTGGACATCGGCGTTGCTGTCGCCAAGACGCCGGGGAAGGAGCGCTACGTCTCGGTGCAAATGTTCGGCCGGCCTTACGATCGCGCTTATCAGTTCCGGATCAACAATGCTTCGGGCCAGACCGTCACCTACCAGTTCCTCGGCGAGACGTACGAGATCAAGCCGCGCTATACAACTCGGCACACGGAATGCCTTCCAGGCGAAATCGCGTTTCGGGAGCCATCCTCGAACGGGATCATGGCCCGCTATCAAGCTAGGGATGGCGACATATTCGTGCTGCGGCGAAGGACTTCCGGGGTGATCGTGGAGCTTGTGCGAGGGGGTGACCAGTCAGGCAACACCGCCCAATGAGCAACGCGCATCGCACGTGCACCGGGCTGAAGACTACGAGTACGTCGATGCGGACTACTTCCGCTCGCGATCGCGCTGCCAATAGATGTAGAGAACTGTCACGATCGCAGTGAGCACGATCGTGGCCTGAATGTCAGGCCGTTTGATGAAGGCCAGCCACGTCGTGAGTGCCTTAACCGGCCCGCCGCCTCCGAGCAGCATGTTGTTCGCGAGGATGAACGTCAGCGCGACCACTGCTGTAAGTATCGAAGCCATCGAGACCTGCAGGGTTCGCTTGAACAAGCGAGGAACCGACAGCTTCCTTCCGGGCACGGCAAGAACAGTCTTATCGGACATGGACCAGCCCCGTTCTCTCGACGCCTGCGAAGCCTTCTACGCCTAACCCTCCACAGCCATCATCAAACGGCAGTGAATGGATCTCGGTGAGTTTAGCCAATTCGGCTTGGTGCTCCGAGTGCAGTCACCAGGCCGTCAGGCTGCCCGGCCAAGAACGTCTGTGATCGGGCGACCGGCATCCACGTCGGCCAGGAAGCGAGCAATTGCAGAGATCGTCGGAGCATCCTTGAGCAGAGGGGCATGGCCTTGGCCCGCGACAGTGACCGCGGTGCAGCGCGGGTGGCGGGCGCACATCTCCTTCACCGTCGTTTCGCTCAAGATATCCGAGTGCTCACCTCGGAGGATCAACAGGGGGACATGGGAGAGAGCGCTGAACTGCGGCCACAACGCGGGGATTGGGCCGTTGGTGGCTGAGAACGCCTTCGCCAAAGCCGGATCATACCCGGGAGCTGGATAGCCTTTGTCATCGTTGAACCATTGCCGTGCGACCTCTGCCCATTGATCCTCCGGCACGGCAGGGAAGGCGCGGCGGTTGAGCTCCGCCACCAAACGCGCCGCATCGTCCCAATTCGAGGGCAGGGGCGTGTTTCCCACGTAACCTGCGATCCTGGTCAGGCCGTCACGCTCGATCACGGGACCGATGTCGTTCAGAACAACGGCCCCTATCGCTCCCGGCCGCGACGCGGCCAGCGCCATCGCAATCAGCCCACCGCGCGAGGTGCCGATGATGGTCGGTTTCTCGAGGCCGAGCAGGACGATGAGATCCTGCACGTCGAGCATCTCGACGGCGACCGTGTAGTTGCGCCAATCGCGGTCGTATTGAGAGCGCCCCCGGCCACGGTAATCGAGGGCATAGACGTCGCGCGCCGTCTCGCCAGTCGATAGCGCCATTGCAATGTCGTGGAAGTCACGCGAGTTGCGGGTCAACCCCGGCAGGCACAGGACGGGTCTCAGACGGGAGCCTGGCGCCGGGTAGTGGCGAGCATAGAGCCTCAGGCCATCAAGCGAGGTGAAGAAGATGTCCCGCCAGGGCTCTGTTTCCTTTGCCATAACACGCCGTTTTTGTTGGGAAGCTGAACGTCGATAAATGCTGAGCGCCTACGGTGCGGCGTCCGGTTTCCGTCTGGCACGGACGAGGTCCGCACCAATGGAGCCTTTGTGATTGCCGAGCCGCGCCCGGTAGATCTGCAGGTTCGAAAGCACCTTTTGCACGTAGTCCCGCGTTTCCTCGAATGGGATCTGGTGAATCCAGTCGATCGGGTCGACGCTGGGATCGCGGGGATCGCCGAGCTCGCGCAGCCATTGGCGTGTGCGCCCTGGGCCGGCATTGTAGCTCGTCAGAGTAAGGATATAGCTGCCCGACACATCGTCCATCCGGTCGCCGACATAGGCACTCGCCAGCATGGCGTTGTACGACGGATCGTTCATCAAGCGCTTGATGTTGCACTTGATCCGGTAATTCCGGCAGATGTGCCGCGCCGTGCCGGGCATGACCTGCAAAATGCCACGTGCGCCAGCGCCCGACATGATTGAGCCGTTGAACTCACTCTCCTGGCGGGCGAGGGCGAGGAGCAGCGCCGGCTCAGGGGGTGTGCGGAGCGGGTCATAGGCCGGGAAAGCATGAATGGGATAAGAGTAGTAAAGAAGGTTCATGCCACGCGCGACAGCGGCTTTGCCCACGCGCAACGCCATCTGTGTGTCGCCGAGTGCTTCAGCGAGATGGGCGACCATCGCCACCTCCGCCTCGGTCTCGAAATATCGCTGCAGCTCCGAAATGAAGGCGCGCACCAACACGTTGTTGATCCCGGCTTTTCTGGCGATCACCGCGGCACGGACTGCGTCGAGGTTGTTGAAGCGGTCGATCTGCTCGGCGGTCGGTGCCTCGGGCGGGGTGATCGTGAGCTTCGGCGCGTCTTTCCCCAGCTTTTCGCGGGCAAGATGGGCGTGGAACGTGTCCTTGTAGAGAGCCGCAAGCTTGTACAGCTCTTTGGCTTTGCTCCGCTTACCGAGCGCCTCATGGGTGCGTCCCAACCAATAGAGGGCCTGTGACCGGCTCAAAGGCCCATCGGCGCTCTTTTCGTTCGCTTCAAAAAACGGCAAGGCCGTTTGCGGTTCGTTCAAATGCCGGAGAGCCAGCCATCCGGCAAAAAAGGTTTGCTGGTTGTGCGGATTGACGCTGAGAGGACCGGCCTCGCGGACAAGCTCGAAAGCCATCTTGGGGTTACCGGCCCGCAAGGCGTCGTAGGCAGCCGCCAATCTGAGTGTCCACCAGCCGTCAGGGTTGACCGCCTCTTCGCGACCGGTGGGCGCAGAGAGCAGTATGGTCCAGGCCTCTTCGTCCTTGCCTTGCCGGCGGAGCAGGTCGGCCCTCTGGAACGCAAGCCCCCAGTCCGCCGAGCTATCTGCCGGCAGGGCTGCCATCAGCTTGGCCGCCGATTTCTGGCGCAGGAACACTGCAAGCCGCGCCTCGGCTTTCGCCTGCTCGGCCTTGCTCAGCAGGGGAATGATGCGCTTGGCAGCCGCGGCCCGCTCCTTCCGTTGGCTTGACCATCGAGGAGTGTCGATCAGTAGCCGATCAAACCGCCACTTGTGGTCGGCTTCTGTCAGAAGACTGCCAAATCTTTCGAGAAAGCCACTTTCGTACGCTGCTGGAATATCGAACTCTCGCCAAGCACGCGACGCGAGATCTTTCGCGCGCTTGGTGTCACCCTCGACGAGATAGGCGGAAGCAAGCGCTGCCAGTCCAAGGCCTGTGGCTGGCTCCTGCCTCGAAAAGGCGTTCTTGATCGCGGCTGCGTCTCCACCTTGCGCAAAAAGCAGCTCCTCGAATTTCCGGTTGAGGAGTTCGCGATCCGGCCAGGCGGGGTTGGCCTCGAGGAACGCCCGGATCTGGAAGGCATCCGCCAACCCGGCGCGCAGCCGATACCACTCGACGAGCTTGCGGCCGATCGGGTCCGTAATCTCTCTCTGCAGTGCCCGTCCGCGCGACTCGTCCCTGGCGTAGTAAGCGCCGATCGCATCGGCTATGCGTTTCGCGTCCTCCTCGCTGACGGGATGCTCGCGGGCAGGCGCAATCGCTTCGTCGAAACGGGCGACGTGATCGGATTCACGTGCGGCGCGATCCGGCGTCAGCAACGGCTTGGCAGGAAGGCGCGCAGCGTTCGCCTTGACGACAGGAACCGCGGATGGCGCCGCAACGAGCTGCGGACCAGCTGCAGGAGCAGGCCACGCAGTGGCCAGAAGCGAGAAGGCGGATGCCGCGAGGACACCTCGGAAGGCGGGAGCGCGAATTAGCACGTGCGTATCGTCTCTCGTCTCGAAGCTGGTGGTCGGTTGTCGGTC
The DNA here is from genome assembly GCA_963786775.1 of uncultured Pseudomonadota bacterium. GTDB lineage: Bacteria > Pseudomonadota > Alphaproteobacteria > Rhizobiales > Hyphomicrobiaceae > ZC4RG25. The sequence continues at coordinate 98,781 of CAWBAM010000045.1, read as the reverse complement.
ATCGCCGGGCGGTACCAAGCGCCGGCCACAAATTACTCCCTGACTTAAGATGAACGGGAGCTTCACCTTGCGAACACCCCTTGAAGCGCCTAATGTTCCGGCCTTAACGAAGGCACTGCAGGTGCGGGGCTGGGGTACCGGAACCACGGTATCAAGCACGCATTCCGTGTTCAAGGACGAACGCCCGGCCCGATGCCAACGTTCGTTAGTTGCTTTCGGTTCGGGTAGCCCCTGCTCGAGGAGCAGCACATGTTTAAGGGATCGTTCACGGCGTTGATTACGCCGTTCAAGAACGGCGCTTTCGATGAGACGGCTTATGAGCGGATCATCGAATGGCAAATCGCTCAGGGTACGCACGGCCTCGTTCCTGTCGGAACGACCGGCGAGAGCCCCACACTTTCCCACGACGAGCACAAACGGGTCGTCGAGGTTTGTGTGGAGACTGTCCGAAAGCGCGTGCCGGTGATCGCGGGTGCTGGCTCCAACTCAACGGCAGAGGCGATCGACTTCGCCCGGCATGCGAAGGATGCGGGCGCGGACGCCGTCCTTATCGTCATGCCCTATTACAACAAGCCGACCCAGGAGGGCCTCTACCTCCACGTGAAGGCGATCAACGACGCCGTCGACATCCCGATCGTTCTCTACAACGTTCCGTCGCGCACGGTAGCGGACATGTCGGTGGCGACCATGGCACGCTGCGCTCGACTAAAGAATGTCGTCGGCGTCAAGGACGCGACAGCGAATCTTGCGCGCGCTTCGCTTCAGCGGCTCGCCTGTGGTCCGGACTTCGTCATGCTCTCGGGCGAGGATGCGACGGCGCTCGGCTTCAATGCGCACGGCGGCCAAGGCTGCATCTCGGTCACCGCGAACGTTGCGCCGGCGCTTTGCGCAGAGTTCCAAAATGCCTGCCTTGCCGGTGATTTCGCGAAGGCGCTCAGCATTCAGGACCGTTTGATGCCGCTCCACGATGCGCTGTTCATCGAAACGAACCCCGGGCCGGTCAAGTACGCTGCATCGCTTCTCGGGCTGTGCAGCGCTGAGGTGCGGCTGCCGCTGGCTCCGGTCGCCGAATCGACGAAGCAGACCATCGAGGCGGCGATGATCGGTGCAGGGCTGCTGCAGGCGAAGGCGGCCGAGTAGGGGCCGGCGGGGAGTTCTAAGACAAAATGGCGGCCAAAGGTAATGGCGGCCGCCGGCTCATTGCTGAGAACCGGAGGGCCCGCCACGATTACTTCATCAAGGATACCTACGAGGCGGGCATCGCGCTCACCGGCACTGAGGTGAAATCTCTGCGTCAGGGGCAGGCCAACATCGCGGAAAGCTATGCCGCATTCGAAGATGGCGGGCTGACGCTGATCAATGCCTATATTCCCGAGTACAAGCAGGCCGGCGCATTCTTCAATCACGAGCCAAGGCGGCCCAGGCGGCTGCTGATGCATCGCCGGGAGCTGCACAAGCTCGCCAATGCTGTGAGCCGCCAGGGCATGACGATCGTCCCGCTGGAGCTCTACTTCAACGAGCGAGGTATCGCCAAGCTGAGGCTGGGACTCGCTCAAGGCAAGAAGATGCACGACAAGAGAGAAACGGAAGCCAAGCGGGACTGGGAGCGCCAGAAGGCACGTCTGATGCGCGAGAGGGGCTGAGCACAATGCCGGATGCCGCCGGGGGAGGGTCGGCACGATGCGGCTTCGCTGATAAGACAGCCGCCGGGTTCGGCGAGAACGAGTTACGGGCCATCGAGGTTGCCGCCGTCGAGGCCTGGCCCGCCTTCGAAACACGTAACATCAGCGGCTGGCTGTGGCGCTATTCGGGCGGTGGATCTCAAAGGGCCAACTCGGTTTCAACTTTGGAATTCCGAGGTCCCGACGCAGAGGCTGCCATAGCTGAGGCCGAGGCGCTTTATTTCAGTCGCAATGTGCCAAGTCGCTTTCAGGTGAGCAGCACGCTTGCCGAGCCAAAAGATCTCGATCGAAGGCTCGAACGGCGCGGATACCGCATCCATGAGCCGGTCACGACGTTGGCCATGCGCTTGTCGGATCATAAGGACATCCCGACAGGGGTGATCATCGCCGACGGTCCGAGCGACGAGTGGATGGAGGTCTACCTGTCTAACGTGAGGCCAGACCGTCACGCGGCCGCGCCGGCCATCTTGGCCGCGGTGCCCACTCCAAAGGCGTTTTTCAGCTTCGAAGTCGGTGGGCGAATTCTCAGCACGGCTCTGGCCGTATTGAGGGGTGAAATCGTTATCGCCGAATGTATCGGCACACGTGCCGAAGCGCGGCGGAGAGGCGCCGCCAGCACGGTTATGGCTGCCCTCGCAGCGTGGGGCTGGCAGCACGGGGCGAGGATCGCAGCGCTTCAAGCCGTGACCGAAAACTTTCCGGCGCAGCGATTGTATGCAGCCCTCGGATTTCGTGAGGTGGGCGGTTATCACTATAGGCTGCGCGAGCCTTGAGGAGGGCCGATCGTGACCTCTCAAACCGACTGGCCGTGGCCCGCGCCCACTGATGATGGGCGCGCTGAGCATCTAATCCGCGGTATGGCCGTTCCTGACATCGCGCTCCCGTCGACGGGAGGCCGAGTTGTCTCCCTCGCCCAGATCCCTGGATGGGTGGTCGTGTTCTGTTATCCCTGGGCCGGGCGGCCCGGCATTCCAAATCCACCGAATTGGGACAACATCCCGGGTGCGCACGGCTCGACAGCCGAAGCCGAAGGCTTCCGCGATCTCCATCTCGGATTTGCGGGCATGCCCGCTGCTCTATTCGGCCTGTCCACTCAGGTGGGCGAGGAGCAGCAGGAGCTGGTGATACGGCTGAAGCTACCCTACGAGCTGTTGAGCAATTCCGTCGGAGAGTTTCGCGCGGCGCTCGACCTGCCCGTGTTCGAAACCGGAGGGAATGTCTATCTCGCGCGGCTCACGCTGGTGTTGTGTGAGGGGCGCATCGATCATGTCTTCTATCCGGTGCACCCGCCGCACACCCACCCGCGCCAGGTGCTGGCCTTCCTGTCGGCCAGGGTTACGTAGCCAAGCTTATGGCTGTGGAGGGGGCGCTCCCGCCATCCGAACCGCGTCGGGATTAGACGGGCTAGAGAATTTCACCCTCGATGTCCTCGACGGGATAGCCGAGCTTCTCGAGGCCCTCCTCGAGATAGTCGGCGAGCAGGGGAATCCCTAGCAGATACTCGGCGGTAGAGACGATCTTCTCATTCCGCGCTGTCTCGACCGCTTCGTCGAACTCCTCTGGTTCGAAGGTGCCGCGCCCGACCCATGTCAGTGCGACGAGGTGGGCCTGCTCGTCATCGTTCAGACCATCGATGAATGCTACGAGCTCTGGCCGGGTCGTATCATCCGGCATCGCCTCGAGAATATCTTCCGGCTCTCCCTCAGAGCCGCTTCCCTCGTTCGGGAATTGGGCCGCGACCTTGGCGTCGTATTCACGAGCCTTGATGATGATGTGAGCCACCTTTTCCGGCGCAATCTCGAGCATGTTAGGGCACCCTGTGCGTTCGCTACCTTCAGCTTGCCGCGCCTCGGTTCCGCTTCCCTTGATCCGACGCAAGGCATCGCTCGCCACAGAGCTAATCGCGATTGATGCTCGCGGTTCCCGTGCGGCGCAGGGTTCTGCAGATGGGGGCGCCTCTGCGGAGATCAGCTGCCCGCCCGAGAGGGGCCAAGGTGATCACGGATCGCCTGCAGAACGGCCTTGAACATCTGCGGCGTCAGCTTGCCAGTGCTCGTATTGTATCTTGAGCAGTGATAACTGTCGAACAAGGTGAGGTTCGGCCGAACTGCGTGCTTTGCCCCGTGAGCGAACGGGAAGGCAGCTCTACGTGCGCCGAGCGCAACCAGAGTGCTCTCGTGCGCGATCCGGCCAAGAGCCAACACGGCTTCCAGCCGATCGAGCGCGGCAATGCGGCCGATCAGAAACCGGCGGCACGTCGCCACCTCTCCCGGTGTGGGTTTGTTCTGAGGCGGCACACATCTGACTGCGTTGGTCACCATGCAGTCGTTGAGCACAAGCCCGTCGGCCGGATCGGCGAGATAGCTGCCCGTCGCAAACCCGAACTCGATCAGCGTCTGATAGAGGAGCTCGCCCGCGTAATCCCCCGTGAACGGCCGCCCTGTTCTGTTCGCACCCCGGAGCCCGGGCGCCAGCCCGACGATCAACAGGCGGGCATCAGGATCTCCGAAGGAGCGGACCGGAGCATTGTGCCAGCCGGGTTCAGCGACCCGATTGGCCAGTCGGAAGTCCACCAGCCGGGGACAGAGCGGGCAATCATGATCCGGCTCGGCGGCAGTCAGCTCAGCCGCTGCCGCTTCCGGCATACCATGCATAAGCTTAGGCTCCAGCTTCAGACCTCTTCAGAAAGGTCATCCTGCTCCTGGAACGGAACCGGCTCGACCCCGGATCGCTGGTAGGCTTCCCGCCGCGTCGAATTGCGGTCATTCCGGACCGTGCGCGTAGCCGGGTCACGGCAGATGAACTGCTCGAGGTCCGCCAAGTCGATGAATTGGTCGGACTGGCGCCTCAACTCGTCAGCGACCATCGGCGGCTGGGTCTGCAAGGTCGAGACGACGCTGACCCGGCGCCCTTCCTGCTGAAGGGCAGCGACAAGGCATTTGAAGTCGCCGTCACCGGAGAACAGCACAATGTGATCGAGACTCCGCGACAGCCGCATAGCGTCCACCGTGAGCTCGATGTCCATATTTCCCTTGACCTTGCGCCGCCCCATGGAGTCGGTGAACTCCTTGGTTGGCTTGGTCACCATGGTGTAGCCGTTGTAGTCCAGCCAATCGATCAAAGGCCGGATCGACGAATACTCCTGGTCCTCCGCCAGAGCCGTATAGTACAAAGCGCGAACAAGGTGGCCCTGTTTCCGGAAGAGAGCCAGTAGGCGCTTGTAATCAATGTCGAAACCTAATGCCTTTGCGGTTGCATAGAGGTTTGCACCATCGATGAACAGCGCGATTCTTTCATGAGGATAAAAATGCATATGTCACCTCGGGAGCTTCATTGGCAGTCGTCTCCCCGCTCGACAGTCAATTTCGTACATGGGCCAAGAGACCGCGTATGAGCTGCGGAGCCGGGCTCAATGGCCGGTTCGAGAATCTCTCAAGCCATACAGCAGCTTCGCCCCACTATGGGACCGGAATAGGGCGTTCGGACAATCCCGTGGCTAGCAATCTTCAGCTCCTATGATCATTTCGACTGTTCACGGGATTGCATCGAGCGCGATACTCATCTCACTCGGCGCCAATCTCCCGGGGCGATGGGGCCCCCCGATCGAAACCTTGCGCCGAGCCATAGTCGAGTTGCGCGCCCTGCACATCACCGTCGTAGGCCGCATCGGCTCTTTACGAGACGGAGCCAATCGGCGGGAAGTGGCAGCCACACTATCTAAACGCTGTGATCCTGGCAAAAGCAAAGCTTTCACCCGCCATGTTGTTGCGGGATCTGAAGCGGCTTGAGAGGCGGGCCGGCCGGCGATTAGGTGTCCACTGGGGGCCGCGACCGCTCGATCTCGACATTATAGATTTCTGTGGATTGCGATTTGGATGGCCGTTGGGTAAGCGGCACCGGGGGCGGCTCATCCTGCCTCACCCCGAAGCGCATCGGCGCGCTTTCGTGTTGAAACCGCTCCTCGACGTCGCTCCGGCCTGGCGACATCCTGTGCTCGGGACACCGGCGACGGCTCTGCTGGCAAAGCTCGGGCCACAGCGTCGCGGGGTCCGGCGCATCCTTGATTCGCGTTGGATTTTGTGCGATTAGGAAGTTTCCTGAGACCATCGGGTCGTCGGGGGGCTCAAGCACGCTCTCAGGTTGCTCAAACGAAAGGACACAGAATGGCTCGTGTCACCGTTGAAGATTGCGTCGACAAGGTACCCAACCGGTTCGAGCTTGTTCTGCTCGCCGCCCACCGGGCTCGCGCGATCGCCAACGGCAGTCCGATCACCGTGGAGCCCGACAACGACAAGAACCCGGTTATTGCGCTGCGTGAGATCGCCGATCAGACGATCCCGCCCGACGATCTGCGCGAGTCGCTGATCCACTCGATCCAGAAGAACGTCGAGGTGGACGAGCCCGAGGCCGTCGCTGCTCCCCTGCTGGCAGCTGATCGGCGCAGCCCGCTGCTCGGCCGCGACGACCAGGCGAGCGACAACGTCGTCGATGTCCTCACCGAGGAGCAGCTCCTGCGCGGCATGGAAAGCCTGACGCCGACCGAGCCGTCCGCTTCAATTGGCGGGAATGGGGGCCGCAACGGGCGCTGAGTTCTCCCCAAGGGTGGGACGGCGCCGCGAGGGCTTGCGGCGCCACACCGATCGGAGCGGTGCCGGGTGCGTACTCTCGATTGAGGTGCGCAGACCATGATGCGCCAGTACGAGCTCGTCGAGCGGGTTCTCGAATACGACCCGAAAGCGGACGAGGCGCTGCTCAATCGCGCCTACGTCTATGCCATGAAGGCGCACAGCAATCAGAAGCGCGCCTCGGGCGACCCTTATTTTTCACATCCCCTCGAAGTCGCAGCCATTCTCACCGAGCTGAAGCTCGACGACGCAACCATCGCGACGGCGCTGCTGCACGACGTCATTGAGGATACTGAGGCGACCCGGGCGGAAATCGACCAGCTGTTTGGTCCCGAGATCGGCGCCCTCGTCGATGGGCTGACCAAGATCCGGCGCCTCGATCTGGTCTCGAAGCGTGCCGAGCAGGCAGAGAACTTTCGCAAGCTCCTGATCGCGATCTCGAGCGACATCCGCGTGCTGCTCGTCAAGCTGGCGGATCGGCTGCACAACATGCGCACCTTGGAGCACATGCGACCCGAGGCGCGCGCGCGGATCTCCCAGGAGACGCTTGACATCTACGCGCCGCTGGCGGGCCGCATGGGAATGCAGCAGCTTCGTGAGGAGCTCGAGGACCATGCCTTCCGCTGGCTGCACCCGGACGCCTACAAGGCAGTCATCTCAAGACTTCGCGCAGCTTCGCGAGCGCAATCGCGGGATTGTCGATGAAATTCAGGGGGCGCTGCGGGCCAAGCTTGCCGAGGTGAACATCGCTGCCGAGGTGTCGGGCCGCGAGAAGAAGCCTTACGCCATCTGGCGGAAGATGCAGAACAAGCAGATCTCGCTGGAGCAGTTGTCCGACATCTATGGCTTTCGGGTCATCGTCGACAATGTCGAGGACTGTTACCGCGTTCTAGGCGTCGTCCACACGACCTGGAACTCTGTCCCGGGCCGCTTCAAGGACTACATCTCGACGCCGAAGCAGAACGGCTACCGGTCGATTCACACGACCATCGTCGGGCCCCGGCATCAGCGGGTCGAGCTGCAGATTCGCACTCGGGAGATGCACCACATCGCCGAGTACGGCGTCGCAGCGCATGCCATCTATAAGGACCACGGCAACGGCTCCAGGTCGGTCTACGAGAAGGACAGCGGCCCCTACATGTGGCTGCGCCGGCTCGTTGAGACGCTGCTCGACGGCAACAATCCCGAAGAGTTCCTTGAGCACACGAAGCTCGAGCTATTCCACGATCAGGTGTTCTGCTTCACGCCCAAGGGCCGCCTCATCGCCCTTCCGCGCGGCGCAACGCCGATCGACTTTGCCTATGCTGTGCATACCGACATCGGCAACTCGGCGGTCGGGGCGCTCATCAACGGCCGGCAGATGCCGCTCTCCACCGTGCTGCGCAATGGCGACGAGGTGCACATCCTGACCGCCGCCGGCCAGACGCCGCCGGCGGCCTGGGAGCGGATTGCAGTAACTGGCCGGGCGCGGTCTGCCATTCGCCGCGCTTCTCGGGATGCGCTTCGGCGTCAGTACTCGGAGTTGGGCCGGAGATTGCTGATCGCCCGGCTCGAGAGGGTCGGTGTCGAGTACAGCGACGAGAAATTGAAGAAGGTGCTGCCGCGTCTCGGGCAGCGAACGGTCGAGGATGCTCTGGCTGCCATCGGGCGAAGCGAGCTTCCGGTCGCGGATGTATTGCGAGCCATTGCACCGGAAGCCAGCGAGTTGGATCGCCGGCCTGCGCCATACCGCCCGAAGAACCGCCACAGCCATGCACTGAGCCAGGAAGGGTGGTTCAATCTGGCGAAGGTGATCGGCCTCAAGTTCCGCTTCACAGGCAACGCAAATGACACAAACCTGCGACCAGGTGGTCTGCCGATTCGCGGATTGCGCAATGACATCCCCGTCAGCTTCGAGGAGGGCGGGGCGGTGCCCGGCGACCGCATCGTGGGCGTGCTAATTCCCGGCGAGGGCATTCGGATCTTTCAGATCCACTCGCCGCGGCTCAAGGATTTCGAGAAGGAGAATTGGATCGACGTCACCTGGGACATCTCGCCTGATAAGCCGGAGCGTTTCCCGGCCAAGCTGCGGGTGACGGCTATCAACGAGCCCGGTTCACTGGCGCAAATCGCGCAAGTCATCGGAGATGCCGACGGCAACATCGATAATCTCCAGATGGTGAGGCGTGCCTCCGACTTCACCGAGATGCTCATTGAGGTGGAAGTGTGGGACCTGGAGCATCTCAACCGCATCATTGGCGGCTTGCGAACGAAGTCGGTCGTGAGCAATGTTGAGCGCTCGTTTGAGTGAGATTTGAGAACGAGACGTACAAGGCTTATCTGCAGGGTAGATGAGGGCCGGAGTGCCCGGCCGGGCGCTCGAAGGTGAGGAGGCAGCAGATCCCGATGGTTCCGAGGCAGGACCTTCCGTACCAGCGTCTGGGTGTGAATATCGACCACGTGGCTACGATTCGTAATGCACGTGGTGGACGGCATCCCGATCCCTTGCGCGCTGCGCATTTGGCCGTCGAAGCGGGCGCTGATGGCATCACGGCCCACTTGCGGGAGGATCGCCGGCATATTTCCGATGGGGACATTGCGCGCCTCAAGGCGGAGTTGACCAGGCCACTAAATCTGGAGATGGCCGCCACCGAGGAGATGCTGGCCATCGCGCTGCGCCACCTGCCGAATGCCTGTTGCTTGGTTCCTGAGCGCCGCGAGGAGCGAACAACAGAAGGGGGGCTCGATGTCGCGGGCGGGCGCGAGCACCTGGCGGGGTTCGTGTCGCGTCTTAAGGATGCGGGCATACGCGTCTCGCTGTTCGTCGAGCCTGAAGAGCGCCAGATCGAGGCCGCATCCCAAATCGGCGCTGATGTCGTCGAGTTGCATACCGGTGCCTATTGCGAGCGCGCGCTCCAGGAGGATGCCAAAGGCGTCGCGTATGAGGTGGAGCGGCTGCGTAACGCTGCCCGCGTGGCGGCGGAGGCGGGCCTGGAAGTGCACGCGGGTCACGGCCTGACCTACAACACCGTCGCACCCGTGGCGCGTATTCCCCAGGTGGTGGAGCTCAACATCGGCCACTTCTTGATCGGCGAAGCCATCTTCGGTGGGCTCCATTCTGCTGTGCGCCGGATGCGCGCTCTGATGGATGAGGCGCGTGCAAGCGTCGCAGGCCGCAGGAGTGCCTGACGCCTTATGATTCTTGGCCTCGGAAACGACATCATCGACATTAGGCGTATTGAGCGGACGATCGAGCGATTCGGAGATCGTTTCCTCAACCGCGTTTTCACCGAGGTTGAGCGGCAGAAGTCGGACCGCCGTAGCCAGCGCGCGGCATCCTATGCTAAGCGCTTTGCCGCGAAAGAGGCCTGCGCGAAGGCGCTCGGAACCGGTTTGCGACAGGGGGTGTTCTGGCGGGACATGGGTGTCATCAATCTGCCGTCAGGGCGTCCGACGCTGGTCCTCACAGGTGGCGCGGCCGAGCAGCTGGAGCGGATCACGCCTCCGGGATACACGGCCCGAATCGATTTGACCCTGACCGATGACTATCCGTTGGCGCAGGCGATCGTAATCATCTCGGGCGTTCCGATCGACGGTAGTTCGCGTTGAAGGCAGTATAGCGAAGGGGGCCGGTTTGCGCTGCCCCTCCGGAACGGCTATAGCGGGCCGAAAATCGCAAAGCGCGGTCCTCGGAGGTTTGGATCCGTGCCGCCGCCCAGGAGCACGAGAATGAGTCTGAACACAGACACCGGCAAGAAGCGAGAGAGCGGCTGGTGGGAAACCGTCAAGATCGTCATTCAGGCGCTCGCGCTCGCCATGGTGGTGCGCGTGTTCTTTTTCCAGCCCTTCAACATTCCGTCGGGCTCTATGAAGTCGACGCTGCTGGTGGGCGACTACCTTTTCGTTTCGAAGCTGTCCTATGGCTACAGCCGCTACTCGTTCCCGTTCGGGCTCAATCTGTTTTCCGGTCGCATGTTCGCATCGCCTCCCCAGCGGGGCGATGTCGCTGTCTTCAAGCTGCCGCGTGACAACTCGACGGATTACATCAAACGCGTGATCGGCCTGCCGGGCGACGAGATCCAGATGCGTAACGGTATCCTCTACATCAATGGAGAGGCCGTTCCCAAAGTGCGCGTCGACGATTTCGTCACCCGCGAGGACGACGGCGTTCTGCGTCGCATCCCGCAGTATGAGGAAACGCTGCCGAATGGCGTGAAGTATAGGGTGCTCGACTCTGAGCCCAACGGCCCGTTCGACAATACCGGCGTGTTCAAGGTCCCCGAAAACCACTACTTCGTCATGGGGGACAACCGCGACAACTCGACGGACAGCCGTGCCCAGTGGGGTGTGGGTTTCGTGCCATTCGAGAACTTCGTTGGCCGTGCCGAGATCATCTTCTTCTCGGCCGCATTCGATGAGCCTGATGCATTCCGACTCTACACGCCCTGGCTCTGGCCCTGGGATATTCGCTGGGAACGGTTCTTCACCTTAGTGCGCTGAACGGACGTGCGACGCCGAACGAAGAGGACGGAACTCGAGACGCGCCTGGGTTACACGTTCAAAAGCCGCGAGCTATTCAATCGCGCGCTGACCCATGCGAGCGTCCGGTCGCAGCGGGGGGCGCGGCACGACAACGAGCGGCTCGAGTTCGTCGGAGACCGGGTGCTGGGGCTCGCCGTGGCCGACATGCTTTTCGAGCTGCACCCCGACGCCAGCGAAGGAGAGCTTGCCCGCCGTTTCAATCGTCTCGTGCGGGGGCAGACCTGTGCAAGCGTGGCACGGAAGCTTGGGCTGGGGCCTTATCTTATCCTCAGCGAGAGCGAGGCAGAGAGCGGCGGGCGTGAGAAGGAGACGATTCTTGCCGACGCCCTCGAGGCCCTCCTAGGGGCGGTTTTCATCGAAGCTGGTTTCGAGACTGCCCGGAAGATCGTGAGATCGCTGTGGAGCGACCAGATCGACGCCATGCCCCATGCGATACCCGATCCGAAGTCAGCGTTGCAGGAGTGGGCTCAGGGCCAGGGACTCTCGCTGCCTGAGTACATCGAGATTTCGCGCAGTGGTCCCGACCACGCGCCGCGCTTCGTCACCGAGGTGCACATCGCCGGCCGGGAGCCGGCCCGAGGGGAGGGGCCAACAAAGCGCCAGGCAGAGCAAGCAGCGGCCAGCTCGCTGCTGGCCCGCGAGGGTGTGCGCTTGGAGGCGATTCGCCGGAGCGACGCCGGACTGAAGAAGTCATCCCATGGCTGATACGGAAGCCGTTGCGGGGCAGGTCCCCGAAGACCAGATGCGGTGCGGCTTCATTGCGGTGATCGGCGCGCCGAATGCCGGCAAGTCCACGCTGGTCAACGCCCTGGTCGGGGCCAAAGTGACCATCGTGTCGCGAAAGGTTCAGACGACCCGCATACCCGTGCGCGGGATCGTGGTCGAGGGCCCGAGCCAGCTCGTTTTTCTCGACACCCCGGGCATCTTCCGGCCTCGACGGCGGCTCGATCGCGCGATGGTGGAGGCGGCCTGGGCCGGTGCACTCGACGCCGACATCGTTGTCCTGCTGGTCGATTCCTTGAAGGGAATCACTGAGGACGTGGAGCGAATCCTCGACCGGCTCGGTGAGGCGCGGGGGCTGAAGGTGCTCGTGCTCAACAAGGTCGACCGCCTGGCGGACAAGAGCAAGCTTCTCACCCTTACGGACGAGCTGACGAAGCGGGTTGAATTCGAGCGGGTCTTTATGGTTTCCGCGCTGACCGGCAGCGGGCTGAAGGACTTGAAGTCCTATCTAGTAGAGGTCGCGCCGCCCGGGCCTTGGCATTATCCCCCTGATGAGCTTTCGGACCTTACCGACCGGAGGCTTGCGGCCGAGATCACCCGCGAGAAGATTTACGAGCGCCTGCACGAGGAGCTGCCGTACTCCATCACCGTGGAGACGACAGACTGGACGACGAAGCGCGACGGTTCGGTTCGCATCGACCAGACGATATTCGTAGAACGCGAAAGCCAACGGAAAATCGTCCTTGGGAAAGGCGGCGCCACTATTAAGCAAATCTCGATGGAAGCTCGTAAGGAGCTGGCGGAGCTGCTGGGCCACCCGGTGCACCTGTTCCTCTATGTCAAGGTGCGGGAGGACTGGGCCGAGGATCCGGAGCGCTACCGCGAGATGGGGCTCGAGTTTCCCAAGGAGTGAGTTGCTGCCTACGGCCAGCACCACGATCGACTCATGAACTGGTCCGATGAGGGTATCGTTCTGTCCGTTCGCCCGCACGGCGAGACGGCGGCCGTCGTGGAGCTGCTGACACGACAGCACGGCCGCCACTTCGGGCTCGTGCATGGCGGGCGCAGTCGCCGCATGCGGCCGGTGCTCCAGATTGGCAACCATGTCGAGGCCACTTGGAAAGGGCGGCTTGCCGAGCACCTCGGCTATTTCACGACAGAGCTGCGCAAGGGCTATGCAGCCTCGGTCATGGAAGACCCGCTGGCGCTGACTGGCCTCACGTCTCTATGTGCTCTGGCCAGGCTGCTGCCGGAGCGGGATCCACATCCCGAGATCTTTGAGGTAACGCTGTTCGTCCTGAGCTATCTCAACGACAACAGCATCTGGCCGGCGCTCTACGTTCGCTGGGAGCTCAATTTGTTGGCCGAGCTTGGTTTCGGTCTCGACCTCAAGTCCTGCGCGGCGACGGGAACCACGGAAAACCTCGTATGGGTCTCTCCAAAGTCCGGCCGGGCTGTATCGGCCGTGGCCGGCGAGCCTTACCGCGACCGGCTGCTGCCTCTGCCCCAGTTCCTCCTCGGCCCTGACCGCGGTCCCGTGACAAACCGCGATGTGCTCGATGGTTTGAAGCTCACCGGCACATTCTTGGAATCGCGTGTGCTTCTCCCGCGCGACATGACGATGCCCGAGGCAAGGCACCGGCTTGTTTCAGCCTTGACACGCGAGAGCCGCAAGGAGGAGGGGGGCTAGACCTCTTCCGAGAGATATCCAACCCTGATCCAGCCGGGGCCAGACGGCAACGCTTCGCTTTCCAAACGTAATTCCGCGGGCGGTCCGGGTTGAAAATCAGTATCGAAACCACTTATTCTTGGCACGGTCACCTTATGGGTGACTTTGTTGGCTGTTGCCGCTACCGAATGGTGTACATATCGCGGATGAACAGCACCCGAATCGGGACTTGATGGCGAAAGGAAACCCACCACACGATGCAATCTGCTCTTGAGGGCGCCCGCCGGGGCGTGCCTCCGGCCGAGTTCGCCTCCGAAGGAAAGAACTCGGAAGCTCTCCTCGCTCACATCGTTCATTGGCTCGATGAGGCCAAGGCCGAGGAGGTGGTCACCATCGATCTCCGGAACAAATCATCGATCGGTGACTACATGGTGATCGCAAGCGGCCGCTCTGACCGTCATGTCGGAGCCATCGCGGATCAGATCCAGCGCAAGCTCAAGGAACATGGTTTCGGACGTGCCCGCGTAGAGGGTGCGGAGGCATGCGATTGGGTGCTGATCGACGCAGTGGACATTATCGTCCACGTCTTCCGTCCAGAGGTGCGCGAATTCTACAATCTGGAGAAGATGTGGTCGGCAGAGCGCCCGGCGGAGAGCGCCCATTGAGGGCCGAAGAGCTGCTGACCTGATCGTTGCGGGCCGGTCCCGCGATGAGGGAGCGGCCCATGCGCATCGTCATCGCAGCAGTCGGACGCCTCAAAGAGGGGCCTGAGCGCCAGCTTTTCGAGCGCTATCGCGGTCGGCTGGCGGCGAGTCGGCCGTGGTCTCGGCTGGGGACCCTTCGATGTGGCCGAAGTTCCCGAGAGCCGTGCATCGGACGCTGCCTCGCGGAAGTCCGACGAGGCGGCCCGCTTACTGGCGAAGGTTGGCGGTGCCGAGGTCAGGATCGCCCTCGACGAGAATGGTCGCGAGCTGACCAGCGACGCTTTCGCTACGTACTTGCAGCAGCGGCGGCAGGCGGGCGTTTCCTGCCTTGCCTTCCTCATCGGCGGTCCCGATGGCCACGGCTCCGAGGTGCTGGATCGCGCAGACCTCAAACTCTCGCTCGGCAAGATGACACTGCCCCACATGCTCGTTCGCGTGATTCTGGTCGAACAGCTTTATCGCGCGGCGACGATTTTGACCGGCCATCCCTATCATCGCGGATGAGCCAGCCAGCGGCAGCTCAGAATGCCAATTCTTTCGCTTTCAGCAGTGCAACGACGAGGGAGTTCACTGGTGTTGCGATGCCGACCTTGGCACCCTCACGGGGAATTGCGCCATTGATGTTGTCGACCTCCGCGGGGCGGCGGGCGAGGTGGTCGAGCAGCATGGAGGGCCGCGCATCAGGTATTTTCTCCCCAAAGGCGCGGACGTAAGCGATAGGATCGTCGAAATCGAGCGCGATCCCTTTTGCCCGCGCCACCTGATAAGCCTCGTTCGCGCATGCGGTCGCGACGCTCCACGCGCTCGGGATTTGCCTGGACCTCTCCGACTCGTAGACCGGTCAAGGCGCAGGTTCCCGAGTAGGTGACGTTACAGATCAGCTTTTCCCAGACCATCTTGTGGATGTCCTCGAAGGTCAGCGTTCGAAAGCCGCCGGAGCGCCAAACCTCGGCCACAGCCTCCAAGCGCGGGGTCAGGCCGCCGTCCATCTCGCCGAGGCGCACGAACTCCATGCCGTTGTGGTGGGCGTGACCGGGGGCGCGAATCGATGCACCGAAGCCGCCGACGACACCCAACATGACCCGTTTGGTTCCAACGATTTCGGCTACCTTGTCGGCACTGCCGAGCCCATTCTGAATTGTCAGAATTGGAGCATTCTCCTTCGCCACCTGAAGGGCCGAGTGGGCCGCGTCAACCACACCATTATCTTTGGTGGCGATGATAACGAGATCAGCGTCGCGGACGTCCGCTGGGTCGGTCGTGGCCTCTATCCTGACGGTGCGGTCGCCTGAAGCACCTTCCACTCGGAGGCCTTTCTCTCTGATAGCGTCGATGTGCTCTTTCCACTGATCGATGGCCCACACCTCATGACCGGCGGAGGCAAGGAGTGCCGCATAGACGGAGCCCATCGCTCCGACGCCGATAATCGCGATTTTCATGGTATCTTTCCTCCAAGGCTGCGATCCTACAGGCCCGGCTTGGGGTCGACCATCGAATGGCGCGCGTGGCGCTGGGTCAGGAGGGTGCCAATGCGGAACCGTAGCGCCCGCATCAGTTTCTACCGTGGAACCGGGCGGGAAAAGATGAAAGCGGACCTCCGATCAGGGCTGTCATTGCAGAGTTATGCCCGTGCAGTCAGGCTTGCCCTCGCCACGCTGGCGCTGCTGACAGGGCTCGCGCTCGTAATCGTCAACCCGACCAGCGGCCAGCAAAATAGCAACGGTCCCGTCTCTGGTGTTCGACGTCAAAGGCGTGATTGGCTTCACGTCGGTAGAGCACCTTCAGCGGAGCGTCGAGCGTGCCAAGGCGGAAAACGCCAGCCTGATCATCATGCGCATCGACACGCCGGGCGGCCTGGTTTCCTCGACGCGCGACATGATCCAGACGATCCTTGCATCGCCTATTCCGATCGTTGGTTATGTTGCGCCTAGCGGTGCGCGTGCGGCGAGCGCGGGCACCTATTTGATGTACGCTGCCCATCTCGCAGCGATGGCGCCCGCGACACACTTGGGCGCAGCCACACCGATTCAGATGGGCGCCCCTGGCATTACACCCTCTCCGGACAAAAGAAGGAGAAGCCCTCTGAGCCGGAGCGGCCGAGCGGAAACTGATCAACGACGCGGTCTCATACCTTCGCGGCCTTGCCGAGCTCAGAGGCCGGAATGCCGATTGGGCGGAAAAAGCCGGTGCGCGAGGGCGCGACTCTGACCTCAACCCAAGCTCAGGAAGAAGGTCATCGACTTCATTGCCGCGGATTTGAGGGAGGTGCTCGAAAAAGCAAACGGACGCACGGTCACGACGAGCACTGGGACTGTGACGCTCGACACGCGCGATCGGCGCATCATCGAGGTTGAGCCGACCTGGCACATGCAGGTCCTGGAAGTCATCGCCAATCCGAATGTCGCTTTCATTCTGATGCTGCTCGGCATCTACGGCATCATTTTCGAGCTGCTGAATCCGGGCGCGCTGTTTCCGGGCGTCATCGGTGGCATCTGCCTGATCCTCGCTCTTACGGCTTTGACTGTGCTCCCAGTCAATCTGGGCGGGGTGGCGTTGCTGCTTTTGGGAATCGGGCTGTTGGCAGCCGAGGCATTTACGCCAAGCTTCGGTGTGCTGGGAATTGGCGGCATCGTGGCATTCATCCTTGGAGGATTGTTCCTGTTCGATCCCGACGAGGTGGATATCCAGTTCGAGGTCTCCCGGCCCTTGGTGATCGGCGCCGCTATCGCGAGCGCGGCAATTCTCGCGGGTGTGGTGGGAATGGCGGTCCAGTCACGGAAGCGGACGGTCCAAGCCGGTGCCGAGCAGCTCATCGGCGGCACCGCGGAGGTTGTGGAATGGTCGGGTCACGAAGGCCGCGTGCGGGTGCACGGGGAAATCTGGTTGCGGAGTCCGAAATGGAGTTGGCCCCCGGTGATCGCGTCCGGGTAATCGGGCGTGAAGGGCTGAAATTGACGGTGAAAAAGACGAGCTGACGAGAGGGAGAGAGCCATGCCAGACGCGATAACGACTAGTCTCATTCCGATAGTAATTATCCTGCTGATCCTGGCATCGGCCATCAAAATCCTGCGCGAATATGAGCGCGGTGTGGTTTTCACGCTCGGCCGGTTTTGGGGCGTCAAAGGCCCGGGGCTCATCATCATTATTCCCGGCATCCAGCAGTTCGTGCGCGTCGATTTGAGGACGCGCGTGCTCGACGTGCCGCCGCAAGATGTCATTTCCCGCGACAACGTTTCGGTTCGGGTGAATGCCGTCATCTACTACCGCGTGATCGATGCCGAGCGCGCGGTGATCCAAGTGGAGGAGTTCGAGGCAGCGACCAGTCAGCTCGCGCAGACGACGTTGCGATCAGTGTCGGCCAGCACGACCTCGATGAGATGTTGGCGGAGCGGGAGAAGATCAATAACAAGATCCAGGATATTCTCGACCACCAGACGGACGCCTGGGGCATCAAGGTCTCCAATGTCGAGCTGAAGCACATCGACCTCAACGAAACGATGGTGCGCGCCATCGCCAAGCAGGCTGAGGCCGAGCGGCTGCGGCGCGCCAAGGTCATCGACGCCGAGGGTGAATTGCAGGCTTCGGAAAAGCTGCGGCAGGCGGGCGACGTGCTGGCGCAGTCGCCCTATGCCTTGCAGCTGAGGTATCTGAGCACGCTCATCAATATTGCCGGGGAACGCAGCTCGACGATCGTCTTCCCCGTACCGATGGACCTGCTTGCCAACATCTCTCAGTCGGGCAAATCATCCCCGCCCGAGAAAACGTCAGACTGAGCGTTCCGCTCACTTTATTTGTGGTCGGGTGGCGAGCACGTCGCACGGCAGTTTTGCGATCGCGCTCTCGGAAACGCTGCCGAGAATGGCGCGGCGCAATCCTGTCCGGCCGTGTGTTCCAACGACGGTCAAGTCGATGTCTCGCTCTTCCACGAGCTGCTGGAGAACCTCGAGCGCATCGCCCTCACGCACGATGTGCTCGACCTTCGGATCTGCAATTCCGAAATCCGCCTTGGTGCGCGCAAGCACGGTTTCCGAAAACTGGCGCAGCTCCTCCAAACGCTTATCGATGGCCTGACTGCTGGCCTCCGCGCCTTTCAGGAAACCTGGGAGCGAGCTTTCGAACGCATTGACGAGGGTGAAGTTGGCAGAAGGAAATGCCGCAAAGGCAAACCTCAAGGCCTCTGCCGCCTGTTCGGAGAAGTCGGTGCCGACGAGAATCGTCTCGTAGGCTTTTTCTGCCGGCTTCTTGACGACGAGCACGGGCCGGTTGCCGAAACGGAGCACACGGTCGATGGTCGATCCGAGCCATTCGTCGCCGATGATCAGCTTGTGATGAACGCCGCAGATCACGAGATCGGCGCCGATCGCCGCCGCAGTTTCATTGATGATGTCGTAAATGCTGCCAGGCTCGATGCGGACCTCGACGGATGTTTCACCGTGGGCAGCGGCCTGCGCCACCTGCTTCATGATCTGCTCGCGATCGAGCCCACCTTTGATGGCGATTTCGACCTGCAGCTCGCCCTTGGCCATGGCCTGGGCAACCAGGGATTCCAGCGCTTTTCTTGCCTGCTCCTTCAGAGCTTCCGAGAAGGTGGGCTCCAGCTCGTCGGGGATCACATGGAGGACGGTCAGCTTGGCATTATTCTGCAGCGCCAGTTGAACTGCCCGGTTGAACGCGTGCTCGGCGCGAATGGAAAGATCTGTGGCGATGAGAAGGCGCTGCAGTCTGGATGATTGGGACACGGGCTTTCCCCTCCTGCTCCTGTGTGCTGGGGCACGATACCATACTGGATAACGCGTTCCGAGCGGCACCCGTTGAGCTAGCTCAATAAGAACGCGGCATCCCGAGCACGTGCTGTCCGATGTAGGCGAGGATGAGATTGGTGGAAATCGGCGCTGTTTGATAGAGGCGCGTCTCCCGCCACTTGCGCTCGATCCCATACTCCCGGGCAAACGCAAAACCACCAAAGGTCTGCATGCAGGCCTCGCCGGCGTGCCACGCCGCTTCAGAGGCTAGCAGCTTGCCCATGTTGGCTTCCGCGCCGCAGTCCCGCCCGGCCGCGAACAGAGCAGCCGCCTTGGCTACGATGAGGCTGGCTGCGACCGTCTCGGCATGAGCCCGCGCAATGGGAAACTGGATCCCCTGGTTCTGGCCGATAGGCCGTCCGAATACGACCCGTTCGCGAGCGTATTCGGTGGCGCGCCGGATGAAGTAGCGCGCATCGCCCAGGCATTCGGCCGCGATCAGGATGCGCTCGGCATTCATGCTGTCGACGATGTAACGGAAGCCATGGCCTTCCTCGCCGATCAGGTTTTCTGCGGGAATCTCGAGATTGTCGATGAACACCTCACAGGTGTTGTGGTTGATCATCGCGTCGATTTTCCGAAGCTCCAGGCCGCGGCCTTTGGCCTCCCGCAGATCGACAATGAAGACGGAGAGTCCTTCGGAACGCTTCCGAACCTGGTCGGCGGGTGTGGTCCGCGCCAGGAGCAGCATGAGGTCCGACTGCATGGCCCGGCTTGTCCAGACCTTCTGGCCCGTGACGATGTAGCGATCGCCCTTCTTCTCGGCGCGGGTCTTGAGCTGGGTGGTGTCGCTGCCGGTCGTCGGCTCCGTCACACCAAAAGCCTGGAGGCGCAATTCGCCTGAGGCGATGCCCGGCAGGTACTTGCTCTTCTGCGCCTCCGAGCCGTACCGCAGCAAAGTGCCCATGGTGTACATCTGGGCATGACAGGCAGCTGCGTTGCAGCCCTGCTCGTGAATGGTTTCGAGAATGGCGCAGGCAGCGCTGAGCGGCAGCCCGGAGCCGCCGTATTCCTCCGGGATGAGCGCGGCCAGATAACCGGCCTCGGTCAAGGCATTCACGAATTCGGTCGGATAGGCCGACTCGTGGTCGAGCTTCACCCAGTACTCGTTGGGAAAGTCGTCACAGATCCGCCGGACACCGTCGCGCAGCTCCTGCCATTCGGGATCCACGGAGATTGTGACAGCTTCGGCGCGATCGGTGGTCATCTTCGACTGGCTCGTTGCTTTGGTTGCAGCATTCAGCGTCCCTTGAACACGGGCTTCCGCTTCTCGTTGAACGCACGGATGCCCTCGATGACGGTCCTCCGTGTCGACCGTCCGATTGTAGGCCTCGATCTCGAAGCTGTAGCCATTGGCCCGGTCGAGATCCTGGGACTTATCCAGGGCACGCTTGGCCTGGCGGACGGCGATGGGCGCATTGGCCGCGATGCGGCTTGCCGTATCAAGCACTTCGGCCATCAGGCGGTCGCTCGGCACCAGCTTGTTCACGAGGCCCCAAGCGAGGGCCTCCTCTGCCGTAAACGGCGTGGCGGTCAGAATCACTTCCTTCGCGCGCCGGATGCCGATGCTGCGGGGCAGGTTCTGCGTGCCCATTGCCCCTGGGATGATGCCGAGCGCCACCTCCGTCTGGGCGAATCGGGCGTGCGGCACGGCGTAGATGAAGTCGCAGGCGAGGGCCAGCTCGCAGCCGCCTGCGTAGGCTGCGCCGTTCACCGCCGCGATGATCGGAATCGGGCAATCCATGATGGCGCGAATCGCCTGCTCGATGATGGCATGCTGGCGCCGCCACACCGCGTCAGACATGCCGTTGCGCTCCTTCAGGTCGGCGCCAGCGCAGAAGCCCTTCTCGCCAGCTCCCGTGAGCACGAGGCAGCGTGTCTCGCCCTGATCGACGTAGTAGGAAGCGAAGCAGTCACGCAGGTCGGCCATCATCTGCGTGTTCAATGCGTTGAGGACCTGCGGCCGATTCATCGTGATGACCGTCACGTGCGGAACGGGCTCGTCGAGGCGCAAGGTCTCGTACTCGGGATGCATCTTGAACTCCCAATTTCGCGTCCGATTTTAGATACGGGAAAGCGGAGCTGAGAGCTAGCCACGACGCTGGAAATGGCCTTGCCAGACAGGCGAATCGAACGTCCTAGCGGATCGTAAACGCGGCCGACAAAAATTTGCCAGGTAAGGCAATTTTGCACTTGATTAGGGGGCCCATTGATCGCATATCGGGGCTCTCCGTTCGTCCCCCTGCCCCAAAGGTCAAAGGAGTTCCCTGGAACCCCAAAGGGTAAGGAGCGGGCGGGTCACATCTGTCTACTGGTTGGGGAGGGTCACATGGCCTACGACGACACCCTCTTCCAATTGGGGATGGACTTGAACTCGTTCAAGCACCGCCCAAAAGGAAGACTTTGGAAACGCGCCCGGTGCGCAAAATGGCGAACAAGTGCGCGGGTCGCACGAGGACAGGAAGGACTTCTTCATCGAACGCGATGGCGTCCGCTTCGCCGGTAGCCACCTGATCATCGACCTCTTCGGCGCGAAGAGACTCGACGATCTGCGCCACATCGAGCGGACACTGAAGCGGTGTGTGGAGATTGCTGGAGCAACGCTCCTGCACATCCACCTCCACCACTTCACGCCGAACGGGGGCGTTTCGGGCGTGGCTGTCCTTTCGGAGAGCCACATCAGCATTCACAGCTGGCCCGAGGCCGACTACGCGGCGCTCGATGTGTTCATGTGTGGCGACGCCAAGCCTCACCTCACCATCGATGTGCTCAAGCATGCGTTCGACGCACGCCACGTCGTCGTGAAGGAGCACAGGCGCGGCGAGGAGCTGACGGAGCTGAGCTGGCAGGCTGCCGCCGACCGCAAGGCTCCGGATCGCGGGGAGAAGGTCCGGCGGGCGGCCTGAGCCTGCGGAGCCAACGAATCAAGAATGGGGCGCGTGCGGGTCTCTCTTGGACCGTGCGCGCCTCATTCGCTGTTCGGATTGGACGGGTTAAGGCAGGGAGAGGCCTGCACAATGATGGAGGCTGGTCGATGAAGCGCTGGATCGAGGAGACGTTTCATCCCCACTGGCGTGTTGGCATGGAGGCGGACAAGATCCTCCATGAGGAGAAAACTGAGCATCAGCACCTTGTCATTTTCGAGAATGCTGTCTGGGGCACGGTGCTCATTCTCGACGGCGTCTTTCAGCTCACCACGCTCGACGAGTTCATCTACCATGAGATGATGGCCCACGTGCCGCTGATGGCCCTCGAGAGACCGCGGCGGGTGCTCGTCATTGGCGGCGGCGACGGCGGCGTGCTCCGTGAGGTCTTGAAGCATCCGTCCGTCGAGAAGGCGACGCTCTGCGAGATCGACCGCAGCGTCATCGATCTCTCGCTGAAGTATTATCCGCAGGTCTCGAATGGCGCCTTCGACAACCCGCGGGCCGACATCGTGATCGGTGATGGCCTGAAGTATGTGGCGGAGACGACCGAGAAGTTCGATGCGATCATCGTCGACAGCTCGGAGCCAATCGGCCCGTCGGCGGTGCTGCACACGGAGGAGTTCTTCGCGAACTGTAAGCGGGCGCTGAAGCCTGGCGGCATTGTGGTAACCCAGAACGGCCTGCCGTTCCTCTGCGCTGACGCGTTCGCCAGCACGACGCGTATTCTCTCGTCGCTGTTCAAATGTTGCGCACCGTACTTGTGCCACCAACCCTGCTACTTCGGCGGCGAGTTTGCCATCAACTGGGGATCGGATGAGCCGGCACATTTGGAGATACCGGCGGCCAAGCTCGCCCGCCGGCAGAAGGCTCGGAAGATTGAGACCCGCTATTGGACGCCCGACTTCCACGTCGCAGCGTTCGCTCTGCCCGCATATGCGCAGAAGACCGTGAACGAGGCGAAAGCTGCGGCGGCTGGGCGAGGGGGCAAGGCAAAGCAGAAATCAAAGGCGGCGACCTAGAGCCGGGCCGCCGCCGTTCGTTACAGGTATTGGGTGACGCGAGAGCATCAGCGCGTGGCTAGTGTTTGTGCTCGTGGTGATGCTCGCCGTGATCATGGTCATGGTCGTGATCGTGATGGTGGTTGTGATCGTGACCATGGTCCGCGTGTGCAGCCCCTCCTGGGCCTCTGGCACCAATCGGCTCGATCGAGGCAGTCACGTTAATCTCGCCGGCCTTTTCAAAGACAAGCGTCAGCTCCAGCTCTTCACCCGCCTTGAGCGGCTGCTTCAGGCCCATGAGCATGACGTGGTAGCCGCCGGGGCCGAGCGTCACCGTCTCGCCGGCTGGCACCTCGATCGATTCGACGCGGCGCATCTTCATCACGCCGTTCTCGTGAATATGATTGTGCAACTCGACGCGTTCGGCTGCATCCGATCGGGCGTCCACGAGCTTGTCGGCCGCCGAGGCTGTGATCTGCATGTAAGCCGCGCCGTTCTTCACGCCGCCAGGGGTTGCTCGCGCCCAGGGCTGTGAAATGGTGATTCCACTGGAGCTTTCCTGGGCAGAGGCAGTCATGCCCAGCAGGGGCAGCAATAGGGCCGCAGCAAAGCTCGCAACAAACTTCATAGCTGTGTCTCCTCAACTCGATACCGGAATGGTTGGCTCGCAGTTGGATCGGGCCGAGGGGCAAGCGGACTCGACCAGATCCGTCACGACGTGACGGCGCGGCATTCCTCGTCCGGCGGGAGGGGATCGCAGGTCTTGCTGGTCACGCATGCCTCGATGGCGCGCCGCAGAATCGGAGTGTAGATGCCGTCGACGGGGCCGCCATAGAGACCCAATGCCGCAAGTCCGCATTGGTAGAGCTGGACCATGCGCTCGCCGCCAATCGCATGGCCGACTCGTAGTCGCGCAATGCTCCTTCCGGATCGCCCATCACCTGCCGGATGTGCGCCCGCGTGTCATAAGCATGAGGACTCGTAGGCTGCAGCTGGAGCGAACGTTCGACGTCGGGCAGGCCTTCCTCCGCCCGACCCGACTTGAAATAGGCCCATGCCCGGTTGTTGAGGGCCACGGCGAAGTCCGGCACCAGCCGGATCGCCTCGTCGTAGTCGCGGATGGCCTCGTCGTAGAGGCCTTTGAGCGAGTAGCCGAGCGCCCGCATGGCGTAAGCCGATCCCAGCAGCTGCCCTGTGAGCTCCGGGCGCTCGATCAGCTCCGTGCACCCCTTGATGCGCCGGTCATTGTCGGAGGAGAAGCAGTCGTGGCCATCCAAGGGGTCCGCTGCGACAAGGGGGATTGCCACGACGAGACCGGCGAGTGCCGCTGCCCAATGTCTCATGACCTGCATCCCTTCATGGAGCTGTACCATCCATTTTCCGACGGTTTCCGACTGGAACCCGACGATTCAATGGCGTTGCCGAAACGAGCCTCGTCACAGCATTCGTGATACGGCCCTCGGGCCAATGTGGCAGGCAGCTCTCGCCAATTGCACACACCTAATTCCTGCTCGATATTGGTAAAAGTCAAGGCTGGGGGGCCGCGCTGTGGGTAGGCTGGGGTCAAGGCTTGTGGGAGTGCCGTGACTCCGGTGGCGGAACTTGGCGGACCGGAGGCGAGTTCTTCCCAACGGGCCGGAGTAAACGAACAGAAAAGCTGGCGTCTTCGCTTACGCTCTTTGAGGCCAGCTGACAAAAAGTGGGAAAGCTATGAGACGAGCCGACCTCATTGCGCTTGCGCAGTCGACCGGTTTTCCAAGAATTAGCATCTATCTACCGACGCACCTGACCTACCCCGAAATCGAACAAGATCCGATAAGACTGTCGAACCTGCTCAAGCAGGCCGACGAGCAGTTGGAAGCAGCGGGGGTTCGCCGACCGGAGATCGATGAGCTCCTTGAAGAAGCGCGGGGGCGTGTGCCCGCATCCATGTTCTGGCGCTATCAGGAGCACGGTCTCGCCGTGCTTATCGAGAAGGGAAAAACGCATTGGGTAAAGCTGCCCCGGTCGGTTCCGGAGCTCGTAGTCCTCAGCCCACGGTATCATCTACGTCCGATGATTCCGATGTTCCGGAATGGCGAGAATTTCAATCTGCTCGCCGTATCGCGCGAAAATATTCGGTTCTATCGGGGACGTGAGCGTGAGCTGGTCGAGGTCGCGGTCGAGAACATGCCGAGCGGTATGACCGAGATCCGGCAGCGCACGGAGTATGACGATCAACTTGGATTTCATGCCCGCGACCGTGGCGATCCAGCGAGCGGAATGGACCACGGCAAATTCCATACGCTGGGTGTGAGTCCCGAAGATTATGAAAATGTTCTGTTCGACACCTTGCTTCGGGAGGTGGCCAAAGCTGTTGATCGTCATTTGGCAAGCAGCGAAGAGCCGCTTGTTCTCGCAGCAGAGCCGCGCACCTTGGGGCATCTTCGCAAGCATCTCGCCTACAGGCACATCGCGCAGGATACAATTCAATCGGACCCAGTTGGGCTAAGCAAGGAAGAGCTTCATTCCGAAGCGTGGCGCATCGCCCAGCCGATCATCCGTGCCGATCGTGAGAATGCGCGCCGGCGTCTGCGGGCTTGGCTCGATGGCGCTTCCATTCCGGGCGCCAAGGATCCACAGATGCTGCTTCGGGATGCGATAGCCGGGCGAGTCGAATGTGTGTTCCTAGCTCAGAACGCCAATGTTTGGGGTTATTTCGATGAGGAGTTCCAAGTGCTTCGCATCGATCCTGAGCCGGGTCCGGGCAACGAGGACGTGCTCAATCGCTTGGCCATTGAGACGCTAATTCGCAGCGGTGACGTCTTCACTATGCCAGAGGATCTTGAAGGCAGAATAGGGCCGGTCGCGGGGCTCTACAGGTATTAGGCGCGCCTACCGTTACAGAAATTCAAGAAAAAGCATCGGCCACCGCCCAAGGCGGTGGCCGCAATATTTCTGAAGGTTCGCTAAATCGCGGCCATCAGGTCGGCTGCGGGTTGTAACGCAATGGCCGGATGCGACGGATGCTGGTGGCCTGCGGACCCCGTGGGCTTTCGTCGGAGGCGATCGTCAGCTCGACTGGATCCCCTACGTCCAGGTCCTCGAAAGTTTCGTCGATCACCGCGTTTCTGTGAAAGTACACGCGACGGCCATCGTTAACCTCGACGAAACCGTAGCCTTGTTCACGGAAAATATCGGAGATTTGCCCCTGGGGCTTACCTTCGTGAACTTTGACCTCTCCGTATTGTTGGCGGCGCCGCTTCTTCAACCGGCGCTCAAGAGCGGCAAAACTGTCGCGCAGGGCCACGAGCGCATCCGCGTGCGCATTGATATCCCCAGGCTTCCGCCCGACGGCGATTTCGGCTCCAGGCACACGAGCCTCGACTGTCACCTTAAACTGGCCGGTGCCGGGGTTGGCCCGTTCACGTGGACGCGCCACGTCGTGATGTCGCTGTAGCGCTTCTGAAGCTTGTCGACGTACTCCCGGACCTTC
Organism: uncultured Pseudomonadota bacterium; assembly: GCA_963786775.1. GTDB lineage: Bacteria > Pseudomonadota > Alphaproteobacteria > Rhizobiales > Hyphomicrobiaceae > ZC4RG25. Next base: position 72,655 of record CAWBAM010000045.1, on the reverse strand, counting down.
GTCCTGATCGTCTCCGATGGCTCCATGCCATGGAAAGACAAGTGGAGATAGTCTTCGCTCTTGTTAACTTTCATCGCACCTATCCTGTTCTGCCGGTGCTCCGCGCGAATGCCGTTGCATTCGCCACCTGGATTTGCAGTTTCGCACCTGCTTCAGCCTCAACCAGGAGCGTGTCGCCAGCCATGCGGAAGATCAAAGCTTCCATCGAATGACATAGGTGTCAGAAGGACGAGTTGCCAACGGGGCGAGGCGGCCATCCTGCCGACATACGGTGAACCGCCGAGCCGGCGCAGAGTTCGTGGGAGCTCGGCTGATCTGGTCCGACACTCGGCACTTCTCTCAGCCCGCTATGATGCCGGCTCCTCGGAAGCCGCCGTCAACTGCGATGACCTCGCCAGTGATGTAGCTTGCCTGGCGGTGATCCAGCAGGAAGCAGATCATTGAGGCAATTTCCTCCGGACGGCCGTAGCGGCGCATCGGGATGAATCGCGTCCACGTCTCCCGGTCTTCGGCCGTGTGCATTGTTTCCACGAGCGGCGTATCGACCGGCCCAGGCGCGACCGCATTGACGCGAATGCCGTAGCGGGCGAGGTCGTTCGCCATCACCTGCGTCAGCACGACGACCGCGCCCTTGGATGCGCCGTAGGCTGAGCGGCCCTTCGAGCCTCTGAGACCCGTCACGGAGGCGAGATTGACGATCGCGCCGCGTCCGCGCTTCTGCATATGGCGCGCCGCCGCGCGAGCGACGATGAACGTACCGACCACGTTGATGTCCAAAATCCGCCGGAACAGGTCGATGGGCGTATCGAAAACGTGCCGATCGGCGGCGATCCCGGCTGAATTGACGACCCCCGTTATCGGCCCGAGCTTCATCCTCGATCGCGGCCAGCTCGCGCTCGACCGCGGGCTCGTCCGTCACGTCGATCTTCGTCGACCCGTACGCCGGGCTTGCTGCCGAGGTTCCGCCGAACAGCCTCCAGCGCCTCGTCGCCGATGTCCAAAATAGCCAGCTTCCAGCCTGCCTCGTGGAGCTGGACTGCGGTTGCGTAACCTATTCCCGACGCGCCTCCCGTGATAACTGCAACGCCATTGTCCGGCGCGGTTGTCTCGCTCATTGTCGGTCTCCTTGGGTTTCCTCCGTGGTTTTCGACAGTAGCCGCCCTTTTCGAGCCTGATAACCGGTCGGCTTTCGAAACGACTGGAGAGGATCCCATGGAGGAAGGCACGCAGGCGCAGATGAACGGTGCGGAATGCCTGGTCCGCACACTGGTTGCCGGAGGCGTGAACGTCTGCTTTGCCAATCCGGGCACGTCCGAAATGCACTTCGTGGCGGCCCTCGACCGCGTGGAAAGCATGCGCTGCGTGCTGGCGCTCCACGAAGGCGTGGCAACGGGTGCGGCGGATGGCTATGCGCGCATGGCAGAGAAGCCGGCCGCCACCCTGCTGCACCTCGGGCCGGGTCTGGCGAACGGCCTTTCCAATCTGCACAACGCGATGAAATCGTCGACGCCGGTGGTCAACATCGTTGGTGACCACGCAACCTGGCACCGTGCCTATGATGCGCCGCTGACCTCCGACATCGAGGCGGCTGCGCGGCCGTTCTCGAAGTGGGTCCGCACGTCGCCTAATGCGAAATCCGTTGCTGCCGATGGGGCCGCAGCCATCGTCGCCGCATGCTCACCGCCAACTGGTGTCGCGACGCTCATCCTCCCAGGTGACACGGCTTGGGATGAAGGAAGCGGAATTGCGCAGGTTCCGCCGATTCCGGAACGCCGCCGTGTTGATGCCAAGGCCGTTGAGGAGGCGGTGACAGCACTGCGTTCCGGCGAGCCGACGCTCATTCTGTTGGGCGGAGTTGCCTTGCGGCAGCGCGGCCTGGAGCTGGCAGGCAAGATCGCGCAGAAGACCGGTGCGCAGCTTTCAGCTGAGACGTTCAACGCGCGTATGGAACGCGGCGCAGGACGCGTGCCGGTCGACTGCATTCCCTATCCGGTGGATCACGCCGTCGAGAGGTTGCGGGGATTCAAACGCATCATTCTCGCCGGCTCGAAGCCGCCCGTGGCCTTCTTCGCTTATCCCGGCAAACCGAGCCTGCTCGCTCAACCGGACACGCAATTCCACACGCTGGCCCGACCCGAGGAGGACGTGGTCCACGCACTCGAATGGCTGGCCGATGCGTTGGGTGCCAACGACGCCGCGGCCGAGATCGCGAGCCTGGATCCACCCGCACCGGCAACAGGTCGTATCACCGACATCGGCATCGCGCGCTCGGTGGCTGCGCTGATGCCCGAGAATGCCATCGTCGTCGATGAAGGCATCACGGCGAGCCGCAACTTCTTCCCGCCGACCCGAACCGCCCAGCCGCACGACTGGCTGCGCAACATGGGTGGCTCCATTGGCATCGGACCGCCGATGGCGGTGGGGGCAGCCATCGCCTGTCCTGATCGCAAGGTGATTGCGCTGCAGGCGGACGGCTCGTTCATGTACTCGGTGCAGGCGCTATGGACGCAGGCGCGCGAGCAGCTCGACGTCACCACGATCGTCTTCTCTAACCGCGCTTACGCCATCCTGCGCCACGAGCTCGCGAACGTCGGCGCCTCCAATGTCGGTCGCAAGGCGCTCGACATGCTCGACTTGGGCCGCCCTGACATTGACTGGGTCTCTCTCGCCCGCGGAATGGGCGTACCCGGGGTGCGCGCCGAGACGATGGAGGAGGTGAACCGTGCGTTGGAGCAGGGCCTGAACTCGCCGGGACCGTTCTTGATCGAGGCGGTGATGTAAGGAGGCGGCCTCCCGTCTTGCGCTGTACCTGGGTCTAACGCCTGTCGCTCAATCCCGCCGCAACAGCCTGGTGGCGATCGGGTAAAGCCCTTCTTCCCCCAACATCCAGACGGACAAGCCGTCATCGTCGAAGTAGGGCAGGAAGGCGTCGTCGAGGACGTTGAGGCCGCCGGTGTAGGCGCCGAAAGCGGGGAGGATCAGGCGCAAGCCGTTGCCGACGAAGCAGGGGCGGCGGAGCGAGGTGCCGTAAATCGAGATGCGTGCCGCCGGGTGCATGTGACCGGCGATCTCGTGTGTGATCGGCCGAGGCGCGGCACGTGGCGGAGCGCGATGCCGCCGAGCATCAGCTCATCGACGCGCCCGCCACCGAAGATCTCCGGAACGACCGGGTCATGGTTGCCGGTGACCCAGATCCACTCGCGGTCCTCCTGGATGATTTTCAGGATCTCGAGATCGTCCTTGCTGATCCGGTCCGCTGCATCGCCATCGTGGAAGCTGTCGCCGAGCGCAATCGACGGTTTCAGCGTCCAGTCGTTCGATGACCTGCGCCAGCCGCAGCAAGGTCTGCGCGGGTGTCGTAAGGCGGCAGCATGTGCCCCGGCTGGCGTAGGCAGAGCCTTTCTCGAAATGCAGATCGGCAACGATCAGCGTTTTTTCGGCCGGCCAGTAGAGGGCGCCGGATTGTCGGCGAGGAACGTTCTGCCGCAAATGGAGATCGGCCGGGTGATGAAGTCGTCCAAGAGGCGAAGCGCTCCGGCTTCAGTCCGAGCATTATGTTCCCTTCCCCGACGGCCTCGGCGATGAGCTCCTCGGCTGCCTCGCGCAGCAGCCCCTCGCGTGCCGCACCATGAACCAGCTCGCGCCCGATTTCCAGCAGGACGGGCACCGCCAATGGCGACACGCTTGCCAAGCGCATTGGTGTCTGATTCGTCCTTTTATGCGGCGAAGAAAATCGCCGAGGCGGGCGATATCCAATAGCCCGGTTGCCGCATCGGCCCAGGCCGCCTCCAGCAGCACATGGCCCGGGTCGTGCCGGCGCAGCACATCGTAGATGAGGTCGGACGAGATGGTGACCTGCCGGCCGGTCTTTTCCTGGCCCGGATGGCGGCGCTCGATCAGTCCGGCGATGATCGCGCAGACCCGGAAGGTGCGCTTCATCAGGTTCGATTCGGCGAGCCAGGCCTCCAGGTCGTCGCCCAGCATGTCCTCGTCGAACAGGCGCGCCAGATCGAGCGCGCCGGCGCGCGATCATGTCGGCGAGATCGCCGCAGGCCCCAGACGGCGAGCGCATAGTCGTTGGCGACGAAGCCCGAGCGGGCAGAGCGCCGAGCGCGCTCGAGGCGCCGCGTCAGCAGCATGCCGAGCGTCTGGTGGGCGAGCCGGCCCTCGAACGGGTAGCGACCACGAGTAATGCCGGTTGCCGCGCGGGAAGGTCTCGACCAGCACCTCGTCGGCGCCCGGCAGCGATCGAGCGCGCGCTGCTGGATCGCCAGCCACTCGGCAACCGGCTCGGGCAGCGCCGCCACTGGCGGGGTCGGCCAGCATGCTCGCGCACGCGCGATGGCCAGATGCGTCGAGAGCGGAAACTTGCCGCCCTCATAGGTGGGGATCTTCGGCTCGGCGGTCGCAGGTGCGCGAGACGAAGGCGTCGGTGTCCTGCATGCCTTCGAAGCGCAGCACCTCGCCGGCGAAGACGAACGTGTCGCCGACGCTGCAGCTGGTCGACGAAATACTCCTCGATCTCGCCCAGCACCCGCCCGCCGGCGAGCCGCGCGGCCGTGCCGGGTGCCTGGGCCGCGCCGCGCGCGCCGACCAGACGCATCTTGATCATCGGCGCGTCGACGATGGTGCCGACATTCATGCGGTACTGCTGGGCGATGCGCGGGTGGGCGAGCGCGCAGGCGGCCGTCGCCCGTCGGCCGCAGTCGCGGCGTAGCGCTCGTAGGCGCGTGAGCGCGTAGCCGCCGGTCGCCACGAAATCGACGCACGCGATCGAAATCGCCGCGCGGCAGGTCGCATAGGGCTGCGGCGGAGCGCACTTCGCGGTAAAGCGCGTCGGCATGGAACGGCGCCGCGCAGGCCATGCCCCAGCACGTGCTGGGCCAGCACGTCGAGCGCGCCGGTCCGGATGCGGCACGGCATCCTGGTCGCCGGCCTCGCCGCGTCGAGCGCCGCGCGGCATTCCAGCACCTCGAAGCGGTTGGACGGCACCAGCAGCGCCTTGCGAGGGCTCGTCCAGGCGGTGATTGGCGCGACCGATGCGCTGGATCAGCCGGCTCGCGCCCTTCGGCGCGCCGACATTGATGACGAGGTCGACGTCGCCCCAGTCGATGCCGAGATCGAGGGTGGAGGTCGCACACCACGGCGCGCGAGCGCGCCCGGCGGCCATTGCCGCCTCGACCTTGCGCCGCTGCGCCGCATCGAGCGAGCCGTGGTGCAGCGCGATCGGCAGATTGTCCTCGTTGATCGCCAGAGCTCCTGGAACAGCAGCTCGGCCTGGCTGCGCGTGTTGACGAACAGCAGCGACAGCCGGTGCGCCCTGATGGCCGCGTAGATCTCGGGCACGGCATAGCGGGTCGGTATGCCCGGCCCAGGGCAGCGGCTGCTCGGTTTCCAGCATGCGCGATGTCGCGGCTTGGCGCCACCGTCGGCGACGATCAGGTCGGCGAGGCGGATGGCGCGCTTCGGGCTCGGCTGCGGCACGAGATAGGCGCGCAGCTCGCTCGGGTCGTGCGACCGTGGCCGACAGACCGATGCGGATCGTGCCCGGCGCCAGGCGTGCCGAGCCGCGCGAGATCGAGCGCCAGCAGGTCGCCGCGCTTGGTGGCGACAGCGCATGCAGCTCGTCGAGGATCACCGTCCGAAGTCCGGCGAAGAAGTCGGCCGCGTCCGCGTGGCGAGAGCAGCAGCGCGACCTGCTCGGGCGTCGTCAGCAGCATGTCGGGCGGGCGCACGCGCTGGCGCTGCCTTTGCGCGACTCGAGGTGTCCCCTGTGCGCGTCTCGACGCGGAAGGGAAGCCCATTTCCTCGATCAGGCGTGAGCAGGTTGCGCGCAACGTCGACCGCGAGCGCCTTGAGGGCGAGATATAGAGTGTGTGGAGGCCGGCGCCCTCGCCGGGGTCGTTCGCCGGCCAGCGCGACGAGGCTCGGCAGGAAGCCGGCCAGTGTCTTGCCCGCGCCGGTCGGAGCGATGAGCAGCGTCGAGCGCCGCGCGCGGGCTTTCTCCAGCATTGCGAGCTGATGCGGCCGGATGGACCACCTGCGCGATCGGAACCACTGCTCGAAGCGCTCCGGCAGCAGTGGATCGGTGCGTGCTCCCGTTGGGGAACGGTTGGTCGGCCGTTTGCGGGTCATGTGGCTCGCAGGCGCGGAGATGCGGGTGAGCTTCCGCTCGAAGGTTCAGTCCTGGTGCGATCTATGCTAGAGGCTCGGGTCGCGCGGAGAGAAGCGCCTCTCCCTGCGGCGCGGCGGCTCAGCAAGGCTGGAGAACATGCAACATAATCGGTTTTTCGGCGGCAATCCCGTCAGCGTGCTCGTCCGCTTGGCGCTGATCTCCATCGTCGTCGGCGTCGTGATGTCGGCGCTCGACATTCGGCCGGACAACATCCTGCTCTTCCTCGATCGAACGTTGCGGCGCATCTGGGAGATGGGCTTCGGGTCCTTGGAGTGGCTGCTGGAGCACCTCTTACTCGGCGCAATGGTCGTGATCCCGATCTGGCTCATTGCGCGGCTTCTCGGCATGGGCCGGTCCGGCAAGGAGACCTGAGCCGGCACATCGGTCTGTGACATGCAACTTAAGGGTCCCGAAGAGCGGCAGCACATCAGCGCGCGGCCGATTGGTCATCGCGACGTCGTGGCCATCGCGCTGCCCATCATGCTGTCAAACGCGACCGTGCCGCTCATTGGCTTTGTCGATACCGTCGTCGTCGGCCAGCTCGGGCAGGCGCACCTCATCGGAGCGGTGGCTGTCGGGGCGACAATTTTCAACTTCCTCTACTGGGGTTTCGGCTTCCTGCGCATGGGCACCACAGGCCTGACGGCGCAGGCACTAGGTGCGCAGGACACCGCGGAGGTCGCGGCCAACCTGCATCGGGCTCTGCTCATCGCGATGGCGGCCGGTTTGGCGATGATTGCGGCGCAAGCGCTCATCGCCTGGGCGGCATTTCAGATCATGGGAGCATCGGCCGCCGTCGAGAGCGCGGCGCGAACCTATTTCGAGATCCAGAATCTGGGCGGCACCGGCAGGGCTGATCAACTTCGCGCTGCTCGGCTGGTTCATCGGCCTGGGCCGCGCCGGGCTGGCGTTCGTGATCCAGATTTTTCTCAATATCGTCAACGTTCTGCTTGCTGTGCTCTTCGTGATCGGCCTGGAGTACGGCATTTCGGGTGTTGGCCTGGCGGCACTGCTAGCCGAGTGGGCGGCCGCACTTCTTGGGTTGATGCTGGCGCGAGCGGACCTTGTGCGGCGAGGTGCCAGTGCCCCGCTCAGCCAAGTGCTGGATGTCGGCCGCATGAAGCGGACGTTCCAGGTCAACACCGACATCATGATCCGCACCTTGTGCGCGCTGTCGGTGTTCGTGTTCTTCGTAGCACAGGGTGCGCGATCGGGGGACGTAACGCTCGCCGCCAACGCCGTGCTCAACTCCATCACGATGGTGGCGGTCTATCTGCTCGACGGCTTCGCCTTCGCCGCCGAAAGCCTAGTCGGTCAGTCGATCGGCGCGCGCACGCAGCCCCGCTTCCGCGAGGCGGTGCTCCTGTCGACGCTGTGGGCAGGCGCAACGGGCTTGTTGCTGACCATCGGGATCTGGCTTACCGGGCCGCTTATCATCGACTTCATGACGACGAGTCCCGATGTTCGCTTGGCCGGGCGCGAGTATCTCATCTGGGCGGCGTTGATGCCCGTCGTTAGCGTCTGGTGCTTTCAGCTCGACGGCATCTTCATCGGCGCGACACGCACCGCCGACATGCGCAACATGATGATTTTGAGCGTATTGCTGTTCTTCGCCGTGTGGTCGGTGCTCCAGCCGCTCTACGGCAACCACGGGCTCTGGATTTCGATGTTGGTGTTCAACATCGTTCGGGCTCTGACGTTGCTCGCCCGCTTTCCCGCGCTGGAACGAGCCTCCTTTTCGCGATCTGTCGTCGCCTGACGAGGTTCAGTTATCGAGCGGACGGCGGGCCCACTCCTCGGCTTTCGTGCCGACAAGGCCTGAGATCGAAGAAACGTTGGTGCGTTCGACCGCCGCGATGAGGCCATCCTTGATGCGATCGATTAATCTCGGTCCTTCGTAGACCAGCCCAGTGTAGAGCTGGATCAGCGTTGCTCCCGCCTCGATTTTCGCCACTGCCGCCTCCGGGCTGTCGATGCCGCCGATGCCGATGAGTGGCACGCGACCGCCGGTCAGCCGATACACGCGCGCCAACATCGCCGTCGAGCGGTTGAACAGCGGACGGCCTGAAAGTCCGCCAAACTCCTGTGTCAGTGCCGTCATCGGCAGCCCGGGCCTTGCCAACGTGGTGTTGGAGACAGCAATGCCATCGACGTTGTGGGCGAACAAGTCGCTCCACGATAGCAGGGAGATCCTCCTCTGCGATGTCCGGAGCAATTTTGACGACAACGGGCACCCGTCGTGCGCCGGCAGAAATTCGGTGTTCCCGGGCCGCCATGAGCCTCCCGAGGAGCTCGTCGAGCGCTGTCGGTGCCTGCAGATCGCGCAACCCCGGCGTGTTCGGAGAAGAGATGTTCACGGTCAGATAGCTCGCGACGTCGTAGAACGTCTCGAGGCCGAGGACATAATCGGCCGTCCGATCCGCGCTCTCCTTATTGGCTCCGATATTGACGCCCACCACGCCGAGCCTGGGCCGTCGCTGCAGCCGCCGCAGCGCTGGGTCATGGCCAGCGCTGTTGAAGCCAAGCCGATTGATGATGGCACGATGACCGATCAGGCGGAACACGCGAGGGCGCGGGTTTCCGGACTGCGGCCGAGGCGTCACCGTGCCGATCTCGGCAAATCCGAACCCAATTCTCAGCAGAGCATCCGGCACGCGGGCATCTTTGTCGAACCCCGCCGCGATGCCGATGGGTTGGGAAACTCCAGATCCCAGAGCTTGATAGCAAGCCGTGGATCATCGGGCTTTTCAGCGCGCGGATAGAGGCCTGCCTCCAGCGTGCGTAGCGTGAACTCGTGGGCCGTCTCGGGATCGAGGGCAAACAGCAGCGGGCGAGCCAGCTCGAGTGTCGTTCTCAGCATGCCTCGATCTCCGCGGGAATGATCGGCACCCCGTCCGCCGCAAGCTCGAGCGGGTGCCACCACCGGGCCGCGCTGACCGGCAGCGGGCCATAGTAGTGCGGGAAGAGCGCCCCGCCCCGTGAGGGCTCCCACCTGAGAGCCTCGCCCAACGCGTCCGGGTCCAGCGCCACCAGGACAAGGTCTCGGATGCCCCGGAAGTGCCGGGCAGCCGTGGCTGCAACTTGATCCGCCGCGGAGAGGTGTATGAAGCCGTCGCGCAAATCGTCGGGCGAACCGGCATAGGTGCCGTGACGGCACGCGTGCTCCCAATCCGCTCGGGGCAGAATCTTGTAGACGTGACGGATACCAGCACCGTCGTCACGAATGTTCACGGCTGAACTCCCCTTCCCCGAGCAAGTCGTTGGACGCCGGGTCGACATCAAAACTTATATACAAGTGTTAAAAATGCTACCTCGACGCCCTATTCGCCTCCCCTGACGGGTGGTAACGTTGACTTGGATCACATCGCCGGGCGAAAACTTTCCGCCCCAACAACACAAAGTAGCAGATGTTTCCAGGCCTCTTTACTGCGCCGCTTCGCATTGTTGAGTTATTCTCCGACCCTTTTCGGTTCACGGTTCCGTCTTATCAGCGCCGCTATGCATGGACCGTCAAGGAGGCGGGACAGCTCCTCGACGACATTTTGCTCGCTCTCGGCGGCGATAGCGAGCCGGTCGAGCCGGATTATTTCTTCGGAGCTATTCTCCTTACGGACTCCGGCGCCCACGCGGATTGGAGGAAGGGTCCACCTCTGTTCCCCCGTAACCTCGAGATCGTCGACGGACAGCAGCGGCTCATAACGGTGACGATCCTGCTGGCGGTCTTGCGGGATTTGGCCGCAGCGGATGGGGTCGGCAACTATTCGAAGCTCCAGGAACTCATCACGGTCGGCAAGTCGCCGAGTGGTGGACACACGCATCGACTGCAGCTGCAGGGCAGCGACGATCACTTCTTCAGAGCGTACGTTCTCAACCCGAGCGCGTGCTTGCACTCGCCTACGGATATTGTCCTGGAGCCGTGCACCGAGGCCATGCTGGAGGTGCGAGAACCACTTCATGGCGGAGATGCAGGCGCTGACGATCGCGGATCGGCAGCGAATCCTCGACTATCTTCTCAACCGTTGCCATGCCGTGGTGATCGTTACCACTGATGTCGATCATGGACACCGGATGTTCTCGGTCCTCAATGACCGTGGGCGGCCGTTCGCGCGCAAGGACATCATAAAGGCCGAGGTGTTGGGAGGCGTTGCTCCCGAGCGCGCCGCGGCGGTGATCGAGCAGTGGAGGGCAGCAGAGCAGCGCCTGGGCAGCGAGTACGACGCGTTTCTCAGCCATCTTCGCGTCATCGAAGGCCGGGGACGGCTCCCGATCATCACTGGCATCCGGACAGTGATGCAGGAGGCGGGGGGAAGCGAAGCGTTCGTTTCCAATGTGCTACTCCCCAACGTGGAGGCCTACGACATCATCCGCCGCGCCCATCATGAGGGCGCGCCCGAATCCGCGGAGATCACGCGGTTGCTGCGCTATCTCAACTGGCTCGGTAGCTCCGAGTGGGTGCCGGCCACCATGAAGTGGTTCAGCCTGCACCGCTGCGACCCAGCGGAGATGCTCAGGTTCCTCCAGGTTGTGGAGCCTTTTGCTTATTCGCTGCGATTGCTGTGCATCGGGGCTGGGAAACGGGCCACACGGTTTGCAGGCGTTCTCTCCGCGCTGGAGGACGGCAGCATCTTCGATCCCGTGCGCTCACCCTGCCTGCTCACCAGCGACGAGCAGCGGCATATCACGTACAACCTCCGCAACTTGCACGAGCGTCATCCGCAGACGTGCAAGCTCGTCCTGCTTCGCCTCAACGATGAGCTGGCCGGAGAGCCGCAGAACCTCGATCCGGTCGACTGGACCGTCGAGCACATCCTGCCGCAAAGCCCGGGCCGCAACGGCCTTTGGCGTGAGTGGTTCCCGGACAACGACGAACGCGAGCTGCTCACCCAGTCGCTGGGCAACCTGGTTCTCGTCCGGCGGAACCAGAACGACCGGGCGAGCAATCAGGACTTCTTTCGCAAGAAGGCCATCTACTTCAAGCATGCCCAGGGCGAGATGCCCGTCATCACGCGTGAGATCAGTGCGGCCGAAGCGTGGACGCCGGAACAGGTGCGCGCCCGCGAGGAGCGGTTCCTCGAGATTATTTCTCGTATCTGGCGGCTGGACCTTTCCGCGATGCAGAACCGTGGAGGCGAAGTCGAAATGGCGCGTCGCAGGCGACGTGCCAGTTAGCCCTGCTGATAAGCATGCGACGGGCGAATTAGACGTTCTCCTTCGCCCCCGCCAGCTCGCCGGCGAGCGCCTTCCGGATCAGGCGCCGCGTTTCCTCGATGCCGTATAGCTCGATGAACGACCCGAACCGCGGACCCTGCGACTGCCCGAGCAGGACCTCGTAAATGGCACGGAACCAATCCCGCAATTTGTCGGCGAACCCGTTTGCCTTGCCGACCTCGTAAACGATGTTCTGCAGGTCCTCGGCTTTCGCGTCCGGCGAGGCCTTGCCGAGCTCTTGCTCCAGCACCTCAAGTGCTCGCCGCTCCGTATCGTCCGGAAGCCGGTACGTCTTCGTAGGCAGCACGAAGTCGCGGTAGTAGGTCACCGCATAGCCAGCAAGCTGATCGAGCACGGGGTACTTCTCCGGCGTCGCATCGGGGGCGTGCCGCCGGATAAAGCCCCAAAGGACGGACTTGTCCTCGGCGTTGGATGCCGCGACGAGGTTGAGCAGCAGCCCGTAGCTGATCGGCAGCTCCGCGTGCGGAGGCTCGCCGGCATGGATGTGCCACACCGGGTTGTCGAGCTTCTGCTTCTCGTCCTGCGCCGGATAGGCCGCAAGCAACTGCAAGTATTCGTCGACCGCTCGCGGGATGACATCGAAGTAAAGCCGCTTCGCCGACTTCGGCTTCTGGTACATGAACAGCGACAGGCTCTCGGGCGTCGCGTAGGTCAACCACTCCTCGATCGTGATGCCGTTTCCGATCGACTTCGAAATTTTCTGACCCTTTTCGTCCAGGAACAGCTCGTAGATGAAGCCCTCGGGCGGAGTGCCGCCAAGCGCCCGGCAGATCTTCGAGGACAACGTCACCGAATCGATCAGGTCCTTGCCGGCCATCTCGTAGTCGACGCCGAGCGCGGTCCATCTGAGCGCCCAGTCGGCCTTCCACTGGCACTTCACGCGTCCACCGGTGACCGGCGTCTCGACCCTTTCGCCGGTTTCGGGATCGAGGTAGACGATCGTGCCCCTGTCGGGGTGCCGTTCCACCGTCGGAACCTGCAGCACGCGGCCTGTCCGCTGGCAGATCGGAAGGAACGGCGAGTAGGTTGCGCGCCGCTCAGGCCCGAGGGTGGGGAGAATGATCTCCTTAACCTCGTCGTAGACCTCGAGCATTTTCAGCAGCGTGGCGTCGAAGCGGCCGGACTTGTAGCACTCGGTTGCCGAAAAGAACTCGTAGTCGAAGCCGAACCGGTCGAGGAACTCGCGCAGCATCGCGTTGTTGTGGTGCGCGAAGCTCTCGTATTTGCCGAATGGGTCGGGCACGCTCGTCAACGGCTTGTGCAAGTGCTCCTGCAGCATCTCCCTGTTCGGGACGTTGTCCGGCACCTTGCGCATGCCGTCCATATCGTCCGAGAAGCAGATGAGGCGCGTTTTCCATTTGCCCCCGGTCAGCACCTCGAAGGCATGCCGCACCATGCTCGTGCGCGCCACTTCGCCGAACGTGCCGATGTGAGGCAAGCCCGAGGGGCCGTAGCCGGTCTCGAAAATGACCACTTTGTCAGGTCCGCACCCCTGGCGCTCCAGGCGAGCAACCAGCCGCCGTGCCTCCTCGAACGGCCAGGCGCGCGAGTTTCTGGCGGCTTCTGTAAGCTTGGGATCGATTCTCGTCATAGGGCTAACGTCAGGGCGCGATGCGCCTCGGCTGGAATGGTTGCGGGGCAACCTAGGTGCGCCGAACTTAAGCGTCAATCGCAAGGGTCGCATTCACGTCATGATGTGGTGTGCTAGACGAGGGGAAGTCTGGCTCTGTTTGGAAAGGGGGACGCATGTCTTCTCGTCTGACGCCGCAAGAGGCGCTGGTCTACGCGATGATCACCGTTTCGGCCGTAGACCGGGCCATGACCGACGACGAGCTGTCCCGGATCGGCTCTATCGTCCAGCAGCTCCCCGCGTTCCAGGGATACGGTCAGGACTGGCTGGTGCGAAAGGCCGAGGAGTGTGGGGCGGTTCTGAGCGGCCCCGATGGGCTGGACAACGTCCTCAACATGATCGCCGAGGTCCTTCCACAGCGCCTGCGCGAAACGGCTTATGTGCTTGCTGCTGAAGTCGCGGCTTCGGATCTCAAGGTGAAGCTCGAGGAAGTGCGTTTTCTTGAACTTCTGGCCGACAAGTTCGGCCTCGATGCGCTCACCTGCGCTGCCCTCGAGCGCGCCGCCAAGGCCCGTCACCAGAGGGTGTAAATTTTCATCTTAAGGCAGCGGCACGCCTGCCGCCGTGAACGCGGTGCGCTGGCGTTCTGCCACTTCGGCGAGGTCGAAATCCTCGATCGTCTCGTTGAACAGGCGATACCAATTCATCCGCGCGTTGAGATGCAGGAAGACCCCCCCGAGCCCGATAGCCGCTCGGTCCATGAAGACGAACTCGCGGGGAATGACCACCGGGCCTTTCTCCTTCAGGATCTTGTGGACTTGGAACGCTTCGCGGCGACCGTACTCTCCTGGAGTTGTGCCTTCGGCAATGGTCCTCTCGCGATTGTCGAGCAGCGGACCATAGATGAAACGTGCCCAAATGTTCATCGCCTCGATCAGTTCCTGCGTGAGGCCCTTGAAGCCCCAGGTCTCGTAGGCGTGAACGATGAGCTCCTGGTTGCCCGTCAACAGACCCGTGTAAAGGTCGATGACGCCCTGGACGAATGGCGTGCGGAACGTGCGGATGCAGCCGTAATCCAGCAGGTTGATGCCGGCTGGAACGCCACCCTCCTCGAAGATCGTGTAGTTGCCGAGATGCGGATCGCCGTGGATGACGCCGTAATGGCTGAACGGATACCACCACGCCCGGAATAGAGCACGTGCGATCACGTTGCGCTGCTCGAGAGGTGCCTCCTTGTAAGTCAGCAGCGGCTTGCCTTCGAGCCAGCTCATCGTCAACAGCCGCTTCGTCGATAGCTCGTCCTCCACATGCGGCACGCGGATAAGTGAATCGCCATCGAAGATCTGGGCATAGAGCCGCATGTGCCGCGCCTCCAGCTCATAGTCCAGCTCCTCCCGTAGTCGCGCCGCGATCTCGGTCAGGATCTCTCGCGTGTCGACCGCAGGATCCATCCGGGCGTGAATCGAGAACACGACCTTCAATTGAGTGAGATCGGCCTCGACGGCGGATTGCATGTCCGGGTACTGCAGCTTGCAGGCGAGCAAGCGGCCATCGTGAGACACGGCCTTGTGCACCTGCCCCAGCGAGGCGGATGCCGAAGCTTCTGGCTCAAAGCTCTTGAAGCGTGATGCCCAGTCCGGCCCAAGCTCTGCCACCATCCGGCGCCGCACGAACGCGGGCCCCATTGGCGGCGCCTGGCTCTGCAATTGAGAAAGCTCACGGGCATACTCGGGCGGTAGGGCCTCCGGAATCGTTGACAGAAGCTGCGCTACCTTCATGAGCGGCCCTTTGAGGCCGCCGAGCGCGGCCGCCAGCTCCGCAGCATTTCGGGAGCGATCGCTTTCGAGACCGAAGAGTTGCTGCCCCGCGACCCGGGCCGCGACTGCGCCAACGTTCGTCCCCACCCGCATGTAGCGCGCCGCGCGGGCCGCAAAGCGATTCTCTTCCTTGTCATTCATTCTGAAGGCTCTCCTTGCCGGACCATATTGGCCCTCCGGCAGCCCCCGTCCAGATGGCGGCTATTGCAGGCATCGACGCAGAGCTGCCGTGCACGGGCGGTGCGTGACGGACCGCATTTGGCGGCGCTAATCTGGCGCAAACGTATGGGACTTGGAGCACGAGCTGGCCCATGTTGCGAGGCACTGAGAGCACGCCCGTGGGATCTGCCTGGGCATGGATTGTCTCGCCTATCGGAACGGCCATTCTGGCTCTAGGCGTCACGCAGATCGTGGCATGGGGAACGACGCTCTATGCTCTTGGTGTCCTCGCGACCCCCATCGCCGCGGATACGGGATGGAGCCGCACCCTCGTTTTCTCTGGTCTCACGATCGGTTTGCTGGCCTCAAGCTTCGTTTCTACCGCGGTCGGTAAGGCGATCGATACCAAGGGTGCCAGGCTGGTGATGAGCGTAGGTTCAGTATTGTGCGCGGCGTCCCTTCTCATCGTCGCAGCAGCCACGCATCCGGCCGTCTACCTTGCTGGCTGGGCCGTCATGGGCCTCGGCATGCGCATGTCGCTTTACGATGCTGCGTTCGCCGCCCTTGTCCAGGTTGCGCCCCATCGCGGGCGCCGAGCGATCTCCTATCTCACACTGTTCGGTGGCTTCGCCTCGACCTTCTTCTGGCCCATCGGCCACGTACTCACTGCCGAGTTCGGCTGGCGGCTCACCTTGGTGATCTACGCGGGGTTCAACATCTTTCTCTGCTTGCCATTGCATTGGTGGGGGCTAGCGCGCCGTGAAGCGCCGTCAGCGGCATCTGCAAAAGGAGAGGCGCATTTATCTTCGGCGGTAGCCGATCCACCGCTCGAAGGCCGAGCGCGGACACTCGCCATCCTCCTGTTCGCCGTCGTCACTTCAGCCAGCGCCTTCGTGTTCGGCGCCATGGCGGTGCATCTCCCCGCTGTCCTCGAAGCGAACGGCCTGTCGGCTGCCGCGGCGGTGGCATTGGCCTCGCTGAAAGGCGTAGCGCAAGTGGCCGGCCGGGTAGCTGAAATCCTGTTTGGCCGCCGTTTGCACGCCATCGACCTGGGGCGCATCTCAGTCGGCGGTATGCCGCTTGCTTTCATTGTTCTGATGGCGGGTAGTGGCAGCTATTCGGCTGCCCTCATGTTCATCATCTTCTTCGGGATCGCCAATGGGTTGGTGACGATCGTTCGCGGTGCAGTGCCACTGGCCCTCTTCGGACCGCAGGGATACGGGACGGTGCTCGGCGTGCTAGCCACACCGTATCTGCTCGTAAACGCCCTGGCACCGGCCATTCTGGCCATCGTCGTCGACTTGTGGGGTTACACCATCGCGGAAGCGGTTGTGCTGGCGGCGGGCTTGCTGTCGATGGCATCTATGGAGTTCATGGCCATCTGGTATCGTCGACGACCGAAGGCTGGGGCTGCTCAAATCCCAGGGTGAAGAGGCCTGCTCGTAGACTGGGTGGCGCCGCTGGCCGGTGCGTCCGACGTAAGCAAGTGTCATGGGCACTCTTGCCCGATGTCGAACGTTTTGGCACAGCAGTCGGCGAGCACGGCACCTGCATGGACGAGCGAGATGATGAGCAAAGCCACCACAGAGACAACTCACGGCAAGTCCAAGCAGAAACAGCTGCTTCACCTCGTGTTTGGAGGCGAATTGGTTTCGCTTGATAGCGTCGAGTTCCGAAACCTCGATGAGCTCGACATCGTCGGCATTTTCCCGAACTATGCCGAGGCCTACAAAGCATGGAAGGCGGCGGCGCAAAAGACGGTCGATAACGCCCACATGCGCTACTTCATCGTGCACCTGCACCGCCTGCTCGATCCGGATTCCTCTCCGATCCCCGGATCAAAGCATCCGGATTGACGCGATAGCTACTCCCGGCGAAGCACGCCGTTGACGAGCCTGTTCGCCCAAGTGCTGGCCTGGAACGAGCGCTTCAGCTCGATCGGATCGTAGACGTGCTCCACCCAGTCGAAGAACGGCATTGGCCGCTCAGCGGTGTCCTGCAGATAGCGCTCGAAGAAGTAGTCCAGAATGCCGGTATCGGCCTGGCGGAAGTGGCCGAATTGCCATGACAGCTCCTTCTTGGCAATCTCGATGGGTACACCCTCGCGCAGATGGCGGTAAAGGACACTCATCAGGCCGGCCCTGTCTGCGCCCGACTTGCAGTGCATCAGCATCGGATATTCGATCCGCTCGAACAGCTCACGGGCGCCTCTAAGCTCGGAGCGGCTTGGCGCGGCGCGTGACCGCACCTTGTAATTGACGAGCGTTATGCCGTAGCGCTGGCACGCAGCTTCCTCCAGCCAGTAGCTGCTACAATCCTGCGGACCCCTCAGATTGACGATGGTGCGGATCCCTTCTCGAGCCATCGCCCTGATGTGGTGCGGCGCGGGCTGGGCGGACCGCCATGCGTTCTCGCCCAGGCGATGCCGGTTGATGTAGAAGAGCCGGAAGATGCCATGGTCGATGAACAGCATGTCGAGAGTAAGCTAGCGGCAGGCCCGAAGGCGGCCTTAGCCCAATCGGGACTATGCTCGACGACCGCATTTCGGCATCGCCTGACAAGCCGACTGAATTGCCGCCGGGCTGCGCTTCCCTAGGCCTACATTCGCCATTCGTCTGCTTCTGTGGAACTCCTGCTGGCGGCAACCGATCAGCGCCAGTCTCTCCGATCAGCAATCGCTCAGATTTGCAATTGCAAAGGGTGCTTATCCGCTATAGACACCCCAATCAAGGGGACGGGCTGCGCATACCGATTCCCAAGTTTGCCAAAAGGCACGCCAGAGGGTGGCTCGATTTCCTGTCGACAAGGCTCGCCTCAACCGGTTCGCCGGCCGCTTCCTCGCGCGGTACGTGGACTTCGTCTATCGTACGTCGCGCGTCGTCGGTGAGCCCGCTGATACGGCGGCATTCGTGCGAGCGCACAGCCCCTTCATCCTGGCTATGTGGCACGGGCAGTTCCTCATGCTCCCGCGGGTGGAACGCGGCGGGCTGAAGGTGCACAGCATGGTTGCGCGCCACGGCGACGCGGAGCTGATCGGACAAGTTCTCGAGCATTTCGGGATGGACATGATCAGGGGCGCTGGCGCGGGGACGCGGCGACGAAACCGCGGCGGCGCTTATGCACTTCGTGCGGCACTGCGCGTTCTGGCGAACGGCGACTGCGTCGCCATGACGGCGGATGTGCCCCCGGGGCCAGCACGGGTCGCTGGTCAAGGCATCGTGACACTGGCGCGTCTGTCTGGGCGCCCGATCATACCCGCAGCGACGGCCACCAGCCGCTACAAGGCGTTCCAGACCTGGAGTTGGATGACGCTCAACCTGCCTTTCGGGACGCTCGCTGTCGTGGCAGGCGAGCCGATCTATGTCGACCCGGATGAGGATGAGGAGGGGTTGGAGAAGGCGCGTCTCAAGGTTCAGGAGGCGCTCAACGCCGTCACCGCACGAGCATACGAGCTGGCCGGTGCTGATCCGGCTCGGGCGACACCACCCCCCGTCGGGAGAGCCGCCCCACCGATTCCGCCTGGTGTCTTGTACAAATCCTACCGCGCCCTGACAGGACTTGCACGCCCAGCCGTTTCCCTGTTGCTCGACGCTCGAACGCGGCAAGGCAAGGAGGACCGGCAGCGCCGCGGCGAACGCTTCGGGCAGGCCAGCGTAGCCCGGCCTGAAGGCTGCCTTGTTTGGGTCCACGCGGCGAGCGTTGGCGAGACGAACGCGATTCTACCGCTCTTGACGGCTCTCAGAACCAGGCGGCCGGACATCCGCTTTCTCCTCACGACCGGAACCTCGACCTCGGCGGCCATAGCATCGAGCCGCCTAGGGCCGCACGACATCCACCAGTATGTCCCACTCGACGTGCCGAAGGCCGTGCGGGATTTCCTCGATCATTGGCGCCCGCAGCTCGCGATTTTCACCGAATTGGAGATCTGGCCGAACTTGATCATGGAAACGTCGGCCCGCTCGATCCCCCTTGCGCTCGTTAAT
Source organism: uncultured Pseudomonadota bacterium (assembly GCA_963786775.1). Taxonomy (GTDB): domain Bacteria; phylum Pseudomonadota; class Alphaproteobacteria; order Rhizobiales; family Hyphomicrobiaceae; genus ZC4RG25. Next base: position 53,722 of record CAWBAM010000045.1, on the reverse strand, counting down.
GCCCGCATGTCGAGCCGGTCTTATGCACGGTGGCGGCGATGGCGGGGACTGGCGAAGCCGATGTTCAGTCGGTTCGATGTCGTGCTCGCCCAAAACGAGAAGCTGGCCCGCCAGTTCGGATACTTGGGAGCACGCAACGTCCTAGCTGCCGGCAATCTGAAGATCGACGCACCGCCCCCGGCGGCCGATGCGGCGGAGGTCAATCGCTTACGGGGATTGCTTGACGGACGGCCTTGCCTGGTTGCGGCGAGCACGCACGAAGGGGAGGAGGAAATCATCGGTCTGGCGCACAAGATAATCGCGCAGAAAGCAGCGAGCTTGTGCACGATCGTGGTGCCTCGCCATCCAGAGCGCGGCGGCCGCATCGCGGAGATTCTGCGGGGGCAGGGCCTCGAGGTCTCACGACGCTCGCAAGGTGCCGTGCCTGAACGGCGTACGGATATCTACATAGCAGACACCTTGGGTGAGCTCGGCACGTTCTACAGCCTTACACCCCTGGCCTTCATTGGTGGCTCGCTGATCCCTCGAGGCGGACAAAATCCAGTGGAGGCCATTCGGCACGGTGCTGTGGTGATCACTGGTCCCCACTGGGCCAATTTCAGCGACGCTTATCGTGCTCTTTTCCGCCGCCGCGCCGCCCTACAGGTCGATTTCGGCAGAGAGCCTGGCTCGCGCCGTCGGGTCGCTAATGGACGATGAAGTGGAGTTGGCGCGGATGCGGGCCAGCGCTCAAGCAGCATTGGCAGGGCTGTCAGGCGCATTGAATTGCACAGTGGATGCGCTACTGCCCCTGCTGCCCGATAAGGAAGGCTTGAGGCGTGCGTCTTGACGAGCCCTCGTGGTGGTACCGACCGGAGGGGTCAGGCGCGATCGTACGGCTCCTGCGGCCTTTGGGTGCGCTTTACGGTTGGGCCGTCGAGCGCCGTTTTGAGCGCGCAGAGCCTTACCGCTCCTCGCTTCCCGTTATCTGCATCGGCAACTTGACCGCCGGCGGCACGGGCAAAACGCCGATGGCAATGCAGCTCGGACGTGTCCTCGCCTCAAAAGGGGAACGCCCAGCTTTCCTGACCCGCGGCTACGGCGGCCGCATCAAGGGGCCATGTTGGGTTGATGCGCAGTCCAGCACGGCGGACGAGGTCGGTGATGAGGCGCTTCTTCTCGCAAGGGTTGCGCCAACCATGGTCTCCCGGGACAGGGCGGAGGGAGCGCGAGCCATAGAGGCCTCTGGTGCCGCGTCCGTGATCATCATGGACGATGGCCTGCAAAACCCGTCCCTTCACAAGGATTTCACCCTTGCTCTCGTGGACGCCCGCCGTGGGATCGGGAACGGCGCGGTGTTTCCGGCGGGCCCGCTGCGGGCGCGGCTGCCGTTTCAGTTGGAGCGGGTCGACGCCATCGTGGTGAACGGACCGTCGGAGCATAGCGACGATACAGCCCTAGAGTGGCTGGCTGGGTTGTTCCGGGGTCCGATCCTTACGGCAAGACCGGAGCCGGTGGGTGACATTGCCTGGATCAGGGGCACGCGTATCCTCGCATTCGCTGGCATTGGTCATCCGGAACGCTTTTTCGGACTGCTGGAGGCGCTTGGAGGAAAGGTCGTGGCCCGCGTTCCACTGCCGGACCATCATCGATACACGGAGAAAGATGCGGCGCGCATTCTTGCCCTGGCGGCCTCTCACGATGCCATCGCGGTTACGACGGAAAAAGACTTCGTGCGCCTTGCCTCCGGATCTGGATCCATCTCCGAGCTACGCGCGCGTAGCCGGACGCTGGACATCCGCCTCGTGCTGGACCCAAGGAGCACTGCGCGACTGGAGGCGCTGCTTCGCCCGATGATCGGCGCGGCGCCCGCCGCGCGTTAGCTCGCTTTCGGCCGACTACCCGGCGGTGCGCAGCTCTGAACCCGACCTCCGCGCTGCAACTCTGGCGCAAGCATCTGAGAACAGATAAACGTTGCGCGCCGCACTGACCACTAGGGGGAAGATCGTCAGATGATCATCAGTAGCTCACCGTCAACGTGGAGATCTTGCGCACGGAGACAGCTGCCGCACGAGCGGTATGTGGCGGGAGTGCTTCTGATGCAACATGTCTCGATCGATCTGACGGGCTTTCGGCGTGGGGAGGCCGGTCGTACAGATGCCGACAGCACCTTGCGCGTCGTCATCCTTGGCGGTGCGGGAGAGGGCAAGTCGATGCTCGTGGAGCGGCTGCTTCAGGAAACCAGGCGGCTGATCCCCGATAGTGGCGGCGCACATGGCACCGTAAGTGGCAACATTCCCGCGGGGTCACTCGGACATGTCGGGCATTCGGTGAATTTGCTGGGCACCGAAGATATCGCGTGCCAAGTCCTCGCAACCGGGAAGAAGACCATCCTCGTTTCCGACACTTCGGGCAATGAGGAGGACACGCGTTACCTCGCTTCGGCCGCTTCGATAAGCGACGTCGGTGTGGTCCTGGTCGATGCACTTGACGGCGTGCAGACGCAGGTCCGTCGGCACATCCGGATCGCAGCGCTGTTCGGAATCCGAAATCTGGTGCTCGCGGTCAACAGATGCGATTTGGCTGGGTGGTCCGAAGATTCGTTTCGTCGCCTCGCCGAGGCTTATCGAGCCTTCGTTGAGCCGTTAAGGCTCGCAAGTTTCGTCGCCATACCAATTTCTACGCGCAACGGCGACAACATCGTCGAACGCAGCTCACAGGCAGCCTGGTATGCCGGACCGACGCTGCTGGAGTACCTTGAAGGTCTGGAGGCATCAGCTGGCACGCGGCAGCGGCCGTTCCGCATGCCTATACAATCGGTAAGCCCTTCAACATCTGGCGTTTGGAGTGTTTCCGGCACAATCGCAAGCGGAATTGTGCGGCTTGGCGAGCGTGTCGTCGTGGCGCGAACGGGCAGGGAGGCGCACGTCAGAGGAGTCCACGGGCGCGACGGAGCCCTGCAGCAGCAAGGAGCCGCTGGTGAGGCTGTGGAGCTGGCATTGGACGGCGAAATTGATGCCGCCCCTGGCGATCTGCTCGTGGCTGCCGGAGATCGCCCCGAAATCGCCGATCAATTCGCTGCCCATGTCGTGTGGATGCACGATGAGCCGCTGATTCCCGGCCGGCCCTACCTTCTCAAGATCGGCGCATCCACCGTCACGGCAAGCATCACAGAGATCAAGCACCGGGAGGATGTCGACGCACATCAGCGGCTCGCGGCAAAGACGTTGCAGCGTGACGAGATCGGCTTCGTCAACGTAGCAACCCAAGAGCCTGTGGCGTTCGATCGCTACGACGAGAACCGAGAGACGGGTAGCTTCCTTCTGTTCGATCGACTGAGCCGACACACCGTCGGCGCTGGCGTAATTCGATTTGGGCTTTGGCGTGCGACCAACGTCCATTGGCAGGCCCTCGACGTCACGAAAGAGTTGCGGGCCACGCTCAAAGGCCAGAAGCCGTGCTGCCTCTGGTTCACCGGGCTTTCGGGCTCCGGCAAGTCCACGATTGCCAATGCGTTGGAGAAGAAGCTGCACGCCCACGGCCGGCATACGTTCATCCTCGATGGTGACAACACGCGCCACGGGCTCAACCGTGACCTGGGCTTCACCGATGCGGACCGTGTCGAGAACATCCGCCGCGCGGCCCACGTGGCCAAACTGATGGTCGATGCCGGATTGATCGTGCTCGTGTCCTTCATCTCACCGTTCGAGGCGGAGCGCCGGATGGCGCGAGAGCTTTTCGAGACGGGAGAGTTCTTCGAGATTTTCGTCGATACGCCGCTGGAGATCTGCGAGCAGCGTGACGTCAAGGGGCTCTATAAGAAGGCTCGGTCAGGTGAGATCCAGAATTTCACCGGCATATCCTCGCGTTACGAGCCGCCAGTCTCTCCTGACCTCCATCTTGAGGCCGGGGTGTTGCCGCCTGACGTCCTAGCCGATCGGATTTTCGATCACCTGCGGCTGCAGGGGATCTTTTAGAGCATCAGTGTTGACCTTGGCGGGCTAGGCGGCGTCTCCAGGTCCAGCCACTGGGAAGCCATCGACACTCGCAAGTCAGTGCGGTGGTTCTCTCGCTTTGCCCCTGCCACGGTCTTAGTTATAAGGCGCGCAACGTGAACTCGATGGCCGCCCCAGGGGCACCCCGTCCGTCATGGCAAAACCGCAGAAAGAGAAACGGCCCGAGGCTCAGCTGCCGAAGGGCTTCCGCGATATTGAGGCTGGCGAGATCCGCGCCATGGCCGACATGCTGGCCCGCATCCGCGAGATCTACGAGATCTACGGGTTCGAGCCGCTGGAGACCCCGGCTATCGAGTACACCGAGGCGCTCGGGAAATTCCTGCCCGACCAGGACCGGCCGAATGAAGGCGTGTTCTCGTTCATGGACGAGGACGGACGTTGGCTGTCGCTGCGCTACGACTTGACGGCTCCTCTTGCCCGCTACGTGGCCGCCAATTACGACCGCCTGCCGAAGCCGTTCCGCCGTTATGCTGCTGGACCGGTATGGCGAAACGAGAAGCCGGGTCCCGGCCGCTTTCGCCAGTTCATGCAGTTCGATGCTGACACGGTGGGCACGGATAACATCGCCGCCGACGCTGAGATCTGCATGCTGGCCGCCGATACCATGGAGGCGCTCGGCTTCCAGCGCGGCGAGTACGTCATCAAGGTGAACAGCCGCAAGGTGCTTGACGGAGTGCTCGAGATCATCGGCCTTGGCGGGACCAGAGCATGCGGCGACGCGGCTGACGGTCTTGCGAGCGGTCGACAAGCTGGACCGGCTCGGCATCGAGGGCGTCCGGCTCCTGCTCGGCCCGGGACGGAGGGACGAAAGTGGCGATTTCACCAAAGGCGCTGGGCTGTCGGATGAGCAGATCGCACTTGTCGTCTCCTATTTGACGGCCGAGGGCAGCGACGGCGGGGAGAAGCTGGCTCGCGTCGGAGAGCTTGTGGGCAAGTCTGCCGCCGGTGAGGCGGGTGTCGCCGACCTCATGCAGCTCCTCAGCCTGTGCGATGCCGCGGGGTACTCGCAAGAGCGCATAGCCTTCGATCCGTCAGTCGTTCGCGGTCTCGAGTACTACACGGGACCGGTCTTCGAGGCCGAGCTGACGTTCCAAGTGCGGAACGAGGAGGGCCAAATCGTCCGCTTCGGCTCCGTCGGCGGCGGTGGGCGCTACGATGATCTGGTTGCCCGCTTCACCGGCCAACGCGTGCCCGCAACCGGCTTTTCCATCGGCGTCTCGCGGCTGCAAGCTGCGATCGCTTCGCGCGGGCAGGTCGCGGCCAAGGAAGGACGCGGCCCTGTTGTCGTGCTGGTCATGGATCGCGACGAGCTGCCTCGTTATCAGCGGTTCGTGCAGCAGCTCAGGGCGGCGAAAATTCCGGCCGAATTGTATCTCGGCACGTCGGGCATGAAGGCGCAGATGAAGTACGCCGACCGGCGCGGCAGTCCGTGCGTCGTCATCCAAGGAGGTGACGAGCGCGCCAAGGGAGAGGTACAGATCAAGGACCTCATCGAGGGCGCCCGTCTGGCAGCCACGATCACCGACGCGAAGGAGTGGCGTGAGGCACGCCCGGCGCAGTTTTCCGTGCCGGAGGCCGAGCTTGTCAGTGCCGTACAATCGGTGCTCGCCCGGCACGAACTGAACTGAGTGCGCACGGATGGCCGCAGAAACCGCACGGAAGTTCGAGGAGCTGGAGGCTCAGGCGCAACGTCTGATGGCCGTCTTCACCAAGGCGGGCTATGAGGCCGTTGCGCCCGCGATCATCCAGCCGGCGGATGTCTTCCTCGACGTCATCGGCGAGAGCCTGCGTGCGCGCACCTATGTCTTCACCGATCCGGATGGCAGCGAGCTCTGCCTGCGGCCTGACCTCACTGTACCGACATGCCGGCTGCATTTGGAGCGTCATCCGGATGCCAATGTGCAGGCGCGCTACTGCTACAACGGGCCGGCTTTTCGCTTTCAGCCAGCCGGCGCCAGCGCCGCACACCCGCGCGAGTTCCGACAGGCCGGTATTGAGTTCTTTGGTGAGCCCCGGCGCGAAGAGGCTGAGGTCGAGGTCGTCAGCCTCATTCTGCAGGCGATCCGGACGGCGGGGCTCGAGAGCTTCGGGCTCCGGATCGGTGACTTGGGGCTCTTCCAGGCGCTACTCGATGCCATCGATATGCCGGAGAGATGGCGCGGCCGACTGCGGTATCAGTTCTGGCGACCGGACGCGTTCCGCGAGGAGCTGGCGCGGCTGATGCGCAATCCGGCCGATGCGATTGGCGACTTGCCGTCCGGTCTCATGTCGAAGCTCGATGCCGCCGACCTGGACAGGTCGGAAGCTTGCAGTTGCCGAGTTCCTTGAGGAGCAGGGCATCGAGGTCATCGGCGCGCGCAGTCGTGCGGGAGATCACAGAGGGGCTCTGTCGGCTGCTGCAGATGCCGCTGCTGAGCCGTTGTCCCCCGATGCGGCCGCGATCATCGAGAGCTATCTGGCGATGCACCGCACCAGCTCAGTCGGCTGGTGACCGGCTGAAGGCCCTGATGAAGGAGCGTCATGTCGACATCGAGGCGGCACTTGAGAAGTACCGTAAGCGCCTTCAGCTCTTGATCGACAGCGGGATTGATCCGGCTCTCGATCGAGTTCTCGGCAGAGTTCGGACGCAATCTCGAGTACTACACGGGCTTCGTCTTCGAGGTCGTCGTGCCCAAGCTCGGAACGGGGAGCCCTGTCGCGGGTGGCGGACGGTATGACGGGCTGCTCAAAGCCGTAGGCGCCCCCGAGCAGGTGCCGGCCGTCGGCTCTGCCATTCACACCGAGCGTCTGCTTTCGGTCGCCAACGGGGGCGAGGCATGACGGACAACCTCATCATCGCCGTGCCCTCGAAGGGCCGCTTGATGGAGCAGTCAGCCGAGGCTCTTGCGAACGCCGGGCTCAAGCTGCGTAAGACCGGCAGCAATCGGGGCTACCGCGGCGAAATCGAAGGGCTGGAGGGCGTCGAGGTGGCGTTCGTCTCGGCATCCGAGATCGCCCACTATCTGAAGTCCGGACAGGTGCATCTTGGCATCACGGGCGAGGACCTGATCCGCGAGCATATCATCGATGCGGATGAGCGCGTAGAGCTGCTGCTGCCACTGGGTTTCGGCCGGGCGGACGTTGTCGTTGCGGTGCCCGCATGCTGGATCGACATCCGCAACATGTCGCACCTGCAGGCCATGGCGGCGGCGTTCCGCCGGACCCATGAGCGCCGGCTGCGTGTGGCCACGAAGTACACCAACCTGACACGGCAATTCTTCCAGGCGAAGGGTGTCACCGACTACCGCATCGTCGAGAGCCTCGGGGCCACGGAGGGCACGCCCGCGTCCGGTGCCGCTGATCTGATCGTCGATATCACCACGACAGGCGCGACGCTGAAGGCCAACGGGCTCAAGGTTCTGGACGATGGGATCATCCTCCGCTCGCAGGCCAACCTCATCGCCTCGCGCCGTGCGCGGCTGGTCCCAAACGGCTATCGCTGCGCGGGATCAGATTTTGGCGGCGTTAAGAGGCTGATTGGATCGCGGGTAACGATCTGGCCTCAAGAACTTCACTATTCTGCCGCGTCCCGAGCAGGGCGCGCGACGACCTCCAACAGCGCCGCTCCGTACCGCTCGATCTTCGCTTGTCCCAGATCCAGAAATTCCGTGCGAGCTCGTCGATCGATGTCGGGCGCTTTTCGGCGAGCTCCGCCAGCGTGCGATCATGGCAGATGACGTACGGAGGGACGTCGCGCTTCGGCCGCGAGGCGCGACCGGAGAGACTTCAGCTCGCGGTAGAGCAGCTCGTCGGCCTCTGAGAGGGTCAGCTCCCTGCGGCGTTGGCGCTTGACGCGGGCTTTGACGTCCCTGGTCGTCTGGCGAACCAGAAACTTCTCCTCGCCACGGAGGAGCGGGCGCGCCTTCTCTGTGAGTACCAGATTGCCGTGGCCCTCATAATCAACGGTGAGCTGACCATTGATGATGAGCTGGCGAAAAAGCCTGCGCCAGGTTTGCGCGCTCAGCTCGCCGCCAATGCCATAGACGGACAGACGGTCATGTCCGTTGCGCTCGATGCGCGGGTCCGATGCGCCGAGGAGCACGTTGACGAGATAACCGACACCGTAGCTCTCGCCGGTTCTATAGACGGCCGAAAGGGCTTTCTGAGCGGCGATTGTCTGTCGATCATGTGCGGCGGGCTGAGGCAGTTGTCGCAATTGCCGCACGGCTCGGGCAACGTCTCGCCGAAGTAGGCGAGCAGGATCTGCCGTCGGCACGACGCCATTTCGCACAGACCGATAAGCGCCTCGAGCTTTTGGCGCTGAATCCTCCGGAATGTTTCGCCGCCTTCGGATTGGTCGATCCAGCGGCGCAGTTGCACGATGTCCTGCACGCCGTAGGCCATCCAGGCATCGGCGGGCTCGCCGTCGCGCCCGGCGCGGCCAGTCTCCTGGTAATAGGCTTCAATCGATTTCGGCAGGTTAAGGTGGGCCACGAAGCGCACGTCCGGCTTGTCGATACCCATGCCGAACGCGATGGTCGCCACCACGATCAGGCCGTCCTCGGAAAGAAAGCGTTCTTGGGTCGTGCGCCGGACTTCGGGCGGCAGCCCTGCATGGTAGGGGAGGGCCGTGCGCCCTTTTGCTGTCAGCCAGTCCGCAGTGTCCTCCGCGCCCCTGCGGCTCATGCAGTAGACGATGCCGGAGCTGGTCGGGTGCTCCGTGACGATGAAGCGCCAAAGCGCTTCGAGAGCCGATTTGCCGTCGAGCTGCGTGATTTGGTACTGAATGTTCGGCCGGTCGAAGCTGGCGATGAATTGACGTGCGTTCTCGAGCCTCAGCTCCGCGAGGATTTCGGCTCGGGTGCGCGCGTCGGCCGTTGCCGTGAGCGCGATGCGCGGCACCTGCGGAAAGCGCTCGGCCAATGCCCGGAGCTGGCGATACTCGGGCCTGAAATCATGACCCCATTGCGAAACGCAATGTGCCTCGTCGATGGCAAACAGGGCGATGCGGCTGCGGGACAGCAGGCTCAACGTCCGCTCCTGGAGCAGACGTTCCGGCGCGATATAGACGAGATCGAGCGCGCCTGAGGCGAGCTGTTGCTCGACCTCGTCCTGCTCAGAACGGTCGAGGGTCGAGTTCAGGAACGCAGCGCGCACGCCGACCTGCTTTAACGCATCCACTTGATCTTGCATGAGAGCGATCAGTGGAGAGACGACGACGCCAGTGCCTTCACGCACGAGTGCCGGGATCTGGTAGCAGAGGGACTTCCCGCCGCCTGTCGGCATCAGCACGAATGCGTCACGGCCCTCGATCAGCGGCCTCGATGACAGCCGCCTGGTGGCTGCGGAACTCTTTGAAGCCGAACACGGTCTCGAGCACGGCACGAGCCGCTGCCATGCCGCCGGAGGCGTCCGGCCTTCGCTGGCTGCTCGCCGTCATAATCCAGGGGACCGCGTGTTGCCGGCCGGGCGCAAGTCCGAGACCTGTGGGATTGCTGCGTCTCCGCAGACTTGGCGTGCTCGCGCGCCTGTCGTACTGCTTGCTGACAACGGGATCCGTCCCCCCTCGGAAGACCTCCTGCGTGTTCAGGGTGGGTTCATGCCATCTGGGCTAGCGTCGAGGCAAGATCTTGCCGGCCTGGGTATTTTGGGTGGTGGACGGACAAGCCGCTCAGGCGGGTCGAAAGGCGAGGTAGGAGAATGTCGATGCTTCGGATTTGTGCCGTACTACTAGGCGCCCTGCTGCTTACCACGCTGTGGCTCGGTCCGAAGGCAACGGCTCAGGCCAATTGTGAGTGGTATGCGAAAATGGCCCTGAAGCAGCAGCAGGAGAACGAGCAGCGCAAATGCGGGTTCACAGGGCCAGAGTGGCAATTCGATCTCGCAGCTCACATGGAATGGTGCCGCGGCGTCGCTCCGGATGTTTGGAAGAAGCAGGCTCAGTTGCGCAATCAGCAGCTCGAGGACTGCGCCAAGAAGTGAGCTGCGCGGGGAGTGGAGGAGGGCGGGCCGAAACCCGCCCTGCAGCTCACGAGGGCCGCACCCCAATCGGGGTGCGGCTTTCCTTTCTCCGTTGGACTGGTGGCTAAGTCGACCAGCTATCGCTCCGCCGCAGCCCGGCGAAGCCGGTCGTTAATGGCTTCGCCCAGCCCAGCCTCGGGGATCGGCATGACGGCAATGGTCTCAACGCCAGTGGCATCGAGTCGACGCAGGGCTGCGAACAAGTTGGCCGCAGCCTCGACCAGGTCTCCCGCGGGGCTCAGATTTTCCATTTTGTGCCCTTCGGCGCCGTCGGGAGGGCTCGCCGAAAGCCAGCAGGGCTTCGCCGGGACGGAGGTCCGTCGCGTTAAGGCGTACTCTGGCGCGCGGCGCGTAGTGGCTGGCGAGCTGGCCGGGTGAGCGGATCTGATCATTCTGCGCCGCTCCGGATCCCGCCGGCCCTGACGATCGGCTCACCAAGCACCTTCCTCGATGGCCTCTCGCGTGACGGCGCCGGGCCGCAGCAGAACGATCTGCTCGCCAGTGGCATCGACCACGGTCGAATTCGAGGCCGTGCTCGGTCGGTCCGCCGTCGAGGATCAGGGCGACCTTGTCGCCGAGATCGGCCTCGACATGCTGGGCCGTCGTCGGGCTGACGTGACCCGAGATGTTGGCGGAAGGGGCCGCCACCGGCACTCCGGCTGCCTCGAGCAAGGCATGGGCGACTGGATGGGAGGGTACCCTGACGGCGATCGTATCGAGGCCAGCGCTCACCAGCTCCGAAATGCCGGAGTCGGCACGCCGCGGCAGAACGAGCGTCAGTGCGCCGGGCCAAAACGCGTCTGCCAATCGCGATGCTTTGTCGGTGAAATGGGCGAAACGCTCCGCCGCGGCTCGGCTGCTGACGTGCACAATCAAAGGATTGAAGCGCGGGCGGCCTTTCGCCTCAAAGATCAGAGCGACGGCCCGGCCATTGGTGGCATCAGCGCCGAGGCCGTAGACAGTTTCGGTGGGAAAGGCGACCAGGTGCCCGGCCCGAAGCTCCGCAGCTGCGCGGGCGATCGCGTCTTCGCTCACCTTGACGACAGGCATTAGGGTGAAGCCCTTCCATTGCGCTTTCCGGGTCAGTCCCTTACCCCTAAACTCGCGAGGCCTCTGCCGCACAAGGATGACCGGATGACGTACAGGGCTCCCGTAGACGACATTCTGCTTGCGCTCAAGACGGCGGCCGGCCTGCCGGACCTCATCGAGCGCGGCATCGTGGAGAATCTCGATGAAGATACGGCGCGCGCCATCGTCGAGGAGGCGGGTAAGTTCGGCAGCGAGGTGCTGGACCCGCTCAACGCTGTCGGCGATCGCGTAGGCTCGAAACTCGTCGATGGAAGGGTCGAGACGCCTCCCGGCTGGAAGGAGGCTTACGACGCCTTCGTGGCGGGCGGTTGGAGCGCATTGCCATGCCCCCCGGAGTATGGCGGCCAGGGTCTGCCTCAGATCATCTCGACGGTCGCCTGTGAAATTTGGAACTCGGCCAATCTCTCCTTCGGGCTATGCCCGCTGCTCACGCAAGGCGCCGTGGACGCGCTCAATGCGCACGGCTCCGAGGAGCTGAAGCGCATCTACCTGCCCGAAGATGATTTCAGGTGAATGGACCGGCACCATGAACCTGACGGAGCCCCATGCCGGCTCCGATCTTGGCGCGCTGACGACGCGGGCGGAGCGGCAGCCCGACGGCACCTACCGCATCACCGGCACGAAGATCTTCATCACCTACGGCGACCACGAGCTGACCGAGAACATCATTCACATGGTCCTCGCGCGCCTGCCGGATGCGCCGCCCGGAACCAAGGGAATCTCGCTGTTCCTCGTGCCGAAGCGCCTGGTGAACCCAGACGGCACGCTGGGCGAGCGCAATGACATCGTCTGCGCCAGCCTGGAGCACAAGCTCGGCATCAACGCGAGCCCGACCTGCGTGCTGAAGTACGGCGAGAACGGGGGCGCTGTCGGCTACCTCGTCGGCGAGGAGAACCGCGGCCTCGCGACCATGTTCATCATGATGAACCAGGCGCGGCTGGCGGTCGGCGTCCAGGGCGTAGCTCTGGCTGAGCGCGCTACGCAAAAGGCCGCCGCATATGCCGCCGATCGCCGCCAGGGCCGCAGGGTGCGCGATGGTCAGGAAATGGTGCCGATCATCGAGCACCCTGACATACGCCGCACGCTCATGACGATGCGATCGATGACGCAGGCGGCTCGGGCGATCTGCCTCGCAACGGCGCGAGAAATCGACATCGCCCATCGCGCGAAGGGTGAGGAGGAGCGCCAGCAAGCTGCTGCCCGCGCTGCGCTGCTGACGCCGGTCGCCAAGGCATTCTCGACGGATGTCGCCTGTGAGGTTGCCTCGATGGGCGTGCAGATCCACGGCGGCATGGGCTTCATCGAGGAGACGGGCGCGGCGCAGTACTACCGCGATGCCCGCATCCTGCCGATCTACGAAGGGACGAACGGAATTCAGGCCATCGACCTCGTCACGCGGAAGTTGCCGCTGGGAGATGGTGCCGTCGTCGAGGGGTTCATTCGCGAGCTTGCAGCGACCGCCGATGAGGTGCGCACCTCCAATCAGCCGGCCTTCGGGCGTATGGGCGAGCGCCTTGGGCAGGCGGTCGCGGCGCTTGCCGATGCCACCCGCTGGCTCGGCGATGCGATGCAGCGCAATCCTGAAGCGGCGCTTGCCGGAGCGACGCCCTATCTGAGGCTGTTCGGGCTGGCGGCTGGCGGCGTTTATCTCGCACGTGGTGCGCTCGCGACCGTTCGCAACGGCGGCACTGCCACGAACTCAATGCCGGTGGCGTTGGCCCGGTTCTTCGCGGAAAGCCTGGCGACGACGGCATCCGGGCTGGCCCGATGCGTCTCTGAGGGCTCCGAGGCGGTTTTCGAGGTCAGTCCCGACCAGCTTTCGGCGTGACGGAGCAAAGCGGATGTCAGTCGGTGTCGAAATCTCGGTCGCGGATGGTGTGCAGACGATCCGCTTTGCGCGGCCCGAGAAGAAGAATGCGCTCACGCCGCCCATGTATGCGGCCATCACCGAGGCGCTGATGACCGGCGATGCATCGCCCGATGTGGTCGCGCACCTCTTTATGGGCTCAGGCGGCATATTCACTGCTGGCAACGACATCAATGATTTCGTCGAGCGGGCACGAACCGGTGCGACGCTGGAAGGCCCGGTGCTCGATTTTCTTCGGGCACTCGTGCGCGTCCAGAAGCCAATGATTGCAGCCGTAGATGGACTGGGGGTCGGCATCGGCACGACGCTGCTGTTCCATTGCGATCTGGTCTACGCGACGCGGGAATTGGGATTCGTGGCGCCGTTCGTGGACCTGGGGGCAGTGCCCGAAGCAGGGTCGAGCCTGCTCGCTCCTCAGCGAATGGGCTACGCGCGGGCGTTCGAGCTTCTGGTGCTCGGTGAGCCGTTCACCGCCGAAAGGGCGCGGGAGGCGGGCCTCGTCAACGCGATCGTCAGCGCGGATGAGTTGGAGGCGACCGCGCGCAAGGCGGCCGCGCGACTGGCTGCGAAGCCACCAGAGGCGCTTGCCCTTTCCCGCCGGTTGTTGCGTGGCGACACGAGCGCTTTGGCTCAGCGTATCGAGGAAGAGGCCCGCATTTTCGGTGAGCGCCTCTCCTCTCCGGAGGCGCAGGAGGCGTTCGCGGCCTTCCTGGAGAAGAGGCAGCCCGATTTCGCGAAATTGAAGCGTACGGGGAGCTGACGTGGCGAGCTTGAAGGGCAAGACGCTGTTCATCACAGGCGCGAGCCGCGGCATCGGTCTCGCCATCGCGCTACGCGCTGCGCGGGACGGCGCGAACATCGCCATCGCTGCCAAGACGGCTGAGCCCGCATCCGAAGCTGCCCGGCACCATCTACGATGCGGCGAAGGCGATCGAGGAGGCCGGCGGCTCGTGCTCTGCCCCTTGTTTGCGACATCCGCTTCGAGGATCAGGTCGAGCAGGCGGTGGCGCGGACGGTGGAGCACTTCGGCGGCATCGACATCTGCGTGAACAACGCGAGCGCCATATCCCTGACGCCCATCGAGAAGACCGAGATGAAGCGGTTCGACCTGATGATGGGCATCAACACGCGCGGCACGTTTCTGGTCTCGAAGTGCTGCATCCCGCACCTCAAGCGCGCCGAGAACCCGCACATTCTGATGCTCTCGCCACCTCTTGATATGCAACCCAAGTGGTTCGCCGGCCACGTCGCCTATTCCATCGCCAAGTTTGGAATGAGCCTATGCGTGCTTGGGCTGGCGGAGGAGCTGAAACCGGATGGAATTGCCGTCAACGCGCTCTGGCCTCGGACGACCATCGCGACGGCAGCGATCCGGAACCTTCTTGGCGGCGAGGAGGTGGTACGGATGAGCCGGAAGCCCGATATTCTGGCTGATGCCGCGCATCTGGTCTTCACTCAGCCGGCCCGTTCGTTCACCGGTCACTTTCTGATCGATGACACGTTCCTGTACGAGGTTGGCGGCGTGACCGATTTCGACCAATACCGGGTCGACCCGACCGTTGATCTGGCGCCGGATTTCTTGTGCCAGAAAGCAGCACGCCGCCACCCGGCGTTCGGCTCGCCGCGCGCGACGTTCGCGCCTGATCGTCAGTGCGGGCACTCGTCGCCAACTTGGACTAGAATGGCCATTCGACCGCTTGGCCGAGGAACTTAGGATCATGCCAGCCTTGCTCATCACGCATCCTTCATTCGTTGAACACGACACAGGCCCTGGGCATCCGGAGCGGCCGGACCGCATGAGAGCGATCGACAAGGCGCTCGCGCATGAGATGTTCAAAGACCTCAAGCGCGAGGAGGCGCCGCTGCGCGAGGACGTCGAGGAGCGGAATCCTGCTGGCTCATCCGAAGCGTTACCTCGAAGCGATCAAGGCCGCGCGGCCGGCAGAGGGCGAGGATCCCGTTCGGCTCGATCCCGACACCGTCCTGTCTTCAACGAGCTGGGAGCCGGCGCTGCGGGCCGTCGGCGCAGGGCTGCACGCGGTCGATCAGGTTCTCGATCCATCATCCGGCATCCGCAAAGTTTTCTGCCAGATTCGCCCCTGCGGCCATCACGCGGAGAAGGAGCGGGCGATGGGCTTCTGCATCTTCAACAACATCGCGATCGCCGGCCTTTACGCCCGGGAGAAGCACGGCGTCGAGCGCGTCGCCGTCGTCGACTTCGACGTGCATCACGGCAACGGCACGCAGGATATCTTCTGGTCCGACAAGGACCTGTTCTTCGCCTCGACGCACCAGATGCCGCTCTATCCCGGCACGGGCGCCGAATCGGAGACGGGCGTCGGCAATATTTTCAATGCGCCGCTGGGCCGAACGACGGTGGCGAGCAGTTCCGGGAGGCGATGCGCTCGCGGATCCTGCCCGCTTTGCACAACTTCTCGCCGGACCTCATTCTGATTTCCGCCGGCTTTGACGCGCACGAAGCAGACCCGCTCGCCAGCCTTCGTCTGCATGAGGACGACTATGCCTGGATCACGGACGAGCTGTGCGAGGCGGCCGAGAAATCAGCCCAAGGGCGGGTGGTTTCGATGCTGGAAGGGGGTTACGATCTGACGGCGCTGGCGCAATCCGTGGCCGTCCACGTCAAGCTGCTCATGGACGCGGCGTGACGGCGGAGGAGGACCATACACGGCGGAAGAAGGGTATGGCGAACGGGACAGAGAAATATCCTGATTTGAAGGACATGAGCTTCGAGCGGGCGCTCAAGGAGCTCGAGGCGATCGTCGGCCGGCTTGAGCGTGGGGATGTGGAGCTCGAGGAAAGCATCGCCATCTACGAGCGAGGCGAGGCGCTGCGGGACCATTGCGACCGGCTGTTGAAGCAGGCGGAGGCCAAGGTCGAGAAGCTGACGTTCGGGGCTGACGGCCAGCCGCAGGGCACCGAGCCTTTCGATTCTTCCTCGAAATGACAGGACGCGGCGCGGATCATGCGTGTTTCCCGCGTCAATGCTGCCAGATGCCGCGCATCCTGAGACAGAGCTATACTGAGCGACCGCTTGCTCGTTCCTGGTGCCCCCTAGGTCGGCAGAAAGGATCACCCGTGAAATCCTGGTAGCAAAACGCCGTTGCTCGATACGGTCCGCTATCCGGAAGACCTGCGCCGGTTGCCGGAAGAGGATCTTCCTCAGCTCGCGGCCGAGTTGCGCCAGGAGACGATCGATGCGGTATCGGTCACGGGCGGTCACCTTGGCGCGGGTCTCGGGGTCGTCGAGCTCACGGTCGCGCTTGCATTGGGTCTTCGACACGCCGCGCGACCGGCTGATCTGGGACGTCGGCCATCAGGCCTATCCGCATAAGATCCTTGACCGGCCGGCGCGACCGCATCCGCACGCTGCGCCAGGGTGGCGGCCTCTCGGGCTTCACGAAGCGTTCCGAAAGCGAATACGACCCGTTCGGCGCGGGGCACTCCTCGACCTCGATCTCTGCCGGGCTCGGCATGGCGGTCGCGCGCGATCTTGCGGGCAAGAAGCACAATGTCATCTGCGTGATCGGCGACGGCGCGATGAGCGCCGGCATGGCCTACGAGGCGATGAACAACGCCGGCGCGATGGACAGTCGTCTGATCGTCATCCTTAACGACAATGATATGTCGATCGCGCCGCCGACCGGGGCACTGTCCGCCTATCTGGCGCGGATCACCTCGAGCGGCACCTATCTTCTACGTCCGCGACATCGCCAAGCAGCTTGCCAAGCGCCTGCCCAAGAGCTGGGAGCGCCGCGCAGCGCGGATGGAGGAATACACCCGCCACCTCTGGCAGGGCGGCGCGTGGTTCGAGGAGCTGGGGTTCTACTACGTCGGCCCGATCGATGGGCACAATCTTCGACCACCTGCTGCCCGTTCTGAAGAACGTGCGCGATGCGGACCAGGGGCCGGTCCTGGTCCACGTGTCACGCAGAAAGGCAAAGGCTATCGCGCCGGCTGAGAATTCGGCCGACAAGTATCACGGCGTGAACCGCTTCAACGTCATTACGGGTGACCAGTTCAAGCCCAAGCCCAACGCGCCGAGCTACACCCGCGTGTTCGCTGAGAGCCTTATCGAGGAGGCCAAGAAGGACGACAAGATCGTTGCCATCACGGCGGCGATGCCTTCGGGCACGGGCCTCGACCTGTTCGGCAAGGTGTTTCCTGAGCGGACCTTCGATGTCGGCATTGCCGAGCAGCACGCGGTGACATTTGCCGCGGGGCTCGCGGCGGAAGGATACAAGCCGTTCGCTGCCATCTATTCCACGTTCCTGCAGCGCGCCTACGACCAGGTTGTGCACGACGTCGCCATTCAGAACCTGCCTGTCCGTTTTGCGATCGACCGCGCCGGGCTCGTGGGCGCCGATGGGCCGACTCACGCGGGCAGCTTCGACATCGCATATCTCGGCTGTTTGCCCGGTTTCGTGCTGATGGCGGCGGCCGATGAGGCGGAGCTCAAGCACATGGTGGCGACCGCGGTCGCGATCGATGATCGGCCCTGCGCTTTCCGCTACCCGCGCGGGGACGGAGTTGGCGTCGAGCTGCCCGAAGAGGGAGTCCCGCTGGAAATCGGCAAAGGCCGGATCTTGCGCGAAGGCACGACGGTTGCTCTGTTGTCGCTGGGCACCCGGCTGCAGGAGGCCTTGAAAGCTGCGGACCAGCTCGCTGTGATGGGCCTATCTACAACAGTTGCTGATGCGCGCTTCGCCAAGCCGCTCGACACCGATCTCATACGCAGGCTGGCGCGCGAGCATGAGGTGCTCGTGACGATCGAGGAAGGCTCGATCGGTGGCTTTGGATCGTTCGTGCTGCACGATCTCGCGGGGTGCGGACTGCTCGACGGCGGTCTCAAAGTGCGCACGATGGTGCTGCCCGACATATTCATCGACCACGACAAGCCCGAACGGATGTACGATCGGGCGGGGCTCAATGCGGCCGGGATTGTCGAAACCGCGCTTAATGCTCTCGGCAGATCAGCCGCCGCCATCAGCGATATCCGGGCCTGATCCGAAGCTCAGAAGGGAACGTTTCGCATCTGCCTGAGTTACCGCGAACGCACACGGCATCCTGCATGTGCGGCGGCGAGCGTGCGCGTATGAGCGAGGTTTACGATGGATTGGACCGACGCGACTTACTTGGCCCGTGTCCAGTTCGCGTTCACTGTCAGCTTCCATTTTTTATTTCCGGCATTGACCATCGGCCTCGCGAGCTATCTGGCGGTGCTGCAGGGGCTCCACCTCTGGACTGGCCGCCAGATTTACCATTCGCTCTTTAATTATTGGGTGAAGGTTTTTGCCGTGGCCTTCGCCATGGGGGTCGTCTCGGGAATCGTGATGACCTACCAGTTCGGTACGAATTGGAGCGTCTTTTCAGATCGCGCCGGACCAGTCATCGGCCCACTGATGGCCTACGAGGTGTTCACCGCCTTTTTCCTTGAGGCTGGCTTCCTGGGCATCATGCTTTTTGGCCTGAACCGGGTCGGCCGTGGACTGCACATGTTTGCGACCGTCATGGTCGCGCTTGGCACGGCATTTTCCGCGTTCTGGATTCTGGCGGTGAATAGCTGGATGCAAACGCCAGCTGGTCACGCGATCAATGAAGCCGGCCAGTTCATCCCGACGAATTATTGGGACGTGATTTTTAATCCGTCGTTTATTTACCGGCTGGTGCATACGCTTACCGCTGCCTACCTGACGACCGCCTTTGTCGTCGGTGGCGTTGGGGCTTATCACCTGCTGCGCGATCGCAACAATGAGGGCGCGCGGATCATGTTTTCCATGGCGATGTGGATGGCATTGATTACGGCGCCGCTGCAAATCGTTGTCGGCGATTTGCATGGCCTCAATTCGTTTGAGCACCAGCCCGCGAAGATCGCGGCAGTCGAAGGTCATTTCGATACGATGGCCGGGGCGCCGTTCTATATCGTCGGTTGGCCGGACATGGAGGCAGAGACGACGCGATATGCCATTTCGATACCGAAGGCGGGCTCACTGCTGCTGACCCATAGTTTGAACGGAGTCGTCAAGGGCCTGAAAGAATGGCCTCCAGAGGATCGGCCGCATGCTCCGAGCGTGTTTTGGGCCTTCCGCATCATGGTTCTGATCGGCTTCCTGATGGCAGCGATCGGTATTCGGGCCGCTTGGCTGCGATGGAAGGGACGGCTCTTTGAGTCGACCGGGCTGTTGCGGTGGGCCGTTTTCATGGGGCCCTCTGGTTTCATTGCAGTGCTCGCCGGGTGGTATGTGACGGAGGTCGGGCGGCAGCCCTACACGGTTTATGGCCTATTGAGAACCTCCGAACTCCGTTTCGCCTATTGCAGCGGCGGGGGTCGGCTCGTCGCTCCTCGCGTTTTTCATCGTCTACATGCTCGTTTTCGGGGCAGGTACGGTCTACATGTTCCGCCTGATCGGACACCCACCGGAAGCCGCCGAGCCCGAGGTGCCCCACAGGCCCATCCGGACGGCCGGTGTTACTCCAGCGCCGGCATTGATGGATGGGGTGGAAGAGGGGCAGGACGAGCTGGCGAGAGTTCAAGGAGGCGATCGTGGCGCTTGATCTCGCCTTAATATTCGCTGCCGTGATCGCGTTGGCGGTTCTCATTTACGTCATCGTGGACGGGTTCGATTTGGGAATTGGCATTTTATTTCCTTTCTTCCCGGCAGAAGAAGACCGCCGAAGGATGATGAACTCGATCGCCCCCGTATGGGATGGCAACGAAACCTGGCTCGTTGCGGGAGGAGGTGGCCTTCTGGCGGGTTTCCCGCTCGCTTATGGCATTATTTTTTCGGCACTTTATGCGCCGATAATCGCAATGGTCCTGGCATTGATTTTTCGGGGTGTCGCTTTCGAATTTCGCTACCGGTCGCGGCGCAACAGGCACCTGTGGGATTTGGGCTTCGCCGTTGGCTCGATCGTCGCGACATTGGCCCAAGGGATCACGCTCGGGGCTCTTGTTCAAGGCATTCCGGTTGCCAACCGTGCGTATGCTGGTGGTTGGTGGGACTGGCTCACACCATTCAGCTTGTTAACGGGCATCGCATTGGTGGTGGGTTACGCACTCTTGGGAGCCACATGGCTCATTAAAAAGACCGACGGAGATCTGCAAAACCGGGCCTATGAATGGGCATATCGTGCCGGGATTGGGACACTTATCGGAATTGCTCTGGTCAGTATCACAACGCCGTTTCTCAACCCGGTTTATATGGAACGCTGGTTCAGCTGGCCCGCAGTCCTCTACACCTTACCAGTGCCGCTCCTCGTCATCCTCGTGGCGTACATTCTCTTCCAAGCGTTGGCCCATCGTCGAGAATACGCACCTTTTGCTGCCGCTATCGGGCTGTTTTTTCTATCGTACGTGGGAATCGGAATCAGCTTTTATCCCTATCTCGTTCCGACTCAGATCACCATCTGGGACGCCGCCGCTCCGGACAGCAGCCTTGCGTTCGTGCTCCTTGGTGCAGCGGCGCTGCTACCGCTCATCCTGGTCTATACCGCCTATTCCTACTGGGTATTCCGCGGAAAAGTCGGCGTTGAGGGAGGCTATCACTGATGAGCCAGCCCGAGCCCAGGCAACCCCCGCCTGGAATTGCTCGCCGGCTGCTCTGGTTCGTGGGGTTATGGGTCGCCGGAGTGGCTGTGGTCACCGCGGTGGCTTATGCCATTCGATGGGCAATCATGCCCTAGATCACCACTGCGCGCCGCGCAATTGTGTATCCACTCAGAGGCCCAGATCACCAGACTTGGCACGATTGTAGCGATCGCTGATAGCCTTCCAGTTCACGACGTTCCACCAGTTCTTCAGGTACTCGTCGCGGCGGTTCTGGTATTTCAGGTAATAGGCGTGCTCCCACACGTCATTGCCGAACAGCACACGTTGGCCGTCCATCAAAGGTGTATCCTGGTTGGGGCGTGTGGTGACCGCGAGCCGACCGTCGCCGTCAACCGTGACGAACACCCAGCCGGAGCCGAAGACACTTGATCCGGCATCGTTGAAGCGCTGCTTCAGCTGATCCAAACCACCGAAGTCTCGCTCGATGGCGGCCTGAAGCTCACCTTGCGGCTGACCGCCGTCAGGTCCCATCACCTCCCAGAACATCGTGTGGTTCGCGTGCCCGCCAGCATTGTTGCGAACAGTGGTGCGAATGCTCTCGGGCACGTCATTGAGATTTGCCAGGATGTCCTCGAGCGGCCGCTGGGCCAGCTGCTCGTGACCACGCAAGGCCTCGTTGAGCTTGTTGACGTAGCTGGCATGGTGCCGGTCGTGGTGAAGCTCCATCGTACGTGCGTCGATATGCGGCTCGAGGCTGTTGGCGGGATAGGGCAGGGCAGGCAGCTTGAAGGGGCCTTGAGTCGCCTGTCCCCAACTCCGGTCAGCGATCACATATGTAGACAGGGCTGCGGCGCCGATGATGAATCCGCGTCGATTGAGCATGGGCATGAGCTCCACTTCGTGACCAGGTGATCGAGCACCTCTGGCGTCCCGTGACCCGGGGCGCCCAAACAGACGTTTCGCGGCCGTGCTGGCGCAGGCACTCCAGTAGATTCAGGGAGTGCCCTTCGGAGAACGTGAAAGCGGAGGAGATGGTTCGCACACGACTTGATCGGGCTCTGGTCGACAGAGGGCTCGCGGCAACTCGCTCGCGGGCACGCGACCTGATTGCGCGCGGCTGCGTCCTGGTGAACGGAGCACCGCAGACCAAGGCCGGGCTGGAGATCCGGAAAAGCGATGAAGTCTCCCTCGTTTCCGGCGCGAACAGCTATGTGTCGCGCGGGGGCGTCAAGCTCTCGGTTGCTCTTGAGCATTTCGGGTTCGATGCCTCGGATCGGGTGGCGCTG
This sequence comes from uncultured Pseudomonadota bacterium, assembly GCA_963786775.1. GTDB lineage: Bacteria > Pseudomonadota > Alphaproteobacteria > Rhizobiales > Hyphomicrobiaceae > ZC4RG25. Next base: position 31,918 of record CAWBAM010000045.1, on the reverse strand, counting down.
GATGTCGGGGCGTCGACGGGCGGCTTCACACAGGTATTGCTCGAGGCGGGCGCGCGCCGCGTGTATGCCGTCGATGTCGGTCGAAGCCAGCTGCATCCATCATTGCGTCAGGATTGCCGCGTTGTGTCCCTCGAAGGCACCGATGCGCGAGCATTGTCCGTTGCAGAGGTGCCGGACCCGGTTGGGGCTCTCGTTGCGGATGTGAGCTTCATCTCGCTCACCAAGGTCCTCCCGGTGCCTCTCTCGCTCGCGGGGCCTCGAGCTTGGCTGATCGCACTGATCAAGCCGCAGTTCGAAGCTGGGCGCGCGGCCGTGGGCAAGTCCGGCATTGTGCGTGATCCCGCTGATCGCCAGCGCGCGGTGGATCTGGTTTCGAGCTGGCTTTCGCGACAACCCGGTTGGACTGTCGAGGGAGTGATCGAATCTCCCTTGCGCGGTGGTTCCGGCAATCAGGAGTATCTGATAGGAGCCCGCAAATATGAGTGACGCGAGCGCGGGCAAGGTGGTCGAGATCGCGCATCTCGGCGCGCAAGGGGACGGGGTCGCGGAGACCCCGAACGGCCCGGCATATGTTCCCTTCGCTTTGCCCGGCGAGCGCTGGCGGCTGTCAGACGGAACGGCCGAAAGGCTGACGGAAAGTCCCGACCGCCAGCAGCCGCTGTGCCGGCATTTCGGAGCGTGTGGTGGCTGCGTGGCGCAGCACATGTCGCCGGAGCTTTACCGCAGCTGGAAGCTGTCTGCGCTATTGCAGGCGTTCGCTCACCGCGGCATCGACATCAAGCCCGAGCCCCTGCGGATGGTTGCTCCGCATTCACGCCGGCGGGCGGCATTTGGAGTCGCACGACGCGGTGATGAGGTCGTGCTCGGCTTTCGCCGAGAAGGCACTCACACCTTGGTGGACCTGATCGAATGCCCAGTGCTTGATCCCTTAATCGTCGAGGCCCTGCCCGTATTGCGCGAGCTGGCACGTCTAGCTTTGCCATCGGGCGCCGGCGGGCGCCTGATCGTTACGCGGGTCGAAGATGGGCTCGACGTCGCCATTGAAGAGGGAAAGGCTCGGCTCGCGCCCGAAACAAGTGCCATTCTGGCTCGACGGGCGGCCGAAGCCAGGCTCCAGCGGCTGGTTGTGTTCGGGCAACTGGTCTACATGGATCGCGTCCCTTCAATTCGCCTCGGCGGTGTCCGGGTCGAGCTTCCGCGCGGCGCTTTCCTGCAAGCGGTGCCCGAGGCTGAGGCAATTATGACGGACATCGTCCTCAGGGAGGTCGGCAAGGCTCGGCGCGTGGCAGACCTCTTTTCCGGGCTCGGCACGTTCACTTTTCCCGTTGCGCGGCGTGCACGCGTGTTCGCGGTCGATGCAGATCGGCGGGCAATCGAGGCCCTTGAGGCAGCGGCGCGCGCTGCATCGGGTCTGAAGCCTATCAGCGCGAAAGTCCGCGATTTGATGCGCGAGCCATTATCGCGGGGTGAGCTGGAGGGCTTCGATGCCGTTGTCCTCGATCCGCCGCGGGCGGGCGCAAAAGCACAAGTCGAAGATGCTGGCCCGCTCGACGGTGCCTAAGATCGTGATGGTTTCCTGCAATCCCGCTACAGCCGCTCGCGACGCGCGCATTCTGATCGACGGCGGCTACCGGATTGGCTCAATTACGCCGATTGATCAGTTTATCTATGCGCCTCACCTGGAGATCGTCACGGTCCTGCACCGCTGACCGTTTCGAGCGCCGGCTTGCTACTCGCTCCGCGGCTCTCGAATAATTCGCCGCTGTTGGCCAGGACCGAGCAGACGCGGACTGTCGCGCGATAATGCAGGCCCTCTGGGCCGTACTGGATCTCAGGCTTCAGGTCGGCATCACGCAACACGGTTTTCAATAGCGTATATCCAAATCCCATCCGACGTGGTGGTTTTGCAGGCGGCCCACCCCACTCCTTCCACTCGAAAGTCAGAAGAGGCTCTGAGTGACCTTCTTCGAAACGCCATTCGATGGCGACGTTGCCGTCCGGATGCGAGAGCGCGCCGTGCTTGGAGGCATTGGTTGCAAGCTCGTGGATGACGAGCGACATGTTCTGCGCGGCTTGCGCCGACAGCAAAAGCTCGGGTCCTCGCACCGTATACCGGCCGGCGAAGGCACGCATTTCGTTCTCGATGACACGCGACATATCGGCACCCTGCCAATTCGCAGCCGCCAGCGTGTCGCTTGCGTTGGCCAGCGCCTGAAGCCGCCCGAGCAACGTCTCCCGAGCTTCGGTCATCGTTCGGCCGTCGAGGAGCGTGCGCCTCGCTATCGAGGCTATGACGGCCAGAAGATTGTTGGTGCGGTGCTGCAACTCGCGCAACAGTAAGTGGCGCCGCTGCTCGCCCTGCTCCCGCTCGGCAGCCGCATGGACCAGTGCGTCGTGGATGTGTTGGAACTCGCGCGTATCCAAGGTGCGCTCAGGTAATGGCTCGCCTCGCCCCAGCTTTCTCGCCGCGCCAACGAGAACGTCGACGTTGTCGTGAAGCTTACGTGCGACCGAGGTTGCGACGGCCAAGGCTAGCAAAAGGAGCACGGCCGATCCGATGCCAAACAGCATCCAGGCCTCCCGAAGGGGAGCCTCAACGACAGCCGCCGGAACCGCCACGGCGACCAACCATCCGGACAAGTTGGATCGCACATAGGCTCGCACCACACGTGTTCCGCCCGTATTTTCCAGCCAGCCGACGCCGGAGGCACCTTCGGAGATTTGGGCAAACCGGTCCGGCAGCTTTTTGCCGATAACCGCCTTGTCTCTGCTGGCGACGACCGTATCGGACCGATCGATCACGTACCAGCTCCACTCCGGCGGGCGCGATCGCTGCTCGAGCACATCGACCAGCGTCGTCGGCGTCCTTGCAATGCCGATCAGTCCCGTCGGCTTGTCTTCCCGACGAATGGGAGTGCTCACGATCCAGACAGGCTGATCGTCGATCAGGTGCGCCTTGAAGTCGGAAACGTATGGCTCATCGCGCTCGACGATCGCTTTAATTCGGTCCGGATTGTAATTGACCGGCAGAGGATCGCCCATCGGCACTGAAGTATTGAGAATTTGCCAGCCGCCCACATCGTAGACGACGACGTGTGAGCCATGGGGGACGAGGGCGCGTTTGGCATTGAGGTGCAGGCGGGCCAAGTCCATTTCGGGCCCGAGTACGCCGATCAGTGCTTCGAGGAGCAAAAGCTGGACTTGGATCTCTCTTTCAAGATCCCTTGCCAACTCGTGAGCCGCTGCCAGCGTCTCCTCCTCGATGGCTCGATATTGCTGCGCAGTATACTGATAGATGAGCAGCCCGCAGATCGCGAGCACCGGAACGGCGACTGAAAGCCCGTAAAAAATCAGCCGCTGGGCAAACGTAAACGGCGATCGTGCACACATGAGCTATCAGAGCGGTGGTGCCGTAAGTCGGGCTAACCTGTCCCGTCCACGGCCGAAATGCAACCTCTGAGCCGTATGTGAGCAGAGCCGCGGGTCGTGAAGAATTAACGAGTGTTGCTAGCGGGAGGCGCTGGCCGCGATCGAGCCGGGAGGCAAATGGCCCGCTGCGGCCGTCGCCGAAAGAGCAGTCGGTGTGGATCTGGTCTGCTCCAGAGTGGCGAGGAACCTGGAGGCCCAGGCGTGAATGTCGTTGCGCCGAAGGACCTCCATCATGCGCTGATGCCGAGCCTGTCTCGCATCGAGCGGCATCTCCAGCGCAAAGCGGATGGCCGCGGCTACGGCCTCGGGCTCGTGCGGGTTGACGATCAGTGCCCCATCGAGCTCCGCGGCTGCACCTGCAAACTGCGAGAGCACGAGCACACCCGGGTCCAAGGGGTTCTGCGCCGCCACGTACTCCTTTGCGACGAGATTCATGCCATCTCTCAGCGGCGTCACGAGGCCAACCTTGGCCAGCCTGTAAAGCCCAGCCAGGGCAGCCCGCGAGTAGACCCTGTTGACGTAGCGGATGGGCGTCCAGGTGACATCCCCGTGCAGGCCGTTGATGTGTCCCGCTAGTGTGGAGACCTCCCGGTCAATTTCCGCGTATTCCTGGATGTCAGCGCGCGACTTGGGCGCGATCTGGAGGAATGTGACACGGCCGTGCCACTCGGGATAGGTGCTGAGGAAACGCTCGATAGCATCCATCCGGTTCGGCAGGCCCTTGGAGTAATCGAGCCGGTCGACGCTCATCACCATAGCGCGGCCGGCGAGACTTTTCGGCCGTTTCCTTGATTAGCGAGGTAGCGGCAGCCCGGCGTGCGGTCCTCTCGAAGCGAGCGGTTTCGATGCCGACAGGGAATGCTCCCAGCGTGACCCTGCGTCCGTTCGCCTCCAGGTGATAAGAATCGGGCGCGCGTCTCGCGCCCTGCCCCAGAAGGTAGCGGCTCAGATTCTCGCAGTCGTTTTCCGTCTGAAGCCCGATAAGGTCGAAGGCGACCAGAGCGCCCACGATCTCGCGGTGTTTCGGAAGCGCGGTCAGGATGTCGGGTGGCGGGCAGGGAACATGCAGAAAGTAACCAATGCGGTTCTGGTGCCCCCGCTCGCGCAAGAGCCTTGCGAGCGGCATCAAGTGATAGTCGTGAACCCAGACGATATCGTCCGGCTTGAGTATTCGAGAGAGGTGGTCGGCGAAATAGTTGTTGACTTTCTGATAACCTGAAAGATCGGAGCGAGTGAACTCGGCAAGATCCAATCGGTAGTGCAGGATGGGCCACAGGACCCGGTTGGCAAATCCGTTGTAGTATTCGTTGAAGTCGCTTGGTGCGAGGTCGAGGACGACGTATGTGGTGCCGCCAACTTTCCGTATCGTGGGTTCGTGGTCCGGGTCCTCAGTGATCCGTCCGCTCCAGCCGAACCAGATGCCATCCCGCCCGCTAAGGGCTGCTTGCACTGCGACCGCAAGTCCACCGGCCGAAAATTCGCTTGCGCTCTCTGGTACAGCGACGCGGTTAGATATCACAATGAGGCGAGCGACCATGCTTGCTCCCAACCTTTCGAAAGCCGCTTGGCCGTGATGACGATCCCCGCCATCGAATAGGTCTGCGGCAGATTACCCCAAAGGCGGCCGGTTACTGGATCAACATCCTCCGACATCAGGCCGAACGAATTGCGGTAGCGCAGGAGATCGACGAAGTGATCCCGCGCATCTCCCATGCGCCCGATCGCGGCCAGAGCATCGGCCAGCCAGAACCGGCAGATGAGAAACGCCGACTCGGGTGTCCCGAAGTCGTCATCAGCAGTATAACGCATTATGTGCCCGTTGCGGCTCAGCTCGCGTTCAATTACCTCGCATGTGGAGATAAATCTCGGGTCGCTCGGTGCCACGAGCCCGATCTCGGACAGCAGAAGCGCGCTCGCATCGAGCTCGTCGGAGCCGAATGCCGCCGTGAAGGCGCCGCGCTTGGGATTCCAGGCCCGCTCGAGGATTTCCCCGCGAAGCTGGCGAGCACGCTCGCGCCATGTCTCGGCCTCGCTCGGCAAACCAAGCGTTTGCGCGATGCTGCTGAGCCGGTCACAAGCCACCCAGCACATGGCCGCCGAGTGGGTATGGACCCGCCAGCGGCCACGGAACTCCCACAGTCCGGCATCCGGCTGCAGCGCCACGCGCCAGGCCAGCTCGCCGTGCTGCTCAAGGCGGCGGAAAAGCGCAATGTCTCCCATCCGCTCGAGCCGCTCGTCGACGAACATCTGCTGCGCCGCAAGGATGATGCTGCCGTAGACGTCGTGCTGGTGCTGCTCAGCAGCGGCATTGCCCACGCGAACCGGGCCGTGCCCTTCAAAGCCGGCAAGATCCGTCGCGATCCACTCCTCGAGATTCTGCCCGGGGACGATGCCGTAGACTGGCCGAAGCGGACCGGCTTTCTGGACGGCATTGGTCAGATAGTCGAGGTAGGCCTCCATAGAGTTCGTATTGCCGAGATGGTTGAGGGCCTGCACGACGAAGTAGGCATCCCGCAACCAACAGTACCGGTAATCCCATGTTCTTCCCGAGCCGGGAGAACTCCGGTATCGACGTCGTGAGAGCAGCGACGATGGCGCCGGTATCGTCGAAGGTGCACAGTTTGAGCGTAATAGCCGCGCGAATGACGGCGGATTGCCACTCGTAGGGGATGGCGAGCGTGCGCACCCAACTGAGCCACCATTGGCGCGTTTCGTACTCGAACCGGCGGCCCGTGGTCTCGATGCCGCTTTCGAGCGGCTCGTCGGGGCCGAACACCAATGTAATCGGCCGGGTGAGGGCGAACGGAGTTTCCTCGGCGAGGTAAGATAGCGGCGCGTCTGTGGTGAGGCGCATCACGTCCGAGCCGCCAACGCCATAGCGTATGTGGCTCGATCCTATCGTGCGTGCGGTTGCTGGTACGCCGTAGTGGAATGTCGGGCGGACACGAATGCGGATCCGCGGGAGGCCGGAGACCGGCTCAATGCGGCGGAAGATCTGGGTCGGGTGGAACATCCGCCCGTAGTGCACGAAGCGCGGCGCAAAGTCGGTTATCCTGACACAGCCGCCGTCAGCATCCGTAAGGGTCGTGACGATGATGGCCGTATTGCGCTCGTACTCGCTTTCGGCCCGCACCTGATCCTGCAGGACGACGTCCGTGTATCCCTTGTCCTCGTCTCCGGCGAGGAGCCGTGAGAATACAGGGTTGCCATCGAGGCGCGGGAAGCACCACCACACGATACGCCCGTTCTTGTCGATCAAAGCCGCGATGCGGCCGTTACCTATGAGACCGTAGTCGAGACCCGGTGCGCTCACGTCGTGCACTCCTCGCGGGCAAGACCCGCCAGCCAATTGCGAACCTCAGATGCAGTGGCGAAGCCTGCGACAGCACCTGGTCGGGGCTGTCCAACGGCTATTCCCACGCCATTCCATTTGGGCAACACGGCGAATGCCGCTTCGTCCGTAACATCATCCCCGATGAACACCGGTCGCCGGCCAGCCCAGGGTGGGCGTGCCATGAACTCTTCGACGGCAGTGCCCTTGCTGAATTGTGCATGCTTGATCTCGAGAACGCACTTCCCAGGCACGATGGTGAGCTGATCGGCTCGATGGGCGGAAACGGCAGCTTCCACTACCTCCCTGACGCGCTCGGCGGCGGCAGGCGCCTGGCGAAAGTGGACCGCTATGGCGATCGTCTTGTCTTCAATGAGCACGCCAGGAACTTCGGCCAAAGGGGCCAGCAGCCATCGAACTCCGTTGGGGATGGGTGGTGCGGCTCGCGCGATGTTCGCCTGTCCTCCCTCGAACCGGATTTCGGCACCATGCACACCGGATGCGGGGAGACGTAGCGGCGCGAGCAGGGCGTCGATGGCAGCAATCGGCCGGCCTGATATGACCGAAAGCGCCCCGCCCAGCCGCCGCTCGAGAGCGCCAGAGAGAGCGGATGAGGTCTGGCGGAGCGACGACATCATCTGGATGCGGAGCAATGTCGATCAAGGTGCCGTCCAAATCCAGAAAGAGGGCATCCTTTTCGAAATCCAGGTCCGGGAAAGTCATGCAAGCTTTGTTATAAGGTGGGCCTGGCAAACGCGCATCCCCAGCTCACGAGCGCTAATGCCTCGCGAGAGGACGCGTCTGCCTGGGATTGGTTCCAGATCACTGCCTTTCGGCAGCACAATCCCTGGAGGAGATAGTATAGGCGGCCCTTGATCGCAATGCGTCGACACGCCCAGCGGGAGGGGAAGCGGCCAAGCAGCTTATGCTGGCAGCGCTGATCAGTACTGCTCAGCTCCTGTCGGCTGTTTGTTTTCCTGTTCCATCTCACTTTCTACCACCTGCTTCAGCCGCTGCAGGCTGCGCCGCATCGCGCTGGCAGGGTCGCGCCCTAGCAAGCTGGCGATTGCGTGGCCAGCAAGACCGATAGGCGGCTCGTAGGCCATGAAGGTTTCCACTCGTGTGCTCGTCCCGCTTCCTAAATCGCGGAACTCCACCCAGCCCGCATTGCGAATGTCGGCATTCTCTTCGGCTCGCCAGGCTATGAATTCTGATGGTCTGTCCTCGATGATTGTTGAGACCCAATGCAACCGGCGCCCAGCAGGACCGAGCACCGTCCAACGCGAGCTGCGGTCGGAAAGCTTTTCGACATGCTCGAGGCTCTCCATGAACCGCGGCAAGTTGGTCTCGTCGCGCCAGAAACGGTAAAGCTCTTCCGGAGGCCGATCGATCACAATGCTCTCCCGGGCCACGACGGCGGTCGACCAGCCGCGCTCGCGGGCGAAACGTGATTCCTCCTCCGTCGGGCGGAGTGTTGCGTAACCCGGGCAGTGGCCCGTTGCACCGCGGGCAAGCAAAGCAGCTCCGCCGAGCGCGGCGATGGTGCCGATGAGACGACCTCTGCGCGCGCCCCAGGCGAGCAAAAGCGACCCGAGCAGCGCAGACGCGGTCCGCTCTTGCGGGCCGACGTTTACCCAATCCGCGTCGGGCTGGCGTCCAGCTTCTGTTTGCTCTGTGTCGCTCATGCCGTTTCCTTAGATCAGCTCAGTGGGGCAACGGCGTCCAAGCCTCGTTCGTTCCCGCAATGTGCAGTCAGCAAAAAGCAGTCGAGGCGCGTGGAAGCTCGGACGGCACATGCCCCCTGCCAGAGGAGAGCGTGCTGCGGATGCGTGACTGGCATAGTGGCTGGCCCGGCCGTGCAGTTGCTGGGATAATGCGGGCGACGGCTGGACAATCGGTTCGGACCCAGCGGTCGAAATAACGACAAGAGCTTTCAAGAGCTTTAGAGGAGCACGCTATGCGGCGCATCAACCCTGACGATATTGCCAAACCTGCCTCCAACTACGTCCAAGGCGTGGTTCATACGTTGGGTGGCGAACGGCTCGTCATTTCGGGGCAAACTGGGGACAGGCCGGACGGCAGCATCGAGGAGGGGCTGGAGGCGCAGATGCGCCGAGCCTGGAGCAATCTATTCGGCGTGCTGAGGGCGGCTGGGTTCGAGAAGCGTCACTTGGTCAAGGTGACGATCTTCGTCACCGTTCCAGGAGCGGTCCCCACAGCGAGAAAAATTCGCGAGGAGGCCTTGGAGGACCATCTCTGTGCTTCGACCTATTTGCAGGTCGCGGGGCTTGCGAGGCCGGAATATCTCGTCGAGATCGAAGCCGAGGCGGTGAAGGAGTGAGAAAACCGGTGCCCGTCTTCGCGAGACGGGCACCGGCACAACGCTTAGCCGCTGATGGTGAGGACCACCCGACGTTCGTCAGGATCAACGATCGCCACTTCGTCCTCGAAAACGAAGTAACGATAGCCTTCGAGCTCCGGAACATCCTCGATCACCGCTTGCGGGAACGAGCGCAGCTGCACAGTTCGCGGAATACTCATGCCAACGCTGACATCGCCAATGCCGAGGCGGACCTCCGGCTGCATGTCGATGTGAGATAGCACGATTTCACGCTGCTCGCTGGTGAGTGTCAGTCGGCCGCCATCCGCCTGCGCTGCCCGGCCCGGCGCTCCATCAAGCCGGATTACGTCAACGACGACGTAGGTCGAGGGCTCTACTATTACGATCTCATCTCTCACGACGAAGAAGAGGTGGCCGCGATATGCGGGGACCTCTTCCACGATCACCGTCGGCACGGGCGCCAGACGGATGCGCTCGCGAGGAACTCGGGCGCCGACGGAGATGTCGATATCGACACCGGTGACTCGGGCGCGATCTATCGCACCGCTTTCACGGAAACGCTGAACCACTGCGGTGCGCTGCCGCTCACTCACCCGCGGCCGATCCGGACGCTCCGCTTGACGACGACGATCGGGCTGTTCCGCGCGCTCACGATCCCTGCGCTCCGGTTGTGCCGCTCGTTCGCGATCTTTACGCTCAGGCTCCTCCGCGCGCTGTCTGTCTCGGCGGGTCGGCTCTTCGGCTTTCTGACGTCGCCGATCCGGTTGCTCCGCTCCTTTCAGCTGCCGTCCTTCGGGTTGTTCCGCCTGCTCCCGTTTCGTGCGTTCACGCTGTTGCTGGGCCTGACCCCGACGACGCTCAGTCGCCGGAGGCTGTTCGCCCCGCCGGGGCTGATCAGGGGTCATCTGCCCTCCAGGGGCGCCCTGCCGCTGGCCGGGGGTCATTTGCTGTCTGGGGCTTTGCAGGCGCTCGCGCTCCTGAGTGGGGCCTGGAGCCTGCGCCAGCGCAGTCGCGCCCAGGCCGGCGAAAAGTGCAAGCGCCGAAACGGCACCGACTGTCCTCAATCGCATGATGCTCTCCTGTCTTCTTCTAGAAGACCGCGAGCTCAGGCCCACGGCCTCAGTGAAGTCAGGAGAACGAGCGGTAATCTGGCAGGTTCCTCAGCCCGCGACGGCTTGCCTGGCACTAGGGCTCAGGTTTGCCGAAGCCGCCGCCAGTGGGAGTCTTGATGATGATCGCTTCTCCAGGCGCCAACACCGTCTGATCGCAGCCTTCCAGACGCTCCATTCGGCCGTCGTTGCGGCGCACGATGTTCTCTCCGCATTCGCCCGGCTCGCCGCCGAAAAGCCCGAATGGCCGAACGCGCCGGTAGCCCGAGAGGATGGCGCAGTCCATCTCCTCCAGGAACCGTATGCGTCGGTACGTGCCGTCGCCCGCCGACCAGCGTCCGCGGCCGCCGGAGCCGCGGCGAATGGAGAACTCCTCCAGCAGCACCGGATAGCGCAGCTCAAGGATTTCTGGATCAGTGAGGCGCGTGTTGGTCATATGCACGTGCACGGCCGATGTCGCCGTCGAATCCCGGCCCCGCCGGCGAGCCGGAGCAGATGGTCTCGTAGTACTGATATTTGGCGTTGCCGAACGTCAGATTGTTCATGGTGCCTTGGCTCGGCCCCATGGCGCCCATTGCGGCGAACAGACAGTTGGTGACGATCTGGCTCGTCTCGACGTTGCCCGCGACGACGGCGGCCGGATACTGCGGCGACAGCATCGACCGCTCCGGGATGATGAGCCGGATCGGCTTGAGGCAGCCCGCATTCATCGGGATCGGCTCCTCGACCATCACGCGGAATACGTAGAGCGTTGCCGCGCGTGTGACCGGCGCCGGAGCGTTGAAGTTGTTCGGCTGCTCCGGGCTGGTGCCGGTGAAGTCGACCGTTGCCTCGCGCTTTTCGCGATCCACGGTGATCTTCACCTCGACGTGCGTGCCCTGATCCATCTCGACGCCGGAACTCGCCGTCCTCCAGCCTGCTCAGCAGCTTGCGGACGCTTTCCTCGGCATTGTCCTGGACGTGGCCCATGTAGGCCTTCACCACGTCGAGGCCGAAGTGGGCGACCATCTTTTCGAGCTCGGCGACGCCGCGAGCGTTGGCGGCGACATGCGCTTTGAGATCGGCGATGTTCTTGTCCGGACTGCGGGCTGGATACTTGGCGCCCGTGAGCAGGCGCATGCGTCTCCGCCTCCAGGAAGCGCCCCTGATCGACGAGCTTGAAGTTGTCGATATAGACGCCTTCCTCCTCGATGGTGCGTGGCGCGTGGCGTCATCGATCCCGGCGTGAGGCCGCCGATGTCCTCGTGGTGGCCGCGGCTGGCGACATAGAACAGGATCTCTGAGCCACCGGGCGTCGAACACCGGCGTGATGACCGTGATGTCCGGCAGGTGCGTGCCGCCATTGTAGGGCGCGTTCAGCATGTAGACGTCGCCCGGGCGCATCGTCGCCCTTGCGCTCGCGCATGATGGTTTCCACCGAGCGATCCATCGAGCCGAGGTGCACCGGCATGTGCGGAGCGTTGGCGACGAGCTGCGCCTTCCGAGTCGAACACGGCGCAGGAGAAGTCGAGCCGCTCCTTGATGTTGACCGACTGCGCCGTATTGCGCAGCGCCTCGCCCATCTGCTCGGCGATCGACATGAAGAGGTTGTTGAACACCTCGAGCAGAACGGGATCGGCGGTCTTGCCGAGCACCTCGCGTTTCCGCGGCTCGTGCGCGCGTGAGCACGAGGTCGTTGAGCGGGTGAGACCTCGAGCCGCCAGCCGGGCTCGACCACGACGGTCTGGTTCGGCTCGATGATGAGCGCGGGCCCGCATGATGCGATGGCCAGGAGCGATATCCTCGCGGATATAGACTGGCGCCTCATGCCACGCGCCCCTGGAAAAGAACCGGGTTGCTCTAGTCGGTTGCGGATCCTGGCGGTTGGTATCGAGGTGCCGCTCTTCTGCGCTGACCCCGCCACCCACGGCCTCCACCTCGACGGCAGCGATGAAAACGCGCTTTTCCGGAGAGATGAAACCAAATCGCTGGCGATGCAGGCGCTCAAATTCTGCCCGCATCTCTTCCGGGCCCGACATTCGGATCGGCAGGGCTGTGTCGGTGCCCTCGTACCGGAGATGCAGGTTGACAGTCGTCGAGATTTCGTCAGGCAATACGCCCTCGGCCGCAACCTCGGCTATCACGTCGCCGCGAAGCTTTTCGGACAAGGTCTCCACGTCCTGCATCGACGCGGCCTCGAGCGGCGCCTCGACGGACTGCTCTCGGCTCGCGCGGATTTTGGCGAGACCCATGCCGTAGGCCGAGAGAAGACCCGACAGGGGATGGATCATCACCGTTTCCATGCCGAGCGTATCGGCGATGAGACAGGCGTGTTGACCTCCGGCGGAGCCGAAGCAGTTCAGCACGTACTCGGTCACATCGTATCCGCGCTGCACGGAAATCTTCTTGATGGCGTTCGCCATGTTCTCGACGGCGATACGCAGGAAGCCGTCTGCGACCTCCTCGGGCGTGCGGCCATCCCCAATCTGCTCAGCGAGCTCGGTGAATGCAGCTCGCACGGCTTCTTCGTCGAGCGGCTCATCGCGATTGGGGCCGAAGATCTTCGGGAAAAAGCTGGCCGACAGCTTGCCGACCATGAGGTTGGCGTCCGTCACGGTGAGCGGACCGCCGCGGCGGTAGCATTTCGGGCCGGGATTGGAGCCGGCGCTGTCCGGACCGACACGGAACCGCGACCCGTCGAAGTGGAGGATCGAGCCGCCGCCGGCGGCAACGGTGTGAATGCGCATCATCGGCACGCGAAGGCGCACACCGGCGACCTCGGTCTCGAAAGCACGCTCGTAGTCTCCGGCGAAGTGCGAAACGTCCGTGGACGTACCGCCCATGTCGAAGCCGATGACTTTGTCGAACCCGGCGATCCGTGCCGTCTCGGCCATGCCAACGATTCCGCCGGCCGGCCCGGAGAGAATGGCGTCGCGGCCTTGGAAAAGGTCGGCGGACTTGAGGCCGCCAGAGGAGGCCATGAAAAGGATTTTGGGTGCCCGGCGATTTTCCTGGTTCCTGGCGCCGAGGGCGTCCGCAACTTTCTCGACATAGCGCCGGAGAATGGGTGACAGATAGGCATCCGCGACCGTCGTGTCGCCGCGGCCGACGATCTTGATGAGCGGCGAAATCTCGTGGCTCACCGATATCTGCGTGAATCCGATCTCACGCGCCAACATTGCGGCCTGCTGTTCATGCTCGGGAAACGCGTAGGCGTGCATGAAGACGATCGCGACGGCGCCGATCCCATCCGCTTTGGCGCGTTCGAGATCTTCTCGCAGCGCCGCCAGGTCGAGCGGCGTCTCGACGGTGCCATCGGCTCTGACACGCTCGTTGGCCTCGACCACGCGCGTGTAGAGCATTTCGGGCTTGATGATCTTTTTCGCGAAGATGTCGGGTCGCGCCTGATAGCCGATCTCGAGCTGATCCTTCAGGCCCTTGGTGATGACGAGGACGGTCGGCTCGCCCTTGCGCTCGAGCAGGGCATTGGTGGCGACAGTCGTGCCCATCTTCACAAAGGCGATGCGTTCCGGCGGGATGGGATCGGTCGATTTTAGGCCGAGCATCCGCCGGATTCCTTCCAGCGCAGCGTCCTCGTAGGCGCCGGGATTGTCGGACAGAACCTTCAACGCATGCAGGCGTCCTTCAGGATCCCGGCCGATGACGTCGGTGAACGTGCCTCCCCGATCAATCCAGAAATGCCACTGTCCGAGAGTGCTCGCCGCTTCTGTCATCGGTTTCCCCGTCGCCTAATTCGAATCAACGCGGTAAAAGGAAATCTGCCGAGGGCCGTATGCCCACGTTCCGTCTAATGGCTACACGAGGGAGGTCGAGTAAACGATGCTGAAACATATGACTCTGGGGCTGCTCGCCGCAGGCCTCTGCGTTGCCCCCGCAATGGCCGAAACAAAATGGGACATGCCGACCCCCTATCCCGATAACAACTTCCATACGAAGAATGTCAGGCAGTTCGCCGAGGACGTGGAGAAGGCAACGAACGGCCAGCTCAAGATCGTGGTGCACTCGGCTGGCTCCCTTATAAAGCATCCAGAGATCAAGAAGTCAGTGCGCCAAGGGATTGCGCCGATCGGCGAAATTCTCCAATCCCTCGCTGCCAACGAGAACCCGATTTACGAGGTCGATTCCATCCCGTTTCTGACCGCAAGCTACGAGGACGCCAAGAAGCTTTACGCGGCTCAAAAGCCGTATCTCGAGAAGCAGCTGGAGTCCGAGGGCCTTATGCTCCTCTACTCGGTCGCCTGGCCGGCTCAGGGTCTCTACACGAAGAAGGAGATCAAGACGATCGAGGATATGGCCGGTCTTAAGTTCCGCACCTACAGCGCTGCGACGAGCCGCATCGCCCAGCTTGTCAATGCTGTTCCGACCCAAGTCGAGGTGCCGGACATCCCGACGGCCTTTGCGACCGGACGCGTCGAGGCGATGTTCACCTCTCCGTCCACGGGCGTGGACATGAAGGCTTGGGATTACCTCACCCACTTCCACGATCTGCAGGCGTGGCAACCGCGCAATATCGTCTTTGTCAACAAAGCGGCCTTCGAAAAGCTGACGCCCGAGCAGCAGAAGGCGGTGCGCGATGCGGCTGCCGCAGCGGAAGAGCGCGGCTGGAAGATGTCGGAGGAGGAGTTCACCGCCCAGAAGAAGGTGCTCGCCGATAACGGCATCAAGGTGCTGCCGGGAACTGATGAGCTCCTGAACGCTCTGAAGAAGGTGGGCGAGCAGATGGCGGCTGAATGGGAGCAAAAGGCTGGTCCTAACGGCAAGGCCATCCTCGAAGCCTATCGCAAATAGATAACAGGAGGCCCCTCCCGGCTTTCGGGAGGGGCCACTACTGACCGACGACCTGCGGGCCTTCAAGACTCGATTTCGCATCTCATTCGCGCCGGAGGAGGGGTTTGTGCGCGCGATACTCGATGGGCTTTACCGCATTTCCGGCTGGGCGGCGGCGCTGTGCCTCGTCGCTATCGTCATCATGGTGATGATGCAGATCATCGGCCGCATCGTCGATGGTGCCCTGAGGCTTGCAGGCTATCCACCCTACGGCTTTCTGGTGGCAGGTCTTGCCGAAATAGCTGGATATCTGCTCGCTGTTTCAAGCCTGCTCGCGCTCGCCGCGACGCTCAAAGCAGGGGCACACATTCGAGTAACCGTCCTGCTCTCGAACCTCGGAGAGCGTGCTCGTCGCGTCGTCGAGATCCTGGTGCTGTCCGTTGCTGCAGCGCTCTCGATCTACATGACTTGGCGCATCGGGCTCTTGGCCTACGATTTATGGCAGTTCAATGAGGTCTCCTATGGCCTCGTGCCCGTGCAGCTTGCCTGGCCGCAGGCTGGAATGACCGTTGGTCTCGCCGTTCTCAGCGTGGCCCTCATAGACGAGCTCGTTCTGACGGTTCGTGTCGGCCGCCCAAGCTACCGCGCGATCGAGGAGGCCGTGACCCTGGGGCGGGAGGCCTGAGGCGTGGATCTGCTGACACTATCGGTCATTCTCGTCGGTCTCCTGTTTGCTCTCCTTGTAAGCGGACTGTGGGTCGCATTTTCGCTCGCAGTCGTTGGCCTCATCGCCATGACGCAGGTGATCGCACCTGCCGGGCCGGTGCTGGCAACCTCCGTTTGGCAGTCGCTCACGAGCTGGGATCTCACAGCCCTGCCGATGTTCATCCTCATGGGCGAAATCCTCTATCGCACGCGCCTGGCGGAGGACATGTTTGAGGGTTTGGCACCATGGCTCGCCCGTCTACCGGGCCGTCTCCTACACACCAGCGTCGTTGGCTGCGCCATCTTCGCCGCGGTGTCGGGCTCCTCGGCAGCCACTACGGCCACAGTTGGGCGAATTGCCCTGCCAGAGCTGCAGAAGCGTGGCTATGACGAGCGCATGACGATCGGCACGCTTGCTGGCTCCGGCACGCTCGGACTGCTCATTCCGCCCTCGATCATCCTGATCGTCTACGCCACGGCCACGGACCAGTCGATCGCGCGACTGTTCATCGCCGGCGTCGTTCCAGGAATTCTTCTGGCCGGGCTGTTCATGGGCTACGTGATGGTCTGGGCCTTGCTGTTCCGGCATCGGATGCCACCTCCGGAGCCAGCCACGACTTTCGTTCAGAAAGTGAAGGCGTCGCGCCGTCTGCTCCCGGTGGTTCTGCTGATCCTGGGCATCATCGGCTCGATCTATGGCGGGCTTGCCTCGCCGACGGAAGCGGCCGTGGTCGGGGTGGTGCTGTCGCTGGCGCTCTCGTGGTCCACGGGCAGTCTGACGAGGGAGAATGCCACGGATGCGCTGCTGTCGGCCACGCGGACATCTTGCATGATCTGCTTCATCCTCGCTGGCGCGGCGTTCCTCACCACGGCCATGGGGTTCACTGGTATTCCGCGTGAGCTCGCGGAATGGGTGGGAAGCTTCAACCTGAGCAAATATCAGCTGCTCTTCGCGCTAACGCTGTTCTTTATCGTCCTCGGGTGCTTCCTGGACGGCATTTCGATCGTCGTGCTGACCACCTCGATTATCATCCCGATGGTCGAGCGCAGCGGCTTCGACCTGATCTGGTTCGGCATCTACATCGTGATCGTCACGGAGATGGCGCAGATCACACCGCCGGTCGGCTTCAACCTTTACGTTCTGCAGTCGATGACCGGGCGGAACCTGTTCACGATCGGCCTCTATGCCCTGCCGCTCTTTATGCTGATGGTGGTGGCGGTGGCCCTGTTAGCGGCCTTTCCGGAATTGGCGCTCTGGCTGCCTTCGACGATGCTGGATGCGCGCTGACTGGCGCCTTTTTCGGCGTCATCATGTTGGGCGCGGCCGCACGGGCTGAACGACTTGCCGCGCCTGTCAGGTCGCCATCAACGGCTGATGGAAACAGATGCCGTTTGAACAGGGACCTGAGCCTTGATATCCGATGTTGGATCCTCCGACTTGCCCGTTCCGGCAGCCACGGCAATCATAGCCGCAGCGGCAATGGCGTAGCAAAGCGTTCTCATGGTTCCCCCGCCCTTGTTCGTTAGTGACGGCTCCTTGAGCTTTGTGGCGAAAAAGCTAGCACGCCATGCCATGAAGTCGACATCAAAATGGCCGAAGCAACTCGAAAAATGGTTAAAACGTGGCGGATTTTGGCCGATCTGTGGCACGCAGCCCACGGCCCGATGCGTCGCCAAGTTGCTTCATTGTCGCCGTGATCGAGGGTAAGAAGGCAGGTGTATGCCTTGGCGAGCCATCACACGTGTCATCGGGCTTGGGGAGGGCGGCGCCGTTCGCGCGGTGCTGGATGGCTTTTACGCGAACCTGGGCCTGGATAAGCTCTGGCGCTCCCGTTCACAGCGCAACAGCGTCGCGTTCACCATCGCGGTGATCTCGCTTTGTGCAAAGCTGTCCAAGGCGGATGGCGTCTCGACCTGCTTGGAGGCGCAAGCCTTCGAGGAGATCTACCACGTGCCGCCGGAGGAGCGCGCCAACGTGGAGCGCCTCTACAATATCGCGAAGCAGGACGTTGCAGGTTATGATGCTTATGCAGACAAGATCTCACGGCTGCTCGCCGATGAGCCGGACCTGAAGCGGAACGTTCTGGAGGCCCTGTTCCACATCGCAGCGGCGGACGGCATCTTCCATGGTGCAGAGGATGCCTATCTAGCAGATGTGGCGCGGCGCTTTGGCTTCTCGGACGCGGAGTATCGCGCCATTCGCAGCCTTTTCGTTCGTGAGCCAAACGATCCTTATACGGTTCTCGGCGTCCAGCCGGATATTGCGAACGACGAATTGAAAGCCCACTACAAGCGGCTTGTGCGAGAGCACCATCCCGATACGTTGATGGCGCGTGGCGTGCCGAAGGAGTTCATCGACGTGGCCAACCGCAAGCTCGCGGCCCTCAATGCCGCATACGATGAGATTGCAAAGGAGCGCGCGCTGTGACGTTCGAGCCTGACAGCTCACTGGTCAGCGACGTCTGTCCGTCACCGAATTTCGAGCCGCGCCGCGACGACCGCCAGCCGACCATTCTTCTGCTCCACTATACCGGCGTGCCGACATGCCGTGGCGCAATCGACTGGCTCGCGCGGCCGGAAAGCAAGGTGTCGGCCCACTATGTCATCGACGAAGCCGGCCGCATCATTCAGATGGTGCGCGAGTCCATGCGGGCGTGGCATGCAGGCCTGTCGCGCTGGGGAAACGAGGTTGATATCAATTCCGCCTCCATCGGCATCGAGATTCACAATGTCGGCCACGATGGCGGCTATCCCGATTTCCCGGACGCTCAAATGGAAGCCGTAGAGGCGCTGTGTCGGGACATCATCGCCCGCCACAGCATTCGCCCGGAACGCGTGCTCGCCCACTCGGACGTGGCGCCAGTTCGCAAGAGGGATCCGGGGGAGAAGTTCGACTGGGCCCGGCTCGCGAAGGCGGGGATCGGCCATTGGGTCGAGCCTGAACCCATCGCTCGTTCAGATCGCGGTATCGGCATCGGCTACGGCGGCGCGCTTGTCGCCGAGGTGCAGGAGATGCTTGCGCGATACGGTTACGACATCGAACCGAATGGGGACTTCGAAGAGAAGACCCTGTTCGTGGTGACTGCCTTCCAACGACACTTTCGGCCGGCGCGCGTCGACGGCCGTCTCGACCAGTCCACCATAACGACCCTGGAACGGCTGCTTGCAGCATTGCCGGCCAATCAGGCTGTCTGAGGCGAGCTATGCAGAAGACTGCGCTGCCCGGCTCAGTCCCGATCGACGGCTGGGCGGTATTTCTGGTGCTGGCATGCTGTGCGTCCTGGGGCATGAACCAGGTTGCGATCAAAGTTGCCAACGCGGGCATTCCCCCGATGCTGCAGTCGGGGATGAGGTCCGTCGTCTCCGCCCTTCTCTTGCTGGCCTGGGCACGCGTACGAGGTATCCCGCTCTTTGATCGCGACGGCAGTCTTTGGGCCGGTGTTGCGGCTGGTGCGGCGTTTGCGCTCGAATTCCTGTTGCTTTACCAAGGCCTCGAATGGACCACGGCTTCGCGCGGGGTGCTGTTCCTCTATTCGATGCCGTTCTTCGTCGCCATCGGCGCGCATTTGCTGATCCCGGGCGAAAAGCTCACAGTTATCAAGGTGGTGGGCCTGGTGGCGGCCTTCTGCGGCCTTGCCATTGCGCTCGGGGAGGGGTTGGTCGGAGGAGCTGGCGACGGGGACCTCGCCGGTGACATCCTGTGCATCATCGCCGGCTTCGCTTGGGCCGCGACGACCATACTCATCCGCACGACCGCCCTGCGGTTCATCTCTGCGGAAAAGGTTCTCTTCTACCAACTCGCCGTCTCGGCTCCGCTGATGATTGGCGCCTCGATCGTGGCCGGGGAGGGGATGCCCGTATTCTCCGACACCCGTGTGGTGCTCGCCTTCGGCTATACCGCGGTCGTCGTCGCGTTCATCAGCTATGTGGCCTGGTTCTGGCTATTGGCGCGCTACTCGCCATCGGCCATGTCCGTCTTCACGTTCCTGACGCCGATTTTTGGAGCATTTGCCGGCGTGCTGGTTCTGGGCGAGGCGATGACGTGGCGTCTCCTGCTTGGCACTCGTCCTCGTCGCGCTTGGCATCTATCTCGTCAACAGGCCCTCTGTAGCAAAGGTGGCGTGAAGGGTTGACCGAGACGCCCAACACCCCCTTATTCACTATGCCAGCCGGTCGGACGGCCGCTGCCAGCGCCCTCGCTTTCTGGCGATTAAGGCGTTGGGAGAGGAAAGTCCGGGCTCCATGGAAACACGGTGGCGGCTAACGGCCGCCGGGGGCGACCCCAGGGAAAGTGCCACAGAAAGCAAACCGCCGACAGCGGCTCCTCGAGCTGCTGGGCAAGGGTGAAAGGGTGCGGTAAGAGCGCACCGCGCGACTGGCAACAGGAGCGGCAGGGCAAACCCCACCGGGAGCAAGACCAAATAGGGGTGGCCAGGCGAGCGGGAGTGTCCCCGCGGCGCCAGGCTCGTTTCCAAGCCCGCCACCCGGGTTGGTTGCACGAGGCGCGTGGCAACGCGCGTCCTAGATGAATGGCCGTCGCGGAGGGGCAACTCTCCAGACAGAACCCGGCTTACAGGCCGGCTGGCAAATCTCTCAGCTTAGGCTCTCAGATCTGTGTTCGGTCAGCGGACGAGTGCGCGCTGTGGCTGGATGGGTGCCGCGCGGCGCCAGGATCGCACGCCGGATTCGATCGCAGCAATGACAGCCTCGGCAACACGGGCGCCGGTGATTGTCTCGAATGTTCCGATCTTTGGAGTGGCTGAGACCCCCAGGACCGCAGGCCCATTAGCAGTTTCGCCGATGTCGATGCTCGCGAGGCGCAGATCGAGGGCCTCCGCAGCTGCTATCGCGATCGCGCGCTCTTCCGGCAATGGGCGTTCGCTCGCATCGAGCTCCCGGCCGAGCCGACGCTCCACAACAGCAGCGATGTCTCCTCCCACCACCAAGAAGCGATAGATTGACGCGAACGGAGCTGGCCTTACGCTTCGACGGCGTGTCTGTCGCGAATGTCTCGACCGGTATAGGGACCGATCTGGCTGCCAGCCGCTGTCGGGTGGCCAGTGGATTGAGCAGTCGGTCGAGAGCATCGCCTGAGTTGAGCGCGAAGCTGCCTCTGATTTCGAACTGCCGCACGACAGCCGCGCCGAAATTGGTATCGCCGGGACTCGGCCGTGGAATCACGGCGTCATAGTGTGCAATCGGCATGTTGCCGACCAGCAGCTGAGGCGCCGTGGCGTCTACCACCAGAGCCAAGCGGCCAAGGTCGAGCGGCTCGAGAACATGGCCGCGCGCAGCGGCGGCTTCCATCAGTCGGCGGTTTGACGTGGTGCGAGGCCGCCGGGTGAGAAGGGCAATGCGCAACGGCCGATGCACGAGGTTGAGCCGGGGAACGTGCCGATAAAGACGATAGCTGAGCTTCGGCTGCAGATACGCCGCCGCCGGGTCGACGCGAATGTCGCCGCGAATTGCCTGCCGGCCGAGCAGCATCCGGTAAGTCATGGCCTCTCGGTTGGCGAGCGTGATCTCGATGGGCCAGGTGCGCTCGCCGACGGTGATATGGGTGGCAATGACGGGGCGCATCTCGCGCTCTCCATTCGAGCTGATGACCTCCCTCCGGTCGATCTCTGGCGCAGAGCAATAGATTACGACATCCGTGCGGCCCGGAATTGGATGAATCCCGAAGCGGACCATGGGCGATTTTGCAGGGCCGAACGGCTCGACCTCGAAGGCATGCAGCGCCGACGTGCGCGCGCCCGTGTCGACCTTGGCCTTGATGGCCGGAAGGCCGAGTTCGGGCAGCGCTACCCATTCGACCCACCCAAGTGTGAAAGGCTTCCTTCTCATGCCTCGCCGATTTCGCCCCGGTGTCGAGATTGAGTTGCTGCCAGCCAAATCCATGACAGCGGGTCCAAGTCAGTCGTAGTGCGACCCGTGCCTCGCAGCCTCCTTGTGCGATTGACCGGGCCTGCTCGGTCGCTTATCTCACCGCGTATGGCAAAACGTCCAATTATTACGCTTCCCGACCCCATTCTGCGCCAGGTTTCTCGTCCCCTCGAGCGCGTGGACGATGACGTCCGCCAGCTGGTGGAGGACATGTTCGAGACCATGTACGCGGCGCCCGGCGTGGGATTGGCGGCGGTGCAGGTCGGAGTGCCGCTGCGCCTTATCGTACTCGATGCCGCTGAGGAAGGGGAGGAGCGCCAGCCGCTGGCGATGATCAATCCCGAGATCCTCTCCTTCGGGGAGGAGAAGCGTGTTTACGAGGAAGGGTGCTTGTCGATCCCCGACGTGCGCGTCGAGATCGAGCGCCCGGCGAGTGTGCACGTGCGGTTCCTCGACATCGAAGGCCGGCCGCAGGAGCTGAAGGCCGAGGGGCTGCTCGCGACAGCCATTCAGCATGAGATCGATCATCTCGAGGGGCGCCTTATCATCGACTACCTGTCCCGGCTGAAGCGGGACATCATCGTGCGGAAGTTCAAGAAGCAGGCGAAGAGCGTGGCTGCCTGAGGTCTGCAGCTACGGCCCCGCGCATCACGCGACGAAAGGTGATTTCGTGCCGTTACGTGTCGTGTTCATGGGCACGCCAGAGTTCGCGGTGCCGACATTGGTCGAGATTCTGGCGGCGGGGCACGACGTCGTCGCCGTCTACACGCAACCGCCGCGTCCGGCCGGGCGCGGCATGGGCGAGCGCAAATCCCCGGTGCACCTCCAGGCCGAGAGCAGCGGCATTCCTGTTTTCACGCCAAGAACTCTGAAAGACAGCGCCGCGCAGGAGGTCTTTCGCTCCCATCAGGCCGACGTTGGCGGTTGTGGTTGCCTACGGCCTGATCCTCCCACGGCCGATCCTTGAGGCGCCGACGCACGGCTGTCTTAATCTCCACGCCTCAGCATTGCCGCGCTGGCGTGGCGCCGCACCCATTCAGCGTGCGATCATGGCTGGCGACACTGAAACGGCGGTCATGGTTATGCGCATGGACGAGGGCCTCGACACCGGCCCGATCTGTCTTGCGGAGCGGGTGCCGATCGGCCCGAACACCACCGCGGGCGAGCTGCACGACGAGCTGGCGCGGGTGGGAGCAAGCCTCATGGTTCGGGCGCTCGCGGCGCTCGAGCGCGGCAGCCTCGATGCGACGCCTCAACCAGAGGAGGGCGTCACCTATGCAACTAAGATCGACAAAGCCGAAGCGCGCATCGATTTCAGCCGGCCTGCCCGCGAGGTCCACAACTTGATCCGCGGGCTTTCCCCCTATCCAGGTGCCTGGTTCGAGGCCGGCCCGCCTGGCAGGCGCGAGCGGATCAAGGTGATGCGCTCGGAGCTGGCGGACGGAAGCGGCCCTCCCGGGACTGTGCTCGACGAGCACCTGACGGTGGCCTGCGGGGAGGGTGCCATTCGGCTAACGGTCCTTCAGCGCGCCGGCCGCAAGCCGATGTCCGCCGAGGAGTTCCTGCGCGGTTTCGATCTACCCGTTGGCACGCAGCTTGGCTGAAGGCTGCCGGTTCTCGATTTGGTGCCTTAAGCCCGCGCCGAGCGGGTGAGTTGCGTCGCGAGTGCATCTTGCTGGGCGGCGGGTGAGCCATTACGAGTGGCCGGTATGCCCGCTATCGCATTACCCTCGAATATGAAGGCACGCCGTTTGTCGGCTGGCAGATCCAGGCCAATGGTGTCTCGGTCCAGGGCGAGCTTGTCCGCGCCATTAGGCAATTCTCCGGAGAGACGGTGAGCGTGCGCGGTGCTGGCCGAACGGATGCCGGTGTCCATGCCCTGGGGCAGGTTGCGCATTTCGATCTCGAGAGGTCGTGGGAGCCCTTCAAGAATTCGTGAAGCACTCAATTACCATCTGAAGCCCCATCCCATTTCGGTTTTAGAGTGCGCCCTGGTAGCCGACGATTTCGACGCGCGCTTTTCCGCGACCGCTCGGCATTACCTTTATCGCATTCTGAACCGGCGCGCGCCGCCAGCGCTCGATCGCAATCGCGTCTGGTGGCAACCCATATCGCTCGATGCGGCGGCCATGCACGAGGCAGCGCAACTGCTGGTGGGGCGGCACGACTTCTCGACATTCCGGGCCGCAGGCTGCCAGGCGAAATCGCCGGTCAAGACATTGGATCGGCTCGATGTGACGCGGGAAGGCGAGGAAATCCATATTCGGACATCCGCCCGCTCATTCATGCACAATCAGGTGCGGTCGATGGTCGGCAGTCTGAAGCTCGTCGGAGCAGGCCGCTGGACCGCTGCCGACCTCGCTGCTGCACTTGCTGCTCGCGACAGATCCGCCTGTGGCCCAGTGGCGCCGGCACATGGGCTTTATTTGGTTAGGGTGGATTATGGGGTGAGATAAGAAATTTCCGCTGATCAATAATTTTCTCATTAGGACACACGGAGTTCCCGCCGCGGCAAGTATCCGTCGCCTCGCAACCCGCGGCCTCCAATACCAAGGTAAGATGGCGAAGCGGAGTAAGCGAGGAGGGGGCATGACACAGAGCATTGAATTCGAGGATCTCCCACCCAATATTCGTGCCCCGGCTCTTGTTGGCCATTATGTGCAATGCTGGGCGATGGTAGAAGCCCGGATCGGCGATGCTTTATCGGGAGATTCGATTAGAGCTAATTCCCGCGGTCGTGCTGACAAAGAACATCCAGTTTCGCGACAAAATATTTATCCTCTCGACGATGGTTGATGTCGCGCTGCCTGAACCAGATCGAACCACCTACAAGAAGCTATTAAGGAGAGTGGATAAGGTCTCGTTGGACCGCAACATGATCGCCCATAAATTTTTTTTAGGGACGAGGAGGGAGACGGGGTTCGTTTTTACGTGACCAAGGCCAAAGGAAAGCTAGAGCATGCTGACGTCCGGTGGTCAGTAGCTGAATTTGAGAATAAATAACAGAAGCTCACAGCTCTTGCGGTAGAATTGGGTAAACTCGAGACGTTGCTTCGTAAATCTACAATCGTTAAGAGGATTGTTCGTGGCCGGGGAGGATTCCGGCCTTCTCGTCGGGTCAGGTCTTGGTATTATTCCCCCGTTCCTCCCAGCTGATCCGACGTTGGCATCAGTTCTACGCACTGATGGAGAAACTGCCGAGGCAGCGGATGGCGGCGACGAGAGTGAGCGGACATAAACTCAAGTTATCGTGCGCGGAGTGAAAGAGGCTTAGTCACCTCCGCCAAAGTGGGCCTCTGGCGGTCCGTAGATGCGCCAGAAGTAGTAGGCTGCCACGGCCAAGCCAATCCCGATGACAATCTTGCGTACTGTGGCCCTGTCAGCGCGACCGGCAAAGGCGCCGCCGAGATAGCCGCCGATCAGACCACCGACAGCCATTGGCAAACCAATGCTCCAATTCACAGCACCCTCGAAGATGAGCACGAGAACGGCTGTCGTCCGCATGAAAGCGGTCAAGAGGTTCTTCACCGCGACCGCGCGCCGAATGTCGCCCAATCCCATGTACCCGAGCGCGCTGATGACCAGAATGCCAATTCCAGCCCCGAAATACCCTCCATAAAGCGCTACGACGAACATTCCCACCAGGGCAATGGGCCACGTCCGCCGTTCCAGATCAGGCTGAACGCCACCGTTATTGCCGTGTTTGGTGAGAATGGGACGCAAGAGGATGAGTAGTGTGGCTCCTAGAATGAGCCACGGCACGAGCTCAAGCAAATCTCGATCGCCGGCCCACGAGAGCAGCAGCGCACCTGTCAAGCCGCCAAGCACACTGGGAATAAGGAGCAGCCAAAGCCACCAGGTGCGCATCGCTTCAGTGAGCTCGTTCCGTGTGCGCCATACGGCGGCCGGATAGCCCGTGACCAATGCTATCGCGCTGGTGGCGTCCGCAGCGACTGGATGCATGACAAGCAGCAGCAGGGAAAACGTAATGAGACCACCCCCGCCGGCCAATGCGTTGATCGCCGCAGCGACGATTGTAGCGAGGAAGAAGAGGAGGATCTCCATGGGCCGCCTGCAGCTCGGCTGGACATATCCTCCCTTACTCCGATGCTTGCCCGATGGTCGAACGTGCTCGATCGACTTTCTTAATTCTTAAGGGTTCGAGGACAGCCGTCACATCAATCTGAAAAACGCGCATGGGTTATGCAGCGCGCGTCTTCGGTGTGAGATCAGGAGGAAAGCTTGAGCCCGGCAATTCCAGCCAACGACGAGCGCGATCGATGCCAGTCGCGCTGCGCTCATCGCTTCGTCGAATAGGATGATGCCGAGCAGTGCCGTGCCGATTGCGCCAATTCCAGTCCAGATCGCATATGCGGTTCCGACCGGAAGAACCTCGAGAGTTCGGCCGAGCAGATAGATGAATGCCGCCAGCAATGCGAGCGACAGCAAGGACCAACCGGGACGGGTGTAGCCCTCAGAGTACTTCATGCTGATCGCCCAGGCGACATCAAGCAGACCGGAAACGATCAAGAGTACCCACGCAAGAGACTGGCTCACTGTCTTCCTCCGCGATCCCGAATGCCGCGGCTCTCGATTTCAATGGGGCGCGTGGCGACTGCATCAAGCGGCGAGGCGGTGCAGATATGCGCCCTTTGCCTTGAGAAAGGCGCGTAGCCGGTCGTGGTAGTCGGCCGGAACAGCGGCGCGCACACTCGGACGTTCTGCGAGCGCTGTCCGCCACGCCTGTGTTTTCGGCAAATCGGCGAAAATTCCGTGGTCGAAAATCTCGTCGAAAACTTCGAAGTATCGAAAGGCCGGCGCGAAAGCCGCATCGACCAATGAGAAGTGTGCGCCCGCGAAGTAGGGTCCGCGATCGAGAGCGGCCTCAACCCGTAAGAATTTCGCTCTGAGGTCGCCGGCTTTACGCTGGAGTGTTTCCGCGTCCGTTGCCGTCTCATAGCCCCAGATATCGGCGAGCACCGCTGAAGCCAGCTCGATCCAGGCTCTATGGCGGGCGCGCTCCAGGGCGCTCGCCGGGTGAAGGGCGGGCGGCAGCGTGTCCTCCAGATACTCGCAAATCACTGCGGACTCGAAGAGAACCTCGCCGAACTCGAGCCGCAAAAGCGGGACCTTGCCGAGCGGGGAGAGGCGAAGAAACCAATCCGGCTTGTTATTGAGATCGATATTCACCCGCTCGTACGGCACGTTCTTTTCAGCGAGGGTGATGGCGACCCGCTGCACATAGGGGCAGAGGTGGTGGCTGATGAGTGTCAATGTGGGCATGGATAGTCACCTCGGAGTTGGCTCTCGCTTGGCAGCCCAGCTCGACTGCCCTCCCACCTTTTCCTGTTTCTCGCTGCAAGCGAATATGGCAGTTTCGAAAGATGAGCTTGCAGACCGTGCAAGGAAGGATCAGCCTCGAGGATCTTCGGCTCGTGCAGGCCATTGCCGAAGCCGGAACATTGTCCGGCGCTGCGCAGCGGCTCAAAGTCGATCACTCGACGGCTTTTCGCCGCCTCAATGCGTTGGAGGACTCGGCTCGGCGTGCGGCTGTTCCTGCGGGCCCGCGATGGCTATACGCCAACTCCGGCGGGTGAGATGGCCAGCACGACGGCGCGAGAGGTGCTATCCAGCCTTCAAGCGCTCGAGCATCGCCTGGCTGGCGAAGATCTGCGCCCATCAGGCGTAGTGAGGGTGACGACGACAGATACGCTGCTCGATTTTGTTGCACCCGGTCTGGCCAGCTTCCGTGCTGCACATCCGGAAATTACTCTTGAGGTCGTCGCCGCCAACGCCTTCTTCACACTGACCCGGCGAGACGCGGACGTTGCGATTCGCCCTACGTTGACGCCACCCGAGGAGTTGGTCGGCCGTCGGATCGCCGCTATCGCTATAGCTCCCTATGCAACGCCAGCGTACCTGTCGAAGCACCCCGATGCCCGCGCCTTGGCGCAATACGACTGGATCGCGCCGGACGAGAGCCTCGGACACCTCAGCTCCGCCAAGTGGATTGCTCGGGAAATTCCGGCTCAGCGTATCGTCCTCAAGGGCAGTTCGCTGCTGGCTCTGCTTGCGGCCGCCCGCGCCGGGGTAGGGGTGGCGCCAATTCCATGTTATCTCGGCGATGTCGATCCAGAACTGGTGCGCGTCGCCCCGCCTATATCGCAGATGTCCTCGGCGCTTTGGCTGCTGACTCATCCCGATCTGCGGCGAGTGGCGCGCATTCGGGCCTTCCTCGACTACATGGCTCCTTGGTTGGCGGACCGGCGCGACCTGCTGGAGGGGCGCGGGATCGGGTAATCCGCGCCCGCAGGTCCAAGACCCCGCTCTGCCATCACAGTGCGGGGCAATGGCCAACCTGAGCAGAGAAGGGCACGCGCGGATGATGCTGAAACCGCGCCACTACGCTGGTCAGCGCGCCCCCAACCGCTGCAGTCGCTCGAGGGCTTCGATAGCGCCAAGCTCTCGCGCCCGCTCATACCATCGGCGTGCTTCTTCCAGGTTAGGCTCTATGCCGCCGATCACATTCCAACGACTGAGCTCGTTGGGGTCGTAGGTCATGGCGAGCGCGAGGGCAGCCGGACCCCAGTCGAGCTCGGCTGCTTGCTCGTAAAAGAGACGTGCCGCAGTCACATTGCCGTTGGCGAGGCTTTCGTCTCCCCGTCGCATCAGAGCCATGGCCCGCTCGCGATTTTCCGGGCTGATGTCCGGTGGCGGGGGAGCCAGTGGCAGTCGGGCAGGTGCAGCCAGCTCCGTGCCGTCCGCCGGCGTCAGTGCCGCCACATTCGCTCCTGCCTGAGCAGTTCCGGCCTGCGATGCAGCTGGTGTGATCGCGGAGGCGGGGGCGATGAGGAGCGTCGACTTGACCTCACTGAGAATCCGGCCGTCGATTGCGACCAGAGATATGGTGACGTCGCTCATCCCCGAGGCGCCCGCCGGGGTGGCAATCTTCAACCGCGGCAGCCCGGACAGGGGGATCGCCCAGGCCCCTGCGGCAATCGCATGCCCTTCGGACAGCGTTGCCGTGCTCGGTAGCCCGCGAATGCGGAGAAAAGTCTGCTTGGGGATCGCATCAGCCGGGCCGACTTGGATCGGGAACGGCGTTTCGACGGCGGGCTCTGCCAAAATCACCGACGCCACGTTGATGATCGGAGCGTTGGAAGGAGTTTGAGTCACCGCTGGCCCGGCAACGCTCAGCGGCAGAATTGCGAGCGCCAGAAGTGATGCGGCTCGTATCAATCGATGCCTGATCGCCAGAGCTGGTCTTGGCGTGCTCCCTCCATACGCCATTAAATTTCCCCCATATCGACGCCGGCAATACTCGTCGCCTGGCCTTCCGTCACTAACGCGACATCATTTGGATCAGCGCCCCTGCCGTCTGGCAGCTCGTTGCCTGCTCCACTCCAAGAACTCCTGGAAAAGCCTCTCTTGTTCAGCCCGGTCGTTCGGCGCGACGCGAGCAGCTTGCGTGCGTGCATAGACCGGATCGACGCTTGCGGAGGCTGGAGCAGTCCTGCTCTGCAGCTCTTGGAGCTTTTGCTCCGCTACGAAGTAGCGGGTCCAGCCAGGCACGTTGGCTGCCAGATTGATCTCTTTCCACTTCGGATGATAGGGCGGCTTCCGAAGTGTCTCGAAGCGATCGAAGTAGTACTGAATGAAGCGCTCGATCCTGCGATGACGATCATGGCCCTCGGGCCAGTTGTACACCGCCAGAACAACCGGCACGCCAAAGGTCTCGATCTTTTCGCCCGGCTCAATCAGGTTCGGATAATCCTCATGGGTGAGCGCAGTGGGCACGTAGTAATCGGAGAACTTATCCGAGTACTCCACCGGCAGAAAATGGCCCACGTCCGAGCTGAGATTCAGAAAAAGGCTGTTTGGTTTTCCTTCTGTATGAAGGATAGCCGCGAGCTGACCCTCCTTCATTCGCTCGATCGCGATCGCGTTATTTAGAAATACCGGTTCGACGTTGATGCCAAGGCGCTCGAATAGGATCGGTCCGGTGATGGTCGGGCCGGAGCCCCTGCTGTCGAACCCAACCTTTTGCCCTTCGAGATCCCGAAGTGACTTGATGTCATGGCGCGCAAAGACGTGCAGCTCACCGATGTACATCTGTGAGATGTCGTTGACGCGGCGCTCCAGGTTCGCTGCCCTCCGGTTCTTCCGGTATTCCCCGAAGACATCGGCATGCACGATCGCCATGTCGATGCCTTTGAGATAGAGCAGGTCGGCGAGATTCTCCGTCGCGCCATAGGTCACCATCGGCAGAAGACGGAGGTTGTCTCCATCGTCCAGCGCCTTCGCCATCTCCGCAGCGAAGCGAATGGAGGTTCCCTCAAGGAGCCCACCGGCCACGGTGACCGTCCAGGCATTCGTCCGTGCTACGATGGATGCTTCGCCGGATGTTGCCGCTGATGGCGTCCCTGAGCGCGCTTGAGCGACGCTGAGGGGTTGGGGTGTCTGCGCCCAAGCAATTCCAGCAACGAACGGCACGAGCCCAAACGCTCCCACAACCCAAGCAAGCAAGCCACGCACGGACCCGTCTCCCGTCTGATTATTGAGGTGCAGCCACGGCATAAGAGAGGATTGAATTAGGCCATATTATAGCAGACGCTCAAGGGGGTGAACCGAAACTGCGCTGCGCATCTGCGTCGACAAATCCGCGCATTTTTTCGATCTGTGGTCAGCTATTCGAATGTGATGCAACCAGGGGTCAGTATCGCGGCGTGATGGAGACTACTGCTCGTCCATATATTCGCGGATTTTGCGCTCTTGCCATCTCTGTATGAACTTTGGCGTGCTGCCGAAGACGGCGAACGCGTGGGCGAGCGACCCCGATCCCCCAGCCTAGAAATCCCCATTGTACCCAGGTGTCCCGTTGTCGCGTCCACTGCGAACAGCAGAACGAGAACGGCTGCGAAGATGAAGAGGTGGGCGTAGAACCCTTTGATCTGATCTAAACGCTCGCGGGCGCGCGCCCTCTTCCTGCTCAGTCAAACGATCGTTGGAGTCAGTTGTCATGCTCCGTATTCCTCCGGTTGAAGATCCTGCAACCGGATCGTCGCGGACTATCGTCAGTCCGGCAGGCAGCTCTCCGTCAGCCATAGTAGAAGGCGACACACGCCCTGTAGCGCCTCCACCAGTACGGCGAGCCAGTGATGTATGCGCGGCGCCTCATCCATTCACATTCTGCGTAGTAGATGCCCGGAGCGATCCAGACGCCACTCCAGATATAGCCAGGACGCCAAACGCCGCGCCGCCGGCGCGGCTCCGCGAAGCGGCGCCGGTCTCTCCGGTCGAAACGAGGCGGCCGGCGGTCACCCGATCGAACCGTGCGACGACCATCCCGTCCCGGCGCGCCTCCCGCGATCTCGTATGATGGGAGCACCTCCGAAGCCGCGATCCGGCCCACGATCAAAGCGGGGGCCTCGGTCCACTCTCGGCCCCGGACCACCGCGCGGCCCTCCATCGAAACGAGGGCCGCCACCGCGATACCCGGGCCGCCGCCGCGCGGACCGCCACCGAACCCGGGACCACCACCACGGAAACCGCCACCGCCAATAGCCGGACCACCGCCACCGAACCGGCCACCTCCTGCACCTGGTCCGCCGCCGCCGAAGCCGCCGGGGCCGCCGCGGCCACCGCAACCTTCACAAGTTCGACCGGACCAGCCGTATCCATCTGGAGCAAGGGTAGCTTGGTCGCAGCCCTGACCTCCGCTGGAGCCGAGGCGAGAGCCAACGCGCCAGCGACCGGCGCGATGATCAGGAGCTTCATTGTCTCTTCCTTTCTTTCCTTGTTCTTTGTTCGCCGGGTCAAGGTGGCTTGCTGGCGATTGCATATTCGAACGCACGCCAGACGAGTTCGTTTTTCGGCGATCGATCGAGGGAGCAGCGGCAGAAACGCGCAGATGACAGACGCTAGTTTTTTTTTTAGGGGCAAACCGCAGTGCCCTTGTATGTCTCCTCGGTCTTATTGGGCACCTACTCGGCCGCCGCGGGGTGCGGCGGCGCGAGGAGAGGCCACGGCGGTGTCGGGCTTCTTGACGGATCGCACGCACCTGACGTCCGGCCGGAGACCACGCTGGGCTTCGATGGCTCAGTGGGCTCCTCGTCCGCCGTTCCCGATGAACCGGCTGAACAGGCGCCACAGCCACTGCCCAATCTCATCCATCACGACGAACACGGCCAAGCCCCAACACGAGCGAGAGCACTGTGGAGGAGATCGGCCCACCGATGACGGCGATGGCCATGGGCGAGCGGAACTCGCCACCGAGAGTCGAGCGCCAGCGCCGAGGGCAGCATGCCGCCGCACATCGCAATCGTCGTCATGATAATCGGACGCGCGCGCTTG
>CAWBAM010000044.1:0-24541 GCA_963786775.1 uncultured Pseudomonadota bacterium | reverse complement strand
GTCGTGCGGGAGGAAGACGGCGCCGACGCCGTACTGTCCGGCGGCGGGAAGCTTGATGCGCGCGGACGGGCACACATCGACGAAGAACCGGTGCGGCACCTGAATGCTCGCGTTATCAATGGCTCACGAGAAGCCCGTCTCCATCAACCCAAGGTTGAGGTTCACATTTCTTATTTGCCACCTATGTCGCGAGCTTAGTCGCGTCCTTTGATAATCTCCGCACCCGCCACGTAAGTCCTCCCCAAGGCCAACTCTCAAGAGCTGCACTGCGTGACTACCATGCAACAGCACTCCTGTTGCTCCAATTGGGTGTGTCACATGCGCGAATGTTCAACCTTGAACGCCTGGTGCGATCTCGCCAGCCTGAATCCCAGCGCGCCCGCGGCATGGCATGCTCTATAATTTGAGCTGAATGTCAGCAATACTGTAGTAGCCTGTGCTAGCGACTGACAGCACAGGTTCGATGACGCACCAAAGAATAAGCGTCTACATGGAGGAAGGAATATGATGTCCAGGTCGAGGGTCTCCCTGTTGGCAGCCTCCACTGCGGCGATTGCGCTCGCAGTCTCCGCCGTGGCGGTAAGTCCGGCAGCTGCCCAGGAACGCAAATCGATCCGCTGGGCGACGTCCAGCGTCGACTCCTACGGCTACAAGATCGCCGCTACGATGGCCGAAGTGGCTGAGAAGGCACTCGGTGGCGAGTACACCGTCACCGTCAATCCATATCCGTCAACGACGGGCGACATGAAGGCCACCATGGATGGTGATGGCGAGATCGGCTACACTGCCGACGTCGGCATGACCCAGCT
This sequence comes from uncultured Pseudomonadota bacterium, assembly GCA_963786775.1. Taxonomy (GTDB): domain Bacteria; phylum Pseudomonadota; class Alphaproteobacteria; order Rhizobiales; family Hyphomicrobiaceae; genus ZC4RG25. Next base: position 23,732 of record CAWBAM010000044.1, on the reverse strand, counting down.
CTACGATAGAGAAGGTGGCTTCAAGAACTACGAGCCGAAGAAGGGCTTGCTCGTGCACACCTGGTACGCCTATCCGATGGAGACCTTCATGATGGTCCTGGCGGAGAAGGCTGATCAATTCAAGTGCCTAAAGGATTTCTCGGGTAAGCCGACCTTCTTCACGCCCGCCGGCTTCATGAACTGGCTGAATTTCCAACGCGTCTTCAAGGCGCTCGACTATGAATTCAAGCATGTGCAGATCGATCCCAAAACCCAGGCCGACGCGCTGAAGTCGGGCACGGTCTCAGGTGCAGTTGCCTACACCACCGCCGGCCGTTCGCTCGTTCCGTACTGGACCGAAACGGAAGTCCGCATCGATGCGAAGGTCGTCAATCCCTGCCCCGATGAAATCGAGAAATTGAAAGCCGCGGGTCTCAGCATCAGCCCTGTCAACTCGAAGGTGTTCACCAAGGATGTCGGTGCCGAGCAAATTCTGGGCGTGCCGATCCTGTTTGGTTACAACGTCCGCGCGGATATGCCGGAGGATGTCGTCTACAAGATGGTGAGCGCATTCTATGAGAATCGCGAAGATCTCGCCAAGGCGGAGCCCGGCTTCACACCGCTGGCCAACGATTTCATCGGCATGCAGGTCAACGGCATCAAGTCAGCGCCGAATGTGCCGGTTCATCCCGGGCTTGCAAAGTTCCTGAAGGAACATAACGCCTGGACGACAGCTGGACAATTGCCAGCGATAAGAGCTGATCTGGCGTGCACTGTCCGTCATGACAAAGCGGGGGCTTGCCTTCGAAGCGAGCCCCTTGCTTTTCTTATGCCCCACTTCAATGAGCCGTTCGCCGAATTGGGCTGAAATGGCCAACGCAATCACCCCAAAGCAAGAGACGACCGCATAAGAAGGGCGAAAAGAGGGAGGAGCTGCCGTGAAAGTCAAAGAGCTCAAAGAGATCTTAATCTCACCAACGTCATTCTGTTCTTCGCGGCCATTCAGTTCGTTTGGCTCGTCTGGTACTTCTACACGGGTTTTGGGGGGCCGCAGGAGCTGGTCGCGCATGTCATGTCCATCGCGCTGATCCTGCAAATCCTGTTCATGTACCGGCGCGATTATTTCTACAAATGGCTGCCTCCCCGCGTGAATGACCTCATTATCCTCTTTTATATCGGAATTTGCCTCTATGCTTTCTGGCATTTCTGGTGGGAATTCGAGGAGGTCGCGATTTATCGGCAGGGCTCCTACACAACTCAGGACTTCATCGTCGGCCTGCTTGTTTTCCTGCTAGTTATGGAATTGTCGCGGCTCGTTCACCCTGTCCTGTTCTGGGTGAACATGGTCCTCATCTTCTACACGCTATGGGGATACCTGAGCCCGATCGATTTCTTCTGGCACCCGGGCACATCGTTCTACCGCATCGTTACATCGAGCACCGTTGAATTCTCAACCGGCATTTACGGCATCTATGGCCAGATCGCCCTTACCCTGATTGCAGCGTTTCTTTTGCTTGCGGCAGCCGCCCAGGGCTTTGGCGCGCAGAGCGCCATGATCAACGTCATGCGGCGCCTCGCAGGTAGGTCGCGTCAGATGGTGCCGCAGACGGCAGTGCTTGGCTCGCTTTCCATCGGTATGATCAGCGGCAGCGGCTCGGCGAACGCCGTCGTCGTCGGCAGCATCACCATTCCGCTGATGAAACGCTACGGCTTGCCAGGCGCCTTCGCCGGGGCAGTGGAAACGGCAGCCTCCATGGGCGGCCTCATGATGCCGCCAATGATGGGCGTCGGCGCCTTCCTGATGTCGCAATTTCTCGGCGTCCCCTACTGGGACGTTGTCGTACGCGGCTTTTCCCTCGCAATCGTTTATTATGGCACGCTTGCGCTCGCCGTTTATCTGGCCTGCGTGCGGCTTCTGCCGCTCCGATAACGTGGCAGCGCCCCCTGTCCCGCTTTACGATCGCATAAAAACGTCGATCTTTTTCCTGTCCGTCCTCTTTCTAGTCTACCATCTGGGCATCCTCGGCACCGGCGAGCTGTTGGCCGCGCTTTATGCCGCGAGCTTCATGCTGGCGCTGCTGATCATCGCCTTCCTCTATTTCAAGTACGTTCTGAAGGACCCTGCCGTTGCTGAGCAATCCCTGATCAACAATCTCAGGCTTTGCCTCGAAACGCATGCGGACATGACGTCGTACCTGACGTTATTGCTGGCGACGCTCGGCATCATGATCGGCCTGTTCACCGTCACCGGCTTCATAAACCGCATGGGAGGGATGCTGCTCAATCTTGGAGCGTGGAACATCCTGGCCATGATTTTCATGGCGTACATCTTCGGCTGGCTGGTCGGCGCCGGCCTTCCGCCGACGGCAACCTACATCATCGGCGCAGTTGTCATCGTGCAGCCTCTCGTCAGCCTCGGGATCAATCCCTGGGTGGCGCACTTCTTCGTCTTCCTTCTTTCGGTCTGGGGCGAGCTGTCCCCGCCGACCTCGCTTACGGCTGCCATTTCCTCTCGCATCGCGGAAGCTTCCTTCATGCGAACTATGTGGGAGGCGCTCAAGCTCTGCCTACCGATCACACTGATGACCTTTGCGGTCTTCACGCGCTCGGAAATGGTCGTCACGCCCGGCTGGACGCAGGTTCTCAACACTGCCGCCATGCTCATCGGCACATCTGGCCTGGCCTTTGCGATGTTCGGCAGCTACACGCGCAATTTCGCAGCTGATGTTGCTCTGCGCCTGTTGTTGACCGCCGTTTCGGGTGTCGTGCTGTTCCACCCCAACGACACTTTCGCATTGAGTGTCAGCCCGCTGGTTCTGATCGGCCTGGTCATTGGCATCCTCCGGCATCGCGTAATTTCGCCACCGGCCGCGCGGGCAAAGCCGGAATTGAGGAGAGTGAAGCAGAGCCTCTACCCGCTGGATCAGCAGTGCAAGACGTAAAAGGTGAGTATTGAAGGCGAACGGGCCGCCAAAGCGGCCCGTTTGTTTTTGCGCTGTCAACTTGAGCTCAGGGAAGCCAACTCCGAAAAGTGTGGAGCGTGGAGTTCTTTTTATGGATGATCTTCGTTTCCGCTGCGGAAACCCAAACTCAGCTGGTTGCGATGAGCATGATGCCCGCAGCCATCAGAAGGCCCAACACGATGATGTGGAAGCCACGGTCGCTCAGACGGCGATAGGCATGAAATCCTAGCCACGCTCCGATCAGCGTGCCGGGCACAGCCATCAGCACGAGCTTGCCGAGCTCTGCTGTCAGCAGTCCCGAAAAGCCGTATGCAATCAGCGCGGTGGTGAGCACGGTCAGATTGAACATCTGGAACACGCCGCGCCGCTCAACCTTGCTCCAGCCTCGAATGACGGCCCAGATCGTTGGAAGAACGCCGGACAACCCAGTGAGACCGCCGATGATCCCACTACTCAACCCCATGATACCATCGGCGAAGCGTCCGCCCCACTTCGTGCCAAATCTCGGTCTGAACAACAGCATGAAGGCCGAGTAGCAAATCAGCACGACGCCGACAGCAGTCTTAAACGTTTCGGCGTCGATACGTGTCAGTAGCTGCGCGCCGAAGGGAACGCCGATTAGACCGCCAGCCAGGATCGGCCGCAGCATCGGCCAGTCCAGCTCATGCCAGATCTTCGGCAGATTTTGCGCCTGCGCGATGATCGCGCAGACGGTCACGAGCGGAGCCGCAAGCGTCGGGCCGACGACGTGCAGCCAGAAAGCAAGCGCCGTCAAACCCGTTCCAAACCCGGTCAGCCCGGCGACGAATCCTCCTGCGAAGGCGCCGAGCAGAATGAAAGCAAATGTTGTCGACACTCGGCGCCAAGCTCCGCTGATCAGTAGGTCGCTCGTCCGCCGGAAATGTCGAGCACTTGTCCGGTCGTGAATGAGCACTCGGTGGATGCCGCCCAAGCCACGAGCGCCGCCACCTCTTCAACGGTGACGAGCCGGCCGCGCGGAATTTTCGAGAGCATGAACTCGATGTGCTCTTGGGTGACCTGATCGAGGATCGCCGTGCGGGCGGCAGCTGGCGTGATGGCATTGACCGAAATGTCGTAGGTGGCGAGCTCTTTCGCGAGCGATTTTGTCAACCCAATCAACGCGGCTTTCGAGGCTGAATAAGCGCTGGCATTCGGATTGCCTTCTTTACCGGCAATCGAGGCGATATTGACGATGCGCCCATAGTTCTGCGCGATCATGCCCGGCACGACGGCCTTGCAGCAAAGCCATGGCCCCTCGAAATTGATTTTCATCGTCTTTTGCAACTCTTCCAGGGAATACTCCCACAGCTTTGCTGTCGGGCCGGCGATGCCAGCATTGTTGACGAGAATGTCGATGCGCCCGAACGCTTCGAGGGTGGCATCGCGAGCTTTCTCGACCGCCTGAGGGTCCGTCACATCGCATGCAATTGCTTTCACGTCGCGACCAATCTCGCCTGCAGTCTTTTCCGCGAGCGGAAAGTCCCGGTCCCAGATCGCCACTTTCGCGCCAGACGCGACGAACCGCTCCGTTATAGCGCGGCCAAATCCTTGGGCGCCGCCTGTGACAACGGCTATGCGATTTTCAAGATCGATTTTATTCGCCATTTCCGTTTCCTCTCCTTGTTTGAATTCCTCGATCTTCACCTGGGCACTGCTTTAAGGGCGCGCCGCCAACGCGATGCACAGCGCAACGGGGTCGAACTTAGGCCTGCGCATGGAGCACCTAGCTTGGAAACCGACGGCGCAATTCGGCGACTTGGTCATCCGTCAGGGTTCGGATTGGTTGCCCGCGAAGAAGGAGATATAGGCGCGCTGTTTCCTCCAGCTCTTCGATCGCATCCATTGCGGCCGACAAGCTAGTGCCCGCGACGACAGGACCGTGGTTCGCAAGAAGCACGGCGTGATGGCGGTCAGCGAGCTTGCCGACCGCTTCGGCCAATCCTTTGTCGCCCGGAGGATAATAAGGAACAAGGGGCAGCGCGCCGACGCGCATCACGTAATAGGCTGTGATCGGAGGCAGACAATCCGCAGGATCGATGCCTTCGAGACAACTGACGGCCACCGAGTAGGTCGAATGCAGATGCACGACGGCCCCGGCATTAGGCCGCGCATCGTACATGGTCGTGTGGAGGAAAGCCTCCTTTGTCGGCGGATCGCCAGACACGAGCCGCCCAGTTGCGTCGAGCTTCGATAATCGTGCCGGATCGAGCGTGCCGAGAGAGGAGCCCGTCGGCGTCATCAGCCAGCCGCCGTCTTCGAGCCGAACGGAAATATTTCCCGTCGAGCCATGCGTCAGCCCGCGATTGAAGAGCGAGGCGCCAGCAGCGCAAATCTCTTCGCGAAGCTTCGCCTCTGTCGTCATCCGAGGAGATCCCACGCCTTCAGGAAGAAATCTGGCGCGCCGAAATTGCCCGACTTCAACGCCAGCACCAACCCGCGGTCATCCATGCTGCGCGTCCACGGAACGCCGGGATCGATTTCCGGGCCGATCTCGATGGCCCTGATACCCAGGGCGCCGACGACCGCACCTGAGGTCTCGCCACCCGCCACGATGAGGCGCGTGAACCCCTTCTCGACAAGCTCTTTTGCTACGGCCGCAAGCTCCCGCTCGACCATCGCACCCGCAGCCTCGCGGCCGAGCTCGGCCTGCACGGCCCGCACGTTGCCTGGCTCGTCGCTGGAATAGATCAGAACTGGCCGATCAACGGGCTGCTTCAGTGCCCAGCTCACCAGGTCCGACGCGGCGAGCTTTCCTTGTGCAATCGCAAGCGGATCGAGCTTGAACGCAGGGATTCCTGCCGCCATCGCTGACTCGCACCTGCCCGCGTGTCGCCTCAGAGCAGCTACCAGCAATAATGAGGGCTCGGCCTGGCGGCGCCGGCATATGCCTTGCGGGTTCGGCTTTCTGCAACAGGCCCTGCCGGGCGAAGTTGTCGGGCAGCCCCATGGCGAGTCCCGAGCCGCCCGTAATCAGTGGATGGTCCGCCGCGGCGGCCCCCAGCGACACGAGATGCCGATCACTGATGGCATCGGCCACCGCAAATCGCGTTCCGGCCCGAGCAGCCTCGTTGAGCGCCGCAGTGATGGCGTCCGGGCCTTGATCAACGACACTGTAGGGAACGAGCCCGACCTTCAGCCGTGTCTGCCGTTGCAGCACGCGCACCAGGTTGGAATCCCGCATGGGCGTGAGCGGATGATCCTTCATCGGGCTTTCGTGCAGGAGAACATCACCGACGAAGAGATGGCCCATGTAAACGGTGCGGGCATTGGCGGGAAAAGCCGGGCAAACAAGCGCTATTTCTCCCCCCACCTTTTCGAGAAGCGCCTCGGCAACGGGGCCGATATTGCCTTGGTCGGTGGAGTCGAAGGTGGAGCAGTACTTGAAGAACAGCTGCCGCGCCCCGCGCGCCAGCAAGGCCTCCGCGCTGGCCAGGGACCAGCGCACGGCCTCGTCGGCCGGATTGGTGCGCGACTTGAGCGCCACGACGACTGCATCTGCGCCGTCCGTGAGCGTTGATGCATCGGGTACGCCCATAACCTGAACGGTGCGCATGCCGTTGCGGCTCAGCATGAGCGCAAGGTCGGTGGCGCCGGTCAGATCGTCGGCGATGCAGCCAAGTAGCACGGGAAGACTCTCCTGCATGTCAGCCCATCGCAGACCTATACCTCAGCACGCAAGAGAGAGCACCACCAGCCTTGGCTCCGCAGCCCGAGGTTGATAGATCGTCCCAAACCTCCAGGAGACTGCCCCGTGTCCAACCAAGGTTCCGTCTCGCGATTGACCTCTGTTGACATCCGCGCTCGCAAGGGCGGCGCGCCGATCGTCTCGCTGACCGCTTACGGTGCCAACATCGCCGCGATTGCCGACAACCACGTCGATTTCCTTCTCGTGGGCGACAGTGTCGGGATGGTGGTGCACGGGTTCGAGAGCACCCTGCCAGTGACGCTCGAGATGATGATCATGCACGGCGCGGCGGTGGTCCGCGGCACCAAGCGTGCGCTGGTCGTGGTCGACCTGCCGTTCGGCTCCTACGAGGAGAGCCCGGAAGTTGCCTTCCGGAGTGCTGCGCGCATCATGCGCGAAACGGGATGCGGCGCGGTAAAGCTCGAAGGTGGGCGCCACATGGCCGAGACCATCCGCTATCTGGTCGAACGCGGCATACCGGTGATGGGCCATATCGGCCTCACCCCGCAATCGGTGAACACGCTCGGCGGCTTCCGTGCCCAAGGACGTACGGAGGACCAATGGGATGCGATCGAAGCCGATGCGAAAGCGGTGAGCGACGCAGGTGCTTTCGCCATCGTGCTTGAGGCCATGGCCGAACCGCTCGCGGCGCGGCTGACCAAAGCCGTGCCCGTCCCCACGATCGGCATTGGCGCCTCCTCGGCGTGCGACGGGCAAATCCTGGTGATGGACGACATGCTCGGCATCACCCCGCGCGTGCCCAAGTTCGTGAAACAGTTCGGCCAGATCGGCCAAGCCATCGACCGCGCGATCGCCGACTACGCCGCCAGCGTCCGTAATCGGAGCTTCCCTGCGCCTGAGCACACTTACGGGATGAAGCCGAAGGGCTAGACGGGGTGGGACAAGCTCCCGACCTACACGCCCGAAACGAAAGCTAACGCAGCTTCGAAGTCCCGGAGACGGCTTGGAAGCTGCGCTAAACCCGGCTCAAGCCGCTTCTTTTTCTTTCCAAAGCCGGTCGACGCTCCAGATGCCACCGCCGGCGGCCGCGAGATAGAGGAAGACGAAAGAGTAGAGAGCCGCCAGCTCGCCACCATTCAGTATCGGGTAAAAGCCGCGCGGCGCGTGGGCATAGAAGTAGGCCACCGCGCACATGCCGGAAAGAATGAACGCCACCGGCCTCGTGAACAGCCCGATTACGAGAAGCGTTCCGCCGATCAGCTCAAGAATGCCGGCAATGCCGCTCATGGTGAAGGGCGAAGCATTGTTCATCGGCCCCACCGGAATATTCAGGTACTTGGTGGTCCCGTGCTGCAACAGCAGGAGACCCGACATGAACCGAAGGACACTCAGGAGCTGGGGTTGATACGGTGCAAGAAACTTCATGATGCCTCTCGATTGGATATTCGGCCCGAACACTGCCGTTAGCTTAGCGAAAGTTAGCGTAGCGGGCCATGAAAGGGGGTCCGCGAGCGTCTATCCGAAGCAGGCATCCAATCGGAAATCACATTTGCGTAAGATGAGCTTATCGCGGGTGCCGTACAGCTCGAAGGAGCACAACTTGTGGATGAGTTTTCCCCGAGTGAACGACTTGGAAAGCCGTGAGCCGCGTTCGAGCCGGCGACTGCCGCCACGCATGCACGCGCGCGGTCCGCACCCCGCCCTGACATCGCCGGCTCGGAATTGCGGCGCTCTTTCTTCGGCCTGAAGCCGGCTAGCGGTTATAGACTGTGACCTTCACCGTTTTCGGATCGCCTGATGTGGCACCCGAGGCGTCCGTGACGACCACATCGAAGCTTGCCGAATCCGTTGCCGAGCCATCATGACGGAACAAGACCTTGCCGGCCTCCAGATCCGCCTGAGTGAATGTCGTAATTGGATCTCTGGGTGAATCCGAGAAGCAAACGAACCCGTTCCTGGCATTGGAAACGGTGTACGTGAGGTCCTTTGCGTCATCGTCGGGATCGATAGCGGTCAGGTCCTCCAACGTGATGCCGACCGTACGCCCTCTGTAGACCGTCAAATCCAGATCGCCGCCGATGACAGGAGGCACATTCCGGACATCAGCGCTGAGACTTGCGCCAATTTCCATCGCGAGCTGCCCGTACTGCACATCCCCGCTGACGTCGCCGGAGCTGCGGATGCTGATCAAATTCCGGACAGTGACCTTGCCTTCGAGCGTGCCATTGATGTCGGCATTGTCCGCCTTGACCTTGCCCCGAAACCGGCCGCCTTCGTGGATGTTCATGGCCTCGGCGGTCAGCTCCCCCTCGACCTGGCCGTAAATCTCAATCCGCCGGCAATTGCGGATCTTGCCCCGGATGAAGGTATCCTCTGCGACGATCAATACGCCTTCGTTACCAGCCACTTTCTGTTCCCCCTCCAACGCAGTACGCGAGGTAGCCCCCGATCGCGGCGTAAGTGCGACTTCAGCTCACGCTCAGTGTGCAATCATTACTTTACCAGCGCGAGCGCGTCGCGGAAGCGGGGATGATCACAGGTCTTGAGCCACTCGAAGATGACCATCTCCGTTGTCACTAGCTCGGCCCCGTGGCGCTCCGCCCGCTGAAGAGCAGCTTCGCGATCCTCCGCCCTCCGCGATCCCACCGCATCGCGGACCAGCCGGACCTTCAGGCCTTTGTCGAGCATGCCCAGCACGGACTGAAGCACGCAAACGTGCGCTTCGCAGCCCGCAACCACGATGTGTGGCCGTCCGACAGGGAGGAAGCTGGCCCACTCCCTTTCGCACGTCGCGTCGAAGTAGCGTTTTGAGAGCGTGGCTTCAGCAAATTGCATGACCTCGTCGACGCCGTGTCCGAGCCCAGCCGGGTTCTGCTCTGTGGCACGAACTGGGACATCGAGCAGTTTGGCAGCTGCGGCCAACCGGCGGGCATTGGCGATTGCCGCGTCTGCATTGGCGATGGCCGGCATCAGACGGGCCTGGAAGTCGATGAGCAACAGTACGCTCGTTTCAGGGGCAAACGTCATGACCATCCTCGGGCTGGCGGCAAGAGTAGTCTACCATTGCTGGATTGCTGTGCGACCCGCGACCTGCAGAGGAGATCTGGTTGAACGTCTCCTCGATCGCGGGATGCGAGGTGTCGGGGTTCTGCCTTTTTCGAGTTATCCCCGCTCTCGCGGGTTGTACTTGTGGCGTTGCCGCCACTCGGACATGAAGTAGGCGAGGCTGTCGTCGATGGTGTCCGGCAGGATGATGTGGACGGTGACGAGCTGATCACCCGTCGCTCCAGTCGTGGCGTTACGCACCCCCTTGCCCCGCAGCCGGAAGACGCGACCAGAGCTCGTCCCTTTCGGGATCGTCAGCTGCACGCGGCCGGTTATGGTGGGAACCTCGACTTTGGCTCCGAGCACCGCCTCGTCGATCGTGATCGGCAGATCCAGGGTGATGTCGTCACCGACCCGCTTGAACTGTGGATGCGGGCGCACCTTGATTTCGACGAGCGCGTCGCCTGGCTCGCCCCCACGAAAGCCCGGCCCCCCCTTGCCCTTGAGCCGCAGAACCTGCCCGTCCTGCACACCCTGGGGTACGGTCAGATCCAACATGCCACCCTCTGGCATCGTCACGCGTTTGCGCGCGCCTTGGACTGCCTCCAGGAAGTCGATCTCTAGGGTGTAGCGAACATCACTTCCACGAATCCCGGCGCCAAATCGCGCCCCCCGGGCGCCGCGTGCACCGCCGAAGATCTCTGAGAAAATGTCGGAAAACCCGATATCCTCGAAATTCGGAGGCGGACCTCCGGGCCGCGCGCCTCGCCAACCGAACGGACCGGCCCCAGCCGCGCCCTGATACTGATACTGGTAAGCGCGCCGCGGCTCGCCCGTCGCATCGATCTCGCCACGATCATAGCGCTTGCGCTTCTCGGGATCGCTGAGCAGCTCGTAGGCGGCCGACACCTTCTTGAAGCGCTCGACGGCTGCCTTGTCTCCCGGATTGAGGTCCGGGTGCAACTCTTTCGCCAGCTTGCGAAACGCCCGGCGGATATCTTCGTCGGAGGCGTTCTTGGGAACTCCCAGAAGCGCGTAAGGATCGTCGGCCATGGCTCACAAGACTAGCGCTGTCTCATGTCATCTCGGGGGAGCTTAGCACCATTCAGCGGCCGGTGCCGCAGGCGCGTAGCTACACGCCACCGATCATGTTCTAAAGCTCACTTCCCCCGTCATGTCGAGCAGAGCGGCAAGCGATGCGAAACGGCGGCGCAGACGTTCGCCATCGAGCGCAGCGTAGGCTGGCGGGATGTTGAGTACGAGCCGGCCGTCCTCATACGAAAGTGGCGTGTGTGGGATGATGCCGGGCCTCCCGATCGAAATCATGTGGGCTGTTCGTAACGCGGCACCCAGGATGCGGGCCCGGCGCAGATCACGCTTGTTCATCATACGTCTGATACGGGAGGACAACTCGTCAGGCGATGCTTCGGCACCACCGACATGGCGGAAGTACACGGCCATCGCCAGGAACAGCCGCCCAGGGTGATCGATGCCGCTCAGCGCCGAATGGGCGATGAGATTGAGGCTCTGCTCCCCACGGTAGTCGGGATGGGCGCGCCAGCCGACGTCCGAGATCAGGCAGGCGGCGTGACGCAGACGGCGCTCCTCGGCTGTCTCGGTCGGCCCTGGCTCGGTGAAGAGCGCGTCCGTCCATATGGCAAGCTCGCGGCCGTGCTCGGCTGAACGGGCGCGGAGACGAGCAAAATCCTCGCAGAAGCTGAGCAGAGGATCCTTGTTCCGCTCGTCCTCCGAAAGCAAGTCCAATAGCAGGCCCTCGCGAATGCCGAACACCGAGAACACCACCTTGTCCGGCTCCAGGCGCCGCAACAGACGCTCCATGACGAGAGCGCCCACGGGCAGCACCTCACGTCGCGCCCTGGCGACCGTCTCGAGCCCCTTGAGCTTCTTGCCGTTGCGAAGGTCCTCACAGAGGGCGATAGCCTCGCGTGGGGAGATCGCATAGCCCTGCATGACCCGGAGTGGATAATCGCGCTCAGCCATGTGCACGCGGGCGAGCGCGCGCCAAGTCCCGCCGACGGCGTAGAATGTCCGCCCGCGATCCGCGCTTATCCAGTCATGCCGGTCGAACTCGGCCTCAGTAAAAGTCAGAGCCTCTTCCATATTGCTCCGACTGACGTCCAGCAAACGCAAGCCGCCGAGCGGCAGCGTTGCCTTCCGGCGCAGCTGAGATCCCGCGATGTCGATGAGCTCCAGACTGCCGCCCCCGAGATCTCCTGCCACGCCATCGACATGGCCGAACCCCAAGAGGATTCCTTGCGCCGCGAGCTCCGCCTCGCGCTCGCCCGGCAAGAGCTGGATCGGGAAGCCACACGCCTCCTCGGCCCTGGCTATGAACTCGGCACCGTTCTGCGCATCGCGAACGGCGGCCGTCGCCACAGCGCTCAACCGGCTGACGCCAAGCAGCTCGATAATCGCTCGGAACCGCCGCAAGGCCGCGAGGGCACGCTCGACAGCCTCTGCTTCGAGCTTTCCTGTTGTCGCGATCGAACGCCCAAGCCCGCAGAGAACCTTCTCGTTGAACAGCGGCGTCGGGGCACGAACGGCGCCCTCGTAGACCACGAGCCGCACAGAGTTGGAGCCGATGTCGATTACGCCCACTGGCTCCAGCGGAGCCATCTGCGCCCGGCCGTCGAGGCCCCGCATCCCTTCCATCGCGACCTGCCGCACCTAATCCCTGACCGTGAGCCGAACGCGCGGAGGCATGTTCTCTTTGAGCGCTTGTCCGCGGCCGGAAAGACTTGGATTTGTCATGAAATACTGGTGCGCGTTGAAGGGTTCCTCTCCCGGCGCCGGCTTGATCCGCACCGACGAGCCGTCCGGCATGATCTGCCAGCTCTGTTGATTGTCCTTCAAGTTGGCCAGCATGATCTGATCCAGGATCTGCTCGTGAACCGTTGGATTGGTGATCGGCACCATAGCCTCGACACGCCTGTCGAGGTTGCGCGGCATCATGTCCGCGGAGCTGATGTAGACGGCCGCCTTTGGAGACGGCAGGCCCTCGCCGCGCCCGAAGCAATAGATGCGCGAGTGCTCCAGGAAGCGGCCAATAAGGCTTTTCACTCGGATATTCTCCGAAAGGCCAGGAATGCCCGGCCGTAGACAGCAGATACCGCGCACGACGAGGTCGATTTCGACACCGGCCTCGCTCGCCTCATAGAGCGAGGCGATGATCTGAGGATCGACCAAGGCATTCATCTTCGCCCAGATCGCTGCCGGACGGCCCGCTTTCGCGTGTCGAATCTCGTCGCGAATGTGCTCCAGGATTCGCGCGCGAATGCCGTTCGGACTCGCCGCCATCACCTCGAGATCCTGCGGCTTGCCGTAACCCGTGACGAAATTGAAGATGCGCGCCACGTCGCGGCCGATGGCGCGGTCGGCGGTGAAGAACGACAGGTCGGTGTAGATGCGCGCAGTGTGGGGGTGATAGTTCCCCGTGCCGATATGGCAGTAGGTGGCGATGTCGTTTCCCTCACGACGGACGACGAGGCCGAGCTTGGCGTGGGTCTTGAGCTCAACGAAGCCGTAGACGACGTGGACGCCGGCCTTCTCCATCTCACGCGCAAGATTGATGTTGGTCGAACTCGTCGAACCGCGCCTTCAGCTCGACGACCGCAGTCACCGACTTGCCGGCGTCGGCGGCCTCCTTAAGTGCTTCGACGATTGGGCTCTTCTCCCGCGACGTCCGGTAAAGAGTCCATTTGATCGCCATGACGTTCGGGTCCGCCACCGCCTGGCGCAGATACTGCAGAACGGCGTCGAAAGGACTCGTACGGGTGGTGGACTACGAAGTCCTTGGCACGAATGGCCGCGAACACATCGCCGTTGAATTCCCGAATGCGCTCCGGGAAACGAATGTTGAACGGCTTGAACAGCAGGTCCGGCCGGTCACGGACGATGAGCTGGCACGTGTCTGCCAACCCGAGCAAGCCTTGCTTGACGAATACGGCCTCGTCGGCGACCTCCAGCTCGTCGATGACGAACTGGCGCAAGTCCTCCGGCATCGCCGCGTCGATTTCGAGACGGATCGACGTTGCCGCGGCGACGCCGTCTGAGCTGCGTCTCGTAGGCGCGAGTCAGATCCTCGGCATCCTCCTGGAACTCCACATCGCTGTCTCGCAGCACTCGAAAAGCGCCCTGCGCTATGATGGTGAAGGTCGGATAGAGCTCGTCGAGGAAAAGCCCGATGACGCTTTCCATTCGCATGAAGCGAATGGCTTTGGGATCGTCCGGATCACCGGGCAGCCGGATGAAGCGGTCGAGTTGAGAGGGGATCGGGATGAGCCCCTTCATCAGCTTCCCGTCCGGGTGCTGCATTTTGACGACAAGCGTCAAGGCCCGGTTCTGGATGAACGGGAACGGGTGAGCCGGATCGACGTTCAGCGGCGTCAGGATGGGAAACAGCCGCGTCATGAACTCGTTGTCGAGCCATTCGCGCTCTAGCGGCTTCAAATCCCGAGGCTCGACGAGATGAATCCCGACCTCTGCCAGCTCCGCCTTCAGCGCCGTCCAGCACCGCTGCTTTTCCGCGACGAGGTCGGTAACGAACGCATTGATCTTCTCCAGCTGCTCGGAAGGGGTCAGGCCATCTGCGCTGACCGTCGCAACGCCCGCGGCCACCTGCCCATAAAGACCGGCCGCGCGAACCATATAGAACTCGTCCAGGTTTGAGGCTGACGTCGAAAGAAACCGCAGCCGCTCGAGCAGCGGATGTCGGCGGTTCAGCGCCTCCTCCAGCACCCGCCGGTTGAACTGCAACCAAGAAAGCTCACGATTGTAGAACCTGGCAGGGCCTTTGGGGGGCTCGGGATGGCTAGCTGTCCTTTCAGCGGCGTTCTCGACCGCGCTCATCGACGTCTCCTGACACCGTGCGCAAGCTGTTGGTCTCGGCACGGAACACTACATGCAGACCCGTTACGATAGGATGATGCGGGTCGCGCGGGCTAGCCGTTCACGCTCCGGCCTCATCCGGCGTCAGTCGGGCCAGAACCTCTGCCGCGAGCGCTCGGGTCACCCTTCTTCGGGTGGCCAATGCGAGCCTGTCGATCTCGGCTACCGTGCGCTGAGCCGCCTCGGTCGAGCGTTCCATCCGCAGCGCCAGGTACGAAATGACATGCGGCTCCACGGCGAGCTGCCGATCGGCAAACAGCTTGACCAGCAAGGCCCTGAGTAGCGCCTCGTCTGGGCTCGCGATGCTGACGAGCGGCACGGCCCTGAGCCGCGAGCGCAAATCGGGCAGCGCAATAGTGAGCTCACCAGGAGCGTGCCGACTGGTCAGCAGCACCGACAGCCTATGCTCGGCGGCCATGTTGAGAATATGGAAAAGGGCCTGCTCGTCGGCAATGCCGCGGTCGATGTCCTCGATCGCGATTGCCCGATGCGCACTGATCTCCGACGCGCTGTCCTGGCTCAGCGCAGTCGCGGGCAGCATGAGCGCGTTCGATCGTGTTCGCCAGACGTTCACGAGATGGCTCTTGCCCGAGCCGGCGGGACCCGCCACTGCCATGGCCGGATGCGGCCAGTCCGGCCAGCGATCAATGGCCAGTACAGCTGCCTCGTTGCACCCGCTGACCAGGAAATCTTCCGCCCCATGTGCAGGGCGGTGCGGAAGCTCGAGCGTGAGCTGTTGAGGGCTGTTGCTCATGGACCCTTCTCGAGCGGTTGATCAAGGTCTGCGGGCGCCAATGCCGTCGCCGTCCGCCCCTTGTAGATGGAGCTCGACAGATAGACCTCGAGCGCGAAGCGAACCAGCACGGCGATCGCAGCCGCCATCGGAACCGCGACCAGAACGCCAACGAAGCCGAACAGATAGCCGAACACGAACAGAGAGAAAATCAGCCAGACCGGATGCAAGCCGACCTTCGGGCCGACGATGCGCGGCGACAGCAGACTGGAGTTGAGCGCCTGGCCGATGCCGAACACGGCCAACACCTTCAACAGCGGCAGCGTCTCGGGCCAGTACTGGATAAGTGCCACCGTAAGCGCGGTGATCAGACCGAGCGCAAAGCCCACAAACGGCACGAACGATAAGAGACCTGCCGCAAGGCCGATGATCAGGCCGTAGGGAATATCGGCCCAGGTCAGTCCAACGGCATATAGGCTGCCCAATATCAGGCAGATGAGCCCCTGACCGCGGATGAACGCGGAGACCGCCGCATTGATTTCGATCGCCAGCCGGCGGATCGTCGGCGCATGGTCGCGCGGCAGCCAACTGTCGATCTTCTGGAGCATCGAATGCCAATCGACGAGCAAATAGAAGACGACCACCGGCGTTATCAGGAGAAGTGACGCGAAACTCACGAGCGCCCGGCCCTGCGACCACACCGATTGGGCCAAAAAGCCGATGACACTGGCCCAGTTCCGCGACAGCTCGGCCGCGACGCTGTCCAACCAAGCCTGGAAATCTCCAAAGCGGCTGCCGAGACGCTCCCGCGCCGAGTTCCTCCACCATTCCGCGCACACGCTCAATCTCACCAGGCAGGACTTCCACGAGCTGCTGCACTTGGCGGGCGATGATCGGCACCAGGAAGACCACGGCCGCTACGAGCACCATGATCAGCAGAACCACGACGATGGCCGAGGCCCATACGCGCGGGAGGCCCAATGCGCCCAACCGATCCGCGAGAGGATTGAGAGCATAGGCGATGACCATGCCGGCCACGAACGGCAGCAGCACGGAGCGCAGGACCAGTGCCGCAAGGATCAGCAGGATCAGCGCCGCAAGCCAGAAGAGCACCTGCCGTTCGACACGCATGGGATGCTTCCCTCAGCTTGAGCGGTTCGTCCCCCCTGCGACCGCCTGGATGCGTGGTTTGTACTAAGGCCGAGAGTGCAAGGATCGAAGCTTGATCTCAAGCTGTTGTGTTTTCGTCCTGGTAGCCAGCCATGTGCGCCAGCCAGGCCCGCATGTAGGCGACAAGCGACGCCAAGGTCGATGCGGCGGCAGCCCATACCAGCGCGGTGCGTATATCGCCGATGCCGAGGCCGAACCCCTCATCCGCGAGCACGGCGGCGGCGAGCACGATCTGCGTCACTGTGTTGATCTTGCTGACGACCAGCGGCTTGATCCGCACCGGGTTGTCGAGCAGCCACGACAGCACGACGGCCATCACGATCAGGATGTCGCGCGAAACGACGGCGATCACCAGCCAGGACGGCAGCTCACCCAGCACCCCGAGCGCGACAAAGATCGAGACCACCAGCATCTTGTCGGCCAGTGGATCGAGGTAGGCGCCCAGCTCCGTCTGCCAATTGAAGCGCTTGGCGAGAAATCCGTCGATGGCGTCGCTGATCCCGGCGACGACAAACAGCACGAACGCAGCCTGTATGCGTCCGGAGACGAGCAGCCAGAAGACGATGGGGACGAGGATGACCCGTCCGAGAGTGATAAGGTTAGGTATGCTCAAGGCGAGATCCGGTGGGTCTCGGGCATGTCAATCTTTGTAATTGCAGCCCATTGCACGCAGTCGCGGCCGCGGAATCGCGCCCGGCGACTGTTGCTGATCGAGCACAATTCTCGATGATTCACAAGGAGGGGCTGACCTGCAGTGTGCTGCCGAACTGCCGCACGCCGAAACCCTGGGCGGTCAAGGCTTGGGCCAGCGCTTCAGGTCCACCAGGATACATCACGGTAACATCGGCGCCGCGAGCCGACAGACCTCCGACCTGCATCCCCTCCAAACCCGGCAGCATCGTGATCCGCTGTTGCATTTGCTGCCATTGCCGCAGGTTCCGGAACTCGACGATCATCTGCACCGGTGTCAGCGCCCCACCGAACCCTGCGGAGACGGTTCCGCTGTCGAACTTCGTCGCCTTCCAGCGGCCTTCGAGGATTCCGAGAGCGATCACGGCTGCCAGCTCACCAGTGTAGAGCGGATCGTCGAGGCTCAGGCGATATGACCGCTTGAGCACGAACGCACCGACAGCATCTCTGCCGGTAAGCGCCACGTTGAGACGCTTCGCAGCAAGGTCCGGCTGAGCAACGGCCAGGATCACCAGGCTCGAGCCATAAGCCTTTGACAAAGTGCCGAGAGCGGAACCGTCCCCGTCAACGAGTTGCTGGATCACTTCGGCGGTCAGCTCCGGCTTTGCGTCGCCGAGCGTTATCGGCGTCAAAGCGTGCTTCAAATCGAGGCCAGACCAAACCTCCCGCCACATTCGGCTACCGCGCGCAGGGGAAAGCGCCGCGGGCGCCGAACCCTGGCCCGCCGCGGCGGGGAGATAAATGGGGATCAACGTGACGGCTGGCGCCTGCTCGTCCACGAAAGGCACGCCTTCGCTGCGCAACAAGTCGCGGATGGGCTCCGGACGGAATGAGAAGTCAAGGCTGGCGATGTACTGCGTCGCAGAGGTACGCTCGTCGCGAACCGAAACGCCCTCGATCAGCTCATGGGCGTCCACCTGCTTTAGGCGCTCGAGCTGGTCGTAAGCCGTTACGGGCACCAGCCGTTTCAGAAGCGAGCGAAAGGCTGCCTGCTGCCCCTCGGCGAGCGCCTTCTGCTTCGCGGTGACTGCATCGCTTGCGACGGCGTCGACGGGATAAGCTGCGACCGTATAGACCTCATCCTCGGCCAATGCGGGCTGGCCAACCGTCCAGAGCGCCAGACTGACTGCGAAACCAGTTGCAGCGGCCCTGATGCAACGCACTCCGAGCCAGCTCACGAGCCCTACCCTCCTCGATGCGATCCGCAAATGCGCAAGTTGCCCGCAGCGCGCGAAGTCTGCTAGGACGCCCCATCTCACGGGGAGCAATGAGGCCAAAATGGGGTCCGGTCAATGCCCGAGCTGAGCGGCAGGAATTGGCCGAGGCGCAAATAGCCGGAGTATGGTGCAAAGGATCACAATGAGCGAAACTGGCCAGCGCCCCCGCACATCAATCACGTACCGCGATGCGGGTGTCGACATCGACGCCGGCAACGCGCTCGTCGAGGCCATCAAGCCACTCGCCAGAGCAACACGCCGGCTCGGCGCCGACTCGGAGCTTGGCGGCTTCGGAGCGCTGTTCGACCTGAAGCGGGCGGGCTTCACCGATCCGCTGTTGGTGGCAAGCACAGACGGCGTCGGCACGAAACTCAAGATCGCCATCGAAACAGGCCGACATGACACCATCGGCATCGATCTCGTTGCCATGTGCGTCAATGACCTGCTCGCACAGGGCGCCGAGCCGTTGTTCTTCCTCGACTATTTCGCTTGTGGAAAGCTCGATGTGGAGGCGGCGCGGACGGTCATCGCCGGGATTGCCGAGGGGTGCCGCCAGGCAGGTTGCGCCCTGATCGGCGGCGAGACGGCCGAGATGCCAGGAATGTACGCGGCCGGAGACTATGATCTGGCTGGATTTTCCGTCGGGGCGGTCGAGCGGAGCTCGCTTCTGCCGCGAAGCGACATCGCCGTCGGCGACGTGCTGATCGGCTTGGCGTCATCCGGCCCCCACTCAAATGGATATTCTTTGATCCGGCGCCTTGTCGCCAATGAAGGGCTTTCCTGGGATGCTCCGGCCCCGTTCGCACCGGATCGGTCGATAGGAGACGCGTTGCTCGAACCGACCCGGATCTACGTCAGGCCGGTGCTTTCCGCCATGCGCGAGACGGGAGCCATCAAGGCCGTGGCGCACATCACCGGCGGTGGCCTCATCGAAAATGTGCCTCGCGTGCTGCCGGACGGCATCGCTGCTGTGGTGGACCTGTCGAGCTGGACGGCCCCCGCCGTCTTCGGATGGCTGGCGCAGGCAGGCCGCCTCGACACGGCCGAGCTATTGCGAACCTTCAACGCTGGGATCGGTCTCGTCCTGATCGTGGCGAAGGCCCAGGCGGACGCCGTCATGGCACACCTGCGAGCCCAGGGCGAAACACCGCGCATCATAGGAGAGCTGGCGACGGGCGACGGACAGAAGAGCCAGGCGAAGGGCAGCGGCTCAGCAGAGGCGCTGCGCGTTGTCGGCGAGTTAACCTTTGCCGATCCTGCCCCAACGGGTGAGCCATGAACAGGAAGCGCGTCGCCATCCTGATCTCCGGTCGCGGCTCCAACATGATGTCGCTCGTCGAGGCCGCTCGTGATCCAAACTATCCCGCTGAAGTCATCCTGGTGATTTCGAACCGGCCCGAAGCTCCAGGGATAGCGTGGGCCGCCGCACAGGGACTTCCGACGAAAGTCATCGATCACAAGAACTATCCCAACCGCGAGGACTTCGACGCTGCACTGCACGAAGCACTGGTCGCGTCCGGGGCCGAGATCGTCTGCTGCGCTGGTTTCATGCGGCTGATGACAGCCGGTTTCGTCGAGAAGTGGTCAGGCCGGATGCTCAACATCCATCCTTCCCTGCTACCCGCCTTCAAAGGGCTGGATGCGCAGGCACAGGCTCTTGCCGCCGGAGTGAAGATCGCCGGGTGCACGGTGCATTTCGTGGAACCGGAGATGGAGTTCGGCCCCATCATTGCGCAGGCCGCCGTGCCTGTGGCCGACGACGACACGCCGGATACGCTCGCTGCCAGAATACTCTCTGCCGAGCATAAGTTGTATCCGCATGCCCTTCGCCTTGTCGCCTCCGGCAACGCACGCCTCGAAGGCCGACGGGTCGTCGTGGGCGGAGCAGTTAACCAGACTGCTCAGCTCTTCTCGCCATCCCTGTAACACACGGGTAACTGCTCAGCCGACCACAGCGCGCCATTGTGTAGCGGGTCAAACTGATAATCTGGACCGTGTGGAGCGCTAGTGCTACGAGGCAGGAACATCTCCGGCCAGGCGTTTACTTTCCCACGCCATCCCCGGTCGGATGATGTAGAGAAGTCAATGGTCGCCAGAACCGATTCGGTCGAAGTAGAAATCCTAATTGTATTCGCGTTCGGATGACCACACTCGCGGAGTGACATCGACCATGAGCGCACCGCTGCCGTCGCATGTTCATCAGCTGGGAGAGCAGAGCTCGATCTGGTTCGAGCTCACACCCCTGCTCAAGGGCGATCCCGACAATCCCATGCGCACGCTGATGCAAATGGCTGAGCGCTACGGCGACGTCATCACCGTGAACATGGCCAATCAGCGTGTCGTCCTCCTCACGGAGCCCGAGCACTTCAAGCATGTGCTCGTCACGAAGGCCGACAATTACACAAAGTACTTTGACGGTCTCAGGCCGATTTTCGGCAAGTCCATGATCACCGTCGACGGACAGCTTTGGCAGAAGATCCGGGCGCCGCAGCAGCCGGCGTTCCACCCGGATATGTTCGCCGAGTACATCCCCTACTTCCTTACGGCCATCCGGACGAAGATGGAGAATTGGCGCCAGCTCGCCCGGACTGGGGAGACGGTCGAGATGGTCGAGCAGACGTGGACGCTGGCCGCGGACATGATCTGCAAGGCGCTGTTCAACCGCGACATGCCGTTCAATCCGCACTTCGTCTTCAAGTGCGTGAAGACCTACACCGACGTGATGAACCACAAGGCTATCCGCCTCAAGAAGGTGGCCGGCCAGGAGTTCGAGATCACGGAAGAAGATGCCGCGAAGGCTGTCGAGGTCTGGGGTGGTGTGCCAGATATCGTCATGGCCGCCAACCCGCGCGAGCACCGTGAGCGCACGCTCTACTCCATGATCCAGGCGGCCGTGGCCGACCCGAACATCCCCGAGTTCGACCGGGCACAGGCTGTCGACGAGATGAAGCAGTATCTGTGGGCCGGAACCGAGACGACGGCGCTCACGCTGGCGTGGTCTCTCTATTTAACCTCGAAGTACCCCGAGGCCGCAGAGCGTATCCGCCGCGAAGGCGAGGCAACCTACGGTGACCGAGACCCCACAGCGGCCGACTACTCCGCACTGGCCTACACCCGTGCGGTGATCCAGGAGACGATGCGCATCTATCCGCCGATCTGGGGTCTCATCCGCGTTGCCGCCCAGCACGACGAGATCGGTGGACGCGAGATCCGGCCCGGCGACCGCATTGTCATGTTCGCCTATGGCGTGCACCACAGCCCGAAGTATTGGGATGAGCCCGAGGAGTTCCGGCCCGAGCGCTGGATGGGCGACGCCGCCAAGAAGCGCGTCAAGTATACCTATCTCCCGTTCGGCGCGGGCAAGCGCTCCTGCATCGGTGGCGCCATGAGCCAGGTGGAGAATACGCTGGCGCTGTCGATCCTGCTGCGCCGCTTCCGGCCCGAGTATGTCGGCAAGGAGCCGCCCGGCATCAACGGCACCGTCACGCTGACGCCAAAAGGTGGCCTCCCCTTCCGCATCCACGAGCTGAGCTGAGAACAGCTGCTGCCTGCTCGCTTGAGCGGCCTCAAAGCCGTGTCTCTTGAGCGTGGCTAGAACTGGCTTGGCGAGGTTGCCAGAACCGATCGCCGGTAAGGCCGTTACGGGCTGGATCGCCCGTCGCCCACACTCAAGGAGAGACCGTCATGTTCCATTTGCGCAGCTCCAAGCTGGCAGGAGCCGCAGCCGCTCTGCTCCTGACTTTTGTCCCGGCTCAAAGCCAAGAACAGGAGATTACCGCCCAGGAGGCCGACGCCTACTTCCGGCAGATCCAGAAGGAGGCGGTAGAAATCATGCGGTCGCGGGATTCAGGTAGGCTTCGGCAGTGGGTCGAAGCGAACATCGGCAACGGCGCCGTCATGCAAGCGAGCGTCACTCTCCATCACCATGGAGTGCGCAAAGGCTTCACCGAGCTTACCTTGACGAAGGACGATATGCTCAATATGAGCTCACTATTCGCCGGCGCCCTCGGACAAGGGGTGTTCGACGATTATGCTCTAGAAGTCACGGTTACAGAAGTCCTCCCTCTAGGACCTGACGCTGCAACCGCATCCGTGAGGTGGACAGAACGCATCAGCATCAACCCAGGGCAGGCTGGAAGCGAAGGCAATCAGCCGGGGCAGCAACGTCAACCGGTTACAATCGAGGGAAACGCGGACTGCACCCATCTTCTGCGGCGCTCGGAAGATGCGCTCGTCCTTGGCCTATCGACCTGCAAGGGTGAAGTAAGCTTCTAAGTTGACAATGTTTACTTCGTGGCGCCTTACGGAAAACTTACTTTGACCTCTTATCGATGTTTTGAGCAATCCGCAGCAATCACAAAAAAGTTTATTTACTAACCGGGCCTTTTCTTGCGAAACGTCAATTTTATCCCATATTGCCTCGCAAAGCATAAAGTATAAAGCAATTGGTTCAGGTTGTTTCATGGGGCGTCGATCCCGGCACACCGCGGAGGAACTCCGCGAACTGGCAATTCAATCGGCTCACCAGATCATTGCCGAGAATGGATTGGCGGGCATTTCGGCGCGCGCGATTGCGCGTCGGATTGGATACTCTGCCGGCACGCTGTACAATATTTTCGGCAGCCTCGATGAACTTGTGCTCGAAGTCGAGGGCCTTCTCCTTGAAGCGCTAGACCGCAGGCTGTCCCAAGTGGCCGCGGAAGGCCCCTCACGCCATCAGTTGAATAAACTGGCGCGCGCTTATCTCAGCTTCAGCCGCGAGAATGAGAAGGTTTGGAGCATCGTCGCTCAGCGTGTGCTTCCTTTCAACAAAAGCACACCACCTTGGTACTCTGAACGGTTGGAGCGACTCTCTGATCATTTCGAGGACGCACTCGCCAGTCAGCTGCCGCAAATGAAGAATAGTCCCAAGTCGCTCAAGCAGTCAGCCCGCGTGGTTTGGGCCGCACTGCACGGAATTTCACTGATGTCGGCCACAAGGAAGCTGCCTCCGATGTGCTACGAGTTGGTGCAGCACATTGCCGATGATCTTATCGAGACCTATTTGGCTGGCCTGCAAGAAAGGTCAAACCGCAGCCGACCATCGGCTTAATCTTAAGACTTAAGGCTGACCGCTCTCCGATGAAGGCTGGTGGCTATCAACCGCGGACTTGGATTGGCGCTCGACAGAGCCGGTTGTTAATCCCGACGCGCCAGTCTCGGGCTTGGATACAAATTCCTCGACCGAACCGACCAACCCGAACCATCTTTCTTGAGGAAGCAGCCTCTGCTGCAGGCCCGCCCAAAGTTCTCGCGAGGTAATGCCATCGACGAACGGCTTCGCCGGCGGGGTCATGGTAAACAAAAGGGCTGCCAAAATT
>CAWBAM010000043.1:0-8289 GCA_963786775.1 uncultured Pseudomonadota bacterium | reverse complement strand
TGGATGAGGTAGGAACGCACCTCCTTGTAGTTGCCGAAGCGACGTGCCGCAATGCACCGAGCGGATAGTAATGGCCGGCGGTCGAAGCCCTGCGCCTTTGCCGAAACGTAAGCCTGGTGGAAATTGCGCAGGAATACCGCGGCCAGGCTCTCGAGATTGCCGATGCCCGAGCCGTGATAATTCCAGGCGGTGCAGGAGGTCTGATCGGTCTCGTCGAGATAGATATACCGAGCTTGTTCATGAGCCACAGCAGCGACGACGGGATAGCCGGGAATATTGCCGCATTGGCCGCAGCTACTTGTGGTGCCAAAGCCGGTTTGTTGGAATTCGCTTTTCCCAGCCGTAGAGGGTCTTGACGGTGATCGGCTCGTGCGCGTCCGTGATGCGGTGAACGACGATCTCGCCGTCCTTCTCCAGCTGCCACATGGCATCGCGAACGTCCTCGACGCGATCCTTGTTGGTCAGCATGGACCGCCTGTCGATCTTCTGCTCGACCCAGGCGGTCGCAATAGCCGCCTCGCGCGGGCTTAGATTGGAGTCCCGCCATTCCGGCCCGTGGCCAGTGAAACGCTCGCCGGGTTGTGTCGGTCGGCCAGTCCCATTCATAGGCATATCGGACCTCCAATTTGCGCGGTCGGCCCCTAGGGCGCACACGATTCCGATCAGTCGTCCTCGGCCTCCTCCTGCTCCTCCAGGAAGTCGGCCCAGTCCTCGCGCTTCTCATCCATGAAGTCGGTGATCACGTCGAACAGGTTTTCGTCCATGCCCTCGAGCTGATCGAGAACGCCGGTCATCTCCCAGATCGTGTAGAGCTCGATCGAGGTCTTAAGGTTGACTTCCCACGCCGTCTCCGTCGTGTTGAGCGTCGCCATCGGAATGGCTTTGCGCAACACCTTCAGCGGCGCATCGACTTTCGAGATGTTGGGGCCCCAGTCGGGAAAATGCTGAGGATTGATCATGTCCGGCGACAGCTGGTTGCCGGTCGAGATGAGCTTCAGCATCACACGGCTGAACGGACGAAGCACGTCCTTGGCCGACTGCATCTGATGCTTGATCGCTACCTCGCGCATCAACATGATGAGCCCGCCGGGCGAGTTCTTGAACGGACAGCGGGCCGCGCAGGTGTAGCACTGGGCACAAGCCCATATTTTCTCCTGCATGGCATCGTAGATGCCTTCGAGATTCTCCGTCCAAAGAAGCTGGACGATCTCGCGCGGCGAAAAATCGTAATAGTGCGCCGCTGGGCAGGTTGCCGTGCAGATGCCGCAATTAAGGCAGCCGTTCAGCTCGTGGTCGAACCTCAGATCCGACTGGAGGTCATTGAAGATCTCTTCCAGCTTCTCGCGCGGCACAGGCGGCTTCTCCGAGACCGGATCGCCGATGTAATCCTGAAAGCGAGTTGCTGCAGCTGTTTCGGTCATTGCCTCTAGCGAATACCGAATAGAGAGTAGCGAAGGAGCCGAACGTCAAAAGAGAATTGGCCGTTCACCTCTCTCAATAGGACAATACCTTCGTATCGCCTTCCATGACCTCCTCGATGAGATACGCTCCACCCACGATTCCGGAGCACTCCGGAATGAGGTCCTCTTTGCTCATATCGAAAAGGTCGAGGTTGGGCGAGCAGCAGTAAAACTTCACCCCCGCCTCGTGGGCCTCCTTGATGAAGTCGTAAACAGTCTTGGGGCTACCGGGCTTCACGACCAGCTTTTCGGCGACGCCCTTTTTCATCAACCGGCCGGCTGTTGCGGTGCAGATCACCTCGACGTCGTAGTCCATCGCCGCAGCCACGGAGGCTTGGAAAATGGGCGCGCCAAGTTCCTCCCCGTTTCGCGGGTCGGTGTTGGCCATGACGATCACGAGCTTCTTGGCCATGCGTTTCCTCGGAGCCCTCCCAATTGTTCGTGTCTTGGGCTTTGACGACCGCTATGCTAACGCCAAAAGGGCGTGAAGCGCGACTGACAGCAAGCCTAATCGGTCCGCCGACTGCCGGCAAGCGAATATTCGTACTTGCGAATGTAATGATACACAACGGGGATGCTGCCGCTGGCCTTCCCCGGCAGAGAAAGGTCTGCGCCATGGTGGACACGGCGGTGATCCGGATCTCAGCCGCGGGTTTTACGCGCGCTGGCGTGGATGGGAGTTGCGGTTGCCTCGTTCAGCAGCGCCGCAATCGCCGCCCGGGAGGCTGCGCGCGGAGCGACCACGCTCGAAATGATGTTCTACCGCTGCCTCATCTCGCTGGTGATCGTGCTGGCGATTGTCCTTATGGGGCCGGGATTGAAGGCAATGCGCACGACGAGGCTGCCGCTGCATTCCCTGCGCGGCCTGCTTCACTTCATTGGGCAGTATAGCTGGCTGGGCGCCTTGACCATGATCCCGCTGGCCCAGCTCTTTGCGCTCGAATTCACTGCGCCAATCTGGGTGGCTTTGCTGGCTCCTTTGCTGCTCGGCGAACGGATGACGACGACCCGCCTTGCTGCAGCCGTGGTTGGCTTCATTGGGGCGATCGTCGTCGCTCAGCCTGGCACCGTGGAATTTAACGCAGGTGTCGGCTTGGGGCTTTTGGCTGCGATCGGCTTTGCTTTGACCATGCTGACCACGAAAGTGCTGAGCCACGGCGAAAGTCCGCTCCGGATCCTGTTTTACATGTTTCTGATCCAGACGGTGCTATCGCTGCTCCTTCTTATTGGCGGGATCAGATTACTCGATCCGGCAACGATAGGTTGGATCAGTGCCTTGGCAATTACGGGGCTTGCTGCCCAGTATGCGCTGGTGCGGGCCTTTGCTCTGGCCGATGCGATCATGGTCGCACCCATGGACTTCTTGCGGCTGCCATTGATCGCGGTCGTGGGCACGATCGTTTACGCCGAGCCGTTCGATCCCATCGTACTGTTCGGTGGCCTCGTGGTGATCGCGGGGAACTTGCTCAATCTGTGGGGGGAGCGGCGTGCCGCTCGAAGCTGAACCGCAAGTTAGCGCATCCATCCTGTGGCCTGGATCAGCCCCGTCATGATCGGCACAAGGGCGTCCTCAATCGCAGTTGCGAGCCCAGCCAAACGGTCGAGGCCGGGACCCGTGTCCTCCGGGGCCTCCTCGAACTCCATGATGAGATCCTCGATCATGGCCCGCCGCACGCCAGGGTGGCCACTGAACCCGAATGCGTTCTTGCCGATTTGAAACAGCGCTGGCAACCCGCCTCATCCACCGCCAGGACATCGGCATAATCAGGCGGCACCGGCCGGTCGCGCATGTAAATGACGTTGGGAAACGTCTCCGGCAGGAATCCGCCGAGCGCCCCCTCCTTCGTGCGACGAGCTTCGCCGACTTGCAGCTCGAGCGGCGCCTCCTCCGCGGCACCTTCCGCGGCTATGGCCAGGATCTGTGCTCCGAGCCCGAACCCGATAACGGGCTTTTCCAACATCAGGCAGGCGCGGGCGAGCCGGATTTCGGCATCGAGTGTCGGCAGCAGGCGTTCTCGAGTTGCAGCTCCCCACGGACCACCGCCAACGAGGATCAGACCGTCGCCCAGTACGCTGACGTCGGGCAGCTTCCCTCCGGCGGTGAACGGACGGAAATAGCTGAAGCGGATGCCCCGCCCCTCCAGATGGTCCTCGATATGGCCCAGCCACTCGGACTGCGTATGCTGCACGACCGAGACGTGCTTCATGGCTCGGACTTACGCGGGATGCCGATGCGCCGGCCGGCGCACTCCGGCGGGTCGAGGTGCGCAGTGGACCGCCGGATTGCATCTAGCTTCTGGAAGATCTCAGGCGGCCAAGGCGCGGCCCGGCGCTCCTTCATATCGACGTGCAGGAACATCCATTCGGAGGTTGCGGCGAGCCAATCCTCCATCGCGTGCCGCATCTCGCAATAGGCATGCATGCGCTTGGCGTCGAGGTCGAGCACGCGCACGCTGACGCGAACACTATCCGTGCGGAAGACCTCGCGCAGGTAACAGATGTGCGCCTCGACAGTCATATAGGTGCGGCCTGTTTCTCGGACATAATCCGGCCCGAGCCCGGTCGGCAGCAACACCTCGTCAAAAGCGCGGTCGAAGATGACGTTGTAATAGGCCATGTTGAGATGGCCGTTGTAATCGATCCAGGCAGGATCGATCGCGAAGGGGGACGAGACCAGCGGCGCTGTCAGGGGCTCGCTCATGCGGCTTTCAGGCAATCTTCAATGACTTTCCGGAAATCTGCAGGTGCGATGGTGAGCAGATCCGGCTTCCGGTCAGCAAAAAAGGCTTCCACCGCTGCGCCTGCTTCACCGATGAAAACGCCCCGTAGTGCCGCTTCCAAATCGTAGATCAGCCGCGGCGGGGTGACGAAGAAGTCACCCGTAATTAGCGCCTCCCGGATTCGCCGTGCTCCGCCCTCCCCTTCCAGGCGGAGATAGGCCGATACGGTGCCGCCGGGACCTGTATAGGACGCTTCCAGCACATCAGCGCCACGTGGATCGTCGATCTCGAACACGAACTCGTCCGTGCCGATCTCCTCGTCATGCAGTTTGGCCGCCAGCGCCTCTTCCTCTGCGGTCGGCTCGCCAGGTTGCAGGTCGATCCCGAGCTTAGCCGCTAGGCCGTCGAGCACAGCACGATGGACCGCCTCTACAGATGGTGCCTCACCTAACAGGGCCTTGAGCGTCACAACCCGCTGCTCGGCCGAATCCAGCTCCCGCTTCTTCAGCTTCGCCTCGGGCACATTGAGGCAGCCGATGACGCGGGCCGGATCGGCATCGACCAGAACGGTGCCCTGATAAATCAGCGTGTCGCCATCGAAGAACCCGCCGGTGCCGCAGAGCTTGCGGCCGCCGACCTCGATGTCGTTCCGCGGCCGGAAGCGCGCCTCGATGCCGAACGCGGACGATAGCCCCGCCGCGACAGCCTCGCAGATGGCGCGAGTATAGTCAGCGAGAGATGGCATCGGCAGCCGTCGCCGGGACAACACCAGCTCCCAACCGACTTGCCCCTCGTCGAGATAGATTGCGCCGCCGCCAGTGATCCGGCGCACAAGTCCGATGCCATTTTCGCGGCAGTAGTCGCGCTTGACCTCGTGGCTCAGGGCCTGATGCCGGCCAATGAGCGCGGACGGCTTGAAACGCAAAAATCGCACTGTGTCGGGCGACTTTCCCTCCTTGTGCAGCTCGATCAGCGCCGCATCGAAGGCGATCTGCAGGCGTCCATCCCGCACGCCCGTGTCGATGACGCGGAACGGAACGCTCATTGCACGTCCTCCTGCTCGAGCTCCACCTTCCAAGTACGGATCATCCGGCCGCTCCATACCGAGCTGATGGCGGATGCGCCGCAGGTCGGCGACTGAGGGCTGAAATGGATAGCTGGCAATATCCGATGGCGGACTGTCGCCGTATGGGCGATCGCAGGCGGAAATGTCCTCGCGGAACTTGCCGGGGCAGCCGCTGGTGCGGAACGCGACGCCCTCATCGATGATCGCCTCGAGCTCCGCCTGCGGTATGCCGAAATCGATCACTCGGCCCGCCTCGTCGAAACGCATCTTCTCCACACGCACACCGCGGTAATCGATCAAATAGCGGGCGAGCTGCACACGCCGCCACTGATCGCGTGGCGTCGCCGGCAGATGGTCCATCAGCGAGCCCTTCTCGGGGAAAAAGCAGAACATGTGACTGTGCCCGCCCATGTCCACGAGCCGCTGCACCAGGGTGAGCACGTCGTACTCCGTCTCGCCCATGCCGACGATGATGTGGGCACCGAACTTCTCCGGCCCGAAGATGTCCCGGGCGTGCTCGAGAATTTCCCAGTACTTCTTCCAGCGTGTGCGGCGAGGAGACGCCCTTACCGCGGGTTCGGTCGAAGATTTCCGGCGTGGCCGCGTCGAGTGCGACGGTGAAGATGTCCGCACCAAGGTCCTTGAGCCGAGCGACATCTTCCCGCGTCATGGTGGTCGGATTGGAAAGAATGGACACCGGCACCACGGATGGGTCGATCCGGTCCGTCCAAGCCTTGAGCACCGTGACGGTATCCTCGTCCGACCGCGGATGCGTGATCATGGAGATGCACATGCGGTGGAACGGCGTGTTCGCCCCTGGCGAGCAACGATATCAACCACCTGCGCCATCGGCACTGCGGGCCAATCGACGCGAATGAAATTGCGGTCGGCATAGTCGCGCTCCGCCTCGCGGTGGCGGGCGAGGCCGCAGTAGGCGCAATTCGCGCGGCAGCCTTCGGGATAGGTGAGCAGGAGATTGAGGCAGCGGGTGCAGGCGCAGCGGTGCATCTTGCCCGGCATGATGCCGAGCGTGATCGCGGCTGCGGTCGACATCTGCACGTAATCGGGCGAGCGCATATGCGGCGCGAGCCGATTATTGTTCGGCAGATAAACACCTTCTGGTGGCACGTTTGCTGCCTTGACCCGGCCGCCATTCTTCAGCGGCATCGGAATGGCACCCGGCGCCCTCGGTTGCATGAGCTCGAAGGGATTGTAGTCGAGATTGCCCGGGCCTTTCGCGGATGGCAAGGCCACTTCTCGTTTCAGGCAGGTCATCGGCTGGCACCTCAGGTCAGGCTGCCCAATAGGCAGGAAATGCGATCCACGATCGTTCAAGGTCTGACGGATTGGCCACCCGTCGCGTAGGTTCATCAGCTCGCGGCGGCGTGCGAGTGCGCGGGCAAGCGACGAACTGAACAGATCCGCTGACTCTTCGGCGTAATCTGTCCCCGCTGCATCGGCATCTCCCCCACAAATTCGCGCTGCGGCCTCGCCCGCCAGCGTGCCAGAAATCACGGCAGCATTGATGCCGGCTCCGGTGACGGGGTTGGTTAGCCCCGCTGCATCACCGGCGAGCAATATGGCCGGTCGCCCCAAGCGACCAGCGGGCTCCAACATGCCACCGACGGGAATAGCGCCCCCGGTATGGCGAAGCACACGGGAGCCGACGTGCCCCCTCCGACACGAGACGCTGATGTAGATTTTCGAGCAGGGGTTTGGTCTTCATCCCGCTACCGCCGGCTCCACTCCCAAACTGAGGTTCGCCACCTCTCCCTTGGGGAAAAGCCAGGCGTAGCCACCGCGAATACCGGCTGAGAGGAATATGTCGGTCGCTTCAAAGGGCTGGAGCAACGGGACGGTTATCTGCCGCGTCTCGGCCAGTTCCCGATTCACCTTTCCGATGGCCTGGCCCACCGCCGACCGCGGTCCATCAGCACCGATGATCACCCGGGCATGGACAGTCCAGCGCTCGGAAGGGTTGACGCTGCGACTGGAAAGCTCAGCAATACGTACTCTCTAACGAAGTACACGCCAGCACCCAGACGCCAACCACCTTGGCCCCAGGCGCATCAATCGTTTGTACGGCGACCTACAACATCACACAGACCGATCTCAACAACGGTTCGGTGACGAACACCGCTTCCGCTACCGCCAAGGATCCGAATAACGTTACCATTACCTCGAATCAGGCGCAGGCGACCGTCAATGCCAGCAAGCTGGTGTTGAGCAAGAATGTCGGCACCGATTACCTATTCGTCGGTTGGTACGGTGATTAGCTATACCGACAATGTGACCAACACCGGGACTACGACCCTTAAGGTCCCCTACGCGGTCAGTGACAATAAGACAACGGTCAACTGCCCACAGACGCCAACGACCTTGGCTCCAGGCGCATCGATTGTGTGTACGGCGACCTACAACATCACACAAACCGATCTTACAATGGCTCGGTGACCAACACGGCCACAGCTACTGCCAAGGATCCGAGATAATGTCACCATTACCTCGAATCAGGCGCAGGCGACTGTCACTGCTGTTAAGACACCAGCAATTGACCTGACCAAGACCGCCACCGAGACAACCTATAGTGCGGTTGGCAATATCATTCACTACAAGCTCGTTTCCAAGAACACAGGTAATGTGACTTTGACCAACGTCCAGGTCTCGGATCCGACCTTGGGAACCTTGACTTCCTGTTCGCCAGTACTGGGTAGCACGTTGGCTCCGAATGAAAGCATGACCTGCTTCGGTATCCATACCATCACCCTGGCTGATTCTGACGCCGGTAAGGTTGTCAACATCGCCTCCACCAAGGGCACACCGCCGACTGGCAATGATGTCACTGACACCGACACTAAGACGCCTCGGGTGGGGTAGTCGTGCGCAGCCATCTGCTCGTCGGAGTACGGCGATGCGAAGCCACGGCTGTAGTCGTAGGTCAGCAGCACCAGCTGGACGAAGCCGCAGCTCCAAGACCATCCGCCGCCACGCCGCCCAGCCCGGCCCAGCAGCCCGATGCTGAGGAAACCGGTGGCCAGTGCCG
>CAWBAM010000042.1:0-194634 GCA_963786775.1 uncultured Pseudomonadota bacterium | reverse complement strand
TATTTCGGTTAAATTCGCGGATCGAAGCCTGCCCTTTCTTGCCTGAAAGCTGGATTGGCTTGTCGATGGCGATGAACCACTGCGGCGTATTGCGGAAGATCACCGGTGCTTTCGACCGCCAGGAGTGCGGATAGGAGTGCTTCAAGCGCCCGCGAGCGACGAGCGCCCTGGCTTTGATCAGCTCCTGAATCACCGCCTCGTTGGCGTCACCGAACTTGCCCTTGTCGTCGATGACCCGCTTGGGATTTTCGCCACCGAACAGCGGCACATGCCGGAAGTAGTAGCCGTCCTCACCAACCGTATGCGGCACCTCTGGAATGCCCGCCTCTGCGAACGAGGCGCGGTGCTCCTCGAAGACGCCATAGTCCTCGGCGCCGTGACCCGGGGCGGTATGCGCGAATCCGGTCCCCACGTCGTCCGTGACGTGATCGCCGTGGTAGAGCCGGACCTGGAACTCGTACCCCTGCCCATGGAACGGGTGATGGCAGATGATCGCCTCCAGCGTCGGCTCTGACACGTCGCCAATGCGCCGCCAGCCATCGATGCGTGCAGCAAGGCGCACACTGTCCGCGAGCTTGTCGGCGAGGATCAGCCGCTCGCCCGGCTTCACCCAGTTGTCCTCCGGCGCGTCGGTGACCTCGTAGAGGCCGTACTTGATGTTGCGGTTGTAGGAGATCGCGCGATTGCCGGGGATCGTCCAAGGCGTCGTGGTCCAGATGACGACAGCCGCCTGGCTGACGTTGTCGATCTCCGTCAACCCCGTGGAGAGTTGTCGCTGGGTCACCTGCACCTCGGCCACGGGGAAGCGGACCCAGATCGTCGGGCTGGTGACATCGTGGTATTCGACCTCGGCCTCGGCGAGTGCCGTGCGCTCGACGACCGACCACATGACCGGCTTGGAGCCACGGTAAAGGGAGCCGTTCATCGCGAACTTCATGAGCTCGCTCGCGATCTTGGCCTCCGCGTCGTAGCTCATCGTCGAGTAAGGGTTATCCCAGTCGCCTACGACGCCAAGGCGCTTGAACTCCTCGCGCTGGATGTCGATCCATTTCTCGGCGAAGGCGCGGCAGTCCTGCCGAAGCTCCGTGATGGGCACCGAGTCCTTCGTCTTGCCCTTGGACCGGTACTCCTCCTCGACCTTCCATTCGATCGGCAGGCCGTGGCAATCCCAGCCTGGCACGTAGTTGGCGTCGCGGCCCATCATCTGCTGTGAGCGAACGACGAAATCCTTCAGGATCTTGTTCAGGCCGGTGCCGATGTGAATGTGGCCGTTCGCGTAAGGCGGGCCGTCATGCAGGATGAACTTCTTGCGGTTCTTGGCGGCCTCACGCTGCCGGCGATACAGCCCGAGCTTGTTCCAGCGCTCGATCAGCTTCGGCTCGAGCTCAGGTAGCCCCGCCCTCATCGGAAAGGTGGTGCGGGGCAGAAATAGGGTGTGGCTCCAGTCGCGGCCCTGCGGGCCCGGCTTTCCGTTGTCCTTGGGCATGGGCTGTCTTCCGATGTCGGGGTCCACCGGCCTTCTAGCAACCTACGCTCGCGGTACACAAGTGGAAGCTCCGGCGCAACACTCCGTGGCGCCTCATCCGCGACTTGAGATTTGTCCCCACGATCAGATGCAGATTAGGCTTCTGCAAGGGGGAAACCGGCGAGTGGAGACCGCCTGTCCACCTCAGCGATGATCTCGCGGGCGCGTGCGCAGTCCGCCCGCATCTGCGCAACGAGAGCCTCGGCATCAGGAAAGCGCTGATCCTCCCGGATGAAGTCGAGGAACTCCACCTGGATCTCCTTCCCGTAGAGGTCGCCGTCGAAGTCGAAGAGAAAGATCTCCAGGACTGGTCGCCCATGGTCGAACGTCGGTCGCGTCCCGAGATATGCAGCACCGCCGTAGCGCTCCCCGGCGACGAAGACCCGGACGGCGTAGATGCCGTGGGCCAGTGCGGTGCCCCGCGGTAACGTGAGTTTGGCCGTCGGGAATCCTAACCCGGTCCCCCGCTTGGCTCCCCCGGTCACGACGCCGGAAATGCGCCACCAGTGCCCGAGGTCCAGCGCGGCGCCCCGCACGTCCCCTGCAGAAAGCTTGGCCCGTATGGCGCTCGACGAGAAAACTTCGCCGGCTTCCGCCACTGGCGAGACCACAGTGACGCCGAACCCGTGCTCGCGGCCGGCTGTTCGCATCGTCTCCGGATTTCCACCACGGCCCTTCCCGAAGAAGAAGTCGTATCCGATCACAACATGGCCGACGTGTAAGGCCCCGACCAGCACCTCCTCGATGAACTGCGTGGCCGGGAGCCCCGCCAAATTGGCATCGAACGTCAGCACGACGGTGAAATCGAGCCCGAGGCGCTCGATCAGGCGCAGCTTCTCCTCAAGCGTCGTCAGCCGGAAGTGAGGCTCATCCGGGCGGAAGAACTCCCGCGGGTGCGGCTCGAAAACCATGACCCCGGCTGGCTTCCCGGCTGCGCGACCCCGCTCCAGTGCTTCAAGCAGAAGCGCTTGATGGCCGCGATGCACGCCATCGAAATTGCCGATGGCGAGCGCCCCGCCGAAAAGCTCGGGCGGTACGTCCCGGTAGCCGTGAAGAATGCGCATGCGGTGCCAATTCGCTCCGATGTCCAGCCCTGCTCTCGTTGGCGGCATCACATAGCCCCCAGCGGGGCATATGGGAAGGGTCGGTGAAAAGGAGATCTTCAGGACGGGCGGGCTGGAACCAGAAGCATCGCTTCGCCCTCGAGGACGACCTTCCCGTCGGCCGAACAGATGCACTCGAAAAGCGCGCGCCGCTTTGCTGCGAAGAGCTCGACGACACGTACCTTGGCCGTGACGGTCTGTCCAAGCTTGACCGGCGCGCGGAAGTTGAGCGTCTGGGAAATGTAGATGACACCCGGCCCGGGCAGCTTCATCCCGAACACGGCCGAGATAAGGCTCGCGGTCAGCATTCCGTGAGCGATCCGCTCCTTGAAGATCGTCTTGGCGGCATAGTCGGGGTCGAGGTGAACCGGGTTCTTGTCACCAGTTACTTCGGCGAAGGCGTTGACGTCGGCTTCGGTGATTACCTTCTGGAGGCTCGCCTCCATTCCCAGGTCAAGGTCTTCGAAATAGTACGTTTTCCGTGTCATCACGGTCATTGAGTGCTCTCCTCGCCCCCGCAAAGAAGACAGGGCGCCCGCCCCCGAGCCCTAGGCGGGTGACACTAGTCCAGCCGATGTGTGCACTGCAATAAACTAATGAGCTACCCGCTCATTCCGTGCGATGGAGTGTCGCCGCAGCCCCGGGTCGCATGATGCGGCTTCGATCCTCTGTCGTTGCACCATGCCAAAGCGACCTATATAAAAGAGCACTTCCCCATTCACTTTTTTCGCTTGATTTGGTCCTCGCGGGCGGGCGCGGGGGCAGGAGGAGAACTCGTATGAGCAATCGCAGACCCCTAATGCCCAAATCGACCGCGGTGTGGCTCGTCGAGAACACCTCGCTGACGTTCGAGCAGATCGCCGAATTCTGCGGCATGCACCTGCTGGAGGTTAAAGGCATCGCCGATGGCGACGTCGCTGCGGGGATCAAGGGCATGGATCCCATTGCCACGGGCCAGCTCACGCGCGAGGAGATCAAGAGGGGTGAGGCCGATCCCAACTACCGCCTGAAGCTCGCAGAGCCGAAAATCGATATCCCGCAGGTAAAGACGAAGCGCGGGCCGCGCTATACGCCTGTCTCCCGCCGGCAAGACCGGCCGAACGCAGTCCTCTGGCTCTTGCGGAACCATCCCGAGCTAAAGGACAGCCAGATCATGCGGCTCGTTGGCACGACCAAGCCGACGATCCAGTCGATCCGCGACCGCACGCACTGGAACGCGCCGAACCTCGTGCCGCAGGATCCGGTGACGCTGGGCCTCTGCTCGCAGACCGACCTCGATGCCGAGGTCGAGAAGGCGGCGAAGCGCCTCGAGAGGGAGCGCAAGCAGGAGCAGACGGAGCCCGGCGGCACACTGCTGCCGGTTTCGGAAACCGTGCAACCGTCTGATACCCTTCAAGGCGAGACAGAGACCGAGCGCGAGGAGACCCCTCAGGAGGAGGAGGCTCGTATGCTCGCCAAGCTTCAGAGCATGGGCAAGTCGGCTCCGCGAGAGGAGGACGAAGAGGGATCCGAGACCGAGCCTGCAGGGGCGGAGGACAGCAGCAACTGATCGCGCGTCGCGCCGTTGACTGTCTCCTGTCCCTCACTCCTCGGGCACTGGAACGACGTAGTTCAGCGGCATGCGCCCGCCGTCGGCATAAACTGTGGTGCCGGTCACGTAGCTTGCCTGGTCGCTGGCCAACCAGGCGACGATCGCGGCGATCTCTTCCGGCTTGCCCAACCGGCCTAAAGGCGTCCGTGACAACACCTTGGTGCGGAACGCCTTGTCCTTGATCACCTCGTCCAGCATCGGCGTCATGATGGAGCCCGGGCCCACCGCGTTGACACGAATGCCATAGGGCGCGAGCGCGATGGCCATCGCTTTGGTGAGCTGCGAGATGCCCCCTTTCGACACAGTGTAGGCGACGTGATCGGGTAGCCCGAACCAGGCATTCACCGAGCTCATGTTGACGATGGCCCCTGGTGAGCCGCCATCCTTCTTCTCGGTGATCTGCTTCACGAGCTGTTTGGCAACCGCCTGCCCGCAGAGAAACGCGCCTTTTATGTTTGTGCGGATGACGCGATCAAACTCCGCCTCCTCCAGCTCCAGGAAAGGCTTGTCATCCAGCACAGCCGCGTTGTTGACCAGGATGTCAACGCGCTCGTAGTTCTCCAGCGCCGCGGCCACCAGATTGTGGACATCGAGGCGTTCTGCAACATCGCATGCGTGAAAGATTGCCTCGCCGCCGGCAGCCTTGATCCCGTCGGCAACTTGCGTCCCGAGCTCGTCGTTGATGTCGGCTACGACGACCTTCGCCCCTTCCTGGGCCAATCGCTCAGCACACGCCCGGCCGATCCCCTGAGCGGCGCCGGTGACGATAGCAACCCTTCCTTGGAGCAACATGCCTTGCCTCATTCGCAGGTGATGTTTCGCTGATAACGCCACCCCTCCATCAGGGCCGGAGCGCCCGATCAACGGCAGACCGAAGGGGGTATGCTCACAAGCGCCTCAGCCGCTGAACCAGCTCCGATGTCGGATACCCGTCCGCAGGAAGTCCGAACCTGATCTGCGCCGCCTTCACAGCTGCACGGGTTCCGGCGCCCATGATCCCATCGACCTCCGCCTCATACAAACCCGCACGACGCAGTAGACGTTGCAGCTCGCGCGTCTCGGCCAACCCGAATGGCTCGACCGGGCCGCGGCCTTTGCTCATCGGGGGTGCTCCATCCAGCCGCGTGGCCAGGTAAGCCGCGGTCGTGGCGTAGTAGAGAGATTGGTTCCACTGCAGGTAAACCTGCGTGAAGTTCGGATATACGAGGAAGGCGGGTCCATTCCGGCCCATCGGCAGATGCAGCGAGGCCGGCATGCTATCCCGAGGCAGCGGCTTACCGTTGATGTAGGTGACGCCCCACTGCGCCCAGCGGGAGCGCGGGTGCGTAATCGCGATATCGGCCTCCTCCCACGGCAGATCTTTGGTGACTCGCACCTCCTCCAGCCAGGGTTGCCCGCGTTTCCAGCCGAGATGCCGGATGAATGCAGCCGTCGAACCGATGATGTCCGCGGGGCTGTTGAACAGATCGCGCCGCCCGTCACCATCATAATCGACGGCGTGCCTGTAATAGTGCGACGGCAGGAACTGCGTCTGCCCCAGCTCGCCTGCCCACGATCCGACCATCTGGCTCGGGCGAAGATCGCCACGATCGATGATGCGCAGCGCATCCATCAGCTCGCCGCGAAACATCTCCCCGCGACGGCAATCGTAAGCCAGCGCCGCCAGCGATCGCAGAACCGGCAGCTTGCCGACACCGGCTCCAAAATCGCTTTCCAGAGCCCAGAACGCCGTGATCACGGATGCCGGGACGCCGAACTCCCGCTCAGCCCGCTGGAAGATGGCCTTGTGGCGCTGCATGGCCCGGGTGCCCGCCCTGATACGGTGGGTGGTGGCGAGCTTCTGCACGACGTCGAGAAAGGATTGGGCGAAGAAGGTCTGGCGCCGGTCGCGCGCGATGATGCTCCGATCCAGGGTCATCCCGTCGAGCGCCGCAGAGATCGTCGCTCGCGAGATGCCCGCGGCAGCCGCTTCCTGCCGGAATTCGGCCAGCCAGCGGCTGAAACTGACTGTGTTCTGACACTCCGGCGCCGCCGCGAACGCGATCCCCGGCGCGACAACACCGGCCAATGCCGCAGCTGCCGCCAACCGGCCTAGTAAACCCCTGCGCATCAAATTGCCTTTCTCACAGATTTGGTCGAAACCCGTTCCCGTGTATCGGGCAAATGTGACGCGTTGCGTGCCATACCCAATCTGCACTCGCACGCTCGGCAGGCCTACATGCTGGTGGCGACTTCCGGAAACTTCTGCTGAACAATCGCCGGCGCCCAAACAACAGAGCAAACAAGATCGTCGCCGGCGAACTCTGATTTACAAATGACGTCGCAGAGTTCGGCTTAGTCCTCGCAGAGGTGACTTCCGCAGGTGGCGAGGATCTCTTGCGCGGTGTTCGCCCGCTCCAGAGCCTGCGTCGGGGGAGGGCCAAGAAGCGCCATCACAATGCCCCCCAACAGCAAGGCTACCGCAAAGCCCGCGCAAAACTCCAATCTGTTCTTCATTCGCATCCTTCTTGCCCTCTAAGACGGACTAGCAGCTCCCTCCCAGGCACGCGAAGTGCCACTCCCCCGCGCCCCGTATTTAGCGGTACGTGACCGCCCTCGGCGAGCCCTATCAGAGGCGCCTGTGCACAAGGCGGATCTCCTGAAGGTGTTTCATGAGCAGATGCATCAATTTACAGGCTTGAACCCATTGCCTCCCTGGGATAGGTCCAACCGTGCGCAAGGACGCCTTCGGCCCAGAAGGGGATCACTTGGGGGCCGGAGTTCGGTCAAATGAGCTGGATGTCGTGGAGGGGGAATTGATCACGAGACCTCGGGTGGCAATCCTGCCATGGATTATGACGAGCATTACCGGACCTACAGGGGCTTCCTGAAGGGCGCGAAGTACTTGGTCGGTCTCGTTATCATCACGCTGGTCTTGATGGCCATCTTCCTGCTTTAGCCACCATCCTGCTCGCATGGCGAAGGTTTCGTGCCCGGAATTCTGCGGCACGATCCGGGTTGTTGCGTGCCAGCAGCTCGCCAATTAGCCAAGGACGTCCGGGTCCTCCACACAACGGTGCCCCATGGTAGTCATTGCCGTAACGGCCGAACCAGCAAACGAGACGCGGGTTGCCATCTCGCCCGATACAGTGAAGCGGCTGGCAGGTGCTGGCTGCAACATCAAGATCGAGAGCGGTGCGGGACTGCGCTCACGCTTCTCCGATGACCTTTACGAGGCCCAAGGCGCGCACATCGCTCGCACCAGGGAGGACGCGCTCTCTGGTGCCGACATCCTGCTCAAGGTCCGCCGCCCATCGTTGGATGAGGTGAAGGCTCTCAAGCCTGGAGCGATCGTCGCTGCCATGCTCGACCCGTATGGCGACCGCGCCGACCTTGATGCTCTCGCAGCAACGGGTGTGACGCTCTTCTCCATGGAGTTCATGCCGCGCATTTCGCGGGCCCAGTCCATGGACGTGCTGTCGAGCCAGGCCAACCTCGCCGGATATAAGGCGGTCGTGAACGCAGCCGCCATGTTCGAGCAGGCCATGCCGATGATGATGACCGCCGCTGGCACAGTCCCCGCCGCGCGCGTGTTCGTCATGGGCGTTGGCGTTGCCGGCCTCCAGGCTATCGCCACGGCGCGCCGCCTCGGCGCGGTCGTGACCGCGACGGACGTCCGGCCGGCTACAAAGGAGCAAGTGCTCTCGCTTGGCGCGAAGTTCATCGCGGTCGAGGACGAAGAGTTCAAGCAGGCCGAGACTCAGGCGGGCTACGCCAAGCCGATGTCCGCTGAATACCAGAAGAAGCAGGCCGAGCTCATCGCCAGCCACATCCGCACGCAGGATGTCGTGATCACAACCGCCCTTATCCCGGGCCGCCCTGCTCCGCGGCTGATCTCCGCCGCGATGGTGGAGAGCATGAAGCCGGGTTCCGTCATCGTCGACCTCGCGGCAGAACGCGGCGGCAACTGCGAGCTGACGAAGCCGGGTGAGATTGTCGAGGTGAACGGCGTCAGGATTTCCGGGCCGCTCAACCTCGCCGGCGAGGTTCCCGTGAATGCCTCCATTCTCTATGCCCGAAATCTCTACGCCTTCCTGGAGCTGATGATCGACAAGAAGGAGCGGGCGCTCAAAGTCGACTGGGACGACGAGATCATCAAAGGCACGCTCGTCGCCCGTGACGGAAAGATCGTGCACCCCAACCTGCAGCAACAGAGCTCATGACCATGACGAAGAGAACGGCCGGTAACTCGCTTCTCCTGCGCGGTCGGTCCGCCGGCGGGCTGATCCCAGGCCTTGCCGCGCTCATGACGGCATGGCTCATGCCATCGGCGGCATTCGCCGCGACCGGCGCTGGCACGGATGTCGATCCGTTTGTCTACCAGCTCATGGTCTTCGTGATCTCGATTTTCGTCGGCTACTACGTCGTCTGGAGTGTCACGCCGGCCCTGCACACACCCCTGATGTCAGTCACGAACGCCATTTCGTCCGTGATCGTCGTCGGCGCACTACTGGCAGTCGGCGTAAGTCTCATCGTCTCCGGAGCCGGCCTCGCGAAGTTCTTCGGATTCCTGGCCCTCGTCATGGCCTCCGTGAACATCTTTGGCGGCTTCCTCGTCACCCAGCGCATGCTGGCCATGTACAAGAAGAAAGACGCCAAGCAGCGCTAGAGGACATGCTCATGTCGGCCAATCTCGTTGCACTTCTCTATCTTCTCTCGGGCGTCCTCTTCATTCTCGCGCTGCGCGGTCTGTCGAGCCCGGAAACCTCCCGTCAGGGCAATATCTTCGGCATGGTCGGCATGACCATCGCCGTCGTGACGACCTTGATGCAGATCTCGGCGCCCGACTCGGTCGCTGACCTGGGTGCTGATCATCGGCGGCATTGCGATCGGCGGCAGCATCGGCGCCTACATCGCCCGCGCCATTCCGATGACGGCGATGCCGGAGCTGGTCGCGGCCTTCCACTCCCTGGTTGGCCTCGCCGCTGTCTTCGTGGCTGCCGCCGCTCTCTATGCGCCGGAGGCCTTCGGCATCGCGGACGCTTTTGGCCGGCTCCACATGGGCAGCCTCATCGAGATGTCCCTCGGCACCGCCATCGGCGCCATCACCTTCACGGGCAGCGTCATTGCTTTTGCCAAGCTGTCCGGCCGCATGTCTGGCAAGCCGATCATGTTGCCGGCGCGGCATGCCATCAATCTCGGGCTCGGCGTGCTGCTGATCGTGCTGA
The DNA here is from genome assembly GCA_963786775.1 of uncultured Pseudomonadota bacterium. Classification (GTDB taxonomy): domain Bacteria; phylum Pseudomonadota; class Alphaproteobacteria; order Rhizobiales; family Hyphomicrobiaceae; genus ZC4RG25. Next base: position 185,208 of record CAWBAM010000042.1, on the reverse strand, counting down.
TCATTGGATTCGCGCAATCCGGCGGCTCGGCGTGGCTCTTCTGGCTGATCACCATCGCCGCGCTCGTGTTCGGCGTGCTCATCATCATTCCGATCGGCGGCGCCGACATGCCCGTCGTGGTCTCGATGCTCAACTCCTACTCCGGCTGGGCGGCAGCCGGCATCGGGTTCACGCTGGGCAACATCGCGCTGATCATCACCGGCGCGCTGGTTGGCTCCTCGGGCGCCATCCTGTCCTACATCATGTGCAAGGGCATGAACCGCTCGTTCATCTCCGTCATCCTCGGCGGGTTCGGAGGTGAAGTCGCCGGTCCGGCCGGCGGTGCCGAGCACGCCCGGTCAAGCAGGGCTCGGCGGAGGACGCGGCCTTCATGCTGAAGAACGCGAGCAAGGTCATCATCGTGCCGGGCTACGGCATGGCGGTCGCGCAGGCACAGCATGCCCTTAGGGAGATGGCCGACGCCCTGAAGAAGGCGGGGGTCGAGGTGAAGTATGCCATCCACCCCGTCGCCGGCCGCATGCCCGGCCACATGAACGTGCTGCTCGCCGAGGCCAACGTCCCTTACGACGAGGTATTCGAGCTCGAGGACATCAACCACGAGTTCGCCCAGGCCGACGTGGCGTACGTGATCGGCGCCAATGACGTCACCAACCCTGCCGCCAAGGAGGATCCGACCTCACCGATCTACGGCATGCCGGTGCTCGAGGTCTGGAAGGCCGGCACCGTGATGTTCAACAAGCGCTCCATGTCGTCGGGCTATGCCGGCATCGACAACACGTTGTTCTATCGCGACAACACGATGATGCTGTTCGGCGACGCCAAGAAGATGACTGAGGAGATCGTCAAGGCGCTCGAGCACTGACCGTAAGGGCTCCACCACATTTCGAGCCTCATCCCCGCCTACGCTGCCAAAATGCGGATGCTCTGGTCACGCAGGTCGCGCTAGAGTAGCCCGCATTTTGATATTCGAGGGGTGAGGGGCGAATGAACGATCAGAGCCATGCCCATCCGGCGGAGCTTCGGATGGATTCCGTAGGGCGTGTTGAAGGCCGCCAAGGTCGTCTGCTGCTCTTGCTGGTAATCCTGCTCGTCAATGCTGTCCTGCTGGCAGCCTCGTGGGCGGGTCATGACATCGCATTGAGCAAAGAGCACAGCGCCTTGGAGTTCACGCAGCTCGTGGCGCTCCTCCCCGCGTTCGTCTTGTTCTGGCTCGGCTGGCGGCACGGTCACGAGGCCGAGAAGACAGCCTCCGGTGCGCTCGCCATGCTGACGGTCGCGATGTTCGTCCGTGAGCTGGATGTGAAGACTTTTGGCGGTCCCGAGTGGTTCAGGTGGCTTTCCCATCATGGACTTCAGGAGATCCTGCTCGTCGGGATGACGTTGCCGATTCTCTGGTATCTGGCACGCCGTCGGCACCATTGGCGGGGATTGATGCGGCTCCTCTTCGCCCCGGCCGCCATACCATTGTTCATCTCCGGCATTCTCCTGCTTGTCGCCGTTCAGTTCGATCGCGAGATCGCCACGAATGCTCATCTGCGGTTCTGGGAAGAGGTGATCGAGCTCAACGGCTACCTGTTCTTGACGCTGTCGGCCTGGAACCATTGGTCGATCGTTCGACGTCGCCTCGATGGCAGCCAGATGGGCTGCCCGTAGCGGGTCTTGCTGCGGCTGTCCGCAAATCGCGAAAAGGACGATGCCGATATTCGTTTTCAAGATCGCAGTGGCGATCTGCGTTGTTTATGCGCTCATCGTAGCGCTTGGCTATTTCGCCCAGCGCAAGCTGATGTACTTTCCGATGCCCGAGCGAGTTGCTCCCTCGGAGGTTGGATTATCCGGCGTGGAGGAGCGGATCATCCAAACACCCGATGGTGAGCGCGTGGTGGCGTGGTATGGCCGCGCCCAGCCGGGCCAGCCGACGATCCTCTATTTCCACGGAAACGGCGGCAACCTTGCGCTGCGGGCGGAGCGCATCCGCCGGTACCTCGACCGGGGCCAAGGTATTCTGATGATGAGCTATCGCGGATACAGCGGCTCGACCGGCAGCCCGACTGAAGCAGCAAATGTTGCAGATGCCCGACTGGCTTACGATCTGCTGGTCAATGAGGGTGTGGTCCCGGAAGATGTCATTCTGTATGGCGAGTTGCTCGGCACTGCTGTGGCTGCCCGTATCGCAGCGGAGAGGCCCGTTGGCGGACTTCATCCTAGACTCGCCCTTCACGTCAGCCGTCGACGTCGGCGCCCGGCATTATCCCTTCTTTCCGGTGAGATTACTGATGCAGGACCGCTACGAGGTCCTGCCCTATGTCGAGAAGATCCGGGCACCCCTGCTCGTCATCCATGGCGAGCGTGACGAAATCGTGCCGGTCGATATGGGAAGGCAAGTCTACGCCGCGGCAAACAGCCCAAAGAAGCTGGTGACCTTTCCCCTCGCTGGTCACAACGATCACGCCCTGCACGGATCGTTCGAGGCGATTCAAGCCTGGATCGCCCAGCTTCGCGCCGGCGAAGAACAGTAGGACGACGACTTGAGGTCGCCTGCAGACGTCGGCTCTAGCGGGGCCAATGCTCCCCTCAAGGACACCAAGGGCCACCCAACCGTGGGCAGCCCTCAATTGACCCATCCCCCTGAGAGGGGCACCAAATTCTTCGGAAGCTCAGCGCCGTGTCGCTTTACCTTTGCCCGGAATCAGGCCCTCACGTTGTGCCCGCTTCCGCGCCAGCTTGCGCGCACGCCGAATGGCCTCCGCCTTCTCGCGGGCCCTTCTCTCAGAGGGCTTCTCGTAATAATTCCGGAGCTTCATCTCCCGGAAAATGCCCTCGCGCTGCATCTTCTTCTTAAGCGCCTTGAGGGCTTGATCGATGTTGTTGTCGCGAACGAGTACCTGCACGCGATCTCCTATCCTGCTTCGTTGAATTTGGCCTCTGAACACGAAGAACCACCCCCACGTGCCGCACGCACGGGGTGGTCATCCGATGGTAGGGGGACTTCATATAGCAAACTCGATCGCGTAGTCCACGGGGACACGCAGCTCAAGGCGCTTCGAGACGCATTCATTAGATCTCGGGCGTAACCGGTTTACATGGCCCATTTTGCGGCCTTCACGCGGCTGGCGCTTGCCGTAGAGGTGGAGCAGCGCGCCCGGCTCCGCTGCAAGATCTGCCCAGGCCAGGACATCGCGGCCGATCAGGTTCACCATCTCGGCGTCGGAGTGCCGATCAGTCGGGCCGAGCGGCCAACCCGCTACGGCGCGGATATGATTTTCGAATTGGCTGACCGCGCATGCGTCCAGCGTCCAGTGACCGCTGTTGTGCACCCGCGGCGCGATCTCGTTGACCAGCAGCGCGGGCTCGGCTCCCGGCCCCATATAGAACATCTCGACGGCAAGCACGCCGACGTACTCCAGCGCCTCCGCGATGCGGCGAGCAAGGTCGCGAGCGTGATCGGCCTCGGCTGCTCCGAGCGGCGACGGTACGATCGACCGCCGCAGGATGCCGCCCGAGTGGATGTTCTGAGGAATGTCGTAGAAGGCGGTTTCACCGGTCGCGCCCCGGACGACCAGGACCGAAACTTCGCAGGAGAACCCTACCCGCTTCTCGAGAATTGCGGGGACGTTGCCTATGTCGGCAAGAGCCTTCGCGGGATCGTCACCCTTGACGACGCTGGCCTGACCTTTCCCGTCATAGCCGAGACGCCGCGTCTTCAGAATCGCGGACGCAGCGAACTGGTCCAGGGCAGCCTCAAGATCGCGGGCATCGTCCACCTTGGCGAACGGCGCGACCGGCACACCCAGGCTCGAGATGAACTGTTTCTCCACGAGCCGGTCCTGTGCGACCTCCAGTGCCTGCGGCCCGGGCCGCACTGGCACCATCCCAACCAAATGGCGCGCAGCATCGACCGGCACGTTCTCGAACTCATAGGTGACAACGTCCACCGTCGCGGCAAACGACCTCAGCTTATCGAGATCCGTGTAGCTGCCGACCGTCTGCAAGGCCGAAACATCAAAGGCCGGACATCTGGGCTCGTCGCAGTAGACGTGTGTCCGTAAGCCAAGCTTGGCGGCGGCCATCGCCAGCATGCGCCCAAGCTGTCCGCCACCAAGGATGCCAATCGTGCTTCCCGGCGGCAGCGGCTGCGCGCCGGCGGCCACTTCACTCATCTTCCGGAGCCTCGGCGACCGCGGCTGTCTGGCGGGCGCGGTGCTCTTCCACCCGGGCCGCCAGTTCAGGGTCTTCAAGCGCCAGGATCTGCGCTGCCAGCAAACCAGCATTCTCGGCCCCGGCGGCACCAATCGCGAGCGTGCCAACCGGAATTCCTGCCGGCATTTGCACGATGGAATAGAGGCTGTCCTGCCCCTTGAGCGCTCGGCTTTCTATGGGTACCCCGAGCACGGGCAGCGTCGTGAGCGAGGCGACCATGCCTGGCAAATGCGCCGCTCCACCCGCTCCAGCGATGATCACTTTGAGACCACGCGCCTTTGCCGACTTCGCGTAAGAAAAAAGACGTTCCGGCGTGCGGTGCGCCGAAACAATTTTCGCCTCGAAAGGCACCTTGAGACGCTCCAGCGCCTCGGCAGCTAGGCGCATGGTCGGCCAGTCGGACTGGCTACCCATAATGATTCCGACTTTCGGTGCGTCGGGGCTGCTCGCGGTCATATCCGAATCTTCATGCCGCTCGACGGCGGTATTCGTGAAAAAACGCGCAAATACCTGCCCGGCGGCCCCTTGACAAGAGCCGGAGCGCGGCTTTGCACCGCAAGCGTCATTACGCAATAATATCCGGCAGGAGCTGGTTTTCGAGCGCGGTTATGCGGTCCTTGAGCTGCAGCTTCTTCCTCTTGAGCCGGGTTACGTGAAGTTGGTCGATATAGGTCTGCGCCTCAAGAGACGCAATCTCCGCGTCCAGCGCACGATGCTCGGCGCGCAGCTTCACCAAAAGCTCGCGAATATCTCTCTCGTCCTGCCACTGCATGGGCGGGCTCTGTTGGCCGCAAATCATTGCTTCCGTTCAACGCACTATCTGCGGGAACGGCGGCGGTGACAAGAGTGTAAAGCGCCCTGTGGAGCAGGCACAGCTGCCGATGGGATTGTAGCTCAGCCCGCGCCTGTGCTTCCGTATTGTTGATGCTAATGATCGACTATTAGACAATTAACCCCGTTTCTGGCAAGTTTTACCTGTCGAGAACTCGATCGGAGGGCAAGATGTCGGGGTCCCCACATCTGGCTGAACTCGAAGAGAAGCACCGGTTGCTTGAGCAGATGATCGAGGAAGAGCTGGCGAGACCGGCGGTGGATTCCATCAAGGTCAACAGCTTGAAGCTCGAGAAGCTCCGGCTGAAGGACGAAATGGCCCGCCTGGCCAGGAACAAGCGCTGAGGGGCCGGTTTCCGGGAAGCGGACCGGGCCTGTCGGCCGAAGGACACAAAGGCCGAGCGTTTCGGCCAAAATAATTCACGTGGGAGAGGGATACCTCTTCCAAGAAGTTTTGTTGCGCTTCGATCCGCAACAAAAGAACAATCCCCTGAGCCCCCGAACAACACCCCTATACGCGCGCTTAAGGGCACGCGGTGGGCGAGTTTCAGTGTCCTTAGACAGGTTGTTTATCCACCTCAGTGGCCGGCGGCTCCGATTTCCGACGGTGAGTTGCGATCGTCCCAATCACAATGAGGCCAGCGCCCGCAAGTGTTGCGAGGCCGGGAAGCTCGGCGAAAAACAGGTAGCCGAAGAGCACCCCCCAAGCGAGAGTGATGTACTGGATGGGAGCCAACCTGGCCGCTTCTGCGCGTGCGAAAGCCGACGCCAGCAGGAGATGTCCGGCCACTCCGAGGAACCCCACGAGGGTAAATATTCCGAAATCCCGAGCGCTCATGGCCGTCCAGGCCAATGCCGCAAAGGGCGCCAGCATGAGTGCCGGCCCCGCATTCTGAAACCATACGATGATGAGAAATGAATCCCGTTGAGCACGCGCCCTCAGCAGGACCAGCGTCAGAGCGTAGGCGATCGCTGACACCACACAGGCGACAGCCCCGTATATGGCGCCATAACTGTAAGTTCCTGAGCCGACCCGTCCGCCGGCAATCAGCATCAAGCCCGCAAAACCGGCCAGGAGCGCCAGCAGAATCCGCGCATCTATTCGCTCTCCGAGGAAAAATGCGCCGAACAGAGCAATGAACATCGGCGACAGGAATGCCAGCGCCACCGCGTCGGCGAGCGGAAGCTGGCTCAGGGCATAGAAGAACGAGGTCGCCGTAATGACGACGAGCACGGAGCGGGTGGTGTTGAAAACGATCGTCTCCCGGCTGGGCCATCCGGGTCGGAAGCAAGCCAGCAGCAGAGTTGCCCAAGCAAATCCGAACCCAAATCTCAGGAACGCAATCTGGAAAGTCGAATAACGGACGGTCATCGTCTTGATGATGGCGTCCATGAGCGCCAGCAGGCCATCCGCGGCAATGGCCAGGAGCACGGCTTGAAGCATTCATCCCTCGAGGCTGCGCGCAACTGAGAATGCGGCGCATGCTTATACAGCGAATTTATATGGCGAAGCTTGGCGCCGAGCTGAAGCTGAACGTGACCTGGTCCGTCTTCAAGTGCCGACGACCAGTGGCGACGTGAGCCTGCGTAGCGCCGCCACGACGCTCAACGGCGTGATCACTCCGGTCCGAGGATTCTCAGCCGACGGGATATTCTCGATTGTCATTGTGAGTTGGGACGAGTCCGACTTCACGAGTATCGTATGCGTATTATGCGTCACCGTCGGATCCGCCCAAACCTCGACCTCGGTCCGGTCAGGGCCGATGCCGGCGAGGGACAGCGCCACGGACACATTGAGGTTCGCAGGAAAGCCCTTCGCTGCCTCGCGCGCGGTACCAGAGAACACTTTCAGCGGCTCCGTCAGCCCATCCACCGAAATCCCTTTTTCGACCAGCATAGGCGCGCCAGCCAACCCGGCAGGCGGCTTACGAGTGATGAGACGCACCGAATGGACGTTGCCCTCGGCGACCGCACGCATGGCATCCAGGCCGAGAATTGCGCCACTCGGAACCACAATTCGCGCTCCCGTCTCCCGAGCCAGGTCGACGAGATGCATATGGCTCAACAATGCGCCGACGGAGAGCGGCATGAAGATGCGGCCGAGGCGGATCGGACCTTCGGCAGCCGCCAGAAAATGCTCGGCAGGAACACACTCCACGACCACGTCGGCTTCTTCCGCCAGCCGCTCCAACGGAAGAAGTTTGGGTGGATTTCGGAGACCGGCGATCGCCCGCTCTGCCTTCGCCTGATCGCGCGCCGAGACTGCCGTCAGCACCATCTTCTCGATCTCACCGGCATCGATGCGACGCGCCACCTGCAGCCCGATCGCGCCCAGTCCCGCGATAGCAACTCTGATCGGATCCATACCCACCACCCTCCTTCCCACTGTACCAACGGCTTGCGTTAGCGCGTCATCTAAGGTGTTATTACCTGGAAGACAGAAACAAAGAAATCAGGGAGGAATGCCGTGAAGATAAAATGGGTACGGACGTTTTGCGCTGTTCTCGGCGTCACGCTTGTCACGCCGGCCCTTGCAGATTTCCCTGAGCGCCCGATCAAGATGATCGTCCCGTGGGCTGCCGGCGGCGATACCGACAACATTTTCCGTCCTTTTGTCCCTCATTTTCAAAAGCACATCGGCCAGACGGTTGTGATTGCCAACATCGGCGGCGCTTCCGGAACAGTCGGGGCTCGGGAAGCGCGCAACTCACCGCCGGATGGCTATACGGTTTTTGCTGTCCACGATTACATCCACCTGACCTATTACGCCGGCATGGCCGACGTAAGTTATAAGGATTTCGAGCCTATCTGCCGGATCGCGGCCACCCCGTCGGTGCTGACGGCCAGCGCCAAGACGCCGTGGAAAGATTTCAAGGAATTCGTCGAGGATGCGAAGAAGCGCCCCGGTGAGATCACGGTCGGCGCGACCCTCGGATCGACCAGTCACCTGTTCCCGGCGACCATCGAAAAAGCTGCCGGGATCAAATTGAAATACGTCTCCTATGACGGTCTCGCCCCAAGAATGAATGCCATTCTGGGCGGACACGTCGACCTCACGGATTCCAATCTGACCCAGAAGGGTAAGGTCGAGGCGGGCGAACTCAAATTTCTCGCCGTCGCTACCGAGGATCGGCTGCCTGAGATCCCTGACGTCCCAACTCTGAAGGAGAACGGGATCGACATCGTTTACGAGGTCGTCCGTGGTCTGTTGGTGCCGAAGGGCACGCCCGAGGATGTGCGCGCGAAGCTCGACGAAGCCTGCGCCAAGGCGGCCGCCGAGCCGGAATACGCCGAAGCGCTGAGGTTGCAGGGCACGCGCGTGGCGTACCTCAATGCGAAGGATTACGGCGCGTTTCTCGACAAGCTCGACGCGGACAATAAGGCCATCATGACGGAGCTCGGGCTCGCAAAGCAATGAGGGTTGGCCGCGACGGCGTCATCGGACTCATTCTGGTGGCGCTCAGCCTTGGCCTGCTGGTCCAGTCGTTGAGCCTTCCGCAGCTTCCGCTGACACCGATAGGTCCGGGCTTTTACCCACGCATTGTCCTCGGCTTGCTCGCGTTGGCGGGAGCAGCGCTGTTCGTGCAAAACGTCACAGCTAATCGCGCCGAAGTACCCGCCGGCGGCGAGGCGCAATCGCCGCCGGGCTTTTGGCGCGTGCCGCTGCTGTTCGGCATCGTCGGAGCGTATGTGTTCTTGTTGCCGGTGCTCGGCTACCGGCTGGCCACGATCCTCTTCGTCTTGGCTTTGATGCCCGCCATCGAGTGGCCGACATCAGTGCGGGCCTGGGCAACAGTCATTTCAATCTCCATCGCCACATCGCTCGTCAGTCATCTGGTCTTCGAGCGATATCTCCTCGTGCTGCTGCCGCGGGGCAGTCTGACGGGCTGGTAGGATGCTCGAGCTACTCGGCAACGCACTGCTGAACATCATGCAGTGGAAGTATCTGCTTCCGCTGTTCCTGGGCACCTTGATGGGGGTAATCGGCGGCGCAATACCGGGCGTTACCATCACCCTCACAGTTATCATCCTCCTGCCCTTCACGTTCGGTCTCGACCCGCTGCAGGGCCTTGCCGCAATGACGGGCGTCTATGTTGGCGGATCGGCCGGAGGGCTCATTACCGCGTCGCTCCTGGGCATTCCCGGCACGCCGTCAGCCATCGCGACGACATTCGATGGCTTTCCGATGGCTCGTGCCGGTGAACCAGGCCGGGCCGTCTGGCTGGGCATTTGGGCGTCCTGCTTCGGCGGATTGATCGGCGGGCTATTTCTCGTATTGGTGACCGGCCCGCTTGCCGCCATCGCCCTGCAGTTCGGCCCGTGGGAATACTTTTCTCTGTTCATCCTGGCTTTGGCGATGGTGGCGGGGCTCGCGGAAAGTTCGATGACCAAAGGCCTCATTTCGGCCGGCATCGGTCTCGTCATCGCGATGTTCGGGAATGATCCGGTCGGGGGTATTCCACGCTTCACGTTCGGGTCTGATTTCCTGAGTGGCGGATTTCCTTTCTTACCGGTGCTGATCGGTATTTTCGCCTTCTCGCAGATCATGACCGACGTGGAAAATCTGGGCCGATCCCCGGCGGCGCGCTCTTCCGACTCAGGTCAAGGGATCACTCCGCGTCTCCCATCTGAAGGTCATTGGAGAAATTATAAGCAGGCCACTTCTACTGCTTTGGACGACCATCGTCGGCATTGCCATCGGCGTGCTGCCGGCGATAGGCGGCAGCGCGGCGAACATGCTGGCTTACGACCAGGCGAAAAAACTTTCGCGCCACCCGGAACGGTTCGGAAAAGGAACGCCAGAGGGAATTATCGCATCCAAGTCAGCCAATAACGCCAACGTCGGCGGCTCGTTGGTGACGATCATGGCATTCGGGATACCGGGCGACGCGGTGACCGCGGTGATGCTCGGCGCAATGACGATCCACGGCATCCAATCGGGTCCGCTGTTCGTCTCGCAGAATGCTGAACTCGCCTATGGCATCTACGCAGCATACATCGCTGGCGCACCCGCTGATGGTGCTCATCATGGCCGTCGCGGCCGTGATCATGTTGCGGATCTCGCAGGTCAAGCTCTCGATCCTTGCCCCTGTCGTGCTCGTCCTGTGCGTCATCGGCGCCTATGCCGTGAACAACACGATGAATGGCGTCTATGTGCTGCTCATTTTCGGCGTTGTCGGCTACGCGCTCGTAAAACCGGATTCCCGCTCGCGCCGCTCATCCTCGGCCTCATCCTGGGCCAGCAGATCGAGCTCAATCTCATCCGGGCGCATCATGACGGATGATGACCCGTGGCTGTTTATCACCCGTCCCATTTCGGGAGGTCTGCTTCTCGTCGCGGTAATATCTGTCGTTCTATCAATTTGGCAGCACATGCGGCACGCGCGGCGCACCGCGACGGTCGAGCCGGATTTCTGATCCCGGCTTTCGCCTCTGGCGAACTGAGGGCGTCAGAGGCTCTTCGCCTTCTCCCGAAGCAAGAACTTCTGGATCTTACCCGTCGAAGTCTTGGGGATCTCCTCGAACACGACCTGCCGCGGGACCTTGAAGCGGGCCAGGTGCTGCCGGCACCACTCGATGATCTCCGTCCTCGCTTGCGGTGGCACCGGGCTTGAGCTCCACGAAGGCGCAGGGCGTTTCACCCCACTTCTCATCCGGCTTGGCGACGACTGCCGCGGACGCAACCGCAGGGTGCTTGTAGAGCACGTCCTCCACCTCGATTGAGGAGATGTTCTCGCCTCCCGAGATGATGATGTCCTTGGAGCGGTCCTTGAGCTGAATGTAGCCGTCCGGATGCAGCACCCCCAGGTCGCCCGAATGGAACCAGCCACCCGCGAACGCCTCCTCCGTCGCCTTCGGGTTCTTGAGATACCCCTTCATGACGATGTTGCCGCGGAACATGACCTCGCCGAGGGTTTGGCCGTCGGCTGGCACCTCTGTCATCGTCTTCGGGTCCATGACGGTCAGGCCCTCGAGCGTCGGGTAGCGGACGCCCTGGCGCGCTTTTTGGGCTGCTCGCTCCGAGGCCGGCAAAGCATCCCACTCCTCGTGCCAGTCGTTCACCACCGCCGGCCCATAGGTCTCCGTCAATCCATAGACGTGAGTGACATCGAAACCGGCTTCGCTCATGGCCGCGAGAACCGACTCGGGTGGCGGCGCTGCGGCGGTGACGAACTGCACTTTGTGGGGTAGCGGTTTTCTCTCCTCTGGCGCCGCATTGAGGAGCGTCGACATAACGATCGGCGCCCCGCACAGGTGCGTGACCCTGTGCTCCGCGATGGCGTCGTACATGGCCTTTGCGCGCACCCACCGCAGGCACACGTGCGTGCCGGCGACCGCCGACAGCGTCCACGGGAAGCACCAGCCATTGCAGTGGAACATCGGCAGCGTCCACAGGTAGACCGGATGCCGGCCCATGCCTGCCGCGACCACGTTGGCAAAGCACATCAGGTACGCGCCGCGATGGTGGTAGACCACGCCCTTCGGATTGCCCGTCGTGCCCGAGGTGTAATTGAGGGCTATCGCGTCCCACTCATCATTCGGCATCCGCCACGCGAATTCGGGATCCCCACCGGATACGAAGGCCTCGTAGTCCGTGCCGGGCAGCGGATCTCCCGTCTGCGGAAACTCCTTGTCATCAAATTCGATGACGAAGGGCCGGGATTTCACCAAGTCCAAAGCCGCGCGGATCGTCGGCGCGAACTCCCGGTCCACGATCAAAACTTTGGAGTCGGCGTGATCGAGCTGGAACGCGATGACCCCGGCATCCAACCGCGTGTTGATGGAATGGAGCACGGCGCCGGTCATGGGCACTCCGTAGTGCGCCTCGAGCATCGGCGGCGTGTTGGACAACATGACCGAAACCGTGTCGCCACGGCCGATGCCGTGCCGATCTAGGGCCGAGGCGAGCTGGCGGCATCTGGCGTAGAACTGGCGGTACGTCACCCGCTGTTGTCCGTGGATGACAGCCACCCGATCCGGGTGCACCTTCGCAGCGCGCGTCAAGCAACGTCAGCGGGGTCAGCGGCTGGTAGTTCGCTGGGTTTCTATCGAGGTGCTGGTCGTAAGGATTCATGGGCGTAAGGCACGTTCAGGAGACAGCACCGGACGCTACCCCATGCAGCACCTTTGCGGCAATGCGATTGAGTGTGACCGCGGCCTCAGCCGAGACCATCCTCGGCAAGAAGTGCTTTATTGATGGCGAGCGCCGCGCAAGCCCCTTCGGCGACTGCAACGACGAGCAGCTGAACGTCTCGCGACGCATCCCCGGCCACGAAGACCCCGTCCACGTCCGTGCGGCACGAAGGCCATTCCGCATCAAGTCCGCCACTTCGCATCTGGCGGACACCGAGACGCTGAAAAAGACTGGAGGCTTGGTGCTGGCCAACCGTGAAGAACAAGGCGCGACGCGGTAGCACGTCTCCGTTTGCGAATACGATCCGTTCCAGCTGGGTGCCCGTTCCTTCAAGTTTTCCGATCTTATCCGCTCGTATCGCAATCCCATTCCTGTCGAGCTGGCGGAACGTCTCGCTGCTGGGTGCTGCGCGGTCATCCGTGCACAGCACGATGTCGTCGCTCCATAATTTCATCATGAGGGCGAGCTTCGCGCCCTTTTCCCGCCACCATACACCGCGATCGGATCGTCTCGATGCTCCCAGCCGTAGCAGTAGGGACAGTGATGCACGCTCTTGCCGTAAAAGCGCTCAATGCCCACGATGTCCGGCAGCTCGTCGGCGACACCGGTCGCCAACAAAATTTTTCGCGCTGTAGCCGAGCCCTCACTGGCCAAGCTCACCTCGAAATGATCCGACTGGCGCGAGATATCGACGACCGTATCGTTGAGCAGCGTCACACTCGGATATCGCCTCAGCTCCTCCCGGGCGGTGCTCAACAGCTGAGCCGGCGACATGCCATCCCGGCTTAGGTAGCCGTGCAGGGCGTCCGACGCCCGATTTCGCGGCTTTCCTTCATCACAGACGAGCACGTTTCGCCGCGACCGACCCAACAACAGGGCAGCGCTCAATCCCGCGGCGCCGCCACCCACCACTATGACGTCGTAGTGCCTCATCCCACCTGCCGGTCCCAAATTCTTTGAACGCAACGCCGGCAAATGGGCGGGGTTCCGGGCACGGAGCAACCATTCAGGTCTGGCCGTCGGCAAATGCTCTTCCGGCGAAATGGCACTGGCGCCTACTTCGCTCTCCTGCGCTTGTTAACCTTGGCGGAACAAATCGCATCCGCGGGCGGTTACGCGTGCGGATGCAGATTTTCTGTTAAGGTCGAACCCCATGAAGCTCCTGGCTACAGCCGCTCTCCTCGGGACGACGGCGCTCGCCCCGACGGCCCTGGCGCAAGCGCAAGGCCCGCAAACACAACAACAGCCCCAACAGCAGCTCCAAACGCCGCCTGGGCAGCAACAGCAGCAACCTACCCAACGAGAGTTTGCTCCTGGCGAGCTGCAGCTCGGTGAGCCGCGAGCCCAGGCGACCAATCCTTGTGAGCAACTGGTTGAGCGCCTCCAGCGGGATCCGGCAGGGACTGCGGTAACGCTCGAGCAAGCGCGCCAGTATCGCGTCCAAGGCAATCAGCAGGCTTGCCGGGATGCGATAGAGCAAATGCGCCAGGCAGGATCACAGCAGCCGCAGGAGCAAGCCCAGCAGCGCCAGCAACAGACCGAGCAGCGGCGTCAGCAGCAAACCACAACAACAACAGCCCGGCCAGGAGCAGAGCCGGATCACCGTGCAGCAACAGTCGCCGCAAATACAGATCGCGCCAGCAGCACCGAGGATCACGGTACAGCAGCCCCAACCACAAGTGACCGTACGGCAACCACAACCGCAGATCACCGTACGCATGCCCCCGCCGACCATAACCGTCCAACAGCCCCAGCCAGAGATCACGGTGCATATGCCGGAGCCGCAGGTCGGCGTACAGATGCCGCAGCCGCAGGTCCGCGTGGATATGCCGGAGGCTCGTGTTGCTGTGGCTCCGCCTGAGCAGCAACCGCAGGTGCAGGTCCAGAGGGTCGAGCCGCAGGTATTGGTGCAGCCTCCGCCCGAGCAGATCCAGCCGACTATCGAGCCCGCTCCGCAGCCCCAGGTGCAGATTGAGCAGATGGGAGAGCCGCGGGTTCAGATTTCAGCAGGCTCAGGAGCAACCGCAAATCCGCTTTGAGCAAACACCCGGCCCGCAAGCGCAACAACAGCAGGGGGGCACCCAACAACCTGAGCAACAGCCTCAGCAGCAGGCACAACAATCGCCTCCGATGGCGCAGCAACAACAGCAACCCGCCCAGGTGCAGCCCCGGGGGTCGGAAACTCAGGAGCTGAGGCGGCAGCGCCAGGCGCAGCAGCAAACACAGCAGCAAGCGCAGCCAACTCAGCCACAGCCAGGTCAGCAGCAAGCCATCGCTGTGTCAGAGTTGGTCGATGAAACGGTCTATGGTGCCCAGGGCGAACGGATCGGAACCATTCAGCAAATTTTGGTGGACCGTTCTGGTCAGGAGCACGCCGTCATAAGCTTTGGCGGCTTCCTCGGCCTCGGCGAGGATCAGGTGATCATTCCTCTGCAACAGCTCCAGATGCGCAACGACGACATTTACGCGCCCGGCCTGAACGAGTCCCAACTTCAGGCGATGCCTCGCTATCGAATGAATGATCCAAACTATTCGGTTGCAGAAGGCCAGCGGAACGTCCGGCTACGGTCTCAATAGAGGCAATCGGCCGCCTGCTGATGACGTAAGGGCCGGTGGCGCCAGGATCCGCCGGCCCTTCATTTGACCGCTACTTCTTTCGCCCAAGCACCTATTGCACTTCCTGCCTTCCGGCTTTTTGATAGGCGCCGAGAAGGCAGGAGATCAGTGATGAGCCGCTATAACGAGGTATACGCTAGCTGGAGGAAAGACCCTGAGGGTTTCTGGGCAGACGCTGCGCAGGAGATCAGTTGGTACAAGCTCTGGGATCGTGTTTTCGATCCCTACATGGGCGAGTATGGCCGCTGGTTCGCCGGGGCGGAATGTAACACGGCCTACAACTGCCTCGACCGGCACGTGGAAAGCGGGCGCGGACAACAGCTCGCGTTGATCTATGACAGCCCTGTAACCGGGACGAAGAAGGCATTCACCTACGCAGAGCTGACTGACGAGGTCGCCACGTTTGCGGGCGTGCTGAAGGACCTCGGCGTCACCAAAGGTGATCGCGTCGTCATCTACATGCCGATGGTGCCAGAGGCGGCCATCGCCATGCTCGCCTGTGCCCGGATCGGCGCCATTCATTCCGTCGTGTTCGGCGGGTTCGCCTCCTCCGAGCTCGCCACCCGCATCAACGATGCCAAGCCGGTCGCTGTTGTCAGTGCATCGTGCGGCATCGAGCCCGGGCGGGTCGTCGCCTACAAGCCGCTGCTCGACAAAGCGATCGAGCTGAGCGAGCACAAACCCGAGCACTGCGTGATCCTGCAGCGCCCACTTCTGGAAGCGCCGCTCGTGCCTGGTCGCGATCACGACTGGCAAACACTCGTCCAGGATGCGAAATCGCGAGGGCGGAAGGCCGGCTGCGTTTCCGTTGCTGCGACCGACCCCCTCTACATTCTCTACACTTCGGGCACGACCGGACAACCGAAGGGCGTTGTGCGCGACAACGGTGGGCACATGGTCGCGCTCAAATGGTCGATGAAGAACCATTATGGCGTCGACCCCGGCGAGGTTTTCTGGGCGGCCTCCGACGTCGGCTGGGTGGTTGGACACTCGTACATCGTCTACGCGCCGCTGCTCCACGGCTGCACGACCGTGCTCTACGAGGGCAAGCCTGTGGGCACACCCGACGCCGGCGCCTTCTGGCGCGTGATCGCCGAGCACAAGGTCGCGGCGATGTTCACCGCGCCGACGGCATTCCGCGCCATCAAGAAGGAGGACCCGCAGGGCGAGCTGATCAAGAAGTACGACCTCAGCAACTTCCGCACCCTGTTCCTCGCCGGTGAGCGCGCCGACCCAGAGACCGTCAAGTGGGCCGAGGAGAAGCTGAACGTTCCAGTGATCGATCACTGGTGGCAGACGGAGACGGGCTGGGCCATCTGTGGCAATCCGGTGGGGCTCGGACTGCTGCCCGTCAAGCACGGATCCCCGACCGTGCCGATGCCGGGTTATGACTTGTACGTGCTGGACGAGAAGTGCCAGCCGCTTCCTCCGGGGCAGACGGGCACGCTCGCTATAAAGTTGCCACTGCCACCATCGTGCCTCCCAACGTTGTGGAACAACAATGAGCGCTTCCGGAAGAGCTACCTTTCGGAGTTCCCAGGCTATTACACGACCTCGGATGCCGGCTATCGCGACGAGGATGGCTACGTCTACGTGATGGCGCGTACCGACGACGTCATCAACGTCGCCGGCCATCGTTTGTCTACGGGGCAGATGGAGGAGGTCGTCGCCCGCCACAAGGATGTGGCCGAGTGCGCGGTCATCGGCGTGTACGACGAGACCAAGGGGCAATTGCCCACTGGCTTTGTCGTGCTCAATGCCGGTGTAACTCGCGATCCTAAGGAGATCGAGAACGAAATCATCCAGCTCGTGCGGGAGACCATCGGGCCAGTCGCCGCCTTCAAAAATGTGATGGTGGTCAAGCGGCTGCCGAAGACGCGCTCCGGCAAGATCCTGCGGGGCACCATGCGCCAGATCGCCGATGGCGAGCCCTGGAACATGCCGGCGACCATCGATGATCCCGCGATCCTCGACGAGATCACAGAGGTGCTGAGGGAGCGTGGCGCCTTGCGGCAAAAAGGTGCGGTCCCCGCCTAAATAGGCGCCCCTTCAATCGACTTCGAACCCTCGCCCCAGCCCTGCGTTCCGACATTGCGGAGCGGCAGGGCATCCACGGCCAAGAGGGTGAGGCGATGCATTATCTAGGACTCGAGGGTCGTGCGGCTCTCGTAACTGGCGGCAGCTCCGGGATAGGCCGGGCCATCTCAGAGGAGCTGGGCCGGGCTGGCGTTGCGGTGGGCGTCAACTATCACTCGGGCCGCGAGAATGCCGATGAAGTCGTCCAAGGCATCGAGGCCGAAGGTGGTCGCGCGATCGCACTTGGTGCGGATGTCTCGGATCAGGATGCGTGTCGCGCGATGTTCAAGGCCTTCGTCGAGCGTTTCGGCAGGCTCGACATTCTCGTCGCCAATTCCGGTATTCAGCGCGACGCTGCCTTCACCGAGCTCACCCTGAGCGATTGGCAACGGGTCCTCGACGTCAATCTCACTGGTGCTTTCCTGTGTGCTCAGGAAGCCGTTCGTCAGTTCCGCGACCAGCCGCCGCTCGAGGGAGCGAAGTCCAGAGGCAACATCATTTTCATAAGCTCGGTGCACCAAGTCATTCCGTGGGCGGGGCACGCGAACTATGCCACCTCGAAGGGCGGTCTGAAGCTTCTGATGGAAACGCTCGCCCAGGAGGTCGCGCATGAGCAGATCCGCGTCAACGCCATCGCTCCGGGCGCCATCAAAACTCCGATAAATGAGCCGAGCTGGTCTAACGAGAGGGCACGGGCCTCCCTACTCCAACAAATTCCTTATGGCCGGATCGGCGAGCCTGAGGACATAGCCCGTGCGGCGGTCTGGCTGGCTTCCGACCTCTCCGACTATGTCGTAGGCACGACGCTGTTCGTCGACGGTGGCATGACCCTCTACCCGGCCTTCGACGAAGGCTCGGGGTAGTTTCTAGTGACCCGCCATCTCGCGAATTTGGGCTCCGGCGAACCCCGAGCTCCTATCAGGCGTTGCCTACTTGTTGGCTCAGGCCCAGCCGCAATTCCATTTCCGGCCGAGAGGAGAGAGAGATGAAAGTCAAGGACGTCATGCATCCAGGAGTACACTGGGTAGAGCCGGGCACCTCGATAACAGAAATTGCCAGGCTGATGCGGGATGAGGATATCGGGGCGGTGCCGGTGGGCGAAAACGATCGGCTCGTCGGCATGGTCACGGACCGAGATATCGTTTGCCGTGGCATCGCTGAGGGCATCGACTGCTCGACTATGACCGCGGGCGACGTGATGACCAGTGGCATCATCTATTGCCAGGAAAACGAGGAGCTCGATGACGCTATTCGCATCATGGAACAACACGAGGTCCGGCGGCTACCGGTCATCAACGAGGACAAGAGGATGGTCGGAATCCTGAGCCTCGGTGATATCTCCCACGCTGCACCGCGCCAGCTTTCGGGCGAGGTCTTGCAGTCCGTTTCGGCGCCTCACGCGTAAATCGATCGCCGAGCAAAGGCGATGCCTTGAGGCATCGCCTTTTTTGAAATGAGCGAAACTTGCTCGCCAACACCTTTGATACCGCTGCATTTCTCAGTGACAATCTGCGACGCTGTTCGAGTGATTAAGGGCGCATTCACCGACGCGCGCATGGGGCCTTGCGAAGCCTCTGCCACGGCCCTCCGATACGCAAAGTCTCATCTCGAACGCTAAAGCACCTGGAAATTGACGTCGATAGTTCCTCACCGTGCGCACGCTTCGTTGTCCAGGGCGCGCGCCGTTGATCAATGGAGGTTCTCCGCCGACTGGATCGGCGGACAGCTGGGCCGCGCCGAGCGTCGTCGCGTGACGGTGCTCACGACCGGCATCGTCGCGCCATCGTCTGCCGGAGCGCCGGCCGAGGCTAGCACCCTCCCGCAGATCAAACGCAAGATCCGCAACGTCGTCGAAGAAAGGGGCGGCCAGTCGTTTGGCAATCCGGAGTTGAGGTGATGGCCTGCTCGGGGCGTCCCTCAGACCGGCGAGGATCACGTGCGCCTCGCGGTGCGTGCAGCTCTCCAGATCGCTGAGCTCTGCAGTCCCCAGCTGCCCATTGCATGCGCCGTCGAGACAGGGCTTGTCGTCGCCGGCCCCAATGCCGCGGACGCAAATGGGATCAAGCTTGCCGCGCGCGCTTATCAGAAATCTAAGCAGCTTCTTTCCGAGGTCATGCCCGGGTGGGTGGTCGTAAGCGATGCGTTCCGGCTGCTCGCCGAGAAGTCGTTCCAATTGGAGCCGTTAGGCACCGCGTTCCGGTGATCAGCGCTGGCGCGTGATCGGACCACGCACCAGACGAAACCCGACTTGTCGGACAGCCTCCACTCTGGTCGGCCACCTTTCAGAACGGCAGGTCTTGGACAAGGCTTGGCTGCGGATCGTCGACGGGCAGCCCCAGTGTGTCTCGATCACAGGTGAAGCCGGCATAGGTAAGTCGACGTTGCTCCAATACCTTGGGGAGAAAGCCCGGGCAGCAAGAGCTCACTGGGTCGAGTTCGAGTGCCTGCCAGAGGCCCGGCGCGCCCCACTCCACGCCGTTCGCCAGGGCCTGCGCGGCCTGCTCCTCGACCGGTCGGCCGGTTTAGCGGAGTTCATCTCCGAGTTGAGAGACGCGGATCGCAGACTGCTGCAGTTCCTTTTAGAGCAAAGGGATGAGAGCCTCGACATCCGGCTGGACATGGAGGGATCGCGGCAGGAGCGAATTATCGCGCTTCTGCTGGATTGGATTGCCGCACTGAGCAGGGCGGGTCCGGTTGTCCTCGCCTTCGAAGATCTGCATTGGGCCGATCAGGGCACGCTCGATCTCGTCGCCAGGATCGGCAAACGGCTCCCGGATTTGGGACCGGTAGGCCTTGTATACACGTCGCGTGCTCTGGAGTGCCGCCATCTCAAGACCGAAGTGGAACACTCTCGGCTAAACCTCTCGAGGCTGACACCCGAAGAAATCAGGCAGCTTCTCGCCTGCAGCGAGGCGGGATCGGCGCTGTCATCCACCATGCGCCGACGAATTGCCATCCGTTCCGAGGGCATTCCACTGTTCGCAGTGGAGCTCGCGCGGTTGTGCGCCAGCGCTTCCAACAACGATCGTTTGGACCTGCTCCTGGAACCCGGACCCCTGAACACGATCCTGTCGGCACGGCTTGATTCGCTCGGCACCCGGAAGTCGTTGATCCAGGCGGCCGCTATTGTCGGGCGCGAGTTTGGCGTCGAGGTGCTGGGCCTCGTGTTGCAGATGAACTCCTCCGATCTCATCGATGACCTGCATCGGCTGGAGAGATCGGGCATCCTCGAGTCTCTGCCTCGCCGGAAAGGGTCAGCCCGGTTCCGCTTCAGCCATGTGCTCCTCCGGGAGGCGGCCTATGCATCGGTGATCGAGGCTCGACGCGCTGAGCTGCATTTTCGCACTGCCGAGGTACTGGCGAAGGACGAACGTGCATCGGACGAGGCCCCAGAGATTATCGCCCGGCACTACGCTGCTGCGGGAGACTTCAAGAAGGCATTCACATGGTGGTTCAGGGCGGGCGCGAGGGCTTCCGAGATGGCCGCGACGCGGGCAGCTGTCCACCATCTCAGTCAGGCGCTCGCTGCCTTGCGGCAGGACCCAGGTGCTGGCAGCCCGCAGGAGGAAGTCGCAGTGCTCCGCCTGCTCGGTGCCCAGCTCGTATCGCTCAAGGGGAACGCAGCGCCGGAGGCCGTCGACGCCTTCCGGCGATGTCTCGACCTGTCTCGTGAAGCCCCGGGTGCGGATGGTGAGTTCGATGCACTTTGGGCTCTACACACCTGTCACCTCGTTCGAGGAGACATTGACGAGGCGCTCAAGGTCGGGGAGCGCCTGACGGCCAGCGCCGACAGGGACGGTAACGAAGAGCGCCGTTTGCGTGCACACCGGGTTCAGGGTCTTGCCAAACTTCTAAACGGGCAACTCGATGCCGCATTCGCACACCTCAGGCTAGCCCTGGACCTCTACGACGAGGCCCGCCACGCGAGCCTGCGGTACCAATACGCATCAGATCAGGGTGCGCTGGCCCAGGCTCATCTTGCCTGGGGTGAAGCCATTGCGGGGCTCCTGGACAGCTCGATCCAGAATGCCGAAGCGGCCCTTGCGCTGTCTTCCCGGCTGCGACATCCTCACACCAGCGCGCATGTGCTGTGTGTGCTTGCGGCGCGGGCGCAAACGCTCGGCGACCAGGCAACCGCATCGGCTCTCGCCTATGCCGGCAGGACCATCGCCGAGCGGCATGAGTTTCCCTACTGGGTCGCCTGGGCGGACATCATCCTTGGCTGGAGCCAAAGGCAAGCCGGCGACCTCGGGTACGAGGAAGCAATTCAACAGATTGAGAATGCGATCAGGGCTTATCGCCGCACAGGCGCTACCCAAGCCTTACCCTATGCCCTCCTACTTTTGGCCGATGTGGCGCTCGCCTATGATCGTCCGCACCGTGCCTTGTCGGCTGTTGCCGAAGGGTGGCAGCTCGCCGAGCGGTATGGCCTTATGCTCTATGCGTCCGAACTGCTTCGGATCCGCGCCGTGGCCGAGCTTCGCTCCGGATCGGATTTGAGCGACGTCTCAAAAACCCTCGAACAAGCAGAACAACTGGCAACTCGGCAGGGAGCAAAAACATTTTTCTGCCGGATTGCGGAATTTCGGATACACTCCGAACCACGGCAAATGGTTTCGAGACGGGAAACCTGAAACGTCTGACACCGGATATCAAGTTCCGGAAATTGTGCAAAAATTCGGCATTTTTGCATTGAAATCGGGCGTGAGCACGTGCCGCCGGGAACTTCAGATGCCTCGCCGCGTCCTCCACTTTAGACGTGATTGCGCAGCATTCTGATACCCGGAATCAGTTTATGGTCGAGATGGACGAAACGATCGCAAGTGCGGTCGAGACAGCAGGGTATCGGGTCTTGACGCCGGACGGGGTGCAGCGACGATACCGATCCGCGCCAATTGACGCTTTGGCCGAACCAAAAAGTGCGAGCGTGCGTTTGACTAGCTGCGTCCGTTTCGAGTGTCCGGAGCAGACCGGAAAGCCGTTCATTAACATCGGTGGATCAGCCGTCGCAGTGCGGCACGATCGTTGCAGCGACCCACTTCTGCCAGAAGTGGGCGCCATAGTGGCCAGCCCATTGCGTGCTGGATCGGAAAAGAAAACGAATTCACGTTGGCCGCAATCGAGATGCAGCTCGACTGTGTTAGGATGACACAAGGCGGTGATGAAGAAGTAGTGGCGGTTGAAGCGGGCAAGCACATTGCCAAGTGGCTTGAGAGAGCCCACTTCAAGTTTAATGGGTGATGGCGGGAGGCCACGTCATCACGAGAGTGGTGAGATCGCGAGAGCGAGAGCAAGCATGACCTCCGCAGATGAGATTTTCAGCATCTACGCGCAGAGCTACGATCGCCAGAAGCAGCATGAGATGCCGCTGCGGCAGTATCTCGAAGCCTGCCGCGACGATCCGATGCTGTACGCCAGTGCGGCCGAACGGATGATGGTGGCGATCGGCGAGCCGACCCTCGTCGACACGTCGAAGGATCCGCGCCTCGGTCGTATCTTCCTCAACCGAACAATCAAAATATATCCGACTTTCAAAGACTTCTACGGACTGGAGGAAACGATCGAGAGGATCGTGGGCTTCTTCCGCCATGCCGCGCAGGGCTTGGAGGAACGTAAGCAGATCCTCTACCTCCTGGGGCCGGTCGGGGGTGGTAAGTCGTCCCTGGCGGAGCGGCTCAAGGAGCTGATGGAGCAGTGCCCGGTCTACGTGCTCAAGGCGGGCGACGAGGTAAGCCCCATCTTCGAGAGTCCACTCGGCCTGTTCGACCCCGTCACCATGGGGCCTGTGCTGGAGGATAAGTACGGCATCCCACAGCGCAAGCTCACCGGCCGAATGTCGCCCTGGGCCGTCAAGCGGCTCGACGAGTTCGGAGGTGACATCTCCAAGTTCAAGGTCGTGAAGCTGTACCCGTCACGGCTGCGGCAAATCTGTGTGGCAAAAACCGAGCCCGGCGACGAGAACAACCAGGACATCTCCTCGCTCGTTGGCAAGGTCGACATCCGCAAGCTGGAGTTCCACGGGCAGAACGACGCCGACGCCTACTCCTACTCGGGCGGTCTCAACCGCACCACGCAGGGGCTTCTCGAGTTCGTCGAGATGTTCAAGGCGCCCATCAAAATGCTGCACCCGCTGTTGACCGCGACGCAGGACGGCACGTACGTGGGCACGGAGAACGTGGGTGCGCTGCCCTACCAGGGCATCATCATCGCGCACTCCAACGAGAGCGAGTGGCAGAGCTTCCGCTCCAACAAGAACAACGAGGCGTTCCTGGACCGCATCTGCGTCATCCAGGTGCCCTATTGCCTCCGCGTCACGGAGGAAAAGAAGATCTACGAGAAGCTGCTGGCGCAAAGCGAGGTCTCCGGTGCCCCCTGCGCTCCGGGCACACTGGAGATGTTGGCGCAGTTTTCAGTGCTGAACTCGGCTCAAGGAGCACGAGAACTCGAGCCTGTTCTCAAAGATGCGGATCTACGATGGCCAGAGCCTCAAGGACACGGACCCGCACGCCAAGACCCTTCAGGAGTATCGCGACGCAGCCGGCATGAGCGAGGGCATGGACGGCATGTCCACCCGGTTCGCGTACAAGGTGCTGTCGGAAACGTTCAATTACGACACGCACGAGGTTGCCGCGGATCCCGTGCATCTCATGTTCGTCCTGGAGCAAGCGATCCGCCGCGAGCAGCTGCCCGAGGACCTCGAGAACCGGTATATCGAGTTCATCAAGGAGGAGCTCGCGCCGCGGTACGCCGACTTCATCGGAAACGAAATCCAGAAAGCGTATCTGGAGTCCTACGACGACTTCGGTCAGAACCTTTTCGACCGCTACGTCGCCTACGCCGATGCCTGGATCGAGGACCAGGACTACAAGGACCCGGATACCGGCCAGCTGATGAACCGGCAGCTTCTCGACCAGGAGCTTTCGAAGATCGAAAAGCCCGCCGGCATCGCGAACCCGAAGGACTTCCGCTACGAGGTGGTCAAGTTCTCGCTCAGGGCGCGCGCCAAGAACGGCGGAAAAAACCCGAGCTGGACGTCTTACGAAAAGATCCGCGAAGTCATCGAGAAGCGGATGTTCAGCCAGGTCGAGGACCTGCTTCCGGTGATCAGCTTCGGTGCCAAGAAGGATGGCGAGACCGAGAAGAAGCACGAAGAGTTCGTGAGCCGCATGGTGTCCCGCGGGTATACGCACCGGCAGGTCCGGCGTCTCGTGGAGTGGTACATGCGGGTCAAGAAATCGGGGTGAGGAGGTCGAGAGCGGGGCAATGTACATCGTCGACCGCCGTCTCAATCCCAAGTCTAAGAGCCTTGGGAACCGTCAACGCTTCCTGCGGCGCGCCAAGGCCGAGATCCGGGAAGCCGTGCGCGAAGCCTTGAAGCGGCGTAAGGTTTCGGAGGTCGATGGCGGCGAGAATATCCGCATTCGGTCGAAGGGTCTCCGCGAGCCGTCGTTCACGATGAGCTCGAACACGGGCGAGCGCGACTTCGTACTGCCCGGAAATCGCGAGTATCAAGTCGGCGACGTCATTCGTAAGCCTGATGGCGGCGCCGGAAGTGGAGGTCAGAGGGGCAGCCCCGACGGGGAGAGCGAGGACGATTTCGTCTTCAGTCTGACCCGCGAAGAGTTCCTCGACCTTTTCTTCGACGACCTGAAGCTGCCTAACCTGGTCAAGGCGAAATTGAAGGATCTGCGGGCGCCGGAGCCGGTTCGCGCTGGCCTGACGACCGATGGACCGCCAGCCAAGCTCAACCGCTTGCGGACCATGCGCAACAGCCTCGCCCGGCGCATTGCGCTGCGGCGGCCTCGGCTGGCCGAGCTGGAGGAGCTGGAGGCCGAGATTGCCGCGGAGGAGGCCAGTGACCAGCCGGACGAGCAACGGCTTGCGGAGCTCCGTGCGCGGCTGTCCCGCCTGATACACTTGCGCAAGGTCGTTGCTTACATCGACCCGATCGACCTGCAGTACAATCGCCACGAACGCCGCCCGAAGCCGAAGACGCAGGCCGTCATGTTCTGCCTGATGGACGTTTCGGCCTCGATGACCGAGTCCCTGAAGGACCTCGCGAAGCGGTTCTTCATGCTGCTGCACTTGTTTCTCTCACGGCATTATGCCGAGGTGGACATCGTTTTCATCCGCCATACGACCACTGCACAGGAAGTCGACGAGGAAACCTTCTTTCGGGATACCGAGTCCGGCGGCACGGTTATTTCGACGGCGCTGGAGGAAATGCTTCGGGTCGTGAACGAGCGCTATCCACCTGACGATTGGAACATTTACGCTGCCCAGGCTTCTGACGGGCACAACTTCGACGACGACATGGAGCGCTGCGTGACGATGCTGGAGCGGGAGATCCTCCCGATTTGCCAGTACTTCGCCTACATCGAGGTCATGCCCGAAGCGCAGATTGCCCCGATGCAGAGCGTTGCCTGGGCAGGCTACAGTGAAATTGCCGGTAGCCATCCGCATTTCGCCATGCGGCGCGTTTCGTCTCCGAGCGAGATTTATCCGGTGTTTCGCGAGCTGTTCT
The DNA here is from genome assembly GCA_963786775.1 of uncultured Pseudomonadota bacterium. Taxonomy (GTDB): domain Bacteria; phylum Pseudomonadota; class Alphaproteobacteria; order Rhizobiales; family Hyphomicrobiaceae; genus ZC4RG25. The sequence continues at coordinate 159,829 of CAWBAM010000042.1, read as the reverse complement.
CCGGCTCCAGTTCTGGCAGCGAGGAGAGAATAGCGAGATGACAACGGTGCTGACGCGCCGGCCTTTATTCGAGGGGGCCGAGTGGAATTTCGACCTTCTAAAAAAAGGCTATGACGCCATCGAGGAGATCGGCGTCGGTGAAATGGGGCTCAATATCTACACGAACCAGATCGAGGTGATAACCGCCGAGCAGATGCTCGATGCGTACGCCTCGATCGGCATGCCGAACATGTACCGGCATTGGTCGTTCGGCAAACATTTTGCGCGTGAGGAAGCGCTTTACCGTAAAGGCGCCCGAGCATTGGCTTACGAGCTGGTGATCAATTCCGATCCCTGCATCAATTACGTCATGGAAGAAAACACCATGACGATGCAAATGCTCGTGATGGCCCATGCCGCAATGGGGCATAACCATTTCTTCAAAAATAATTATCTTTTCAAACAATGGACCGACGCGACCGCCATTCTCGACTATTTGCGCTTTGCCAAAGAATATGTGGCAGAATGCGAGGAGAAATACGGTATCGAGACGGTCGAAGCGGTTCTGGACAGCGCCCACGCGCTGATGCCGCAGGGCATTAGCAGGCATCCAGTGCGCCGTCGGTCCCGTACGGAACGGGAGGAGCGGGACCTCAAACGCCGCGAGCACGAGGAGATTACGTACAACGAGCTCTGGCGAACCATTCCCAACAGGCGGAATGACGAGTTCCCCATCACCCCGGAAGCGAGAGAGGCCGAGGAGGAAAGCGAGTTGCTCGGGCTGCCGCAGGAAAATCTGCTCTATTTCCTCGAGAAGCACGCACCCAAGCTCGATGACTGGAAGCGTGAGCTACTGCGCATTGTCCGTATGCTCGGGCAGTACTTCTACCCGCAGCGACAGACGAAAGTGATGAACGAGGGCTGCGCCACGTTCGTGCACTACGAGATCATGAGCCGGCTCTATGACAAAGGGCTGATTACTGAAGGCTCCATGCTCGAGTTCATGCACAGTCATTCCTCCGTGATTTATCAGCCCCGTTTCGAGGACAAGCATTTCAGCGGTTTCAATCCGTATGCGCTCGGGTTCGCGATGATGCGCGACATTAAGCGTATTTGCGAAGAGCCGACGCCGGAGGATCGGGAGTGGTTTCCGGAAATCGCGGGGAACGGCGATGCCCTCGGCACCCTCAAGGAAGCCTGGGCCAATTTCCGCGATGACAGCTTTATCCTGCAGTACCTGTCACCGAAAGTGATGCGGGACTTCCGGCTGTTCCAAATTCACGACAACAGCGGATCGTCCTTCGTAGAGGTGAAGGCCATTCACGACGAGATGGGATACCGGCAAGTCCGCAAGGTCTTAGCCGAGCAGTATGATGCTGCCGCCCGGGATCCTGACATCCAGGTCGTCAACGCAGACCTTTCCGGCGGCCGCCGATTGACGCTTCAGCATCGTGTGCGCCGTGGCGTGCTGCTCGACAAGGACCAGTGCGACCGCACATTGCAGCATGTCGCTCATCTGTGGGGCTATCGGGTCAAGATGCTCGAGGTGGATGCCGAAACAGGCAAGGTTCTGAGGGAGCACGAGGCGCTCCCCCTGCCGTGAGCCGAACCATCCCTCGCTTGAGGAACTCCCTCCCAGTCTAGTGCAGCCGGATCGGCAAAGTTGGCCTCCCTGGCGTCATGTTCGCGCGGGAGGCGCCCGGACTGTGCCCTAAATGAGGGAGTTGAAGCACCGCGGCTACTGGCTCGAGTTAGTGTCGAGGCCGAGGCTCGAAAACAGCCTTGATAGCGGCATCGTCGTGCTCACCCACGGATAGCTCGATACCACCCGCACGACCGTGCCGATGCGCGCAAGCGAGGCAAGGTGGACCACGTGCTCATTCATCATCCGGAAGCACCCAGACGATGATGCGCGGCCGATCGAACGCGGATTGTTGGTCCCGTGGATGCGATAAAGGGTGTTGCCGAGGTAGAGCGCTTTGGCTCCCAGCGGGTTATTGATGCCACCGGAAACGGTGATTGGCAGGCCTGGCTGGCGCCGGCGCATCTCAGGGGGCGGTGTCCAGGACGGCCAAGAGGCAATGCGGCTGATACGCTCCGTCCCCGTCCAATTGAAGCCCTCCCTGCCGACGGAGATCGGGTAGGCATAGGCCCGCTGACCAGGGAGAACGTAGTAGAGCATTCGCCCGCCGGTATCGACGATGATCGTGCCTGGCTTCTCGTTCTTTTCCAGATAGACGATCGGCGGCTCCTCTGGCTCGATATTGGGCCGCTCGCCGCCATCCATGTACTTGGGATAGACGACATCATAGGATTTGCGGCGTTCGGCGCGCTGCGCCTCGAGCTCGCGTTGCTGCCGCTCAATATCGCTCTCGAAGACGGGTCTGCTGCCGTCCCACCCCTGCGCGTGGACCTCAGGGGGAGGCCACATCACGCCAGCCCAAGCGATCAGACCCCAGAGCGATGCGGCCCGAGCAAAGTTCATCGGCTTCCCCCCAATTTGCGCCACGCAGCCCGTATCGATGCTGTGGATAAACACCTAAGCTGATGCGGCCTGTTGGGACAAGCTCTCAGACCCCACCACCGCTCCGCCCTCCGAAAATTGCGGGCGAGGAGTGCCAATTTTGCATAATTTGGAGCAGCATCCGCGGCTGCTCTTGGCATCTTCCTGGTTGCGGCTTTCGTCCCGTCCACCTGCTGCTGCGTTTTTCGACAGGCCTGCCCTACCAGCACCGCAATCTTCGTCGAGCGGGAGAATCGCGCCATGTAGCGGGCACGTGAACACGAGGGCTTAGATGAATTCGATCAATCAGCGTATCGCGGCGGAGCTGGGTGTCGGCGTTGGTCAGGTTGCGGCGGCCGTGGCACTCCTTGGCGAGGGCGCGACGGTGCCGTTCATCGCCCGCTACCGCAAGGAAAAGACCGGCGGCCTCGACGACACGCAGCTCAGAAAGCTGGAAGAGCGGCTCGGCTACCTGCGCGAGCTGGAGGATCGCCGCGCGACTGTTCTCAAGAGCATCGAGGAACAGGGCAAGCTGACGCCCGAGCTCGCCCGCGCGATCAACGCCGCCGAGACCAAGGTCGAGCTCGAAGACTTGTATGCGCCTTACAAGCCGAAGCGGCGGACCAAGGCGCAGATTGCGCGCGAAGCCGGCCTCGAGCCTTTGGCTGATGCCCTCCTCCAGAACCCTGCCCTGGTGCCGGAGGCTGAGGCGGAGAAGTTCGTGGCGCCCGACAAAGGCGTCGCGGATGCCAAGGCCGCGCTCGACGGCGCCCGCCACATCCTCATCGAGCGCATCGGCGAGGATGCCAAGCTCGTCGGTTCCTTGCGCGAGTGGCTGTGGGACGATGGCGTGCTCACGTCCAAAGTGCGAAAGGGCAAGGAGAAAGACGGGGCCAAGTTCGCCGACTACTTCGACTTCAGCCAGCGCATCAAGGAGATGCCCTCGCACCGGGCACTCGCCATCTTCCGCGGCCGGAACGAAGACATTCTCGACGTCGATCTCGACGTCCCGCACGAGGCCGATAAGCCGCATCCGGCGGAGCTCAAGATCCGGGCTGCGTTCGGCATTGCAGATCGGGGCCGCCCCGCCGATCGCTGGCTTCTCGATACGGTGCGCCTGGCGTGGAAGGTAAAACTCTCCATCTCGCTCAGCGTCGACTTGATGATGCGCCTGAAGGAGCGGGCCGACAGCGAGGCAATTTCGATCTTTTCCAAGAACCTCAAGGATCTGCTGCTCGCCGCTCCTGCCGGCCCGCGGGTCACCATGGGCCTCGACCCCGGCTATCGCACCGGCGTCAAGGTCGCGGTGGTGGACCAGACGGGCAAGCTCGTCGACACAACGACCATCTACCCGCACGAGCCGCAGCGGGATTGGCAGGGCGCGCTCGCCACGCTTGCTGCGCTCTGCATGAAGCACAAGGTGGAACTGATCAGCATCGGCAACGGCACGGCCAGCCGCGAGACGGACCGGCTGGTCGCCGAGCTGATCACGAAGATGCCGCAGCTGAAGCTTACCAAGGTGATGGTGTCGGAGGCTGGTGCATCCGTCTACTCCGCATCTGAGCTGGCGGCGCAAGAGTTTCCCGGACCTCGATGTCAGCCTGCGCGGCGCCGTTTCGATTGCCCGCCGCCTGCAGGATCCGCTCGCGGAGCTCGTCAAGATCGAGCCCAAGTCCATCGGCGTCGGTCAGTACCAGCACGATGTGGATCAGGTGGGCCTCGCCCGCTCGCTCGACGCAGTGGTCGAGGATTGCGTCAACTCGGTCGGCGTTGACGTGAACACGGCCTCCGTTCCCCTACTCGCGCGCGTATCTGGCCTTAACCGCGCGCTTGCCGCCAATATCGTCGCCTACCGCAACGAGAACGGCGCGTTTCAATCGCGCACTGCCTTGAAGAAGGTGCCGCGGCTTGGGCCCAAGGCCTTTGAGCAAGCCGCTGGGTTCTTGAGGATCATGAACGGCAAGAACCCGCTCGACGCATCGGCGGTACACCCTGAGGCGTATCCGGTGGTCGAGAAAATCGCCGCGGCGACGGGACGCCCGCTGAAATCGCTGATCGGGGATCGGGCGCTACTCAAGTCACTCAAACCCGCCGACTTCGCCGACGAGACGTTCGGCATTCCGACGGTGACCGACATCCTGGCTGAGCTGGAGAAGCCCGGCCGCGACCCGCGCCCCGAATTTAAGACTGCCTCCTTCCAAGAGGGCGTGGAGACAATCGCGGACCTGAAGCCGGGGATGCAGCTCGAAGGAGTTGTCACCAACGTCGCCGCATTCGGAGCGTTCGTCGACATCGGCGTGCATCAGGACGGGCTCGTGCACATTTCCGAGCTGTCGGACCGCTTCGTCAAAGACCCGCGCGAGGTGGTGAAGGCGGGCGACGTGGTGAAGGTGCGGGTGAAGGACGTGGACGTCGAGCGCAAGCGCATCTCGCTCACGATGAAATCCGGCCCGATCCGGTCCACGTCCCGCGACAACGGCCGCGCAGCGGGAGCGCCCCAACGCGCCCGCAATGGCGCTCCCTACAGGTCACCCGAGCCTCCCGCCGAGAGCGCCCTGGCTGCCGCTCTGCGACGGGCACAGCAGCGGAAGTAGTCTTACGTTCCACCCGAGTTAGCCGAGTCGGCCGACTCAAGCCTCGGTATGTGCCATCTGCGTCCCTGGGGTCTCGGTCCCGTCTAGCTCCCGCTCTGCGCGTGCTTCGGCCCGGGCGGAGCGGTCGAAGATCCGCATGACGAAGACGAAGAACGCTGGGACGAAGATAACCGCCAGAACGGTGGCCGAGATTATTCCACCGAGCACACCCGTTCCGATGGCGTTCTGACTCACTGCGCTGGCCCCGGTGGCTATCGCCAACGGCAGCACGCCCAGCGTGAACGCGAGCGAAGTCATCAAGATCGGACGGAAGCGCAGCCGTGCCGCCTCTATCGTCGCCTCGATCACCGACCGCCCCTCGGCACGCAAGTCCTTTGCGAACTCGATGATCAAGATCGCATTCTTTGCTGAAAGGCCGATGATCGCGATGAGGCCGACCATGAAGTAGACGTCATTCGGCATACCCCGCAGCGTCACGCGCGATCACCGAGCCGATGACGCCCAGCGGCACCACCAGCATGACCGCGAGCGGAATCGACCAGCTCTCGTAAAGCGCCGCGAGCAGCAGGAACACGAACAGGACGCTGAGCGCAATCAGCAGTGGCGCCAGTGCGCCCGACTGGATTTCCTGCAGCGACTGCCCGGTCCATTCGTAGCCGAAGCCTGGCGGCAGATCGGCCGCCAGGCGCTCCATCTCGGCCATCGCGTCGCCGGAGGAGTACCCTGGCGCCGCCTGGCCGCTGATGCGCATCGCCGGATAGCCGTTGTAGCCAACCACCTGCATCGGCCCCTTGACCCACTCGACGTGGGCGAAGGCCGACAGCGGCACCATTCCGCCTGCAGCATTGCGCACGTTGAGGCGCAGCAGATCCTCGGTCTGCATGCGCGCCGTGCTCGTCCGCCTGGACGACGACGCGCTGCATGCGGCCGGCATTCGGGAAGTCGTTCACGTAGCTCGAACCGAGATTGGCCGAGATCGTCGCGTTGATGTCGCGAAAATGCCACGCCGAAGGTGTTGGCCTTTTCGCGGTCGATGATCAGCTGGACCTGGGCCGCGTCCGGCAGGCCTTCCACGCGCAAGCCGGTCAGCACCGGGCTTTGCGACGCGCGCAGCCAGCAGCTGATCCCTGCGCCGCAGCGAGCGCAGCCTGTCCCATGCCGCCGCGGTCCTGGAGGCGGAACGTGAAGCCGCTCGTCGTGCCAAGCCCCTGGATCGGCGGCGGCGACAGGGCGAAGATTATCGCGTCCCTGATTGCCAAAGCTTGGCGTTGGCGCGCGCCGCGATCGCCTGCCGCTGAGTTCTCAGGGCCGCGCTCGCTCCAGTCCTTGAGGGTGACGAAAGCCAGCGCCGGCGTTCTGCCCTGCGCCAGAGAAGCTGAAGCCCTGAATGGCGAAGACCACGCTCGACCGCCTCGGGCTGCGACAGGAAGGCGTCCTCCACCTGCTTGATCACGTCGATCGTGCGGTTCGCGCTGGCCTCCGGCGGCGCCTGCATGTCGACGATCAAGTAGCCCTGGTCCTCGTTCGGGAGGAAGGCTGTCGGCAGCCGCAGATACGCCCACCCGAGCCCAGCGACCAGCGCCAAGTAGATCACCATGAACCGGCCGGCCCGCCGCGCGACGTAGCCGACGAGCCCGGTGTAGCCGCGTGTTGTGCTGGCGAAGCCGCGGTTGAACCAGCCGAAGAAGCCTCGCTTCTCGTGGTGATGGCCAGCCGGAACGGGCTTCAGCAACGTGGCGCACAGAGCCGGCGTCAGCGACAGCGCCAGGAAGCGCCGAGAACAGGATCGAGACCACCATCGTCAGGCGAGAACTGCCGGTAGATGTTGCCGACCGCGCCGGGAAGAAGCGCCATCGGCACGAACACCGGCCGTCAGCACCAAGGTGATGCCGATGATTGCGCCGGTGATCTGCCCCATGGCCTTGCGCGTCGCCTCGCGCGGCGGCAGGCCCTCCTCGGACATGATGCGCTCGACGTTCTCGACCACCACGATGGCGTCGTCGACGAGGATGCCGATGGCCAGCACCATGCGCGAACATGGTCAGCACGTTGATCGAGAAGCCCGTGCGCCAGCATCACGGCGAACGTGCCCAGCAACGCCACCGGCACCACGATCGTCGGAATGATCGTGTAGCGGAAGTTCTGCAGGAAGAGGCACATCACGAGGAAGACGAGCACCACCGCCTCGATCAGCGTCTCACCACCTTCTCGATCGAGACCTTGACGAAGCGCGAGCTGTCGTACGGGATGCTGTACTCGACGCCCGGCGGGAAGAAGCGCGCGAGCTCGTCCATCTTGGCGCGGATCGCCCTCGGCGGTGGCCAGCGCATTGCCGGTTGGCGAAAGCTGCACGCCGATGCCGGTGGACGGCTTGCCGTTCAGCCGCGCCGAGGTGGCGTAGCTCTGCGCGCCGAGCTCGACGCGGGCGACGTCGCGCAGGCGCACCGTCGAGCCGTCGGGATTGGCGCGCAGCACGATCGTTGCCGAACTCCTCGGGTGAGGTGAGCTGGCCCTTCGACGACGCACGGTCGCGAAGATCTGCTGGCCCGTGATCGGGTTCGGCAGCGTCGCCGATGCGTGCCGGCAGCGACCTGCGCGTTCTGCGCCCGGATGGCGGCGATGATGTCGCCGGCCGACAGGTTGAAGCCGAGCATCTTGTCCGGATCCATCCAGATGCGCATCGACCGCTCGGTGGCGAACAGCTTGCGCTGCCGACGCCGTGGATGCGCTGGATCTCACCGATGACGTTGCGGTTCAGGTAGTCGCCGAGGCGCGACGTTATCGTAGGACCCATCCGGACGAGCGCAGGGCGATGACCAGCAGGAAGCCCGAGCCCGCCTGCTCGATGCGCATGCCCTGCTCGACGACGGCTTGTGGCAGGCGCGGTTCGACCCGGCGGATGCGGTTCTGCACCTCGACCTGCGCCTCGCCGATCGGTGTTCCGGGTGCGAATGTCGCGGTGATGTTGATGCGGCCGGAGGAGTCCGAGGTCGACTCGAAGTAAATGAGCCCCGGGACGCCGTTCAGTTCCTCCTCGATCGGCCGCGTTACGCTGAGGTACATGTCCTCGGGCGACGCACCGGGATAGTTGGCCGTAATCGAGATCTGAGGCGGAGCCACCTTCGGGTACTGCGAAACAGGCAGTAGGGGGATGGCGATCACGCCAGCCAGCATGATGAAGATGGCGACGACCCAGGCGAAGATGGGCCGATCGATGAAGAAACTCGGCATGTGAAGTTCTGCCTTGCTGCTCGATTAGTGCGGGCTGCCCTGCCCGGCATCAGCCCTGTTCGCAGTACGCGTTGGCGCGTTCACGTCATATTTCCAGGCCTGCGGATTGACCGTGGCACCGGGACGGATCTTCTGGAAGCCCTCGACGACGACACGCTCGCCAGCCGCCAGCCCCTCTTCGATGACCCAGTTGTTCCCGACGACGCGCCCTGTACGGACAGTCCGGAGCTCCACAGTCCCGTCGGATTTCACGATGTAGACCTGCGACCGGCCAGCGCCGTCCCGCTGCACCGCCTGTTGGGGCACTGCGATGACGTCGTGCTGAACACCTTGCTCGACGACCACACGGACATACATGCCCGGCAGCAGATCGCCGTCAGGATTTGGAAACTGGCCGCGCATGACTACCTGGCCGGTGGTGGCCTCGACGGTGACCTCCGAAAACAGCAGCCGGCCCGAATGGGGGTACTCGGTACCGTCGTCGAAGCGCAGCTGGACCTTCATCTCGTCCTCGCTGACGCTCGAGATGGTCCCTTCCCGTACGGCCCGACGCAGCGCCCTGAGAGCATTCACCGACTGCGTGAAGTCTGCGTAGACAGGATCGAGCTGCTGGATCGTAGCGAGCTTGTCCGAGCTATCCACGAGCGCGCCCTCGGTGATGAGCGCGCGCCCGATACGACCCGAGATCGGCGCCCGCACCTCAGTGTAATGCAGATTGAGCTCCGCCGCTTTCAATCCCGCCTGCGCGGCCGCAACGTCGGCGTCCGCCTGAGCCAGCGCTGCGATGGCCTCCTCGAGCTGCTGTGGGCTCGAAATGTTGCGCTTGCGCAGCTCCTGCTGCCGGTCGGCCTGCTGCCGTGCACGCAGCTGGGCAGCCTCGGCGCGCCGTAGTGTGGCCTTCGCGCTTTCGACCTGCACTTTGAAGGGCTCCGGATCGATCCGGTAGAGCACCTCACCTTCCTTTACGAGGCTGCCCTGCGTGAACACCCGCTCGATCACGATGCCGGACACACGCGGGCGCACCTCTGCGATCCGCATCGGCGCGATGCGGCCGGGGAGCTCTTCCAGGATTGGCAGGTCCTGCTTCTCGGTCGTTATGATGCTAACGGTCACCGGAGGCGGCGTGGCCGCAGGATCCGCCGCGGATGCGGGAAGGCTGGCCACGAGAAAGGCGGCAGCAGCCACTCCATACTTGAAGAACGATAGGGCGGGCATTGATGTCGTTCCTGGCCAATCAATCGATTGAGGCGAAGTTCCGTCGCCGGGCGCTAGCCTAATTCCTAACGAACAACTCAGCCTTGAGCGCTCCGCCCCGGTTCGGCCGCCAGCTTCCCGGCCGCAAGACCGGAAATGTCCTCCAGCAGCCGCTTACGCTCGTCCTCTGGCCATGTGTAGATGCCCAGACACTCCAGGAGCTTCAAGCCCTCGAGTGCCAGGAAGGCAAGGAGTGCGTTTCGGGGCCGCGAAGAAGTTTCCAGAATTTCGGCAATTTGTTGGCGGCATTTTTCCTAAATCGGTGCACGTAGCTCCGGATCCTGGGCAAGTGCGGCAGTCAGACACAACGCCACCTCACGATCTGCGTCGGACAGTGACCGATTTGCCGCAGCAGCGATACAGCCCTGGATCGCAAAATCGGGAGCCGCGCCGAGATCCTCGATGATCTTACGCACGCGTTCGCATTCGGCCGCGACACGACGCTCGACCATCGCTTTGATGAGCGCCTGCTTCGTCTTGTAGTCGTAGAGGACGCTGGCCTTACTGATGCCGGCCTCGGCGGCAACTGCCTCTATGGTCAGCCGCGCCGCGCCGTCACGTCTGACGACCGTTTCGGCCGCAGTCAGAACGGCGTCCCTATCGATGATCCTGAGGCGGCCCATCGGCCATCCAATTTCTAACCAAACGGTCGGATATATTTCATTGGGCTTGGCGGCTGTCAAGCAGCGTTATGCCGGCGCGCTTAGAAAACTCGCGAACGATCAGCGGGCGTCGGTGTTCTGCAAAGGCAACAGCAGCGGCACCGCCACACCACCATTTCGCTTTCTGAGGCGGAGCGCCATCCGAAGAGACCTTCGGGTCTGGACAGCAGACCCGAAAAAGGCCAGTTGCAATCGGCTGGCCGAGGTGGGAGGCATGCCCTGCGCGGTCCACCCTTCGGACCACATCACCGGTAGCTCTCGTCCGTTTCTGTCGTGCCGACCTGATGTTCCTACCGATCTATCTACCCGTAGCCGGAATGGCGCTCGACGGCCTCATGCTTCTGGCCATGGGTCTCTCGGTGGGTTTGCTTTCGGGGATGTTCGGTATTGGCGGTGGCTTCGTCATAACACCGCTATTGATCTTCTTAGGTGTCCCGCCGCTCGTTGCCGTCGGCACCGGCGTAAGCCAGGTTGTAGCGGTTTCGGTTTCGGCCGCGATCACACAATGGCAGGCGAAGAACGTCGACGTACAGATGGGCATGCTGCTCCTCGGAGGCGGCATTGCCGGAGCTACGCTTGGCGTCGCCCTTCAGCGGCTCCTCAAGGCCCTGGGGCAGATCGATGCGTTCATCTCCCTCAGCTACGTGCTGGTGCTCGGCGTCATCGGCACGCTCATGTTCATGGAAAGCCTGGCGGCATGGCGTAAGCGGAAGGTGCAACCGCATTATTCCAGGCGTCGCGGCGGACAACACACGTGGATTCAAGGGCTCCCGCTCAAGCGGCGCTTTCGCACGTCGAAGCTCTACGCCAGCGCCATTCCGCCTGTCGTTATCGGCATATTCGTCGGTCTGCTCACGGCCCTCGTTGGTGTCGGCGGCGGCTTCGTCATCATTCCGGCGCTCATCTACCTGATGCGCGTGCCGACCCGGGTGGCAATCGGAACCTCGGTCTTCCAAGTCGTCTTCGTAGCCGCCTACGCGACGCTCCTGCACACGACACAGAACTTCAGCGTCGACCTCCTCCTCGCGGTGCCGCTCATGGTTGGTGGCGTGTTTGGTGCTCAGTATGGCACCAAGATCGGCCGCTACCTCAACGCCGAGCAGCTCCGCATTCTGCTCGCCTTGTTGGTCCTTGCCGTTTGCTTCCGCATGGCCATCGAGCTGACAATCCAACCGGACGAGCTATTCGTGCTCGATACGCGGCCATGAGTTGAACCGATCAACGTACCCTCAGGTCAGCTTCCCGCGCGCGGCCACAGGGATGACGTCGACGACCTCCCCGCCGCGTACGGCGATCATCTCGTCCACCATGTTGACCACCACGCAGACGTGGTTCGGGATGATGCGCACCACGTCACCCACGTTGGGGCGCTCGTTGCAGGCAGAAAGATCGAGAAAGCCGTGCTCCTCCGCGAAGGCGCTGATGCGCGCTTGCGGATGCTCGAGGATGAGCCCGAACCCGTCGAGGCCTCCGCCAGGGTCGGCCGTCAATGTTTTCGAGCCGGCGTCAAGGATGCCGCGCTCCGGAGCCGCCCGGCTGACCACCGTCGCATAGACCGAGAGGGCGCAGTCTTCGAGCGTCGCAGCCCCACACGCCATCATCATGCGGTCGTTGAAGATGTAGGTTCCTGCCCGGTGCTCGGTCACGCCTTCGAGCTTGCCAAGATTGACCAGATTTGGCGTGCCGCCCGTCGACACGACCCGCGCCTCTAGTCCGGCATCTGCCACGCCGGCGCGCGCCGCATCGAAAAAGCGCTGGGTCTCGGGCCAGGACTGTCTCGGTCGGGTAGAACAGAAAGCCCGCGAATTCCAATCCTGGCAGTGAGGCAATGAGCTTCGCCAGCTCCACAGCCTCTCCGGGCGTTTCGACACCGGCCCGTTTCCGGCCCGTATCGCACTCCACCACGACCGGGAGCGCCCGTTCAGCGATGGCTGCCGCCTCCGTCAGGTTCTCGATCACGACGGGGTTATCGGCCGAAACTGTCACGTTCGCCCGGCGCAGCAGCGCGCCGAGGCGGCCCATCTTCTGCGAGCCGTAAAGGTTGTAGCTGATTAGAATGTCGTCGAGACCGGCCTCGGCCATCACCTCTGCCTCGCCGAGTTTCTGGCAGGTGACCCCGCGCGCACCAGCGTCACGCTGCATGCGGGCAAGCACCGGGCTTTTGTGGGTCTTGATGTGCGGACGGTTAGCGACGCCTGCTGCATCGCAAGCGGCCTGAACACGAGCAATGTTGCGCTCGACAATATCGAGATCGATCACCACGGCAGGCGTTCCGAACTCACGCGCAATCTGCTCTTTCAAACTCTCGACGCTCATTTGCAGCTCCAGCTTCAGCGGACAGACCTGTTATGGGTGCGCCGGCTCAATGAAAGAATGGAAGCTTCAGCTCAGCCGTCAGACGATAGTAGCTCGCTGGCCCTCACCCAGCGCACGGCCGGATGGCCGACCGTTTCCGCGAACAACTCCTCCAGAAAGCTCCACGCGGCGGCATCGTGAACCAAGTGATGCGTCAGGATACCGATGGCGGACCGGTCGTTCTGCCGTGCCCAGGCGAGATGATCCGCCAGCTCAGAAATCAAGTCAGCTGGATTGCGGCCGCCACGCGAGCCGCGCCAATCAATGATGTCCAGGTGGACGTTGATTGCCTGCACGTGCTCGTTCGGGCTTCGCTCGCGACCCAGAACAGAAATTGCGCGAAAACCTGATCGCAGGCAGGAGAGCCGCTGCCTCAGGCGCCATCCGATTCCAGGGCGGGACGAAAAGCGGAACGGCCATTGCGCCGAACAACGTCTCGATACGTGACCTGGCCTCGCTCAAATCGCGCAGGATTTCCGCGGAGGCCCGTTCGGCAGGAAATTCCGTTTTCGTATTGATTGCGTGGTTGTGGTGTCTCCAGCCGTGGGCAGCCACCTCGGCCAGTGGCTGACCGGAAAGGTATGCCGCCAGTGTTTGATCGGCGCCGCTCGGGACCGCCGCAATCAGATAGGGAACGCCGTGAGCGGAACACAGCGCTGCGAGTTGCTCCAGGGCCGGTGTGACAGTGACCGCATCATCATCACGGAGCCAAAGCCGGGCCACGGTATCGTCACGTGCCCAGCGCGCCAGCTCGTCACGCAGGGCAGACCATTGCGCGGCCCGGGCGAGAGTCATCCGCCGGCTCCGCGTTGGCCAACCATGGCCCCAATCGTCTCACCGAGAATGGCTGCCGCCATGCTCTACGTTCCTCTGCTCACGGACAAAACGGCTTGCCGCATCGCCCATGGCATTGCGCAAATCGGCATCCAGAAGCAGCCGCCGGATCGCATCTGCGAAGGCGGCCAGATCGCCGGGCGGAGTGAGCCAGCCCGTCTCACCGTGGAGCACAACGGCCGAAACTCCGCCCGTGTCTTGCGCCACAACCGGCAGTCCCACGCACTGGGCTTCCAAGTAAGCCAGGCCGTAAGCCTCACCTACCCCGGGCCACACGTAGAGGTCGCACGCCCCTAAAGCGTCCACCACGGCCTCGGGCTCCAGCTCGCCCATCCAATCAATACGGTCCGGAGGAATCGGCGAGAACGCGGAGAGGACATCTGCTCGGGCCGGGCCGTCGCCAATGATACCCAACCGCCAGGGCACATCGAGCAGCATCTGCAGTGCCTGGCTGAGCACGATATAGCTTTCGAGCTTGTTGCCGGGTCGCATCATTGCTGCGACGCCAATGCGCGGCGCCGCCTTCGATGGCCGCCTTTCCCGTTCCGGGATCTGCGACGGGTCTATGAAGGGAGGCAGATCGACAAGCGGGCCCGCAAGGGGCGCCAAGCTCTCCAACCCCTCCTTGTCTCGCGCTGTAAAGCAGAAGCTCGCCGCCGCCCCGCGAACAGCGGAAACGACGTCGGCCTGCCAGACGGCCCACGGCTCCTCGTCACGCTTTGCAGCATAAGAGGCTTCAGCTGTGAAGTAAGGCAGGCCGAGCCGAGCGCATACGTCGGGGCCAATCCAGTCGGGCGATTTGTAGTACGGATGATAGGTCAACCAGCAGTCCGGCCGCCAATCCACATCCGGAGCTGACCAGTCGGCAACAAGCCGCCAGGCCTCTGCGCCCGCCGTCGATTTGAGATCTTGGTAAACGCCTGCATCGGGCTCCTGGGAGAAGCTTCGCAGGCGGCTCACGAGACGCACATCGTAGCCCGCTGCTGTAAGCGCCCTCATGAGAAGAGCTGCCATCAGCCGCTCCCCCGACGGCGTTGGATGATCAGGCGGGGCCAGCGGAGCATAGAAAGCGACTTTCATGTTACCCCCCGACTGTTAACTCGTCTCCCTAACTCAGCCCTTTATTCCGCTGATCGCGCTCCGAAATTGACCCGCTTCTGCTTGCCCCTTGCTGGCCTTCTCACTACCTTCGGTGGTCGAGAGCGCAGGATTTCGCGTGTTGGACCCAAACCTCTTCAGGTTTATCTGGCATCACAGCCGTCGCGAGCAGATCGGCATTCTTCTGCTGATCCTGGCCTCGTTGCCGTTCTATTTTGCCTCTCTCGACGTCCCCCGAATCATTGTCAGCGAGGCTCTCCAGGGTGGCGCCTTCCCGGAGGGCAGCCTCACCGCTCGTGTCTTCGACTGGACGGTTACGTTGCCGGAGTTCCTCGGCGGCGGCAAGATCGTGCTGAGTGAGGGGGTCGAGCTCGACCAGATCTCGTATCTTCTGGCACTCAGCTTCATTTTCCTGACGCTCGTCCTCATCAACGGCGCCTTCAAGTACGTCATCAACATCCGCAAGGGCGTCCTGGGCGAGCAGATTCTGCGCCGCATGCGCTACCAGCTGTTCGCCACGCTTCTGAGGTTCCGGCCCGAGGATATCCGTTCGGTTAAGCCATCCGAGGCGGCCAGCATGATCAAGGATGAGGTGGATCCGATCGGCGGCTTCGTCGGAGATGCCTTCATCCAGCCCGTCTTCCTCGGCTCCCAGGCGCTCACGGCGCTCTTCTTCATCATGATTTAGAGCAGCTGGCTGGGCCTCATCGCCCTCGCTGTCGTGATGGTCCAGGCAGTCGTCATCCCCTACCTCAGACGCGAGCAGATCCGGCTAGGCCGCGAGCGGCAGGTGGCCGCGCGCCATCTCGCCGGACGCATCGGCGAGGTCGTGGAGGCGGCCCCCGCCGTGCACATCCACGGCACGGCGGTGTTCGACAAGGCCGAGGTCGGCCGGCGCCTCAGCCAGCTTTTCGCGATCCGAGTTGCGCTGTTCAAGCGCAAGTTTGCCGTCAAGTACCTCAACAACCTGCTGGCCCAGGCGACGCCCTTTTTCTTCTATGCGATCGGCGGCTATTTCGCGTTGCGAGGCGCCCTCGATCTCGGCCAGCTCGTCGCCGTCCTTGCCGCATACCGGGACCTGCCGCCGCCCGTGAAAGAGCTGATCGACTGGGATCAGCAACGGATCGACGTGGCCGTGAAGTATCAGCAGGTCGTCTCGCAATTCACCGTCGACAAGCTGCTGCCCGAACCCCGCGACGAGCGGCCGGAGGACTTCGCTGGCCCGATCCGCACCGAGGGGCTCAGGGTGCTCGACCGCCGCGGATCTCCGCTGCTGTTCAATGTTTCGCTCACCATCGAGCGGCCTTCGCACGTCGCCCTCACGGGAGGCAACGGCAGCGGCCGTGGGACGTTCGCCAAGGTGCTCGGCCGGCAGATCACCGAGTACGAGGGCAGCGTCCGCATCGGATCGCGGGAGTTGCGGGACATGGCCGACGAGACAGCCGGCCGCCTCATCGCCTATGCAGGGCCCGATCCGTTGCTGTTTGTTGGGTCAATAAGGGACAACGTCACCTATTCATTGCGGCGCGTTCCACCAGTGCCAGCGTCGTCTTGTGAAAGCAGAGCACGCCAGCTCGACGAGCTGCTGTTGAACGGTGACGAAATCCATCTCGACGACAGTTGGATCGACTATGATGCCGCTGGTGTCAGCTCGGCGGAGGAGCTGGATGCTGCCGTTCTGCGCGGTCTGGCAGTCGCCGGGCTCGACGAGGAGGTGTACTGGTTTGGGCTGAACGGTCGTCTCGGACCGGGGACCAACTCTGAAATTGCGGAGCGCTTTGTCGAGGCGCGACGGCGAGTCCGGGAGCAGCTTGCGGCGCAGTCTCTCGATGACCTGGTCGAGCCCTTCGATCCCGACCGCTACAACGTCCACGCCTCGATCGGTGAGAACCTGTTGTTCGGCGTTCCGGTCGGCCACGGTCCCACCCGGAGCGAGCTGGCAGCCGATCCCTATGTCCGCGCGATCCTAGAGGCGGAAGCGCTCGACGAACCGTTGATCGAGGTCGGCTTGAGAATTGCGGAGCTGACCGCGGAGATATTCGCCGACCTGCCGCCTGGGGACCCGCTCTTCGAGCGCTACTCGCTCATCCGGGCTGACGAGATGGAGCACTATCGCAAGCTCCTCGATATCGTCCGGCAACCAGGGGGAAAGGCGCACCTGTCCCCCGGCGCGCGCACCCGACTGATCGCTCTCGCTCTCGGATACATCGAGCCGCGACACCGCTTGAGCCTTCTCGATGAGGCGTTCAACGCACGCATTCTGCGCGCCCGCAAGAGCCTCATGCGTCACCTGCCACGGGAGTACGAGGGACGCATCGAGTTCTACGACCCAGCCAAGTTCATGATGGCTGCGCCCATTCGCGACAACATCCTGTTCGGCCGCATTGCCTTCGAGGGCTCGCGAGCGGAGCAGCGCGTCTGGCAGGTCGTGCGCAAGGTCATTTCGGAGCTCGACCTCGAACCGGTCATCTATCGCATCGGGTTGGATACGGAGGTCGGCGTCGGGGGTCGGCTGCTCTATGAACCTCAGAGAGCTGCCGTCAACATTGCGCGCTGCCTGGTGAAGCGGCCGGAAATTCTGGTGATCGACGGTGCCCTCGCCCCATTCGGCCCCGGCGATAGCGACGCCATTCTGAAGCGCCTGCGCTCCGCGATGAGCGGCAGGACCTTGATTGCGACCGTGCCGGACGAAGCAGCGGCACGAGACTTCGACATCCTTCTGAAATTCGACGGCCCAAACCTCGTCGTGGATCCGGAGCCTGCGGCAGCGGTTGCCTAACTGCAGGCTTGGACCCGAGGACCAGAGCTTGATGACGAAATCGCACGGGCAGTTTTGGACATTTCTTGCCCGCACACCCTGGCGCCAGATCTCATGGGAGCGGGAGCTGCGGATGTGGGCTGGGCTCGTGCTCTTCGCGTTCGTCACCATGCACCTGATGAACCACGCCCTCGGCGTGCTCGGCGTGCAAACCATGGAGGCAGCGCAGGAGTGGCGCGTCTTTCTTTGGCGGACGTGGCCCGGGACGATTGCCCTCTACGGCGCAGCGGCAGTGCACGTGGGCCTCGCCTTGAAGCGCATCGCATTGAGGCGCGCCTGCCGCATGCCATTCGAGGAAGGTGTTCAGATCTGCCTGGGGTTAGCCATTCCGATGCTCGTGGTCGAGCATGCCATCGGGACGCGCTACGGCAGCGCCTATCTCGGGACCGACGACTCCTACCAGGTCGTCTTACGTGTCCTCTATCCCGGACAGATTGCTTGGCAGACCGCGCTGGTCCTCGTTGCCTGGTTTCATGGGATCATTGGCATCCACTACGTCATTCGTCATAAGCCCTGGTTCGGCCGGGTGCGGGAGCTCGGCTTCGCGCTCGCATTCTCGCTGCCTCTGCTTGCGATCGCCGGCTTCGTTTCCGCTGGGCGCGAGGCACTCGCCCTCGATCTCCCAGGCCCGGCTTACACGCCGGAGCAGATGGCCGGATTGCATCAGGCCGCCCAGCTCTCCCATCAGCTGCTCGCCGGTACAGCCGTCTTGGTGATGGCGACCATGCTGAGCGTCGCCCTCGTTCGACGCATGAGAGGCATCGTGCCCGTGCGCCTCGTGGGCCACGGAGAGATAGCGCTGCGGCCCGGCTCGACCCTTCTGGAAGCCAGCCGGGAGAACTGCATTCCTCACCCGTCGCTTTGTGGTGGTCGAGGCCGGTGTTCGACTTGCCGTGTTCTCGTGCTCTCCGGCCACGAAACATTGCCCGAGCCGAACCCTGTCGAACGCAAAGTGCTGAAGCGGATTTCTGCGCCGGCAAGCGTTCGACTCGCCTGCCAAATCCGTCCGCGGCATCCGCTGTGTGTCCAAATCCTGCTGCCGCCGATTACCCGCGGGGCTGGGCTCGATTGGGAGGAGGAAGAGTACAAATGGGGCGCCGATCGCAAGGTCACGATCCTGTTCGTCGACATTCGGGCTTTCACAACTCTCACCAAGAAACAGCTCCCAGCCGACACGGTTCTTCTGGTCAACCGCTTCCTTCAAGAGATCACTCAGGCGACTGAATTGCACGGCGGCCGGATCTGCATGTACCTGAGCGACGGCGCAATGGCCATTTTCGGGCTCGACGGACAGCGCGGCATGGGCAGTCGCGATGCCATCGCCGCGGGCCGGGACATGCTCAGAGCTGCTCGCACGCTCAATGCGGAGCTTGGCTCGGCACTGCCGATACCCTTGCGGATCGGAATTGGCATTCACTGCGGCCCGGCTGTTGTCGCGCGCGTCGGCGATGCTGAGCGCGGCTACACGATCACAGCCCTAGGCGAGACTGTCAGCATTGCGAGCAGGCTTGAAGCAGCGACGAAAGAGCTGCTGGCAGACATGCTCGTTTCGGAACCCGCGCTCCAGGCCTCGCGCATGACTTTACCGGGATCGACAGTGCGCGAAGTGCCCATGCGCGGACACGACACGCCCGATCAAGGCATATGCGTTCTCTGAGCCACTGGAGCCCCAGGATAGGACGCGACAGGAGCTGTCGCGAACCGAGGCAGAATGAGCCGGCTGGACACCTTCATCGCACGCCTTCAGGCCCAAAAGACCCTCCTGGAGTGGGCAGCAGCGAAGCTCCAATCCGCCGGTGATCAGTTGCCGGGACCCGTCATCGAGCTCGGGCTCGGGAATGGTCGGACATACGACCATCTTCGCGAACTCTTGCCTGACCGGCGCATCATCGCCTTCGATCGCACCCTCGATGCCAACCCGAGAAGCACGCCGCCCGCCAAGGACCTTATTCTCGGCGACATCAGAACGACCGGTTTGGCATTTGCTGAGCGGTTCGGCGCCACTGGCGCGCTGCTTCACGCCGATCTCGGAAACGGCGTACCGAAGGATGAAGCCGTGCTGCAACGCTGGCTTCCTGGCGTTGTCGTCGGGCTGGTGCGCCCCGGGGCTATCGTCGCTTCGTCGACCTTACTCGAGCACCCTGAATTGACGAGCATATCTCTGCAGCCCGCAGTACCTGCTGGGCGCTATTATGCTTACACGCGTCGATAGTGGGAGGCCCACCGTCGCATTTGTCCGCACGCGTTAACCGCGATAGGCTCCCTCTCCAATCACTCACCATATCGAACTCATCCGTTCCAGAGGGAGGCCGCCTGCCATGCCGATCGTGAACCGAGTTCGCGGCGATGCAAGACGAGCTGACAGAGCTCCGCCACGACTTCCACGCACATCCCGAGGTTCTTTACGAGGTGCACCGGACGGCTGGCATCGTGGCGGAGAAGTTGAAGGCCTGGGGCTGCGATGAGGTTGTCCCCGGTATCGGTCGAACGGGTGTCGTCGGTGTGATCCGTGGTCGGAGCAACAACTCAGGCAAGGTTATCGGTTTGAGGGCCGACATGGACGCCCTGCCCATCGAGGAGAACACCGGCCTGCCCTACGCTTCGACGATTCCAGGCCGCATGCACGCCTGCGGGCACGACGGACACACCACGATGTTGCTCGGCGCGGCCCGCTATCTTGCCGAAACACGCAACTTCGACGGCACTGTTGTGCTGATCTTTCAACCCGCTGAGGAAGGCGGCGCCGGGGCCAAGGCGATGATCGACGACGGCCTCATGGATCGTTGGGGCATCCAGGAGGTGTACGGCCTCCACAACCAGCCAGGGCTGCCTGTTGGCAGCTTCGCGCTCAGACCGGGTCCGTTAATGGCTGCCTCTGGACCAAATCTACATCACGATCCATGGCAAAGGTGGGCACGCCGCCAAGCCGCACTGTTGCATCGATCCGCTCCTCGCCGGGGCGCATGTCGTCACCGCATTACAGTCCATCGTATCCAGGAACGTGGATCCGTTGGAATCGGGCGTCGTGTCGATCTGCATGTTCCACGCTGGCGATACGCAGAACGTTATTCCGGCGACGGCGAAGCTTACCGGCACTGCGCGCTCGCTACAGCCGCATATCCGTGACCTGCTCGAGAAACGTATCGTCGAGGTCACCAAGGCGACAGCCGCCATGTTCGGCGCTGAGGCTGATGTCGTTTACAAGCGCGATTATCCGGTGACCCGGAATCACGAACGTGAGGCGCAGTTCGCTGCTTCGGTTGCTGCTGCCGTCGCGGGCCCGGATAACGTGAATACGGCCGCACCGCCGGTCATGGGCGGAGAGGATTTTTCGTTCATGCTGGAAGCTCGGCCGGGAGCATTCATCTTCATGGGGAATGGCGACAGCGCCGGCCTCCACCACCCAGCCTACAACTTCAACGACGATGCCATCCCCTACGGCGTCTCCTACTGGGTGCGTCTGGTCGAGACGGCAATGCCTGCCTGAGTGACGGCGCAAGCCTAGGGAGATGCACACCACGGCAGATCTGCGCGGGTGAGCCGCCTTGGCTCGCCGTCGGCTGCCGGGATACGGCAATCACTCATCAGCGGCTTCAAAGTATCGAATGGGTATGTGCAGGTCACACCAGGTCTTCTGCGCGATTGTCAGCGCAATCTTCTTCGTCTGCAGCAGCACGGACATTTCGGCTGCAACTCTCGACGAGGTCCGGTCGCGCGGGCACCTCATGTGTGGCGTCGCGGAAGGGCTGATGGGATTTTCCGCACCTCGACGCGCGGGGCGTCTGGTCGGGCCTGGAGGTGGATTTCTGCGCGGCTCTCGCGGCCGCAATCTTTGGAGATCGGAACGCCGTCAAGTACCGCCCGCTTACCATGGCAGAGCGCTTTTCGGCGTTGCGGGACGGAGAGGTTGATGTTTTGGCTCGTAGCGCCCCCTGGACGCTGAGCCGTGACATGGACCTCGGCGCGCGGTTCGTCGACACACTGTTCTTCGACGGCCAAGCCATCATGGTGCGCCGGGCACAGGGCATAACGAGCGTGCTGAGCTCAGTGGTGCGAGCATTTGCGTGATGAATGCGGGTTCCGCGCAGCAAAGCCTCGAGGAGTACTTCAGCCAGCGCGGCATGCGCTTCACGACGATTACGTTCGACAAGTGGGACTTGGCTGTTGAAGCGTATCTCAACGAGCGATGCACGGCCCTCACTGCCGACCTGACGGCGCTGGCACTGGTTCGTGCTGCCATCGACCAGACCGGCGAGCATCAGCTCCTGCCTGAGCTGCTGACGAAGGAGCCGCTTGGCCCCGCGGTCAAACAGGGCGATCCCCAGTGGTTCGGCATCGTACGCTGGGTGCTGTTCGCGCTTATTGCCGCCGAGGAGCACGGTGTTTCGAGGGCAAACGTGGATGCGATGCGCCAATCGCCGATAGCGGCTGTCAGACGCCTGCTCGGGACCGATGGTGACCTGGGTGCCTCGCTCGGCCTCAGCCGTACGTGGGCTTACGATGCCATTCGGCAAGTCGGGAATTACGGCGAGCTGTTCGAGCGGAATGTCGGCATGCGATCACCGCTCAAGTTGGAACGCCGCGTCAACGATCTCTGGTCCAAAGGCGGCCTGATGCACACACCGCCGTTTCGCTGACGATCAACCGAATTGTAGAAATCGGCGCTCGTGACCTTGTCCGATGTGGCGACCTCACCAGCAAGTCCTACTGGGTCACGACCTCGATCTCGGTCGCATCGCCCTTCTCCAGTGAGAATTCACGACGGTAAACCTGCCCGGCGGATCGAGCCGTAACCGTGTATTTGCCAGGAGCCAAAATGTGGCTCGGCAAAGCGCCGACGCTCTCATCGATGACGTCGCCCGAGGCGCTGAGGATGCGCCATTGCGTATCAGGGAGGGCCTCGCCACCGGCTCGCGTCACCAGCTTGAACGTGACCCTGGCCGCAGAATGAGTGACTGTCACTTCCGTCAGCTTTCCGGCCTCCACCGTCACGTCGGCGCTCACGCGCGCATTGGCGCCACCATAGGTGGATACGATGTGATAAATGCCCGAGTTGAGCCGAATGATCACGCCGGGCCGGGCATCGCTGAGAATCCTGGTGCGGTTGCCGAACTGGTCACGCTCATCGGAGAAGACGTCATATCTCACGCTGTTCGGCGGCGCCGGCTCACCGTCATTGACCATAGCTTTCAAACGTAAGCCGCCGGCGTTGAGCACGAATGGCTCAACCGACTGCACACCCTCCTTCACCGTTATGCGGCGCGTGAGGTGCGCCCGCCCAAAAGCCGCGTTGATGTAGTAGTCGCCCGCCGGCAGGCGCAGTACGGGGCTCGCCTCGCGGCTGGTTTCCACCAGAACATTGCGGCTCGGGTCATCGCTGGCGCCGCCATCCTTGTACACGCGCCAGACGACGCCGGAGTCGATCCGCTGACCATCCTGCGTAAGCAGCGCAACGAGTGTCACGCTTGTTCCGTTTCGATCCTTGCCGGATTTCCCGGGCCGCTCCGAGGGGGTCCACGGGACTACAGTCGTGTTGGGAGTATCCGGCAGTCTCAGCAGATCTGCGCCCGGGTCCAATGCCTCCATGCCCTGGGGCTCTGCGGCAGGCTGCTGAGCATGAGCATCGGCCATGACGAGCGGTGATGCCAGCACCAGCGCTAATGCCAGCATGGCGCGCCAAAGCAACAAGCCCCAAATCGCTCGCATCTGTGGTTTCCCCAATTTGTGGATCGCCCCTCGCAACGGGCCGGGCATTTTCTACCGCCCGATTATGTTATTGCAGAGCCAACGCCAGTGTCCGCGCCTCACCGGGGGACAATTCTATCGTCTGCTCGAGGCGTTGCTCCCGCGTTTCGGCCTTGATCGTATAGCGACCTGCGGCCAAAAACTCCCGCGGCTCAGGCTCCATCGTGCGCCAGATGGCCTGCCCAGAGCTGTCGCGAACCTCCCAGAACACGTCCCCGCCACTGAGCGCCAGTCCGCCATACTCGAGCCGCAACTGCAGCCGGGCCGCCCGTGGCTCGAGGACGACCTCGTGTTCACTTGCCTCCATCAGCTCCGTCTCGCCCGAAGCAACGGCATTGAGCCGGCCAAGCCGAGCCTCGACGCGGTAGCGCCCCGCAGGCAGCTGGAGCAGCGGGCTCGGCTGGATCGATCGGGCCACCTCGATCTCCGATCCACCATCGAGCCGATAGATGCGCCAGGTCACCTTATCGACATCCGGGGGTGATTTCGCCGGGCAACCGGACCGAAAGCACCACTCTTGCGAGATTCAGGTCCAATGTCCTGCTGATGTCGTCCCCGGCGCCAAGTGCGATCAGCTCCCGCACCTCGGCTGCCCCTTTCTGGGCGACCACGTGGTATGTGCCCGCCGGCAGGATGAACTTCGGAGTTCTTCGATGCGGAACGCGCGACTTCCCGCCGGCCGCCAGGAGCGCTGGGATCATCCTCCAGAATGCGGAAAAGGACGTCGCCAGCCGGCTCTTCCGCGCCTTCATGATCCCGCGCCTCGAGACGAATGCGACCGACTGCAGTGGCTAGCGGCGGGGTCCCTCTGCTGCCGCTGGGGACCACGATGTTCCTCTCCACCCGGAATTGACCTGTCTGCAAGGTCACGCGATAGGTGCCCGCCGGCACGTAGAGCTCCTTCTCCTCGGCCGGCCCCATCCAGACCACACGCTCGTTCTCCGGCTCCTCGTCATTCAGCTCGACCAGACTGATCATGGCTGGGGACGGCAAACCTGCGACCTCCGCGGCGAACGGAGGAGGTGCAAGATGCAGGACGCCTCCGTTGAGCGTCACCGTCACCGTTGTCGGACGATTTTCCGCGACGGTTACGGACTGCCTTACCGACAAGGCGTCCCGACGCGCTTCAACCACATAATCGCCCGGTGGCAGCGACAGCCGGGGTGCGGCTTCTGTCGTCTCCTCCACCGGAGTTGCATCTTCATCGCCAGCCCGGAAGACGCGCCACGTGACCGGCACGTCCAACGGCTCGCCTCCCTCGGCTAGCGTCGCGGTAAGCCGCAAACCCGGTGGCCCGAAATCATCGCGGCTGACGGCGCGGGGCCGTGGCACGCGGATCTGCTCGGCTGCCGCGAGTGTCGCCAGATTTAAAGCCTCTGCGATCGCGGGAGCCACCTCGGCCGCCTCGTGCGCGATGAAATGCCGGCCACCGGTTATGCGTGGCACGCATGCCATACGCTCCGCGTCCTCAGGCTTGGTTCCGATGCTCACAACGTGAATGGTGAGCTCGGGCCGGGCGCGGCGCAGCTCCCCCGCGATCTGACACGGATCACTTTGGCAGTTGTCGTAGTCGTCGTGGATCAGAAGGAGGCTTTCCTTGCCCTCGCCACCGGGCAGCACGTCGGCGGCAGCGACCATAGCGAGCGTCAACGGCCCGCGTCCCTTTGGATTGAGCGCTTCGAGCGGTGTCAGGATCTGCTGTGGGTTGAGCGGTTGCAAGGCAACGGCCTGCTCGACATCGGAGCAATCCCCCCGCCGGCGATGGCCGAACAGGACAAGGCCGACCTCCGCAGTACGATCGAGCGCCGGGAGGATCTGGCGCAGCCCTTGACGGGCCAGCGAGAACTTCGCCTCGGAGCTGCCAGGGATCTTTCCCCACATCGACCCGGAGCCGTCGAAGATGATCTGGACTCTGGCAGGCGACTCGGCCGCAAGCGCATTCCCTGCTGGAATTGCAACCGCGAACCACAGGGCCGGCAGCAGAATGGCCCTTCCCAACCGGCCACAGGCTCGACGCAGGCGAGCCAATGAACCTCGAATTCCTACCCTGCTCATGTCTCGCTGGCCTCCGGTCGCCGGATTGTACCGCAATACGAATTGCGATAGCGAGTTCCCGATCGAACTTGGCAACGAGGATTTCCGAAGTGTCCTCTCTTATCGACTTCTTGCTGACACGCCGCTCGGCGAAGCCTGCACTCCTTGGCGAGCCCGGCCCCAGCCCGGAAGAATTGAACAAGATCCTGACAGCCGCCGCCAGGGTGCCGGATCACAAGAAGCTGGCGCCGTGGCGGTTCATCGTATTCGAGGGCGAGGCGCGCGCGAAATTCGGTGAGGTCTTGGCCGAGGTCTGCGCAGCGGAGGAGACGCCCGAGCCGTCGCCGGTCCGCCTCGAAACGGAGCGCGCCCGGCTTACCCGCGCGCCCGTAGTCGTCGCCGTCATCTCGCGCGCGGCTGAGAGGCCCGGCGTGCCGGAATGGGAGCAAATTCTTTCCACCGGCGCCTCGTGCTTCACTCTGTGCCTCGCCGCCAACGCGCTCGGCTACGGCACCTCGTGGATTACGGAGTGGTATTCCTACAGCCCCGGAGTGAGAAAGGCCCTGGGGCTGGCAGACAATGAGCGCGTCGCGGGTTTCATCTACATCGGCACCGAGCGCGAGAAGCAGCCCGACCGCGAGCGCCCAGCGCTCTCCGAAATCGTTTCACGGTGGCAGGGCTGATGCCACCCTGCCCCGCCCGCCTCCCCCATTCAGGGCAAGAGGAGATGCGGCGCGGATCCGGGTAAGATGCGTTGTCGCCCTGCGAAGGAGACCCACGTGTTCTACGAAACGGCAGACAACAAGCACGGTTTGAAGCGCGACCCCTGGAAGGCGCTCGTGGTGCCGCGGCCCATCGGCTGGATCTCCTCGATCAGCAAGGACGGCGTCTGCAATCTCGCGCCCTACAGCTTCTTCAATGCGGTGAGCAGCAATCCGCATTACGTGCTGTTCGGCTCCGGCGGCCGCAAGGACAGCGTGCGCAACATCGAGGAGACGGGTGAGTTCGTCTGCTCGCTGGCGACGTGGGACCTGCGCTATCACATGAACACGACCTCTGCCGCGGTGCCGCCCGGCGTCGACGAGTTCCCGCTGGCCGGCTTGACGGCTGCCCCCTCGCGCCTCGTCCGTCCACCGCGCGTCAAGGAGAGCCCGGTGGCGCTCGAGTGCAAGTACTGGAAGACGATTGAGCTGCCCCATGAGGACGGCAGCGGCTCCGGCCATTTCGTGGTTTTCGGCCGAGTGGTCGGCATCTACATCGACGACCGTTTCATCAAGGACGGCATCGTCGACACCGCCGCCATGCGCCCCATCGCGCGGCTTGGCTATATGGATTACTCGGTGGTGACGCCCGAAACGCTGTTCACGATCTTCCGGCCGAAGGTGGATGAGGAGGGGAACATCATCGACGTGCCGAAGGCGGCGGAGTGATGTGCCGCCGCGCTGCCTCAAATGCCTCGCTCACAAACTTAGCCGTCTGTTGCCTCCTTGCCCAAGCCTCTGTACACCGTTGCGTTACTCAGCAATATGGACAGATACTTGGCCAATGAGCGAATTCTTTAATGACAGTCCTATCGAAACCGACGGCGATGACCGCTACGGTATCGCACCCTTTGCCAAATCAATAGCCAAAAGCATACTGAATATGCATCGCCCAGTTGGGGTTACAATTGCCATCTACGGGCCCTGGGGATCCGGCAAGAGCAGCGCAATTAATTTGATTCGCTCCGGTCTAAAGGAAGCAGAGAAGAACCAAGAACTTGTGGTTACTGACTTCAAGTGCTGGTGGTATCGAGGCGAAGAGGCGCTCGCGTTAGCCTTCCTCCAAGACTTAAATGCAGCCTTAACGCGCGGGCTCGGAGACAAAATCAAAGATTTAATACCAAAACTTTCGCGCCCGCGTGTTGCAGGCCGCCCCCGTTATTGGAGAGATCATTTCCATGACGAGCGGTCAACCTTCGTTGAGCTCTATAATCTCCAAATCATCTCAGTTCGCCAGCACATTCTTCTCGAACAGCGACACGGTTGAAAGTCTTTTCTATAACTTGAGCAAAATACTTGAAACTCAGGATCGAAAATTTCTCATTATAATAGACGATATCGACCGTCTAACCCCCGATGAAGCCCTATCTGTATTCCGCCTTGTGAAGTCGGTTGGTCGACTGCCAAACGTCCTATACTTGCTCGCGTTTGATAGGGAGCTCGCGGAAAAGATCGTTCACGAAAAATATCCATCCGAGGGACCCCATTTCCTCGAGAGAAAATAATTCAGGCCAGGCTTTGATCTCCCAATGCCGTCGCAGGCGGATCTGAACGATGCTGTTTTGACGTCCATCACCGAGATATGCGGGCGCCCTCCAGAGAGCCAACTCGTTCGTACTATGAACATATTTTATGATATAGTTGTGCCTTATATTACCAAGCCGCGAGATGTGACGAGGTTTAGAAACACTGTCAGTGTAACGTGGCCAGCGATTGCCAATGAGGTTAATCTAGCCGATTTTATTGGGCTGGAGGCGATACGTTTATTTGAACCCCGCTTATACAAGGCGATCCGGACTTTAATCGGTCCAGGGTGTGCGAGAAGTCCGACAAGATCGTGAGGAGAGACATAACCGTTTCGCGGCTTTCTTGTGTGATTTGCCCCAAGATAAGCACGAGCGAGCCAAAATTGCTCTTCGGAGACTCTTTCCGCGACTGGAAGAAATGGGATATGGGAGCGACTGGATCAGTGTATGGGATGCCGAGAGGCGCGTCTGCGTCGAGGTGCATTTCGATACATACTTTTCGTCTAAGCCTTAGTGGCGAGGTGTTGCCAACGAACTTAATTGAGACACTGATTGCGCGCGTCGAAGACCCGGAATTCATCAAGGCAACTCTCAGGGAAGCTGCTAGAGCGAAGCGCAGAAGCGGGAAATCCCTAGTTCCCGTCTATCTTGATGCGTTACTGACCCACGCTGCACGCGTAAAGAAGGAAAGTGTTGGGCCGCTCTTGGCTGCGCTGTTTGAAATCCATGATGAGATCGACCTGGAAAGAGGATTCGGACAAAGGATTTTTGGAGATTACCAACACTACCTTACGTTTCCACTGGTTGATTCGCCGCTTAACTAAGGGGCGCTTCTCCATTGAGGAGCGAACCCAAATATACACTTCAGCACTTCAGCACTCGGCGCTCGGTTGGCTTGTCGATTTTGTGCGGTCTGCTGGAGATGACTATGTTAGAGCAAAGGAGAACCTTCTACGCCAGAAGAAGATTGCTTAGTAACGCGTGAGGCTATTGGGCCCCTGATTGCAATGGCCTTGAACTCCATTCGCTCTGCCGCCGCCGACGGATCTCTTCTCCACCATCAAGATCTCCTGCAAATTCTGTATCAATGGCGCGAATTCCTTCGTGATCCTGATGAGATACGGTGCTGGGCAGACAGTCATTTGGACGATGATCATGTCATTGGTCACTATGGTGCGCTCCATGATGGGACAATCATGGTCGTTTGGCATGGGCGGGTTTGGCATCTTAGGAGATCAGGTGGCCAGATCGTCGAATGTGGTGCGCATATCTGACGATGTCGATTTCATCGATCTCAAGAAATTGCGCACAAGGTTGGAGGCAATTCGAGAAGAGGGGAACTTGACGCAAAGTCACTCAAGCTTGTGAGGGCATTTCTTAAAAGAAGCATGCGGATAGGCAGCGGAACGAAAGACACTAGATCAGCAATGAACGAATAGGTGGTCCAGACCTCGCAAGGGCAATTGCAACAAAGTACTGCCGATCCGGCCGAACACCTTCCCCTACAGCCCCAACTCCCACGTCTCCCCCACGAGCTCCTTCCCGAAGTTGTGGTGCGGCTCGCTGTGGACCAGCTTGAAGCCGACAGCCTGATAAATCTTGCGTGCGGCCGTCAGAACGTCGTTGGTCCAAAGCTCCATGCGCCTGTAGCCCACGGCGCGGGCGTGGGCGATGCATTCCTCCACGAGACGGCGGCCGATGCCGCGGCCGCGGGCATCGGGCTCGACGTAGAGAAGCCGAAGCTTGGCGATCTCATCAGTCTTCTTGACCAGAAAAACCGAGCCGACGATGCGCCCGTCCATTTCCGCAATCCATGCGCGCTCCTTGGCCGGATCGAAATTCTCCACGAACTCGGCGCAGACCTTGGCGACGAGCGCCTCGAACTGACGTCCCAGTCCGTACTCGGCCGCGTAAAGCGCGCCATGCCGATGGATGACCCAGCCGATGTCGCCGGGGCGTAGGTCGCGGAAGGTGCACTGCGGCTCCGGCCGTTCTTGCGCGAGGAGCGCTTCCGCCGTCGAGAGCGCGGCGACAAGGCGGGCGCGGTCGCCGGCGCCGAGCGGCGCGAGCAGCTTCTGCACCTCCTCATCCGATTTCCGATTGATCTGGTTGAACTCGCGCCGGCCCAGTGGCGTCAGGTCGAGCAGGTACTGGCGGGCGTCGGTCTCCGATGGGCGGCGAGTGATAAACCCGCGCTCCTCGAGGCTCTTTAGAGGCGGCTGACATAACCGGGGTCGAGCCCGAGGTCGGCGACGAGATCGGAGGCCGTCGTCCGATCGCGGACGGCAATTTCGTAGACGATGCGTGCTTCGGGCAGCGTGAACGCACTGCCGAGCAGCGCCTCCTCCAGCACGCCCATCCGCCGGGTGTAAAAGCGCGTGAACCTGCGAGACGCAGGCCACGGCATGGTCGAGACTGGCAGTGGCCATTCGAGCAATCCGATGAGTGATGATCGGTTGCGCGAGCGTGTCGAAAGATAGTTGCTTTTGTCAGGTATCTGCGTGCGGGCCGCGCGCCGTCACAGCAGCCAGGTCAGCACCAGTCCCAGGCTGGCGGCGAAGATCGCAAGCAACGTCACGATGGCCAGCACGTTCAGCCAGAACGAGTTGGTGTTGTCGCCCATGATGTCGCGATTGTTGGTCATGAGCACAATGAGCAGAAACAGCGGTGGCGCAGCGAAGCCCTGGACAATGCCGGCGTAGACCAGGAAGTACATCGGATTGATGCCCAGAAAATTGAGGAGCACCGCCGCGGCCGTTACCCCGGCAATGATGACATAGAAGCCCTTGTCCTCGCTTGCCTTCGCATTGAGGCTCGCTTTCCAGCCCATCGCCTGGCAGAAATCGTACGCGGCGCCGATGGTCATGATGGGGACGGCAAGCAGGCCGACGGCGACCAGACCAGTGGCAAAAAGGATGTAGGCGCCTTCTCCGGCCAGCGGCCGCAAGGCAGCCGCCGCCTGGGCGGCCGTTGTGATGTCGGTCTCTCCGGCTTTGTGCAGCGTCTCGGCCGTCGAAAGCATGATGAAGTACATGATGACGTTCGAGAACAGCATTCCCGTCAGAACGTCGTTGCGGGATTGCCTGAGCTCTTGGGGTGTCGCGCCGCGACGCTGCTCAAGCGTCGTGCGCCCCTCGGCGATCTCCTCCTCGACCTCGACGTTGCTTTGCCAAGTGTAGATGTAGTGCCGACAGCGACGCGCCGATGATCGCCGACCAGCATCGACAGGAACTCGCGCGAGAATTCGATCTTCGGAATGAAAGTGCCGCGCAAAACCTCCCAAGGATCTGGCTCTGCGAGGATGGCCGAGGCGATGTAGGCGAAGCAGGACCAGGGCGAGCCAGCGGAACGTGTTCCGGATCACCTTGTAAGAGCCGAGGATCTGAAGGACCAGAATGATGGTGGCGACCACCACGACGATGATCGGGATCGGCACCGGAATGAACAGGTTCAGCGCCGCGGCCATGCCGCCGAGGTCTGCAGCGGCCTCGACGGTGTTGCCGATCATGACGCCGATCAGCGTGGGCCAGAGGATCCAGCGCGGATAGTGGTCCCTCAGCGCATCGAACAGGCCCTTGCCGCCGACCTGCCCCAGCTTTGAGGACAGGTAGGTGACAACAAACATCATCGGGAACAGAAGCGGAGCGAGCCAAAGGAAGGCCGGCCCGAACTGGGCGCCTGCGCTGGCATATGTTCCGACGGCTGAGACATCGTCGTCGGCGGCGCCCGTGATGATGCCGAGGCCCAGGGATCGGGCTAGCCCGTCTTCTTCGGGTCGTTCTGGCCGGATCTCGGGCTGCTCCGGTGCGGAGGCATCCGTCTCGTCCATGTCGCTTACGCAGGAAGCGTTGATGCCGCTGCAATGCGAAGCGAGGGATTAGGTTCCGGACAATCTCCAGCTCAGGCGAGCGAGCGCACTGCGAGGTAAATCCCGAGCAAAAGAAGGCCTATGAAGAACCAGCGCCGGAAGACTGCGGGCCGCAGCCGCTGCCGGAGCGCTGTGCCGACCCACATCCCGACGAGTGCCATCACGAGCGCGCCGATGGTGGCTCCCGCAATCGACAGATTGAGGGCCCCTGCCATCGATACGTTGAAGGCCAGCGCCAACGTCGAAACGGTGAACGAAAGGCCGAGCGCCTGGACCAGATCCTCTTTCTCCAGCCCGATGGCTTGCAGGTATGGCACCGCGGGGATGACGAAAACGCCGGTGGCGGCAGTGATCAGCCCCGTTATGCCGCCTGACAGCGGCCCCAGCACGGATTCGCGCTCCTTGGAAATGGAAAACCTGACGTTGGTAAGTCCGATCACGGAATAAATCACCAGAGCGAGACCGAGCAGTGCCGCGCCGTATCGGGCCGTAGCGCCGGTCATCAGCCCAGCGCCAGCCCACGTGCCGAGGCAGACAGCCACCATCATCGGCCATAGTCGGCGGACAATCGCGGCAAGTGACGGACCGCCGACCATCTGCCAAACATTCGTGACGAGCGAGGGAACGATCAGCAGGGCCGCAGCCTCGACCGGCGGCATAACGATTGCGAGTAGCCCCATCGAGATGGTTGGCAACCCCATCCCGATGACGCCCTTGATGAAGCCCGCGAGCGCGAACACGAGCCCGGATGAAAACCGCCGTCCCATCCAGCATGGCCGCGAACATGCTGCGCCGACCAACGGAGGGCAACCGCGAAATTAAGGCGGCACCTGATTTATAGCCACCAGCAATCCACACGCGAACGTGCGCGACTGGCGGCCGATCGCGCTCGCTCAAGCCTCGCCAGCAGAGAAACCGGTCGCTCCCTACTCGCCACTCGCCAGCCCTGCCCTCGCCAGCACGCGCTCGGCGCGGGTTAGATGCGGGCGGTCGTACATGCGGCCGTTGAGGGAAATGACGCCAGCACCCGGAGAGGCAGAGAACATGGCGACGATGTCGCGCGCATGATCGATCTCGCGTTGGCTCGGTGTGAAAGCGGCGTTGATGATCGGGACTTGGTCCGGATGGATGGCGAGCTTGCCGGTGAACCCGTCGCGCGCCGCAGCGGCCGCCTCCGCCGCGCAGGCCCTCCTGGTCGCGGAAGTCGATGAATACCGTGTCGATCGGCTGCACGCCGGCGGAAACGGCCGTGAACAGGCACAGGTCGCGCGCCAGCCGATAGGGGGACGTCAGGCTGCCGTTGGCTCGCGGTTGGCCGTCGAGCCCACCTCGGCCGACAGGTCCTCCGCTCCCCAGGTCAGCCCTTCCAGCCGGCGCGCTCGACCCGACGAAGCTCGCCATCTGCAGAACGCAGATCGGCACCTCGGTCGCGATGGCGACGATGCGGGTGGAGCCCTGCTTCGAATCCGGCTCTTTCCTCGGCGTGATCGAGCGCCAGCGACAGGCGGTGCACGTCCTCGCCCGAGCGCGGCTTCGGCAGCATGATGCCGTCCGGCCCGCGCCGACATGACGCCGTCGAGATCGGCCTCCACAGATCGGTGTCGAGCGCATTGATGCGAACGTAGAGGCGCGGCCGCTTCTCCTGCCCCTTGGCCGAGGCGATGAAATCGCCGCGTCATCGCGCGCGCTTCCGCCTTGCGGTCGAGCGCACCGCAGTCCTCCAGATCGAGGATCAGAGCATCGGCGCCAGAGGCCATGGCCTTGGCCGATCTTCCTCTCGCTGTCGGCGGGCACGAACAGAAGGAACGCATGGATCAGCTATCCTTGGGTTTCTTGCGCATCATCGCCTGGCGCCGGCATTCGGCCACCAGATCGCCGCTGCTGGTTGTAGGCCCTGTGCATGGAACTCGACGATGCCGGCGTCGGGGCGCGAGCGGCTCTCGCGCTTGCTGAGCACCTCCGTCTTCACCCGGATCGTGTCGCCGTGAAACACGGGCTTGCGGAATTTCACGTCGGTCATGCCGAGATTGGCGATGGTGGTGCCGAGGGTCGTATCGGAGACCGAGATGCCGATCATCAAGCCCAGCGTGAACAGGCTGTTGACGAGCGGCTTGCCCCACTCGGTCTGGGCGGCGAACTCATGGTCGATGTGCAGCGGCTGGGGATTGTGCGTGAGGCAAGAGAACAGCGTGTTGTCCATCTCCGTCACGGTGCGGCCGATGCGCATGCTCGAACACGTGACCGACCTCGAACTCCTCGTAGTAGAGACCCCGCACGGCACTTCTCCTTCGATTTGTACGAATCGGTTGGTCAATAACGGAACTGTTCGGACAGGATGCGCTCGTCGAGGCTGTGGCCGGGATCGAACATCATGAAGAGATCGATCGCCCGCTCTTCCTCGACAGCGACGGTGACCACGGAGCGCGTCTCAGAATGGTCGGCCACGGCACTGACTGGCCGCTTGTCCGGCTCGAGCACGTCGATCTGGATATGGGCCTCGTTGGGCAACAATGCGCCCCGCCACCTTCGTGGGCGGAACGGGCTGATGGGTGTCAGGGCCAGCAGCGGCGCGTTGATGGGCAGAATCGGACCGTGCGCCGAAAGGTTGTAAGCGGTTGACCCGGCCGGCGTCGCCACAAGTATCCCATCGCAGATGAGCTCCTCAAGCCTCACCTTGCCGTCGATGAGAATGCGCAGCTTGGCCGCTTGATGCGTCTGCCGGAACAGTGACACCTCGTTGATCGCGAGGTCCTCGTGAAGATCGCCATGAATATCGCGCGCCCGCATAACGAGCGGATGGATGCAGCTGATCTCGGCGCCCTCGAGCCTCGCGATCAGGTCGTCTTCGCGGTACTCGTTCATCAGGAACCCGACCGACCCGCGGTTCATTCCGTAAATCGGGATGCGGTCGTCCATATGCCTGTGCAGCGTCTGCAGCATGAGGCCGTCGCCGCCCAGCGCCACTATGGCATCAGCCGTCTGAGACGGCACGTTACCATATTGTTTGGTCAGCCGGTCCAAAGCCTGCTGTGCTTCCGGATGGTCGCTCGCGACGAAGGCGATCTTCTCGAATTTTCGCTTGGGGTTTGGCATGCTGACCGCAATCGTCCAGTCCTATCCGGCTCCGCGCTGACCGTTGGAGGCTTGCTCAAGTGCAGGAAAACGACAAGGCCGTTCTCATTTATTCGACCTACCCGACCACGGAAGCCGCCGAGCAGACCGGCACCCGGTTGGTAGACCAGGGGCTTGCCGCCTGTGTCAACATCTGGCCGGGCATGACCTCCATTTACATCTGGCAAGGCGAGCGGCAACGCGACAGCGAGGTCGTCATGGTGATCAAGACGCGCGCATCCCTCGCTGAAGCCGCAATCGCCGAAGCGAAGAGCCAACATCCTTACACTAATCCGGCGTTCCTGGTTCTGCCGGTGGAATCCGGCGCGCCGGATTTCCTGCGCTGGATCATGGAGCAGACGCGGCCATCAGCAGAGGGCCGTTGAGGGCCGCACCAAAACGAGCGACAAGGGTCACCCAATGCAGCATCTGCTTAACCCCCGCTTGGCCGAAGAACTGCGCAGGGTGCCGGTCGTGCCTGTGCTTACAATCGATGACGCCAAGCTGGCCGTCCCGCTTGCCCAGGCACTCGTAGCCGGCGGTCTGCGCATCCTGGAGGTGACTTTACGGACCGAAGCCGCTCTGGAAGGGATTCGCCGCATCGTCCAGGAGGTGCCCGGGGTACTGGTCGGTGCCGGAACGGTCCGCACGCCCGACCAGGGCCACAGCGCGATAGCTGCCGGTGCGCGGTTCCTTGTCTCGCCCGGTATGACCCCACGGCTGGTGCAGTCTGCCGACGGGTGGTCCGTCCCCTTCCTTCCTGGTGCGGCCACACCGTCGGAAGCGATGGCACTTGCGGATCTCGGCTATCGGGCGCTGAAGTTCTTCCCTGCCGAGCCATTGGGCGGAGTTGCGGCACTCAAAGCTCTGGCAGCTCCGCTGCCTGACGTTGTTTTCTGTCCAACCGGCGGCATCGGACCAGATACGGCCCGCGATTACCTGGCCTTGCCGAACGTCGTGGCCGTGGGCGGCTCGTGGGTGGCGCCGGCAGCAGCCATCGCTAAGGAGGATTGGGACACCATCACCAGGCTGAGCCGCGAAGCGGCTGGGCTCGCGGTAAGGATCTAAGGCTTTCCGCCCAGCACCGCCGCAGTAGCATCCGCCGGCACGATGGCGCCGCGATGCTGGATGACGACCGATGCGAGTCTATTCCCCTGGCGGGCGGCATCGACAGGGGATGCCCCAGTGCGCCGTGCGGCCAGATAACCGGCGTTGAACGAGTTGCCGGCGGCTGTCGTGTCGACCACCTGCAGGCCCTTTTCGGCCGGAACTAACTGCTCAAAGCCTTCGCCGGCGACGAAAGCACCGCGCGCGCCGAGCTTGACGACGACCTCTCGGGCTCCGAGCCCCCGCAACCGAGAGGCGGTGGTTTGCTCGTCCGCATCCCCCCACAGCTTCTGCTCGTCCTCGAGCGTCGGCATCGCAATGTCCGCAAGACGCCAGAACCGCTCAAATACCGATCGCGCCCGCTCGGTATCTTGCCCCCAGCCGTGCGGCCGGTAATTGCTATCCATCGCGATCAACGCCCCCGCCTGTCGTGCCGCCTGGAGGGCCGCCGCAAATCGGTCGAGCCCACGCTCGCTATAGAGCGACAGTGTGATCCCGGAAAAATAGACGAGCGCGGCTTGCCGGAGCTCATCCGCAATCCGGTCGGCATCGGCCAGCTCGAACAGTTCCCGGGCGGGAGCACGGTCGCGCCAGTACCAGAACGTCCGCTCCCCATCCGCAGTCGTCTCGATCAGGTAAAGCCCTGGAAGACGCCCCGGAACGATAGCTATGAGATCGGTACCAACGGTTTCGCGCTCTGCCGTGGCCACAATCCCCGCACTGTAGGGATCATCCCCGACCGCCGTGGCATAGGCGACAGCTACGCCGGCTCTGGCAAGATAGACTGCGGTGTTGAATGTGTCGCCGCCGTAGCCGAGGCCGAAGCGCTGATCGTCGCCGCGGGCAAGCTCGACCATGCACTCGCCAATGGAGATTGCGCGGCCACTCTTCCAGGGCAATGTCATCCTTGATCCGCCAAAATGGTGACAGAAAGGGCTACCTTAACAACCTCCATATGACCAGCTTGAACCCCTCATGAATTTGGCATAGCCCGGAGCGGACTGCTGCTCCGGGGGCGGCAGCCCACCGCACAGCATATTCCGCGAGGTCAGCCTTGAACATCTGCATGATTGGCGCCGGCTACGTAGGACTTGTCTCCGCGGCCTGCTTTTCCGAGTTCGGATGGACTGTCACCTGCATCGACAAGGACCATTCCCGTGTCGAAAGCCTGAAACGCGGTGAGGTGCCGATCTACGAGCCCGGCCTCGACGACCTCATGCAGCGGAACATGGCTGCGGGACGGCTGTCGTTCTCCACCGACCTGGGGCCAGCGGCCGCCTCCGCCGACTTGATATTTCTCGCCGTCGGAACGCCCAAGCGGCGCGGCGATGGTCATGCCGATCTGTCGTATATCTACGCCGCCGTATCCGAGATTGCTCCACACCTGAACGGCTTCACGGTGATCACGACGAAATCGACGGTCCCGGTCGGCACCAGCCGTGAGATTGCTCGCCGCCTCAAGGAACTGAGACC
Organism: uncultured Pseudomonadota bacterium; assembly: GCA_963786775.1. Lineage (GTDB taxonomy): Bacteria > Pseudomonadota > Alphaproteobacteria > Rhizobiales > Hyphomicrobiaceae > ZC4RG25. The sequence goes on along the minus strand of CAWBAM010000042.1, from coordinate 122,876 downwards.
CGATGCCGACTTCGCCGTGTGCTCCAATCCGGAGTTCCTGCGCGAAGGCTCCGCTATTCAGGACTTCACCCATCCCGACCGCGTGCTCGTCGGCTGCGAGGACCCACGCGCCCGCGAGATCATGGAACGCCTTTACAAGCCGCTCGCCCTGCGCAACGCGCCGATCATGTTCGTCAGCCCGGAGTCGGCGGAGCTTGCCAAGTACGCCGCCAACGCCTTCCTCGCCATGAAGATCAGCTTCATCAACGAGGTGGCGGATCTGTGCGAGGAAGTCGGCGCGAACGTGCAGGAAGTGGCGGAGGCCATCGGCAAGGACCGTCGCATCGGTGACAAGTTCCTGCACCCTGGCCCCGGTTTCGGTGGTTCCTGTTTCCCCAAAGACGTGTCAGCCCTGATCCGCATCGCTCGCGAGGCGCGCTCGCCGCTGTCGCTCGTCGAGCAGGTTCAGCGCGTCAACGACGAGCGTAAGATTTCTATGGCGAGCCGGATCGAGAGAGCCGCCGGCGGATCCGTACGTGGAAAGGTGATCGCGGTCCTTGGCGTGACGTTCAAGCCGAACACCGACGACATGCGTGATGCGCCAAGCCTGGTGGTCATCCCGATGCTCCAGGAGCGCGGGGCAAGCATCCGGGCTTACGATCCCCAAGGCCGCAAGTACGCCGAAAGCCTGCTGCCGGGGGTCGAGTGGTGCAGCAACGCGATAGAGGCAGCCACATCGGCCGATATCGTTGTGGTCCTGACGGAATGGAACGAATTCCGCGCGCTCAACCTCGGCGCCCTCAGGGAGGTCATGCGCGGAGACGTCCTGGTCGACCTCCGCAATATCTACCAACCGCGGGAAGCAATCGCTGAAGGGTTTCGCTATAGCAGCATAGGACGTCCAACCGGTGCGCCACAGACGTAAAGGTCAGCCGGTGGCGACGCTTTCTGCTGAAGCTCGTCTCTTGACGGCTTTGAATTGCTCTCGCGCCAGCGCACCGATTTTGCGACTGGAGTCGCTTAGCTTGACACAAATCAGCGCTCGTAGGTCCCCACAAGCTCGGCCTCAGCCAGCGCATGCTCCTGCGCCGCTTTCCCGATATCCTCGACGCTCATCTTGGGAGCTTGTGCCAAGCTTTCGGTGTCGAGTGCAAACAATCGGAAATGGTAATGGTGCACCCCGTGTCCACGCGGCGGTACCGGCCCGTCATAGCGCGCGTTACCGAGGTCATTGATTGCGAGCCCCAGGCCCTCGGCTCTGGCTTGTTCCGCACCCTCGGGCAGCGCCCGGCGAGTCCCAGCGATATTGTATACGCCCCAGTGACGGAATGTGCCGGATGGGGCATCGGGGTCCTCGACGACCAATGCAAAGCTCTGCGTTCCGGGCGGTGGGTCGGACCATTCCAGTGGCGCGAGACGTTATCGCCGTCAGCCGTGTAACGTCGCGGGATCAGCTCGCCATTCTGAAAGGCCGGACTCCTCAGCGAAAATGACATGACGGTCTCACATCGCGCTGGCCCTCTCTCGACGCGCAACGCGCTGTCAAATCACCGGTTCCAGCGCGCAAACGCGGGTCACTCTTCGTTGTTCGACCTGCGAGAGCCGTGGAAGAGGACGCCGTTACCGCCGTGATATGTCGTCGAAGATCGTTTCGGTCCAGTGCCGGCGGTCACGTTGCGAAGACCTATAGTATGGCGGCGGCAAGTCGCGGTTTGCAACGCGTGGCCGCCGGCGCGAGCGGCTCTGCGCACGCCCAGAGCCTTGCTCGCCTGCATCGACCAACGGACCGCCGACCGACATGCGGCCCGGTGGTGGCTCCGCGTTTTCGCGCCTGGGCTGGTCACGAATTGCCACGTAGGCTGCTGACGAGCAGGCCTGACCCTGATGGCCCTGCACCATCCGCAGCAGAAGAGGATCGGGTCTGTCAACGGAAAGGCTGGCATTGACCCGGCTCGCGAACTCAGCCATGGCGCGCCTGGACATGGGACCCCAGTCGCCATCGATGGCTCCGCGATAGCAGCCGACCCGCTTCAGCTCTGCTTGTAAGGTGCGGGTCAGATCACGGCCATCATCGGTCCCTCCACTTCGGTCGGCCGCATAGGTGAGTTGCTCTGCCTTACCGGCCACGATCAAATGGCCTCCCAATGATCCATCCCGGCCATCGTCATTGGTGGGTCGAGTGGAGCTGCCTGTGACGATAGATGACGTGCTCAGCCGCTCACCTGCTTGGTGGGCTAAAACGATCTTTTCGATCGCGGCTGGTTCCGGTGGCGCGCGGAAATGCATCACCGCAAGCGCGACACCTCCCAAGAGGACTACCAACCCCACCCCAATACGCATCACCGCCACCCCAAGCGAGATCCGCGAACGCAGCCGGACCCGCTTCGGGGCCCAGTGAAAACCCTCAGCCATTCCGCACACTTCTTTTTCTTTACGCTGTCGATGAACGAAAACCAAGGGTCCATCATTTCAGTTCCCGAGCCGTCACATCCTTTTGACTGGACAACTCGACGACCTGAACCGAGAGCGCCGATGAGATGGGCACTTTGAGCTCGGACAGCAACAGGGGCTCCCGTTAAAGCCCCGTCGCGGCTGCTGGTTGAAGCTTGTGGAAAGGAGGCGCCTTGGCCTGGGCCGAAAGTGGATAAATTGGGACGCGGCTGGGGATAACAAAACGAGGAGTAATTCCCAATCGAGCGCTCATATTTCTGGTTGCAACGGAATTGCAAAAACTATCCAGTTAAAAAAATTAACAAATCCAGGCGAATCGCATAGGTTTCCCCGCTGAGGGGGAAATTGTTTGTATTCGTACTGTTCTGCTTAGGCCGCTTTCGGAATATTCACAGGCAAAATCTAGCGGCGATGATTGCCTGTTGAAAACCGGCGGCTCAGCGCTCCAGCGACAGTTCAATGCGTGCGGTCCGATCTTGCTGGGCTCTCGGCTTGAGAGCGGTGCTCAACGGCAAGGCCATCGTGATCGCTTCCGTGCCGTCAGAGGGACACTGGCACTGAATTCGAAGCTGGTTCGCAAGCACCTCCCTCACATCAGCGGGGCCATCAGACCGTAATGTACCGAAGGCCCCTAACGACTTTGGAGAGGGCACTGCAATGAGACATGCTCTGGGCGTCATAGGCGTGTTAGCGGCCGGCGTTCTACTCGCCGTGTCGGCCGCGATGAATTGGCGATTTGGCTTCTACCTCGGCAAGACCGAGTTCGATGGCCTGATCTATGGATCGGCGAGCGCGGCGGCGGACTGCCTGAAGGCGCTCGTGCCGTTCTTCTTCTTCGCCGCAGTCAGAAACCGGATGTGGTCGCAAGCGGCTGCCTCCGCGGTGGTTTGGTTGGTCGTGACCGCCTACTCCCTCACCTCTGCTCTTGGCCATGCAGCGCTGAACCGGATGGACACTGCCGGCCAGCGTGCCGTCGAGGCGCAATCCTATAAGGATCTCCGTTCCGACCTGGAGCGGGCAAAGGAGCAGCTGAGCTGGGTGCCGCAGCATAGACCGGCGGCCGTGGTTCAGAGCGACATCGATACCTTGAAAAACAGCCGCGAGTGGCAGTGGACCGAAGGCTGTACGAAAGTAACGGGGCCGAAGGGCCGGACGTTCTGCGGCCAATATAATGGGCTCGTTGCCGAGTTCGCTTCAGCTGAGCAAGCTCAGAAACTCGAGGCTCGCATTGCGGAGATCCAGGCCGAGCTTTCCAAGGTCGACTCGGGCTCGGTAATGGCTGAGGCCGATCCTCAGGCCGCAGTGCTGACCAAGCTTGCAGGCATTTTCGTTCCAACTCTTACGGTGGAGGATATCCAGACTGGGCTGACCATCTTCATTGCACTTCTGCTTGAAGTCGGCTCCGGCTTCGGCCTGTACATCGCTTTTAGCCAGTGGCGTATCTATGACCGTCGTGCGCCGGCCGCGCCTGCTATGGCTCCGGCGGCGAAAGCTGAGCCTGAAGTGACGAGAACTGTCGAGGTTGCCGCTCCACTGAAGGTTGGCGTGAACGACAACAGAAACCCAGTGAGGCTCGTGCCTCCCAAGTCAGACGTCGAGCGGTTCTTCAAGGAAAGGATCGATAAGAAGGCGAACTCAAGCGTTACATCGACTGAACTCTACGAAGATTATTGTGCCTGGTGCGAAGAACTGGATAAGGAGCCGTTGGCATTGCCGATCTTCTGTCGCCAGTTCGGTGAGCTTGGGGTTCAAAAAGCAAGGATTGCAGGCAAGGTTCGACACATCGGCATTGCATTGCGATCTACGCCTGAGAACTGGGAGGATAAGAAGCTGCCGGCCTTAGCAACACAGGCAGCCTGAAGTTTGGCGCCATAGCCCAGAGCGCCAAAGCGGAGCGGAGCACCGCGAGAGCGGTGCCCGCTCCCGGCTCTGGGGCAAACTTCACAAGGGGCCGCGTTCGCGGCCCTTGGCATTTCTGGTAGAGTGATTGCAGCGGGCCCGGTGCCCGCTTTTCTTGTTTTTTGGACATTTTGCCCAGCAGCGGGGATGGCGATCCGTGGAGCTTGCGGAACACCGTTACTTGATACAATTCTAATGCTCGGTAAGGGTGCGCGTTACGCCTAGTGGCTGTCGATGGCATCAGTTGCGCGTGCCCAGCGCGAAGACTGTGGCGCTGCTGTCGAGCTTTTTCAGTCTCGCTACAAAATCCCTTCAGCGAGACGTGTGGGAGGAAATGCATGACCCAAGTCACGATGACCGTGAATGGTAAGAGTGTGTCGGCCGACATCGAGCCGCGCACGCTTCTCGTCCAGTTTCTGCGAGAGCACCTGCGCCTGACGGGCACGCATGTCGGGTGTGACACGAGCCAGTGCGGGGCTTGCGTCGTGCATGTCGACGGCCGCGCCGTGAAGTCCTGCACCACGCTTGCTGTGTCCTGCGACGGCTCAGACGTTTTGACGATTGAAGGGCTCGCGAAGGACGGCCAGCTCCATCCGATGCAGGAGGCCTTCCGCGAGCATCACGCGCTGCAGTGCGGCTACTGCACGCCCGGCATGATCATGGCCGCGATCGACATCGTGAATCGCAAGGGCACTCAGCTCGACGAACGCACCATCCGCGAAGAGCTCGAAGGCAACATCTGCCGCTGCACCGGCTACCACAATATCGTCAAAGCCGTAGCGGCGGGCGCCGCAGCCATGGGCGCGGGCGAGTTCCGGCAGGCGGCAGAGTAGGCGCACGGGAGGAGACGACACCATGACCAGCACGGGCATCGGCGCTCCAGTACGGCGCCGCGAGGATTTCCGCTTCATCACGGGCAGCGGGCAGTATGTCGACGACATCAGCCGGCCGGGCAGGCCTACGCCTATTTCGTCCGCTCGCCCCACGCGCACGCAATCATTAAGAACATCGATCTGAGCGCCGCACTGAAGGCGCCGGGTGTGCTCGGCATCTACACCGGCAAGGACTCGCGGCGGACAAGATCGGCGGGCTGATCTGCGGCTGGATGATCCACTCGAAAGACGGCACGCCGATGAGGGTGGGGCCGCATCCGGCGCTCGCCACGGAAAAGGTGCGTTATGTCGGCGATCATGTGGCCGTGGTCATCGCCGAAACGCTCAATCAGGCGCGGGATGCTGCGGAGCTCGTCGCGGTCGAATATGAAGTGCTGCCGGCGGTCGTCGATCTCGCCACGGCGCAAGACCCCGGCCAGCCGCAGATCCATGCCGAGGCGCCCAACAACACGGTGTTCCAGTGGCACCTTGGCGACAAGGACGCTGTCGATGCGGCCTTTGCCCAGGCCGCGCACGTCACGAAGCTCGAGATGTCAACAACCGCCTGATTCCGAACGCCATGGAGCCGCGCGCGGCCGATTGGCGAGTACGATCGCGGGCAGGATTCCTACACGCTCTATACGACCAGCCAGAACCCGCACGTTGCACGTCTGGTGCTGTCCGCATTCATCGGCATAGCGCCTGAGCACAAGCTGCGGGTGATTGCGCCGGATGTCGGCGGCGGCTTCGGATCGAAGATCTTCATCTATGCCGAGGAGACGGTTTGCGTCTGGGCCGCTCGGAAAGTCGGGCGCCCAGTGAAGTGGACGGCAGACCGCACGGAGGCTTTCCTCGCCGATGCCCACGGCCGCGATCATCTCACGACGGCAGAGCTGGCCGTTGATGGCTCGGGCAAGATCCTGGCATTGCGAGTCAAGACGAAGGCCAACCTGGGCGCCTATCTCTCGACCTTCTCCTCGTCGGTCCCGACCTATCTCTATGCGCCCTTGCTGTCGGGCCAGTACGACATTCCCGCGATCTACTGCGAGGTGGACGGCGTCTACACCAACACCGCTCCGGTCGACGCCTACCGTGGCGCCGGCCGGCCTGAGGCCACGTTCGTCGTCGAGCGGCTGGTGGAGGTCGCAGCGCGGGAGCTCGGCAGGGATCCGGCCGAGTTCCGGATGCAGAACTTCATCAAGAGCTTCCCGCATCAGACCCCGGTCATCATGACTTATGATGCGGGCGACTATGCCGCCTGTATGAAAAAAGCGCTCGAGCTTGCCGACTACGCCAATTTCGGGTCAGCGCAAGGCCGAAAGCGAGCGCAAGGGGCTTCTGCGCGGCATCGGCTTCTCGGCCTACATCGAGGCTTGCGGCATCGCCCCCAGCAGGGCGGTGGGCTCGCTCGGTGCTGGTGTCGGCTTGTGGGAGTCGGCCGAGGTGCGGGTCAACCCGATCGGTACCGTTGAGGTGCTCACCGGCTCGCACAGCCATGGCCAGGGTCACGAGACGACCTTCGCCCAGCTCGTCTCGCACCGGCTCGGCATCCCCATCGATCAGATCTCGATCATCCACGGCGATACCGACAAGGTGCAGATGGGCATGGGCACCTACGGCTCGCGATCGGGCGCAGTCGGCATGTCGGCCATCTCGAAGGCGCTCGACAAGGTGGTCACCAAGGCGACCAAGATCGCCGCGCGCTGCATGGAGGTGCCGGAGGAAACGGTAGACTTCAACGATGGCGTCTTCTCGGCCCGCGGCACCAACAAGTCGATGACGTTCGGCGAGGTCGCTCTGCAGGCCTATATCGCCCACAAGTTCGACAGCTCGGAGATCGAGCCGGGCCTGAAGGAAAGTTACTTTTACGATCCCCAGAACTTTACCTTCCCGTCGGGCGTGCACATCGCCGAGGTGGAAATCGATCCCGAGACGGGCGTCACGCGCATCGACCGTTGGACGGCGGTCGACGATTTCGGCGTCATCATCAATCCGCTGATCGTCGAGGGGCAGGTTCACGGCGGCGTCGCTCAAGGGATCGGACAGGCGCTGCTCGAGCGCGCGGTCTACAACTCATCCGGCCAGCTTCTGACGGCGAGCTTCATGGATTACTGCATGCCGCGGGCTGACGACCTGCCCTCGTTCAATGTCGCCATGACGAACACGCCGTGCCCATCCAATCCGCTCGGCATCAAAGGATGCGGCGAGGCGGGTGCCATCGCGGCACCTGCTGCGCTCATCAATGCGATCACCAATGCACTTGGGCATGAGAACATCGCCATGCCGGCGACGCCGCAGGCCGTCTGGCGCGCGGCGCAGGCTTCGGTGCGGAAGATGGCGGCGGAATAAGGGAGGCGCGACATGTACGCTTTTGACTATCAGCGGCCCAGCACCGTGAGCGAAGCGGCCGCCCTTCTAGCCGATGGATCCGGCGCCAAGCTGCTGGCGGGCGGCCAGACGCTGATCCCGACCATGAAGCAGCGCCTTGCAAGCCCTCCTCTTGTCGTCGATCTGCGCGGCGTTTCGGAGCTTAAGGGCATTGAACGCGCCGGAGACCGATTGGTAATCGGCGCGCTGAGCACCCACGCGGAGGTTGCCGAAAGCTCCGAAGTGGCCGCCGCGATCCCGGGACTTTGCAAGGTCGCGGAAAGCATCGGCGACCCGCACGTCCGTAACCGCGGCACCATCGGCGGCTCGCTGGCCAACAACGACCCGGCTGCCGACTATCCAGCGGCGGTTCTGGCGCTCGGCGCGACGCTCCACACGAACAAGCGGGAGATCGCCGCTGACGACTTCTTCCAGGGCCTGTTCACGACGGCGCTCGAGGAGGATGAGATCATCACTCGGGTGTCCTTCCCGATCCCAGAGCGGTTCGCCTATGCCAAGTTCCCGAACCCGGCTTCGCGTTACGCCATGGTGGGCGTCGCGGTCGCGAAGGGGCCGCAAGGCGTGCGTGTCGCCGTCACGGGTGCGGGCCAGAACGGCGTTTTCCGCGCCACGGACATGGAAGCGGCGTTGGCGAACTCGTTCACGCCGGATGCCCTCAAAGGCATCAGCGTCGATCCTTCGCTCATGAACTCCGATATCCACGCTGACGCCAACTACCGCGCTCATCTCGTGACGGTGATGGCCCGGCGTGCGGTTGAGGCCGCTGCGGCCTGACCTTCGACAGCCCAGGGAACTGCAGATCGGAACACTTCATCATGGCCGTCAACATGAGTGGCGAGGTCGTCCTCGCAGCCGACCGGGAACGTGTCTGGGCGATGCTCAACGATCCCGAAGTGCTCAAGATCTGCATTCCCGGCTGTGAAACGTTCGAGCCGGATGGCGAGAACGCCTTCCGGGCCGTGGCGCGGGTCAAGATCGGCCCCGTCAATGCGCGCTTCAAAGGCAAAGTCACTCTGAGCGACATCGACGCTCCGAACAGCTACAAAATCAGCGGCGAGGGCGAAGGCGGCGTCGCTGGCTTCGCCAAAGGCGGGGCTGCGGTGCGCCTCGAACCCGCTGAAGACGGTGGCACGCGCCTCATCTACGATGTCGAGGCTAATGTGGGGGGCAAGATCGCCCAGCTTGGCTCGCGCCTCATCAACAGCGTCGCCAAGAAGAATGCCGACACCTTCTTCACCAAATTCGCCGAGGCGGTCGGCGGCGGAACGATCGTTTCGAGCGAGGTTGAAGAGGCCAGATCTGGGAGCGGGTGGGATGCCGTAGTCCTCGCCTTCCTGTTTTCGTTACTGTGGCGAGACGAGTTGCAGCACCATCTGCTTTGCAGAATCAGGTGTCTTTAGCCGCGGCAGGAGCGGCGTGTGATCAAGGAGCGATACTGGGTTCGACCTAAAGAGTGGCCGACCTTCGGCATCGGCCACAATGGCGGTCCGCCACTGGACGACGAGAGCCGCCGGGCAAGTTGCTGTACGTGCGGCATGCCTGGAAGCAGGCTCACGCGGAGGTTTGGAAAACACCGCCACGCGATATCTTGCTGTTCCGCCTGCGCCGCGCCGCGGCAGCCGGCCTGTCGTATGAGGAATACATGTCACGGCTGCTCGACACGGGCCGCTACCCGCAAGCCGGTGACACGCCACCAGACCGAAAGGACAACGCGAAGTGACGATGCCTCCGCCCGCAGAGCCGGGCATGCCGTTTGCCGACATCGACACACCAGCGCTCGTCATCCACCTCGATGCGTTCGAGCGCAATCTCAAGCGCATGGAGGATCTGGCGCAGCGGTACGGCATTCGCATCCGGCCGCATGCGAAAACCCACAAGTCTCCGCTGATCGCGCACAAGCAGCTTGCGCACGGAGCCGTCGGCGTCTGCTGCCAAAAGATCTCTGAAGCAGAGATCATGATCCGTGGTGGCATCCGCGATGTGCTGATTACGAACGAAATAGCCGGTGCGCGGAAGCTGGACCGGCTGGCCTGGCTGGCGCACGAAGCCCGAGTTGCAGTGTGCACGGACAGCCACGACAACGTTCGTGAGCTTGCCAAAGCGGCGGCCCGTGCAGGTGTACGCCTCGAGGTGTTGGTTGAAATCGATTGTGGCGGCCGCCGCTGCGGCATCGCTCCTGGCCGTCCCGCGGCAGAGCTTGCCTCCGCGATCGCAGCCTCGCCTCACCTCACATTCGGCGGTTTGCAGGCCTATTACGGTGCGGCCCAGCATTTTCGCACATATGCGGAGCGCCGAGAGGCCATCTCCGTTGCAGGCGAGCGCGTGAAGGAAACTGTCGCCGAGCTGGACCGGGTCGGCCTGACCTGCCGCATTATCGGTGGCGCAGGCACCGGCACGTTGGAGCTCGAGGCCGCAAGCGGCATTTGGAACGAATTACAGCCGGGCTCCTACGTGTTCATGGATGCCGACTACGGCCGGAATCAAAACCCGGACGGTTCGCGCTTCGATGCATTCGAACATTCCCTGTTCGTGCTGGCGACCGTCATGAGTGTGCCGGAGGCGAACCGCGCTGTCGTCGATGCGGGACACAAGGCGCTGAGCAATGATTTAGGGTTTCCCGACGTGCCGGAGCTGCCCGGAGCAAAATACCATCGGCCGTCTGATGAGCACGGCGTCCTTGATTTGACCGAATGTGAGCACAAGCCAAGGCTTGGCGACAAAGTGCTCCTGATCCCGGGCCACTGCGATCCAACAGTCAATTTGCATGACTGGTACGTCTGCGTCCGCGGTCCGCGGTTGCGGGATGCGCACGTGGAGGCGGTCTGGCCCGTAGCTGCCCGGGGCGCCCTCTTCTAGGCGATCAGCGGTCACGCTGAAGCTCGACAAAAGTGCTCAAGGCCCCTTGCGAGGCCCTCGCGATTCCTTACATCAGTCGCCGTGGTTAACCGCCAGGAGAGAGGGATGACCCCAGACGAACGCCAGCTCATTTCCGGTCTGTTCGACCGCATGCGCTCCTTCGGTAGTCCGCAAAAGGATCCCGAGGCGGAAGCTCTGATCAACGAGTCCGTGCAGCAGATCCCCGATGCGGCCTACATGCTGGTGCAGTCGGTGCTCGTTCAGGAGCATGCCCTCCAGCAGGCCGATCAGCGCATCCGTGAGCTTGAATCTCGGGTCAAGGAGCTGGAAGCGCAGGCGGCCCAGGCCCCAGCTCAATCCGGCAGCTTTCTCAGCGGGCTGTTTGGCGGAGCGCGCCCAGCGGCACCTGCTCAGCGCACGCCAGCAAGCGGCAGTGTGCCGAACGCCGGTGCCCGCCTGAACGCGGCGCCAGGAGGCAGAAGCGGACCGATCGGCGCGCCGCAGACCCGAGGTCCTCTTGGCCAACAGGCGCAAGGGCAGCAGCAGGGCGGCTTCCTTCAGTCGGCGATGGCAACTGCGGCCGGTGTCGCTGGCGGCATGCTTCTCGCCAACACCATTTCCAGCATGCTGGGCGGCGGATCATCCGCGCAGGCAGCCCCTGCACCGACCAATGATGCTGCCAGCCAGCCGGAGCAGCCTCAGGCCCAGCAAGCAGCCGATGACAACACGAGTGACCACGACGACGCCCATCTCCAGGACGCCGACTATGAGCCGGACGATGGTGGCTGGGACGCAGGTGATTGGGGCGGCGATTTCGAAATTTAAAGAACGAACCGCTCTCGAGTTGAGATGATCAGAACGGGCTTCCCGACATATCGTCGGGAAGCTTTTCGTTTTGCGCCTCGTAATTCCCTGGCTGCTCCCCGCGGACAGCGTGATCATCAATCGACTGTCGAGTATTCGGGTGCTGGTCATGCTGACTGCTGCTCATCGTCAGGGGCAATGGAAAGGACCGCTGCGGCCGTGAGCGCGGTCGCAACGCCGGGCACAATTAGCAAAATCATGATGGCGACGGCTGATGCAGGAGGAAGAAATGGCCACAGCATCAGCAGCGCGAGTGCACCTAGAATTCTGATTGAAGCCCCCACCGCATGGGCGAGCATCGCGTGGACATAGGCCGCGATTGAATTCGTGCGCAGAATGAGCGCGCCGAGTGCAAAGCCTCCAGCTGCCGTCAATGCCAGTGCGCTGGAAAACCGAAAAATGAGCGAAGGCCGCGCGGGTCCATCGATTCCAATTAGAATGTCGATCCCTGCTGCGAACGAGACGATCCCCAGCGCCAGCACAGCAAAAGGAAAGTAAGCCGTGCGGCTGATCAATCGAGAGCTGGCAAGGAAGCTCAGGGCACAACCAACTCAGAATGAAAGCGCCTGGCGCCGCGGGGCGAAACCGACTCTGCGACCTCCATCGTGCAGCGGCGGATGGAAAGCCAGCCATCGCCGCATTGCACTCCGGGAACGAAAATGGCGGCAAGCTGGATTCAGCGCATTGGCCTCGGCGATCAGCAGGGCTCCCGCAGCGCCCGAAATCCAGGCCAGTCGAAGGACCGATCGCCACCATAATGTCGGTTGGGAGCGCACTCGCGGGCGGCTCGGCTCGACTGAAAGGATATGACTCGCGCAGCTCGCCGAAAACCAGCGGAATAGGATTATGAGCGCGCCAATGTAGGCGCCACAGAATGCGACCCCTATGAGCAGCCGGCTTTCGGACAACGCGCCGGTAGAAAGCGCGATGCTCATGCCGCGCGATATCGGCGGGTCTTATCCCACTCAGGGTCAGACCGGTAAGGCTGTTGCGAACGAGAACGCGAGCCCGGCAACAGACGCCAACAGCGACAGGCTCGCCGAAATGAATAACAAAGGGAGAACCCGAACTACATGTCGCTGCCCATCGGCGCGTGCCGCAACCATGATCTGGGTATAAGGCGCCAGAACCGCGAATGCGAGCAACGGCTCGAGGAAATCCCACAACACGCAGAGTACAGGTATCATCAGTGCGGAAAGCGAGTAGCGGAACGGCCACCACAGTGCCCAGCAGCGCACAAGCAGGGAAAAAGATAAAAATTGAGTATCAAGGCCCCGTCGAGCTTTTGCGCAAAGCTGAGCCGCGGCGAGCGCAGCACGCTACCCAAATGCTCGAACAGACATTGGTTATGACCGTAAGCCCAGCGGCGTACCTGCCGGAAACGGCTTGCGTACTCCTCCGGCACCTCCTCGTGGCAGCGCGCGTGGTTAAGGTAAGCGATGCGCCAGCCGCCAAGAACAAGCCGGAATGTCAAATCCGTATCCTCGGCCAGATGCCCCATGCGCCAGCCGCCGACAGCTTCAAGCGCGGACCGCCGGATGCCACCAACCGTTCCGCCAAATTGCGGAAGCAGATGCCACAGTGCACGGCCAGTTTGATCGACGCCATATCCGGCGCGGCGCTCAAGATCGAGCAGCCTTGTAAGCACGTTGGCATCGGCGTTTGAAGGCACGACCCGACCCATAGTGGCGCCCACCTTTTCGTCTTCAAAAGGCGAACGAGTTCTTTCAACAATCCTGGCGGCGGCAGGTAATCGGCGTCGAAGAGAACGAGAATTTCCGAGTTTGTGAGTTCCGTTCCGTCAGCGATGGCGGCAGCCTTGCCAGGCCGAGCTGTCGCCTCACGATGCAGAACTTTGATCCGTGCATCACGGGCGGCGAAAGCCTCGGCTATTGCCCCGCTGCGATCTGTCGAGCGGTCGTTGATGACGACGATGGTGAGCTTATCCGTTGGATAGTCGAGCGCGGTCATTGCCGACTAGGCAGCCGTCTAAGACAGCGCTCTTCGTTATGTGCACGGGATCAGAATTGAAACTGTCGGCCAGTCGCGGTCGTTCTCAGGATGGCTCGTTTTTTTCTCGACGGCATTCGTCGCCTGCTCCTGTAGCGACACGCCAGGAAAGCGTGTATTGCCGCGCGGCAAGACACAGCCCCATAAGAACGGCGAGGAGAACCACACTTTCCAGAACGATCATGATAGGCGGACCATTCTCTTGCTCAATCGAACCGGAATTTCAGTCCGACATGTCCGCCGTAAAGATCGTAGGATTGGCGGCTGCTGTATTCCATCATTCCCACCAGCTCCAACCCTTCTGTCAAATAGAACGACACCGAGGGACGGATGGTGAAATAAGAACTCGTCGAGTTCGCCCGGGCCAAGGAGCCCATCATAGCTCGCGCGTCCACCTTCAATGGAGATCCCAACAGAAACCTTACCCGTTTGAGCATAGAGCACGCCGGCTCCGAAGGCTCCGCTGATATGGCGCCCGGATCTATGACGATGCCCCTGGCCATGACAGTGAACACGAGATGGCCTGTTTCAAGGGAAGCATATTTTGCCACCTCGATGTCCGCCGATCGCCTCCTCGGTGCCATTGCGAAATTGCCGATAGGTCACCGCAGGCCTGAAGACGAGCCCCCACTCAGGTGCGAACGAATAGGAGGCCTCGAGACGCGCATAATATTCAGGTAAGGTGTTGAAGTTGTCAGTGCTGGTGCCGACCCAACCGCGCACCTCAGCACGGTCGCTGCTCCACGAAAGGCCGCCGGCAAAAAATGCAGCCGTGTCCTCCCGGTCCATTACATGCGCTTCGGCGTGCGCTCCCAATCCGCTCGGAGAAGTATGCGTTACCCCAGGCTGTCGTAAATCGCCGCTGGCTGTTGCCATGGGTGCACACCGTAATACCCAAAGACGGTGGTGATATCTGACCGAGCTAATTGGAGATTCTTGACCTGCAGCCACATCCGGCATCGCGGCTGCGAAAACGGCAACACATACTGTCACAACGGCAGGTACACAAATGATACGCATACTCGTCAACCCGATAAATGCCGGACGAGCTCTTACTCCGCGCAAAGCGACTCCCCCAAAGCTCGTCCGGCACCTCCCCGCTGCCACGCCAGTGGCCCGCCTTAATGCGCTATCCTCCTTTCCGCTTCTGTTGAATGCAGGGTGTTGAGCGGCATGCGATCGAAAATCCGCTCGTCTACTCGCTTAACACTCTCCGTATCGTTGAAGCTGCAAATAACCTCTGAATCCCTACTGGATTGTGATGCGGCGAGGATAGCGCTCACGATCCGCTCAGCAGCGCGTCCATCGCCGAATGGATTGCGGCGGATGGCGTTGAACGCACGCCGCCCCTGGAAATAATTTCCGGACAGCCCCGACGATTTTCTCCGGCTCAGTTCCGACGAGCTGCGCCGACCCCGACGCAATCGCCTCGGGACGCTCGGTCACGTCGCGCATGACGAGCACCGGCTTTCCGAGGCTGGGCGCCTCCTCCTGGACGCCACCAGAGTCCGTTAGGATGACAGTGCTGCGCAACATCAAGTAGACGAACTCCACGTAATCGGCCGGAGGAATGAGATGAATGTTCGGCACACCACCGAGCCGCTCAAGAACAGCTCTCCGCACCGCAGGATTGAGGTGAACTGGAAAAACGATTGCGCAATCCTGTCTTTGCGCTAGACGCGCAAGCGCCTCACATATCCTGTCTAAGTCCAGCACCGAAATTTTCGCGACGATGTCCAGTAACCAAGATGATGTGCTGAGAACATTCTAAAAAGCGGATATTTTTCGTCCAGCTGTCGCCTAAGCGAACTTTCATTACGCAGGCGTGCCAACACGAACTGCAACGCATCTATGACTGTATTCCCGGTTACCATGATCCGACTTCTTGGTACTCCTTCTGAAATCAATCGCGATCGTGCCGTCTCGGTAGGTGCGAAATGCAGGTGAGCCAGCTGCGTAATAATTCGGCGATTGGCCTCCTCTGGAAAGGGCGCATCGAGCCGACCAGTTCTGAGGCCCGCTTCGACGTGCCCGATTTTTATTTTTCGATGAAAAGCTGCGAGCGCGGAAGCAGCTGCAGATGTTGTATCGCCATGAACGAGAATGAAATCCGGGCTGACGCTCGCAAGTATTGTCGTCTATCTCCCTCACGACGGTTGAGAAAAGAGAATTGATGGACCCGCATTTTGGCATCAGGCCCAAATCGAAATCCGGATTTATTCGAAACAACTCGAGAATGGGACGCATCATCTCTTGATGCTGCCCCGTGGAAACAACGAAAGTTTCCGATTTTTCTGACGAGCGTAATTTAAGCTCCTTGATGACCGGCGCCATTTTTATAGCTTCCGGTCGAGTCCCTATGACGACGACGGTACGCATACAACTCCCCCGTCCGCACCTTGATACCAAGGTACGCCGCCAGAACGGCAAAGCTCCTGTCAATCGCCGGTGATTGGCCAGAGTTTCCTCGCGATAACTCCCCTCTCGCGAGGCTTGCCCCAAACCACCTCCCCACCTCGAGCATAACTAATGAGGCGTGAAAAAATCAACAGGTTTTCCAGACCGCAAAAATGCAAAATAAGCAGAATGCTGAAACACTGATGTTTCAGGGTGATATGTCTAATTGCGCAAACGCCGTCGAAGCATCGGCGGGCTTCAATATATACAGTAAACTGATCGTTTTCGGCAGAAAAAATGCAGGGTCAGCATTCAGAGGCCGCACCGGCCTACGCCGACTGGCAAGACCGCTGACGCCTCAACCGTCGGCGAGACGCGCTAATGCGATCCGCATCCGATCGGGCATCGGTGTCGGCCGACGTGTCGCCCGATCGACAAACACATGGACGAAATGGCCATCGGCGCGAGCCTCGTCCTCGCCGACGCCGAACAGCCCTATCTCGTAACGAACGGACGAGTTGCCGAGATGGGCGACGCGCAAACCGGCTTCAATGTCCTCGGGAAAGCAGAAGGAACGGTGAAAGCGGCAACTGGTCTCGACGACGACGCCGATGGTTTCACCCGAATGATAATCGAGCCCGCCTGAATCGATCAGATACCGATTAACAACCGTATCGAAATACGAGTAGTACACCACGTTATTGACGTGGCCATAGACATCGTTGTCCATCCAGCGCGTAGGTATCAGGTTGAAATGCTTGAATTGCGCGCGCCGGGCCGGAGGTCTGCGTTGGCTTTTGCTCATGAGGTCTTCTGGAGTAGGGCCGGAAAACATTGATGTAATCCGGCCCATCGTGTGCAATCTACTTCGCGGCAATCACAGCGATTTCAACTAAATGCTTCGGATCCGCGAGCTTCGCTTCGACGCAAGCGCGCCCCGGAAGGTCCTTGCCACCAGTCCAAGCGCGCCAGACTTCATTCATCGGCTCGCGGTAACGAATATCCGACACCCAAATGGTTGTAGAGACGATCTTGCTCTTGTCAGTACCGCACAAACTCAACAGTCTATCGATCTCTTTGAGAATCTCCTCGGTCTGGCCCTTCGCGTCCTGGCTTGTATCTTTGGCGGTAACTCCGGCTGTAAACACGAAGCCGTTCGCCTCCACCACATTGGATAGGATCTCCGTTGGTTCGTGACGTGTGATGGTCATGCGTTTCTCCCCATTCGATTACGTTGGACCAACGCAACTCCTACCACGCTAGGCAGCTTCTGCCAGCACTCCGGGTACTATAGCTGTGCTGTCCGAGAAGCAATCTCCCGACCTTGAATGGCCGGACGTTCGAGCTGCGCGGACTTTCAACCGCTGATCACAGCTTGTGCGCCATTCTTTCCCGCTTGGTCGCGAGATAGCGCGCGTTGTAGCGGGATGGTGATGTGGCGTGCTGAATCTCGCTCGGCGACCTTGATTCCGAGCTGCTGAAGCGCCTCAACTTTGAGAGGATTGTTCGTCAGCAGTCTGATCTCGGTGAGGCCCAGGTCCTTAAGGATCTTCGCGGCAAGCGTATAATCCCGGGCATCGACGGGTGCGCCGATCGAAAGGTTCGCATCCACGGTGTCGAGGCCTCGGTCCTGCTCCGCATAAGCCTTTATCTTCGCAACGAGGCCGATACCGCGCCCCTCATGATGAGGCAGATAGATGATCGCCCCAATCCGGCTTTTGATGACGCGTCCTATCGCTTTTTGGAGCTGGGCATGACAGTCGCAGCGGAGAGAATGGAAGATGTCACCCGTCGCGCAACCACTGTGCACTCGCACGAGCGGCAGCTCGTCCGCGCTCGACGGTGATGTCCCACGGTAAACAAGGGCCAGCGCCTGGTAGGATGCCGAGTTCGTCCTCGTAAGCATGGGCCTCGAAAACAACCTCGCGGCCCTGATACTCGACCGGAAGCACGGTCCGTGCCCGGTCCCGGAACGTCGGGGTATCGCCTTGCGCCTTCAGCTCGCCGGGAACCAAACCGGAGCCGTTCGACCGCACGCCATTGGCCTGGCCGTTCGATGGATAGCGTCCCTGCCAGGGAGCTCGTGCCGATGGCTTTTCCGGCTGCGCATCGGAAGCTGTCGCCGCGTCCCGCGTCAATCCCAGCGCTGAGTCTGAACCGTTCGGCATAGTGTGCCCTCGATGAATCATCTCGTAGCAAATCTGCTCGAGGCAGTTGTTAGAGCGACGACGTGATCGTCGGTGCTGCTTTCTCGATCGGAGCCAGCTGCGCACCTCCCGAGAATCACGAACCCGATCCCCGCAGGAATGGCTCTTCGCTC
Organism: uncultured Pseudomonadota bacterium; assembly: GCA_963786775.1. Classification (GTDB taxonomy): domain Bacteria; phylum Pseudomonadota; class Alphaproteobacteria; order Rhizobiales; family Hyphomicrobiaceae; genus ZC4RG25. The sequence goes on along the minus strand of CAWBAM010000042.1, from coordinate 104,840 downwards.
ACCACGACGGAACGCGACGAACACTTCGGAGCGTGACTCAAATGTCGCCATCGCGCAGTCACTCCTCGCGTGATCGACAGAACGTTAGCGCCGAACACTGTGGCGCCAATAGGGTGAATCACCCCTCGTCTGCATACTGAATGCCTCATCCCGCGTGGCACGGATGAGCTCCTCGTCTGTCTGTCGGAGGCGTAAAGCTGGTGTGCGCCTCGCACCTGATGTTAGCCGACTGTTCTAGTGCTTTCGCATCTTTCAACAAATGGGGGCCGGGGAACAGCCTTACCAGGGGCGCCCGCACCGCCGGCCTCGCAGCACTTCACAATTATGCTATGGTCCCACCGAGCTCGTCCTCGATATGTATGCGGATGATCTCCTCGAAGCTCGAATCCGCTCGGAAGCCTAGCTCGATAGCCCGCCGCGCGTCGAAATTGCGCGGCCATCCGGACACGATCTGCATGATCAGCGGGTCCGGCTCACGGCGAATACGCGCCACGACCCTGTCGCCAGCGACTTTGCGTAGGGCCTCGATCTGCTCGCCGACGGTCACGGACACGCCCGGCATCGTCAGGTTGCGCCTGGGGCCAACGGTCTCGCCGTCGAGCGCTGCAGCATGCAACAGAAAACCTACAGCAGCCCGCGGACTTGCGTGCCAATGGCGCACGTCCTCGGACACGGGAAGCACGGCCTCCTGCCCAGCCAACGGCTCGCGGATGATGCTCGAGAAGAAGCCCGAGGCGGCCTTGTTGGGCTTGCCCGGCCTGACGCAAATCGTCGGAAGCCGAATGCCGATGCCGTCGAGAAATCCTTTACGCGTGTAATCCGCCAGCAGCAGCTCGCCGATGGCTTTCTGCGTCCCGTAGGAAGTGAGCGGCGTCGTAAAGAACTCATCGCCGATCGCCTCGGGAAACGGGGCACCGAACACAGCGATGGAGCTGGTGAACACGACGCGTGGCTTATTGCCGGCCTTGCGAACAGCTTCGAGCAGATATCGCGTGCCGTCTAGATTAATGCGATAGCCCTTGTCGAAATCCAGCTCAGCTTCGCCCGAGACAACAGCGGCGAGATGGAAGATCACGTCCGGCTTGTCGGCCACCAGCTCATCGGCCTCCCCTGGCCGGGAGAGGTCACCCACCTTGACGGTCATCGGAAATGGACAGTCGCGGCAACGCTGAGCCTCGACGACATCGTGCAACACGACGCTGGTGATCGGTCGGCCGGCGAGGCTGCCATCCCGCGCCAAGCGTTGCGCCAATTTCTGGCCAATCATGCCGGCACCGCCGATGATCAGGACTTTCATGACGTCGCTCCTCCCTTGAGGTCGTTTGTGGTCGAGCTTCCGGGTGGGCTCAGCCGAGGCGGACACCGCACCTCTCGACCCATTTCAATCCTTCGACAGTGCCGCGCCGTGGTCTGTACTCGCAGCCGATCCAGCCATCGAAACCGGTTTCATCGATCAGCTTGAAGAGCCATGCATAGTTGAGCTCGCCCTCGTCCGGCTCGCCCCGATCCGGAGGATTGGCAATCTGATAATGACGTGTCAGATGAGCGTACTCACGGATCGCGGTCGCGACGTCGCCGTCCACGATCTGCCGGTGATAGATATCGAATTGGAGCCCGAGGTTGGGCTCTCCGACCTCGTAGATGATCGCCCGCGCCTCGCTCGTGTGGTTCAGGAAGTAGCCTGGAATGTCGCGCGTGTTGATCGGCTCGATGATCACTTCAACCCCGAAATCCTTCGCCATACGCGCAGCTTTTCGCAGATTTGCGACGTAGGTAGCGCGAGAGGTGCCGTGATGGACGAGGCCGGCCATGGCGTGGACGCGGGGGCACCGGAGCGCTTCCGCATAGCTGAGCGCTTGGCGTAAGGCAGCTTCGAAGTCGGCCTCCCGTCCGGTCATCGCCGCGAGGCCGCGCTCGCCTTTGGTCCAATCTCCAGGCGGCAGGTTGAAGAGCGCCAGTGTAAGGCCGTTGGCCTCCAGCCGCGCCGCGATTTCCTTCGCCGAGTGGTCGTAAGGAAAGAGAAACTCGACGCCCTTGAAACCCGCTTTGGCAGCTGCCTCGAAGCGGTCCAAGAACGGCACCTCGGTGAACATCATGCTGAGATTTGCAGCAAAGCGCGGCATCAGTCTCGAGCCTCGGCAATCAGGTTGGTGATGCAGGCGACCATCGATCCGTAAGGAGGTCAGGGAAAGCCCTACCACGCCCCGTCACAGTGCAAAGCCCCCATCGACGAGCATGGTGGTGCCGGTCGTAAAAGCGCTTTCGTCCGAGGCGAGGTAAACGGCCACGGCGGCCACTTCCTCGGGCAACCCGAGGCGCCCCATCGGCTGCCGGTCGATAAACATTTGCCGGGCCTTCTCGACGCTGCCGACCGTTTTCGCGAGCGCGGCGATGCGCTCCTCAAGCGAGGGCGACTGTATAGTGCCAGGACAAATGGCGTTGCAACGAATGCCCTTGCGGATGAAATCAGCCGCGACGGATTTGGTTAGCCCGATCACGGCTGCCTTGGTGGTCCCATAGATGTAGCGGTTGGGGATGCCGCGAATGGAGCCAGCGGCGGATGCGACGTTGATGATCGACCCGCCCCCGTTTTCGAGCATGCCCGGCAAGAAGGCCCTGATCGTGCGATGCATGGAGCGGACGTTGAGATCGAAGGCAAAATCCCACTCGTCATCCGTGCAGTCGAGCACGGTGCCGTGGTGAACGAAGCCGGCTGCGTTGAAGAGGATGTCGACCGGCGAGAAGCGCTTCGCTAACGCCTCGATAGACGCAGTATCGCGCACATCGAGCTCCAGGCATTCGGCGACGCCTTCCTCCTCTAGGCCCTTCAGCTTGCTCCCATCGATATCGGTGGCGATCACGCGTGCGCCCTCGCGCGCGAACGCAATCGCCGTTGCCCGCCCAATCCCAGCGCCAGATGCCGTGCAGAATGCGATCTTGCCCTGGAGCCGCATCACCATGCTCCTGATCCATCGGTCCCGAACGCTTGCATGCCGCATCTCTAGCACGCGGCGGTGCCCCCGAACACAGGGATAAGACTTCGTTTGTTCACCCGAGCGTGACGGACCGCACCCACCAAGTGGGATGTGATCGCGACAGATGCTGGGCGGCCGCGTGCGCCGCCTCGTCGGACGTGAACAGGCCGAAACATGTCGGGCCGGCGCCGGAGATGCGGACCAGCTGGCAGCCGCTGCACGACTCGAGAGCGGTTTCAACGTCACGGCAAGCCGGGACCAGATCACGTGCAGGCTCAGCGAGATCGTTCGCGTGTGCTCGGACATAGGCGATGACATCCTCAGCCCCAGCGAAGAGCGGCGGCGGCTCGGGATCGGGCGACATCTCGGATATCGGGGGAGCCGAAAGGCGCCGGAACACTTGCGCGGTTTTATCTGCCGGAACAGGCACTCTGGGGTTCGCCAGAACGGCAGCAATCGGCGGGAAGCCCGCCAGGGGTAAGATCCTTCTCTCCCCGTCCCCACATCAGCGATGGCTGATTTACGAAGCACACCGGCACATCGGACCCAAGCCCGGCAGCGAATCCCATCCAGTCGAACGTATCGGAGATGGCGGGATTGGCACGTTTTATGGCGCGCAGCGCAGCCGCAGCATCGGCTGAGCCTCCGCCGAGACCAGCCGCAACCGGCAGGTTTTTCTCGATCGTTACAGCGCCAAGCTCAAATCGTGGCTCAGCTTGCGCGAGTCGGGTCAATGTCTCGGCAACGAGATTACGGCCTGCGATGTCCGCGCTGAACGGCCCTGTAACCGAGACCTCCGGGGGCGCCCCGAGCGTGAGCGTAACCGTGTCGCCAATATCAGCGAACACGACCAAGCTTCGCAGCTCGTGATAGCCGTCTGAACGCCGTCCAACCACGCTCAGCGTCAGGTTAATCTTGGCGCGCGCGCACTCAACGATGCTGCCCGGTTTGCTCACCCTTTCAGCTTCAGCCATACGCCTAACCGGGCCAGCGCCAATTCAAGAAAGAACCAGTGTTCTAGAAATTTGCCGTCAACGAGCCTGCTTATCGGCACGCGCATCCCGGGCCGCCTGGCGACTCTTCGCCGGTGTTTCCGCCGCGGGCTCGTCGGGTAGGCCATTTTCAAGCTTGGCCTTGATCTTCTCGACCTCTTCCGGCTCGGGATCCAAGGTCAGCGCATGCTGCCATTGATATCGAGCCTCTCGCTTCCGGTCTACGCGCCATAGCGCGTCTCCGAGGTGATCGTTCAGAACCGGATCCTCGGGCCTGAGCTCCACGGCACGCTCCAGAAAACGGACCGCATCCTCGAAATTGCCAAGCTTGTAGTGGGCCCATCCGAGGCTGTCGACGATATAGCCATCGTCCGGCTTCAGCGCCACGGCCTTCTCGATCAGCTCCAGGCCCTTTTTCAAGTTCTGGTTCTGGTCGATCCAAGAGTAGCCGAGATAATTGAGCACCAGCGGCTCGTCAGGGTTCAACTGCAGCGCCTTCTTCAGATCGGCTTCAGCCTTCGGCCATTGCTTGATCCGCTCGTAGCACGTGCCGCGAGCGTACCAGTAAACCCAATGCCGCTTCTCCGGCTTGTCGATAAGCTTGATGGCTCTCGTGTAATAGTCGATGGCCTCTTCGTAGCGCTTCCGCCCGCGCAGGATGGTGCCTACGGCGTCCAGCACCCGCAGATCATCAGGCTTTTTCTCGAGCAGCCGGTCGAGCAGCGCCTTGGCCTCGTCCGTCCGCTCCAGGAGGTTGAGATTGATTGCTTTGCGGATCTCGACGGACGTTTCGAGCGGAGTGCCAGCAGGAATTCTCTCGTAAACGGCGATCGCTTCCTCATGCCGTTTTGTTGTCTCGTAGACGTTGGCCAATGCCGCCAGCGCAAACGGGAAATCCGGCCGCAGGTAGAGCGCCATCTGCAGATAGAGCGCACCGATGCTGACGCCCCCCTCACCCGTCAGCGCCTCACCGAGCCCGTAGAAGACCTCGGCCATGCCCTCCTCTACGGTATTGACGATGAGCGAGACCTTCTCGCCCGCATTGAGCCGGTTGTAGAGGTCCCGCGACGTCGGATGGCCATCACCTCCGGTCTTGCTCAGGTGCTCTCTCAGGATTGCCTTGGCGAGCTTCAGGTTGCCGGCCTTGGCCAAGTGCTGGGCATAGGCCATAGCCGTTCGCGGCGTACGCGCGTCCATCTTGAATACGAGGTCGTACGCCTTCCTCGCTTCAGAGGGCCGTCGCCCGAGATCAGCGACGAGCGCACGATGATAGCGGATGTAGAACTGGGCCCACTCAGCCTGCTGTTTCGTGTTGAGCAACGCCAACGCGCCGTCGACGTCACCGATCGCCAGCTTGACCCACGCGCGCGCCAGCGAGGCGGTCAGCTCCCCAATTGGGCCTGAGCTCGCGGCGCGGAAATGCTGGTCGGCTGCTTCGTAGTTGCCGGTCTTGAACGCGTTCAGCCCGAGCACGAGACGCGCCATGCGATGCGTGCCCTGGGTAGCCACCAGGACTTGAGCGAGCTCGATCGCTCGAACCCAGTCCCCCTCGGTCGCTTCCATCAGGAACGTCTGCTCGATGAGCACCTCGTTCTCGGGATCGCGGCTGAGGGCTCGGGAGTAGAAATCAGCAGCCGCGGTCGTGTCGCGCTGCTCGCGAGCGAACCGACCGGCAAGGTAGCTCCCAAGCAGAGATGGGGTTCCGGCGCTTTGCTCCGGTGCCGGAGCGACGGCCGTCATCTGCTGTGCCACGGCCGTTGTAACCGCGGTCGCTGCAGCGACACCCAAGTAGGCCATTCCGAAGCAAAAGCCGCCGTGTTTGCATGGCCCCTCTCTGACGGAGCGCACCAGCGCCCTTCCACCGAGTCTGTGATCCGATCATTGATAGCAAAGACGATAGCTCTTTGGCGACTTCGAGGCGGTGAGTTTCAGCCCAGAGCTGACTTGTCTTCACATCAGAATTGAACAGTGATGCGGTTGAGCCGCAGGCAGATGGTACGGCCGGGATATTGCCATTCTGTAACTCTCCGAGGACCGGAACTTTATTGTTCGAGGAGCGGCCGCAGCCAACCGGCATCCCTAGGGTGAGGTTTACGGAATTTCTGCTCAAAGCGAGTTTATCTCGCCTGCATGTCCCGAGTAGCGAAGTTCCAGCGGTGAACTCGGCCGGAACACGCCGGAACTCCCTCGAACGGCATCGGTTAACGGGACGACGAGAAATGGAGGCCAACCGTGATCAACCCTGTTCGGTGGGGTGCGGCGGCTGCCATTGCTGTTGCCCTCTCCGCTACCGCCCCTGCGGCTGAACTCGATATCCAGCGTTCAGCGCCAGAGTACAGTCAATCGGCCGCGAACCTCGAGAAGGGCCAAGTCTTCTTGACCAGCGGATTAGTCTGCGACCAGCCGTCGGAAATCGATGCTGTGATTACGCTGACCAAGAACGGAGAGGCACTGAGCGCGGCCATCGAGCAGATCAATGCTGGCACCGAAACGCCCCGCTGCATCGTGGGGCGCATGCTTATCGCACAGTACCTGGATGAGGTGCGCACGTTCTCGGTGAACGAGCAGAAGTTCCAAATTCACCACGTGCAGATCGTCGGCCTTGCCATTCGCACACCGCACGGAATCGTGCGGATGCGGCTTCGAAAGCCGATGGAGCAGTTCGTCGTCTCAGCCGACAACAGTCAGCCCACCTGACCTGATGCGCTCGATGGCTCGGCAAGCCAATCAGAAAAGCTTGCCGCCATTCGGGACCTTCTTGTCCGGCCCGATCAGAACGACGGCACCATCGGCATCCGGAAACCCGAGCGTCAGCACTTCCGACATGAACTTGCCGATCTGGCGTGGAGGGAAGTTAACCACGGCTGCGACCTGCCGGCCGACGAGTTCCTCCGGCGTGTAATGCACCGTGAGCTGGGCTGAACTCTTCTTGATGCCGATTTCGGGCCCGAAATCGATTTTGAGCTTGATCGCCGGCTTGCGCGCTTCCGGGTAAGGCTCCGCCTCCACTACGGTGCCGACCCGGATGTCAACCTTGGCGAAGTCGTCGTAAGTGATTGTCGTCGACGGCTCGGACCTCTGTTGCACGGCGCAAACTTCCCCCTGAAATCAAATTGGCTGGTTGTGGCGGCTTGATGCACCGCAACAGGTCTGCGTGTCAAATTTGGCAAGCGCCAGCGTTAGATGCCTGCGCCGGAGGTCTCCTCCGGGGCTGGCCCTGCCCCTGCTTCCGGGCCGGCCTCAGCGTGCCGCTTCGGGCGTACAAGCGATGCGAACCTATCGATCACGCGGCAAGCGCAGGCTTTGACGTCCTCGATATCGGACAAAGTCCGCTCGCCCCGGCGGAGCCGACGGTCGAGTGCCGCCATGGTGCGAGCCAGGCCCGGATCGTCATCCTTGAGCCAAGTCCGAAATACCGATGCGTAAAGACCAGCTAAACCACCGACCTTCATGCGCCCCCTGAGGCCGCTGGTCTCGATGCCGGCCGCCTGCAACATCCAGTGTTGGGAGGCCAGAAAAGCACAGACGAACGCGGGATCCGGTGCACGCAAGTCGCCCGCGATCGAGCGTAGGGCCTGCTTATACGGAGCCAGCACATCGAACCGCGTCATCAGGATCTCGAACAGGGCATCACGCCGACTGGTTGTGCTCTCGCGTTTAGGCGCCCGCCGCAACACCTCATCGTCGACCGCCCGGGTGAAGGCCGCAAGAATTTCGGATTTGCTCGAGAACTCCTTCTTAAGATCGACGAGTGTGACGCCGGTCGCTTCCGCGATGTCGAGCAGGGTCATGTCTTTCCAGGGCCGCTCGTTCGCGAGCTTCATGGCCGCTTCGATGATCCGGCCGCGCAGTGTCTGATCGAACATGACAAGCCTCCGTGCCCTAAAGACATAGGGTCGCTCGGCGAGTTTGAAAGGCTGATGTGAACCTCAGCCACTGAGCTCGCGGCTACGCCTCGCCGCCGCCTCAACGGCGCGGACGAGGAGTGGTTGCAGGCCGTCCTTCGCCATAAGTACCTCGAGGGCGGCTGCCGTCGTGCCACCCGGGGAAGTCACGTTCTGCCGCAGCACCGATGGCTCGAGCCCGGACTGCCGCAACAGCTCGCCTGCACCGGATACAGTTGCATTTGCCAGACGCTTCGCCAAGTCGGCGTCGAGGCCTATAGCGCGCCCAGCCTCGGCGAGGCATTCAGCCAGAAGGAAAACATAGGCTGGACCCGAGCCGGATACCGCAGTGGCCGCATCGATCAAGGCCTCGTCCTCCACCCAGCCGACCTCTCCTATGGCCGACAGCAGTGACTGGCACATTTCGCGCTGGCTGGTGGAAACGTGAGCGTTGGCGCAACAGACGGTGATCCCCCGACCGATCGCTGCCGGGGTGTTGGGAATGGAGCGGACCACCGCCGAGCCAGCAGGCAGATGCGCCTCGAAGCTCGCGATCGTCTTTCCCGCAGCTATCGACAACACCAACGTCTCCGGTCCGGCTTGGGTGGCAAGCTCCGGGAAGACCTGATCCATGATCTGCGGCTTGACTGCCACCAGGATCACCGCGGGCGGCTCTGGCAGGGGGGCACCCGGCTGCCGCATCTCAATGCCATGCCGCGAAATGAGCTCGGCATTTTCGGGCGGCGGCGCAGGATCCTGCACGATGATCTGTGAGGGCGCTAGGCCGCGATCGAGCCATCCCGTCAGCATGGCCCCACCCATCTTGCCAGCGCCGGCCAGCAACAGCTTGCCCTTCAGGCTCAACGACACCGCACCGAACTCCACTTGAGCAAAGGATAAAGTTGCCACCGCAGCCTCATGGTGCGGGCCTCATCCACCCCACCGGATCTATTTCGGAGGGCTCTTTTGAATAACGCATCACTCCGATGCTCGTCATCAATGTGCCGCCGAGGCCGGGGTCGACGCACGCCTCCGGGGCAAGCCTAAGCTTGACCCTCGGTGTGGAACATCGTGGAGACGAGGGCCTCCCGACTTTCCTTTCCGGCCCAGACGACGAACTGGAAGGCTTGATAGTACCGTTCGCACGCCTCCAGCGCCGCCTTCAACAGGGCCTCCACCTGCGGCGGCGTTGCTAGCGCCCCGTTGAGCATGAGGCCATGGCGGAACATGATCAGTCCTTCCTGGGTCCAAAAATCGAAATGGCCGAGCCAAAGCTGCTCGTTGATCTGCGCAATGAGCTTGTAAATTTCTGGCAGACGGTTGTCCGGCACCTTGAAATCGAAGGCGCAAGCCAGATGCAGCACCTCGAGATCGTCCCGCCAATTGAGCGAGAGGTGATAGTCCGTCCAGCTCCCCGCCACGATCAACGTAACTTCGTCATCGGCAGTGCGATCACACGCCCAGCCGTGGGTATGTGCTACCTGTTCGACGATATCGATTGGATTGCTCATGCGCTGATAGCCTGCTTCCGCCGATGCCATTCCCAGCCATCCCCCTTGTTATTCCGCCGCGTGGCTTGAGGATCTACGCTCGACATCCCCTGATCCCCTCACGACGATCAGCGCCGGACAGTCTGTGGTGAACCGGATAAACCGGTCGCTGAGCGGGAGCGACCAAAACAGATGCAAGGGACGAGTCGCAAGCTCACCCTCTTATTGTCCACGGGCAAAGTGATGAGTTTCGGGCGATGCAAGCGAATTCGCGCTGCTTTTGGAGGAAGTGTGCGCAATCCATGGAAAACTTGGGGATGTCGCCAGCCGTGTCAGGCTCGACACAGCAAGCGACTCAGGGCGATGCAGGAAAAACTCACGCCCTGCTTTTCAGAGCGGCCAATTCGGCTTCGAGGGCTGCAATCCGGGCCTCGAGCTTCTCGTTCTCTTCCCGAGCACGCTGAGCCATAGCCTTGACCGCCTCGAACTCGTCGCGCCGTACGACATCCATCTCGCGGAGCACGCGCTCGCCCTGGGCTTTCATGAACGACTCGAACTCGCGGCGCAGACCCTGAGCGGCGCCTGCCGCGTCCGTCATCATCTTCGCCAGCTCGTCAAAAAACCGATTGGTGGTCTGGGTCATGGGATTAGCCGCCACTCGTGATCTATTGGGTTGCATGTCACTATGGGTCTCGGTGCGCTCCGGCGCAAGCATATCGGCGCACCCGGTTGACAGTAGCCGCACCGAGCCGTCAACGTCCGGCGCGCGGCAATGTTGCTTGGCGAGCCGCTAAACTTCCGCCTCACCGCTTCACCGCAGGCTATCGATGAATTCTTTCGCGAGCTTTCTCGCCATTCCATTTCCAAACATCGATCCGGTCGCGCTCCAGCTCGGCCCGGTCACCGTGAAATGGTACGGGCTTGCCTATATGGCGGGGCTGCTCCTCGGCTGGCTCTACATCCGGCGGCTGATGCGAAATCCCGCACTGTGGTCGGGCGGCAAGCCGCCATTCGGCCTGGAGAAAACGGACGACCTACTGTTCTTCATGACGTTGGGCGTCGTGCTGGGTGGCCGCCTCGGCTTCGTCCTCTTTTACGAACCGATCTACTATCTGAACCATCCGGCGGAAATTCTTCAGGTCTGGCGCGGCGGAATGGCGTTCCATGGGGCTCTCGTCGGCTGCGGAATTGCCATTTGGGCCTTTGCGCGCCGCGCCGGTGTCTCGCCCTTGTCCTCCATGGATATGTGTGCAGCCGCCGTCCCGATCGGCCTCTTCTTCGGCCGCATCGCAAATTTCATCAACGGCGAGCTTTTCGGCCGGCCGACAGACGTACCGTGGGGGATGGTGTTCCCTGAGGCCATGTACCAGTACGCGGCCATCGAGCCGACGCCGCGCCACCCCAGCCAGCTCTACGAGGCTTTTCTCGAGGGATTGGTGTTGTTCTTGGTCCTACGCTGGATGACACACCGCGCACATGCGCTGAAAAGCCCAGGCCTCGTGACGGGCGTATTCATGGTCGGCTACGGCGTGGCGCGCTCTTTCTGCGAATTCTTCCGCCAGCCCGACCCATTCCACGCGTTGACTGTCGGATTCCTGACCCCTGGCATCGCCTACTCGATACCGATGATCCTGGCTGGCCTTTACTTCATCCGAACCGCCCAGATGCGACGCTCCTCCTTGAGCCACCCGTAGGAACGCGATGACACGCGAACAGCAGCCGACGCCACTCGCCGTGAAGCTCAAGGAGCGGATCAGGCGCGAGGGGCCGCTGTCTGTCATGGAGTACATGCGCGCCTGTCTCGATGACCCGGATCATGGGTATTACCGCGGTCAGGCCGCCATCGGCGCGGCCGGCGATTTCACGACGGCGCCGGAAATCAGTCAGACCTTCGGCGAGCTGATTGGCATATGGGCCGCTGTGGCCTGGCGAGCCATGGGGGCGCCGGCGCAGCTCGATCTGATCGAGCTCGGTCCGGGACGCGGCACGATGATGAGCGATGCGCTGCGGGCGGCTCGGGTTGTTCCCGGCTTCCTGGAGGCAATCCAGCTCCATTTGGTCGAGAGCAATCCTCTGCTCCGGGAGACGCAGCGCCAGACACTCGCGGCAGCACTCCGGCAGGTGCCAGTGTCGTGGCACGACGAGCTCACGCCCGACATTGCCGGGACGCGGCCGACGATCGTTCTTGCGAATGAGTTTCTCGATGCTTTTCCCGTACGCCAGCTCGTGTTCACCGACGGCGGGTGGTGCGAGCGCTGTGTCGCGCTCGATTCGCGAGAGTGCTTCGAGTTGGTGCCCGGTCCGCCGGTTCACCCTGAGCGCCTTCCCGCCGGCCGTCCACCGCAGGAAGGCGATGTTCTCGAGACGCATCCCGGATTCGCTCAGTTTGCTGATACACTGCGGCAATGGTCGGCACAGCCGTTGGCTGCCTTGCTCATCGACTACGGCCACACAGAGACTGCATTCGGCGAAACCCTGCAGGCCATCAGCCGCCATCGGTACGCCTCGATCTTCGAAAAGCCTGGCGAAATGGATTTGACTGCTCACGTCGATTTCGCCGAGCTCAAGGATTTGTGCGCCGAACGCGGACTGGCTGTGGACGGCCCAATAACGCAATCCGAGTTCCTATTCGGCCTGGGACTGGCGGAACGCGCAGGCAAGCTCATGGCGGCAGCTCGACCCAGCGAAGCCGGTTTGATTGAGACAAGCGTGCAGCGCATCGCCGATCCGCTCGGCATGGGCGGTCGGTTTAAGGTCGTGTGCGTGCGCTCCGGCGTTCCTGTGCTGCCGCCATTCCCGCCGGCTGGGTAAAGGAGGGACACGAATGGCTGTGGACGGGACGATTATTCGCGCGGATTGCCTCAGCGACATCGCAGGTGTCAGCCACGGCTTTTTCACGCGGCAGGGTGGCGTCTCCACTGGCCTCTACGGCAGCCTCAATTGCGGCTTGGGCTCCAAGGACGATCCGAGTCGTCGTCCGCCAGAATCGCGCGCGCGTCGCCCGATGCCTGGGTGCTCCTCGCGAGGAGGTGCTGACCCTCTACCAGATCCACAGCGCCAAGGCGCTCGTCGTCGACCGCCCTTTCGATCCCCTGCAGATCCCCCGGGCAGATGCGCTGGTTACGCGCACACCTGGTCTCGTGATCGGCGCTTTGGCGGCGGACTGTACCCCAGTTCTTTTCGCAGATCCGAGCGCGCGAGTGATTGCGGCTGCTCATGCCGGTTGGCGGGGCGCCCTAGGTGGCATTCTCAAATCAACTATCGAAACCATGATCGGCCTCGGCGCCCGCCGCAGCCGTATCCGTGCCGCCATAGGCCCCTGCATTAACCAAGCGGCCTACGAGGTCGGGCCGGAATTCGAAGCCGAATTCCTCAGCGCTGACACAGAATAATGCTCGTTTCTTTGTCCGCCCTGCGCCCGATGCACGCCCGAGATTCGATCTGCCGGGCTATGTCGAGCACCGCCTAATTCAGGCAGGATTGGAAGCGGTCGAACGGCGGTCCCTGTGCAGTTATGAAAACGAATCACTTTTCTTCAGCTACCGCCGCGCAACACTTAGGAAAGAGCCGGATTACGGCCGCCAAATCTCCGCCATTGTCTTGACCTAGGCCTTCATCCACAGAAAACACCGGCTCGTTCAGGCGGCTATGGGGCACTATACGGCCTGCTGAGGGCAAACGATCTGGACGCCTCTCGACGCAAGAGTTACAGGATTCGCGTGTGTGTACCGGATTCTCTCAGAGGCCGCAGAGTTGGTACGTCGGCTGCCGGTTGAACAGCGGGACATAAAAGGGGGACGTCATCGTGACGACCATCCATGCTGCTGCGGCGTCGCGCCTTTTGAGGAGGCTTGCGTTCGCAGCGCTGGCATCGATTTTCGCTGCAGGCCTCACTGCCTGCAGCAGTGATTCAAACATTCTGGGCACTTCGGGGGACAACTCGCAGCTGTTATCTCAAACCGCTGTACAGCCATCCCCCGCGCCAACACAGATCTCCATCGCGCCGGTCATCGGTGCGCCTGAGGCGGTAGGCAATCAGCTCTCAGCCCAACTCGCTCAGGGCCTTGAGCAGAAGAGCGTATCGGTTGCCAAGTCGCCGTCGGATCGTGCCGACTTCACGCTGCGCGGCTACATCGTCGCCGCGAAGGAGAAGAACGGCACCAAGGTGTCGTACATCTGGGATGTGACAGACCCGACGGGTAAGCGGGTTCACCGCATCACCGGCGAGGAGCTGGCAAGCAAGACGGATTCGCGTGATCCCTGGACTGCCGTGACGCCGGACGTGATGCAATCGATCACGGGCAAGACGGCAACCGCAATCGCAACCTGGATGCAGTCCGAGGCTGCGGTGGCGAACACCAGCTCGGCGAATGAGCCGGTCAGGACCGCGGCGCTCTCATCCTCCGGGGCAGCGGCAAACCCGACGCCAGCGGCGGCGCCGGCTGCGACGGCCAGCATCAGTGGCAGCGGCCCCATCACTGCGATGGTGCCGAGTGTCACGGGTGCTCCGGGTGACGGCTCGGTTTCCCTGACCAGCGCGCTGCAACGTGAGCTTGCCCGCAGCGGCATTGCTCTGGCCGATCGCCCGACCGGAAATACCTACAGAGTCGAAGGTCGCGTGAAGCTGGGCCAAAGCCAGAACGGCAAGCAACCGATCCAGATCGACTGGCACGTCAAGGATCCGCAGGGCAAGCAGCTTGGCACAGTCTCGCAGAAGAACGAGATTCCAGAAGGCTCGCTCGACGGCGAATGGGGCAAGGTGGCTGATGCAGCTGCCTCCGCCGCCGCTCAGGGCATCCTGAAGCTGCTGCCAAACAGGAGCACGAACTAGGCTCCATCCGCTTCATATTGCCGTCATGAAAAGCAAGGCCCGGACGTTTACACGTCCGGGCCTGCTTGCTAGAAGCCGCTCAGCGGGGGCAAAGTGGTGTCTGCAATGAATGATGCTGGCCGGAAAGACTACTTCGACGGACTGAAGATCAAGCTTGTCGCCGGTAACAGCAATCGGTCGCTGACCGAGGAGATCAGCTCGGTCTTGCGCGTGCCTTTGACCAAGGGCGTGTGCCGCCGCTTTGCCGACATGGAGATCTTCGTCGAAATCCAGGAAAACGTCCGTGGCGAAGACGTCTATGTCATCCAATCGACGTCTTTTCCCGCCAACGACAATCTTATGGAGTTGCTGATCCTCATCGATGCGCTGAAACGGGCGTCGGCCCGGCGCATCACGGCGGTGATCCCCTACTACGGATATGCCCGCCAGGATCGTAAACCCGGCCCGCGCACGCCCATTTCCGCAAAGCTCGTCGCCAACCTCATAGAGCGCGCCGGTGCGAACCGGGTCATGACACTCGACCTGCACGCCGGCCAGATCCAGGGCTTCTTCGACATCCCGACCGACAACTTGTTCGCCGCACCCGTTATGGTGCGCGACATCAAGGAGCGGTTCGAGCTCAGTAACCTCATGGTCGTTTCGCCGGACGTGGGCGGTGTCGTCCGCGCCCGCGCACTTGCCAAGCGCATCGATGCCCCGATTGCCATCTGCGACAAGCGGCGCGAGCGCCCCGGCGAGAGCGAGGTGATGAACGTGATCGGCGACGTGAGGGGCAAACGCTGCATCCTGGTCGATGACATCGTCGACAGCGGCGGCACTCTCTGTAACGCGGCCGAAGCCCTTCTCGAGAAGGGCGCGCTCGAGGTCATGGCCTATATCACTCACGGGGTGCTCTCAGGCGGTGCGGTCGCCCGCATTCAGAACTCGAATTTGAAATCCCTCGTAATCACGAATTCGATCGAGCCCACCGAGGCGGTGAAAGCATCGAAGAACATCCGTGTGCTCTCCATCGCGCCGCTCATCGCCGAGGCCATTGCCCGGACTTCCCGTGAGGAGAGCGTGTCGAGCCTGTTCTACTGAGCGGCGGGCGACAACTGAGACGCGCGGAACCTGCCTCATCCGATTGTCAACTGCCATCCTCGCGGTTATAAGGCCCGCATCTCAGTGACATGAGACGATCCTTCGGCACCCTTGGAGGCCGGGGATAAACGTGGGCCGTTACCGGCCCTTTCTTCATTGGAGAGCAGCCATGGCTGAAGTTGTCGAAATCCCGGCCACGGCGCGTCCCAGGGCTGGTAAGGGGGCCGCCCGGGCAGTGCGTCGTCAGGGGAAGGTACCGGCCGTAATCTACGGCGAGAAGAAGGAGCCCGAGACGATCGCCCTCGACGCCAACGAGCTTTGGAAGGTGGTGCAGAGGGGTCGCTTTCTGTCGACGGTTCTGGACATCAACGTCGACGGCCAGAAGCGCCGCGTTCTGCCGCGCGAAATCCAGCTTGATCCCGTCAAGGATCTCCCCATCCACGTTGATTTTCAGCGCGTTGGCGCATCCGACTACGTTCGCGTCGTGGTTCCGGTTCGCTTCATCAACGAGGGTGCCTCCCCTGGCCTGAAGCGCGGTGGCGTGCTCAACGTCGTCCGCCACGAGATCGAGGTTACTTGCCCGCCGGACCGCATTCCGGAGGCCATCACCGTCGACCTCACTGGTCTTGAGATTGGCCGCAGCATTCACATCTCGTCCGTGCCACTGGGCGAGGGCGTGCAGCCGACCATCAAACGTGACTTCACCGTCGCCACCATCGCCGGCAAGAAGGTCGAAGAGAGCGCTGGTGAAGGTGAGGGTGAAGGGGAAAAGAAATAGCCCGCAGCATTGGGAGCATCGTAAGGTCGTGAGTTCGGGCAGCACCCGAGCTCACGACCTCACGACATCCGATCGCTCCCGATCAAAGCACCTTCCCTGGATTGAGTATTCCGTTCGGATCAAACGCCGCCTTGATCCGCCGCATCAAGTCCAGCTCCACCGGGCTCTTGTAGCGCTCCAGATCGCCGCGCTTCATGCGGCCGATACCATGCTCTGCCGAAATGGAGCCGCCCATCTCCACGACAAGTGCATGCACCTCGCTGCTGATCTTGTCCCAAAGCTCGAGGAACCGCTCCTTTTCCATCCCGATCGGCTGGGCGACGTTGTAGTGGACATTGCCGTCGCCGAAGTGACCGAGCGGTAGCGGGCGCGCTCCAGGACAGATGGACTCAACGATGCGGTCGGCGCGCTCGATGAACTCGGCGATGCGTGCGATCGGCACCGAGACGTCGTGCTTGATATTGCCGCCTTCTGGCTTTTGCGCTTCCGACACGCTTTCGCGTAGCCGCCAAAGCTCCCGCGCCTGCGTCAGCGAGCTGGCGAGCACCGCATCGAGCAGCAAACCGCGCTCAGCGGCCTGCCCCAGAACGTCCTCCATATCGCGAGCAGCCTGACCATCAGGCTTCGCGCCTGAAATCTCCATCAGGACGTACCAGGGATAGGCCTTCGGAAACGGCTCCCGTGTCCCTGGAATGTGCCGGAGCACGAACTCGATGCAAATGCGCGGGATGAACTCGAACGCGGTCACGGATCGGCCCGCGGTCTCCTGCGCCAGAGAGAAAAGGTCGAGAGCGTGTGAGATCTCCGCCAGCGCGACCATGGCCGTCGCGCTTTCGGCCGGCCTGGGAAAAAGCCGAAGCACAGCGGCTGTGATGATGCCCAGCGTGCCTTCCGAGCCAATAAAGAGATCCCTGAGATCGTAGCCGGTGTTGTCCTTTTTCAGGGCCTTGAGCCCTGGCACGACGCGCCCATCGGCCAGCACCACCTCGAGCCCCAGCACGAGCTGGCGTGCATTTCCGTAAGCCAGCACGCCGACGCCGCCCGCATTCGTCGCAAGATTACCGCCGATCTGGCAGCTTCCCTCCGAAGGCAGGCTCAGAGGAAATAGCCGGTCGGCGCGCTCTGCTGCCGCCCGACACTCGGCGAGCGTCAACCCTGCTTCGACGGTCATGATGTAGGCGGCTGGATTGATGTCGCGGATCTGCTTCAGGCGGGAGACGGAAACCACGATCTCATTCCCGGTCTGGAATGGGATTTGTCCCCCGACCAGTCCCGTATTGCCGGCCTGAGGCACCACACCGACCCGAGCCTCGTTGGCAAGCGCCAAGATGCGTGAGACTTCCTCCGTCGAGCCGGGGCGAAGAACGACGGGTGCCCGGCCGATGAACAGATCCCGCCACTCCCGCAGATAGGGGAGCTGCTGATCCGGGTCGGTGAGCGCATGCTCCGGCCCCACGATCTCCCGAAATCGAGCGATCAGTTCGGGTGTGGGCGCTGCGAGCGGCGGGCGTGATTGCTGTGCCATTGATGATCCAGACCGATCTGCATTATGGTCGTGCCAACGCCAAGCACCTGTAGCACACCAGCGTCACATTAGCAGAGGCGGCAACGGCCATCGGCGCTGCCCTTGCGCCAAGCTGCCCATTGACGCTCTGACTTTTCAAGTGTCATCTGACCTAGCCATGAGCCACGCCGCCTCGCGACCTGTCGTCATGAGCCTGCCCAACGTGCTGACCTACGGCCGGATCGCTGCCGTTCCGGCACTGGTGGGCTGTCTTTACTTCTTTCGCGGCGATTTCGCCCGCTGGTCCGCTTTCACGCTTTTCGTGATGGCGAGCTTGACGGACTGGCTCGACGGCTATCTCGCCCGCGCTTGGCAGCAGCAATCGGCGCTGGGCCGCATGCTCGATCCGATCGCCGACAAGCTGCTGGTGGGCACAACTTTGTTGATGCTCACCCACATCAATACGATCTACGGCTGGCACGTCTGGGCTGCGGTTATCATCCTGTGTCGCGAAATCCTGGTCTCCGGGCTCAGGGAGTTTTTGGCCGGGCTCAACGTCAGAATCCACGTGACGCAGCTCGCCAAATGGAAAACGACCCTGCAGATGATCGCGCTCGCAGTGTTGCTGGCCGGTCCTGCTGGCGACAAGCTTCTTCCTGTCGTAACCTCGAGCGGGCTCGCGCTGCTGTGGTTGGCCGCTTTACTCACCCTCTGGACGGGTTACGATTACCTTCGCGCCGCCGTGCAGCATGCCATCGACGGTGAGCAGTGAGACTGAGCCGATGATCCAGAGCCAGACCGGTCGGCCGATCAGGCTCCTCTACTTCGCTTGGGTCCGAGAGAAGATTGGGCGGGGTGAGGAGCAGGTCGAATTGCCACCGCATATCGAAACCATTGCTGACTTGATCGACTGGGTGAAGACGCGCGGGCCGGAGTACGCTGCCGCCTTCGAACGCTCGAATGTGATCCGCGCAGCCATCGACCAGCGCCACGTGCGCCACACGGCACGTATCGACGAAGCGCGCGAGATCGCCTTCTTTCCGCCGGTTACGGGAGGCTGACCCATGGCCGTGCGCGTGCAGCGGGAGGACTTCGACATTGGCGCGGAGATCCGCCGGCTGACCGCGGATCGCACGGACATCGGCGCCGTCGTGACCTTCACCGGTATCGTGCGCGGCGAGGCTCGGGGCCAGCCGATTTCATCGATGATGCTCGAGCACTATCCTGGCATGACAGAGCAGGAGCTCGCGCGCGTCGAGGACGAGGCTCGCAAGCGCTGGCCGCTACAGGCCAGTCTCATCATCCACCGCATCGGCGACCTCAAGCCTGGTGACAACATCGTTCTCGTCATCACGGCCTCAGCCCATCGGCACGCGGCGTTCGAGGCGGCTGCGTTCCTTATGGACTATCTGAAAACACGTGCGCCCTTCTGGAAGAAGGAGACCGGCCCCGACGGGACCGGGCATTGGGTGGACGCACGCGAGAGCGACGAGGCAGCACTGGAGCGGTGGCGCTCCTGAGGCGGAGGGGTGGCCCCTGGGGCCTAGCCTACGCCTGCATGAAGTCGAGCACCGCCGTCTCCTTCATTATGAGGTCGAGTTCCTCCGTACGATCAGCCTCGATCGGAATCTCCGACCGAACATAGGAACCCAGGCGCTGCGCCTGATGGACAATCTTTTGACCCTGCGGCAGCCGCTCCTGTTCGTACCGCGCCAGGGCTGCCGGCACGGTCTCTTCGGACTGCAGGGCAGAGACCAAGGCCAGCGCATCCATAGCGGCTTTTGCGACGCCAGCGCCGACGTGGGGCCGGGCTATGAAGGCCGCATCCCCCAGAATTGCCGCTCGCTCAAACCCGAGACGCGGGCTTTCGAGATCGTAGATCGGCTGCAGGAACGGTTGAGCAGTCAGTGCAATGAGCTCCTGGAACTGCGGCGACAACACACGTCTCGCCTCCTGCCGCATATGCTCGATGACGGCTTTGGATATCAACGGCGGCGGGATTGATATCTCGTGGCGCTGGCCGCTCTCGTCCGTCAGCATCCATGCCAAGGTGTCCGTGTCGGCAGGTCGATACCAGACGAAATTGTAGCGCCGGTGCCCTGGCCTTGTGTCGTCGCCGCGACCCGAGACGGGATAACCCAGCATCTGCTCGCCTGGTGGCAGATCGAACGCGAAATAATCGAAGAGCTCACGGTGCAATTCCGGAGGAAAGCTCTCCTCGTCGATGAGCCCGCGCCATGCCACGTAGCCTGCGTAGATCGGATTGCAATCCGGTAGGAATTGACGCCGCACGCTGGAACGGATGCCATCGGCGCCGATGAGAACGTCTGCCGTCTTCACGGAGCCGTCAGCGAACCATGCGGTCACCCCGGAGCTGCTCACCTCGCAGCGCAGAAATTCGCTGCCGAGGTGATAGCGGTCTTCCGGGAAGGCGCCTCGCAGCATTCGGAACAGGCCATTCCACGATGTTGCCATCTGCCTGCGGGCGTGCTTCCCGATGACCCTGCCCTGTCGATCGAGCGTCCGGCGCTCCAAGATGGGAACTGCAGGTGCGTTATCGGGATTCAGACCCGCCAGCTCTATGACATTGTCGAGCTCCGGGTGGGTGACGATGCCAGCACCGCGGGCCGTAAGCTCGACGGCCACTCGCTCGTAGACGTCAACTTCCCAGCCTGCGCGGAGAAGGAGCAGCCCCGAAAAGAGACCGCCCATCGATCCGCCAACGATGATGGCCCGTTTCCCAGCTCCGTCCATGTCTAAATCGCTCTGATTTTGATTCTCGGTAGGCAACTCCATGATTACCGGGCTGACCCGCCGGACGAAATGGCCGAATTTATCGCAGGCATCACTTTTTCGGCCATGAGCACCATGGAGCGTCGTGCCAGAGCCGGATCAGCCCAGTCGTGGCCGACATAGACGATATGACCGAAATCGCCGATCTCTTCGCGGAAAGCCAAGATCTTGTCGGTTACTTGATCGGGCGTGCCATAGAAGATCAACTGATCGCAGACATAGTCCAGCGTCACAGCATCATCCGGCATCGACTGATCTTCCTTGAAGAGATTCAGTCGTCCACCGGCCCGCATCTTCGTTAGGAGCTGGCGATAGTAGAACACATACGGCCCATTCGGGTCGGTCGCATACCGGCGGGCCGTCTCTGCGTCATCCGCAACGAAAATCGATCGGGCCACCCGCCAGTTGGCCGGATCAGCTGGACGACCGCCCTGGGCACAGCCTTCCACGTAGTTGGCCCAATGCGTCTTGACCCACTTGCTCAACAGGAAGTTGGCCGAAATCGGCTCCCAGCCGCGCGCCGCCATGGCCGTGACGCCCTTCGAATAAGGAGCAACCACGGTTCCCACGATAGGCGGATGCGGTTTCTGGTAGGGCTTTATGATGGATCCCTGCCCGATTTCCGGCATCAACGTGCGGCGCGTGGAAATCTCCCAGAACTGACCTTTGAGGTCATAGGGCGCCTCGCCTGCCCAGATATCGAGCACCATGTTGATCGCCTCGACGAACATGGCGTTGCGATCGCGGTCCAGATTGCCGAACACCTCGGCGTCGGACAGCAATCCGCCTGGGCTGATGCCGAAATTGAGCCGCCCCTCGAGCATGTGGTCCAGCATGGCCACCTGGCTCGCCACCGCCGCGGGATGGCTATTGGGCAAATTCACCGTTCCCGTGCCGAGCCGGATGCGCTTTGTCTGGTAGGCCAAGCTGGCGAGAAACGCGATGCAAGACGGGATGTTCTCGGCCAAGTCAGTTGTATGCTCACCACAATAGGCCTCGGCAAAGCCCAGCTCGTCAGCCAGCAGAAAGGCCTCACGATCCTCCTTCAGGGTCTGGGCCACAGGCTTGTCGAGCGGGTGGACGGGCATGGTGAAGAATGAAACTTCCATGGATCAGCTCCGCACGGCTCGTGAAATCTGGATGGATGCGAACGATACGGCGTCAGGGCCAGAAGAAGGAACGATCTTTCATTATCCTCGCCTTCAGAATTCCTGATACCTGGATGATCAGGACGCCTCATCGATCAGCCTCTGCATCTCGACTGTGATCGCCTCGGCGAAGAGCCGCGCCGCCGGCGACATGCTCCGGGTGCTGGGCTCGATGAGCATGTAATCGACCTGCAGCTCGGGGTTGACCAGAGGATGCAGCTTTCTCACCTTGCCGTCCCGATCCGGCGCGCACAGCACGCCTGAGAGGATCGTCACCCAGTCGGAGCGGGCGACAAGGTCGAGCGTGCCCATCATGGCATCCATTTCCAGGATCGCCTCCACCTGCACGCCACAGGTCTCGAGATAGGCGTCGATCCGGCCCCGGCGCGTGTTCGATGGTCCGGGCACAATCAGCCGGATGGGCTTTGACTTGCGCGACAGCTCGATTGGCGAAAGGTGCGGCCGGTCGGTGTCAGCGCGGGTGACCAAATACTCTCGATCGGTGCCGAGGCGGCGCGAGCGGATGGTCGTGCCTGCATGCCCCGGCGGAACGATGGCGAAATCCAGGGCTTGCTTCGCGACCTCCTGGGTGAGGACGCCGCTGTAAGCTTCCGTAACACGCACATTCACATGCGGATAGGCAGCGGAGAAGGACAGGAGCGCAGGCGCCAGAATCGCACGTGTGAAAGTTGGCATCAGCCCCACGTGCACATCGCCGGTGATTGCACCGGACAGCGTGGCGATGTCGTCGGCGAGGTGGTCGAGGTCGCGCAAGACGCGGGTGGCGTGCTCGTAGAGGCGCCGTCCGATCACGGTCGGCATTACACCCGACGGCAGCCGGTCGAACAGCCGTACGCCAAGCGTCATCTCCAAGTCTTTGATTTGCATGGAGAGGCCGGACTGCGTGGCATGCTCGCGCCGGGCGGCCGCTGTGAACGAGCCCTCCTCGTAAACGGCAACGAAGTAACGGATCTGCTGCAGCTTCAGGTTGTTCAGCATGGCATCGGCGGGGATCAACTCTTCTGATAGCCAGCATTAGGCAATAGAATTTGTGCTGATACACCATCGATCTTATGTTCGCGCAATGACCTGCGCGAATGCTGACCGAATGAACTCCGCCGTAGCGACAGACTCCAGAGCCGAAGCACGTTCATCGTCCTTCGGATCGCGCGAGCTGCGCGAGGTTCTGGGCTGTTTCGCGACCGGCGTGGCCGTCGTCACCACTGTCGGAGACGGTGGGGTGCCCGTGGGCGTGACGATCAACTCCTTCAACTCCGTCTCGCTGAACCCACCGCTGGTTCTGTGGAGCCTGTCGCTGACGGCGCCCAGCCTCAGCGCTTTTCGGAACCACCGCGCCTTCGCGGTCAACATTCTTTCCGAGGGCCAAGTCCACATCGGCCGGCAGTTCGCCCGGCCTGCGCCGGACAAGTTCGCCGGCATCGACTGGCAGCCGGGATACAGGGGCGTTCCGCTCATCGCGGAGACTGCCGCACGACTGGAATGCAGAACCTGGCAGCGCTACGAAGGCGGGGACCACGAGATCTTCATCGGCGAAGTGATCGCCATGGCGGCGACGGACAAAGCCCCTCTCGTCTTCCATCGGGGCCGCTTTGCCCGCGTGGATGAGCTTCGCTGAGCGACGCCAGAGCACGGCCAAGAGAGGAGAGACATGTCCAAAGTGATCGTTGCGATTGCGGGTTTCGGCTGGTGGGGAAAGCACATGGCCAACCGCCTCCGAGGGAACCCGCACGTTGCGGTCAAGATGGTCGTCGAGCCCGTCACTGAGCGCCACGACGATATTCGGGCTTTGGGGATCACACCGGCTCGCGACCTCTCCGAGGCGCTTGGCGATCCGGAAGTCGAGGCCGTCATCCTGACGACCCCCAACACACTTCACGAGGAGCACGTGACGGCCTGCGCCCGTGCCGGCAAGCACGTATTCTGCGAGAAGCCGCTCGGCCTCACGGCCGCCAGCGCCCGCCGCTCGGTGCAGGCCTGCGTTGACGCGGGTGTGCAGCTCGGCATCGGCCACGAACGGCGTTTCGAGCCGGCTATCGTGGCGCTCGCCGGGATGATTCGGGAGGGGGCGCTCGGCACCATCATGCATGCCGAGGCGGCCTTCAGCCACGACAAGCTCATCCACGTGCCGCCTGGTGACTGGCGAACAGTCAAGGCTACTGCGCCGGCCGGCGCCATGACGGCCATGGGCATCCACCTGACCGACCTTTACATCTCCCTATTCGGCCGGGTGAAAACGGTGCAGGCCATGGTCGGCAAGCGCGTGCTCGACTGGGAGACGGGTGACACCGTTACTGTGCAACTCGGTTTCGAAGCAGGCATGACGGCGTCTTTCAGCGCCGTTCTTTACACGCCCCACTTCATGCGCATGCACGTCTTCGGCTCGAAGGAATGGGTCGAAATCCGCAACGACACCCATCCGGATACGCCAGGCGGCGTGGCAGAGCTCGTGCGCGCACGGACTGGGCATCCGCATGAGGTGGTCCGCTACAATTGGACGGACACGGTTGTGGCCAATCTGGAAGCGTTCGCGGCTGCGATTTCGTGGAACAGCTCCCTATCCTTTCACGCACGAGCAAATGATTCACAACATCGAGTTGCTGGAGGCCATCGCCAAATCGGCCGAGGACCGCTCGACAGTTCACTTGAGTTGAGCAATAACTCCGGAACCTTCCAGCTTGCGCAGGGCACCTTGATCGAGCGCGATCGGGGTGTTCTCGCGCTCAAGCGCAGTTTCTCCCGCAAAGGATTGTTCCCCGGTGCTTCACGACCTCGTCAGTCGGCTGCCGCTGATCATCATTGCTGTTCTGCTCGGCGTTATTTTTGCGTGGCAAACTCCCATCAATGCCGAAGCAGCCAGACGGCTTGGCTCACCGGTGCTCGCCGGTATGCTTTCAATCAGCCTCAGTCTGGTGCTGGTGGTTACATTTGCGCTGATGACCGTTCGCGCGAAGCCGGACTGGTCTGAGATTGCCAGCGCTCCTTGGTGGACATGGATCGGAGGTATCGCCGGGGCCGTGTTCGTCGTGGCCGCTGCAGTCATCGTGCCGAAGACAGGCAGCGTGCTGTTCCTGCTTGCCGTTGTGCTCGGCCAGATGCTGGGCGCCATTGTAGCCGACACCTACGGCATGTGGGGCTTGGCGGTGCAGCCGATATCGCTGACCAAGCTCGTAGGTGTCAGCCTCGTCCTCGCTGGTGCAGTCGTCTTTAACCTCAGCAATTAAAACGTATCACTGGCGCACGATCACTTCGTCGCGTCGCCGCTCTCGACGATCACCAGCTCCACCTCGCCCGCACCATTCTTCCGAAAAGCGGAGGCTTCCTGATACTCGGGTGAAGAGTGGCACGCCTTCGCCTGTTCCAGTGACGGAAACTCGATGACGACGAACCGGTGGAATACTTCCGGGCCCTCGAGAATCTCGTAACGGCCGCCGCGCGCCAGAATTTTTCCGCCATACTTGGCGACGATCTCAGGAACACGGTCCGTGTACTTCTTGTACTCGACGGGGTCGATGATGCGCGAGCGGGCAACCCAGTAAGCAGGCATGGTTCGTCCTTCTTCTCCTTTGGTTGATTTTAACGTCCGAGATTGGGGAGCCAGGTAGCCGTTTCCGGCACCAAAACGAGAAGCACGACCGTGCCGAGCAGAATGATCCAGAACGGGATGCAACCCGCAAAGATCTCCCCGACCGGAACACGTTCATGCGGCAGCGACGCCTTCACCGTGAACACGAGAATGCCGAACGGCGGCGTCAGGAGGCCCGTCTCAACGGCGATGATACCGATGATGGCAAAGGCCAACGGATCGAAGCCCAATGCACTCGCGATCGGCGCGAAGACGGGCACCGTCAGCAGGATGATCGAAATGGAATCGATCACACAGCCAAGTAAGAACCAGATCAGGATCATCAGGCCAATGATGGCCATCGGGGGCAGGCCGGTGTCGAGAAAGAACGCCTGTACGGCCCCCGTCACGCCCGTCATGGAGAGCACGCGCGAGTAGATCTGCGCCATCACTAGCAGCAGAAGAAGCGGCGCCGTGGTGCGGCCAACGGTCAGCACCACCTCCGAAATATCCTTCAACCGCAGGCCCTTCATAATTCCGATCACAAGCGCGCCCGCGGCGCCAACGCCCGCGCCTTCGGTCGGTGTAAAGAAGCCGGCCCAAATGCCGCCAAGCACGCCGACGATGAGGCAGATGATGAGGCCCGTGCTAAGCAGGGCCGAAAGAACCGAAGGCTCGGCTCCCTCCTCTTCCTCGACAACAGGAACTGCAGCAGAAAGAGCGCGCGCCTTGGCCTCGCCGACGACCGATGGATTCAGGATCGCTACCAGGATGATGTAGAAGCTGAATGCGCCGACTACGATCAGTCCGGGGATCACGCCGGCCAAGAACAAGCTGCCGATCGATTCCTCCGTGATGACGCCCCAGACAATCATCAGCACCGAGGGCGGGATCAGCATCCCGAGACACGAGCTCGAGGCAATCGTTGCTAGCGCGAAGCGGCGCTGATAGCCGTGCCGCTTCATCTCCGGATAAGCGATGCGCGAGAATGCTGCCGCAGCAGCGATAGACACACCGGTGACGAAGGCGAACAAAGCATTGGCGACAACGGTCGCGACGCCGAGCCGGCCCGGAAGCCAACGCATCACCCTGTTGACGAGAGCGAAGAGGTCGCGGGCGGCACCGCAGCGGGCGAGGAACTCACCCATCAAAATGAAAAGAGGGATGACAGCGAAAATGTAATCGCGAATGGCTTCGTAGGCGGTGTTGGCGAGGAAATTCGTCAACACCTCGATGTCGCCCATCATCAAGTAAACGCCGAGCGCTGCCGTCAACCCGAGCGCCACTGCGATGTGGGTTCCGAAGAGAACGAGGCCCAGCAGGACCACGACGAGCAGGGTCATCTGAAAAGCGTCGAACATTCGACCACCTGCTCAATGTGTTATGCCGGAGGAGAACGGCTCCCCCCGGACGGCCGCGCGGACCGCGCGCAGGGCCAGAAGAATATAGGCGCAAGTCGCCAGCACACTTCCGACGAGAACCGAGAGCCGCACAGGCCACGTCGGCACCCGCAAGGCTCCCTCGCCCTCATAAGCCCCGCTGGTCCAGTCCGTCACAAATCGTTCGACTGAACCCCAGCCGATCAGTCCAAACAGAAGGGCTCCCAGCAGACAGGCGATGGCGCCAAGCAGCGCGCGAGGCACGGGAGGGAGAATGTCCGTCACCAAAGTGACTTCCATCATCCCACCACTGAGGATGGCGTAAGTCGCCATTAAATAACAAATGACGACGATCGAGCTGGAAACGATTTCTGGCGTCCCCTGGACGGGGTGGTTGAAACCCGCTCGGCCAATCACGTCGGCCACAACGAGAAAGCACAAGGCGAAGGCGAGGAGCGAAGCCAACATCAGCAGGCTTCTGGCTATCCACCCGAGAAGCTTTTCGGCCATCCAATTCACCATGAGTGCCGGGCGGCTGATACCCGGAGCCTTGGTAAGGCTCCGGGTACACGAGATCCTGAATTAGTCGATTTCGTAGCGCACCGGCCACTGGTGGCCAAGTTTTTCGGCCTCTTCCAGAGCAGCTTTCAGGACTTCAGTGCCCGGCAGGCCAGCTGCATCGAGCTCTTTTGCCTTCTCTCGCGGCCAGTCCTTGAGCGAGGTCGCCCATTCGACGCGAACGGAGTCGTCGATCTGGTTGACCACAGCGCCAACCTTCTTCAGCTCCTCGATCTGCTTCGGATAGTTCTCCTCGTTGACCGTGCCCGTCAGCTCCTCGTACTCCCGGGCGACCTCGAGGATAATGTCCTGAACCTCCTTCGGCAGGCGCTCGAACCGGCGCGAGTTCATGGTGAGACCGTGCCAGGTGATCGCACCGAAGCCGATCTCCGTGTAGTATTTCGAAACCTCGTACAGCTTGAAGTTCATGACCCCGGACGGGAACATGATCCAGCCGTTGTAAACGCCTGTCTGCAGCGACGTGTAAGCTTCGACGAGCGAGGACTGCACCGGCACCACACCGGCATACTCCAGCCATTTCAGGTTGAGACCGGCGCCTGCAATCTTCTGCCCTTTGAGGTCGGCGACGGTTTTCCACTCGAAGTTCGTGGTCAGGTTGTAGCCGTTGTCCGCAATCAGGGCGATCAGCTTCTGGCCGTACTTGTCCTCGAAGATCTGGCTGAGTACCGGAACCCGATCATAAACGGCGCGGGCGAGCTTCACGCTCTTCACCGGGCTCATGGTGCCGAAGGGCAGCATGACCTGGAACGCATGCAGCGGCAGGTTCGACGGCTCGAAGCAGAAGCAATAGCCGCCGATGTCAATGATGCCGGATTGCACGCCCTCGAGCGTGTCGGCGACCTTGACCATGGCGCCGCCATAGCCCTCGACGAACTCGACCTTGTGCTCCGTACGCTCGGCGACGCGCTTCGTCACCTCCGGCACGAAGAAGGTCGTCATCAGGTTGACGTAGGTGTTCACGGCCGGATGGCCGGAAGCGATGCGCAGCCGAATCGTTTCGGCCTGCGCCGCACTGGCGAGGCCCGTTATCAGGGCTGCCATTGCCACTGCAGATGCGGATGCGCGGATAAGCCCCTTCATGGCGTCCTTAGCTCCTCCCCCAATCGATCGGTGGTATAGCCTGATATTCCACATCCATTTCCGGCTCGCGTCAACGGAACTTTGAAAATTTGACTCTGGGAAAAAGTTCCTTGCTGTTCAGTGATGCGCCTTGATGCGATTTGCCAAACTGAGATATCAGTTGAGGACAAGATGCCTGGTGAATCACCGACGAGTGCAGTTGCTAGGGGGAGCGGCGTGACCGAGGAAACCGTCAAGAACCGGCGGCTGGTCCGCACGAGCATCTTCCAGCAATTGCGCGCCGACATTCTATCCTGCGTCCTGCGGCCCGGCTCGCAGCTTCAGGAGCGGCAGCTTGTCGAGCGGTTTCAGGTTTCGAAATCACCGATCCGCGACGCTCTCATGAAGCTCGAGGAGCACAATTTGATCGAAGTGCTGCCGAGAAAGGGCTACCGCGTGAAGCCGGTGTCCGTTGCCGACGCGCGCGAACTCTACGAGCTTCGGCAGCTCCTCGAGCGCGAGTGCGTTGCAGGACTGATCGAAAATGCCAGTCCTGACGTTCTTTCCCAACTGGATCAGTTTCGTAACATGAAGGGGCCGCTCGAGCTGTCGGCATGGATTGCCTACAATCGCTCGTTTCACAGCTACTTGGCGATGCACTGCGGCAACTCGCGATTGGCCCGTCTGGCCAAGGACGTGATCGAGCAATTCGACCGGCTGACGTATGTGAGCGTCACCAGCCGGGACGAGCTGAAGCTTACCGATTTCAATGCCGAGCACGGCCGTATCATCGACGCGATTCAGCGCCGCGATCGCCGCAAGGCGCTCGCGCTCATCCGGGACCACGTAGAAAGCTCACGCCGGCGCGTTCTCGAGGCGCTGGAAAACGCCGCCGTCGTAACTTGACCGATCGGGGAGAAATGATGAAAGCGCGTGCCATTCGCATCGAGAAGCAGGGCGGCCCGGAGCTGATGCAGCTCGTCGAGGTCGAGGTTGCTGCGCCAGGCCCAGGTGAGGCGCTGGTGCGCCAGACAGCGTGCGGGGTGAACTTTCTCGACGTGTACCAGCGCAGTGGCGCCTATCCCATGCCTGGGCCCATGGGTGTCGGCAACGAGGCCGCCGGTGTGGTCGAGGCGGTTGGCCCTGACGTCTCCGCGATTAAGCCCGGCGATCGTGTCGCTTATCAGGGCGGTGCGCCCGGCGCATACGCCGATCTGCGCGTGGTGCCTGCGTGGCGTCTCGTAAAGCTTCCCGACAACGTTTCTGACGAGGCGGCAGCAGCCCTCATGTTGAAGGGCATGACGGTCGAGTACCTGTTGGAACGGTGCGCCCCCCTCAAGCCGGGAGACTTCGCGCTCATGTACGCGGCCGCGGGCGGTGTTGGCCTGATCGCAGGGCAATGGGCACGGGCGCGTGGCTTCAAACTTATCGGTGTCGCGGGAGGGCCGGAGAAATGCGCCAAAGCCAAAGCTGCCGGCTACGTCGAAGTGATTGATCGCTCCCGCGAAGATATCGTTGCACGGGTCAAGGAAATCACAGGTGGCAAGGGCGTGCCGGTTGCCTTCGATTCCGTCGGTAAAGCCACGTTCGAGACGACGATCGAATGCCTTGCACCGCGCGGCATGTTCGTCTCTTTCGGAGCAACCTTCCGGGCCGCCGCCCGCGGTGGAAGCAGCTCTGTTGCAGAAAAAGGGCTCGCTCTACTTCACGCGGCCGACGCTTGCAACGTACACGGCGGATCCCGCTGACTACATGGCGTCGGCGAAGAAAGTCTTCGACTTGATGGCCACGGGCGCACTCAAGGCCGAAATCGGTCAACGCTATTCGTTGGCGGATGCGGCACAGGCTCACCGCGATCTCGAAGCGGGCCGCACCAGCGGCTCGTCCATTCTCATTCCGTAACTCGTTTCACCTAGGCAGCAAATCTGGAGGATGATCCATGTCCGAAAACAATCCCCGCGCCCATTGGCCCAAGGAGCTACAGGAAGACTTCGAGAAAAACACCTTCAACGGCGTCGTCGGTAGCGTGCTGGTGTCAGAGACGGATCGCGTCCGCGTTTGGCACCTGCATCTCCCGGCCGGCAAACGCTGCGCATTCCACAGGCATGTGCTCGGACTACTTCTGGACGTGCCACAGCCACGGTAAGGCGCGCGGCTATTATGAGGACGGTCGCATCGTCGACGTGACCCATTTCCCGGGTGACACGAAGCACCTCTCCTTCGGGAAGGGCGAGTACATGGTCCACTCCATCGAGAACATCGGTGATACCGACCTTCTGTTCACCACGGTTGAGTTCAAGCAAAGCGCAAACGAACCTCTGCCGATTCCGGAGTTTGTGAAGCTCAAGGTCGCCGCCTGATGTCGTCCTCTCACAAGCGGAATTGATCATGAGCAGCGATGCAACGCGCCGCATCGGCATCGTCGGGCTCGGCACCATGGGTGGTGCCGTGGCTCGTAATCTCGTAGAGCGCGGCTGGACGGTCGTCGGCTGTGATGTCGATCCGCGCCGCATCGAGGAGGCACGCAAAAACGGAGTCGAGGTGGTCGAGTTTGCGGCCGCCGTCGCCCAGGCCGTGGACCGTGTCTTGACCAGCCTGCCCAGTCCAGCCGCGCTTCACGACGTGGTTCGCGCGATCGCGGAAAGCGGAGCGCCGAAAGGCAGGATCGTTGCGGAAATGAGCACGCTGGCGCTGGAAGACAAACTCTCCGGCGCCGAAACGCTCAAGTCTGCCGGTCACGTGCTCCTTGATTGCCCGTTGAGCGGGACCGGAGCACAGGCGCAGAACCGCGATCTGGTCGTTTATGCCAGCGGTGATCCGGCAGCGATCGAGGCGATTGCTCCGATCTTTGTCGATTGCGCGCGCGAATTCCATAACGTGGGCGCCTTCGGCAACGGCACCCGCATGAAGTTCGTGGCGAACCTGCTAGTGGCCATCCACAATGTCGCCAGCGCGGAGGCCATGGTCCTCGGCATGAAAGCCGGGCTCGACCCGCACCAGATGGTCAAGTTGATCTCGGCTGGTGCCGGAACTCACGCATCTTCGAGTTGCGCGCACCGCTGATGGCCGACCGGGCCTACGAGCCGGCTACAATGTCCATCGGCTTATGGCAGAAGGACCTCACGGTGATCGACGAGTTCGCGCGCTCGCTCGGCTGCCCAACGCCGCTCTTCTCGGCGACCGAGGCGATCTACCGTGCCGCGGTCTCAATGGGGCAGACCTCACAAGATACTGCCTCAGTTTGCACGGTGCTGGAGGAGATGGCTGGGCTGAAACGCGACTAAACGCATTTGACCCGGCTAAATGGTCTACCGCCGCGCGCCAGGCTCTCCCCTGGCGCGCGGTTTCATTTTCAATCCTGGTTCAAACAATAGCGCCGTTCCCAGGCATGGTTCTGGTCAGCCCTTCGAGCGGCCAGCCAGCCATCTCTTCAGGCTCTCAGCCAATGCCGACTGGCGCTTCTCCGACCCCACCTCGCTTGGCTGCGAACCGGGCTTATGCGATCTATCCGCCACTTCACGAGCAGAGGACGTTCCTCGATCGGCTTCCTGCTGCTGCGCACGAGCGATGTCGGTCAGGAATCGCGCCGTATCACCCGCCGCAAGCCGGCCCGCGGCGTCAGCAATATTGTCGAGAAGCGGGTCCAGCCATTCGTAATCGGCCTTGGCGAAGTCGTGGAGCACGTAGGGGACGACCGCCTCCTTCGAGCCGGGATGCCCGATGCCGATCCGGACGCGGACGAAATCATTGCCGACGTGAGCACTGATGGACCGCAAGCCGTTGTGGCCGGCATTGCCTCCGCCGGTTTTCACCCGAACCTTTCCCGGCGCCAGATCCAGCTCGTCGTGAAAGACGACGATGTCGGCGAGGTCGATTTTGAGAAACCTCGCTGCCTCGCCCACGGCACGGCCGCTCTCGTTCATGTAGGTCATGGGCTTGAGCAGCAGCACGCGCTCGCCGTCGATGGTGCCTTCCGCCGTCTCACCCTGGAACCGGCGTCGCCACGGAGAAAATCCGTGCCGTTCGGCAATGCGATCCACGGCCATGAAGCCGACGTTGTGCCGGTGGCGGGCATACTTTCGGTCCCGGATTACCGAGTCCGACAAAAAGCTTCATGACACGCGCACCTCGCTCGTCAGAGCTCTTCTGCGGGCGATCGTGGAGGAGCTGCAGAGGGCTGGCAGCATGTTGATCTTGCTTTGAACGGCATGAGCACGCTTATCGATCCACTCTCGACCTGCCGCAAGCCCGGATCTAACGTGGCCCTACGTATGATGAGCAACGGTGATTCATGAGCACGGACAGCAAGCGCGGACCGGCAGCGCTGGCCGCGCGCCGCCGCGAGCGCGGCCATATTCCGCGACGACGCTGTACTCCTGGTAAAGCGCAGCAAGCCGCCGGTCAGCGGCGTATGGAGCTTGCCCGGCGGGCATATCGAGCCGGGAGAGCGCGCCCGCGATGCGGCCCTGCGAGAAGTGATGGAAGAAACCGGCGTAACGGCAGAAATTCTCGGACTGGCCGACACACATGACGTAATCATCCGCGACAAGGACGGCATGCTCAGAGCGCACTATCTCCTCGCCGTGTTCTACGGGCGTTGGCTTGCGGGCGAGCCCATTGCTGCAACTGACTGTGCAGATGCCCGCTTCGTGCCTGTCGAGGAGGTCGGCAGCTACCCGTTGACTGACGGCGCCCAGCGCATCATTGAGAAAGCCTATGGGCGGCTGCGAAACGGTTGACCGCTGCCACAACCGCATCACATGCCAGCACCCGCAATCTTATATGGACCCTTGGTGGCTCCCGCGCCGCTCAAACCTCTCGTGCCCGGCCAACCATCATCATCTCCGCGAAATTTTCCGGCGTGATGAAGCCGACCAACCGATTGTCCGGGTCAGCCACGGCGACGGCCCGCGCGCGCTTCTGCTGCAGCATCTGCACAACGTTGTCGAGCGTCGCTGTGCCGGCGACGATGGGCACGTCCTTATGCATGAACTCGACCACTGGCGTGCTGCCGCCACGATCGCGCAACACCTCGATGAGAGCGTCGCGTGTGACGAGGCCCTGCAGGCGCGAGAATTGATCCAGCACCGGAAACTCCTGCTGCGTCGTACGTAGAAGCAGGGCCACGGCATCGTCGGCCGTCGAGGTTGGGGTTAGGGCCTCGAACTTGGTGATCATCGCATCGCGCGCGAGATAGCCGCGGGCCAGCGAGCGCATCTCCACGTACTGGCTTTCTGCCGTGGCGGCCAGGTAGACGAACACAGCGATCAGGATCAGAAGCGGGTTTCCGAGAAGGCCGATGAAGCCAAGGAAAATCGCCAACGACTGCCCCACCACGGCCGCCGTGCGGGTCGCGCGCACGAATCCCATGCGCATGGCAAGCAGCGCCCTGAGCACACGGCCGCCGTCCATCGGGAAGGCCGGGATCAGGTTGAAGACGACGAGCGCGACGTTGGCGATGGCGATCCGCGACGAGCATGTCGGACGCGGGATTTTCCATCAGGTTGAGCGCCGCCGGATCGAGACGAGCCGCCGCAAGCACGACCAGAATGAAGGCAATGACGACGTTCACGGCCGGGCCCGCCAGCGCGACGAAGACCTCCTGGCCGGCTTCTCCGGCATGCGCTCCAGGCTGGCGACGCCGCCGATCGGCAATAGCGTGATGTCAGGGGTGCGGATGCCGTAACGCCGCGCAGCAAGACGTGGCCGAACTCGTGCAGCAACACGCACAAGAACAGCAGCACGATGAACACGACCGCAAACACGGCCGCTTCCGGCCCGACCGCCATCCACTGCACGGCCCCGAACCAGGCCAGGAGCAGGAAGAAGGTCAGATGAACCCGAACTTCCGTGCCGGCGACTGTCAACAACCTGAACGACCAAGCCATGAATCCATCCTTGAAGCAAACCTTCGCTTATTTGGGGGCGCAGATGGCCTGAGACCATGACCTAGATCACGCTGGCGCGCTTCCAGCGACCTCCCCAAGCCGACAAGCCCAGCTCAAACGAAAACGTGAGCAAGGCCATCACTTCTTCAAGTCCGATCCCTTCTTTCTTATCCGGCGACCGCCGGTCACATTTCGAAGATACATTGCGCTCCCAACATCACACAGGTCGTAATGCGGCTTTGATTGCCGCGTATCCCGCGTTCGGTTACACCACCCGCATGTTTGAAGACCGCAAGATCATCGTTCGCGGCGCGCGTGAGCATAATCTCAAGGGCATCGACCTCGAGCTGCCGCGCGATTCTCTGATCGTCTTCACGGGTCTTTCCGGCTCGGGAAAGTCATCGCTCGCGTTCGACACGATCTATGCCGAGGGTCAGCGGCGCTACGTGGAGAGCCTGTCGGCCTACGCGCGGCAATTCCTGGAGATGATGCAGAAGCCCGATGTGGACCACATCGAGGGCCTCTCGCCGGCCATCTCCATCGAGCAGAAGACGACCTCGCAAGAACCCGCGCTCGACCGTCGGCACCGTCACGGAGATCTACGACTACCTGCGCCTGCTGTTCGCGCGCGTAGGCGTCCCCTACTCGCCGGTGACGGGCCTGCCCATCGAGAGCCAGACGGTCAGCCAGATGGTCGATCGCGTGCTGGCGCTGCCCGAGGGCACGCGGCTTTACCTGCTCGCGCCCATCGTGCGCGGCCGCAAGGGCGAGTACCGCAAGGAGCTGGCCGAGCTGCAGAAGAAGGGCTTCCAGCGCGTCAAGATCAACGGGACCTTCTACGAGATCCCCGACGCGCCGAAGCTCGACAAGAAGTACAAGCACGACATCGACGTCGTCGTGGACCGCATCGTCGTCCGCCCGGATATCGCGACGCGGCTCGCGGACAGCTTCGAGACGGCGCTCGACCTGGCCGACGGCATTGCGATCGTCGAGTTCGCCGACCGGCCGCTCAGCGGCTCCGGCCAGGAGACCTCCGAAGCCAACAAGGACAAGAAGCGCAACAGCCGCTCACGCAAGGCTGCCGACAGCGATACGGCCAGTGATATCCTCCGCAACAAGAACGAGACGCACGAGCGCATCACGTTCTCCGCCCGGTTCGCCTGCCCCGTCTCCGGCTTCACCATCGACGAGATCGAGCCGCGGCTGTTCTCGTTCAACGCGCCCGCCGGCGCCTGCCCGAAATGCGACGGCCTCGGCACGGAGCTGAAGTTCGAGCCCGACCTCGTCGTGCCCGACCGCTCGCTCTCCTTGCGCGATGGCGCGATCTATCCGTGGGCGCGCACCGGCAACGCCACGCCCTACTACGAGCAGACGCTCGAAGCCATCGCCCGCCACTACAAGGTCAACATGTCCACGCCGTGGGAGGAGCTGCCGCGGCGGGTGCAGGACGTGATCCTTTACGGCTCCGGCAGCGAGGAGATCACGTTCACCTACGAAGACGGCGTGCGCCGCTACAGCACGACGAAGCCGTTCGAGGGCGTGATCAACAACATCGAGCGGCGCTGGCGGGAGACGGACAGCGAGTGGGTCCGCGAGGAGCTGTCGCGCTACCAGGGCAACCACCCGTGCGACGCCTGCCACGGCTATCGCCTCAAACCGCAGGCGCTCTCGGTGAAGATCGGCGGCAAGCACATCGGCGAGGTGTGCGACATGTCGATCCGCGAGGCGAACAAGTGGTTTGCGGAAATCCCGTCCACCTTCACGCCGCAGCAGAAGGAAATCGCGACCCGCATCCTCAAGGAGATCCGCGAGCGGCTGCAATTCCTCGTCGATGTCGGCCTCGATTATCTCACGCTTTCGCGCTCCTCCGGCACGCTCTCCGGCGGTGAAAGCCAGCGCATCCGCCTCGCTTCGCAGATCGGCTCCGGCCTCACCGGCGTGCTCTACGTGCTGGACGAGCCGTCCATCGGGTTGCATCAGCGCGATAATGCGCGGCTGCTCGAAACGCTGAAACACCTGCGCGACCTCGGCAACACCGTAATCGTGGTCGAGCACGACGAGGATGCGATCCTGGCCGCCGACCACGTGGTCGACATCGGCCCCGGCGCGGGCATTCATGGCGGCCGCGTGGTCGCCCAGGGCACGCCGCTCGACATCATGGCGAACCCGGAGTCGCTGACGGGCCAATATCTCGTCGGCACGCGCTCCATCCCCGTGCCGAAGCAGCGGCGCGCGCCCACGCCGGGCAAAGCGCTGAAGGTCGTCGGTGCGCGGGCCAACAACCTGAAGAATATTACCGCCGAGATCCCGCTCGGGCTGCTGACCTGCGTGACGGGCGTCTCCGGCGGCGGCAAGTCCACGTTCCTGATCGACACCGTCTACAAGGCGGTTGCGCGCAAGCTCAACGGCGTTGCGCGAGCATCCGGGCGAGCACGACCGCATCGAGGGGCTGGAGCACCTCGACAAGGTCATCGACATCGACCAGTCCCCCATCGGCCGCACGCCGCGCTCCAACCCGGCCACCTACACGGGCGCGTTCACGCCGATCCGCGAGTGGTTCGCCAACCTGCCCGAAGCCAAGGCGCGCGGCTATCAGCCGGGCCGCTTCTCGTTCAACGTCAAGGGCGGCCGCTGCGAGGCCTGCCAGGGCGACGGCGTCATCAAGATCGAGATGCACTTCCTGCCCGACGTCTACGTCACCTGCGACGTCTGCAAGGGCAAGCGCTACAACCGCGAGACGCTGGAGGTCACCTACCGCGACAAGTCCATCGCCGACGTGCTCGACATGACGGTGGAGGAAGGCGCGGCGTTCTTCCAGGCGGTGCCGGCGATCCGCGACAAGCTCGAGACGCTGGCGCGCGTCGGCCTCGGCTACATCAAGATCGGCCAGCAGGCGACGACGCTGTCAGGCGGCGAGGCGCAACGCGTGAAGCTCGCCAAGGAGCTGTCGCGCCGCGCGACGGGCCGCACGCTCTACATCCTCGACGAGCCGACAACGGGCCTGCACTTCCACGACGTCGCCAAGCTGCTCGAGGTGCTGCACGAGCTGGTGGACGCCGGCAATACGGTGGTGGTGATCGAGCACAACCTGGAGGTCATCAAGACCGCCGACTGGATCATCGACCTCGGCCCCGAAGGCGGCGACGCCGGCGGCCGTATCGTTGCGGTTGGGACGCCGGAGGACGTTGCCGCGAACCCGGAGAGCTACACGGGGCAGTATCTGAAGAAGCTGCTGGACGCCGGCGGGCCAAGGCGAGCGGCCGGAACGGGAGGAAGCGGGAGGCGGCGGAGTAGTGTTGAGCCTTCGCCCGTCCTCGTCTGCTGATGCGCTATTCGCTCGCCATCTTCGACCTGGACGGCACGCTCGTCGACAGTTTCCCCTGGTTTCTGCGCCACCTAAACGATGTCGCCGACAAGTTCGGCTTTCGCCGGATCGCGCCGGATGACATCGACCGGCTGCGCCGCGCGGGCACACGCGAAATCCTCGCGCATTTTGATGTCCCGCTCTGGAAGCTACCGATGATTGCACGGCACATGCGGCGGCTGAAATCCCGGCATGTTGGCGAACTTGCGCTGTTTTCCGGAGTTAGCGAGATGCTGCACGCCCTCAAACACGGCGGCATGACACTCGCGCTGGTCAGCTCAGATACGGAGGCCAACGCCCGGCGGCAGCTCGGCGACGAAAATGCTGCTCTGTTCTCGGAGTTCGCCTGTGGCGCGTCGTTATTCGGCAAGGCGGCCAAGTTTCGACGCGTTCTCAAACGCCTGGGCGTCGACCCTGCCCATGCAATCGCAATCGGCGATGAAGTCCGCGACATCGAAGCCGCCCGCGCTGCCGGTATCGCGTGTGGTGCGGTGACGTGGGGTTATGCTGCGCCGGAAAAGCTTCGCGAGCTTGAGCCGGATTTGGTGTTTGAGTGGAGCGGAGATTTGCCAACGGAACTCTTTTCGAAGTATGGTGCACGCTAAATCTGGCAACACTGACTTTCGCTTTTTGAACACTCTTTGTTAGCTTGACTTGTCCATCGATGCCAAAGAAATTCACTCCGCTAAGATTAGCTACTCATGATTTTTCTCGGTCATTGCGTGTCTGGCATACGCTAACCCCACCGAAAGATATTTTCTACTCACTCGTACACGAGCGTACCAAGTCCCTTCGGGCAGCGCTTCGCAGTCTAACTTTCGGTCTTGGAGGAGCACTTTGGCTTTCCAGCAGTCACGCAACTCTAGCTTTAACAGTCGGGTCGTTCGATATCCGTATTCCATCTACCTACGTAATTCTTGCAGTGACAGCATTCATATTTAATGCCGTAACTAGGCCTATTAAGCTTTTTCGTTCTAAATGAATTCTTACGAGTTTTTTCTCACAAAGTACTCAGATTTGATAACCCATCGGCACTTACCGTTCCGCTGGATGGCGGTAATGCCTGGTTTCTTGGGACATTACTCCAGTTCCGATTTCTATCGTCAGGTAGGGCGCATTGCTTGTTCGGATACCTTGCACTGCCAGTACTCATTATTCCAGTCCTTGGTATTTTTCTTCTTATGTACTCAGCAGTTTTTTCTTCTGGCTATAGTATAATGCTCAGAGATGGTCTCCTTTCATTCAATGGCTTAATCATTAGCACTGGTTGGGCGCTGGCCGCTTATCCCCTATTGCACATTATCGCACTATTTGTTCCCTTCAAATTTCAGAAAAATGTCAATTTCATTCGATGGAGATTTTTGTTGCCCCTTTATCGGCGTCAGGGCTTGCTACCGCCTCGACTGCCATTCTGGCTTCCGCCCGAGAGGCCCTAGCAAGGACTGGATAAAGCAGCTCAAAGGAATGGCGGCACGGTAGTCCGGCTGATCAAGGACGATGAACCCGAAGGGAGCCCATCCAGGCATTAAGCCCTCAGAACCACCAGAGTTTCTGCCGTGATGAGCCCCCTCGGCTTGAGCAGCAGAACCGACTGCGGCATGTGATTCGTGGCAGAATAAAATAACGATTAACTTTGATCAATTTGGCACTTTGGCGCATTTTCAAGGCTCCGGCGTTTGGCTAAGGAGCCTTATGCTTAACTTTCAAGATTACACCACCACTCCAAACAACACTTATACTAGAACCTCTCGCACGAGAACTACGAAGCAACATGCTCTTATCTTCGGCAGCGCGCCTATTTCTTTAGGCTTGGCGAACGAAGATCTGTCGGGAATCAAGACCGTCGCCATCAACAACGCCTGGCGGATACGGTCGGACATCGACTACGCGATCTATGCGGCCGATTTCCCAGAGGACCGGCGTCCTCCGCGATCCTGGTGTCCGGTGCAGATCACCGGCCCTGATTACGCGCCTGCAACAGCGATGGCGGGCGGGGAGCTTCTCTGCGGCGCGACCATGGCGTTCGTGGCCGGTTATTGGGCGTGTGCAAACCTGCGAACGTCAGTAATCGGCTATTATGGCTGCGACATGGTCTATGACACGCCCGGGAACACGCACTTCTACGGCACGGGCAGCCCCGACCCGCTTCGCGAGCATCTTTCTCTGAGAAGCCTTGAAGCGAAGGCGATGCGGCTCTTCTGCTGGGGTTTGAAGCGCGGAATCCTGTTCGTCAACTGCTCGCCTAGCGAGAAGAGCCGCCTCGTCTTTCCGCGGGTGCCGCTCTCCGAGCTCACGAGCGTTTCCCCCGACTTCGAGTGCTGGGCGGATCTGCTCAGTCGCGCGCGGCGCATTTTCGAGCTGGAGAAGCAGCCGCCGTTCAGCCAATTCCGCCGCGACACTCTCGACCGGCCAGAGACACAAGCCTGCCGGGACATCATCGATGAGCTCGATGGCTATTGGCTTGAGCTCATACCACTGATGACCGAGATCGCAGCCGACGCGGGGAACTTTTCGCAGTCGCAACTTGCTTTGTAGCCTGAACCGGTCAGAGGGAACCCGCTCGTTCCGGCTACCAACTTGTCGAGCTGGACCTGCAGTCCTGATGTGTTGGCAAATGCCGGACACGCTGACGCGTGCGCGGGTCCGGCCTTGCGCCGAGCTTGTGGCTCCTTCACCGCGAGCACGAACAGTACCTCGACGCATGGGCCGAAACGGCCGCTGAGCGCGTTGGTGCGAGCGCGCCCCTTACCGCGTTCAACCATCGAAAACGGGGCGAACTCATCGGAGCCAGGCCATGACCGACAGCACCACAGCCGACCTAAGAAAACCCAACCTCGTGGGCATCAATCATGTCGCCCTCGAGGTGGGCAGCATCGACGAGGCGCTTGCCTTCTATGGCAGCATCTTCTCCTTCAAGCTGCGCGGCCGCGGCCAGCACAGCGCCTTCATCGACATGGGCGATCAGTTCATCGCCTTGATGGAGAGCCCGGCGCCTGCGGGCGACAAGGAGCGGCACTTCGGCCTCGTCGTCGACGACCGTTCGGCCGTGCGGCAGCTCGCCGAGGCCGCCGGCGCGAAGGTTCTGCCAGGGCGGTTTCTCGATTTTCTCGATCCCTGGGGCAACCGGGTGCAGGTCGTGGAATACGGCGATATTCAGTTCACCAAAGCGCCGCAAGTCTTGAGCGCCATGGGTCTCGATCTCAAGAAGAGCGATAAAGCGTTGAAGGAGCTCGCGGACAAGGGCATCACGTTCTAGACGACAATCGACGGCAATCCTGACTCCATGGCGAAACGTAGCGCTGGCCTCCTCCTTTATCGGCTGAAAAACGGCCAGCCCGAGGTGCTCCTCGTCCACCCCGGCGGGCCCTATTGGGCGAAGAAGGACGATGGGGCCTGGTCCATTCCGAAAGGCGAGTACACCGAGGGCGAGGAGCCGCTTGCCGCCGCCCGCCGCGAGTTCGAGGAAGAGACGGGCATCTGCCCGGAAGGTGACGTCATCCCCCTTGGCACCATCCGCCAGCCTGGCGGCAAGCTCGTCACGGCATTTGCAATGGAAGGAGACTTGGACGCTTCCGCCATCCGCAGCAATACGTTCAGCATGG
The DNA here is from genome assembly GCA_963786775.1 of uncultured Pseudomonadota bacterium. GTDB lineage: Bacteria > Pseudomonadota > Alphaproteobacteria > Rhizobiales > Hyphomicrobiaceae > ZC4RG25. The sequence goes on along the minus strand of CAWBAM010000042.1, from coordinate 63,911 downwards.
AATGGCCGCCGCGCTCCGGCCGGATGCAAACCTTTCCGGAGGTGGACCGCGCCGGATGGTTCGGGAAGGAAGAAGCCGAGAGGAAGATCCTGCGGGGACAATTGCCCATCCTGCGTGCGCTCTGGGAACGCTTGGCTTAAGCGAGCTGATTTGCGGACGAAAGCACCAGTCCGCCCCTCACTTCACCGCATCGTTGATCGTCAACTTCGTGATTTGCCCAGCCGAAACGAGTTGCAGGATTGTGCGTTCTTCCGCTTACGGATGGAGCCTTTCCAATGTATCGCATACTCCGCATCGCAATGGCTGTTCCGCTGCTGCTGGCGGTAGCGGATATCAGCAACGCCCAAACCACCTCCGACCACGATGCGGTTCGCGCAGCCAACCAGGCGTATTACGAAGCCCTTTCAGCGCGCGATATCGAAGCCATGGAAAAGGTCTGGTCGCAATCGGAGGACGACGTGAACGTCGCGCCGCCTATACGGCCCGCGGCCCATGTCGGCTGGCCTGCGATCAAGAAGCAGTACGAGACCTTCTGGGCGACCTTGGATGAGCTGACCGTCTCGATGGAAAATCCGACGATCAAAATCGAAGGAGATGTCGCCTGGATCTACGGGACGGAACAAGCGAAGCGCAAACCGAAGGGCGGCGAGGTGGGCTCCGGCCCCAATTTCGGAACCAGCATCTTCGTGAAAAGAGATGGCAAATGGCTGATGGTCTTTCACCAAGCCGCTTTGATCCCGCAACAAGGGGCAAGTGCCAAGAAATGATGCGCTGCTAATAGCAAAAGGCGTTTCCCGAAATCCAAAAGCGGTCGGGAACAAATCCGCGACCGCCCGTATCTGCTCCATTCATGGAAGGGACGTTGCCCTTCCGACCGCAATTCTCGTTCAGGCCCCCTCCTGCAACTTCTGGTACTCAGCATCTTTCTCCCGTGCCCGTTGTGCGGCCGGTCGGGCGTTGAGGCGGTCGACGTATGCCACGAACTCCGGTCGCTCCGGAATAAGGTTGAACATCATCGCCCAGCGGAGCTGTGAGCCGATGATGATGTCAGCAGCGGTGAACTGCTCGCCCAGCAAGTAAGGGTTGGCGGCTGCTGTCGCCTGCGCGAGCACGTTCATCACCGTATCGAAGTCGCCGTAGCCGAGCGTCGTGCGCGGCGCGCCCTCCTTGCGTGGGAAGGCTCGATCCGTAATGGCGGTCTCGACAACGCTCGGGCCAAAGAACATCCATTTGAGATATGGGCCGCGCCTTGGGTCGCCGACCGGCACGTTCAGCTTTGCCTCTGGGAACTCGTCGGCGAGATAAGTGCAAATCGCGGCGACCTCGGTGATCACCACGCCACGGTGCTTCAGGGCCGGCACTTTCCCCATCGGATTGATCGCCAGATACTCCGGCTTCAGGTTCTCGCCTTTCTTGAAGCTCACGAGATGAACATCGTACGGCTGCCCCAGCTCCTCGAGCATCCAAAGCACGATGGACGACCGCGACGGGCTGGCGTGATAAAGCGTGAGATCGGCCATTCGGTACCTCCTCAAGGTTTCATCAACGCCGTAACGCGCGACTGCGGCGATTCCATGTGATTGAGTAACGCTCCCGCGACTGTTCAGTATGGCGGTGCTGAGACTTTCTTCTCTGCCATACTATGCGATGCCTCGCGCGCGGACGCGCAATGCAGGAAGGAAAGATGGCAAGAGATTCGCAAGGGCATCGTACCATCCGAGCGGCCGTCATGTGCGGTGCCCGCCGGCCCATGCCGGTCAAGGCGCTCCAGATCGATGCACCCCGCGACGAGGAGGTGCTTGTTCGCATTGTGGCGAGCGGTATCTGCCGAACTGATATCGACATATGGGAGGCCGGTGGTGTCGAGCCAGCGGTTCTCGGCCATGAGGGTGCTGGGATTGTAGAGGAAATCGGCCGCGCAGTGACGGCCGTAAAGCCCGGCGACCACGTGGTCCTCTCGTACCAATCCTGCGGCCGCTGCACCGCGTGCCATACCGGACATCCGACCGACTGCGAGCACTTCTGGGACCTGAATTTCGGATTTCAGCGTCTAGACGGCAGTAGCGCTTATACCGCGGCCCATGTCCGCGGGCATTTTTTCGGCCAGTCGTCCTTCGCGACGCATGTATTGGCGACTGAGCGCAACATCGTGAAGGTAAGCCGATCCCTGCCGCTCGAAGTGTTGGCGCCGCTCGGTTGCGGTTTACAGACCGGCGCCGGCACCGTGATGAATTCATTTCGTGTCAGGGCCGGCCAATCCCTTGCTGTTTTCGGAACCGGAACCGTTGGCCTCGCAGCAATTATGGCGGCCCGAATCGTTGGCGCCGATCCAATTATCGGAATCGACATCCGGCCGAAAAGATTGGCGCTTGCGCGCGAACTCGGCGCCACGCACGTGATTGACAGTCGCCGAACGGATGTCGCTAAGCGTATCGAACGAATCTGCGCGAAGCTCAATTTCACAATCGACACGACTGGTGATCCGGCGCTCATTGCCGCCGCGCAATCGTCCCTCGCCCCCGGTGGGCGTTTAGCGGTGCTGGCCGGCGGCACCGATAGGGAGCTGCCGGAAAACCGAAAAGTTCTGGCCATTATTCAAGGAGACTCTATTCCGCAACGGTTCATTCCGCGGCTGATCAGACTTTGGCGGGAAGGAAAATTCCCCTTCGATCGATTGATCCGCTTTTACCCGTTCGAGGACATAAACCGCGCCATTGCCGACGTCGAAAACGGAAGAACGATCAAGGCAGTGCTGCGCATGAACTAGCCTGCTCCGCAGAGAGCCTGGGCAGAAATCGGAACTTTGATCCCGGGTTTCAATTTCCCTCTCAGGAACTCGATTTTCTTTGGAGCAACGGCGGCTATGGGCAAGCTGGACGTGAACACTGCGAACTCGAGAAGAGCTCGAGCGCATTCATGGCATCGGCGAGGCACGCGCACGCGAGATTATCGAGTATCGGAAAGCGCGCGGAGGCATCCGGCACGTAGAGGAATTGCTCGAGCTGCCGCTGTTTCAAGTGGCCTCACCTGAGGACAGGCAGCTTGTTCTGGATCATGTAACAGTCAATCCGGAGACGCTGCCCGTCCGCATCGAGGGTAAGCTCAATCTCAACGTTGCCGACAAAGATGACCTGGAACAGATCAGGGGTATCGGTCCGCAGCGCGCCGATATCCTGCTCGACTATCGCCGGCGGACAGGCCACTTCCGCAGTCTCGACGAAATCGACAGCTTGCCGAGCTTCGACCAGATGGACCCGGTCGAGCTGGAGGCGATCAAGGCCCATCTTTATATCGAATGACCTCGGTACCCCGTGCACGCACCGAGGCGTGAAGCATAAAGGTTCAAGGCGAGCGTAAGCGCCGCTGCCGGAGCAACGGCGCTCGAGCTGTTGTAGGTCTCGGCGTCTCGGCTCAGACCGCTTCGCGCAGTGCCCGACGTGCGGCCGTCACACCAGACCGGCCAGCGTATGCCGCTGCTGCCGCACCGAGGAGCAGGCCTATGAAGCTAACGATGGCTGCGCCCGAAATGGCACCCGCAGCTTGCTCGACCTGCTGCTGTGCAGGTGGTTGCTGCTGGCCCGGCTGCTGCTGTTGCTGCTGCGGGGCACCACCGGCCTGACCGGTAATCTCGCCAAGCGGACCCATCGCCTGCTGCTGCATGCCCGCGCCAAGGATGCCACCCGCTGCGGTCGTCAGCAGGAATGCTATGACCAACGTGGCGCCTGCCCAGGACAAGAGCCCGTGGATCATGCCGTCGCTGCGATCAGCCGAGCCAAGCGTTCGCCCAGCGATCCAACCGCCGATTGCAGCCGCGATGATGCCCGCGATTGTCCACCAAATGCCAAACCCGGTGCCTAGCCACTCCATCCCGGCGCCGGTCCGCGCACCCGCAAGGCCTATGCCGATCCCCAGGAGATTGAGAACCAGGTGCGCAGCGAGAGCTACGATCACGCCCGCAAACACAGCGCCCCATGACAGGCGCCAGCCGGCTGGTGCAACCATGAGATCGGATGTCGGCTCGGTCTCGCGAGTGGATTCGACCGAAGTTGTCCGAGCGGGCGCTGTATGCGTCGTGGAGCTGCGGACCCGCCGATCGTCTTCATGCATAGTCATGATGCGCCTCCAATGTCACGACCTACAACGCACCGGATAAACGCGGCGTTCCGCACAAGTTCCAGGGCTGTAGGTGCGACATCAGGCACGTCGTCGCACTGTCCGCGAGCTGTCTTCTCCTGAGTTATCAGGCGCTTGCCTGCCAGCCGATCCCGGAGCGGGCCTACCACGCCCAGACGCAATTGCCGCGCCGGTTCACGGGTCATGACTTCCACGACTCCTCAGAGCCGTGGTTATAGAAAAGCGGGCGGCTACACGCCGCCCATCTTCACACTCGGTCCAGTCGGCGAATTACTGGGTCTTCGTTTCGGATCCCGCAGCCTTGGCGGCTTCCGCGGATTTGGTTGCCGCAGCGGCTTTGCCATTGGCGCCGTCTTGACCGGCACCTTCCGTGGACTTCGCCTCAGCCGACGTCTCTGCCGACCGTGTCGGGTTCAAGGCGCAGCGATTCTGGAATTCGGCATTGGCTTTGTTGAGCCTGTCGGCCTTGACCAGGTCGGCCTTCTTCAGACGGTACTTGTTCGCGGCAGCCTTCTCGACCTTCTCGGCCACGCCCTCCTTCATGAGGCCGTCGATCTCAGCCGTCAGCTTGACGCAAGCCGGGTCGATGGCTGATTGTATAGAGCCAGTGGTGATCGGGCTGCCCAGAAGCGCGCCGTCACCCGAGCAGCCGGCAAGCAGGACGGCCCCGAGCAACAAGGATGCCGGCCCGCGAAATGTCTTGAACATTTGTAAGTACCCCGTTGTGAGTCCGTTTGCTTTAACGCAGCGCACCGGAATCGATCCCCGCTGCCCCTGCTTAGGTGGCGGCTAGAAATGCGGCAAGCGGACTACCCAGGTTACCGACAGATGTCGTTAGCGCGATCAGGGGATCGCTGTGGAGAATCAGGCGCAAGTGTCACCTGGGGCACACTTCGGCAGGCATACAAGGCACGAAATGGCGAACTCTCGCTCGCCATTCCCCAATTGCCCCGAATCACACCAGCATGCGTACTGGGTCTTCGATGAGTGCCTTGAACGCGGCAAGCAGCTCAGCGCCTAGGGCCCCGTCGACGACGCGGTGATCGCACGACAGCGTGCAGCTCATCATGGTCGCGATCTCGATGCGGTCGCCGACCACGATCGGCCGCTTCTCACCCATGCCGACGGCCAAAATGGTTGCATGCGGTGGGTTGATCACCGCGTCGAAAGCCCTGATGCCGTACATGCCCAGGTTCGAGATGGACGTGGTGCCACCCTGGTACTCGTGCGGCGCGAGCCGGCGTTTGCGGGCACGCTCGGCGAGATCCCGCATCTCATTGGAAATCTCGGACAGCGATTTCATCTCTGCGTGCCGCACGACAGGCGTGAAAAGCCCACCCTCGATCGCCACCGCCACGCCAATGTCGGAGTACTTGTGACGAAGCGTGCCCTGCTCCGTCCAGGTCGCGTTGGCCGCCGGGACCTGCTGCAGTGCCAAAGCCCACGCCTTGATGACGAAATCATTAACGGACAGTTTGAACGCCCGCGGCCCCTCTTTCGGCGCAGAGGCGTTGATACGCTCGCGGGCCTCGAGCAATGCATCGATCCGGCAATCGATGCTCAGATAAAAGTGCGGGATCGTCTGCTTCGCCAGTGTCAATCGCTCGGCGATGATCCTGCGCATGTTGTCGTGAGGCACCAGCTCGTAGGTGCCCTTTTCGTAGAGCGCCAGGATCTGCTCGTCCGGCATAGCTGGTAGTGCAGCTGGCCGCGGTGCGGCTTCCATAGCGGGCCGCATCGCGATCACCTTGCCGGGCTCAGCTACAGCAGTCTCCACATCCCGCTTGATGATACGCCCATGCGGCCCCGAGCCCTTGATCGATGCGAGATCGATGCCCGCCTCCCGCGCGAGACGGCGCGCGAGCGGCGACGCGAAGATGCGGGCGCCCTCGCCGTTCGGCTTGCGCTCCGCCGGGGCTGGTCGTGGGGCAGCAGCCGGCGCAGCGCCCACCGGTGGACCTGCCTCGATGGCGGCGGCCTGCGGTGCCGGAGATGCTGCTGCGGGTTGAGGCGCTGGGGTAGGTGCAGCAGGCTGCGGAGCAGACGGTGCCGTCTCTGCAACGGACTTCCTCACCTCATCGACGGACTCCCCTTCCTCGGCAATGAGCGCGATCGGCGTGTTCACCTTCACGCCCTCACTGCCTTCGGGTACGAGAATCTTGGCGACCGTCCCCTCGTCGATCGCTTCGACCTCCATGGTCGCCTTGTCCGTCTCGATCTCCGCGACAACCTTACCGGCCGTGATCTTGTCGCCTTCCTTAACCAGCCATTTGGCGAGCTTGCCCTCTTCCATGGTCGGCGACAGAGCGGGCATCAGGATCTGGGTGGGCATGGTGTTGCGGGCCCCTTATTTAAATCGACCTGATTCGGTGAGTGTAGGCTGAATGCCCGGCACGCGAGTAGCTCGGACGCCGTCAGGGCTCATGCCTCACGAAATGTACAGTACACGCTTAGCAGCCTCGACCACCTGATCTGCATCGGGCAACGCGAGCCGCTCGAGATTGGCGGCATACGGCATCGGCACATCCGCTCCCGATACTTTGGCCGGCGGCGCGTCGAGATAGTCGAAGGCTTGAATAGCGACCTGAGCGCAGATTTCCGAGCCCACGGAGCATACGGGCCAGGACTCTTCAACCGTGACGATCCGATTCGTCTTGCGCACGGATTCGAGAACCGTATCGAGATCGAGCGGACGCAGCGTGCGTAGATCGATCACCTCCGCCTCGATACCTTCCTTCGCCAGCCGTTCGGCGGCATCCAGGGCATAGGTCATGCCGCGCGACCAGGAGACGATCGTGACGTCCTTACCCGGCCGGGCAATGCGCGCCTTGCCGATCGGTACGAGCCAGTCGTCGATTTTCGGTACTGGCCCAGACGTCCCGTAAAGGATCTCGTTTTCGAGGAAAATAATGGGGTTGGGATCGCGAATAGCGCTCTTGAGCAGCCCCTTGGCGTCGGCAGGGTTTGATGGCGCGACGACCTTCAGCCCCGGCACGTGGGCGTACCAAGCCGAGTATTCCTGGCTATGCTGGGCAGCCACCCGCGCTGCGGCTCCGTTTGGACCGCGGAACACGATGGAGCAGCCCATCTGCCCGCCGGACATGTAAAGGGTTTTGGCCGCAGAGTTCACGATCTGGTCGATCGCTTGCATCGCGAAGTTCCAGGTCATGAACTCGACGATCGGCTTGAGGCCGGCGAAGGCCGCACCCACGCCGATACCGGCGAATCCCTGCTCCGTGATCGGCGTATCGATCACCCGTTTCTCGCCGAACTCGTCGAGCAGCCCCTGGCTCACCTTATAGGCGCCCTGGTACTGCCCAACCTCCTCGCCCATCAGGAATACGTCCGGGTCGCGGCGCATCTCCTCGGCCATGGCGTCGCGCAAAGCTTCGCGCATGGTCTGGGTGATCATCTCCGTGCCGGGCGGAAGGTCGATCTCCGGGGCCACCTCGCGCGATGGCGCTACTGCTGGCGAGGGCAGGTCGGGACTGCGGCTCACACCATCGCCAGCCGGCCGTGCCTGGGCCGGAAGGCTCTGGCTGTCAGCCTGCTTAACGTCGCGAGCAGCTTCTGGCGAACCAGGTATCGGCGCGCCCGAATCCTCGCCGTCCTGAAAAATAACTGCGATCGGCGTGTTCACTTTCACGCCTTCGGTGCCCTCCGGAACAAGAATTCGTCCGATCCGGCCCTCGTCGACCGCCTCCACCTCCATGGTCGCCTTGTCCGTCTCGATCTCGGCGATGACCATGCCGGATTTGACCTCGTCACCTTCTTTGACGAGCCATTTGGCGAGCTTGCCCTCCTCCATGGTCGGGCTCAATGCGGGCATCAGTACTTGAGTGGGCATTTCGACTGGATCTCTGGACTGCACGCTCGATGTCCTCCCCTCCCGGCCTCGAGAGTCCGAGGATCAGCGTAGAAGGCAATTGGCTACAAACACGTCTACAGCTAAGGCTCGGGCGCCCATCGCTACCTCAACACGTCCGTCCACAGCTCTGATGGATCAGGCTCCGGATCATTCTGAGCGAATTCAGCGGCTTCGTTGACGATGCGGCGGATCTCGGCATCGATTGCCTTCAGCTCCTCCTCCGCCGCCAGCTTTTTCTCGAGCAGACGGGCACGCACACGCTCGATGGGATCACGCTCCTCGCGAACCCGCTGGACCTCCTCGCGTGTGCGGTACTTCGCCGGATCGGACATAGAGTGGCCGCGATACCGGTAGGTCAACATCTCGAGGATGTACGGCCCGTTACCGTCGCGCACCCATTTGGCCGCCTTTTCCCCGGCTGCCTTGACGGCGCGCACATCCATGCCGTCGACCTGCTCGCCCGGGATATCGAACGAGCGTCCGCGCTGCGAAAAGTCCGTGGTGGCCGCAGAGCGTTCGACCGAGGTGCCCATCGCGTATTTGTTGTTCTCGATGATGAACAGCACCGGCAGCCTCCAGAGCTTGGACATGTTGAAGGTCTCGTAGACCTGGCCCTGGTTGGCGGCCCCATCGCCGAAGTAGCAGAAGGTGATATTGTTGTTGCCGCGGTACTTGTTGGCAAATGCGAGCCCTGCGCCGAGCGGGACGTTGGCGCCCACAATGCCGTGTCCACCGTAGAAATTCCTCTCTACGGAGAACATGTGCATCGAGCCGCCCTTGCCCTTCGAGTAACCGCTCCGGCGACCCGTCAGCTCGGCCATGACACGCTTGGGATCCATGCCGCAAGCCAACATGTGGCCATGGTCGCGGTAGGTCGTGATGACCTGGTCTCCCTCGTGGGCACACATCTGCAGGCCGACGACGACCGCCTCCTGGCCAATGTAGAGATGGCAGAAGCCGCCGATGAAGCCCATGCCGTAAAGCTGACCGGCCTTTTCCTCGAATCGCCGGATCAGTAGCATTTCGCGGTAGGCGTGGAGCTCCTGCTCACGGGTAAGCTCGGGCACATCGGCGCCTGTGCGCTCCTTCTCCGCTACGGCCGCGTCGGCGCCGTTGGCCGGCGTGGCCGATTTCGCCTGCTTGCCGCCAGACGACCCCCGCGCCCTTTCCGCAGGTGCCATGGATCCTCCTGAGCCTTGAAATTCAATGCGGATACGATAGTCCGCGCCAAACCTACACGAGCACACCTGGCTTTGCCAGATGTTGGCCCGGCTGGGAAGCCCTAGGGTGCCGCATCCAGGATTTAAGGCACAGCTTCCCGACCAACGCCTTGACCGACCAGAACGATCCGGTCACCGGGCCGCGCCATCCCAAGGACGCCGATGGCGATCTCCTCGACCATATCGGGATGAGGTGGATCGGGCCGAAGAAGGAGCACGTCGCGAAGCAGCTCGGCCGCGACGGCCTCGAGGTCAGCGATCTCCCGGTCCAGAGCGCGGGAGCGCTCGTGGAGCTGGGACCGTGCCTCGAGGCCGTGCTTGCCCGTGATCGTGTGATGGATGAAGTAGGCAGATACAGATAGGCAGCCAAGCAGTACCAGGAGATGCTGCCGTATCCTCCTCATCCCTCGATCCGGTGATGTGCGACGCAGAACCATCGAGACGTGCTCATTCGCAACGCTCGCCTTTTAGTCCGGGCGCCGTTAAGGGCGGGTAAAGCCATGCTCCGCTTGCTGTGTAGCGGCCTCAGGCCGTTGCGCCCCTCAGCACGCTGCGGCCGGCGTAGCGAGCGACGTCGCCCAGGTCCTCCTCGATGCGGATGAGCTGGTTGTATTTTGCGAGGCGGTCGGAACGGCTCAGCGATCCCGTCTTGATCTGGCCGGCGTTCGTGGCGACGGCCAAGTCGGCAATGGTGGCGTCCTCCGTCTCGCCGGAGCGGTGGGAAATGACGGCCGTGTAGGCCGCACGCTGGGCCATCGCGACCGCATCCAATGTTTCCGTCAGTGTGCCGATCTGGTTGACCTTGACCAGAATGGAGTTACCGACGCCCTCGGCGATGCCTTTTGCCAGCCGCTTCGTGTTGGTGACGAACAGGTCGTCCCCGACCAGCTGGCAGCGATCACCCAATTCAGATGTGAGCAGCTTCCAACCCTGCCAGTCATCCTCGGCCATGCCGTCCTCGATTGACACGACCGGATAGCGGCTGACCAGATCGGCGAGGTAACGGGCCATGCCCTCGGAATCGAGCACCTTGCCCTCACCTTCCAGGTTGTACTTCCCGTCCTTGAAGAACTCGGTCGACGCACAGTCGAGAGCCAGCACGACATCGTCGCCCGGCTTGTAGCCTGCCTGCTCGATGGCCCGCATGATGAAGCCAAGGGCCTCGTCCGCCGACTGCAGGTTCGGCGCAAAGCCGCCCTCGTCGCCGACGTTCGTATTGTGGCCAGCGTCTTTCAGAGCCTTGCGCAGTGTATGGAAGATCTCGGCGCCCATGCGGATTGCGTCGGCGCAGGTCGGCGCCGAAACCGGCATGATCATGAATTCCTGGATGTCGATCGGATTGTCGGCATGGGCGCCGCCATTGACGATGTTCATCATCGGCACCGGCAGCAGGTGGGCACCCGCGCCGCCGATGTACCGGTACAGCGGGAGCGTACAGGCTTCTGCCGCCGCCTTGGCCACCGCCAGTGACACCCCGAGAATCGCGTTAGCCCCGAGCCGCCCCTTGTTCGGCGTGCCGTCGAGCTCGATGAGCGTTTGGTCGATGCCCCGCTGATCGGTCGCATCGCGATCCCGCAGGGCATTGAAGATTTCGCCGTTGACCGCCTCCACGGCCTTCAGCACGCCCTTGCCCAGATAGCGGGACGCGTCCCCATCGCGCAGCTCGATGGCCTCGTGCGCACCCGTCGAGGCACCCGACGGCACGGCTGCGCGGCCCATCGAGCCGTCCTCCAGCACGACCTCGACCTCGACCGTCGGGTTGCCGCGGCTGTCGAGAATTTCCCGGCCGGTGATATCGATGATGGCTGTCATGAGGACCTCCTGCTCAAGCTTTCAGTACGACGCGGCAACTCGCGCGCGGGTTCTAACCCACTCGTTTGCATTGACAAGAGCTGCTTGCGTCACTGTGGTTGAGAGGCTATCGCGCGGTTGTCTGCTGCAAGTCCGGAGCAAGCGCCATGAGCGAAGCACGCGAGGCCAGGACCTATACGGGCGGCTGCCACTGCGGAAAGGTCCGTTACGAGGTAGAGACCGCACTCACCCCCGTACTCGATTGCAACTGCTCCATTTGCCAGAAGCGCGGCGCCCTGTGGACCTATGTCGAGCCCTCGGCGTTCAAGCTCCTGTCTGGCGAGGACAATCTCACGGACTACCAGTTCAACAAGCGGAGAATTCATCACCTGTTCTGCTCGACGTGCGGCGTTGCTTCGTTCGCGCGCGGCTCGAGGCGCTGACGGCGAGGAAGGCGTTGCCATCAACGTGCGCTGCCTCGACGGGATCGACCTTGCCAGCCTGAAGCTGACGCCGTTCGACGGCCGGAGCTTGTAGGACAATGCGGGCGCTGGTCCTGTTCTCCGGGGGGCAGGATTCGACGACGTGTCTCGCGTGGGCCCTCTCCCGCTACGAGCACGTGGAGACCATCGGATTCGCTTACGGCCAGCGTCATGAGGTCGAGCTGATCGCCCGTCGGAGGGTGCTGGAGGGCCTTCGCTCCGGCTTTCCTGGTTGGGCTCAGCGGCTGGGCGAGGATCACGTGCTCGATCTGGCCGAGTTCGGCGCCATCAGTGAAACGGCACTGACCCGCGAGGCCGCGATCGAAATGACCGCGGCCGGCTTGCCGTCCACCTTCGTGCCCAGGCCGCAACCTCGTGTTCTTCACCTATGCTGCGGCCGTGGGCTATCGCCGGCGTATCCCCGTGCTCGTGGGCGGAATGTGCGAGACGGATTATTCGGGTTATCCGGATTGTCGCAACGATACGCTGCAGACTCTCGCCCGTGCGCTCACTCTCGGCCTCGACTGGACGGTGACGATCGAGACGCCGCTCATGTGGATCGACAAGGCGGGCACGTGGGCGTTGGCGCACGAGCTGGGCGGCGACCGCCTTGTTGAGCTGATCGTCGAAGAGACTCACACCTGCTATCTTGGCGATCGAAGTCAGCGCCACGCGTGGGGCTACGGGTGCGGCTCATGCCCCGCGTGCGAGCTGCGCCGGAAGGGATGGGATCAATGGCAGACCGCAAAGAGCTGATCCGCGCCGTGGACCTCGCACTCGCGGGTGACTGGGACGCGGCACATAAGATCGTGCAGGCTTATGAGGACAATTCTGACGCCTGCTGGATCCACGCCGTGCTGCACAAGATCGAGGGTGATGTCGGCAACAGCCGCTATTGGTACGCACGCACAGTGCACGCCTACGAGGCCTATTCAGATCCGCGGCAGGAGCTGCAGGCGATCAAAGCGGCCTTGACTTATTGAGGGGACGACGAAAGGCGGAACGTGAACAGGTCACAGCTTTGCATTCACCTTTCGCCCTTCCAATAAGGGGCATTTTTCTGGCATCGCCGCCAGCTTGCGAGCAATGATCGTCGGCGAGTTTCGCTCTAGGTAGTGAGCGATCGTCTCGACCCGGATTTTCACTGAGCCCGCCGGCTTCGTCGAATCCAGTTCCTGAAACGAGAAGAACAGCGTTCCCGAGCGCTCCACGATCTGCTGCACCGGCGTGAACGTCGGCTGGTCCATGCCGCATTCGTAGCTGGTGAGGCGGATGACGCAGGTGATCCAGGGAACGCGCGCGGCAGACCTTGGCGCCCCAAAGGATTTCATTTGTATTGGCGCTGTAGGACGACGGCCAAACATCGGAAATATCGAAAGCAGATTTGATGTAGCCCGCACGGATTTCGGGGCCGAACATCCAGTCGAGCAGATCCGGGTCGATCGGGAAATACTGCATCCATAGGATCGGATATCCGTAGGCCTGAAGGTCGGCCTCGATCTCGTGGCCGATGCCGGCGTCCATGTGATAGGGCCGCGCGACGACCATCATGCATGGCCGCCCTTCGCGCGCACACCATTCGAGGATCTGCGCGGCTACGAGCGCGCATTTCGCGATTGAAGGCCTCGAGCGTCCGAAACCCGCGATCGACCGCCTCGCGGACTCATCGAAGGTCAATCCCGGCAAGACGTCCCAAACGCTTCGTAGAGCTGCCGCGGCACCTGCAGCGGATCGGCCAAGGAAACGAGCGGCGCCACGTACCGGATGCCCTGCTCGGCGAAGACGTCCTTCTCCTTGAGAAAGCCGGCCTTGATGTTTTCCGGCGCGGCCATCACCCGAGGACAGGCGAGCGAGTCGGCGACATGCCCGTTCAGAAAAGAGGGCAGGGAATAGATCATCGGCGAGAAGCAAGATGTTGATCTTGCGTTCTGGCCGAAAATCAGCTCGCCGTAATGGCCCGAGATGCACTTGACTGGATAGCAGCAATCGACGGTGCCGCGGCCGCTAGCCGAACTCCGACCCTGTTCCTCCGAAGTGTCCGACGAGAAAACCACGCGGGCCGATGCCAAGGCTCTCGAAGAAATCCGAGCCAGAATTGATGCGTGCTCCAGATATTGAGAACCTTTGGGATGCCGATCCGAATCTTGGCGCGCTCGGCCCGCTCAGGCTTCCGCCCATGCCCGTCGGAAGGCCTGTTCGCGAACCATTTCGCCAATATTGGGAAATTCATCGCTGCGCTCTTCTCCATCTGGGCCTTCACCACCCTCATCTCGTTGGCGTCCTCCATCAGGCCCTTGGGGCAGGAGTTGCCGCTGATGACGCGCTCCCAGCCTTCTTCAACCGGCACCTTGCTCCACGGCCGCCCCTTGGCGCCGTCGAGCCTCACGTCGATGAAGGCGCGCTTGCAGTTCACCGGGCACCAACGGCAGACGGTGTGCTCGCTGGTGGTGCTGCGATATTCGAGGATCTCGATCGACGTCGAAGCCACGGAAACGGCTTGGCTCGCCGTTGACATACGCATCGATCGCGCACAGCGCCGCGCCGATGGCGCCGGCCTCGCCCGAATAGGGATGGATGAGAATTTCGGCGTCCGGCACTTTGGCCGTGATGAAGTCGATCTGCGCCTTCACCACCGCCATGTTCCGATGCGTGCCGCCCTGCAGCACGAATTTGCGGCCGACAGCGCGCAGGTTCTGCAGCTGGCCGGCGTAAATCCAGACATTGAGCGGCAGCACGGCAGCAAGCGAGGCCATGATTTCCTCGGCTGACCAGCCTTTGCGCTGCTGATTGACGATGTCCGACTGCAGAAAGACGCCGCAGCCCATGGCCAGGCTCGGCATCGCTTTGGCCTGGAACGCCTTGTCCGCGTATTCCTCGAGCGGAATGCCGTAGCGCTCGGCAACACCTTGCAAGAAGGCGCCGTTGCCGGAGGAGCATTGCGAATTGAGCCGGAAATCCGCGACCGTGCCCTGCCGCAGGATCATGATCTTCACGTCAGTGCCGCCGACGTCGCAAATCACGTCGGCATCCGGGAAGACGTGCAGGGCGGATGTGGCGTGGGCAACGGTCTCGACAACGCCGATATCGGCGCCGATGATGTCCTTCAACAATTCCTTTCCGTAGCCGGTCAGCGCCAGGCCGAGGACCGACCGCGAGCTTTCTCGCGAATATCCCGGAACAGCGCTTTCGCATCCTCAATCGGATTTCCTTTGGATTGCACATAAACGCTGGCTAGGATCTCCTTTTCGAGGGCTCATGACGACAGCCTTGGCTGTCGTGCTGCCGAAATCGCAGCCGATGAAAACCGGCCCGTCGGAAGCCTTCGCAGTTTCTGTCTATCGTTCCGCAGCTGGCAGTGAACGCCGACTTGATACTTTCGAGATCGTCATTTTCGTGAATGAGAGCCTTGGCCCCGTTCTTCGCTTTTTCCTGGTGCTGGCCTTCCTCGATCCACCAGCGGAGCTTTTCGGTGCCCTGATAGAGGCCCACGCCCTCCGCCTCGCCGTTGGCGACCTCAATGCACCCCAAGCGCCGCATAATACAGCGCATCGTCCGGCACGTGGATGAGATCGGCGGGATCGGTGCCTGGCGGCAGCGGACAATTGCGGTCGCGCCAGAGATTTGTCAGGTGACGCCGCCAAGCCTGTTGCAGGCCTTTGAAGAACATATTCGGCCCACCGAGCAGCAGCACGTTGCGGCAACGGCGTATTGCCTTTCGTCAGCGTCGCGAGGTTCTGGTAGACGACTGCCTCGAATAAGCTGGCGATAATCTCTTCGACCGGCACGCCGCTCTTGAGCAACGTATTGGCATCCGCCTCGGCAAAGATCCCACATTTGGAGCTCACCTTGTGCAGGCTCATGCCGTCGTAGGGCATGGTGCAGAGTTGCTCAGACGGGATGCGCAGCTTGCGTGCCGTCTTTTCGATAAATGTTCCTGTTCCGCCGCTGCAGGCGGACTGCATGTAAACCTGTTTGGTTTTCCCGGCCGCCGTTTCCGTGAAAAAAATCGTCTTCATGTCCTCGCCTCCGATTTCGGAGACGAAGCGCACCTCCGGGTGCAATTTCTCGACGGTTGCCGCGACAGCAACGACCTCTTGGATGAGCTTGCCGCCGACAAGCGGCGCGATCAGTCCCGCGCCGGAGCCTGTAAAGAAGATGCGGTCCCGATTTTGCGTCAGACCGAGCTCCTGCTCCATGCGCGTCAGGAACTCGATGGCTTTCTCGGCCTGTTTGGTGTTGTGGCGCTGGTAATCGCGCCAGATCACTTGGCCATCCTCGACAACCACCGCCTTGATGGTGGTCGAGCCGACGTCCATGCCGACCGTTTTCATGCGGCGCGCCTCGCGTAAAAGCGATCCGCGACGTGGAGCATCGTATTGGCGGCCGCGCCGGCGACGCCCATGTGGGGAACAGCGATAGGTAGCCTTCCGCATAGCCGGATTGGCATCGAGCACCTTGCGCACGGCTTCCGGGTCGAGCCCGGTCTTCTCCATCACCTTCACGTACTCGCGGACGGCGCGCTTCTTGGCCTCGGTGAGGATCATCTGGCAGCGGGAGAGCGCGTGCACCTCCGCGTCGCCCTTCACCTCGATCGGCGCGTAAAGCAGATCCGGGTGCTGCCCGAGCACGCCCGCCATTGCACCGATGCTCATGGTGTTCGGCATGCAAGAATAGGGTGACAGCTCGCAGATCATGTGCGCCTTGTTGTGCAGGTGCGCCCAAAGCGCTTTGCCAATCAGCATGTCGCCTTCGCCACCGGAGAGGCGATGGTGGAAATAGGGCGCTGCCAGCCGTCGCAATTCGTATTGGTCCGGAATTTCGTGAGGGATATTTCCCAGGGCCTTGCGCATCCTGTTGTAGGTTCGCGCGGAAGAGCTTCTGAAAACCCTTCAGCGCCCAGATTTTCGCCCGTGCGGTCCGGTCAGCGCCGATCCGGTCCTCCAGCTCCTGAACGTAAAAACGGATCCAGTAGTCGAGCCAAACTACGATCGGCGCCGGATAGACCTCCGCACCCTCGGATTCAGCCAGCGGTGAATGTTGTAGTTGGGATCACCCTCAACCGTCTGGAGATAGAACTCGCCGGTGATCTTCACCACCGGCTTGACCCGCAGCCGATCGACCTCAATGGTGTCCCACCTTTCGGTAGACCTCTCGCAGCGCCTCGATGAAGTAGTCCGTCGTAAATGCCAGACGAGCGGACCCCACTTTTTCCCCCTGGCTGGCCGCTTGCGGAAGATCTCATAAAGATAATCCGCGCTCTCCCGAACGACGCGATCCGTGCTGCCTGGCTCGACCTCATAAGGCCGGGTTCTGTACTCCAGCTCTGCAGAGCATCCGTGCACAGAATGGCCCAGACCATGCCCAGCGTCAGCGGGATGTTGATCTCAAGCCCACCGCCCTTGAGCGCGCCCTGGTCCATCCTGTTCTGGTCGATGAGGAACACCCGGAACGACTCGAAGCCCAGGTTCCGCAAGGCCAGCTCGTAGCTTTGGTGATACTGACCGAAGCGGCACGCCCCACATGAGCCAGCGGTCACGTAGACGTACTTTTCGGCCACAGCCTGATCGCCGATCCGCTTGCCCTCCTCGCGCAAGAAGTTCGCGAGGTTCCCGGTGGTGAAGCTCGTGGGGCAGCATTGTCCGATGTCGGCCAGCTCTCGACCCAGCAAGAGATCATCTCGCGTCGCAACCGGCAATGGGCGCGCCTTATAGCCGAGGTTCTCGAACACGGCTTTCATGACGTGCTCGGCGCGCCAGTGAAGCCCCCCGTATAGGATCTCGACCGACTTGATTTCAGATTTCGTGAGGGGACGCGGCTGGTAAGCGCGATAGTGTTGCTGCTGCAGCGGAGTGGCCATGCGCTACGCTCCGTCCGGAGATCCCGTCGAGACCAGCAACCACTCAGCAGGCCGATTGGTTCCCGAAATTAAGCATCAGCCCTTCGTGTTGTGCGAACAACACGTTCGCGAGTCAAACGGAAAGCCAAATTATTAAAGAACGAGCACCGTGCACGGAGCTCGGTTCGGCGTGGGGTTCAATCTTGAATGATGAGAGCTATTTGGTTCGGTGTTCGCGAGCCACTGGCACTGTGACGACCTCGCCCTTCGCAACGGTCAAGGCCACTTCACCGCGCTTCAGTCCTGAGCGCGTCTTCTCCGAACAGCTCCCGCCGCCATCCGCGCAGGGCCGGGACGTCAGGATCGTCCGCGACTGCGATCCGTTCGAGATCGCTGCATCTGCGATGAGTTTCGCCGCGACCCGGTTGCGAGCCGCCGCCGCCTTGAGCAGAACACGGAGGAGATCCACCAGCGCTGTGCCTCTGCTGGCAGCGCTTGACCCGTCGGTATCTGTGGCAGCGTTCTGGGATTGCGCTCGAGCCCGCGCTTCACGGCCTCGACGATCTCGCGCGCCCGCGCCGAGCGCGAGAAGCCTTCGCTCAACGTGCGCAGCTCACCGAGCTGCGCCGTGTCAGTCGGGGCCTGGTTGGCAATATCATAGAGTGCCTCGTCCCGCAGGATGCGTGAGCGCGGCACATCCAGCGTTTGAGCCAGCCTCTCTCGCCAAGCAGCCAACTCGATGAGAACCGCGAACGACCGCCGATTCCTGGCTCGCATCTTGAGACGCTGCCACGCGTCCTCCGGCTTCGTCTCATAGGTTGCCGGATCTGTGAGAGTGGCCATCTCCTCGTCGAGCCAATGAGCGCGGCCAGTTCTGTCGAGCTCGGCTTTGAGTTGCAGATAAACCTTTCGCAGATGCGTTACGTCCGCCAAAGCGTAGGCGAGCTGCTTTTGGGTAAGAGGCCGCCGGCTCCAGTCGGTAAATCGAGACGTCTTGTCGACATCCTCGTTGGTGAGCTTCTTCACGAGGTTCACGTAGCTCACCGACTCGCCGAACCCGCAGACCATGGCCGCGACTTGAGTGTCGAATATGGGGTGCGGGACGAGCTTCGCCTTGGCGTAGATGATCTCGATGTCCTGCCGACCGGCGTGGAAGACCTTCACCACGCGTTCGTTCGCCATCAGCTCATGGAAGGGACTGAGATCCAATCCCGGCGCAAGCGGATCGACGATAATTTCGTCCTCCGGGCCCGCCATCTGGATAAGGCACAATACGGGCCAGTAGGTCTGCTCGCGCAGGAACTCGGTGTCGATGGCCACAAAGGGGTGCCGGGCAAGTCGGGCACACGCTTCGGCGAGGTCGGAAGTTGAAGTGATAACGCGCATCGGTCGCGCGATATAACCCAGCGCGCAACGGTTGTCGCCTCTCTTGTGAGACGCACCTGCATGTGGTTAATGACGCCGGGGTCAAGACCTCGCCTGCACCATGCCGGCCCAGGCGGGATGGTTGCATGCGGTGAGCCCTGCGCGGCTCGCGGCCCGTCAGCTTGACATCCAACTGGTCACGTGCGCTTCTCCGGCGCCCACTAATCAAAGAGCTCAGGCAGACTTTTCAAATGGCTGAGGATAAGGTGACGAGCCCTTCGGGCGCGGAATCGGCCGGTGGGGCCAGCGGCCACACTGCTCCGGTTCACCGCTACCGCACGCACACCTGCGGAGCACTCCGGAAGAGCGATGTCGGTCGGACGGCGCGACTGTCCGGCTGGGTGCATCGCGTGCGCGACCACGGCGGCGTGCTGTTCATCGACCTCCGTGACCACTACGGCATTACCCAGGTCGTCGCCGATCCGGACAGCAAGGCGTTCAAGGCAGCTGAAGTCCGTGCGTGCCGAATGGGTCATCCGGGTCGATGGCCTCGTTCGCGATCGGCCTGAGGGCACTGTCAACCCGGACCTCGCGACCGGCGAAATCGAGGTGTACGCGAGCGAGATCGAGGTTCTGTCCGAGGCCAAGGAGCTGCCGGTCCCTGTCTTCGGCGAGCCTGACTATCCGGAAGACCTGCGCCTCACCTATCGCTTCCTCGACCTCCGGCGCGAGACGCTGCACAACATCATCATGAAGCGACTCGCGATCACGCGGTCGATCCGCCGGCGCATGCATGAGGCGGGTTTCAACGAGTTCCCGACGCCGATCCTGACGGCCTCGAGCCCCGAGGGCGCGCGCGACTTCCTCGTGCCGAGCCGCATTCATCCCGGCAAGTTCTACGCGCTCCCGCAGGCCCCGCAGCAGTACAAGCAGCTGCTGATGATCTCGGGCTTCGACCGCTATTTCCAGATCGCGCCCTGCTTCCGCGACGAGGATCCGCGCGCCGACCGCCTGCCTGGCGAGTTCTACCAGCTCGACGTCGAGATGAGCTTCGTCGAGCAGGAGGACGTGTTCTCAGACGATGGAGCCGATCATCCGCGGCGTGTTCGAGGAGTTCGGCGAGGGCAAGCCGGTCACGCCCGTGTTCCCGCGCATCCCTTACGAGGAGGCGATCCGCAAGTACGGCACCGACAAGCCGGACCTGCGCAACCCGATCGAGATGCAGGACGTGACCGAGCACTTCCGCGGCTCGGGCTTCAAGGTTTTCGCCGGCATGATCGAGAAAGACCCTAAGGTCCGCGTCTGGGCCATCCCGGCCCCCGGCGGCGGCAGCCGCGCCTTTTGCGACCGCATGAACTCCTGGGCGCAGGGCGAGGGCCAGCCGGGCCTCGGCTACATCTTCTGGCGCGAGGGCGAGGAAGGCGAGGCGCCGGCCCCATCGCCAAGAACATCGGGCCGGAACGGGCGGGCGATCCGCGATCAGATAGGCCTAGAAGTGGGCGATGCCTGCTTCTTCGTGGCGGGTGACCCGGCGAAATTCTACAAGTTCGCCGGCCTCGCGCGGGATCGTATCGGCCGCGAGCTGAACCTGATCGACGAGAACCGCTACGAGTTTGCCTGGATCGTGGATTTCCCGTTCTCGAGTGGAACGAGGAAGAGAAGTGCATCGATTCGGGCACAATCCGTTCTCGATGCCCCAAGGCGGCAGCGCGGCTCTCGATGCGGCGACCACCGTCGAAGAGCAGCTCAAGATCAAGGCATACCAGTACGACCTTGTCTGTAACGGATACGAGCTGGCCTCTGGCGGCATCCGCAACCACTCCCCGACACGATGATCAAGGCATTTGGCATCGTGGGGCTCAGCGAGGAGGACGTGAAGAGAGCGCTTTGGCGCCCTCTATCGTGCCTTCCAGTACGGCGCGCCTCCGCACGGTGGCATGGCGGCGGGTATCGAGCGCATGGTCATGCTGCTGACTGGCGTGAAGACCGTGCGCGACGTCGCCATTTTCCCGATGAACCAGCAGGCTGCCGACCTGCTCATGGGCGCCCCGTCCGAGGCGACGCCAAAACAGCTGCGGGAGCTGCACATTCGGCTGGCTCTGCCGGAGCGGAAGGGGTGAAGGGGCATGAGGTCGTAAATCATGTGTGTGACGACGCGACCTCACCCCAGGGTCATCCCGGCGCTTGTCGCCGGGATCCATTTTTCAGCAGGCGCTACTCAAGCCGTTAGTTGGATACCGGGGACTAGCCCCGGTATGATTGGCAATCTCGCTAACTGGCGACCATACCTATTCACGCACGTTATGCCGGTACGTGTTCTGTGTTAACCTGCTGCCATGAACGTGCACGCACCGCCACGCATGACTGTTGAGCAGTTCATCGACTGGGCCATGGCTCAGCCGCGAGGGAGGTATGAGCTGTACGGGGGCCGGGTCGTTCAAATGTCGCCGGAGCGCACAGAGCACATTGAAATCAAGGGGAACGCTTACCTCGCCTTGCGCATGGCGGTTCAGAAAAGTCAGAAGAAGTGCCACGTGCTGACTGACGGCGCGACTATAAGAATTGACGGCGAAACGGCCTACGAGCCCGACGCAGTCGTTTACTGCGGAGAAAAGCTGGCTCCAGACACGATCATCATCCCCGAACCTGTCATCGTGGTCGAGGTCACCTCGCCCTCCTCCGAGGCGCGCGATGCCGGGATTAAGCTGGCCGG
The DNA here is from genome assembly GCA_963786775.1 of uncultured Pseudomonadota bacterium. Lineage (GTDB taxonomy): Bacteria > Pseudomonadota > Alphaproteobacteria > Rhizobiales > Hyphomicrobiaceae > ZC4RG25. The sequence goes on along the minus strand of CAWBAM010000042.1, from coordinate 42,502 downwards.
CTACTTCAAGCTGCCAAGCCTCATCCATTACCTGATCGTGGACCCGGACGACCGGTTGGTCGTGCACCACAGGCGGCGCGACGACGGGGAGATCGTCACCCGCGTTGTGGAGAGTGGCGACCTCGTGCTGGATCCGCCCGGCCTCACAGTGCTCGCTCGCGGACATCTTCCCGGCCGAGTAATTGTGGCGGGGCCGATGTCCTGGAGCGCACAGGTCTTCCGCTACTGCGAGCGCGGCTCCGATCCGTCGTTCTGGGCAGAACCTCTCAATGCCGTTACCAACGCTGCCTTCATTGTTGCAGCGCTCTTGGCTGCCATTGCGCTTTGGCGCCAGCAGGCCGCCGAAACGACTGCTCGGGATCACCATCCTCATTGCGCTGGTGTTTACGATCGGCATAGGGAGCTTCCTGTTCCACACCTTCGCGACCCGCTGGGCGGCGCAGGCAGATGTCATTCCCATCGGCATCTTCATGTTGGCCTATTTGGGGTACGCGCTTCGCGTCTATCTGAAGCTGGGATGGGTTTGGGTGCTCGCCGGCCTGGCCGCTTTCATCGGAGCGCTCCGGATCGCCGACGGCATTCAATGTCCTCCCGGTTTCCTCGGCTTGGGATCGGGCGGGTCCTGCTTCAATGGAACGGTGGGATATATCCCGGCCTTCCTAGCCATGGTCGGCATCGGTCTCGTGCTTCAGGCGAAACGCCATCCTGCCGCGAGATACCTGCTGCTCGCGGGCGCTGTGTTCCTGATTTCGATGGCCTTTCGCACGGTCGATCTCGAGCTGTGCGCGCACACGCGCATTGCGGGCACCGTTGTCGGTACCCATTTCATGTGGCATCTCCTCAACGCGACGACGCTTTATCTGCTGTTGATGGCTGCCGTTCGAGACGGTCGGACGCTCACGCGCGATTGCCACCGCAGCACTTCGGCGTCATAAAGGGCCCGCCCGCGGACGTGGTGGAACCGGTAGACACACAGGACTTAAAATCCTGAGGCAGCAATGCCGTGAGGGTTCGAAGTCCCGCCGTCCGCACCAAAATTCACCAGAGTGGAAATGAATTATTTCCGGCAGGTGAACTTTGTGCCGTTAGCGGTAACGCCGGTGGCTACATTGCCCTTCCTCGTCACCGGATATGTACCGCCATATGAAAATCCTGATAGGTGGATGTACGCGGTGCTACCGCCATTATAGGACGCACTGACAAGTCCCGGTGCGGTGCACTTCCAAGTGGATTTCGATTGGGCCGTAGCCGGTTGCCCGAAACCTGAAACGATGAAAGGCGCAATGAAGACGACAGAAACGAGACCTCTCCGCATAGTTCGTCATCCGAAATTCTAATTCAGGGCACGCTTGACCACTCCCTTACGCTAATTGTCAGCTGTCGGATCGTCAATCAGACTGCTCACAGACGCGCCCTCTTTTCATAACAGAAAATCTTGAGCTACCGGTGTCTAAACGCGGTGGAAGCGTTATTTGAGGATCCCGAAAGTCAAGGCCTCTGAGGCGCCTTCCTCGCTTTTCTTTGCCCTGGCGGCAGTTTGTTGTTTCACCTCACATTCAGCAATTGGAAACCAAGATTCACGGCACAACTTTCAGTTGGTTGTCGATCGAGTCCCACCTAAGGACCATGCAGATCGTCCGTACGCGGTGTCGGGGCCCAGCGACACGGCGGCGGGCCTGCGGTGGCGGCTGGGGGGCAGGCAATTGCCCAAAGGGGGCCGCCATCGCTTCAGCTTTCTCAGGCCAACTCCCTGCTCCTAATGATTTGCTCCATTGTTTCATCGGCCGCTTGTTCGCGCTAGGCTAGCGCCTCGCGAGCAAGACGAGGCCAGAAGATGCATTTCGCCCTCACCGAGGAACAATCCGCGATTTAGGACACAGCCCTCACTTTCGCGAGGGAGCGGATCGCCCCTTTCGCCGCGAAGTGGGACGAGGAAAGCCATTTTCCAGTCGACGTCATCCGGGAGACGGCAGAGCTCGGCATGGCGGCCATCTACGTCCCTGCGGAGAAGGGCGGCTCGGGGCTCTCGCGACTTGACGGAGCACTCATTTTCGAGGCGCTTGCTTACGGCTGCCCGGCTATCTCCTCCTACATCTCCATCCACAATATGGTTGCATGGATGGTGGGGCAGTACGGCACGGACGAGCAGATCGCAGCATGGATGCCGAAGCTCGCGTCGATGGAATGGCTGGCGAGCTACTGTCTGACTGAACCCGGAGCTGGATCGGATGCAGCGGCGCTCGCAACGCGAGCGGAGCGGAAGGGCGATCGCTACATTCTCAATGGCACGAAGCAATTCATTTCCGGCGCAGGAGCGTCGGACTTCTATTTCATCTTCGCCCGGACCGGTGGGGAGGGCGCGTCGGGAATTTCGGCGTTCGTGGTCTTCAAGGATACGCCGGGCCTCTCATTCGGCGCCAACGAGCGAAAGATGGGCTGGAATGCGCAGCCGACCCGACAGGTCATCCTGGAGAACGTCGAAGTACCAGCGTTTCAGCTCGTAGGAGGCGTCGAAGGCAACGGCTTCAAGTACGCCATGAGCGGCCTCGACGGCGGCCGCATCAACATCGGCGCCTGCTCGCTGGGGGCAGCTTGGGCGGCGCTCGACAAGGCTCGCGATTACATGCACGAGCGCAAGGCCTTTGGCCGGCACATCGCCGATTTCCAAGCCCTTCAGTTCAAGATTGCCGACATGGCGACGGACCTCGAGGCCGCCCGGCTCATGATTTACCGTGCCGCTGACGCCCTCGATCGCGCCGATCCGCAGGCAACCATGTATTCGGCCATGGCCAAGCGCTACGCCACCGACCTCGGGTTCGAGATTGTCAATCAGGCGTTACAGATTTACGGCGGCTATGGCTACCTGAGGGAGTACGGGCTCGAGAAGCTCGTCCGTGACCTGCGCGTGCACCAGATTCTGGAAGGAACCAACGAAATCATGCGCGTGGTCATCTCCCGCAGGGTGCTCGGCGGAAACAGGGCCTGACATCCGCGCCAAACAGCTATCGCCGAAGCGAACCAGCGCGACCTCAGCTGTCGAAGTCCTTGCCGAGCCATTTCTGCTCGGCCCAGCCGACGAGACGCAGAACGATGACGGCAAAAATCGCTGCCAGGGATGCGACCAAATAGAAGCCAATTCCGCAGGCGACGCCGATCGCCCCAGCCAGCCAGATAGCGGCACCCGTCGTCAGCCCCTTGACGTCACCCTGAGATTGGATGATTGCGCCCGCCGCGATGAAGGCCACGCCCGCGGTGACAGCATCCACAATGCGGACAGGATCGGTACGAGCGGCGCTGCCGGGCGCAACGCCAACCTCATGATAGATTTCGATCGTAATGAGCGTGAATGATGCTGCAGCCATGGAGACCAGGATGTGGGTGCGCAGGCCCGCCGGCCTATTCCTAATCTCGCGCTCTAAGCCGATGATCCCACCCAACAAGATGGCGAGCAGCAGCCGGGAGACGATGATCCATTCGGGAAGCGCGGTGCGAAGGGCATCGCCGGTCACTGATTTCGATCCCTCCACAGAGAGCTGATGCAGCAACGCGGGCGCTAGGATGGTCGTTCCATGTAGCTACTGGTGCGCTCGCAAAGTCCCTCGGAGCCATGCAGATGACGCTGGACTGGCCTGCACAGGCCAACTTCGCTCTTCAGTCCGGTTTTGCCTCGATCTGCGGTATGCCTGCCCGATGCGTATGCGAGGCAGTGTGAAGCCGCACGGGCGACAGGCGATGTGAGGCAATGGATAAACCGGCCGACCCAAAGCCAGATGTTTTGCCCACCAATCGCCTTACGGCGATCGGTCTCGTCATGCTTGCCGTCACGATGTTCGCATGCCTCGACGGCACTGCGAAGTACCTGGTTTCGGTCGTGCAGCTGCCAGTCGGCCAGGTCGTCTGGATGCGCTTCTTGAGTCACCTCCTCCTGGCGGTGCTCACATTTGGTCTGCTCAGCGTTCCGCGACTCTTGCGTACGCGCAAGCTCGCACACCAGCTCATACGCTCAGTGTTGATGATGCTTTCGACGCTGCTGAGCATGACTGCGTTGCGCTATCTCCGGCTGGACCAAACGACTACCATCATTTTCCTGGCCCCGCTCACGGTAGCTCTGCTGGCTGGCCCCTTTCTCGGCGAATGGGTGGGCTGGCGGCGGCTTATTGCAATCCTGACAGGGTTCATTGGCATTTTGGTTACCATCCGGCCCGGCTTCGCGGCGTTTCACCCTGCATTCCTCTTGGCGCTCGGATGCATGCTCTCCTACTCCCTGTATATTCTTCTCACGCGCTATCTCGCCGCTTACGACACATCCGAGGTCACACTGCTTTATTCGACCCTCGTTGGCACGGCCTTGCTGGCGCCGTGGGCAATCGGCGATTGGGTATGGCCGACGAACGCCTTCACGTGGATGGTGCTGATGTCGCTCGGGTTTTGGGGCGGCCTGGGCCACTATCTGCTGATTGTCGCCCACCGCTTGGCGCCCGCACCGACGATCGCACCCTTCATCTACGTTCAGCTCGTGGCCGTGACCGTGATCGGCTATCTCGTCTTTGGCGATCTGCCCGACGTGTGGACGATCACAGGCTCGGCCATCATCGTGGCATCGGGAATTTACCTGTTGCGAAGGGAGCAGACGGTGGAAGCCGAGAAATCGTGAAGTCGCGCCAATTCACAGCGACTTCTGCATCTCGCGCACGAACTCGCTCAGACCGAGCAGCCGCTCTCGGCGCAACCGTTCCGCTGCGAGGATCGACCTTAGCCCAGCGACGCTGGTTTCCAGATCGGAATTTATGATGACGTAGTCGTACTCGGCCCAGTGGCTGATCTCGGCAGCGGCATCAGCCATCCGGCGCTGGATCACCTCGGGCGCTTCGCGGCGGGACCTCAGACGCTGCTCCAGCACCTCACCAGAGGGTGGCAGGATGAACACCCGCACAAGGTCTTGTGAAACCTTCTCATTGAGCTGCTGCGCCCCTTGCCAGTCGACATCGAAGAGCACGTCCCGTCCGGCGGCCAGCGCCCGCTCGACCGGGGATCGCGGCGTGCCGTAGAAATTGTCAAAGACGCGCGCCCATTCGAGCAGCTCCCCCGCATCCCGCATGCGACGAAACTCGGAACTCGCTGACGAAATAGTAATCCTTCCCCTCCTCCTCGCCAGGACGCGGCTTGCGAGTCGTGACCGATACGGACATTTCGATCCCGCTTTCGGAGGCGAGCAGTCGGCGGGCGAGCGTGGTCTTGCCGGCGCCCGACGGCGACGACAAGACCAGCATGATGCCACGGCGCTCGATGGTCGGCGAATGCACGGCGTCACTCGATGTTCTGAATTTGCTCACGCATCTGCTCGATCAACGCCTTGAGCTGCAGGCCCATCCGCGTGATGTCCCCGTCATTGGCCTTCGAGCACAGCGTGTTCGCCTCACGATTGAACTCCTGCGACAGAAAATCGAGCCTCCGCCCCACGGGTTCGGTCGCGTCGAGCAACTCACGAGCGGCCGCGACATGAACGCGGAGACGTTGCAGCTCTTCCTCGATGTCGGCTCGGGTCGCAAGCAAGACAGCCTCCTGATGCAGCCGGGCCTCGTCGAACGATGCGGAGGCGTCCATCAGTCTCGCCACTTGCTCACGCAGTCTGGCCTGAATTGCCTCCGGTGTGCGAGCAGGCGAGGCCGCAATGGTCTCAACGATGCGTTCGATTTCCGCGAGAAGGTTCAACAGTACTTCGCGCAACCGCGCTCCTTCCGATGCGCGCGCCGCCTCCACCCCTCTCAGCGCAGCCTCCAGGCTGGCAAGCATGGCCTCGGTGCGCTCTTCAATCTCCTCCTCACTCTCGGGGACCTCGATCAGCTCGAGCACGCCTTTGACCGCGAGGATGCTATCAACCGACACGCTCTGGCCGCCGACCGCTTCCCGCACGCGCTCCGCTGCTGCCAATACTTGCTGCAAGAGATCCGAGTTCAGCCTGATCTGCGCAGCAGCGCCTTCCTCGCGCTTAACCGACAGCGTGACGGCAACGTTGCCGCGTCTCAGCCGTTTCGCCGCCGCTTCGCGAACGCGTGGCTCGAGCGCCTCATAGCCCGGCGCAAGCTTAAGGCGCAGGTCGAGCCCGCGGCCATTCACGCTGCGCACCTCCCAGTGCCAGCGCGTATGGCCAGCCGCGCCGTCCGCGCGTGCGAAGCCGGTCATGCTCTTGAGCGTCATCGGGTACCACAAGCCGCGGGCGCCAGCTGGCTCCGCGTGAATCGTCAATTGATGCGCGGGGACACTAACCGCTTGGCCACTCGCCGACAAGCAAACACGGGGCCGCGCCCCGTCTGGTTCTGGTCTTACCTTACCGCTTGGGCTTTCTGATCGGAAGCGGTGGTCTGGCGTCATCCGCGTCGCCGCCCTCTGCCATTGCGGCAGCGGGAGCAGCTTCTACCGGTTGATTGGCCGGAACTTCTGCGTCGCTGGCCGCCAATGTCTTCGCCTTCGCGGCCTCCGCCTGTTTGGCGCGAATCTCCCGCTCGATTTTCCGCCACTTCGCGACGGCGACGTTGTGCTCCTCCAACGTCTGCGAAAACACGCTGGAACCGGAACCGCTCGCGACGAAGTAGAGATAGTTGGTCTGCGAAGGATTGAGGACAGCCTGGATCGCCTCGCGTCCCGGGTTGCAGATAGGCGTCGGCGGGAGCCCGCTGATCTGGTAAGTGTTGTGACTGGTCCTCCGCTGGATTTCGCTCCGGTAGATCGGGCGTCCCCAGTTCACCTGTCCGCCCTCGAGCCCGTAGAGAATGGTGGGGTCAGACTGTAGAGGCATCCCGCGGCGCAGCCGATTGATGAACACCGACGCGATGTCCTCCAACTTGTCGTTGCGGCCCGCTTCCCTCTGGACGATGGATGCGAGGATCACAGCTTCCTCGACAGTCTCGAACGGCAGATCGGGCTGACGCGCCTCCCAAGCCGCCGCCAGGAACTTGTCCCTCTGCGTCTGCATGAGGTCGATCACTTCCTGGCGGGTCGTTCCGCGGGGCACGAAATAAGTGTCAGGCAATAGTGTGCCTTCCTCCGGAACCGCCAGGATATCGCCAGTCAAACTCTGATCTGCCTTGATCCGCTCGACGATCTGATAGCTGGTCAGCCCCTCGGGAATTGTCAGCCGTAGGAGAGCGACTTTGCCTTCGCTGAGGAGGTTCGCCACCTCACGCATACTGATGGATGGTTTCAGCTCGTACTCGCCGGCCTTGAGATTGAGAGGCTCCCCGCCAAACCAGCCGGATACTTGGCGTGCCAAGTAGTACGCAACGAAGATGTGCTCGCTCGAAATGAGGCCTTCCCGCTCGAGCCGCCGGGCGATATCGCGCGCGCCTTCGCCCCGGCGGATGACCACGCTTCGGGCCTCCTGCAGCGGGCCTGCTTTGTCCAACTCCGACGAGACCCAGAACACGCCGCCCGCGGCCACTGCAAGCGCGAGGAAGCTGAAAGTCAGCAATGCGTTCACGAACCGCAGCGTTGGACCCAACCTTCTTACCTCGCGGCGTGTTCTCGAACCCTTCGGCCTCGAGGGTGCGCGTGTCGGCTCGAGGGCCTCAGCCGGACTGCGCGGCATGACGCCTGGAGGCTGCGTCCGGTGCGTCCGTCGTCGTTCCCTTGGCGGCCGAGCTTTCAGCATCCGCTCGCAGTTCCTCCACCAACCCTAGCGCGACCAAAGGCTGTCTCCCGAATCACGGATCAGTCTACCGAATGGACGGGCTATTCAGGGCTGGCAAGATGATCGAGGAATGTGGCAACAGCAGGCAGCCGACAGCAAGCCCCGTGTGGCTTTGCGGTTACTCCGCCGCCCGCTGATTGGCGCCTCAAGCATCGAGGCGCCGCAGGATTAATGAAGCGTTGGTCCCTCCGAAGCCGAACGAGTTCGACAGGACCGTGTCGATCTGCCGCTTCCGAGGCTTATGTGGAACGAGGTCGATTACGCTATCGACGGAAGGATTGTCCAGGTTCAAAGTCGGTGGGGCCACGTTGTCTCGAATGGCGAGAACACTGAAAATGGCCTCCACCGCCCCGGCTGCACCAAGGAGGTGCCCGATGGCGGATTTCGTCGACGACATCGAGAGCTTCTCCGCCGCGCTGCCGAACAGGCGTTCGACGGCGGCGAGCTCGATCTCGTCGCCCATGGGCGTCGAGGTCCCATGCGCGTTGACGTAGTCGATGTCACTCGGCTCGATGCCGGCCCGCTGGAGAGCAGCCTTCATGCAACGGTAGGCACCGTCGCCATCCTCAGCCGGGGCCGTGATGTGATAGGCGTCGCCCGACAAGCCGTATCCAATGACCTCGGCATAGATCCGCGCGCCGCGAGCACGGGCGTGCTCCAACTCCTCGAGCACGACAATGCCGGCGCCTTCGCCCATGACGAAGCCATCGCGGTCTTTGTCGTAAGGGCGAGATGCCCGCTCCGGCTGATCATTGAAATTCGTCGACAGCGCGCGGCAGGCTGCAAACCCGGCGATCGCTAGTCGGCAGATGGGGCTTTCGGTGCCACCGGCCACCATCACGTCGGCATCACCCAACGCGATCAGTCGCGCGGCATCGCCGATGGCGTGCGCCCCGGTCGAGCATGCAGTAACGACCGCGTGGTTGGGCCCTTTGAGCTGATGCCTGATCGATATCTGCCCCGAGGCCAGATTGATGAGCCGGCCCGGAATGAAGAACGGACTGACCCTGCGCGGCCCTTTTTCCTGAAGCAGAATAGCCGTATCGGCGATGCCCTGAAGCCCACCAATACCAGAGCCTATCAGAACCCCGGCGCGTTCCTGCTCCTCGGTCGTGCTCGCCTTGTAGCCCGCGTCGGCCAATGCCTGATCGGCCGCCGCCATGGCATAGATGATGAAGTCGTCGACCTTGCGCTGCTCCTTCGGCTCCATCCAGTCGTTCGGATTGAATGTGCCGTCCGTCCCATCGCCACGCGGCACTATGCAGGCGATCTGACATGACAGGTCGGAAACGTCGAACGTCTCCACCCGACGCGCGCCGCTTTGGCCGGCCAGCAGCCGAGACCATGTCGCCTCGACGCCGCAACCCAGCGGAGTGACGAGGCCCAAACCTGTGATGACAACCCGTCGCATGCGCAATCCTTCACCGGCGGCGCCCCGGCAGGCCCGGTTACGCCACCGACCGTCTTGCAGAGCCTTTCTGCCACCAAGAGAGCGGCGGCAGATTCACGCTCTCAAGCCGCGTTCGCGTTCTTCTCGAGAAACTTGACCGCGTCGCCAACGGTCAGAATGTGCTCGGCGGCGTCATCCGGGATCTCACAGCCGAACTCCTCCTCGAAAGCCATGACGAGCTCGACCGTATCGAGGCTGTCCGCACCGAGATCATCGATGAAGGAGGCGTTCTCCGTCACCTTTTCCGCTTCCACGCCGAGGTGCTCGACCACGATCTTTTTCACGCGCTCGGCAACGTCGCTCATAGCATTTCCCTCGTATCGCCAGTTTTACCTTGAGATCCCTGATTGTCGCCCTGATCGGTTCAATTCGGCCAAGGCGGAGTTTCCGAGCGGGCTACCAAAGTCACGGTGCGATGAAATCGAAATCGCCTGATCTCGGCAGCTTTTTCCCCAGTACTCCTCACGAAAGCAGGCGCTCCTAACACACTTCACATCGCTTTACCAGCTTCGCGATGTCCCTGCCTACAGGCTCCGGGTGACGCTCTAAGCTCTTGCTGTGCAACGGTTTCGCGATCAGACCATGGCCATGCCGCCGTTCACGTGCAGAGTTTGACCGGTCATATAGCGCGCCTCCTCACTTGCCAGGTAGAGGGCTGCGGCAGCGATGTCGTCCGGCTCGCCGAACTTTGCCGCAGGAATGTGCTGAGCTATGGCCTCGACCTGCTTTTCAGTCAGTGCGTCGGTCATAGCCGTCTTAATGAAACCGGGTGCGATGCAATTGGCTGTAATGCCGCGAGAAGCAACCTCGCGAGCCAATGATTTGGTCATTCCGATCATGCCTGCTTTGGCCGCAGCGTAATTGCCCTGCCCTGGGTTGCCGATAATGCCAGAAATGGACGTGATGTTGATAATCCGCCCCCACTGGCGGCGCATCATATTACGCAGAGCCGCGCGGCACAGCATGAAGGTGGAGGTGAGATTCTACGGCGATCACCTCATCCCACTCTTCGTCCTTCATGCGAACGAAAAGGTTGTCCTTGGTCACGCCGGCGTTGTTGACCAGAATGTCCAGTGTTCCGAGCTTGGCCTCGGCCTCCCCGGCAAGCTTCTGAACTGCGGCGCGATCACTCAGGTCGCACGGAACGATGTGAACCCGCTCTTTGAGCTCATCTGCCAGGGCCTCGAGCCGGTCCATCTTCGTGCCAGAGATCGCGACCGATGCGCCTGCGGCATGCAATTTGCGCGCGATTGCGCCGCCGATGCCTCCGGTTGCACCCGTTACGAGCGCACCTCTGCCGGTCAAACTGAACATTCCGCATCACCTCCCGAGTGCCGCGAGTGCCTCGTCCACGTCCGCAGGCGAGCCGACGGAGACCGCATTGGCGTCTTTCAAAATTCGCTTGATGAGGCCCGTCAACACCTTACCTGCACCGATCTCGTAGAAGTCGCCAACACCGAGCTCACTCATCTTCAGCACCGACTCGCGCCAGCGCACGGTCCCCGTCACCTGCTCGACGAGGCGCTTCTTGATCTCTTCCGGATCGCTGATCGGCTCGGCGAGGACATTGGCAACGACCGGCACCACGGGCCGGCGCACTTCGACTTTGGCCAGCTCTTCGGCCATCACATCAGCCGCGGGCTGCATCAAGGAGCAATGGAACGGAGCGCTCACCGGCAGCGGTATGGCCCGGCGCACGCCGTGTTTGCGGCCGATTTCAGCGACTTGATCGATGGCGGTTTTGTGACCCGAGAGCACGACCTGGGTCGGTTCGTTGTCGTTGGCGATTTGGCAGACATCGCCCTGAGCCGCCTCCGCCGCGACCTTTTCCGCAACGTCGAGTCCCACTCCGAGCAGCGCTGCCATGGCGCCCTGCCCCACCGGCACTGCCTGCTGCATCGCCTTTCCGCGAGCCCGGAGGAGCCTTGCAGCATCACTCACGGAAATCGCCCCAGCCGCCGCCAGGGCCGAGTACTCCCCAAGTGAATGTCCGGCGACATAGGCGACCTTGTCAGCGAGCTTGAAGCCTTTTTCGACCTCCAGCACGCGAATCACAGCCATGGAGACGGCCATCAGGGCCGGCTGGGCATTCTCCGTCAGGGTCAGGACGTCCTTTGGGCCTTCCCAGATGATGCGCGACAGCGGCTCGCCCAAGGCGTTGTCCACCTCGTCGAAGACATCTTGCGCCGCCTTGTAGGCCTGGGCGAGTTCCCGGCCCATGCCGACTTCCTGGCTACCCTGGCCGGGGAAGACGAAAGCCACCGCCATGAATGCTGCCGCCCCTGCTCCTGCTGGCGAGTTGTGAGTAACGGATGGCCCATACGGCAAGCGCGCCATTCGCCATTCACTCTTCGCCGTTCGTTATTTCCCGCGCTTTAGGCACGGCTCAGCCGGTACTGTCAAGCTAACGGGATGAAAGAGGCTTGCAGTGCTCGCCGGTTCGCGTATAAGGAGCGCGTTCCGAAGCCATTCCGGTTGGAGGCTGAACGGCGGGCGTGCCCTGGTTCCTGGGGCATGCTTCGGGATCGGATCCCGTGCCGCCGGTGTCTCCGCTCTTTGAGGTCGTCTTTGAGGCCTTTCGTACCGCTGATTTGCGGTTTGAACCGGCCTTAAAAGGGGCTCTGCGCCGGAATGGACAACTTGAGAAGAAAGGCAAAAATCTTCATGCCACTTTACGAGCATGTTTTCCTGGCGCGCCAGGAGGTCTCGCCTCAACAGGTAGAGGCGATGATCGACGAGTTCGGCCAGATCATCAAGGATGGCGGCGGTAAGGTCGGGAAGACCGAGTACTGGGGGCTCAAGACCCTCGCCTACAAGATCAAGAAGAGCCGCAAGGCCCATTATGCGCTGATGAACATCGAGGCGTCCCCTGACGTGGTGGCCGAGATGGAGCGGCGCATGAGACTGTCCACCGATGTCCTGCGGTTTTTGACGCTGCGCGTCGACGAGCATGAGACCGAGCCGTCCGTCCAGATGCGGAAGGGTGACGACCGGCGTGACGGTCGGGGCGGCTCACGCGGTCAGCGCGCCGAAGGTGCCTCCACGTTCCGTGCTCGGGCGACCGCGGCCAAGACCGAGCAAGAAGCTGAGTTGGAGGAGTAAGCCATGGCTGACGTATCGGTTGCCGGTCCCCGCCGACCTTTCCAGCGCCGCCGTAAGACGTGCCCGTTCTCCGGGCAGAACGCGCCGAAGATCGATTACAAGGATGTCCGCCTGCTCGGGCGGTTCATCTCCGAGCGCGGGAAGATCGTGCCGAGCCGCATAACAGCGGTTTCGGCGAAAAAGCAGCGGGAGCTTGCTCGGGCTATCAAGCGGGCGCGCTTCCTCGGGCTTCTGCCCTATGTTTTGAAGTAGGCTTTAGGAGCCAGCGGCCTGCCTGCGGAAGCCCGCGGGCGGGACCGTTTGAGAAGGACACGTGGTTGAGGCACGCCTCGGATAATGCTCGAGGCGACCTCTAACCGCCCAAGTGCGGGACAGCTGGTGCCATGCCTTTTTCCCTCCTGATCGGCCTTGGAGCCGGGCTCGTCTCGGCACTTCTTTTTGCGTCTGCGTCGACGGGCACGCTGCTCGGCCTGCTGGTCCTCGTCTTCCTGACGCCGTTGCCCGTGGCCATCACCGGCCTGGGTTGGGGCTGGCCATCCGCCGCGACAGCCGCAGTCTCGGCACCCATCGTCATCGCTCTTCTCGTCACCCCGCGCGCGGCGCTACTCCACTTGATCGCGCTCGGACTGCCGACCGTGATCCTCTCATATCTCACGCTTCTCAATCGGAGCGTAGTGGTGGACGGGGAGGAACACGTCGAGTGGTATCCGATCGGTCGCATCGTCGCGATCACGTCCGTCATCGCAGGATGCCTCGCCACTCTGGCCCTCCTGTCCACCGCGACTGACATGGAGGGCCTGCGCTCCTCTCTGAGGGAAACCCTCGAGAACAGTTTTCTGCGGCAGATCGAAGCCGCCCAGCCTGGAGGACAGACGCTGGGCGAGGAGGAGATGGCCACGTTCACCGAGCTGATGGTCGTGAGCTTCGCGGGCGCAATATCGACCGTGTGGATGTCCATCGCGATACTCAATCTCTGGCTCGCCGGACTGGTGACGCGCACCTCGGGCCTTCTCGTTCGGCCCTGGCCGGAGCTGTCGAGTCTTACCCTGCCCCGGCAGATGTCGTTCGCGTTCGCGGCTGCAGTTGTCCTCACATTTCTTCCGGGCTACCCGGGCTTGATCGCCTCCGGGTTTGCCAGCGCATTCGTGCTTGCATTTCTGCTCGTGGGCCTTGCCGTGCTGCACTATGTGACGCGCGGCATGTCCATGCGGGCGCTCATTCTTTTCGCGGTCTATGCCTCTCTCGTTCTTCTGAACCCGTTCAGCGGGCTGGCGGTGGCGATGATCGGTCTCGCTGAGCCGATCTCGCCTTTGAAGCGCAAGCTGCCGCCGTCCTGATCATCGTCAGCCAACCACCAGATGCAGAACACGAAGGAGTAGAACAGTCATGCAGGTCATTCTGTTGGAGCGCGTCGGCCGTCTCGGCCAGATGGGAGACGTCGTCAACGTCAAGGACGGCTACGCCCGCAATTTCCTCCTGCCCAAGGGCAAGGCACTTCGGGCCACGAAGGAGAACATGGAGGAGTTCCAGAAGCGCCGGGTGCAGCTCGAAGCCCGCAACCTGGAGCTCAAGAAGGAAGCTGAAGCCGTCGCCGAGAAGCTCAACGGCCAGCAGTTCGCCTCGATTCGTCAGGCCGGCGATACCGGCCAGCTCTATGGCTCTGTCTCGACCCGCGACATCGCCGAGCTGGTGAAGGAGGGCGGCTTCACGGTCGACCGCACGCAAGTCATCCTCGACCGGCCGATCAAAACGCTCGGGCTGCACGAGGTGCGGATCTCCCTTCATCCCGAGGTGGAGGTCAAGATCGTCATCAACGTCGCCCGCTCCGAGGAAGAGGCTGAGCGGCAGGCCCGCGGCGAGGACGTGACCGTTGTCCGCGAGGAGCGGATGGAGTTGGAGACGTTCAATCCTGAAGCCGTATTCGAAGAGGCTGCCGAGGCGGAAACCGGTGGCGAAGAGGGTCGGCCTGCATAAGGCCGGCCACTGAGCTCAGTCCGCTGCCCTGTTCCGCCCAATGTGTTGCAGCAGCACGTGAAACACGTCTTGCTGTACCCGGCGGAAGTAGGCACTCTTTCACCCGCCAAGAGTTAGGAGCTGCATGTAGACGCGTCGCTAAGCCCAGGAGGCCCCGCCATGTTCTGGCCACTGGAAACCATACTTCGCCGGGTCGTCGTCAGCGGCACACTCAAGGTCACTGACGCGAAAGGGCAAGTCTATCGGTTTGGAGATGGGTCCGGCGCCGAGGTGGCCATTCGATTTGCTGACGGGGCCGCCGAATTGGCGGTCGCCTGGGATCCCGAGCTTGCTCTCGGCGAGACCTACATGCAGGGCCGGCTGATCGTCGAGCAGGGTAGCATCTACGATCTGCTGGAGTTGCTGATGCGCAACACGGCTGCGCAGACACCTCCAGCATGGCTGCGCTGGTTCGATGCGTCGCGACGTTTGGGCCGACGGCTGCAGCAGTTCAATCCCGCGTGGCCGCGCCCGGCGCAACGTGGCCCACCACTATGACATCGATGGGGCCATCTACGACTTGTTCCTCGATCCGGACCGCCAATACTCATGTGCCTACTTCCTGCCCGGTGTCGATCTTGCTGGTGCCCAGCATGCCAAAAAGGTGCATCTCGCCTCCAAGATGGCGCTGAGCCCGGGCCATAGAGTTCTCGACATTGGCTCGGGCTGGGGCGGACTGGGGCTCTGGCTCGCGACCAACACCGGCTGCCGAGTGAAGGGAGTGACGCTCAGCACCGAGCAGCTCGCTGTCGCGCAGGAGCGTGCGCGCAAGCAGGGGCTCTCCTCCGTCGTAGAATTCGCGTTGGAGGATTACCGCGAGGTGACGGGCACGTTCGACCGCATCGTGTCGGTCGGCATGTTCGAGCACGTCGGCGTGAACCACTACGGAGCTTTCTTCCGGCGAATCAACGAGCTGCTCGATGACGACGGCGTGGCGGTGCTGCACTCGATCGGCCGCTCGGATGGCCCGGGGTACACGAATCCATTCATCGCCAAATACATATTCCCTGGCGGCTATATCCCGGCGCTGTCGGAGGTTCTCCCGGCCATAGAGCGCGCTGGGCTGATCGTGTCGGACATCGAGATCCTGCGCTTGCACTACGCGGAGACGCTCAAAGCCTGGCGCGAGCGGTTCATGGCCCGCCGGAACGAGGCAGTTGCGCTCAAAGGCGAGGAGTTCTGCCGCATGTGGGAATTCTACCTCGCCGGCTCTGAAGCGGCGTTCCGGTACCAAGGGCTCATGGTGTTCCAGATTCAGGTGGTGAAGCGCATCGACGCGCTACCGATCACCCGCGATTACATGTTCGAGGCGGAACAACGGTTGAGCAAGGCTGCCGGTCCCTCCAAACCCGCTCGTCTTGCCGGCGAGTAACTATGCATCTCCGCGCCAAATTTTCGTAGTCTGTTGTTGGATCATTGGCCGATTTGCATCGTAGCAAGCGCGTTCGGCGGCCGGTGTGCATTGCGGGGATGGCCCGTCCCGGGGGACAGTTACCAGAGCTGATCCGGGGCGCGATCTGGTAGCTTCGCGCGCATGACGAAATCAGCCCTCCTCCCATCCGACAAGCTTCGCGCTCAGGCGGCGGCCGACGAGCCGCTGGAGTTCCGTCAGCCGCCCCACAACATCGAGGCCGAGCAGGCCCTGCTCGGAGCCATTCTGATCAACAACGAGGCTATGGACCGGGTCGCCGGGTTCCTCGAGCCCCACCATTTCTACGACCCCATCCACCAGCAAATTTTCGAAGTCGCGGCCAAGCTGATCCAGGCCGGCAAGCAGGCGACACCGATCACGCTGCGCACCTTCTTCGAGAACGCAGAGCCGATCGACGATGATCTGACTGTCCCGCAGTACCTGGGGCGGCTGGCTGCCAACGCGACCACCATCATCAACGCGGCGGACTACGGCCGCACCATTTACGATCTCGCGATCCGCCGGGCGCTGATCTCGATCGGGGAGGACTTGGTCAACACGGCTTACGACAGCCCCGTCGACTTTCCGCCCGAGCAGCAGATCGAGGAGGCGGAAAATCGGCTCTACGAGCTCGCCGAGAGTGGCAAGTACGGGCAAGGCTTCCTGACGTTCGGGCAGGCTCTGACCCAGGCCATCGACATGGCCAACGCTGCCTACCAGCGCGAAGGGCACCTGTCGGGCCTGTCGACCGGGCTCGTAGACCTCGACGCCAAGCTGGGCGGCCTGCAGAACTCTGACCTAATCATTCTCGCCGGCCGCCCCTCCATGGGGAAGACGGCCCTTGCCACCAACATTGCCTACAACGTCGCCAAAGCGTACCGGGCGGAAAGGCTGCCGGACGGCACCGAAAAGGTCCTCGATGGCGGCGTGGTCGGCTTCTTCTCGCTCGAGATGTCGGCGGAACAGCTCGCCACGCGCATTCTCTCCGAGCAGGCGGAAATCTCTTCCGAGAAGATCCGCCGCGGAATGATTACGGAGGACGAGTTCCGGCGGCTGGTGCGGGTCAGCCAGGAGATGTCCCAGATCCCGCTGTTCATCGACCAGACGGGCGGCATCTCGGTCGCCCAGCTTGCCGCCCGTGCCCGAAAGCTCAAACGCCAGCATGGGCTCGGCCTGCTAGTGGTCGACTACCTGCAGCTCCTCACCGGCTCGTCGCGCCGCGCCGCCGAAGGACGCGTTCAGGAGGTCTCGGAAATCACAACGAGCCTCAAGGCTTTGGCCAAGGAGCTCAATGTGCCGATCCTCGCGCTGTCCCAGCTCTCACGTGCGGTGGAACAGCGCGAGGACAAGCGGCCGCAGCTCGCGGACTTGCGCGAGTTCAGGGCTCGATCGAGCAAGACGCTGACGTGGTGATGTTCGTCTTCCGCGAGGAGTACTACGTCGAGCGGCGCAAGCCGTCGGAGTTGAACGTCGAGGAGCTGCTCAAGTGGCAGCAGGAAATGGCGCTCGTGCACGGTAAGGCCGAGGTCATAATCGGGAAACAGCGCCATGGTCCCACGGGCACGGTGCAGCTTGCGTTCGAGGCGAACTATACCCGGTTCAGCAACTTGGCACGCGACTACCAGCTTCCCGAGTAACGAATAGGAGCAATTCGGTGGAAATGGACGTGCGCGAAAGACGGACCGAGGAGGATGTGATTCCGCCGGACGCCCGCGCCGTCCTGCGCATCGATCTCGACGCGTTACGCGCGAACTGGCGCAAGCTCAACGAGGCCTCGGGCCAAGCCGAGTGCGCCGCTGTCATCAAGGCCGACGCTTATGGCCTCGGCATCGAGCAGATCTGCCGCGCCCTCACCGAGGAGGGATGCCGAACCTTCTTTGTGGCAACGCTGGACGAAGGCCGCCGCATTCGTTCCGTGCAACCGGGGGCCGTCATTTACGTCCTCGACGGCCTGCTGCCCGGCGCTGCCGAGTACTACTCGGGCTTCGATTTGCGCCCTGCCCTTTCCAGCCTGGAAGAGATCCGCGAGTGGGCCGCCTACTGTCGCGAGCGCGACAGGCGCCTTTCGGCTGCAATTCATATCGACACGGGCATGAACCGGCTGGGTCTGCCGGAAAGGGAAGTGAGTGAGCTGGCACGAAATCCCGATGTGCTGAGGGATTTCAAAGTGTCGCTGATCATGAGCCACCTGGCCTGCGCTGATGTGCCAGCGAGCCCAATGAATGCCGCTCAACGTGAGGCGTTCGAGCGGCTGACGTCGCGGCTGCCGCCGGCGCCTCGCAGCCTGGCCAACTCCGGCGGCATCTTCCTCGGGCCCGCCTATCACTACGACCTGGTGCGCCCCGGCATCGTACTTTACGGCGGCCGGGCGCACGAGAACCGGCCCAACCCGATGAAAACCGTCGTCCGGCTCTCCGCCAAGGTGCTGCAAGTCTTCGATGCGGAGCCCGGCAGCACAGTCGGATACGGTGCGACCTACAGGATCGAGAAGCCGTCGCGGCTGGCAACCATTGCCTGCGGCTACGCCGATGGCTTCCTCCGAGCATTGAGCGGCCCGACGGGAAATCCGGGTCCGGTCGGCTATATCGGCCCGCACTCGGTGCGCGTCATTGGGCGCGTCTCCATGGACCTCATCACGCTCGACGTCAGCAATGTGCCGGAAGATCAGGTCTATCGTGGCGCCTGGGTAGAGGTTATGGGCGACCGGGTAACACTCGACGACCTCACGGACAGGGCCGGCACCATCGGCTACGAGCTGCTGTCGCGCCTCGGGCGTCGGGTGCACAGGATCTACCAAGGAGCCGGGACTTGAACCCGAGCCGAACATTTGCTCCGGCCCTTCTTCTCGGGGCTTGGCATCATCGGCCCGTGCCACGGCGTAACCGCATGGCCCGAACGACACGCCAAAATCGCTGTGCAATGGCAATTGGATAGATCTGATGGCCAAGCCCGCCAGAGCGACGTTCGTCTGCCAAAACTGCGGCGCCGTCTTCAGCCGCTGGACCGGCAAGTGTGCAAGCTGCGAGGAGTGGAACACGCTCGTCGAGGAGAGTGACGTTGGAGTGTCTCCGCCCGGAACCGGTCTGGCTGGCCTCTCGCGCGGCCGCGCCGTGGCTCTTAGTCGCTTTCCGGGTCGACCCAGACGGTTCAGCGCCTACCGACCGGCATCACGGAGCTCGATCGCGTAACCGGCGGCGGGATCGTGCCCGGTTCCGCCCTGCTCATCGGCGGCGAGCCGGGAATCGGTAAATCGACACTGCTGTTGCAGGTCGCAGCGTCTCTCGGCACAGCGGGTCAGCGCGTCGTCTACTTCTCGGGTGAGGAAGCCGTCGCGCAGGTGCGTTTGCGGGCCGAACGGCTCGGGTTGGCAGGAGCGCCGGTGGCGCTCGCCTCGGAAACCAACCTGGCCAACATCCTGGCCACGCTTTCCGAGGGTCGGCGGCCCGATCTGGTCGTCATCAATTCCATCCAGACGCTTTGGGCCGAGGCGCTCGAAGCAGCCCCCGGCACCGTAAGCCAGGTTCGCGCCGCAACGCAGGCGCTGATTCGCTTCGCCAAATCTCAAGGCAGCGCATTGATGCTCGTCGGCCATGTCACCAAAGAGGGCCAGATCGCCGGACCCAAGGTGGTCGAGCACATGGTCGACACAGTCCTCTACTTCGAGGGCGACCGCGGCCACCCGTTCCGTATCCTGCGAGCTGTCAAGAACCGGTTCGGCGCCACCGACGAGATCGGCGTGTTCGAGATGGCCGGACAGGGGCTGAGGGAGGTCGCGAACCCATCCGAGCTGTTCCTTGGCGACCGTAACTTCGACGACGCCGGGATCGGCCGTTTTCGCTGGGATCGAAGGCACGCGGCCCCTGCTCGTCGAAATCCAGGCGCTGGTTGCACCATCCACCCTCGGCACCCCGCGCCGCGCCGTCGTCGGCTGGGATGCAAGCCGGCTGGCCATGCTGCTCGCGGTGCTCGATGCACGCTGCGGCGTCAGCTTCGGGCAGAACGACGTCTACCTGAATGTCGCTGGCGGGCTGAAGATCACCGAGCCCGCGGCGGACTTGGCCGCCGCAGCCGCCCTGCTCTCGTCAATTTCAGGTGTTGCGCTGCCGCAGAATCAGGTTTTCTTCGGCGAGATCAGCCTTTCCGGTGCGGTTCGGGCCGCGGCTCACATGACCACGAGGCTGAAGGAGGCGCAGAAGCTGGGCTTCCGGCACGCCGTTTTGCCCCAAGCTGGCGAGGTGGACGAAACGGCGTTGACGCTTTCTTTGGACCGTATCCCTCATCTGAAGAGACTTGCAGAGCAACTTGCGCCGTGCAACTGAGATTGCGGGGAAGATCCCGCATGCCTGAAGAGTACTTGGGGGAGCCTCGACCATGATCGGGCCGCTGACATATCTGGACGCCGGCCTCTTGGCCATCTGCTTCTTGTCTGGGCTGCTGGCAATGTATCGCGGCCTGACGCGGGAGATTCTGTCGATCCTGTCCTGGCTCGCCGCGGCTGCAGCGGTGCTCTATTTCGTGCTCTTTCACAGGCCATTTGCCGAGGACCTGGCGCAGCAGATCAACGCACCCGTCGCCATCGCCCAGATCGCCGTCGGCGCCGTAATCTTCCTCATCGTCCTGGTCGTGGTGCACCTGATCACCGCGCGGATCTCCGACACGATCCTCGACAGCCGCGTCGGCATGTTCGACCGAATTCTGGGCTTCCTGTTCGGCGTGGTGCGCGGGTTCGTGCTCGTGGTGATCCCCTACATGTTCTACAAGTCGTTCGTGCCCGACCCGCAGCAGCAAGTACCGTGGGTGCGTGAGGCCAAGTCGCTGCCCATGATCCGCAGCACCGGCGAGACGTTCCGCATCATACTTTCGCAATACGTACCCTCGTCGCTGACGGAGCCCGCAAGCTTCGATGAGCAAAGCGCGACGACTATTCCCAAGATTCAAGACGTCGCGCTGTTGTATCCGTCAGAAATTCATATATCAGTCACGCAGACCGGGAGCCTGGCCGATCGCGGATGATGGGCATGGCGCTCGGATGGCGTCATTTTCATCAACGTGGCAGCTCGGAGACTCTCGATGGCGAGCATGGCGGGTTCTGATCTGGTGCTCGACGATCCCCATTGGCTGCGCTACGGCGACGACCGCCTTCGCGAGGAGTGCGGCGTCTTCGGCATCATCGGCCATGATGATGCAGCTGCTCTGACGGCACTCGGGCTTCACGCCCTGCAGCACCGGGGCCAGGAGGCTGCGGGCATCGTCACGTTCGACGGCCAACAGTTCCATTCCGAGCGCCGGATGGGGCAGGTTGGTGACAACTTCAACAAGATCGATGTCATCAAACGGCTACGTGGCCAAATGGCCGTCGGACATGTCCGCTACTCGACCACGGGCGAGACGGTCCTGCGTAACGTGCAGCCGCTCTTCGCTGATTTCGAAAGTGGCGGCTTCGCCGTTGGTCATAATGGCAACCTGACCAATGCCCTGACGCTCCGTCGCGAGCTCGTCCAGTCGGGCGCCATTTTCCAGTCGACCTCGGATACGGAGGTCTTGCTCCACCTTATCGCCCGTTCGCAAAAGCGGCGAATCGTCGAGCGCCTTGTCGAAGCCCTGCGCCAGATCGAGGGCGCCTATGCCTTCGTGTGTCTGACCAATGACATGCTCATCGGCGCGCGCGATCCCATTGGCCTCCGCCCGCTTGTGATCGGTCGCCTTGGGCCAGCCTACGTGCTCGCGTCCGAGACGTGCGCACTCGATATCGTCGGCGCCGAGTTCGTACGGGAGGTGGAGAACGGCGAGGTGGTGGTGATCACGGCGGAAAACGGTCTTGAGAGCCACCGCCCATTCCCCATGCGCCCCGCCCGGCCCTGCATCTTCGAGTACATTTATTTCGCCCGCCCCGATTCCATCGTCGGCGGGCGAAATGTTTACGAGGTGCGCAAACGGATGGGCTTCGAGCTGGCCCAGGAGGCCCCGGCCGAGGCTGATGTCGTCGTGCCCGTGCCCGACTCCGGCGTCCCCGCGGCCATTGGCTATGCCCAGGCCTCGGCACTGCCTTTCGAGCTCGGCATTATCCGAAACCACTATGTCGGCCGAACCTTCATCGAGCCGGAGCAGCGCATCCGCCAGCTTGGCGTCAAGCTGAAGCATTCGGCCAATTCCTCTGCTGTCCGCGGCAAGCGCATCGTGTTGATCGACGACAGCATCGTGCGAGGGACGACCTCGAAGAAGATCGTCAACATGATGCGCGAAGCGGGTGCGCGGGAGGTGCACATGCGTATCGCCTCCCCGGAGATCAAATACGGCGACTATTACGGAATTGATACGCCGTCGCGGAAAGAGCTGTTGGCGGCAAGTCTCTCGCTCGAGGAGATGTGCGCGTTCATCGGCGCCGATTCGCTGCAGTTCCTTTCCGTTGATGGGCTCTATCGCGCCATGGGCTACGACGGGCGGGACAACATCAATCCGCAATTCAGCGACCATTGCTTCACCGGCGACTACCCGACCGAGCTGACCGACCTGAATGGTGGCTCCCTGCCACGCCAGTTGTCGCTGCTGGCCGAAGCGCGTTGATCCGACGTAGCTGTTCGCCGCGTCAGACTTGCACCGCGCGATTCGGATATGATCTCCTTCAACTGGGAGCGGTGTGCGCTTGCACGGGAGTGATTGCGCATCTGATCGGGAACACGGGAGGCCACAATGGTTGGGAAGCGCTGCCTGGCCGCAATGATTTTCGTTCTGGGCACAGCTGGCGCCGCGGATCAGAGCTTCGCAGGCCGCATCCATACTGGGGATGAGACCGGAACATTGCACGCGCGCTTCTGCCCGGAGCTGGTCTCGATTCTTGCCCAATCAGAACTCGCCTACGCGTGCCAGACCTCGACGGGAACGGCTGCGAACGTGCGAGAGGTGATGGCATCTCCGTCCGAGCTGGGCTACGGCCAACTCGATATTTTCGCTAGTGAGCTGGCAAACCTGAACGGTGCCGGGGCGATTATTCCCCTTCGCAAGGACGACGCACGCCAGTGCCTATTTGCCGTAACAAAGCGAAGAGACCTGCAGAGTTTCGGCGAGCTGTCGGCGCTCGCTGCCCAGCTCAAATTTCATTTGCCGCCAGAGGACTCCAACAGCTCGGGGACCTTCAAAATTCTGCAGGAAATCGACGCTGCCGGAGTGGGCCAGGCCGCAGCCGTCCAGCACGAGGCAAGCGCTGAGGATGCCATCCGCGCCGCTCTCGCGAGTGAAAACGCCGTCGCGTTTTTTGTGGAGTTTCCGAACCCGAACGATACCCGCTTCGCGTTGGTGCGCGAGCTCGGCGGACATTTCGTGCCCATCATCGATCGAGATATCCTGCGCCACCACATTGGCGGCGAAAAGATCTACTTCGCCCAGGAAACGCAGGTCTCCAACGCCGAATGGCTCACGAGCGCGCGCAAAGCCGTAACCGCCTGCACGCCGATGGTGCTCTTCACGGGCACCCCCGAGAAGATCACCGATGCCAAGGCCCGACAGGATCACGAGGACATGATCGCCACCGTCCGGGCACTGCGGACGGAAATGCTGCTTCCCCAGGAGAGCACCTTCGCGCGTATCCTTGCCCGCACGAAAGAGCTTTCAGCATCGAGTGCCGAGAAGCTCATGCAGGCCTCTGAACGAGCCAAGGAGCGAGCAAGACCGTATATCGAGGATGCCAAGGAGGCGACGGATCGGGCAATCGAGGCGGCCAAACCTGCCCTCAACAAGGCCAGGGAATACGGTCGCAAGTTCTATGATCAGGCACGGGAGGGGCTGAAAGGCCTGATGGACTTCGGAGTTTGACGAGACGGAGCCGCCGGTCGCCCAATCCGAAGAGCCTCGGAACGAGCCGCAGCAATGACGCGCGCTCGTTTGTCTGTTGAATAACCCGGAGCGAGCAAGCTGATGACCAAACGCCTCGAAGGCCGCATTGCACTCATCACGGGAGCCTCGCGCGGAATTGGACGCGCCGTTGCGCTAGCCTTCGCACGCGAAGGCGCACACGTGGTGCTGCTCGCGAGAACACAGGGGGCGCTCGAGGAGGTCGACGACGAGATCCGTGAGGAAGGCGGCACGGCAACGCTCCTGCCGCTGGACCTGCGAAATGGCGAGAAGCTCGACGGGCTGGGCCCCACGCTCTACCAACGCTGGGGCCGGCTCGACATCCTGGTCGGCAACGCCGGCATCCTTGGACCACTTTCCCCGCTTGGGCACATCACCACGGATGCCTGGATGGACGTCATGAACATCAATCTCAACGCCAATTGGCGTTTGATCCGCACCTGCGATCCGCTTCTGCGCAAATCGGATGCCGGCCGCGCGATCTTCGTCACATCCGGTGCGTCCTCGGGAAATCACGCGTACTGGGGGCCTTATGCGGTCTCGAAAGCGGGCCTCGAAGCGCTGGTCAAAACCTATGCGCACGAGATCGAGCGAACGTCCGTGCGCGCGAATCTCATCAGCCCAGGGGCGGTCCGCACAGCCATGCGGGCCAAAGCCTATCCAGGCGAAGATCCGCTTAAATTGCCACCTCCAGAAGAGCTCGCTCCCCTTTTCGTCGAGCTGGCCAGCCCTGACTGCGCGCTCAATGGCGAGATCGTCGATTTCAGGGAATGGAAGGCTGCGCGCGAGCAAAGTGGCGGGTGATATTGGCGTCTCTCAGCCGTTAGCCCAAGCCTTCGAGAAGTCTGCCCTCCCTGCACCGGGTGAACCGGGCAGGCAAAAGGGCGTTTTCCATGCTCCTCGTCTGGCCGACCAAGGAGCGCCCTTTTTTGCGAGCCATTGCGATCATCAATGAGCAGGCCAGCACAGTTCTGGAGCTTGGCTCCGATATCGTGGATGGTTTGGCGAGCCGGTTCCGAGCGCGTGGTCACGAGCTGGAGGTGCAGCTCGTCTCGCCGGAGGAGATTGAGAAGGCACTGAAGTCTGCGGCAGTCCGCCCAGAAATCGACGCTGTGATCGTCGGTGGCGGCGATGGTTCGCAAAGCCTCGCTGCGTCACTGTTGGCCGGCACTGGCAAGGCACTGGGGGTGCTGCCTCTGGGCACCATGAATTTGCTGGCCCGCGATCTCGATATGCCGTTCGATTTAATGGAGGCAGTCGATGCCCTAGCGGCGTCTCATGTCGACTTCATCGATCTCGGAGACCTCAATGGGCGCACATTCCATTCCTTGGCGGGGCTCGGCTTTCTCGCCCGTATGGCGCGCGAGCGGCAGCGGGCACGTTTTGAAATTCCGTTCGCGCGCTGGCTCGCCTTCGCCTTGGCCCTCTGGCGAGCCATCTCCCGGATCGACCGCATGTTGCTCGAAATCGAAACCGAAAGCGGCAAGCTCGTTCGCCGTTGCTCCGCGGTGCTCGTGACCAACAACATTTATCGCGAGAGCGAGTGGACCCGGGAGCGGATGAAGGACGGTCTACTCGAGGTCCATATCGTGCGCGGCTGGACGTGGTTGCCGTTGGTGAAAGCCGGCTTCGACGTCATGCTGGGCCGTTGGCGCCAGAAAGGGCGCATCGAATCCATTCCGGCACGAGAAATCATCATTACGGCGCACAGGCGCCGAGTCCCTGTGTCGATTGACGGCGAGGTGGTCCACGAGCGTACGCCTTTGCATTTCGGCGTGAGGCGAGCGGCTTTGAAGGTTTTGCGCCCCATAGCGGCACCTGCCTAACGTCCCAGCTCGGAAAATTTAACTAACCATAATCCTGAACATCGTTCATTATTGGACTGACTGATCGCGCACATACCGGGAGCGGGGGGCCGGAGTGCCGTGAGACTTGGATTATTTTCGACGCAGGTCGCTTCGCGGCCGAAGTTTTGGAGCAGATGGAAGCACTGGAGCAGACTATT
This sequence comes from uncultured Pseudomonadota bacterium, assembly GCA_963786775.1. Taxonomy (GTDB): domain Bacteria; phylum Pseudomonadota; class Alphaproteobacteria; order Rhizobiales; family Hyphomicrobiaceae; genus ZC4RG25. The sequence goes on along the minus strand of CAWBAM010000042.1, from coordinate 16,986 downwards.
TGGTTTGAGTCTTCTGGTTGCTGGCTGCTCGGCTGGCTCTGGGCCGGAGATCCAGTTGGCCTCGTTATCCCACCATCCAGTACCGATTGAAAGCGAGCGCGGACTTGACGGCTGTTGCGCCGATCCGCGAGTTCGTGCTCCGGCACGCGCCGTATAAGCAAGTCGCTCCAGAAAGTGGAAATCCAAACACGAGCATCGGCCGCACCCCGGGCTCAGCTTGCGAAGTGATCCGCTTCTTGACCTTGCTCTCGCGCGCGGCCCCCTCCGATGCGCAAGTACTTGCAAAGGCCAAGTCGCTCGCCGATTGGGTTATCAGCCTTCAGCAGACGAACGAGAGCAGCCCAGCTTACGGCGGTGTGCCCTCGACACCCGATCTTCCGCCACCCGCCAACCGCTATTTCTATGCCATCGACGCAGGCTTCTGTGGCGCTGCGATGTTCGAGTTGTATGATCTCACGAAGGACGAGAAGTACGCGCGAGCTGGCCTGCGCTTTGCCGATTTCCTTGTGAATTTGCAGAGTGGCCCGCGGCGCCCATACGCGCGGCCTGCCGGAATGGTCGACGGTTTTTGCGAATTCGTCGTCGACGCCGGCCCGGAACCGGCCTGGAACTGCGATCGGCACGTGAAGACACTTTCCGCGTTGCCCGCGCTGCGCCGGGCGTCAATTCACTCCGGCAAGTCTCATTACGAGGCGGCAGCGGCATCGGCGCGCGCGTTTCTCGTGCCCGGGCTTGCCGGCGCGTGGGAATATGCCGACGCCGCCGCACTTTCTGCGTGCCGCGACCGTGAGTGCCCCAATGTCTGGCGCCGGGTGAAGGGACCTAATGGGGAGCCTGATCACTTCGTTTACGGAGACACGCTCGCTTATGCTCTTCGCGGACTTTTCGAGTACGAAGGCCCCTCCTCGGACGTGCGGAGGCTCTACCAGGAATTCAGCAGCTACCGCGGCAACGATCCCAAGACGCAGAGGTACGACGGCCGCATCGCATTCGCAGGCTATCTTCATCCGGCCAGTAGATCGCCGGACCCACTGAGCGGCTATTACGACCTCGTCACGCTCGGCATCTTGCACGGCCTGCGGCGTAGCATCAGCCCCGATGACTACGCCGTCGCCGACCGCGTGCTGCGCACCCACCTCGCGGATGCGGCGCAGCTTTCATGGCGGATGGAGATGGACCTCAGCATGCCTGAGAGCGAGTTCGTCGATTTGACGACGCTGGCCAACATCGGGGAGGCTCTGCTCATGCCGGCAGCAGACGCGCAACGTTGAGCAAAGCCCCAAGGTGCCGGCTCAGGTATATTGCCCCCCGCTTGCGAGCACCCCCGCAGTGTCGCCGGGAAAGTAGTCCGGTCCCGCCCCGTTCACATTGATGACGCCATTGAGCACCGCCTGATAGCGCGGTCCTGCGGCCGTCCCGGACCAATTCACACCATAGGACGTGATGAGCCCGGTTGACTGTGCATGGGCAAAGCCGAATGAAAAATCCGGAGTGCCCACGATGTCGACCGAACCAAGGGCGTAGAAGATGTGCCCTCCCGCATCGGCATAGAGATGGTGCGGAGCCGCTCCTTCAATGTCGATCTCGCCGCCCAGCATCTCCACGAAGGCACCGTTGTCCGCCCCGATGTGGCGGAAGCTGCATGAGCCGAAAGCATTCTTGCCGGTCAGGAAGACGACGGCCCCGTAGCGCGCCCACACACCCACGTCGCCGCTGATCTTGACGCCTTCGAGCCTTACCTTTGCGCCCGCTCCATCCACCAAGATGGCGTTGGCCCCGCTGACAGCAATCTCGACATTCGCCGGAGCTGTCGGATTGCCGATGATGTTGAGTTGCGACCCGTCGAACATCGCCCGGTTGATCCAACCGCCGCTCGAGTAGATCCCATCTGCAAGCTGAATCGTCACCGCGTGGCCCGCCGGATCGACATTGAGGGCGGAGTTGATAGCCTTCTGGATCGTCTGAAAGGCAGAGTTCGGGGAAAGCCCGTCGTTGGCGTCGGAGCCGGTGTCGGCATCGACGTAATAGGTCCGGCTCGCGCCAAGCACCTCACGGCGTGGCGTCGAAGGCAGGCTGACCCGCCCGCTCGACCTGTCGATGACGATCGCCTCGTGCCACACGTTGCCGTCGGGGCTCACCTTGAAATGATAGTCGTCGTCGCCAGCGAGGCCCATCTCGGCGCGCCCCGACCAGTTGGTCTGGAACAGGATCGTGCCTGAATCGCTGCTCGCGGCCTTGTTGATCTTCAGCTGATGGCCGCCGCCTTCGTGCGTGAAGAGCGAGGCCGTGGAAGCGACCGCGAGCCGGTTCGTCGCATCGGCCGTGGCATTGATGCCGAGCTTCGAGGTCGGGTCCACGAGGCCTGCGGGCATCCATGACGCGCCATTCCAGGCAACCAGCAGATCCTCATCGGCAATCCAGGCTGTCCATCCCTCCCGCGGCGTGTAGAAGGCCCAGGCTCCATCCTGAAATGCGGCGATCTCGTTCTCATGTCCGGACCACGCGCCCGATGCGCCCTCCGCCACGATGTAGCGCGCGCCATCGGCAGGGTCGGCGGGCGGCTCCACCAAATCACGATCCTCGACAGCGATATGCACCAGCGCATCAAGCGCGCGGATCGCCTCGTTATGCGTCACGTGCTTTTGCGCTTGCGCGGGAGCGATGTAGGGCAATTTGAGATTAGGCGTCTGGAACATCTCGGGCTTCCTGTTGGCAGTAGCGACCCGAGAAGGATGACTCCGGTCTAGAGCGCGGGGATAAGTTTACAGTGCGCTGAAAACGCAAAGATCGCGCCGATTGGACAAAGGGAAATTACTCGACCGGACGGCACATGAACCAGTTCGGCACCCCGAGCACGTTTTCTTCCTTGAGCACTGCGAAGCCGAGCCTCTGATAGAAGCCTACGTTCACTTCCAGATCCGTTTCCAGACAGGCGACTGCCCCGAGCGCATCCATGCACTGGCAGCAATGCGTCATCAAACGCCGCGCGATTCCTCGCCGCCGGTATGCCGGAAGCACCGCCAGCGGGCCAATATGCCAATGCGGAACAGTTGAATCATTGCGGGACCAAGCCAGGAGCCATTGGACAATGCGAATCGCCACGGCAGGCGGATTGCTGGCGGCGATCAGCGGGCCAATCCGCAATTTGTCCGCCCATGTGGGACGACACCGGCCAGGCCTTATCATGCCCAGCACACCTGTCAGTTCACCCTGTATGTAGGCGCCCAAGATCTCGCCATTGGCCTGGACATAGGGCAGCACGAGGCCGAAGAAGCGCAGCAAACGCCGCTCTCGCTGCTCTGAATCCGAACCGAATATCTCGATGTGCAGGGGGTTGTTCAGCATGGCATGCGCCAGCAGCCTTGCCGCCACGTCCAATTTGCCAGGTGAGATCACCCTGATATCAAGGGCGAGGTCGTCACCCGCACGAGTTTTGGCTGCTGACGTCGGCCAGGCAGCGCCACACGTTCTCGCCCTGGTCTAACTCGGGTTCGAGAGACAGCTCAATGCGGCCACCGCTCGCCTTGTGACCGAGCACGCGCGCTGGAATGACTCGGGTGTCGTTCGCGATCAGCACCGCGTCCGCGGGCAACAGGTCGACAATGTCGGGGAACGTCAGATCGGCGAGGCTGCCGTCGGCCGCGACATGCAGCAGCCGCGACGCATCGCGCCGCGCCGCCGGCTCCTGAGCGATCAGCTCGGGCGGCAGCTCGAAGTTGTAGTCGGCCGGCGAAAACACGGCGTTTCCTCTTAGCACTGCAATCCCGCTTCGGGCGAGGTGTCTGCGCTATGGTGAGGTCCGTGCTGCGCAGCGTCTTGCTCCTCGCGCTGATGACATCCGTCGCTGCCGCCGGTGCAGTGGCGACGGAGACCGTGGCTCAGCTGACCGCCGCCGACACGCAGATCGTCCTCGATAGCACGGGGGATCTTCAGATCACGCGCAGCAAGAAGCCCACCGAGCACGTGAAGCTGCCCGCGCTCGCCACGAAGGCGCAGGCCCATTGAACCTGCGGCCTGCTTGACTCATCATCGTTCCCTGGCGGCGTTGCGCGTCATGGGCCGAGGAGCACGGGGTGGCGCTGCTGCAGCCGCCGGTGGTCGGCGGTGCGCACCGGCAGGTCGCGCCCGACGGTGACCTGGGGCGCGGCGACCTGGTCCTGGCGCTCGGCGGCGACGGCACCGTCCTCTCGGCGCTGCGCGCGGCCGCGCCGCTGGAGGCGCCGGTGCTCGGCGTCGTCCTGCGGCAGCCTCGGCGCGCTGACGGCCGTGTCCGCCGACGGGCTCGCCGGTGCGCTCGAGCGCTTCGGCGCCGGCGACTGGACGCCGCGCCGGCTGCCGGCGCTGGAGATCCGGCCGGCGACGGGCCGAAGACATGGGCCGTCAACGACTTCGTGGTCGTCCGGCGGCGCGCCGCGCAGGTGATCGCCGAGGTGAGGGTCGACGACGAGCTCTACGCGCGCCTCGCCGGCGACGGGCTGATCGTCGCCAGCCCGCTGGGGTCCAGCGCCTACTCGATGGCCGCCGGCGGGCCGGTGCTGGTCACGGGCACGCCGGCGATCGTGTGCACGCCGCTGGCGATGCACGGCGGCAATGCGCCGCCGCTGATCGTCCCGACCACCTCGACGCTGCGCGTGACCGTGCAGCCGGGCTTCGGCGGGTTCGACATCGAGATCGACGGGCACCTCCAGGACGCTCGAGGCCCTCGAGTACGACCTCTGCCTGCACCACGAGAAGCTCACGCTGGTGACGTTCGGCGAGCCCGGCCTCGGCCTGACGATGCTGCGCGAGCGCGGCCTCATCGCCGATAGCCCGCGGGTGCTGGCGCGCGATCGGCGAGCACAGCCATCGCGGCGTTCCGTCCGTTGAGCGCGATCACGCTGCCGCCCGGGTGGGTCGCGGCGCCGCAGAAGTAGAGGCCCGGGACCGGGGTGCGCGGCGTCAGCCGGTTCTCCCACATCTGATCCGGCGTCACCTCGCCCTGGAAGATGTTGCCGCCGGTCAGGCCGATGCGCGCCTCGATGTCGGGCGGGCCGAGCACCTCGCAGTGCTCGATGCCGGCTCTCGAAGCCCGGCGCGAAGCGCTCGATCAGGTCGATGAACTGGCGGGCGACCTCGTCGCGGCGCTCGTCCCACGTGCCCTGCGCGAGCTCGTACGGCGCGTACTGGCCGAACACGCTCAGCAGGTGGTGGCCCTCCGGCGCCGGCGACGGGTCGTAGCCCGTCTGGATGTAGACCTCGCCGAAGCCGACGGCCGGCTCGCCGCGGTCGCAGCGCCTCGAACGCGGCCTGCGCCTCGTCGAGGCTGCCGGTGCAGTTGATCGTCGCGTGCGCCGGCCAGGTCTCGCCGGGCGCCGCGGTCCACTCGGGCAGCGCGCTCAGCGCGGCGTTGAACTTCACGACCGGGCTGCGCACCTTCCAGGCCTCGAGCCGCTCGCGGTAGTCGGCGGGAACGTCCTGGCCGTCGAGCAGCCCCAGCGCGACCTTCGGGTCGGCGTTGCAGATGACGGTGCGCGCGCGGATCAGCGTGCCGTCCTCGAGGCGCACGCCCTGCTCGGGCACGATCTCCGAGACCGGCACGCCGCAGGCGAGCTGCGCGCCGGCCTCGCGCGCGGCGTCGGCGATCGCGAAGCTGATCATCCCCATGCCGCCCTTGACGTAGCCCCACACCGGGCCCTGGCCCTCGAGGTCGCCCTGGTAGTGCATGAGCTTGATCGAGGCGGTGCCGGGATCCTTCGGCCCGCCGTAGGCGGCGATGATCGCCTGGCCGAAGAGCGCGTTCCTGATCCGCTCGTCGGAGACGTAGCTGTCGAGCACGTCGGCGATCGACGCCTCGAAGACGATGTCGATCATCGTCTGGTCGCTGGTCGAGCATGGCCTCGATCTCGGCGCGCGTCGGCGTCTCGTCCAGCCACGAGTCGCGCTCGCCGGTGCGCAGCTTGCGGCGGATGACGTCGAAGATCTCCTCGTAGGCCCAGTAGCCGTCGATGTCCTTCTTCGAGACGCCGATCGCCTCGAGGTTCGCCTGCGTCTTGGCGGGGTCGAGCCACTGCGCGAACGACGTGCCGTCGTCGAACGGGACCCACAGGTTCGGGTCGGCGACGTAGCACTCGAAGCCGCGCCGGCGCAGGTCGAGCTCGCGGATCACCAGCTCGTCGAGCAGCCCGACGACGTACGCGCACGGGCTGATGACGAAGCGCTCGTCGGAGAACGGGCGCTCGAGCGTGCAGGCGCCGCCGAGGCGCTCGCGGCGCTCGAGCACGAGCACGCTCTGCCCCTCGCGCGCGAGGTACGCCGCCGCGGTCAGGCCGTTGTGGCCGCCGCCGACCACGACGGCGTCCCACTCGCGCGCGGCGAGCTCCGACACCGGCGCGGGGAGCCCGACCTCGCCGAGCTTGGCTGCGATCTCGTTCATGTGCGGTCCTCGTCCGGGTGTGTGGGTTCGGGCGAGCGCGTCGACGGCGACCGCTCCCTGCTCGTGCACGATCACGGGGTTGAGCTCCAGCAGGTCGAGGCCGGCCTCGAGCAGCAGGTCGCCGGCGCCGGCGGCCAGCCGGGCGGCGGCGGCGACGTCGACCGCCGGCCGCCCGCGCGCGCCGGTCAGCAGCGGCGCGCCGCGCAGCGAGAGCAGCGCGCGCTCGACCCGCTGCGGCGTGGCGGGGAGCGGGACGAGCGCGACGTCGTCGAGCGCCTCGGTCCAGACGCCGCCGAGGCCGAGCACCAGGACGGGAACCAGCCCGCCGGCGCGCCGCCACCACGAGCTCCACGCCCGGCGGCGCCATGCGCTCGACCAGCACGCCGCGCGGCCACCTGCCGGGTCCGCGCCGCCGCAGGCGTGGTCCGAGCGAGCGCGTGCCAGGCGCGTCCGTCGGCAGCCGCCGCGCAGCGACGTGCGGCGGCCGCCCGCACCGCGTCGCTCGACGCCAGGCCGAGGGCCACCGCGCCGTGCTCGGTCTTGTGCCGGAGGCCCGGCGCCGACAGCTTCAGCGCGACCGGCCCGCCGAGCTCGTCCCACGCGGCCACCGCGTCCTCGGCGTCCTCGGCCAGCCGCCCGTCGACGACCGGCAGGCCCGGCCGTGCGCAGCAGCGCCTTGGCCTCGTGCTCGGCCAGCCAGCCGTCGGCGCCCGGCGCTCCGTGCGCGGCGCGCCGCCGCGCCGATCTGCGCGATGCGCTCGGCGTCCGGCGGCGGCGCGGCGAGCGCCTGCATGCAGCGCAGCGCCGGCGCGAGCCCGGCGAGCGCGGGCATCCCCTCCTCGATCATCCGTGCGGCGACCGCGTCGTCGAGCAGCTCGGGCAGCGTCGAGGCGAGCGCGACCGGCACCGGGCTGACCGCCGCGGCGGCGCGCACGGCGTCGACGATCCCCGCCCACGACTCCTCGACCTCGCCGCCGACCTGCATCGCGCTGTCGAACAGCACGAGCACGCGCTCGATCGCCGGGTCGTCGGCCAGCGCGAGGATCGAGCGCGCGCAGCGCCTCCTGGTCGTCCCAGAGCAGCGCGGTGTAGTCGAGCGGGTTGGCGGCCGTGGCCGCGCTCGGGCAGCGTCTCGCGCAGCCGCGCCACGGTCGCGGGCCGAGCGCCGGCAGCTGGACGCCGAGCTCCGCGGCGAGGTCGGCGGCCACGGCCGAGTCGCCGCCCGAGCACGTCATGACCGCGAGGCCCGATGCGCGAGGCGCGCCGCGAGGGCCGCCCGGACGCCGCGCGCGCGCACGAGCGCCTGCGCTCGGCGCGCGAGCGCCTTGGCCAGCTCGAGCAGCTCGTGCGGGTCGCGCGCCCAGGCCGGCGCCGGCCTCCTCGAACAGCGCGCGCACGACGCGCTGGTCGCCGGCGAGCGCGCGCGTGTGGGCCTGCGCCGCCGCCGCGCCCGCCGCGCGAGCTGCCGGCCTTGAGCACCGCGACGCCGACGCCCGCCCGCGCGCAGGCCTCGAGCGCCGCGCACCAGCGCGCGCCGTCGCCGTCGTCCTCGAGGTAGAGCGCGATCGAGCGCACGCCCTCCGAGCGCGGACCAGCGCCGCCGCGAAGTCCGCGGCGTCGAGCACGGCGCCGTTGCCGCACGAGACGACCGTGTGCAGCCGCAGCCCGCGCCGCGCGCCGAGCGCGTTGACCGCCACGTTGCCGCTCTGCGACACCAGCGCGACCGGCCCGGGCTCGGCCGGCGCCACCGCGTCGCCCCACAGCGCGCCGCGCTCGTGCATCGACACGATGCCGTTGCCGTTCGGCCCGCACACCGGCAGCGACCAGCGCCGCGCGGCGTCGGCGAGCTCGCGCTCCAGCGCCGCGCCGCCGGGCGCCTCGCCGAAGCCCGCCGCGAACACGACCGCGCCGCCGCAGCCCAGCGCGCCCGCCTGCTCGATCACCGCCGGCGCGCGCCGCGGCCGGGATCGCCACCACGACCGCGTCGACCGCCTCGGGCAGCGCGTCGAGCGACGCGAAGCAGGGCACGCCGCTGGACCGACGAGTACTTCGGGTTCACCGCGTAGACGCGCCCCGGGAAGCCGAGCCGCGCGCAGGTTGCGCAGCGCCTCGCCGCCGTAGGACGTCGCCCGCTCGCTGGCGCCGACGACGGCGACGGAGCGCGGGCGCAGGAGCCGGGTGAGGTCCATCAGTGCAGCACGCGCTCCACGCCGCGCCGCTCCAGCGACGCGCGCGACGATCAGGCGCTGGATCTCGCTCGTGCCCTCCCAGATGCGGTCGACGCGCAGCTCGCGCAGGAAGCGCTCGGCGACGTTCGTGCGCAGGTAGCCGCGGCCGCCGAACGCCTGCACGGCGCGGTCGGCGCAGCGGCCGGCCGCCTCGCTGACGAACAGCTTGGCCATCGACGCCTTGGCGTGCACGACCTTCGGGTCGGCGCCCTCGTCCATCAGCCGCGCGACCTCGAGCCCGAGCAGCCGCCCGGCCGCCGCGTCGACCGCCGAGTCGGCGAGCGGGAACGAGACGCCCTGGTGGTCGATCAGCCGCGCGCCGCCCTGCTCGCGCCCGATCGCCCACGCCGTCGTCTCCTCGATCAGCCGCCACATCGCGCCGACGCCGCGCGCCGCGATCCCGACGCGCTCCTCGACGAACCACGCGCGCTGGAGCTCGTCGCCGCCGCCGACGCCGCCGATCACCGCGTCGTCGCCCACCTCGACGCCGTCGAAGCGCAGCGTCGGGTGCCCGTGCGGATAGCTGTGCGTGAACGGCGGGTCGTCGACGACCGAGATGCCCTGGCACCCGCGGTCGACGAGGAACAGCGTCGGCTCGCCCCTCGGCCAGCGCCATCACGATGTAGACGGCCGCGATGTCGCCGTAGGTGACGAACCACTTCTCGCCGTCGATGCCGCCAGCCGCCGTCGGTCGCGCGTCGCGGTCGTGCGGATCGCCGACGGGTCCGAGCCCGCGTGCTCCTCGGTCACCGCGTAGGCGTCGTGCAGCTCGCCGCGCAGCGCCGGCTTCAGGTAGCGCTCGATCTGCTCCGGCGACCCGCTGCGCCAGCACGTTGTAGGCCGACGGGCATGTGCCACGACAGCCCGTTGGTGGAGCGCCCGAGCTGCTCCTCCACCAGGAACCACTCGACCGCGCGTCCAGCCCTGGCCGCCGTGCTCGACCGCGTGCCGGCCGCCGGCCAGCCCGCGCGCCAGCGCCTCGCGCCGGATCAGCTCGACCTCGTCCTCCGGCAGCCGCCCGCCGCGCCGCTCGGCCTGCGACCTCGCGCGGGATCAGGATCTCGTCGACGAACGCGCGGGCGCGCTCGGCCGGAGTCGAAGTGGTCGCGGAAGCGGGGACGGTTGCCGTCATGATCACCGTGTGGAGGGGTTGGGATGACCGCGCGTGAGCGCATCCTCGACGCCGCGGTGAAGCTCATCGCCCGCGAGGGCATCGACGACGTGCGCATCGCGCGCATCGCGATGGCGGCCGGCGTCTCGGCGAGCCTGCTGCACTACCACTTCGACTCGCGCGAGGCCCTGCTCGCCGAGGCGCTCGAGCACTCCTACGAGATCGCCGGCAACGCGCGCCTCAGCGTGCCCGAGGACGAGCCGGCGCCGGCCGACGCGCCGGCTCGCGGCGATGATCGACCAGTGCCTGCCGCTCGACGAGCGAGCTGCGCGACGACTGGGTGCTGTGGGTCGAGCTGTGGCTGCGCGCGGTGCGCCACCCCGAGCTGCGCCCGACCGCGGCGCAGCCTGTACGCGCGCATGCACGTGTGGTTCGCCGAGGCGATCGCCGAGGGCGTCGCGGCCGGCGAGTTCACGGCGGCCGACCCCGAGCGCACGGCCGACCGGCTGCTCGCGCTGATCGACGGCTACGGCATCCGCGCGCTCAACGAGGACCCGACGATGCCGGTCGAGCGCGCCCGCGAGGAGATCTGGGCGGCGATCGCCGGCGAGCTGGGCGTCGAGTAGCGCGCTCATCGCTCCAGCGCCTCGCGCTCGCCCGCGCTCAGCGCGCGCGGCCGCCCGGTCTCGGCGTCCATCACCTCGAGCGTCGTGCTCGCGCCGACCACGATCGTGCCGCCGGCGGTGGCGATCGTCTCGCGCGTGCGCACGCCCGAGCGCCCCGCCGCGTCCAGCGCGCAGCGCACGACCGCGGTGCCGTCGCGCCGCCCGAGCGGGCGGCGGAAGTCGACCGCGACGTGCGCCACGCGCGCGTCGACGCCGGTCAGCCGCGCGCGCAGCCAGGCGTCGCGCGCCTCCTGGAGGTAGGTCAGCAGCACGGCGGGATCGACGCGGCCGTAGGCGTCGAGGTCGCGCGCGCGGATCGTGATCTGCGTCTCGTGCGGGCGGCCCGGCGGGCGCTCGGGCAGCGGCGGCGGCGCGTCGGGCAGCGTCACGCCGAGCTCGAGCTCGGCCAGCCGCCGCGCCCACGCGGTCGCGCGCGCGGGGTCGACGTCGTGGCCGTGCACCGTGCTGTGCAGCCCGATGCCGTCGAGCACGGCGGTCAGCCGCGCCGCGGTCTCGCCGGGGTCGGCGCACGTCCAGCGGCCCTGGCGCACGCCGTCGGCGATCACCTCGGCGAGCACGGCGCGCCAGCCGGCGGCGAAGCGGTCGAGCGTGTCGCGCAGCGCGTCGAGGTGCACCGCCTCGCCCCAGGCGTCGACCCACAGCGACCAGCTCTCGCGGTCGGCCCACTCCTCGAGGTCGAGGTAGGCGGCCAGCCGGTCGGCCGGGTCGTCGTGGCGGCGCGAGATGTCCTGCGAGCTCGGCGAGCTCCATCCGGCCGACCTCGGCGAACGCCTCGGCGACGACGTCGTCCTTGGAGGCGAAGTGGTAGTTGAGCAGCCCGAGGCTGGCGCCGGCCTCGCGCGTGATCTCGCCGACCGTCGCGCTCGCGATCCCGGTGCGCTGGATCACCCGCCGCGTCGCGTCGAGCAGCTCCCGGCGCGTGTCCTGCGCTGGCGCGGCTGGCGGTCCGGCTCATGCCGGCGTCGGGTCGAGGATCCGCACGTGCGCGGCCGGCAGGTGCACGGCGACCGGGTCGCCCTGCTCGTACTCGACCGCCTCGTCGTCGTTGGGCACGTCGATCTTGACCAGCGCGCCGGTGGCCAGGCGCACGCGCATCTCCTGGTGGAAGCCGAGGTAGACGACCTCCTCGACCATCCCCGGCACGCCGGTTCTCGCCCTCGGCGCCGTGCGGCTCGACGCGCACGCGCTCGGGCCGGATCATCGCCATCGCCTCGCCGCTGTCGATCCCGTTGCGGCGCGCGGCGCGCAGCTTGAAGTTGCCGAGCGCGAGGACGGCCCCCTCGCCGTCGGGCCCGGTGACCGACACCGGCACGAGGTTCGAGCTGCCGAGGAAGTCGGCCACGAACGCGGTCGAGGGCTCCTCGTAGATGTGCTGCGGCGCGCCGCACTGCTCGATGTTGCCGTCGCGCATCACGGCCACGCGGTCGCTCATCGTCAGCGCCTCGTCCTGGTCGTGCGTGACGTAGACGAACGTGATCCCGAGCGTCTCCTGGATGCGCTTGAGCTCGACCTGGAGGTCCACGCGCAGGCGCGCGTCGAGCGCGCCGAGCGGCTCGTCGAGCAGCAGCACCGGCGGCTCGAGCACGAGCGCGCGCGCCAGCGCGACGCGCTGCTGCTGGCCGCCGGAGAGCTGCGACGGGCGCCGCTCGGCGTGGCGGTCGAGGCGCACCATGTCCATCGCCTCCTTGACGCGCCGCTGGGTGTCGGCCTTGGAGACCTTGTGGTAGCGCAGGCCGAACGCGACGTTCTCGGCGACCGTCATGTGCGGGAACAGCGCGTAGCTCTGGAACACCGTGTTGACGCGCCGCTTGTGCGGCGGCGTGCGCGACATGTCGACGCCGTCGAGCTTGATCGCGCCCGAGTCGGGCCGCTCGAAGCCGGCGATCAGGCGCAGCGTGGTGGTCTTGCCGCAGCCCGACGGGCCGAGCATCGTGAAGAACTCGCCGCCGGGGATCTCCAGGTCGATGCCGTTGACGGCGACCACGTCGCCGAAGTGCTTCTCGAGCTGCTCGAGATGGATCTCGCCGCTCACTTCGCGCGCCCCCCGCATCGATGGTCGCGAGCCGCTCGAGCGTCGCGGTCGCCTTCTCCCCCGGCTCAGGAACGCGGAACGCCAGGAACGCCAGCACGAGCGCCAGCAGCGTGACCACGAGCATGATCGTGGCCAGCGCGTTGAGCGCCGGGGTCGGCGCGTTGCGCGCCTGCGAGTAGATGCGCATCGGCACCGTCGTCGTGTCGGCGCCCGAGGACAGGTACTGCGCCACGACGAAGTCGTCGATCGACAGCGCGAAGACGACGAGCAGGCTCGCCGCGATCGCCGGCATCAGCAGCGGCAGCAGGATCCGCCGGACGACCTCGTGCGGCGGCGCGCCGAGGTCGGCCGCGGCCTCCTCGATGTCGATGCCGAGCGTGGCCAGCCGCCCGCGCACGATCACCACCACCCACGACATCGAGAACGTGACGTGGCCGATCACCTGCGCGGTCGTGCCGAGCCCGATGAACGCGAACGACGTCGTGAACAGCAGGAACATGCCGACCGCGAACACGAGCTCCGGCGTCACCAGCGGCAGCAGCAGCACCGTGTTGACGCTCGTCGCGAGCCGGCCCGCGCCAGCGCTGCAGCCCGAGCGCGAGCGCCGTCCCGAGCGGCGTCGCGATCAGCATCGTCAGCGCCGCCAGCTCGAGGCTCTGCTCGAGCGCGGCCATCAGCGTCGGGTCGTGCAGCACGCTGAGGTTCGGGTCCTGGGTGAACCAGCGCAGCGAGAAGCCCTGCAGCGACGTGCGCGAGCGGCCCGTGTTGAACGCGAAGCGGATCGCCAGCAGCACCGGCAGCAGCGACCAGGCGATGTAGAGCCACGTGGCGATCGCGAGGAAGCGCGGGCGTGCCCCACGGGTTCGCGAACCACTCGCGCACCGAGACGCGCCGGCGGGCGACCGCCGGGGCCTCGATCGCGGTCACGCCGCGTCCTGGTCGCGCCGCAGGACGCGCAGGTAATAGAGCATGAACACGAGCAGGAACGCGGCCAGCAGCAGCGTCAGCGACGCGCCGAGCGACTTGTCGGGCCCGCCCTGCACGTAGCCGTTGATCGCGTTGCCGAGCATCGACGTCCGCGGCGAGCCCGACATCAGGTCCGGCGTGTAGTAGTCGCCGAACATCGGCAGCGCGATCAGCACGACGCCGGCCAGGACGCCGGTCTTCGAGAGCGGCACGATGACGCGCCAGAACGCCGACACGGGCGGGGCGCCGAGGTCGCGCGCGGCCTCGATCAGGCGCTGGTCGATGCGGTCCAGCGACGCGTACAGCGGCAGGATCAGGTACGGCACGTAGCCGTAGACGAGCGCCATGATCACCGTGATCGTGCTGGCCGCCGAGCCAGTCGTGCCGTCGAGCAGGCCGAGCGAGCGCAGCAGCCCGTCGATCGAGATCACGCCGAGGAGCTGGCCGCGTAGCCGTTGGAGTCGAGCAGGTTCGTCCAGGCGAACATCCGCATCAGGTAGCTGATCCAGAACGGCAGGACGAGCAGCACGAGGATCAGCACGCGCCAGCGGCCGGCGTGGCGCGACGTGTAGTAGGCGACCGGGTAGCCGATCGCGAGCGAGATGACCAGCGCGACGGCGACGTAGATCATCGTGCGGATGAAGACGTCCCACGTGCGCCCGCCGGGCAGCGACGTCGTCGATCGCCTGCAGCAGGTAGCCGACGTTCCAGTCGAGCGGGTTCCAGTGCGGGACCGGCTGGTAGAGCTCGGTGACGTTGCCGAGGCCGACCGAGGCGACGGCGTAGAACGCGAACAGGAAGAAGACCGCCAGCCAGGCGACGCCCGGCATCGTGAGCAGGCCCCACAGCCGGCGGCCTGCATGTCACCCGTTCCGGAACGTGGCCCAGCTGCGGTCCCACAGCCGCTGGCCCGTCGGCCGACAGGGTCAGGTACGCGTTGCCGTTCGCGTAGTCCTCGTGGCTGACGACGGTGTTGCGCAGGTTCGGCGGCAGGATCTCGTCGTTGAACAGCTTGTCGGCGTCGATCGCCGTGATCGGCGGCTGGTAGCCGACGTAGTCGACGAAGTTCTCGTACGCGACGTCGTTGTCGAGCAGGTAGTTGAGGAAGCGGTGCGCGATCACCGGCTTCTCGGCGTTCGCCGCGACGCAGATGCAGTCGTTGAAGATCGGCCCGCCGGTCGGCTGGAACCAGTAGGAGAGGACGGTCGGCGGCGTGCCCTTCGGCAGGTAGGAGATGACGCCGCCGATGAGGTCGCCCGACCATGCCTGGTGCAGCCACATGCGGCCGGCCGGCAGCGTCTCGTACTGCGAGATCGTGACCTTGACGCGCACGCGCTTGTCGAGGTCCTGCAGGTCCTTGGTCGCCTGCTGCGAGCAGGTCGGGCTTCTCGGTGTTGATGTCGCTGACGCCGCGGCGCATGCAGCGCCATGCCCGAGCGCCTCGCGCGCGTCGTCGAGGATGCCGACGCGGCCCGCGGTACTGGTCGGCCTTCCAGAACTCCTCCCACGGGTTCTCGAGCTTGCTCGGGTCGAAGTCCACGTGGTCGTTGCGCCAGCCGATCCCGGTCGTGTAGACGGTGTAGGGCACCGAGTAGCGCGGCCCGCGGTCGTAGAACGGGTCGTGCAGCTCCGGCCAGGCGTTCTTGAGGTTCGGGACCAGCTCGAAGTTCAGCGGCTGGATCAGCTTGCGGCCGACGAGCCGCGACAGCTCGTTCGGGCGCGCTGAAGAGCACGTCGAACTTCAGCTGGCCGGCGCTCAGCTTGGAGAACGCCTCGTCGAGCGTGTCGAACGTCGTGACCTTGACCTCGACGCCCTCCTGCTTGCCGAACTTCTTCAGCACGGCCGGGTTGAGGTAGTCGGAGTAGTTGTAGATCCGCAGCTCGCCGCCCTTCTCGGGCTTGACGGAGCTCTTGACCGGCTCGAGCAGGCGCGGCAGCGTCACCGGGTAGTCGCGGCGGGCGAGCGGGATGCCGGAGGCGTCGACCGGCCCGCCCGCGGTCGGATCGCCGAGGATGCCCTTCCCGCCGCCGCCGGCGCCCGCGACGCTCACCGGCGTGGTCGTGTTCTCGCAGCCGGCCAGGCCGGCCGCGGCGCCCGCGGTCAGCGCAGGCCGCCGGCGCGCGCGAGCAGCGATCGACGAGACAGCCCCCCGAGCCCGAGCTTGAAGACTCGTTCAAGGTGTGCGCGATCCTTACTGCGGCGCCTCATCGGTGTCAAGTGACCCGGGCCAAGAGCGCCTGAACGGTCGTTCAGCGGGCCGCCGCGAGCGGATGGCGGACGCGCTCGCGCAGCCGCGCGCGGCGCTGGTCGCGCAGCACCCGCTGCGCCGCGTTGTGGCCCGCCGCGGCCATCACGCCGCCGCCCGGATGCGTTCCCGCGCCGCACAGGTACAGGCCGTCGACCGGCGTGGCGTAGCGCGACAGCAGCGGCGACGGCCGCATGAACGCCATCTGGTCGAGACCCTGCTCGCCCTGGAAGATCGAGCCGCCGACGAGGCCGAAGATGCGCTCGAGGTCCGGCGGCGCGAGCACCTCGTAGTGCACGACCGCGTCCTTGACGTTCGGCGCGTACTGCGCCGAGCAGGTCGAGGCAGCGCTCCGCGTACGCCTCCCGCGCACCTTCAGGCCAGTCGGCCTCGGCGTGCGGGCCGTACTGGGTGAACATCGTCATCACGGTGCTGCCGTCGTCGGTCAGGCTCGGGTCGATCGACGTCGGGACCTCGACCTCGATGTACGGGCCCTCGGCGGGCTTGCCGCAGCGTCGCGTCCTGCCAGGCGCGCTCGAGGTAGTCGATCGACGGGCAGATCGCCAGGCTCGTGCGCTGCAGCGCCTCGTTCTCCTCGGCGTGACGCCCTCGAAGCGCGGCGGCTCGGACAGGATCCAGTTGACCTTCACCGACCCGCCGCGGGTGCGGTAGCGGCGCATGTCGTCGACCACGTCGTCCGGGCAGGTGCTCGGCGCCGACGAGGTCGAGCATCGTCGTCTTCGGGTGCGCGCCGGAGAGCACGACCGGCGCGTGGAGCTCCTCGCCGTCGGCGAGCGTGACGCCGGTGACGCGGCCGCCGGCGACGTCGATGCCGCGCACCGGCGCGTCCGTGCGCATCGACCGCGCCGGCGGCCCGCGCGCTGGCGGCGAGCGCCTGCGAGATCGCGCCCATGCCGCCGCGCACGTGGCCCCAGGCGCCGCTGACGCCCTCGAGCTCGCCGAGCGCGTGGTGCAGCAGGTTGTACGCGGTGCCCGGCGTGCGCGGGCCGGCCCACACGCCGACCACGCCGGTCGACGCGTAGGAGCCCTTCAGCGCGTCGTTCTCGAACCAGTCGTCGAGCAGGTCGCCGACCGACATGGTCAGGATCCGGAACAGCTCGTGGATCTCGCGCTGGCCGAAGCCGGCGGCGCGGCCGGCCTCGCGCAGCAGCTCGAGCACGTCGACCGGATGGCGCGAGCCGAGCGCGGGCGGCGGGCGCAGCATCATCGGCCGCAGGATGTCGGCCATGCGGGCGAGCAGCGCGTCGAAGCGCGGCATCGCGTCGGCGTCCTTGCGCGAGACAC
>CAWBAM010000041.1:0-154446 GCA_963786775.1 uncultured Pseudomonadota bacterium | reverse complement strand
CTGTACGTCTACCTGGTTCAGTTAGTTGCTGGACATGGAACTCTCGGATCACCTCCGCGAAATGCTCAAGGAGCTCGGCCAGGCGATCAACGAGTCGATCTCGGGCTCGGGGCGCGTGCACGAATCCATTCAGCGCATTCGCGACGAGGGCTACAACCTCTACATGGTTCTCGATGCGAAGGTCGGCGTGAACAAGCGCGAAGGCCGCGGCCGCCGCGGCGAGTCCTGGCGGCCGGCGAGCCCGAAGAGACCGAGAGATCGAGCGAGCGCGCCGCGTTCCGCATCAACCTCAAGGATCTCCGCTTCCTGAAGTCCCTGGGGATCGATCCCACCCGCAAGGTCCGCGTCCGCAAGCCGGCGACGCGCCGGGTGACCAAAGCCGCGAAGTAGCCGCGAAGATCCGCGCGGAGTACGCGAGCGCCTCGCCCCGCGCCGGGGAATACACTCGACCCGAATGGATGCGCTCGGCTCCTCCACCGCCGCCTGGGAAGCCTTCGCCGAGGCCCGGGGGCTTCCGCGATATCGCGGACGCCAGATCTTCGACGCGCTTCATCGCCGCTCCCGCTTCGATTTCGCGGCGATGCGAGAGCTCCCCGCGGCCGCTGCGCGAGAGCTCGCGTCGGAGATGCCGATCCGCCTGCCCGAAGTCGCGCAGCGCGAAGCGTCCGTCGACGGCAGCGTCAAATTCGGCCTGCGCCTCGCCGACGGCGCTCTGATCGAGGCCGTCTACATGCCGGTCGAGGAGTCCACGGCGCGCGTCAATGAGTTCGCGGACGCCCGTGCAGTCTCGGGCTCTCCACTCTCGACGCTCGACTCTCGACCTCGACTTCCCCGTGGGCCACTTCACCGTCTGCCTCTCCTCCCAGACCGGGTGCGCGGTCGACTGCGCCTTCTGCGTGACCGGCCGCCTCGGCGGCGGGCCGCAACCTCGCGGCGGGCGAGATCCTGGGCCAGCTCCATGTCGTGCTTCGCGAGACCGGACGCTCGAGGAAGGCATGCGGGTCGTCTTCATGGGCATGGGCGAGCCGCTTCCTCAATCCGGAAGGCGTGCTTCCCGCGCTGGAGGTTCTCTTCGAGCTGCGTGTCGCCGCGCGCGGATCACGGTCTCGACGTCCGGCATCGACGCCGGCCTTTCCGCGCTTCGCCGCGCTCTCAAAGCGCCCCAACCTCGCCGTATCTCTCAACGCCGCCGACACCGCGACGCGCGAGCGGCTGATGCCGATCACGAAGACCTATCCGCTGAAGGAGCTGCTCGCCGCGATCCGCGCCTGGCCCCTCGAGTCGAGGCGCACGATCCTCATCGAGTACGTCCTCATCGCCGGCGTCAACGACTCCGAGGCGGATGCGCGGAAGCTCGCGCGGCTGCTGAGGGGGCTTTCCGTCAAGATCAACCTCATCCCGCTGAACGAGGACCCGACCTATCTCCCGGACTTGCGGAGGCCGGACGAGGCCGCGATCGACCAGTTCGCGCGCGTGATCGCCGCCGAGCGCCTCGGTGACGGTGCGGCGCAGCAAGGGCCCCGACGCTTCCGCGGCGTGCGGCCAGTTGAAGGGAAGGACGGAGGACCCGAGGAAGAGATTAGCGCCGGCAGGAAGCCGGAGGCCGGAAAAAGGGTCCGTCTCGTGCTGCCTACCGCCGGCGTCGCCTGCCGTCCGGCTTCAGGCCGGCAAGAAATTCGTGAAGAACTCTTCCCACTTGCGGACGTAGGCCTTCTTCGCGGTCGCGGCCGGCTCGTCGGCGTGGTCGCGATGACACGCAGCACCTCGCTGAATGCCAGGGTCGCGAGCGCAGAATAGTGCCCTTGCAGCCGCATTGTTGGAACACTGAGGATAAGCGCGGCCACGGATGCTACGGCCGCACCGGCGATCATCCCGAGCCATGGCGAAATGCCGTAGTTGATCAGGAGAAGCGTCGAGGTGTAGGCGCCGAGCCCGAAGAAAGCGGCATGGCCAAGCGAAATCTGGTTCGCCAATCCGCCAACGATATTCCACGCCTGCCCGAGCGCTGCGAACAACATCGCAAGCGTCAGTACGCGGATTCGGATAACCCATGGGGTCGAGGAAGATGGGCAAGGCGGCGGCAATGCCGATCGCCGCAAGTCCAATCCAGTACCTCATCGCGCAGCTCCAATGAGGCCTGTGGGACGGAGCGCCAGCATCGTGATGAACACGATGAACAGAATGAGGTTCTGGAGCTGAATGGGGAAAAACAAGGTCGAGACGACTGGATGACGCCGACCGTAAGCCCCCCGACCACAGCGCCCGCCACACTGCCAAGCCCGCCAAGGACGACCACAGTGAACATCAGCACAACGAACTGCTGCCCTACAGTCGGGTGCACTGTGAAATAGGGCAGGATCACCGCGCCGCCGAAAGCAGTCAGGCCGACACCCAGCCCAAACGCGATCTGGCGCATACGGTCAGCATCGATGCCCATGAGATTGGCGGCCATCGGATCCTGCGCCGTGGCCCGCATCGCGCGTCCGTACCAGGTCTTGTTCATGAAGAGCCACAGCGCGCAGCCTGAAAGGAGCGACATCAGGAATGCGGCCAGATAGGGCACGCTGATAAAAATCGGGCCCACTCTCAGCGCCGAGGTCTGATAGGAAGTCGAGACCGATCGAAAATCCGAGCCGAACGCAATCAGCACCGCGTTCTCGATAACGATGAGCAGCCCGACAGTCGCAAAGATTTGCGCCACAGGCGGCGCGCGGAGCACACGCTGGATGAGCGTCATTTGCACCAGGACGCCCAGGCAGAAGATGACGACGAACGAAATGAGCGAGCCGATCAGCGGATCGAGCCCCAGGAGCTGCCAAGCGAAATAGGCAACGAACATGCCGAGCATCAGGAACTCGGCCTGTGCGAAATTGATGATGCCCATGACGCCGAAGACGAGGGTCAGGCCGCTGGAGATCACGGCATAGACGCCGCCGATCAACAGCCCATCGATCACGGCTTGAAGGAAGGCCACCAAGAAGCTCCGAGGATTGGACCAGCTTCGAAACGGCTTCAGGTGGGCACGGTGCACCGACCGGCCCACCTCGCGGAAGGCTAATTCGGCGCCGCCCCAGACGGCCTTCGCTTTGGCAAGATCACTCGGCCACACGGTGACGAGATCCTGACCCCGCCACTGCACCATCAGTGGCTTGGCCAGCGTGTTAAGCCCGGTCTCGTCGAAATCGACGGCCTTGCCGGGCATGGCATTGCACCATCCGCCCTCGAACCGCGTTGTCGCAAGGGCCTCGCGGACGGCCTCTGGATCCGCTTTACCGGCCTTCTCGAGAGCCTGGGCCAGCACCTCGAGGCATACCGCGTGCTCTAGCGCCTCATGGACCATGAAGTAGCCGTAACGCTCCTTGAAGGCGTTCGTGAGCTCTGGCGCGAGGTCATAATTGCCTGGCGCGACCGACAGGACGCCCTCGGCAAAATCTCCGAGCCCCTTCTTGAAATCAGGTATCACGTAGCCGCCAGCGCCGCCGATCACAGGCAGGTGTTATGTTCTGCTGGCGCATCGAGCGGATGATTTGCAGCCCGTCGTTGAGGTACGAGCACGGGAAGACCGCCTGGGCATTGGTGGCGCGCAGCTTGTTGATGAGCGGCGTGACGTCGGTGATGCCGAGGGGATAGGCATCGTCCATCACCACCTCGATGTTGTGCTTGGCCGCTGTCTCCCGCAGGCCTTTGCTTGCGAGGTTCCGTAGGCCGTGTCCTCGTACATGATGGCGATGCTACGAGCTTTTGCCCGCACGCCTGGGCGATCTCCATCGTCCCTTCAAGCTGCGCAGCGCCAGATGGTGGACGCCTTCGAGATCACCTGGAACACGTATTTGAACCCGCGGCGCGTGATCTGATCCGAGAACGACATCGTGCAGACAGCGGAATTCCCCGGCGCTCCGTCGCCTCGGATAGAGCAAGCGTCAGCGAGGATGCGTAGGCACCCAAGATGGCAACGACGTTGTTCTGCGTGATGAGCCGCTGCCCGACCGTTGCGGCCGTTGTGGGCGTAGAGGTGGAGTCCCGCCACGATCAGGTTAATCTTCGCCGCCGAGCGACTTGATCCCACCGTTGGCGTTGATCTGATCCGCCGCGAGCTCGATGCCGTGAGAGTTCACGCCAAACTGCGCGTCGGCCTCACCGACAACGGCACGATCACGCCGACGTTAACCTCCGAGACTTGCCCCCTCGCGCTCCTCGAAAGGTACGGCATTGCGAGCGCTGCAGCTCCGGCGACCGAGACGTGGCGCCGAGAAAGACTGCCGCTACTGTGCCGCGACGCGGTCGCCGGCACCCTTGGCCTTCCCTGACCTCCTGACCTTCATGGCGTTCCTCCGATAGTTTTTGTTGACGCAAATCTTCTTCGCCCGCTCATGCGCCGTCAAGGTCCAATCGTAAGACAATCAGACGTGCGATTTGTTGCACTGCCCTATCCTGCACACTGCCGGCCTTGCGGCGACTGGCAGGCTGCAGCGATCGCGAGCTCAAAGCCGGACTATGTCACCGGCCCGCGACGCCCTCTAAACTCCTGGATTCGGCACAGCCCTTCTGCGCTGCTTATGTACTGGAGCGTATAGCGGTGCCCTCCCGCGCCAGCCTCGACCTACGCTCACGCGCATTGAGCCCGATCAACTCGTACGTCTGGTAACCAATTCCCGCAAAAGTAGCAGGTTACGGCGTATACATCCGAATAGGATTTGTTAAATTGGGCGTGTAATGATTTTTTGCGGGTAGCGCATTATGTCCAGTGGTAATGAGGAAGTTCAGCGCGAGCTCACCGACCTCGCCAGACCCGCTCGCCTGATGCGTGACGCCGAAACGACAGTCGGCCCGGCTGTAGATGTTCCACAACCGGATCGTTCTCATTGAACCAAGGGCTCTCCATCGCGATTGCCTCACGCGGTGTTTGGGCGGGTGCTCAGGACAGCGTGTTCTGGCATTTCCGACAATCGAGGATTGGCATAAAGTTCAAAATACAGTTTCAACGGATATCATCATATTCAGCGCAACTGCCACGTCTCGGGAAGCAGATCTTCAAACGCAACTTTCCCGGTTAGTGCAGGCGGCGAACGGTATTCACGTCGTTGTCCTCTCGGACCTCGAAGATCCCGATCAGATCATTCGAGCGTTTCAAGCCGGGGTCCGGGGATATGTTCCGACAAGCCTGCCTCTCGATGTTGCGATCGAGTCCGTGAAGCTCGTGAGAGCCGGCGGCACATTCGCGCCGGCCAATAGCTTGCTCGCGGCCCGCCACACGAAGAGCGGACGGGGCGAATCCGGCGTTTGTGGAAGTGAATTATTCACGGAGCGCCAAGCCGCCGTTGTAAGAGCCCTGCGACTCGGAAAACCGAACAAGATTATCGCCTATGAACTCAACATGAGTGAAAGCACGGTCAAAGTTCACGTTCGAAATATTATGAAGAAGCTCCGCGCAAAAAATCGGACGGAGGTGGCATTCATGACCAATGCACTTTTCAACGGTGATACCTTATAGTTTTTCATTTATTTGGGATACAACGGCTAATTGAATGACGGATTTTTTGCCCAGCTGGCAGGGCAGTTTTGCCGTCGGCTGAAGAACGCCGCAATATTCTAATGCTCAATCCGATTGATCTGGTCGTCCCCGGGCAGGGACGACCAGATCATTCCACGGCGGCTGATAGTGCGTCGCGCAACAACACGGCGACGTGGCGCGCCTCTCGGCCGCTCCCGTCCCTGATCTGATGTCGGCACGAGAAACCGTCGGCTGCGATGATCGTGTCGGCCGCAGCGTTGCGAACCGCAGGCAAAAGGGACAGCTCGCCCATTGCCTTCGAGACGTCGTAGGTCTCGGCCGCATACCCGAAGGCGCCAGCCATACCGCAGCAGCTCGACTGAACGACATCGACCTGCAATCCATGAACCTGCGCCAGGACCTTGCTGACCGCCGGCATCACGCCGAAGGACTTCTGATGGCAGTGCCCGTGCAGCAGCACATGTGCCGACATATCGGCCGACAGGTGCCGGAAAGGCGCCCAGCGTCGAGTTCGCGAGCGAGGAATTCTTCGAACAGGAACGCGTGCTCTCCTGCCCTAACTGCTTCCGATCCGGGCAACAGCGCTGGGATCTCGTCCCGGAGCGTCAAAAGGCACGATGGCTCGAGCCCTACGATCGGAACGCCGCGCTCGGTGTACGGCTTCGCAGCAGCAAGTAGTCGTTTCGCTTCGGTGCGAGCTTCGTCGGCAAGGCCGGCCGAAAGGAAGGTCCGCCCGCAGCAAACGGGCCGACCGCCGTCCAAAGGTTCCAGCAGATGCACCTGATACCCAAGCCGCTCCAGGACCTCGACGGCAGCGTGAAGGTTTTCCGGCTCGAAGTAGCGATTGAACGTATCCGCGAATAGCGCCACTTCCCCGCGCGCTTGGTGGCTGAGTCGCTAGTCGAGCGGGCGGCGGAGAACGGCCGCGTCGTCCATCGGGGCAGTTTCCGTTTCGCCGTGAACCCGACAAGCCGCTCTGAAAGCCAAGCCATGCCAGGTATGACGTCCCGCGCGTTCATCAGCGGCGCGAGCCGGGCAGCGAGCGGCGCATAGCGCGGCAGATAGGCGATCAGGCGATCACGCAGTGAAATGCCCCGCCGCTTGGCGGCAGCCGCCAGCACCTCGATTTTCATCCGGGCCATGTCGACCCCGGTCGGGCACTCGCGACGGCAGGCTTTGCAGGAGACGCAAAGCTTCATCGTTTCCAGCATTTCATCGCTGGTGAACGCATCCGGCCCCAGCTGGCCCGAAATGGCGAGCCTCAGCGTATTGGCGCGCCCGCGGGTGACGTCGCGCTCGTTCAGCGTGACGCGATAGCTCGGGCACATCACGCCGCCTTCGAGCTTCCGGCATTCGCCGTTGTTGTTGCACATCTCGACGGCGCCCTGGAAACCCCTGCCCGCGCCCGTGTATGCCGACCAGTCGAAGACGGTTTCCATCTCCGGCACGTGGTAGCCCGGCTTGAAGCGGAACAGCGTGCGGTCATTCATCCGCGGGGGGCGCACGATCTTGCCGGGGTTCATGATGCCCTGCGGATCGAAGGTGTCCTTCACCTCCTCGAACAGCGCGACCGTCTTGCGGCCGTACATCATCTCGTGGAACTCGGAGCGCACGAGGCCGTCACCGTGCTCGCCAGAGTGCGAACCCTTGTACTCCTTCACCATCGCGAACGCCTCCTCGGCGATGGCGCGCATGGTGTTGGCGTCCTTTTCGAGCTTGAGATTGAGCACCGGCCGCACATGCAGACAGCCGACGGAGGCATGCGCGTACCAGGTGCCGCGTGTGCCGTATTTCTCGAATACAGCTGTCAGCCGCTCGGTGTAGTCAGCGAGGTGCTCAAGCGGCACCGCACAGTCCTCGATGAAGGAAACGGGTTTCCCCTCGCTCTTCATCGACATCATGATGTTGAGGCCGGCCGCGCGCACTTCCCATACGGCCTTCTGGCCGGCGGCATCGGCCACCTTCACGACGCTGTTCGGATGGCCGAGATCGCCCATCAGCTCGTCGAGCCGGTCGAGACGGCGCAGGTTCTCGTCCTGGTCATCTTCCGCGAATTCGGTCAGCAGCAGCGCATCGGGCTCGCCGCGGACGTATGTGTCCATCACGGGCCGGAACATGGCGATGTCGCGCGCCAGCTCGATCAGCGTGCGATCGACGACCTCGACGGCCACCGGCTCCAGCTTGACGATATGCTGCGCAGCCTCCATCGCCTGCCGGAATTTCGGGAAGTGGCAGATGCCCAGCGCCTTGTTCTTCGGCTGACGCGAAAGTTTCAGCTCGATGCGCCGCGACAGCGCGAGCGTGCCTTCGGATCCCACGAGGAGAGTTCGCGAGGTTGAGCGGCTTGTTGCCCGGCACCAAGGCGTCGATGAGATAGCCGCCGACGCGTCGTGAGACCTCAGGGAAGGCCTGCATGATGTGCGCGGCTTCGCGCTGCCCAAGGGCGATGAGACTCCGAAAAAGTGCTTCGGCGTCGCAACCGCTCAGATCCGAAGGATCGACCTCAGCGAATCTCGCGGTCGTTCCGTCCGCCAGCAGCGCATCGATGGCGAGCACGTTGTCGCGCATGATGCCGTAGCGCAGCGAGCGCGTGCCGCAGGAGTTGTTGCCCGTCATGCCGCCGATGGTGGCGCGGCTCGCCGTCGACACATCGACCGGAAACCACCAGCCCGACGACTTGAGTTGCCGGTTCAGCTCATTGAGAACGATCCCCGGCTCGACGACGCAGGTCCCCCGCTCTGCATCGAATTCGAGCACCCGGTTGAGGTACTTCGTGAAATCGATGACCAACGCACGCCCGACGGTCTGGCCGGATTGCGAAGTGCCGCCGCCGCGGGGTAGCACCGGCACGCCGAACTCGCGCGCGATGTCGAGTGTGGCCCGGACGTCATCGTCCGTCTTCGGGATGACGACGCCCACCGGCTCGATCTGATAGATCGAGGCATCGGTCGAGTAGCGTCCGCGGCTGAAGCGATCGAAAAGCACGTCCCCCGCGATCTCCTTCCGGAGCCGTTCCGCGAGCGCATGGTTGGGCGGCACGTGCAGGTTCATCCGTGTTCTCTCACAAGTCTCCGATACAGGGCTTCTGCGGCTTGAAGTGGCCATCGTCGATCGCATACAAGCACCTGATAGAGCAAGAGTTCGAGCCTGAACGCTGGATTTCGGAGTGAGCCCTATGTTGAACGCACCACGGCGCGCCGGCCGTCATTTCCTGCAGATCCCCGGCCCGACCCCCGTGCCTGACCGGATCCTGCGGGCCATCTCATTGCCGACGATCGATCACCGTGGACCGGAGTTTCAGGCCCTCGGTAAGCGCGTTCTCGAAGGGATCAAGACGATCTTCAGGACCACCGGCCCGGTGTTCATCTATCCGGCCTCGGGAACGGGCGCCTGGGAAGCGGCTCTCGCAAACACGCTGTCCCCCGGTGACAAGGTGCTGATGTTCGAGACGGGGCACTTCGCGACCTTGTGGAAGAACATGGCTGCGAAGCTGGGCCTCGACCCGGAGTTCATCCCGTCCGACTGGCGCTCCGGCGTCGATGCGGCCGCCATCGAGGCCAGGCTTCGGGAGGATAAGGAGCACGCCATCAAGGCAGTGTGCATCGTTCATAACGAAACCTCGACGGGCGTCACCTCCAACGTTGCCGCGGTGCGCAAGGCGATCGACGCAGCGGGCCACCCTGCTCTGCTGATGGTCGACACGATCTCATCGCTCGCCTCCATCGATTACCGGCACGATGAATGGGGTGTCGACGTCACCGTTTCCGGGTCCCAGAAGGGGCTGATGCTTCCGCCGGGCCTGTCGTTCACGGCAGTTTCGGAAAAGGCGCTGAAGGCAGCCGAGACCTCGCGCCTGCCGAAGCTGTTCTGGTCCTGGGCGGAGATGGCACCGCACAACAAGAACGGCTTCTTCCCCTACACTCCGGGCACTAACCTTCTCTACGGCCTGGCGGAAGCCATCGACATGCTGCACGAGGAAGGGCTGGAGCACGTGTTCGCCCGGCACGACCGGCACGCAGAGGCAACGCGTCGCGCCGTGCGCGCCTGGGGCCTCGAAATTCTGTGCCGCGATCCGGAGTGCTACTCCTCTTCGCTTACCGCCGTTCTGATGCCGGAAGGCCACGACGCCGACCGTTTCCGCCAGATCGTTCTCGAGCACTTCGACATGTCGCTCGGCACAGGTCTTAGCAAACTCGCCGGGAAGGTGTTCCGCATCGGTCACCTCGGCGACACGAACGATCTGACGATCATCGGGGCGCTGGCGGGCGTCGAGATGGGGCTCGCGCTGGCCGGCGTTCCCCATCGGTCGGGCGGCGTCCAGGCGGCTATGGACTACTTGCGCGAGACCAGCACAGGCACATAACCCGGCGTTGAACCGGGCATGCGCCTTGTTTTTCGTGACCTCCACTTCCAAGCCAGCTACTATCACCGGCGACAACAATCAAAAAGTAGCTAGTGGAGGATGCCCGATGATGTTCAGGAAGTTCGGGGCTGCCCTCGCAGCCGTGTTGCTATCGACCAGTGGTGCGCTGGCGCAAATCGAGCTGAAGCTGGGTCACGTCGGAGAGGCCGACTCGCTTTATCAAGTGGTGGCGACCGAGTTTGCCAAGCGCGTGAATGAAAGGCTCGCCGGTAAAGCGAAGGTTACGGTCTACCCTTCGAGCCAGCTCGGCAATGACCGCGACATGTTCCAGAAGCTCAAGCTCAACCAGCTGCAGCTCTGGATGCCATCTACGATCATGTCGTCGATCGCGGAGGAGTTCGGCGTCTTCGAGATGCCGTACATCATCAAGAGCCGCGAGCACATGAAGCGCGTCGTTGAAAAGCTCAACGACAAATACTTCGTGCCCGCCGCCAAGGAGAAAGGTGTTCTGATCCTCGGCACATGGGAGAACGGCTTCCGGCACATCACCAACAACGTTCGCCCGATCGTAAAGCCGGAGGATCTGAAAGGCATCAAGCTCCGTGTTCCCGCCGGCGAATGGCGCGTGAAGATGTTCCGGGCCTACGGCGCGAACCCCAGCCCGATGGCTTACGGTGAGGTTTTCACCGCGCTGAAAACGGGCGTGATGGATGGCCAGGAGAACCCGTATCCACAAATCTGGGGCGGGAAATTCCACGAGGTGCAGAAGTATCTCTCTTATCGGGCCACGTGTTCGCGCCTTGCTGGCTGGTGGCGTCCACCACGCATTTCCCGAAATTGCCTGAGGACGTGCAGAAGGTGGTGTCCGAAACCGCCCGCGAGATGGAGGACTATGCCCGCGAGGTCGCAGCCAAGCTCGATGGCGAACTCCTCGATAAGATGACTAGCGCCTCCGATATCAAGGTGAACGAGGTCGACAAGGAAGCCTTCATAGCGCAATCCGCTGCGATTTATGAGGAATTCGGCAGTTCGGTCTCAAACGGCGCAGAGATGATCAAGGAAATCCAGGCTCTCGCCGATTAAAAGCCTGCTAACGCCCACAGCCCCGCTGCCGATCAGTCGGCAGCAGGGGCAACCCTCAAAACAATCGCTGTCTGGCACGGCGGGATTGCAAGCGCATTGCGGTTGCACGCGCAAGGCCCCTCTGATCCAACCTAATCCTCACATCAAAGTGATCCCGATGACTACCTTCCGACGTACGCTCGATTGGCTGCTTCAATGGACACTCATTCTGTTGATGGTCGTGCTCACGATCATCGTCATTCTCGCCGTCATCGCGCGGAAACTCGGAGCCTCTTTCGTCTGGTACGATGAGGTCGCCTCCGTTCTGCTGGCATGGATCACCTATTACGGAGCGGCCTTGGCGGCGTTGAAGCGGCGGCACATCGGCTTCGACGGGCTGCTCTTGCGTCTTCCGCTCAACATTCGCATGGGGGCGGTGGTCGTCGCGGAAGTCCTGGTAATCGGGTTCTTTCTCCTCCTCGCCTGGACAGGCCTCAAAGTGCTCGAGGTGGTCGGAGGAGACACGTTGGTTAGCCTGAACTGGGTACCGATCTCCGTAACTCAGTCGGTTATTCCGATATCTGCTGCTCTTTTTATCATCTGCGAGCTGATAAGCCTGCCCGAATACTGGCACGCCATAAAGTCAGGCCATTCGCTTGAACACCCTGAATATGAGCCGGAGAGGACGTGATCCATGCTCCTCCTCATCATGTTCCTCGCAATGGTGGCGATGATCCTTATCAATGTCCCCATTGCGTTCGCACTCGCCATCTCGGCCGTTATTGGAGTCGCTGCAGGAGGGCTCGATAACCTCATTTCTGTGGCCATCGAGATGTACCGCGGCGCCACGAGCTTCTGCGCTCATTGCCATCCCGATGTTCGTGCTGGCTGGCGCCATCATGAATGCCGGCGGAATTTCGCGTCGGCTGATCGCGATGGTGTCCGCGCTCATCGGATTTGTCCGGGGCGGGCTTGCGATGGTCAATGTCGGCGTTTCGCTGATCTTCGCCGAAATATCGGGAAGCGCCGTTGCCGACGTCGCCGCGCTAGGGTCCGTCATGATTCCCGGAGATGAAGCGTAAGGGCTACTCGAAGGAATTTGCAGCTGCGGTAACCTCCTCCTCCGCCTCCCTGGCCATCATCATCCCGCCGTCCATCCCGATGATCCTTTACGCAGTCTCGGCAGGAACATCCGTCGAGCAGCTCTTCATTGCCGGCTTCATACCAGGATTGATTGGCGGGCTCGGATTGATGGCGGTCTGCTATGTCTTCGCCCGCCGCTACAATTTCCCGGTTGAGGAGGCTCTCAATCTTGCAAACGTGAAGAAAACATTCGTCGAAGCGCTGCCTTGCCTCGCCCTTCCCGTCATCATCCTTGGCGGCATCTTCTCCGGGCTTGCGACGGCGACCGAGGCGGCTGGCCTTGCTGTTCTCGCGGCATTGCTGGTGGCGCTCTGGTACGGGGAGCTCAATTGGAATCTGCTCAAAACGTCAATGCTTGACGGTGGCATGCAGACGGCCGTCGTTATGGTGCTCGTGGCCGCTTCGATTCTGATGGGCGATTATCTGACGGTTGCCCAGGTGCCTCAGAACCTCGCCCAGTGGATCGCGTCGGTTTCGAGCAACCAGTACGTGATCCTTTTCCTGCTCAATATCTTCTTCCTGATCCTGGGCTTCTTCTTGCATTCTGCAGCAGCGATCATTCTGGTGGTGCCGATCATCGTACCGCTGATGAATACGGTCGGCATCGATCCAGTTCACTTTGGCCTTGTGGTTACGCTGAACCTCGCCATCGGCCAGCAAACTCCACCTGTGGCCAGCGTCCTCATCACGGCCTGTGCAATCGCGCGGTCGGACATCTGGGAGACCACGAAGGTCAACATCTGGTTCATTCTGGTACTGCTCGCAGTGCTGTTCCTGTGCACCTACGTCCCGGCAGTTCCAATGTTCCTGGTCGATCTGTTCTACCCGGACCGCATCTGATGACCTGCGCTCCGGTGGCGCCATGCTGCCGGAGCGTTCTCATGTCCCCAAGGCCTTGGTCTGCCAAACAAAAGAACCATCTATTGCGATGGCGGTTTCTAGCCGCGGACGCCAGTTCGTTTCGATGGTCAAGGAGGCAGCATGACCATGACACGGGAGGACGTGCTTCACGTCCTTGGACCTGTCGATGATCACCTGGTCGTCGAAATACTTGCGACGGGAGCCACCCGCGAAGAGCTGGAAGAAGCTTTCGCCTGGCTCCACGCAGACGATGTGCTCGGCCCGCAGCTACGCCGCCAGCCGACCGGCAAAGTTGCCGAACTGTGCGAAATCCTGGAAAGCGAGGAGGAAGAGCCGGATCGGATCTGAGCTGCTCGGCTCACTTCCGAAGACGAGGGTTCTAGTCCTTGTCGCCGATCAGATGGCTCTGCACCCCGATCGGCGACAACTTAGGCCGCACGCTGCTGATACGGCCGGTGCTGACGCCCGCCCAGCCGATCTCGCCTGACAAGCGCCCGTACTCGATCTTTGGGCAACGGTTCATGATCACCGTCAGGCCGGCGGCTTCCGCCTCTGCGGCCGCCTGCTCGTTCCGCACGCCGAGTTGCATCCACACGACCGCGAATGCCGAGGCGGTCCTTCTGCGCGATAGCCTCGCGGGTCACCTCGAGCGCCGCCTCCGAGTTGCGGAAGATGTCGACGATGCGGATCGGTGGCGGAACTTCCGCCAGGCTCCCGTAGACCGTTTGTCCCAGGATCTGCTGCCCCGCGAGCCCTACGTTGACGGGCACGACGGTGTAACCCTTGCCGAGCAGATACTTCATCGCGAAGTAGCTCGGGCGGTTGGTGTTCGCGCTCGCGCCCACCATCGCGATCGAGGTGTTCTCGCGCAAAATCGAGGCGATGAGGTCGTCGGAATAGCTGTCGTGCGCCATCAGGAGGTGCTCGCAGGCGATCCCACGTCGTCCGGCAGTGACACGCGCCCTGTCTCGTCGAGTGGGAAGAAGGGATTATAGGCCACCTCCCATAGGTGGCCGTCCGGATCGGCAAAATAGCCGGAATATCCGCCCCAGAAAACCTTCTGCCCCGCTTTCACTATCTGGCCGCCACTTGCCGCTGCTTTGGCCAGGGCGGCATCGACGTCTCGCTCACTCGGGACATTCCAAGCAAGAGCCACACCGGAGAACCCCGGAGCGCTGTCAGACACGCCAGCATCGGCAGCGAGCGCGGCCCGGCCGAACAGCGCAAGCACAACGTTGCCGAGCTGAAAGAACGTCACGTCCTCTTGGCTGGCGCTCGACGCGACGAGGCCCATCGCTTCGTAGAACCGCCTCGAACGCGCAACATCCGCAACGCCCAATGTGACGAGGCTCAAGCGAAGCTGCACGCGCTCAGCATCCTTTCCATTCGGGCTTGCGCTTCTCGATGAAAGCGCCGATCCCTTCAGCGGCGTCGCGCGCCATCATGTTTCGGACCATGACATCGGCCGCGTAGGCATAGGCTTCCGCGGTCGGCATCTCGACCTGGCGGTAGAACGCCTCCTTGCCGATAGCCACGGTGAGCGATGATTTCGATGCGATGGCGTTGGCCATCGCGAGCGCCTCGTCCAAGCACGCGATCCTGCGGCACAACGCGGTTCACGAGACCGTATTCCGCGGCCGTCGCGGCCGGCAGCATTTCGCCCAGCAGCAGCATCTCCATGGCGCGTTTGCGAGGCACGTTGCGCGACAGGGCCACCATCGGCGTCGAGCAGAACAGTCCGATATTGACGCCCGGGGTCGCGAAATGCGCCCCCTCCGCTGCAACGGCCAGGTCGCATGTGGCGACGAGCTGGCAACCCGCGGCCGTAGCGACCCCCTGAACGGCAGCGATGAACGGCTTCGGCGACCTCAGAATGGCCTGCATCATCTCCGAGCAGGTCACCATCGCCGTCCGGTAGAAAGCGAGGCCACCGTCCGGATCGGAGCGGTGGGCCGTCAACTCCTTGAGATCGTGACCTGCCGAGAAAACAGGGCCATTGGCAGCGATCACAACGGCCCGAACGTCGGCGTCGACCGAGAGCCGGCCGACGGCATCGCCGAGAGCCCGCAACAGCGCAAGAGATAGACTGTTGCGAGCCTCGGGCCGATTGAGCGTCAGGATTGCAACCGCTCCCCGCCGCTCCTCGAGGAGGAGCGCCTCATCTTGATTGGAGTTCGTCACCCGCTCCTGCATCCCGATACCTGGTGAGCGCTACTGAAGCGCTTTATCAATCTCGGCGCGATACTTCTTCACCAGCTGAACGTTCTCCGGGTGCTCGAGTTTCGGCGTCATCTTCAGCGCCTCCTCCATCTCTTCGAGCAACTCCTTCTTTTCCTTGTCGGGGATCGAATTGTCAGCCTTGATCTCTTCGATCTCCTTCGTGATGCTCTCGACGGGGTCTGAATACTCGCCGGTATCCGGATCGATACCCGCCATGACCATCGAGATGTTGGCGGACACCAAGTCTAGCTCATCAAAGCTGGCGAACCCATGCTTCTTCGCTAGAGCCTCGAGCTCGGCTTGCGTTTTCTCGTCGAGCTCCTCCGAATCCCCCTGCAGCTTACTGGCGATCTTGTTGAGATCGTCCTGTGCAGCGATGAAGCCCTTGATCTGAGCCTCCGTGAGCTTGATCTGCTTGAATTCCGCATCCTGTGCTGCCGCAGGGCCGAGCGCGAATGCGAAGCCGAAGGCAACGATCGTCAGTAGTCTTGCTGCACGAACCAGGGTGGATGACATAACCCGATCCCTCCCACCATTCCCCAAACTTGCGAACGGGGCTAGGAATCAGCCCCGACGCAAAATCTATTCGCAAGCGTCGGCGGATTCATAGCGAAACTAAGACGAGATTGAGAATGACAAAGACGTCGGAGGGGAGCGTAGGCCGGCGCCTGACCGCCGCTGAGGTCATGGCTCTTGTTGACGAGCATTTCCCCCAGGTGCACGAGGGCAACGGCCGGGTCACTCTGGAGTATCTGGGCCCCATGACAGCACATGTGCGCATGGCCCATGATCCGAGGATCGTCAGGCCCGGCGGGACCATCTCAGGACCAGCCATGTTCAAGGTGGCGGACTTTGCGGTCTACGCAGCCCTGCTCGGCGAGCTGGGAGATGCCGCCCTGCAAGCCGTCACCACGAGCATGACGATCAATTTCCTCAGGCGACCGCAACCGGCAGATCTTATCGCCCGGAACTCGTATCATCAAGCTGGGGCGCCGGCTGGCCGTTGCCGAGGCTGAAATCTACACAGACGGGGGCACGGAGATGGTCGCGCATGCGACCTCGACCTATGCCCTGCCCCCGTCAAAGTCCTGACTTCGCAGCATGTGGTAATATGTTACCCTATTGGCTAACCATCTGATTTATCGTTGTTTTTCTCTTCGTAGAGAGAAACTAGTTGACTGAGAGTCGCGCAGCCACCTATCAACGCGCCGAAAGGCGTCGGCGGCAGCTGTAACGCCTGCAATTCAGGAGTCCCTGGAGCCTCGAGATGAAAACCTACGTCGCCAAGCCCGGCGAGGTGGAAAAGAAGTGGATCTTGATCGACGCCGAAGGCCTCGTAGTCGGCCGCTTGGCGGCGATCATTGCCACGCGCCTCAAGGGCAAGCACAAGCCGACCTATACGCCGCACGTCGACATGGGCGACAACGTTATCGTTGTGAACGCCGAGAAGGCCGTGTTCACCGGCAAGAAGTATACTGACAAGGTCTACTACCGGCACACGGGCTATCCCGGTGGCCTCAAGGCGCGGACGCCGCGCATGATCATGGAGGGCAAGAACCCCGAGCGGGTGATCGAGTTGGCGGTCGGCCGCATGCTGAACCGCGGGCCCTTGCAGCGCAAGCTGATGCGCAATCTCCGTGTCTACAAAGGCCCCGAGCATCCACACGTGGCCCAGAACCCCGAGGTGCTCGACGTCGCCAAGCTCAACCGTAAGAATGTGAGGGCCTAATTCCCATGGCCACCGATACGACCAAGTCGCTTGAGGATCTCGGCGCCTTGACCGGCGCCACGGCCGAGACCAGCGCGGCACCTGTTCACGTCCAGAAGCTCGATCCTTACGGCCGCGCCTATGCGACCGGGAAGCGCAAGGATGCGGTCGCCCGCGTCTGGCTGAAGCCGGGTCACGGCAAGATCACCATCAATAACAAGGATTTCGCGCAGTACTTCGCTCGCCCTGTGCTGCAGATGCTGCTGAAGCAGCCGCTCAACGCTGCAAACCGCGCTGACCAATATGACATCGTCGCGACGGTGAAAGGCGGCGGGCTGTCTGGCCAGGCCGGTGCGGTGCGCCACGGCATCTCCAAGGCGCTGACCTACTACGAGCCGGAGCTGCGCAGCATCCTCAAGAAGGGTGGCTTCCTGACCCGCGACAGCCGTACCGTGGAGCGGAAGAAGTACGGCCGCGTCAAGGCCCGCCGCAGCTTCCAGTTCTCGAAGCGCTGATCGGAATTCGCTGAACGAGCGAACGCGACCAGTAACGTCCCGAGCCTTGTTGCTCGGGACGTCTTATTTTGCCTGAGCATTGACACCCCAGCGGCATCTGCCGCATATGTCGTGCATGTTGAGCAAACCTTTCCAGGATCTGCGCCGACGTCGCCGCACCGATCTCCCGCGGTTGCGATGACGGCGAAGTGCTGCCTGTTGTCGTGAGCCGCGCTGACCTGCGCGGTTTTTTTGTGCCGTTCCCGAATTGTTTGCCTCATTGGAGGTCCCCCATGACAACCGATGCCACTCCAGCGGCCACGAGCGGCAGCTCCTCCCGCAAGCCCACCGTGTTCATCGATGGAGAGGCTGGAACGACCGGCCTAGGCATTGCGGAGCGGCTTCGCGCTATGCCGGAGATCGAGCTGCGGAGCATCGCGCCGGAGCGGCGGAAAGACCTCGATGCGAAGCGGGCGATTTTGACCGAAGTCGATGTCGTCGTGCTTTGCTTGCCTGATGACGCAGCCCGCGAGACGGTCGCCATGGCCAATTCACTTCCTGGCGGCGGGCCCCGGATCGTCGATGCGTCGACGGCGCATCGGGTCGCGCCCGGTTGGGTGTACGGGTTCCCCGAAATGGATCCCGGCCAGAAGGACGCCATCCGCACCGCGCGGCGCGTCGCCAATCCGGGCTGCTATCCGACGGGCGCTATCGCGCTTATTCGACCGCTCGTTGCCGCTGGCATCCTCCCCCCGACTATCCCGTGACCATCAATGCGGTTTCCGGCTACTCCGGCGGCGGAAGGTCCATGATCGAGGCCTATGAGAGCGGCGCGGCTCCCGCCTTCGAGCTCTACGGATTGGGCCTGGAGCACAAGCACCTGCCGGAGATGCAGGCCTATTCCTTGCTCTCCCGTCGGCCGATTTTCGTACCCAGCGTCGGGAATTTCCGGCAGGGAATGCTGGTGAGCGTGCCGCTGCATTTGGACACGCTGCCGGGCAAACCCACTCCAAGCGAGATCGAAGCCGCCCTTGCTGCGCACTTCGCTGGATCGGAGCTTGTGAAGGTCGTCCCAGCAACCGGTCAACGGGCGGCTCGGAGCGGAGGCGCTGAACAACACGGACCAGCTGGAGCTGAGGGTCTATCGGCAACGACGGACGCAAGCAGGCGGTGCTGGTCGCCCGCCTCGACAATCTCGGCAAGGGTGCGTCAGGCGCCGCGGTTCAGAACATCAAGCTGATGCTCGGGCTGGCCGATGGGGCCGCGGCAACCGCATCGGCGGTAGACGCACAGGCGCGGCTCATCATGTGCTGATGGCGAACTGCAATCATCAGCACGATTGCAGCTCCCGCCTGATGTGCCAGACCGAGCCACAGGGGCACGACCTCCAGCAGCGTCCAGATGCCAAGAGCAGCCTGCGCGAAGACGCCAATCACGAGAAACAGCGCTGAGCCGTACGAGCCTCCCGTCGTCGACTGACTTGGCCACCCACAGGAACTGAAGAACAGCAACCACCGCGAGCAGATAGGCCACCATACGGTGGTTGAACTGTATCGTGGTAATGTTCTCGAAGAGGTTGATGTACCAGGGCGACAGCGTGCCAAGCCCGTCAGGAATAAACTTGCCGTCCATCAATGGCCATGTGTTGTAGGTCAAGCCAGCTTTATGACCCGCCACGAATGCACCGAGAAGCGACTGCAGGAGAACGAGGAGAACGAGACCTGCATGCCAGGCGCTTCTGCCCGGGCGTTACGTGTGCGACAGGCGCGCTGAGATCGAGCCAGCCTTAAGGTCCAGGGCCAACCACACCAACCAGGCCAGGATGAGAAGGGCAACGATCAGGTGGAGCGCCAGCCGGTAAGGGCTGACGTCGACGCGATCCACGAGGCCCGACTTCACCATGAACCAGCCGACGCCTCCCTGCACGCGCGCCGAGCGCCAACACTCCAAGCAGCTTGGGCGCCATCCTTTCGGCAGCTGCCCGGCGAGCCAGAAGCCAAATGAACGGCAGAGCAAAAGCAATCCCGATGAAACGGCCGAGAAAGCGGTGCGCCCACTCCCACCAGTAGATGAACTTGAACTCGTCCAGGCTCATGCCCTTGTTGACGAGCTGGTACTGCGGGATCTGCTTGTACTTGGCGAAGGCGTCGTGCCAATCCGCCTCGGTGAGCGGCGGAATGGCGCCGAGCAGCGGTTGCCACTCGGTGATCGACAAGCCGGAATCCGTGAGCCGCGTCGCGCCGCCGACGATGATCATGGCGAGCACGAGAGCCGCCATGGCATAGAGCCACAGCCTCACGGCACCGAATTGATCTTCCCTGTCTGGCGCGATCACAGCCTTCCGCGCCTCCTGCGGCTCTGGCATGTGTCGATCTTTCCCGAAAATGAGCGGATGCTTTCTGTTAAAGGAGCAGCGAGAGGCGGGCAATGCGCCGAGACGGCGCGGCGCATCACTTGGGGCCTGGGTAAGGGAACCGCATCGTGAATATTCGAACTCGCAAGCTGATCGGCACGATCGTTCTGCTGATCTTCATCGCGGTTTACGCGCTACTGGTCATGGCGGCTGCCATCGTCTTGCAGGTCAACGCCAGCAAGTGGGTCGAGCTCGCGTTCTACATCATCGGCGGCTTGGCCTGGGTGATCCCAGCAGCCTTGCTCGTGCGTTGGATGGTCCGTCCCGACGAGCCACCTGAAGATATTCGGCCAGCGCCTCAGCGACGCGGCTGAGCCGCAGGCCCTCACGCCCAGCGCGCCCGCAATGCAAAGCTGCCGCCGCTCACGCTTGAAATCCGCTGTTCACGCTCGAGGCGAACAATATGGATGTCGACCACCTCGAAACCGAGAAACCGGTCGACACCGGCGGTGAAACGCCCTGTGTTACGCCCCTTCTCGCCAATGGAGACGCAGGCATCGAAGCGGCCTTCGAGGGTGGCGAACAGCTCGACCGCCTCCTCATGCTCGGCAACGACGACGATGTAGTCGTAGACCTCGTCGAGGGTGTCCAGCACCAAGCCGACCAGATCCGGATCGAGTGCGGCTTCCCTGTTCGCCACCGGGGAGCCGGCGGCAATCGCGTGTGCGCTGCTCCCCGGCAACCGCATGACGATCTCCTCGAATGTCGCGCGTCCTTCGAGGAGATCGTTGAGCCCTAGGAGCCTGCGCCCCGATTTCCGGCCGTTCACGTCGCCGCCGCCGAGCCCCCACCGGACCAGCACCACCTTGCGTCCGCTGGAGCTCAAGGCATCTGCCAACACCCTGGCTTCATCTGCGACTTCGATGTCTTTGTCCTCGCCCGCAACCATGATCCGGCAGCCCCGGTCCGTCGTCGGAATCGCGAGAATGCGGTCTGCAATGGCAGCTACCGAACCCAGGTTGCCTGCTCCCGTAGAGCTGGGAAGGCGGCGGTTAGTGAGGCCAAGCTTTTCATCGTCGCCGTCGCGGCGGCCACTCGCGTTGAGCAAGGCCTCACGGACTGCAATGCCTCCAAGGCACACGAGCAGCATCACGATCATGCCGAGTATGGCCATGAGCCCCTTTCGCGGAGTGTTGGCCTGCTGCAGCTCCTCAGCCCAGGTTACAACTCTAATCCCGTTGGCCGGCCGCTGGCCTCTTTGGCCTCGCGGCTTTCGAGATAAAGCTCGACGATGCGATTGACGAACTTTGCTGCCAACTCTGGCTCGGTTGCAATAAATCGTACTGCAATCTCGCCCTTTTCCCGATCGTCGACAGCGACCTCGAATTTGCTTTGGATGCCAGCCAGCACACGCTCATTTGGGTGGGCTTGCTGATCGTCCCCCCAGATGCGGCTGACGTCGAGCGCTTCTAGGAGTGTCTGCACCCACCCTGGCGTATTGAACTCGGGGTGGTTCTGGAGACCCAATTCGGAGGCGACGGCATTTGCGTGGGCAGTACTCTTAAGCGCGTCGACATGCGCCTCCACCGCGGCGCGGTTCGAGGCACTGACGACCAACCGTGCCTCGGCAACGTAGGTCGGAGCCACCCAGGACTGCGCGATATAAGTTGCAAGTCCAGCCGCGATTGTCGCGATCAGCAGTTGCGGCAATGCACGCCGCATCGCCTGTAGAAAGGCGACGCCGAAGAGGCCGGCTGGCGGATGAGCGATGGCGTGCATGGGCGGATGGGCAAGAGTTGGTGGTCAACGAAATCTTTGCTCATCCAATAGATGCAAGCCGGGGTGTAACGAATTTGTTAAAACTTTACGGGGTTTGGCGTCGCACGCTACCAAATAAGTGAAATGCCACCGTTCGATCGCTCGAGGTGTGGCCCACAAGTTGCGCGACGCGTCACGCGGCGGGGCGCGTGCGGCCGACTTCCGGCACTGCAGTGCCAATCATACAGTCCCGCGTGACGATCTCAGCGAGCTGCTCCTCGCTCCAGCCTTCCGTTCCTTCTGGCCGTAGCGGCAGAACGAGATAGCGCAGATCGGCTGTCGAATTGTGCACCCGCAGCTCGACATCATCAGGCAGCTCGAGGCCGAACTCGCGAAGCACGCCGCGCGGGTCGACCACCATCCGCGAACGATACGCGAGGCTCTTGTACCAAGCCGGCGGGATGCCGAGCAGCATCTTCGGATAGCAGGAGCATAGCGTGCACACGACGGCATTGTGCACCTTCGGAGTGTTCTCGACGGTGCGGAACTCGGCCAGCGTGCCGATGTCGATGCCGAGCTCGGCGAGCGCGGAACGCGTATCCGCCAATAGCCGCGCCTTGAATTCCGGGTCGACCCAGGCCCGGGCAACCACCTTCGCGCCAAGAGCTGGCGAGCGGCTGTCCATGAGATCGACCTGAGCGCTGATCTCCTCGGCCGTCAGCACCCCCTTCTCGATCAGCAGCTCGCGGATAGCCCTCTCGAGCACCTCATATGGCGATGCCGGATCAGCATCATGGTCGCGCTGGAATGGATGCCGGTGCGTTTGGCCATCACCATGATCGTGCACGTGGCCATTCTCGTGCTCGTGCCCATCATGCGGCATGGCTGCCGGTCCTCCTCTCACCTTCTACTTTCACGAGCCAATGCTCGTAGATATCGGCCTCGAGCTGATCGTGCGGGCGCCCGCGGTAGTCGGGCCAGAGATCCGTCTGCCGAAAACGCACTTTATAGAGCACCTGCGCGGGCAACCCCGGCTTGTGGTAGGCCAGCTTTTCCGGATCGCGAAAAACGCCTTGCGCGCTCACGATCACGCCCGTTTTGCCCCGCAAGAAATAGGGAGTCCGGCAGTGTCCGAGTGTCAGCCTATCGTCGACCCGGACGACATCGCCCGGCTGAAACTGCGCCGCGCCAGTCAAATGGGAGCCTCCGTCGTGTCCCAGGGCACTGTGCCGCCAACGAGCTCGCGGCCCTCTGCCCGCATTGCTTGCTCAACGGCAGCTATCTTGGCCTCGACTTCGGCCCTCGTCAGGATCTCCTGCTCCACGAGCAGATTGCGGATGGCGCGGATCCACTTCTCGTAATAAGCGGTGTTGTCATAGACCTGCTGACCGTAGTCCTCGATGACCCGGCGCAGCGCGTCGATCTTGAACGCGCCTTTCTTGGGCCCGGTGAGCAGGACCAGCATGGCGTCGACCCGCTTTTCCCAGAGCGCCAGATCATGCTCCGTCCGATCGATCGGACCGAAGTCGAGCCCTCCAACATCGTGCACCGCCCGACCGCCCGCGCCCTGGCGAATTTCGGTCTTCCGCATCGGCTCGGTCATCGGCGTTCCTCCGCCTTCGCATAACAACCGAGGGGAAGATTACTCCGTATGGACGAAACGTCCACTGGCAAGATCTCTGTGCGGGGAGGCTGAGGAGCCCCGCCCCGAACCTGTTCGGGACGAAACTAAACGAACCGCGCGCACGTGGCTATTTGGTGGGCACCACAGAGATTCCCTGAACCAACTCGCTGGACATTAGCACACTCGTCACGCGATCTCTGAAGAGCCATACATGTTCACGGGCAATTTTCTCCGCCATATCTGCATCTTGCTTCTCGATGGCCTCGAACATCATGCGGTGGTCCTGCATCGTTTGCGCTAGATGTTTCTGAAGGCTGCAATCTTCCCGATTGAGGTCGCTGAAACAGAGA
This sequence comes from uncultured Pseudomonadota bacterium, assembly GCA_963786775.1. GTDB lineage: Bacteria > Pseudomonadota > Alphaproteobacteria > Rhizobiales > Hyphomicrobiaceae > ZC4RG25. The sequence continues at coordinate 130,998 of CAWBAM010000041.1, read as the reverse complement.
TAGCTCACCCGCTGAACCTCAGCGAGGATGCGGGAATAGGCATTCGCCAGGTACCAGCTGCGGGCGGCGTTGCCGATCGCTGTATGGAATTCGTAGTTGGCGTCATTCAACGCCTCGCTGTCGAAGGACTTTGCGCCCTTCTCGAACGCGAGGAGATGAAGCTTTATCGTTTTGAGGTCGGCCGGCGTGCGACGTAACGCGGCAAGCCGTGTTACGGCGCGCTGCAGAATATCGAGCCCCTCGAAGAACGATCGAAATGTTGTCAGGTCGAGTGGCGTGACGCGTGCCCCACGCCCACGCTGAAGCGTAACGAGCCCTTCGGAGGAAAGACGAATGAGCGCCTCGCGGATTGGAGTTCGCGAGACGCCGAGGCTGTGAGACAGCGTCACCTCATCGAGTTCCGTCCCTGGTTTCAGGTCCAGTCGCAGGATGCGGCGCCTCAACAACATGTGGGCCTGGTCGCTACCCGAAGCCTTCGTCCGCATTTTAATCACACCCCTCCGCATCCTGCACATGATTGATGCACACAAAGATATTGACTCATTGTATGCAGCTTGCATACGCTAACACCACAGTTAACCGGAGCCAATTTATGGTGGCAGCGACCAACTGGATTATTGGTATCGACGTTGGCGGCACGTTCACAGACTTCTACGCCTTCGACCGGTCAACCGGCCAAGTTGCACTTCACAAGAGACCGAGCACTCCTGACAATCCCGCGCGAGCTATTCTCTCTGGCCTCGACGAGCTCGCCGGAAAGATCGGAATTGCTCTCGAAACGATCAGTGGTGTTGCTCACGGCACCACAGTGGCAACGAACGCGCTTATCCAGCGCAAAGGCGGAACAGTCGCGGTTGTCACAACAAAAAATTTTCGCGATCTGCTAGAGATTGGCCGCCAGGTTCGGCCGAAACTCTATGATCTCAAAGCCGACTACCCTCAGCCGCTAGCTCGGCGTGAGCATCGCTTCGAGGTGGACGAGCGCATTGGCCCTGCAGGGGAGGTCATCCGCCCCGTGGACGAGGAGAGCGTCCGTGCTGCTATTCGGGGCCTTACCGAAAGCGGAGCTGAAGCGTGCGCCGTTTGCTTTCTGTTCTCGTATCTCAACCCTGACCACGAACGTCAGGTTGCGGAGGCGATCCGGAAGGCGTTGCCCGGCATTGCGATCTCGGTGTCGTCTGAGGTTCAACCGGAGTTCAGGGAGTACGAACGTTTCTCCACGACGCTCCTTAATGCCTACCTTCAGCCGCTCCTCGACAATTATATGTCGACATTGCGCGATGAGCTCGCGCGGCTTGCTCCCCGTGCCCGGGTTGGCATCAACCAGTCCAACGGCGGCCTGATGTCGATTGACAGGGCCCGAGAGTTTCCAATCCGCACAGCCCTATCGGGCCCCGCGGCTGGAGCGATGGGAGCAATCCACATCGCCCGCCTGTCCGGTCGGCCGAACATAATTACTCTCGACATGGGTGGAACCAGCGCTGACGTGGCGCTCATCAGCAATTACGACGTCAAGCTGGCTTTCAACCGGGACGTTGCGGGATTTCCCGTTCGTCTTCCCATGGTCGACATAAACACGGTTGGCGCCGGTGGCGGCTCGATTGCCTGGTTCGATCGGGATGGGCTTTTGAAGGTCGGCCCGCTCAGCGCAGGTGCGGATCCCGGGCCCGCTTGTTACAGCCGAGGCGGAAACGAGGCTACGGTTACTGACGCCAATGTTGTGCTCGGCCGGCTTTCCTCTCGCGGTCTCCTTGGTGGAGGCATGTCGCTCGACGTGGAAGCCGCACGCCGTGTTGTCGGAAATATTGCGGACAAGCTCGGCTTTTCGGTGGAACGAACGGCGCAGGGTATACTCGATATTGTTGCGGCGAATATGGTTCGTGCCATTCGAGCGATTTCAGTCGAACGTGGACACGACCCCCGCAATTTCGTCCTCATGCCGTTTGGTGGTGCCGGTCCGCTTCATGCCGGTGCTTGCGCCCGCGCCCTCGGCATTAGTGAAATTATCGTGCCGTTTTCCCCGGGCATCCTCTCGGCGCAGGGCCTTCTGGTCACCGATTTGTCGGAGAGCTGGGTGCGCAGCAAGCGCCTTGCTGTATCCGACGAGAATTCGGCCGTCCTCAATAGCCTCGTCGATGAAATGCTCGCAGAGGCAGAGAATTGGTGGGAAGTTGAGGGCGTTGCTCCGGATCGGCGAGGGCTCAAATTGGCAGCCGACATGCGGTATCAGAGCCAAAACTACGAGCTTCAGGTCCCGATCGAGGTGGCAGGTCTGACCCCGCGTCTACCTGACGCCCGGCGGCTTCGGGAGCTATTCTTCGCCGCGCATGAACAAGCTTACGGCTTCCATAACCCCGATGATCCTGTCGAAGTTATAGCCGTTAGGTTGACCGCCATCGGCTTGCTCCCCTCGCCCGGCGCACCTAGCGCACCGGATTCCGCAACTCGCAATCCCGAGCCCTTTGAGCGGCGAAAAGTTTGGTTTACGGGCGACGAGCCGGTAGATACGCCAATTTATATGCGGTCGTCACTTGCGCCCGGCACGACCATTCAAGGGCCCGCAATCATCGAGCAGTTCGACGCTACGACCCTCGTCTTCCCCAGCGATATCGCCACTGTCGACGACGCTCTCAACATTCTCATCAAGGTGGGACAATGAGCCAGATCCCGGACGGCCAAGTCGACCCGATAACGCTCGAGATCATGGCGAGCGCATTAAAGTCGGTCGTCGACGAGATGTTCATCGCCCTGATGAAGAGTGCCTATTCGACCAATATCAAGGAGCGGCACGACCACTCGACGGCAATTTGTGATAGGGACGGAAGATTGGTCGCACAGGCCGACATGTCGCTTCCCATCCATCTTGCCTCCATGACCGGCCTGATGAAGGCGGTACTCGCCAAATATCCAGTCGAAGAAATACAAGAGGGGGATATTTTCGTCGCCAATGATCCCCACGTTGCTGGCGGCACGCACCTCCCCGATGTCAACTTCGCCGCGCCTGTCTTCGTTGGTGGCGAGCTGCTCGCCTTCGTCGTCAATATCGCCCACCATGCCGATATCGGCGGTATGGCACCCGGCTCGATGGCGGGCGGCATGTCAGAAATTTATCAGGAAGGCCTGCGCATTCCGGTCGTGAAGCTGTTTCGCCGCGGAGAAATGCAGCAGGATTTGTTCGATGTTTTCCTGCTCAATGCCCGTATCCCGGAAGAGCGTCGAGGGGACTACTACGCCCAGATCGCGGCGTGCCGTCTGGGCGTGCGGCGTATGCACGAGATCGCGAGTTGTTATTCCACGGGCTTCATCCGGCAGTGCTTCAACGAAATCATCGCACGGACACATCGTCGGATGAGACAGGGAATTAGCGATATCCCGGACGGTGTCTACACGTTCGAGGATGTCATGGACGACGACGGCCTGGGAACGGTGGACATTCCGATCCGCCTGAAGGTTACGGTGACCGGCGATCGTGCCGTGTTCGATTGGCGCGGCACTTCACCCCAGGTGAAGGGAAACATCAATTTGCCGATCAACGCTACACAGGCCGCAGTCGCCTACAGCCTCAAAGCGCTTCTCGATCCAGACATTCCGAACAACCAGGGCGTGATCGACTGCTGCGAAGTCATTACGGAGCCAGGAACGCTCGTCGATTGCCGCGCTCCAGCGCCTGTTGCGGCCCGTGCTCACACCTCGCAACGTCTCATCGACATTATTCTTGGTGCGCTCGCTCCGGCCCTGCCGGACAAAGCCGTTGGCGCCTCCAATGGCGCCAATACGACAGCAGTTTTCTCAGGCATCGACCCGCGTACCGGAAAAGAGTATCTGTATTTGGAGACGCTCGGAGGTGGCTTCGGCGGGCGAAATGATCGGGACGGCAAGGACGGCGTTCAGGTCCACATCACGAATACCTCGAACCTGCCCATTGAAGCGATTGAAACAGAATATCCCTTGCGCGTTGTGAGTTATGGTCTAATTCAAGACTCTGGCGGCGCGGGCCGTTTCCGCGGTGGTTGTGGCCTGCGCCGAGTCATCCAACCCGTCGGCCACGTTTGCACGTTCAATGGCGCCGGTGAGCGGTTTCGCAATAGGCCTTGGGGCGTATTTGGCGGTGCCAGTGGTGGGTCGGGACAATTCGTTCTCCGGCGTGGAGAGGATGAAACAATTCTCGATGTGAAGCCATCAGGCGTTACTGTAGGCCCCGATGAGCAAATCATAGTAGAGACGCCAGGATCAGGCGGCTACGGGCCACCGGCCGAGCGGGCGTGGAGCGCAGTGCAGGAAGACAGGCGGTCCGGAAAATTCTCGGACGAATATATAGTGAGGCACTATTCTGAAGTCAGCGCTGCCGCTTCAGGTTAGGTGTGAATCATCGAGGATGTCAGCAAGAATTTATTCAGCAAGAATGGGGAGGTTGAACAAATGCTGAAAAGAATTATCCCTGCTACGCTGGCAGTTGGCCTTCTGGCCGGCGCCAGCATGGCCTTAGCCCAGGAGAAATGGGACCTCGTCAACGAGTATGGGCCGACCTCTGTTCACGCTCAGACTGCCGATAAGTTCATAGAGGTTTTGAAAAACAAGTCTGGCGGAAAGATTGAGATCACCGCCCATCACGGGGCCTCGCTTGGCTACAAGTCCGCCGATCAATTCGACGCGGTCGGGGATGGCGCGGTGCAGGTCGCAAGCTCTTTCATCGGGCCGTGGGCCGGTATCAACCCAGTATTTCTGCTCACGTCGCTGCCATTCCTTGCGCCCACCGTTGAGGATGCGTGGGCCCTCTACGAAGCCGCCAAACCCTATTACAGCAAAGTCCTGGATGAGGCTGACCAGGTTTTTCTCTGCGCAACGCCATGGCCGCCGAGCGGTTTTTGGGCGAACAAGCCGATTGATAGTCTTGAAGCGCTGAAGGGGCTTCGCATTCGGACATACGATGCCAGCGGCACAATCACATTGCGTAACGCGGGCGCAGCGCCCATTCAGCTGAGCTGGGCAGACGTCGTTCCGCAGCTCGCAACCAAGGGCATTGATGGTGTTCTGACCTCTGCTGATGGCGGTGCAGCCTCGCAACTTTGGGAGCACCAATCGCACTTCACGGAAGTGAACTACGCGATGCCCCTTCAAATCATTCATATGAACAAAGCAGTCTTTGAAGGCCTGAGCGACGACCTTAAGCAGGCCGTGCGGGAAGCCGCCGCCGAGGCCGAGGAATTTGGTTGGAAATTGCTGGAGAAGCGCGTCCAGGAAAATTATGAGGAGATGAAATCGCACGGCATGACGATCGTAACGGACGTGCCACGCGAAATGATCGAAAAGCTGCGCGAAGCCGGCAAGCCCGCTTTGGAAGAGTGGAAGTCCAAGATGGGCCCGGATGCTGAGAAAATCCTGCAGGACTATGAAGCTCGGCGCAAACGCTGACGTTTAGGGCGAATTGTGCGACACACGCATCAACAGGTTTGTCGCCGGGGCTTCTAATGAGAACATTTCAAGCCGCTATCTTCACCATTTCGAGGGTAGCGGCGGCCTTATCCTGCGTGATGCTCGTGGGGATGGTCGTCCATATCCTTTATGAGATCGTCCTCCGCGTGTTCTTTTCCTCGTCGACCTATGTATTGGACGAGTTTGTAGGATACGAGGTTGCCGCCTGCACCTTCTTGGCCCTTGGCTATTCACTCGAGCATGGCAGCCTGATCCGGGTTAGTCTCCTCGTCGAGCGCTTGAGTGGTCGCGCGCGACGAATGCTCGACGCTCTCTGTGCGATCGCCGCTCTCTCTATCACCAGCCTCTTGATTAAGTACTACTGGCTGAACGTAGAGCGGAGCTGGATGCGCAATCGGGTCAGCAGTTCGATCGCAGAGGTGCCCCTCTGGATTCCGGAGGCAGTTGTTCTGATTGGCATGTTGGTGTTCTGGTTGCAACTTTTCGCCTTCCTCCTCCGGCAGCTTACAGGCGAGCCTTCGCCGGTTGCCACCAGCCACGATCCGCGGCACGAGATCTGAACTGGGAGTTACTATGGAAGCCCTCGGCGCCGCACTCGTCGTCATTCTTCTTGTCTTCCTGTTTCTCGGCATGGGAGTTTGGATCTTTGCGGGTCTGCTCCTCGTTGCCGCGACGAGCCTTTACTTGATCCTCGACATGCCTGTCGATCGCATTGGTACGATCGCGGCCCGCATCACTTACCGGTACGCCTCTACCTGGGAGCTCGCCGCCATTCCGATGTTTATTTGGATGGGCGAGATTATTTTTCGCACGGATATTTCCGACCGCCTATTCCGCGGACTAGCGCCATTTGCCGACAAGATACCCGGCCGCCTGCTCCATACCAACGTTCTGGGTTGCACGCTTTTCGCAGCGGTGAGCGGCTCCAGTGCAGCGACAACGGCCACAGTCGGCAAGATTACAATGGCAGAGTTTGCGCGCCGCGGTTACGACCGGAACTTAGCACTCGGCTCGCTTGCCGGCGCCGGGAGCCTCGGGCTACTCATCCCGCCTTCAATCGTCATGATCGTCTATGGCATTCTAGCCGAGGTCTCGATTAGCCGGTTATTCGCGGCCGGTGTTATTCCTGGCCTCATGATAGCTGGCCTCTACTCAAGCTGGATTATCATTCGAGCTTTAATCAATCCGAGCATCTGCCCTCCCGGCGCTGAGCGTTACGAGTTGCGCGATTATTTGAGTGGCTTGGCCAATCTCTCACCAATCATCATTTTGATGCTCGTAGTGCTGGGATCTATCTACACCGGCGTTGCAACGCCGTCCGAAGCAGCTGCCGTCGGCGTCTTCGCGTCCCTTGTTATTATGGTCGTTACGGGTCAGTTTACCCCGCAACTCTTCGTGGATACACTTTTAGGCGCCATTCGCACCAGCTGCATGGTCTGTATTATTCTCATTGCTGCAGCCTTCCTATCCACTGCGATGGGCTACCTCCACGTCCCATCAAATATCGCCAAGTTGATTGCGATGCTGGATCTTGGCCCGATCGGACTCATCTTCATATTGACCATTTTCTACATCGTTCTTGGACTATTCCTCGACGGCGTATCGATCGTCGTCATGAGCCTCCCGATTACCTTCCCTTTGGCTGTATCGGCGGGCTTCGACCCGGTTTGGTTTGGTATCTACCTCGTTCTAATGATCGAGATGGGGCAGATCACACCTCCGGTCGGTTTTAATCTTTTCGTCTTGCAGGGGCTGACTGGCGAGTCGATCGGGCGCGTCGCCTACGCGGCATTCCCCTTCTTCCTTTTGATGTGTCTGGGGGTCGGCATACTAGTCGCTTTTCCAGAGATCGCCTTGTGGCTTCCAAATCTGCTCTATGGCTAGAACGCGGAGATCGTAATGCCTAAGAAGCCGTTGGATGTGGCAACGGCCGCTAGACGGCTCGGCGAAGCACTTGCGGAACGGGGTCAACCGCGACGCCTATTCGAGGAAATGGAAAAAGTTGCCGGTGAGACACTTGGGCATCGGCTTTTCACCATCCTCGCTTGGCGATCTGAAAGCGGAGAGGTCGAGCGCCTTCATACAAGTCGCCCGGCGGAATACCCGCTTCTCGGGCGCAAGATGATGGGTCCGACGCCCTGGGGAGACCTAGTTCTGCGGGGCGGCAGATCCTGGTTTGGCCGCTCTGCTAAGGATATCGTTTGGGCATTTCCGGATCACGAGCTTATCCTGTCACTTGGCTGCGAGAGCTGTCTCAACGTTCCGGTGCGCTATGATGGCCGGGTTCTCGGTGTCGTCAGTGTACTTCACGCTGCTGGACGTTATGAGGACGCCGATCTTGCCGCGCTAGAGCCGCTAGCGCAATTCCTCGCACCAGCTTTCCTGATGGACGCCTAGTCAGCCGCTTCCAGTTAGGGAGATCCCAATGACAAGCTTCGTATTCGAAAACGCGTCCGTTCTCGACGTTGAGAAAGGCGAAATTCTTCCGGACCGTTCGGTGCTCGTACGAGATGGCCGCATTGCCGAAGTCTCGGAGGAGCCGATCAGAGCGTCAGACGCAGACCGCATCGATTTGGCAGGCCGGACTTTGATGCCGGGCCTGATCGATTGCCACGTGCACGTCACCGCCTATACAGCGAACTTTGCTGAGCTCGCCCGCTCTTCCCCCTTCTATGTTGCAGCCAGGGCAGCCGAAATTCTGGAGGGCATGTTGCGGCGCGGATTCACCACTGTACGCGACGTTGGCGGTGCCGATTTCGGTCTGGCCCGGGCCGTGGAAGAAGGCTTCATAAAGAGCCCACGGCTCATCTACGCAGGCAAGGCTTTGTCGCAAACCGGCGGCCATGGGGATGTGCGCGGTCCAGGCCACGAAGCTTACGATGCGGCATATAGCCAACCGGGGCTCGGCTATATTTGCGATGGCGTCCCGGAGGTGCGGCGAGCTGCCAGAAGTGAAATCCGCCGCGGTGCCCATTTCATCAAAATCATGGGCGGAGGGGGCATTTCATCTCCGACCGACCGCATAACTTCCGATCAGTTTTCCGAGGAGGAAATTGCTGCGGTAGTCGAAGAAGCCGAAATGGCCAACCTTTACGTCGCGGTCCATGCTTACACGGCCCGCTCGGTCAAACGCTGCGTGAGACTAGGAGTGCGTTCTATCGAGCACGGGAACCTTGCCGATGACGAGGCCATCCAACTCATGAAGGAGAAGGGCGCCTTTCTCGTACCCACGCTGGCAATCTACCGCGCATTGGTCGAGGAGGGCGTAGCCGCCGGGCTACCGCAAGAGTTGGTCGGGAAAACTTACGAGGTTCTCGATGCTGGCATTCAGGCGGTCGAGAAAGCTTATCGAGCAGGTGTGCCCATGGCGTATGGGACCGACCTCTTGGGCATAATGCATCGCCGGCAACTTAGCGAATTCATTCTTCGGGCCGAGGTGGTAAAGCCGGTTGATCTCATCCGCGCCGCAACGATAAACGGTGCGCGCCTCTTGAGACGGGAGTTCGAGCTCGGCGTTATTGCACCCGGATATCACGCGGACCTCATCGTGGTCGACGGCAATCCCTTCGACGACATCAAGATAATGGCTGATCCGCAGCGCTCACCTAAACTCGTGATGAAGGATGGGAATCTATTGGTGAGAGAACTCTAACGGTTACGCGTAGCTCATCCCTTCCAAGAGCTCAAAATGCGCTATTCCTTCGCTTCGCTCATTAAGAATGCATTTTCGGGTCACGCCCATTGGAAACCGGCCTGGCGTGACCCTGAGCCCAAGGCCGCCTACGACACAGTTATCATCGGCGGCGGCGGGCATGGATTGGCCACCGCCTATTACCTTGCCAAAGAGCACGGCATTACTGACGTCGCGGTGCTCGAGAAGAGTTATATCGGCTCCGGCAACGTCGGCCGGAATACAACGATTATCCGCTCCAATTACCTGCTTCCGCCCAATACGGCATTTTACGAGTGGTCGCTGAAGCTGTGGGAGGGGCTGGAGCAGGACCTCAACTTCAACGCCATGGTTTCGCAGCGGGGCGTTCTCAACCTCTATCATTCGGACGCCCAGCGGGATGCCTTTGCCCGCCGCGGAAACGCCATGCGCCTCAACGGTGTCGATGCCGAACTGCTCGACCGGGAGCAGGTGCGTGAACTGGTTCCGCTGCTCGATTTTGATAACGCGCGCTTTCCCATCAAAGGCGGTCTGCTGCAGCGGCGCGGCGGAACGGTGCGGCACGATGCCGTCGCCTGGGGCTTCGCGCGCGGCGCGGATCAACGCGGCGTCGACATCATCCAGAACTGCGAGGTCACCGGCATTCGCATCGAGAACGGAAGGGTCGTCGGTGTCGATACGACGCGCGGATATATCAGAGCCAAGCGGGTAGGCATCGCTGTTGCCGGCAATTCTTCTCGCGTTGCCGCCATGGCTGGCCTGCGGCTGCCCATCGAAAGTCATGTGCTGCAAGCTTTCGTGTCCGAAGGAATTAAACCGCTCATCGACATGGTCGTGACCTTCGGCGCTGCCCACTTCTACATCAGCCAGTCGGATAAGGGCGGACTCGTCTTCGGCGGCGACATCGACGGCTACAATTCCTATGCCCAACGCGGAAACCTGCCGGTCGTCGAAGACGTCATGACCTGCGCCGTAGCGCTCTTTCCCTCCCTCAGCCGGCTGCGCTACCTGCGCCAGTGGGGCGGCATCATGGACATGTCCATGGACGGCTCACCGATCATCGATCGAACGCCGATCGAAGGCCTCTTTCTCAATGCCGGCTGGTGCTATGGCGGGTTCAAGGCAACGCCGGCTTCCGGCTGGTGTTTCGCCCACACCATCGCGACCGGCACCCCCCATCCGCTCAACAGCGGCTTTCGCCTCGACCGCTTCGCGACCGGCCATGTCATTGACGAGGGCGGCAGGGGCGCCGTGCCCAACCTGCACTGACGGAGGAAGCCATGCGCGTGCCATGCCCTCATTGCGGGGAGCGCGGAAACGAGGAGTTCGTCTATCTCGGCAGCGCCGATCCGGTGCGCCCTGCAGATCCCAACGCACCGCTCCAAGCCTGGATTGATTACGTCTTTTTGCGCGACAATCCCGCGGGCGCCAATCGCGAGCTGTGGCATCACACCTACGGCTGCCGATCCTGGATTGTCGTGACGCGTGATACGCGCACGCACGAAATCCTCGATGCCGTCCCCGCACGCTCCCAGCCCGCTTCGGCCAGCTCCACTGCCTCCAAATGACACCGCATCAATCTCAGCCATTTCGCCTGGCTTCGGGCGGTCTGATCGACCGCACGGCGGCGATACCTTTTACGTTCGACGGGCGCGACTACTACGGATATCCCGGTGACACGCTCGCCTCGGCTCTGCTCGCCAACGGCGTCCACCTGGTCGGGCGCTCGTTCAAATATCACCGCCCACGCGGGATACTTTATGCCGGTCCGGAAGAGCCGAATGCCCTCGTCGAGCTGCGCACGGGCGGACGGCGCGAACCGAATACGCGGGCCACGGTCGCAGAGCTTTACTCGGGGCTCATTGCCCACAGTCAGAACCGGTGGCCGTCGCTTGCCTTTGACCTCATGGCCGTGAATGGCCTCGCGGCGCCGATATTTCCGGCCGGCTTCTACTACAAGACTTTCATGTGGCCGGCCTCGTTTTGGGAAAAGGTCTATGAGCCGCTAATCCGCCGCGCTGCCGGGCTGGGGCGTGCCGCGCGCGAGCCGGATCCTGACAAATACGAGCGCTCGCATCTTTTCTGCGACGTGCTGGTGGTCGGCAGCGGACCCGCTGGCTTGACCGCGGCGCTCGCAGCAGCCCGCAGCGGCGCACGCGTTGTGCTTTGCGAGCAGGATTTCCGTCTCGGCGGTCATCTGCTTGCGAGCCGCGAGGAAATCGACGGCAAGACCGCACTGGATTGGGTTGCCGAGGTCGAGCAGGAGCTCGCGGCCGAAAGCAAGGTGCGCGTGCTGCGTCGAACCACGGTGTTCGGCCTTTTCGATCACGGTGTTTGCGGCGCGTTGGAACGCGTCAGCGATCACCTTGCCGAGCCACCACCATTCACCGTGCGGCAGCGTTATTGGAAAATCGTAGCCCGGCGCATTATCGTCGCCGCGGGTGCTATCGAACGGCCGATCGTATTCCCGAAAAACGACCGGCCCGGAATTATGATGGCGAGCGCCGTCAGGACCTACATCGAGCGCTTTGCCGTTTTGCCTGGTCGGCGGGCCGTGGTCTTTATGGTCGACGATTCCGGTTGGCAGACGGTCGAGGCCCTGCAGCGCGCTGGTGCCTCGATCGCAGCGGTGGTCGATTCGCGCACGGAGGCGTCAGCTCCTGCGCTCCGCAAAACTGATGTGCCATTGTTCTCCGGAGCCACCATAACGGACACGCGCGGTCGGCTGCGCCTCAGCAGCGTCACCATCAAGGATCGCCAAGGCCGCGAGCAAGAAATCACAGCAGACCTCCTTGCGATGGCTGGCGGCTGGGATCCGGTGGTGCACCTCACCTCCCATCTCGGTCACAAGCCCAAATGGGACGAGCGCATCCTGGCGTTCGTTCCGGGAGATTTGCCGGCGCACATCGACGTTGCGGGCGCGGCCGCCGGCCGGTTCGGATTGGACACAGCACTGAAGGACGGAGCGCGTGCCGGAAGCGAGGCAGCGCGCAGCCTCGGATTCCGAGCGACCTATGCCCCGCCATCCACGAGCGCTGCTCCGAACTCCGCCTCCCGTGCACCGTCCTGGCGCGTCACAAAACGGGATGCAAAAAGCTTTGTCGATTTCCAAAACGACGTCACTGCCGCCGACATCGCCCTGGCTGCGCGCGAGGGCTATCGCTCCGTCGAGCACACCAAGCGCTACACCACGCTTGGCATGGCGACCGACCAGGGCAAGAGCTCGGGCGTCAATGGCTTCGCCATTCTCGCCGATGTAACGGGGCGCACCATTGCAGAAACCGGCACCACGACGTTCCGTCCGCCTTTCACGCCAGTTGCCATTGGCGCCATCGCCGGCCGCGACGTTGGTAAGGCGTTCCGGCCAACGCGATTGACGCCGACGCACGAGTGGGCGTCGGAGCAGAACGCCGTGTTCGTCGAAGCCGGCCAATGGCTCAGGGCGCGCTGGTACCCGAAAGCGGGCGAAACGGACTGGCTCGACACTGTCAATCGCGAGGTGCGAACAGTGCGTTCGGCCGTGGGCGTTTGCGATGTCTCAACGCTCGGCAAGATCGAGGTCATCGGCCCGGATGCCGGCCGCCTGCTCGATTTCGTCTATGCGAATACCGTCTCGACGCTCAAAGTCGGCCGGATGCGCTATGGCCTGATGCTGCGCGAGGACGGCCACGTTCTTGACGACGGCACCGTGGCGCGCATTGGCGAGGATCGCTATTTCCTCACGACGAGCACCGGGCACGCCGACCAGGTCCTTCGGCATTTGGAATTCTGTCATCAAGTTCTAGCGCCCTCGCTCGATGTTTCCATTGTGCCGGTGACGGAGCGTTGGGCGCAGCTTGCCATTGCGGGACCGAGATCGCGCGAACTGCTTGCAAAAATCGTCGATAACTTCGATCTGTCGACCGACACATTTCCCGCATTTGTCGGTTGCAGACATCACGGTTTGCGGCGGACTTCCCGCCCGCCTTTATCGCGTCTCGTTTTCGGGCGAGCTCGGCTACGAAATCGGCGTGCCGGCCGATTATGGCGACGCCTTCATTCGGCATTTGATGCGCGAAGGCGAGCCACTGGGCCTCGAGCCCTATGGAACAGAGGCCATGACGGTGCTGCGCGTCGAAAAAGGTTTCCCGGCCACTGGCGAGCTCAACGGACAGACGACGGCGCGCGATCTCGGGCTCGAACGCCTCCTTTCAACGAAAAAGGATTACATTGGGCGCGCCCTGCAACAGCTCCCGGCGTTCAACGAGCCTGATCGCCCTGTCCTCGTCTCGTTCGCACCTGTGAACCGAAATGACGTCCTATATGCCGGCAGCCATTTCTTGGACCTCGATGCCGCGCCGCGCATTGAGAACGATCTCGGCTACATGACCTCGGCCGTCTACTCGCCGACCTTCGGGCATTATATCGGCCTTGGGCTGCTGAAACGCGGTAAAGAACGCATCGGTGAGCGCGTGCGAGCTTACGATCCCGTCCGCAATGGCGACGTTGTCGTCGAGATTGGCCCGCCCTGCCGCTATGACCCCGAGGGAGGACTTGCCCGTGCCTGAACCGATCCTCGCCCCCCGCTCGGCTCTCGCCAGTGTCGTGGTGCCCGGCCATTACGGCGCTCCAGGCGGTGACGGTGTAACGCTCAGCGAGTGCCGTGGAATGGCTCTGTTCTCAGTCGCAGCGCGCGCCGGGAAAGCGGCGGAGCTCAGCGCTGCTGTCGAGCGCGCGTTCGGCCTTTCCTTGCCAACACGGCCCGCCTGTACGGCGAACGATGCGATAGCGTTTATTTGGGCCGGCCCCGACTTATGGCTTGCGATTTGTTCGTCAGACGATTTCGCAAGCCGACTAAAAACATTGAGCGGCTCACTTGCTGCGATTACAGATCTGACCGGCTCCCAGGTTATTTTCCGCATTAGCGGCCCGCGCGCGCGGGACGGCTTGATGAAGCTGGTGCCAATCGACCTCGACGAATCGGTGTTTCGCACCGGCAGCGCCGCAGTGACTGTGGCCTCTCACATCCGGATCCACCTTTGGCAGATCGATGACACACCAACGTACGAGATCGCCTGCCCGCGGTCCTATGCGGTGAGCTTCTGGCACAGCCTCATGACCGCGTTTGAGGAATACGGCTACTGGATAACCGAGCCTGCCTGATTTCGTTCAAACACAATCCTTGAACGCCTGCTCGAAAATCGAGAGCCCCAGGTCGATTTCGTCGTCCGAAATGGTCAGTGGCGGAGCGATGCGGAATACACCCCAGCCGCCGCGAATGATGCTCGTCGACAATCCTAGGTCGAGGCACCGGTTCATTACTTTTTGGGCGAGTTCAGGTGCTGGCGTCTTGGAGTGACGGTCCATGACCAGCTCCACACCCATCAGCAGCCCTCGGCCGCGGACGTCGCCAATCACTTCGAACCGCTGCATAAGCGTTTCAAATCCCTGCCGCAGACGTTCACCGGCGACGCGCGCACGATCCGCGAGCCGATCACGCAAGATGATCTCCACGACTTTCAATCCGACCGCTGCCGGGAGCGGATCGGACGCATGAGTTGTATAGAAATGGAATTTGTTCTCGAAGCATTTCTCCTCGATTTCAGCCGTCGTAATGACAGCCGAAAGCGGGAGGCCGGCACCGAGCGTTTTTGAGAGGGTGATGAAATCGGGAACAACGCCGTCATACTCGCAATCAAACAGCTTGCCAGTACGGCCCAGGCCTGTCTGGGCTTCGTCGACGATAACCAGCATGCCCCGTGCTCGCGCGCGTTCCGCGGCCGCTTTGAGATAACCGGGCGGAGGCACGATAACCCCACCGGACGACATGATGGACTCGATGATGAGGGCAGCGGGATTGCCATTCGACTGCCGATCGAATAGCTCGAAACCGTAATCGAGCTCGGCCTCCCAATCGTATTTCCCGTCGCGCGTGAAAGTGGGCCGGTACGGCGTCGGTGCCGGCAAAATGAAGGAGCCTGGCGCCGCAGGGCCGTGCCCGACGCGATTGCTATTGAAGGTGACCGAGGCCGCCCCGTGTGTCACGCCGTGCCACGAGCGAGAAAGCGCCAGAGTTTCGTATTTGCCCGTCGCCGTCTTCGCCATTCGCAGCGCCGCCTCATTCGACTCGCCGCCGGTCGAAAGAAGCATCACCCGCTCGAGATTTCCCGGCGCAATCTTCGCGAGCGCCTCGGCGAGATCGATCACCGGTCGCGACAGGAGCTGGCTATAAAGGTGAACAAGCTCGCCCGCTTGCGAGCGGATCACCTCAGTAATCTCGGGATGGCTGTGGCCGAGGATGGCGCTCATCTGCCCGGAGGCGAAATCGAGCAGTCGCCGCCCATCGGTCGTCGTCATGAACGAGCCCTGGGCGGATGCAATGATCGCAGGCTGAAAGAAGTGTCCGTAGCGGACGAGGTGGCGTTCGGCTCGCTCCCAAAGCGCAGCGTCCTCGACCCTTGTGCTCCTTTGCATTTATGAACTCCGATTTTGCCCGCTTGAAACCGGTGAGACAACCGGTCGGCGTCAAAGAATCTGGCTCAGGAATTCGCGCGTACGCGGATCGGATGCCTCTTTGAAGAACGTCGCCGGCGGCCCATGCTCAACGATGACCCCGCGATCCGTGAAATAGATGTGATCGCCGACTTCCCGCGCGAAACCCATTTCGTGTGTGACGAGAATGCAGGTCATGCCCTCCTCCGCCAGCTCGCGGATGGTGACGAGCACCTCTTTGACGGTTTCCGGATCGAGGGCCGCCGTAACCTCATCGAACAGCATGACATCCGGGTTCATGGCGAGCGAGCGGGCGATAGCAACGCGCTGCTGTTGCCCACCTGAGAGTTCACCAGGATAGGCGTCCGCCTTATCTTCGAGGCGAACCTTCTTCAGCAGCCGCCGCGCCTGCGCTTCGACCTCATCCTTCGGGCGTTTCAAAACGAGCACCGGAGCCATCATGATATTTTCCAGCGCCGTCTTATGCGGAAAAAGGTTGTACGATTGAAAAACCATTCCGACTTTTTTCCGCAGCTCCAGTTTATCGAGGGCAGGGTCATTCACCTCCTGCCCTTCGACCTTGATGGAGCCTCTATCGATGGGCACGAGCGCATTTATGCAGCGCAGGAGTGTCGATTTCCCTGATCCCGAAGGGCCGATGATGCAGACGACCTCACCCTTGCGGACATCCATGGTGATGCCTTTCAGCACCTCGACCTTGCCGAACGACTTGTACACGTCGCGAATGGAAATGATCGGTTGATCCGGTGTCCAGCCGTGCGCGTGAGCTTTGTTGGCGCTGGCTGTCAGGGACGGCATCAGACAAGCTCCTCAGATCTTCACGGCGTACTTGCGCTCCAGGTAAATGGTCCAGCGCGCGATTGGGTAGCAATAGATGAAGAAGAAAACGAGCAGGAGGCCGTACATCGGCATCAGCAGCTCTGTCTTCTGCTCGGCAGCGAGAGCATCCTGGGTCAACGTCATGGCATCATTGACCCCAACGATCGAAATGAGTGGTGTCGCCATGGTGAGAATGGCGTACCAGTTCATCCAGGGCGGAATCATCCGCTTTACGCATTGCGGCAAAATGATGCGCCAAAGCGTCTGCATGCGTGTGAAGGCGAGACTTTCGGCGCTTTCCCATTGGCTGGTGGGGATCGAGTTCACTGCCCCACGAACGATTTCCGCCATGTTCGCCATGATCGGTAAAGACAGGCCGAACGTTGCTTTCAGCCAATCCGGCAGAGGGATCGAGACTCCTCCGATCCGGAGGTGGAAAGGCGTTAGCAGCATCACGAAAAACAGCAATACGAGCCAGGGCGAATTACGGAAAAACTGCGTGACGGCCCACGACATCTTGCGCACGGGCGCATAGAGGGAGATCTGCCCTAGCCCCAGCACAAGACCCGCTGCAGTTCCGATCGCCATCGCGAGGAAGCTCACGGCAATGTTGAGAACGAACCCACCAAACTCCCCTGGTGGGCCAAGCAGCAGCAACGGCGTCCACTTGATCAGCGCCTCGATAATCCCCTCGCTGCCGCCGGTGGTACGAATCTGGGCAACCGCCTCGCTCGCCGCGAGGATCAGTGCAAAAGCCGCGAGCACGAAGCCCAAAGAACGCCTATTGAAGGCTGTCGCAGTAAAGCCGGATTCCCCCTCGGCTCCAGGCATCCGCAAGCTCGTACTCATCGACCGAACCCCGGAATGGCCAGCCAACGCTCGAGCCGGGTCATCAACCAGACGATCACACCCACAAGAAGGAGATAGAACGTCAATAGGGTGATCATCATCTCCAGAACGTTGATGTGGTCCGACCAGATCTGACTGGCGACAAAGAGGGTTTCGGGAACGGCGATCGCGTAGGCCTGGGTCGTCGTCTTGGCGAGATTGACGAGATTATTGTTGAGAGCCGGCAGGCAGAAACGAACGGCGAGCGGAAGAACGACGTACCAGTAGGTCTGCAGTCGATTGAGGCACAGGGACTCAGCTGCCTCGACGGTCGACCTTTGAACGGCCTCGATCCCTGACCGGAAAATTTCGACATTGAATGCGCCGGCGAAAAAGGACAACGAGATTACGGCCCACTCGAAGCTCCCGAGCATCGGCTGCGCGATTCCGTACTCATTCACCACTCGCGGCATTTGCGGGCCGAGGGCGAAATAAAAGAAGTACATTTGAACGAGCGGCGGCGTGTTCCGGAAGAACTGGATATATCCCTGGACGATCGCCTTGAGCACGCGATAGCGGCTGCCCTGGAGCCACGCGCCGACAATGCCTATCGCAACACTGAGGAGAATACAGATGATCGACAGCTTGACCGTCGTCCACATGCCGCGCAGCAATCGGCTGCGTTCGAAGTCGTCATAGAATTGGACGAGATTGATGCCGTAGGCATCATGCAGGCTGCGTAGTGCGTCCCAAAAGCTTTCCATCGACAACCGTCGGCAATTCTATTCTAGCAAGGCTGAAGGGTAGCCCTGCTCCATCCGCTGAGCCGGCGACGTGTGCCACGAGGGGGTAAATTGAAATTCGGGCTCGCAGCGTTCTCACCGCGAGCCCAAATGAGTTGTCAATTGCCCTTGGCCTTTTCAGAAGCTTCTTTGAGCCAAGCTGTGTTGTCTCCAACCCACTTCTTCTCGAGCTCGAGCAGCTTGCCTGACTTCAGCCAGTCGGTGACCGTTTCCGACATAAACTTGCCCCAGGGCCCATTCAGCTCTTCCAGCTTGACCGCAAGCCCCCAAGGTACCACTGGCCACTGCGGGAGCGGGATCACCTCGAAATTCTCGAACTTCTTGTCCTGCGCCTTCTTCCAGATGAGCACGACATCGTCATAGATGAACGCGACACAGCGGCCATCGAGCAGAGCCTGCTCAGCTTCCGGGATTCCCTTGAAAGCGACCAAGTCCGTCTGCGTGTACTTGGACTGCATTTCATTGTTATAGAAAGCGCCCTGCAGCGCGCAGACCGGCTTGCCCTTCACGTCCTCGACGGACTTGATATTTGCGGCCTTGTTGGCCAGCAAGGCCACGCCCGACGCGTAGTAGACGGGATCCACGATACCGACCGCTTTCCGCCGCTCCGGTGTATCGCTCATCGTAGCGATCATCAGGTCGATCTTGCCCTGCTGCAGGAATTGCATGCGATTTGAGGACACGACCGGGACCAGCTCGAGCTTCACGCCGAGCCGCTCTGCGACGTCGGCCGCCATGTCCGGCTCCATGCCGACGATATTGCCATTAGCGTCGCGCATGCCCCACGGCGGATAATCCGCCTTCACGCCCACCACAAGCGTGCCTTTCTTCTTGATTTCTGCCAGCTGGTCGGCTTGAGCGCTGGTTCCCAAGGCCAACACGGCGCCAAACAGACCCGCTAGTGCAATCGCAAATTTTCGTTTCATCGGCACTTCCTCCTAGTTCCTTGCAGAAGCTGCGACCCGGGTCTCCCCAAATGCATTGAAACAACGTGTAACATAGCTCAGGGGGCGCAGGAAGGATTGAACATTCGCCAAGAGGTGCTTGAAAAAGCAGCTTGCAGCCAAAAACGGACTAAACCCCGCACAGCGGCGGAGAACGATTGCAGTTGGAGCAAAGCGAACACATTTGGGGCAACATTGGTGCACGCCATACAGCCACGGCTACCCGGACTCGGCTCGTAATCTGATCCCGGAAGATGGGGCAGACGCACAAGACGGCTTAATGAAGGTGATGCCAACCAGCGTCGGTGCTCCGTTGGCGCTTCCGTAAGTCCTGACTTTCCTCTGGACGGCCGACTAGTGGGTGTCTACTTCCCCGGCGAGCACCGGCAACTCTCTCAAGTAGTGGTGCGCAGCAGTAGCGCTGCGCGGTGCAGGCGCATCTCTGGTTGCGAGACAACCACTCACGTCGAGGTCAAGGTAAGGGCGACTAGCTGAGCAGATTTGCAAGGTCTGGTGCCGGCAGAGGGACTTGAACCCCCGACCTACCGCTTACAAGGCGGTTGCTCTACCAACTGAGCTATGCCGGCAATCACGTGTAATGGTAGCGGCTTATACCCTGGGACGGGACGTCTGGCCAGCCGCTGCGCGCTCTTGCCCTGATCGTTCACACTTCGTCAAGCTTACCACTCGAAGCCGCGCGACGCAGTTGGATTCCATACGTACAAGCGTGTTCTAGATCTCTAACGTGTCCCCACGATTTCACCTGGAGACCAGTCATGCGTTTGCACGTCCTGTTGGCCGGCCTGGCGGCAGCAGTCGCCTTCGCCTCCATCCCTGCTGCTTCATCGCAAGCCGGAGATCGTGGCTACCAGGCCTGGGAGGATGATAGTTACGCTTCCTTCCGCACTCGTCCCAAGGTCGTAACAGGCTATTTCATCACCGATCCCTACGCCTACCGCTACGAGCCGCGCGGATACTATCCCTACTACGACGCGGGCTACTGGCGACCCCTCTGCAAAGGTAAGCTGAACTGCGTTCCTCGGCCATTTCAGCCCCCTTACTGGAAGGCATGGGGCTACCCCAAGCCGTGGCTGAACTACCATTTCCACCGGGTTTATCACGGCAGAATTCGGCCCTGGCACTGGTAAGCCGCGGCACGCACTGCTGCTCGATCCGCCCAAGTTGACCCGGAGAGAGACCCTCTTAACCGCGCTAGCCCTAGCCGGTCGAAGCGCAACCCGAACGGCGTGAACCTGTTATTTGGGCTGAAACAAGCGCCCAAGCAGGACCAACGCCATGGATAAGCTCAAGTCGACGGTTGCCGAGCTTAAGAGTGATATCGATCGCGGCCGAACCGGAGACAAGGTCGCGGCCGAGGACCCGGCAACCGTCCCGCTCGGCACGGACGACGAAGCCGCCGGAGTCACACTCTCCCCAGAGATGATCCAGGAAGTCCGCGCACGTGAGCTAGAGGCCGGAGCTCAAGTCCGCGCATCAAATCACAGTACATCGGACAGTGAAGGGACAGGCGCGATTGCGTGGCTGCTGATTGCGGCATTCTTGCTGGCGGGCCTCGCCATGGTCTGGCTGGCGATCGACTTCAGCTAGGCCCTGCAGTCCCCTACGGCTGATGCGCAGTATCTGCCCGTCTAGAGGGCAAGACTTGATACGTGCGTTTTTCGGGCGAGGAGTTAGCCCAGCTCGATGACCATGCCGTCGTAGGCGGGCTCGACGTGGCTCGGAAGCTCGCGCTTCAACTCCTCGTAATCCAGCTCAGCGGTGAGGTGGGTGAGCACCGCGCGCTTCGGCTGCAGCCGCTCGATCCACGCCAGAGCCTCGCGGACGCTGAAGTGGCTGGGGTGTGGTGTCGGCCGCAGCGCGTCAACCACCCACAGGTCCAGGTTCTGTAGGAGCGGAATTGAGGACTCGGGCAGCCCGCTGATGTCCGGCGAATAAGCTAGACCGCCGATGCGGAAGCCTAGAGAGGTGATATCTCCATGCTCCTGCAGGATGGGGATGACCTCCATCACACCACCCGCTCCCGGAATCCGCACCGGTTCCGGCGGATTAATATCATTTGCCTCGAGAATAGGCGGATAGCTGCCGCCGGGAGGCGTCTCGAAGCAATAGGCAAAGCGCGTCACGAGGCTGTCACGGGTGCGCTGCGTCGAACCATACCGGCACCCGCCGTCTTCATCGCATACGCGACCGGTCGCAAATCGTCGATGCCATGCGTATGATCGGCATGGTCGTGGGTATAAAGCACGCCGTCGAGCGCCGTGAGACCGACCGAAAGGAGCTGCTCCCGAACATCAGGCCCAGTGTCGATGAGGACTTTCGTAGTGCCTTCAGGGCCGATCTGCTCGACGAGAGCCGCACAACGTCTGCGCCGGTTTTTTGGATTATTTGGATCGCAGCGACCCCAATCGTTGCCGAGGCGTGGAACACCTCCGGACGAGCCGCAGCCGAGGATCGTCAGACGATGCCTCATGCGGCATCAGCTGCCGACGCCGCGCGCGGCACCTTCTTGAACAGTCGGAAGAAGTTCTCCGTGGTCGCCTTGGCCAGCTCCTGCGGGGTGACGCCTTTCACACGGGCGAGCGCCTCGGCTGTGTGCACCACGTAGGCAGGCTCATTCAACTTGCCGCGGTACGGCTCAGGCGCGAGGAAAGGCGCATCAGTTTCCACCAGCAGGCGATCGAGCGGCACCTCCGCCGCAATAGCCCGCAGCTCCTCCGACTTCCGGAACGTGATGACGCCAGTGAAGGAGATCGTCAGGCCGAGCGCGAGGGCTCGCATTGCGAGATCGCGCCCACCGGTAAAGCAGTGCAGGATGGCTGGAAACGGACCTTTCGCGTGCTCCTCCTCGAGGATGCGGGCGGTATCCTCATCCGCCTGGCGCGTGTGGATCTCCAGCGGAAGGCCGGTGATCCGGGCCGCCGCAATGTGGCGCCGGAAGCCCTCTGCTTGAGCCTCCGGCGGGCTTCTCTTGTAGAAGTAATCGAGCCCTGACTCGCCAATCGCCACCACTTTGGGGTGTTCCGCCAGCCGCACGATCTCTTCGACGGAGACGTCGAGCTCCTCGTGCGCGTAGTGCGGATGCGTGCCGACCGAGCAGAAGACGTTGGGATACTGCTCGGCGATCGCGATCAGGTCCGGCAGCTGACGAATACGGGTCGATATGGTGACGATCACCCCGACGCCGGCTCGCGCGGCGCGGGCGATGACCCCGTCCCGATCCTTCGCGAACTGCGGAAAATCGAGGTGGCAATGGTGATCGACCAACATCAGCCCTTGCCCTTTTCCGCCTCCTCGGGCTCGACGTAACGCGGGAACACCGCGGTCGGCTGTGGAATGGGGGTGCCGGGCTTCAAACGGCCGCTGGGCCCCAGCGCTGCGAAGCTTCGCGCACCCGCATCCTGACCGAGCAGGTCGAGCAGCTTTGCCGCTGAACCCGGCATCACCGCCTGTACAAGGATTGCGACCTGCCGCACGACCTCCGCGGTCACATAAAGGATCGTCTCCATGCGCTTGAAATCGGTCTTGCGCTTGGCCCACGGCTCCTCGCTGGCGAAATAGCGGTTGGTCTCCGCAACGACGGCCCACACGGCATCGAGATACTGCTTGATGGCCTGCCGATCCATGGCGGCACGCGCCTGACCGTAGAGCGCATCGGTCGCGTCAAGGATCGCCTTGTCAGCGTCGCTGAATGCTCCGGGCTCGGGTATGGCCGCACCGCAGTTCTTGTAGATCATCGACAACGAGCGCTGAGCCAGGTTGCCGAGGTCATTGGCCAAATCCGCATTGATGCGGTTGACGATGGCTTCCGGGCTGTAGCTGCCGTCCTGGCCGAATACGACCTCCCGCAGGAAGAAGTAGCGCAACGGATCGACGCCATAGGCCTTCACGAGATCGAACGGATCGATCACGTTGCCGACCGACTTCGACATCTTCTCGCCGCGGTTGAACAGAAACCCGTGTGCGAAGACACGTCGCGGCACCGGAAGCCCTGCCGACATCAGGAATGCCGGCCAGTAGACGGCATGAAAGCGCAGAATGTCCTTGCCGATCACGTGTACATCGGCCGGCCAGTAGCGCCAATTTGGATGGCTCTCATCGGGGAAGCCGACACCGGTGATATAGTTGGTGAGCGCGTCCACCCACACGTACATCACGTGCTTCGGGTTCCCAGGAACGGGAATGCCCCAGTCGAGGGTCGTGCGTGAGATCGACAGGTCCTCGAGGCCGCCCTTCACAAAGCTCACGACCTCATTGCGCCGCTCAGGCGGCAGAATGAAGTCGGGATGAGCCTCGTAATGGGCAAGCAGCCGGTCCTGATAGGCCGAAAGCCGGAAAAAGTAGGAGCTCCTCCTCCGTCCACTCCACCGGAGTGCCCTGCGGACCACGACGCACGCCATCCTCGCCGACGGTCGTCTCGCTCTCGGCGTAATAGGCCTCGTCGCGCACCGAGTACCAGCCGGCATACTTGCCGAGATAGATATCGCCCGCCTGTTCCATCCGCCGCCAGATCTCGGCAGACGCGCGGTAATGGCGCTCCTCGGTGGTGCGGATGAAATCACTGTTCGAAAGTCCCAGCAGCTCGGCCATCTCGCGAAACCGCGGGGTGTTGCGGTCCGCGAGCTCGCGCGGCGTAAGCCCCTCCCTGGCGGCCGTCTGCTTCATCTTCAGGCCATGCTCGTCGGTGCCGGTCAGGAAGAAGACATCCTTGCCGTCCAGCCGCTCAAAGCGCGCGATAGCGTCGGTCGCGATGGCCTCGTAGGCATGGCCGATGTGCGGCACGCCGTTGGGATACGAGATGGCGGTTGTAATGTAGAACTTTTGTCGTCCGGTCATGCGTCAGCTTCCAAGTGTTGGCATCGTTCTGGAGCGCGTTCATAAGCGGGAGGACAATGTGCGCTCCCACGCCGGGTCAAAGAGCGGACGCACACATTCGGGCGCCGCTGAGGGTCATGCCCTGCATATGCCGGTGGAAGCTGGTCGCGATCTCGATCATCTGCTCGAGTTCAAGTCTCAAATACCGTTGCCGTTAGTATCACGTAGCGCAGTGCAACGCCACCTGAAGGATCGCACGTGCGTCTACGGCATACGGGCAGCCACGGCAATCTTATGTATGGCGTCGAGTATGAGTGCCTTGCGATCAAGATTGAGCGCGAGGGCCTCGGCTTTCTCGCGCACGATCGTTTCCCACACCTCCGCCCACGAGGCAAGCCTGTCCTCGGGGATAAGGCGGCGGGCCAACGCGACATCCTCGGGCTCGCCTTCGCCGGTTGCCGCGGCACGCGTGAGCCGCGCGGCAGCATCCAGCAGGAGATCAAAGAAGGTCTCGAATCGTTGCTCGCTCGCAGCACTGGAGAGATCATCAGCGAGAGCATGAGCTGCGATCCAGTCGACCTTCGGCAGGGTCTGCAGAAGCGCGGAAACGCGCTCGGCGAGCTCGAGACCGTCGCTCGTCGCCAACGATAGCAGGCGGCGCACACTCCCGCGCGCCAGATGGATCAGGCGCGGCCAATCGGTATCCGCCGGTTTCGTTTTCCCAGACGCATCGAGTGCCTGCTCCGCCGCGGCGCGGAGATCGCTGGCGTTGAGGTGGCTGAGCGCGATCGTACGGCAGCGGGAGCGGATTGTCGGCAACAGGCGGCCAGGCTGGGAGCTGATCAGCAGAAAGAGCGTCCGAGCCGGTGGCTCCTCGAGCGACTTCAACAAGGCATTGGCCGCATACACGTTGAGCTCGTCGGCGGTGTCCACGATGACCACCCGCTCGACGGCCTCGCCCGGCCGCCGCTCACCACCCGGGGTATGAGCCAGAAATTCCCGAAGCCGGCGCACCTCATCAACGGGAATAACGGTCGGGAATCGTTTCTCTCGAAAGAGCCAAGGCCGACGAATGACCAGGAGCCCCGGATGGGACAGCGCCTTCACCATGCGCAACGCTGGGGTGTTTTCTGGTACCTCCAGCGACGCCCCCGTAGGGTCGCGCGCTTCGCCAGTCTGCCAGCGCGTAGGCCGCGAAGCGGTAGGCCAGCGTTGCCTTTCCGACGCCTTCAGGTCCAGTCAGCAGCCAGGCATGATGAATGCGCCCGGACGCGAGGGCCGCGGCGAGCTCCCGCTCGGCAGTAGCATGCCCAAAGAGGTGACGTGTTTCGCGTGGGTGCGGAAAACCTTCGAGACGGTCCGCCTCGGGCGGCACCTCGATCTCTCGCACGGCAGGGGCACGAGCCATCACTCACTCGGCTGCAGCAGGCGCATCTCGATCGTACCCCAAATCTGCTCCGCGACCTCCTCTTGCCGCTGCATGGCGTCCACGACGACGCAGCGCTCGGGCTCAGCCGTGGCGATCATCAGGAAACCGTCGCGCAGGCGCTCGTGGTACGATAGCGGCCGGCCTTCGTAGCCGTCGGGCTTCGCACCCGGCCGGCATCATCTGGTCGCTTCGACCCTGGGCTCGTGCCAAACCTTCGGCCGCCGGCAGATCGAGAACGAAAGTAACGTCAGGGACCGTATCGTTGACGACGAGGCGCTCCAGAGCCTCGATCACGGCCTTCGGCACGCCCCCGGCAACACCCTGGTAGACGCGGGTCGAGTTCGGAGAATCGGTCACAGATCACCCAGTGGCCTGCTGCCAATGCGGGCCGGATGGTGCGCTCCAGGTGATCGGCACGCGCAGCTGAGAAGAGAAGTGTTTCAGCGAGGGCGCTGTGATCGGCCGTATCTGGGTTGAGAATGAGCTCCCGCACCTGCTCAGCGAATGCGGAGCCGCCTGGCTCCCGCGTCAGCACGACCTCGATGCCCTTGGCCCGCAGGCGCTCCGCCAGGAGCCGCGCCTGAGTGGACTTGCCGGCGCCCTCCCCTCCTTCGAAGGTTATGAACTTACCTCTCGCCATGACATGGCTCGTCTCTCTCGCGTCGGCCCAGCCGCATCCCGGGCGTGTCAGGGGATCCAGCGGAAGGCCATATAGGCGAGTGTGTCAAGGCCACGGCGCATTGGTCCAGCCCTCGCCACATCCTCCGCGGCGTAGAGCGGAACCTCGCTCATCGTGTTCATTGCGGTGGTGACCCGCAGCTTCGCCACGGGATCGCCCTTGCGGATGGGTGGCTTGAGCGGGCTGTTGTAGATTATCTCCGCCTTCAGTCGTTGGTTCGCTGCCGAACGCGGCAAGAGAACCTGGACACCGCCCTCGGCACCCGTCAGCGGCAGATAGAACTGGTCGCCACCCCACACGCGTGCACGGCCGACGATCTCGCCCTCGTCGAACAACCGGAATTCCGTGAAGTTGCGGAACCCCCATTCAAGAAGACGTGCCGCCTCTTCTCGGCGCTTCGCCGCGGTCGGAAGGCCGTTGACTACTGCAATCAAACGGCGCTCACCCTGCTTTGCCGAGGCGACCATTCCGTAGCCGCCTTCCTTGATGTAGCCCGTCTTCAGCCCGTCGACCCCGAGGTCCATGTTCAGCAGCGGATTGCGGTTGACGAACCTGTGCCGGCGGTAGCGGAAATCGGGCTGCGCGAACATCGGATAGAACTCCGGGAACTCGTTGATGACGTACTGCGCCAGTCGCGCGAGATCGCGCGCAGTCGTCAGATGCTCGGGGTGATAGAGCCCGGTGGAGTTCTTGAACGTCGTCGACTTGAGCCCGATTTCGCGCCCGAAGCGGGTCATCTGCTCGGCGAAAGCCTCCTCAGTTCCGGCGATATTCTCGGCGACGCAGATCGATGCGTCGTTGCCGGACTGGACGATGATGCCCTGCAGCAGCTCGGAAACAGTCACCTTTTCGTTGACCGGGACGAACATCGCCGAGGTGCCCGAAGGCGCGCCGCCCGTCCGCCACGCGTTCACGCTCATCACGAACTCATCGTCCATCTTGAGCTGCCCGGACTTGAGCGCTCTGAACACCATAACGAGGGTCATGAGCTTGCTCATGCTGGCGGGATGCATGCGCTCGTCCGCATTGTGCTGGAAGAGCACAGATCCATCGTTGGCGTCGATCAGGATTGCCTGCTTGGCTTGTGTGGCGTAGCCACTTTGCGCCCATATGGGACCGCTGGCGAACGTGCACGCCGCAACGATCGTCAACGCCAAGCCGAGCCAACGACCAGGCTGGCGTGACATGCCTTTCTGTGAAGTTGCAGTCATGGCTCTCCAGTGTTGCTCGCTCGATCTGACGACCACGAGGGTATCCGGGGTATACTGTAGCCGGCGGCGTTCGCGTCAATGTCGACCGGTGATCTTGGTCCGTTTCCCATAATAGATTGCCGGTCGCTACGGCGATACTCGCGGGAGTTAACTTTATGACCGCGTTTACGTTGCGATAGAAACTCTGCACGCCTTTTGCGCGCAAGCTGACAGCAAACGGGCGTTCGGATCAAATTGCAGGTCGGGCTGACGCCTGCTAAACGACGGCAAGGCTCGAGCGGGCTACCTACCCGAATCGCGACCTCCACGAGCCCGGCACGGCCCGGAACCGATGGGCCGTTCGGATCAGCTCTCAATTCGTAGCAATGTCATAGGAAATATTGGTACCGAGGATCAATGGGGGCCTCCGACAGCTTCGTCCGGTTCGATAATGTCGACAAGACGTACGACGGCGCAGTGCTTGTCGTGTCCGGGTTGAACCTTGACGTCCACCGCGGCGAGTTCCTGACCCTCCTCGGCCCGTCCGGCTCCGGCAAATCGACGATCCTGATGATGCTCGCGGGTTTCGAGATGCCGACCCGCGGCTTGATCACGCTCGACGGTACCGACATCACACGCCTGCCGCCGCATAAGCGTGGCCTCGGCATGGTCTTTCAGAACTATGCCCTCTTTCCGCACATGACCGTGGCGGAGAACCTTGCCTTTCCTTTGCAGGTGCGGGGAGTGCCCCGCTCCGCTATTCGCGAGAAGGTTGCACGCGCGCTGGAGATGGTTCGCCTGCCCAACCTTGGCGATCGCATGCCTTCTCAACTTTCCGGAGGACAGCAGCAGCGCGTCGCGCTTGCGAGGGCGCTCGTGTTCGAGCCTCTCCTGGTGCTCATGGACGAGCCACTCGGGGCTCTCGACAAGCAGCTCCGCGAGCACATGCAGTACGAGATCAAGCAACTGCATGATCAGCTTGGCGTGACGGTGGTCTACGTCACGCACGATCAGAGCGAAGCGCTGACCATGTCCGACCGCATCGCCGTTTTGAACGAGGGGCGGATTCAGCAGATCGGCTCGCCCCGCTCGATCTACGACCGTCCCGATACCGCTTTCGTCGCCCAATTCATCGGCGAGAACAATCGCATCGAAGGGACAGTTCGCACGCTGGCGAACGGCATTGCAGCCGTCGAGGTGGACGGCGGGTGCACTGTGCTGGCCGAGGCGAGCGACGCCGTCACCACCGGCGACCGCGTCCTTGTCTCCCTCCGCCCCGAACGGCTTCTGATCGGTGCGGCGGCAGCGGATGCCACCAACCGGTTCGATGGACGCATTCTCGAGGTGATCTATCACGGCGACCATCTTCGTCTACGTCTCGAGGCGCTCGGACGCGACGACTTCATCGTCAAGACTCCCGTCACTCGGCACGGACGGCCTGACCACTGGGGCCAACGTGATTATCGGGTGGCGAGAGGCCGACGGACGCGCCTTGCCGCTATGAATGGGCAGGAATACTGTTTCGGCTTCGAGATGTATGTCCCGCCAGAATAGCGGGCCGTGCACAAGGGTTTGGTATCGATATGCAAAGGGAGGATGCGCATGGGACTGAGGAGTAAATTGGTCTTGGCCGCGGTGGTGGCCGGCGCCGGTTTGATGACCTTCGATGCATTGGCCAACCGTCCGCTGACGGTCGTCTCCTGGGGCGGCGCCTATCAGGATGCACAAAGGAAGGTCTATTTCGAGCCCTTCAAGGCCACGGGCGCCCAATTGATCGACGAGAGCTGGGATGGCGGCGTCGGCGTGCTGCGCTCCAAAGTCCAGGGCGACACGGATTCCGGCTGGGACGTCGTGCAGGTCGAGAGCGAGGAGCTGGAGCTCGGCTGCGACGAAGGCATGTTCCTACCGATCGATTGGGACAAGATTGGCGGCAAGGATCGTTACCTGCCGGCCGCCCAGCATGAATGCGGCGTCGGCACGATCATGTGGAACTTCGTTCTCGCCTACGACAAGGACAAGCTGAAGGAAGCGCCCACGGGCTGGGCCGACTTCTTCGACACCAAGAAATTCCCAGGCAAGCGGGCCCTGCGCCAAGGCCCGAAGAGCAACCTCGAAATCGCGCTGATGGCCGACGGTGTTGCGCCGGCTGACGTCTATAAGGTCCTGAGCACGCCAGAGGGCGTCGAGCGGGCATTCAAGAAGCTCGACACCATCAAGGGCGACCTCATCTGGTGGAAGTCCGGAGCGCAGGCCCCGCAGCTCCTGGCATCCGGCGAGGTGGTGATGACCTCCGCCTACAACGGGCGCATTGATGCAGCCATCCGCAACGACAAGCGCAATTTCGGCATCCAGTGGAACGGCACGCTCTACACGCTCGACAGCTGGGTGATCCTGAAAACATCGCCGAATGTCGAGGAGGCCTACAAGTTCCTGGAGTTCGCCGGCCGGGCCGAGAACCAGGCGAAGCTACCCGAGCACATCGCCTACGGCGTGACGAACGTGAAGGCCAACGAGCAGATCGACCCGAAGCGGCTCGTCGACCTGCCGACGCACCCGGACAACATCAAGAACGGCGTGCAGATCTCTGACCGGTTCTGGATCGAGAACATCGACCGGCTGACAGAGCGCTTCAACACCTGGGCGGCTCAGAAGTGAGGGGCAATCGGCGGCCAGTGGTGCCTCTCACTGACCGCCCCAACTAACCGCCTAAAATCGACGAGTGGGAATGGCGCGCTACAACGATCTCGCACGCGACCTCAAACGGGCCGAACGCCGGCGCCGTTTGATGGCCATTGCGTTGATCGCTCCGCTGTTCCTGTTTCTACTCGTCTCGTTCGTGCTGCCGATCGGTGACATGCTCCGGCGGTCGATGGTCGACACGGAGCTGTCCGAGGTTTGGCCGCGTACGACGGCGCTGACGAAGGCCTGGGTCTGGGATCGAAAGTCCGATCCCACTCCGGCTATGTTCCGCGCGCTCGGCGAGGACATTCGCGAGTCCGCACAGTCACGCACCATCTCCATCGCCGCGCGCCGGCTGAACTACGCCCTCCGCAATGGCCGCAGCCTAGTGATGAACACGGGTCGGGCGTTGCGCAGCGAGACGGAGGACCCACCCGACTGGCGCGCCCGCCTCGTTGAAATCGACCCGGCCTGGGGCGAGCGAGCGACTTGGATCGCCATCGCGCAGGCTGCGGGGCCGTTCACCGATTTTTATTTGCTGACTGCGCTCGATCTCGAGCGCACCGCGAACGACAAGATTGCATGGCGTCCGCCTGAGCAGTCGCTCTATTTGCAAGTACTCGGACGAACGCTGCTGATCTCGATCACCGTCACCGTTCTGGCGCTCGTGCTCGGCTTTCCGGTCGCTTACCTCGTCGCGAATGCGCCGAAGCGCATTGCGGGATTGCTGTTGATCCTGGTGCTGCTGCCGTTCTGGACATCGCTCCTCGTGCGCTCCGCGGCGTGGATCGTATTGCTCCAGGACCAGGGGCTGATCAACGGTGCGATGCAGGCGCTCGGCATCATCAACGAACCGGTGCGCCTGATCTTCAATCGCACCGGCGTTGTCGTCGCCATGACACACGTGCTCCTGCCGTTCATGATCCTGCCGATGATCGCCACCATGAAGACGATCCCGCCGACATACATGCGGGCTGCGCTGTCCCTGGGGGCCCATCCGGCGATTGCCTTCGTCCGGGTCTACCTGCCGCAGACCCTGCCGGGCGTCGCCGCGGGCGTGCTGCTCGTCTTCATCATGGCGCTGGGCTACTACGTCACTCCGGCTCTGGTAGGTGGCGCCGATGACCAGATGCTGGCGCACTTCATCGCCTTCTACACGACGTCGAGCGCCAATTGGGGACTGGCCGCCGCTCTCGGCGTCATGCTGCTGACCGCAACCGCCGTCCTTTACCTGGTGTATGCGCGGCTCGTCGGCATGGGCCTCGTGAAGCTGGGTTGAGCACGATGCACGGCCCAAGGACCCGCACCGAGCAGATCGCCCGCGTCGTGTTGATCACGGCCGCCACCCTGGTGTTCATCTTTCTCATCGCGCCGATCCTGGCGATCATGCCGCTGTCGGTGAATGATTTCGAGTTCCTGACTTATCCGCTCCGCGGGTTCACCACGCGCTGGTACGAAGCCGTGTTCGCCAGCGACAAGTGGCGCATCGCCGTCGTGAACTCGTTTGTGATCGGACTGCCGGCCGCTTTCATCGCCACGGTCCTGGGCACGCTGGCAGCTATTGGCCTCTCCCTAGCGGATTTCCGCGGCAAAGCAGCTGTCTCTGCGCTGTTGTTGTCACCGCTGGTGGTGCCGATCGTGATCGTCGCCGTCGGGCTCTACTTCTTCTTCGCGCCGTTCGGCCTGACACAGTCCTATACCGGCCTGATCATCGCCCATGCGGCGCTCGGCGCGCCCTTCCCTGTGGTCACCGTCACCGCCGCCCTGGCCTCGTTCGACCGCAATCTGGTGCGCGCTGCCGCGAGCCTGGGCGCGCCGCCGATCACTGTGTTCCGCCGCATCATGCTGCCGCTCGTCGCGCCGGGAGTTGCCGCAGGGGCGCTCTTTGCATTCGCCATCTCGTTCGACGAGGTGGTGACGGTGCTACTTCTCGGTGCGCCGCACCAGCGCACCATCCCGCGGGAGATGTTCTCCGGCTTGCGCGACAGCTTCAATCCGACGATCGCCGCCGTCGCAGTCATGCTGACGTTGGTGGCCGTTCTGCTCCTGCTCGTGGTCGAGCTGCTGCGCGCGCGCAGCGAGCGGATGAAGCAGCAATCCGCTGGACCGTAGTTAGCGGCGCCGAAAACCGGTCCTTGCTATTCCCCAACCGACCGCCACTCAGAGCTTTCGCCGAAGTCCTTTCGCGGTCCCACGGCGAACCGTGCCGCCTTCGTCAAATGCCGAACAAGGACAGCAGGCTGATCCGCGGCGGCGGCGACTTGAACTCCGTCATCGCCTCAGCGACCTGGGTGTAGAGCTCAGGCAGCCATTTCGGTTGATGAGGCGAGACGGGCGGTATTCCGCGCCTTCTGAAATCCGTGGGCGCGATGATGAGCTTGATGTTGTCCAGCCCGATGTGCGCTGCGAGAACGAACAGCTCCTCTGCGGCCTCATCCCCCACGGCCAGGCAGCCGGCTGACTTATCCTTGCCGTGGATCATGATGTCGCCGCCCAGGTTGGTGCGGCCATCCTCCTTGGCCTTCTCGCGATCGAACTCGTTCGGGTAGTTGACCCGCAGCGAGACGTGGTAGCGGCTGTTGGGGTTGAGTAGCGAGATGCGATACACACCCTCCGGCACCTGCTTGTCACCCTGA
Source organism: uncultured Pseudomonadota bacterium (assembly GCA_963786775.1). GTDB lineage: Bacteria > Pseudomonadota > Alphaproteobacteria > Rhizobiales > Hyphomicrobiaceae > ZC4RG25. Next base: position 98,563 of record CAWBAM010000041.1, on the reverse strand, counting down.
CGCAATTTCGGGCCGGGGCCACCGCTCGCGGCCAGAACCGGGTAGCGGTGCACGAACTGCCATTCGGCGTTTTCGTCCTGACGCGCGAACAGCTCGATGACCTTTTCATCCTTGATGGCCACCAGGGCAATCTCGGACGGAGGCCACGCTGCCTTCACCGAGCTGAACTTCTTCCAGAGCCGCGCGGTGGCACCCGGGGAGATCTGTGCCAGGCGCTTCTCCAAGGCTGGCGTCCGGTACACGCCACGAGGCCGCGTCGCCCGTTGGGTCTGAGGCGCGCTGCGCGATGGCGTCTCGGCGGATTGCGCCTCGCGCTCTTCCGGCTTGACATCCACGTGCCACGAGTTGGTCGTCTCGAGCTCCGCGGGGGGATTATTGTTCAGCACATCGTCCGCGCCATCGTCAGCCTCATCCGGCACCTCCGCCAAATCCGGAGAGTCCAGCTCCTCAGGCTCTTCCGTGACATCCTGCTCCCGAAGATACGGCGACGGTACCAGCTCCGCTGGGTCCAGCGACGCGTATGTGAACCGCTCAATGGTCTTCGGCGCAGCCCGTGGCGTCGCGGGTTGTGGCGCAGGGACGGCCAGTGGCGTCACAGGTTGCGGTTCAGGAACGGCCAGCGCCACCTCTTGGGGCGCATTCTCCTCGACAGCAACAAGTCGGATGAAGCCGGCTTCGTCGAGGGCGAGTATGGTCGCCGCAGTCCCAACGGAGACGATCGTGCAAAGCCCGACGAGCGCGAAGCTTTTCCATCTCATCCTTTCACCACCCCCACCACAGCGGCCGGCACTCGTTCGGCATCAGCCATCGGCTCGGCTTTCGCTGCGTCTCGCAGACTTTAGCGCATGTAGCCGATTCTTTAAGGCAAAAAGGCGAGTGGAAAGACGACAGCTCTGCGGCGCCTGACCCTCGGACGACGGAATTTCTGCTGGAAAATCAGACGTCGCACCTTAGAGTTGCAGATCAACGTTTGCGGCGACGACAAGTTTTGCAACTCGGAGATGAGAGACAGAGCGCAGATTCTATTTGCGCGAAGCGTTTGCTGCAAGTCCCTGCAGAAGCGCCGTAATCTGAGTGTAGCTACGACGATCACGCGTTCGATTGGAGCGAGGTTCATGGCCGACAAATCATCCCGGCAGCCCAGGAAGCCAGCGAAGAAACTGGCACCCAAAGCGGCCTCTGAGCAGCCTGTCCTCCTCTCGGGCGGCAATCCTCAGATCCCGAAGGGCTACGGCGACGCTCCGGTGCAGGCCTACATCGCAGCGATGCCAGGCTGGAAACAGGATGTCGGCCGCCGTCTCGACGCGATCATCTCCCGGACCGTTCCTGGAGTGCGCAAAGCCGTCAAATGGAACTCGCCCTTCTATGGCGTCGAGGACAACGTCTGGTTCCTCAGCTTTCACTGCTTCACCAGGTACGTGAAGGTCGCTTTCTTCCGCGGCGCTTCCCTGACCCCGATCCCGCCGGGCAAGTCGAAGCAGGAGCACGTGCGGTACCTCGATATCTACGAGGATGATCCGCTAGATGAAGCGCAGTTTGCGGATTTGGTGAGGCAGGCAGCGGCGTTGCCGGGGGAGAGGATGTGAGAGATCAGTTTTCGCAGCCATGATCCACTTCCTTGCGAATGAGCCAGAGTCGTGCGATCAGATCGCCGCCGCCATCGACATCGTTCGTGATGTTCTCGGCGAGGCGGTATGCGCGGCTTATCTTTATGGGTCCGCCGTCGCGGGCGGGTTGCGTCCGAGCAGCGATCTCGACATTCTCGTCGTTAGCGACCACTCGCTGAACCGCGACGCGCAGGCCTCTATTATCCGGCGACTTTTGCCAATTTCCGGCCGACATGCCATCGGCGGCCCGGCCCGTTCGCTTGAACTTTCGATCGTCGCCCGCCCGGCACTCGCACCGTGGCGCTACCCGCCGAACATCGAACTGCAGTACGGCGATTGGATGCGCGCCGAATTCGAGAGGGGCGAGCTGCCGGAATGGCCGAAGGCCGATCCAGACGTTGCGATTCTCATTGAGGCGGCCCGCCGTGCGTCTGTGCCACTGTTCGGAGAGCCAGTTGCTTCCGTCCTGGAACCGGTGCCGCAGACCGATCTCGTCAGGGCCATGCGCGACACTGTCCCACTTCTCATGCCGGGCATCCTGGAGGGGAGTGACATACGGAACGGGTTGCTTACGCTGGCGCGTATCTGGACAACGCTAGCGACCGGCGAGATCCGTCCGAAGGATGAGGCGGCGAGCTGGGTACTTGTTCATCTACCGGAGGAGCACAAAGCCGTTCTTGCGCACGCCCTAGCGGCTTACCGCGGTGAGTCTTTGGAGAGTTGGTACGCGCTCGGTCCGCGATTGCGGCCGCACGTTGATTACGTCGTCGCGCAAATCTATGGACTCGCGACTACGCAATTGAGGAACGATCAATCCTGAGAAAGCGGCAGCAATTATGAAATGAGGAAAGAGACTAACTCCCCGTCTCAGCTGATTGATGCAAAAATAAAGGGAATCCCTGACTGGCGCGGCGCGATACTTGCGCGCATCCGTCAGCTCATCAAAGAGGCCGATCCCGAGGTTGTCGAGGAGGTGAAATGGCGGAAGCCAACGAACCCCTCCGGCGTTCCAGTGTGGTCGCACAACGGGATCATCTGCACGGGCGAGACGTACAAGGACAAGGTGAAGCTCACTTTCGCTAAAGGCGCCCTTCTGGACGACCCTAATCGGCTGTTCAACGCCAGCCTGGACGGCAAGGAAAGGCGCGCCATCGACATCCGCGAGGGTGATGAAATCGACGAGGAGGCGCTGAAGGCGCTCATTCGCGCCGCCGTGAAGCTGAACACATCCGCTTGAGCTGCCACTTGCTCCTGAACTTCGGCTGACGCACACTTTGATCACAGCCCAAGGAGATGACCATGGCGCCCTCAGCGAAGTGGGAAGGCATTTTCCCGGCCGTCACGACGAAATTCACCGAGGACGACAAGCTCGATTTCAAGGAGATGGAGCGCTGCTTCAGGCTCCAGATCGAGGCGGGCGTTGACGGACTTGTGGTCTGTGGCTCGCTGGGCGAGGCCTCCACCCTAGACCCGGACGAAAAGCTGGAGGTGCTGAAGATCGCCATAGACGTGGCGAGGGCCGGCCGGTGCTGCTGACCATCAGCGACGGCTCGACCCGCAATGCGCAAAAGATGGCCGAGCGCGGCGCGAAGGCGGGCGCGGCTGGGTTCATGGTCCTGCCCGGGCTGCCGTACAAATCCGACCGGCGCGAAACGATCACCCACTACACGGCGGTAGCCCGTGCCGGCGGGCTGCCCGTGATGATCTATAACAATCCGGTCGCTTACGGCGTCGACATCACGCCGGACATGCTGGTGGAGATGGCGGCCGAGCCGCTGTTCACGTCGATAAAGGAAAGCTCGGACGATGTCCGCCGGGTGACAGAGATCATCAACCTAACCGGCGATCGCTATCAGATCTTCACCGGCGTGGACAATCTCGCGCTCGAGAGCTTCGCGATGGGCGCGGTGGGCTGGATCGCCGGTCTCGTCGCCGCTTTCCCGGCACGAAACCGTCGCCATCTGGCGGCTCGTCCGCGCAGGGCGCATGGCCGAGGCGCTCGAAATCTACCGCTGGTTCCGGCCGCTGCTCGATGTCGATGTCTCGACCAAGCTGGTGCAGAACATCAAGCTGGTGGAAGCCCTCGTCATCAACTCCAACGACCGCTGCCGTCCTCCGCGCCTGCCGCTCGTCGGCGCCGAGCGGGAGCGGATCGTGAAGATCGTCGAGAAGGCACTCGCCAACCGGCCCAAGTTGCCGGCTCTGCCTGAAACGCCGAGCGCCGCAGCGGCAGAGTAAATCGGCGCCATTTATCCTTCTGGCAGCGTGGCGAACGCCTGCTCCAGATCGGCGATGATGTCTGCCGGATCTTCGAGGCCGATGTGGAGGCGGACGAGCGCCCCGCCGTTCCATCCATGGATGCCGCCCTCGGGGTAGACCATCGCAAGGCTTTCGAAGCCGCCCCACGATGCGCCGAGGCCGAACAGCTGGAGCTTGTCCACCATCCGGTCCACGTCGTCCTGGCGGATGTGCGGCTTGAAGGCGACCGACAGCAGGCCGTTCGCGCCAGTGAAGTCCCGCTTCCAGATCTCGTGGCCCGGGTGGTACGGCAACGGCGGATAGAGCACGCGCTCGACCTGCGGATGGCCTTCGAGCCACCGGATCACCTCCGCGGCGTGGGCGCAATGCATGGCGATGCGCGCGCTTGCGGTGCGCAGTCCACGGAGCGCCTGATAGGCATCGTCCGAACTGACCGTTTGCCCCAGAAGGCCGGCATCGTAGGTGAGTTGATCGGCCGCGCGGGCGTTCGCCGTCACCGACCCCATCATGAGGTCGGAATGTCCGCCGATGTACTTCGTTATCGCGATGATCGAGATGTCTGCGCCCAGAGCAATCGGCCGATAAAGACCCGGCGCGCCCCAGGTGTTGTCGACGGCGAGTAACGTGTTCTCGCGATCCTTCAGCAGCGCGGCAATCGCCGGCAGATCCTGCAGGTCGAAAATAATGGAGCCCGGAATTTCGACGTAGACCAGCCGCGTTTCAGGCCGCAGCCGTTTCGCCACCTCCTCATGCCCTCCGGCGTAGAACTCGCAGTCGATGCCGCGCGGGCGGAGAAAGCGGACGGCAATCGCGCGCGCCGGGCCGTAGACGGACTCCGACAGCAGACAATGATCGCCCGGCTTCAGCACGGAGAGAAACACGTGCGCGATCGCTGCAAGCCCTGTCGGGAACAGCATTGTCCGCGCGCCCTGCTCGATTTCCGTCAGCGCGTCCTCGAGCGCGAACGTCGTCGGCGTGCCGCGGGCGCCGTAGGTGAAAACCCGCTCATTCTTCTCCCGGCGATTCCTGATCGACTTGAGGGTGGCTGTGTCGCGGTAGAGAACCGTCGAGGCCCGCACGATGGACGGGTTTACCGCGCGCGTTTCAGCATCTGTATGGTTGCGCCCCATGCGTACGAGTCTCGTCTTGTCGCGTTGCTTCATCAAAGTCCTCGCAAGGAATCCGGGAGAGTTTCGGATCATACGCCGGACGAGCCTAGCCCGAACCGAGCGCCTCCGCGACCAGTGCGCGCGCCTGAGCCTCGAGCCACGCCTTGACGCCAACCGCAGGCGTTGCCGACGCGGGCCGGCCGGCGCGGCGAAATGGCCGACCGGCGGCTTGCTCCAAATGCGGCGCCAGATGGCGGAAATAGCCCATGTTCTCCGGCTCCTCCTCGCACCAGACGAGCTCGGCGTTCCTGTAAGGCTTCAAAGCGGCCGCCACAGCATCGGCCGGAAATGGCCAGAGCTGCTCGAGGCGCACCAGCGCCACCTTCCGATCCAGGCCACGCTCCGCCACGAGCCTGCAGAAGCTCGTAGTAAACCTTGCCCGTGCAGAGCACCACCCGCTTGGGGCGTTTGACCATGTCGTCCGGAATTACGGTGCGGAAGGCCGTGCCGCGCCCGAAGTCGGCCAACGCGGACACGCAGGCCTTGTGGCGCAGCAACGCCTTCGGCGTCAGCACGACGAGGGGCTTGCGGAATGGCCAGTGCATCTGCCGCCGGAGCAAATGGAAGAAATTGGCCGGCGTCGACACGTTCGCCACGATGAGATTGGCCCCGGCACAGGCTGCCAACAGCCGTTCGGGCCGTCCGGTCGAATGATCCGGCCCACCGCCGTCGAGGCCATGCGGAAAAGTATGACGAGACCCGTCGACCGCAGCCAGCGGTCCTCGCTGCAAGCGATGCACTGGTCGAACACCGGCTGCGCAATGTTGAGGAATTCGCCGAACTGCGCCTCCCACACCACGAGCCGGCGCGGATCGGCAAGGCTCACGCCGTATTCGAAACAGAGCACCGCGTGCTCGATCAGCGGCGTGTTGTGGATCTCGACGTGGCTCAAGTCCTTCGCCGCAGGCGCGAGCACGAGATGCCGCGCGCCTGTCCTCTGGTCGTGCAGCTCCCAGTGACGCTGGGTGAAGGCCCCACGGACGGCATCCTGGCCGCTAAAGCGGACTGGTGTTCCTTCCGCAAGAAGAGATGCGAGGGCGAGGGCCTCGCCCGTTGCCCAGCTTGATGCCCTCGCCGGTTTCGATCGTGTGGCGCCGCTCTTCCAGGAAACGCAGCCACCTTGGGATCGAGGGAGAACCCGGCGGGAACCTCCGTCAACAACCTGCCCAAGCGCCTCAGCTCATCCAGCGGCAGCCCTGTTTCGGCGAGTTCGAGCATCTCGGCCGTGCTGCCCGCGCGAAAACCGGTCCACGCGCCCTCGAACCAATCGGCGCGATTGACGGCGTAGGACTTTGCCGCTGTAAGGCCGGCCGAAATCTTCTCGCTCATCATCTCGGCCTCGGCGGCCATGAGCGATGTGTCGATCCCTTCCGCCTCCAGCCGCGCGGCGTAGATCTCGCTTCACCGGCGGGCGCGCATCGATCGCGCGGTACATCAACGGCTGCGTGAACCGCGGCTCGTCGAATTCATTGTGGCCAGGGCGGCGATAGCACACGAGGTCGATGACGATGTCGCTGGCGAAAGCGGCGCGCCAGCGCGCGGCGACGACGGCGACTTGATAGACGGCATCCGGATCATCGCCGTTCACGTGGAGAACCGGCGCCTCGACCAGCTTCGCGATGTCGGTCGGATGCCGTGCGGAACGCCCTTCCTCCGGCAGCGTCGTGAAGCCGATCTGATTGTTGATGACGATATGGATCGTGCCGCCGAGATCGTAAGGCGCCAACCGCGAAAGCTGGAACATCTCGGCCACGAGCCCCTGCCCTGCGAAGCTCGCATCGGTATGCAAAGCAGCGGCAGCACGGCGCGCTGACCGTCCGGCACACCGCGGGCCCGCTGCTTCGCCCGCGCCCGGCCCTGGCTGATGATGGGCACGAGTTGCAGGTGCGAGGGATGCGGGGAAACCGAAAAGCGGATGTTGCGGCCGGCAATCTCCCGCTCGCCGGAATAGCCGAGGTGGTAGGGAACGTCTGACGACACTCCAAGCCCTTCGGGCACGGCGGGCTTGCCTTGAATTTCGGCCAGCAGCGCGCCGAGCGGCTTGCCGCACACGTTGGCGAGCAGATTGAACCGCCCGCGATGCATGCCGCCGATGACCACCTCCTCGACGCCCAGCGGCACGCTCTCGGCCAAAAGCACCTCGATCAAGGCGATGAAGCTTTCCGCGCCGCCGAGCCCGAAGAGTCGCGCAGTCGGAAGTCTTTGCGCCAAGACGCGTTCGAACGTATGCGCCCGCGTGAGCAGCGCCAGCATCCACTGACGTTCAGCGGTCCCCGGCAGGACGGCCTGCTCGGCCTGCAATTCGAGCCACGACCGCTTGGCCGTATCGTGGATGTGCCCGAACTCCCAGCCGATCGAGCCGCAGTAGACGCGTTCGAGCTCTTTGACGAGTGAGCGCACTTTGGCCGAATCGAGCCCGTAGCGAGCGGGATCGAGCTCCGGAACGGTCGGGATCGGCGATAGCCCCAGCGGATCGAGGCGGCTCCTTAAGAACCCGCGGTCACGGTAGGCTTGCACCAAGGCCGCCTCGGCGGGCGACAATGCCGAAGCGAAATCACGCCTAGGCTCCGAAAAGCGCTTCAAGGGCACCAGGATCGCCGGCTCCAGCGAACTCCTCCCTCGCCGAGGTGCGGCGTAGCTGCTCATTCATTCCGGCTGCAATCCCTGGGAAGTCTGTGTCCTCTCCAGCAGGATGACACCATGACACCTGCTGGGCGCTTTCGTGCTAACCGTTAGCGCACAATCCACTGCCGGGAAACGTCTCAATGACTGCTCCGCTTTCCCACATCCGCGTGCTTGACCTGTCGAGGGTTCTCGCCGGCCCGCTGGCCACACAGTTCCTGGCCGACATGGGCGCCGAGGTGATCAAGATCGAACGCCCACGGAGTGGCGATGACACGCGCGCCTGGGGCCCGCCGTTCGCCCTCGAGCCCACCGCAAACGACCCAGGGATCTCGGCCTATTTCGCCTGCTGCAATCGCGGCAAACAGTCGGTGACGGTGGACATTACGCATCCCAAGGGGCAGGAGCTCATCCGCAAGCTCGCCGCCAAGTCGGACGTTGTGATCGAGAACTTTAAGGTCGGTGGGCTCGCCAAGTATGGTCTCGATTACCAAAGCCTCAAGCAGATCAATCCCCGGATCATCTATTGCTCCATCACTGGCTTCGGCCAGACCGGGCCATATGCAGCACGGGCCGGATACGATTTCCTCGTTCAGGCGATGGGAGGGCTGATGAGCATTACGGGCGAGCCCGACGATGTGCCTGGGGGAGGCCCCGTGAAGGTCGGTGTGGCCATTTCGGATCAAATGGCAGGGATGTTCGCCTTGTCCGCGATCCTGACCGCGCTTCTCAAACGCGAACGCACCGGCGAAGGCGAATACATCGACGTCGCCCTGCTCGATAGCACCGTCGCATCCCTGATCAATCAGGCTTCAACGTATCTCGTCTCGGGCATTGTTCCGCAGCGGATGGGCAATGCGCATCCGACGGTCGTGCCGTACCAGGCTTTCCGCACGGCTGACGGGCACATCATTCTGGCCATCGGCAATGACGGTCAGTTCCAGCGATTCTGTGCAGTGGCCGGTCTCGAAGGCCTTGCGGACGACGAACGCTACCGCACCAACTCCGCCCGCATCCTCAACCGCGACACACTCATCCCGAAAATTGCCGAGGCCATTCGGCAACGTACGACGGCGGACTGGGTCAGTCTGCTCGAGTCACAGGCGGTGCCTTGCGGGCCCATCAACACCATTGATCAGGTGTTCGCCGATCCTCAGGTTCAGGCCCGCGGCATGCGGCGCGTTATGGAGCACGAGAAGGCGGGGCCGCTGCCTGTCACCGCCAATCCGGTCCGCATGGCCTCGCACGACACGACCGCCGACAAAGCGCCACCGATGTTGGGAGAAAACACCGATGAGGTGCTGACGCGCCTGCTCGACCTTTCACCCAACGACATTGCGGCACTTCGCAACGAGGGGGTCGTTTGATTTCACTGAGTGCGTGCTGTTTCTCGGGCGAACGCGATTGTCCGCCGGAATAGATCACGGCTCCAAATGCGGTTGCCGAGCCTCAGTTTGACGGCGCTGAAGGCTGAGCGCGGCCTTCGAAAGCATATGGGCGCTCACTGGGGCCGTGATGAACAGGAACAGCGTGATCGCCAGCTCACGTAACCCCAAGCCGGGCTCGACGGCGGCAGTGTCGACAAGTGAGGCCATGACGACGGAGCCAACGCCAAGAGTTGTGGCCTTGGTCGGACCATGAAGCCGGGAGAAGAAGTCCGGCAGGCGCGCGAGGCCGATCGAGCCGAGGAGCGCGAATGCACCGCCAATGAGGACCAACAGCGAAGTGACGATTTCTGCCAGCATGGCGCGTGTCCTCAGTCGATCACATTGCCGCTCAGCATGAACTTGCAAAAGGCGGCCGTTGTGACGAAGCCCATCATCGCAATCAGCAGAGCCACTACGAAGTAGTCGGAGCTGTCGATGCTGATGCCGAACAGCATCACGAGCGCAATGGTGTTGATCGACAGCGTATCGAGAGCCACCACACGATCAGGCAGACTCGGGCCGCGGATCATCCGAAAAAAATTGAGGAACATGGCTGCAATGACCATGGCGATGGCTAGCGCAACGGAATAGGTCAGCATCCGAAGGTCTCCTTGAGCGGGGCCTCGTAACGGGTCTTGATGGTGGTGACGAGCGCCGCGGGATCGGCCACGTTCAAGGCGTGAATGAAGAGAACGCGGCGTTCTCGATCGAGGTCTATGAACACCGTCCCCGGCGTCAGCGCGATGATGCTGCCCAGCATCGTCGCCACGAAGTCATCGTCGATATCGATCGGAACCTCGACGAAGTGCGGTTGCAGCCGCTCGATCGGACCCACGACGAGCCGCGCGACGATGATGTTGGCAATCAGAATATCGACAATGAGCCGAGCCAAAAGGCGCAGGCCTGTGAGCGGCCGTTGCACTCTAAGAGGCTCTGGCCAGAACGACGCCGTCAGAAGCGGTGTGGCGATCGCCAGAATGCCGCCGAGGAAGACATTTCCCGCGTTGAAATTCGGCGCCAGAATGAGCCACAGCGCCAAAATAATGAAGCTGAGATACGGCCTCGGCAGAACACGGGCGATCATCTTGGCCGCTGCTCCCGAATGATGCGTGGTGCCGCGCCGAGCACAGCCTCGATGTAGGCCTGCCGGTCGACAAGCTGTTCTGCCGCCGCCCGTGCGTAGGCAGAGACGGAGCCGGAGGTCAGCGTCAGCAGCGGGCTAGCCGCGACAAGTGCCATCAGCCCCAGATTTCGGAGCACGCTTGTCGGCGGATAAGCTGGCCGCGGCTCGTCGGTGATCGGTTCCCAGAAAAGGACGCTCGCGGTCCGCGCCAGCGCCAGCGCAACGACAAGGCTTGATGCGAGTACCGCAATCCACACCGGAAGCCTCCACGGGCTTCCGCTGACCGACTGCAACAGCATCACCTTGCCCAAGAACCCGGACAGCGGCGGCACACCGCTGACCGCGACCGCAACGATGAGATAGGCCGAGCCGAGAATGGTGGGGTCGCGTATCTGCGGACCGCGCTCCAGCTTGTCCGCATGCTCGCCGCGCTCGTTCGCGATCGCATCCGCCAGCAGGAAGAATCCGCCGGTCACCAGCGTGGAGTGCAGCATGTAGTAGATTATGGCTGCTGCACTCGCGACACCTGGCACAGCGATGACCGCCAGCATCAAGCCAGTCGAAATCATCACCAGATAGGCAACGACCACGGACAGGCGGAGCGCTGCCAGCACGCCGGCCGTTCCAAGCGCGATCGTCACAATGGCGACCTGCACCAGCCAGGGCTCGAACAGGTTCGCTGTGAAGCCCGCATTGGCGAGCACGATGGTGGAGGTTCGGAGGAGAGCATACACTCCGACCTTTGTGAGGATCGCGAACAGCGCTGCCACTGGAGCCATAGCGGCACCGTAGGCAAGCGGCAGCCAGAACGAGAGCGGAATCAGGGCCGCCTTGAGCGCGAAGACGATGACCAACAGCGCGAATGCCGTTCGCACCAACGCCTGATCCGATTCCGGAACCTGCGGCAGCACAAGCGCGAGATCGGCGAAGTTGAGGGTGCCCAGCATGCCATAGATCAACGCGAGGGCCGCGAGAAACAGCATCGAGCCGACAACATTGAGCACGACGTAGACGAGGCTCGCCCGCGCGCGTAGCGACCCGCCGCCATGGGCCAGCAGGCCATAGGAGGCGAGCAGAAGCACCTCGAAGAAGACGAACAGATTGAAGATATCGCCCGTCAGGAAAGCACCGTTGATCCCGACAAGCTGAAGCTGGAACAGCGGATGAAACAGCTGACCTTTCGCATCCGCCCCTCCCATGGCGTAGAGCAAGGCCGGAAGCGCAAGCAGCGCCGTCAGCAGAACCATTGCGGCTGAGAGACGATCCAGCACGAGCACGATCCCGAAGGGTGCCGGCCAATCGCCGATGGCGTAGACCGAGTATTCCCCCCGCATCGCGGAGGCCACCAGCAACGCCGAGGCCGAGAGCAGCGCAAGGGTCGCCAGCAACGACACCCAGCGCTGGAACGTCAGCCCGTTTCGATGTCCAGTCAGGCAGAGAGCTGCCGCGAGCAGCGGGAGAAGGATCGGAACGATGAGGGCGTGGCTCACCGTGGCCCCTCCTCGGTTTCCACGGTGTCCACGTGGTCGGTGCCGCTCTCCTCCTTGGCTCGCAGCGCAAGCGCCACGACGTATGCCGTCATGCCGAAGCCGATCACGATTGCGGTCAGCACCAGCGCCTGTGGTAGCGGGTCCGCGTGGACTGTACGGCCCGGGAGCATCAGCGGAGCGGCGCCAACCATGAGCCGCCCGCCGATGAAAATGAGCACATTCACGGCGTAGGACAGCAAGGTGATCCCAAGGATCACGGAGAACGTCCGCTCCCGCAGAACGAGATAGATGCCGCAGGCCGCCAAGACGCCGATGCCGAGCGAGAAGATGAGCTCCATTGTCACCTCTCGCTGTCGTGCTCGGCTGCAAATGCCTCGCGCCTGCTTACCCCACCAAACTCAGAAAGGACGAGGAGCGCCGCCCCAACCACGACGAGATAAACGCCGAGGTCGAACAGCATCGCTGACGCCAGCTCGATGTCTCCAACGAGCGGAAGATGCACATGGCCATAGCTGCTCGTCAGGAACGGATAGCCGAGCACGACGCTCACGAGACCCGTGCCTACGGCTAGGAAAAGCCCTGCCGCCAAGACACGAAGATGGTCCATGCGCAATCGGGCTCGGGCGAAATCGCTTCCGCTCGCCACGTACTGCAAAATCAACGCGACGCTGGTGATGAGCCCGGCAGTGAATCCGCCACCGGGCAAATTGTGACCGCGCAGTAGAACGAAAAAGGAGACAACAAGCGCCAGCGGCAGCAAAGGCCGCATCAACATAGCAAGCATGATCGGTCGCCGATCAGCCTCGGTTGCAGCCGGCGGCGGATAAGGCCGCAACCGCACGCCATCGAGAACCGCGTAAACAGCGATCGCCGCCATGGCTAGCACGGTGATCTCGCCGAGCGTGTCGAAGGCGCGGAAGTCGACGAGAATAACGTTGACGACGTTTGTTCCGCCGCCGCCAGGCACAGCATTTTGCAGGTAATAGTCGGAAATGGTCGTCATGGGCCGGCTGAGCATCGCGTAGCTGAGCGCCGCGACTCCCACACCGCCCCCGATGGCCAATCCAATGTCGCGCAACTGCCGAAATCGCGGAATCTCGGACGGCCCCTCGGGCGGAACGAAGCGCAGGGCCAACAGCAGCAGGGTGATCGTGACGACCTCGACAGCCAGCTGTGTCAGCGCCAGATCCGGTGCGGAGAAGCGCACGAACGCGAGCGAGACGACGAGCCCGACCGTGCTCAAGAAGACGACGGCAGTCAGCCGTCGGCGGTGCAGGATCGTCGCGCCGACGCTGCCGATCACCAGCGCCACCAAGCCCGCCAGGGCGATCACGTCGGGCGACGATCCGGCAAGAGGTCCGCCTAGGGGTGCCCGTGCAGCCGTGACATAGGCCCATCCACAGAGCACCAGAACCGATCCGATCAGCAGCACCATGTAGCGCTGCAGGGAGACGGTATCGATCCCGGCGATGATCTCCTGCGATCTGCACACCAGCCAGCGATAGAAGCGCTCGAAGGCGACGCGGCTGTGCAATTTTGGAAGGTACCGGTCGTGAAGAGCCTTGAGGTGATGCGACTGCCAATAATGAATGAGCCCGCCCGTAATGGAGATGGAGCTCATCAACAGCGGCAGATCGAAGCCGTGCCAGATCTCCAGACGAAAATACGGCACCGGGGCCTGAAGCACTGCGCCGGCAGCGAGCCGAAGAATGTTTCCGACCGTGTATTGCGGAAATAGCCCGACAAGCAGGCAAATCAGCACGAGAATATCGACGGGAATGCGCATCCAGCGCGGAGGCTCTTGCGGCTGCCGCGGCAGGTCAATCGGCTCGCCGCCGAAAAATACGTCGTGGATGAAGCGCGCAGAATAAGCGACGCTCAGCACGCCTGCCATGGTCGCGAAAACTGGCAGTATCCACCAGTACGCGCCGAACCGCGGGAGCTGGATCGCCTCCGCGAAGAACATTTCCTTGCTGAGAAAGCCGTTGAGCAGCGGCACGCCTGCCATGGCCCCAGCCGCAACGATGCCGAGAACCGCCGTGTACGGCATATATTTGAAAAGCCCGTTGATGCGGCGCATGTCGCGGGTACCACACTCGTGGTCGACGATACCCGCCGCCATGAATAGCGATGCCTTGAACACGGCGTGATTGATGATGTGAAACACGCCCGCGATGGTGCTCATCGGCGTGTCGAGACCGAACAGCAGGGTAATCAGACCAAGGTGGCTGATGGTCGAATAGGCGAGCAGCCCCTTGAGATCGTTCTGCAACAGCGAGAGGTAGGCGCCGTAGACCAGCGTTATTGCACCGATCGGAAAGACGATGCTGGACCAGAGATCCGAGCCCGCCAATACCGGATGGAGGCGAGCCAGCAGGAACACGCCCGCCTTCACCATCGTCGCCGAATGCAGGTAGGCGCTCACCGGAGTCGGCGCGGCCATGGCGTTCGGCAACCAGAAATGGAATGGAAACTGGGCGGACTTCGTGAATGCTCCGACAAGGATTAGCACGAGGATAACTGGGTAAAGCCCGCTGGCCCTTATCGAATTGCGACTTGTCAGCACCACTGAAAGATCGTAGCTACCGACGATGGACCCGATCAGCATGACCCCGGCCAGCAACGCCAGGCCGCCGCCACCTGTTACGGCCAGTGCCATGCGCGCGGAAATGCGCGCATCATGCGCCTCGTGCTTGTAAGCGATGAGCAGGAAGGACGAGAGACTTGTCACCTCCCAGAAAATGACGAGCTGGATCAAGTTCTCCGAGAGAACCATGCCCAGCATGCCCCCGGCGAACGCGAGCAACAGGCCATAGAACCGGCCCAGGCGATCCGATTGCGGCAGGTAGTAGGCCGCATAGAGTACGATCAGCACACCGATGCCGAGGATCAGGATCGCGAAGAGCAGACTGAGCCCGTCGAGGCGCAGGGCCAGATCGATGCCCCACTCCGGCAACCATCGCCGCCGTAGGATGACGGCCCTCTCAGCTTGTACTAGAGGCTCCAGTAGAACCAGAGGAGCGAGGCCTGCAGCCATGGCCAGTCCGCTGACCCATGCGGCTGCCCTGCGGCTGCGCTGGCTCACGATCACCACGATGGGCACAGCAGCAAAAAGAGTGGCGAGCGGCACAATCAAGAGAGCCGTCATTCATAGTCCTTCATCGAATGCTCCACTGTTTCGCCCCGAAGCTAAGAGAACGCATAAGCCGAAGCCCACGCCGACGGCGGATGTGCATCAGTCGTACATGCCGCTTTGCAATCGCTTGCTCGACATGTCAGAGAATTGACGGCACGTCGGACAACGCCTGAAGCTGGATCCGTACAGCTTTGCGCTCACGGTAAGAACGATGCACGAAAGAGAGCGATCACGAGCCGAGCAAAACAGCGTCGAAGCCGCTTTCAGAAAAAGCGCGCTCGACTACCACGAAGCCGATCCTCCCGGGAAAATCACGATCCAACCGACCAAGCCTGTCGCGAACCAGCACGACCTGGCGCTTGCCTACTCACCGGGTGTCGCTCATGCCTGCAACGCGATCCTGGAAGACCCTTCCATGGCCTCGCGTCTCACGGCCCGTGGCAATCTCGTCGGCGTCATCACGAACGGCACCGCCGTTCTGGGCCTCGGCAATATTGGACCGCTCGCCTCAAAGCCGGTGATGGAGGGCAAGGCGGTCCTGTTCAAGAAATTCGCCGGCATCGACGTTTTCGACATCGAGATCGCCGAGGCGGACGTCGATGCATTCGTGGAGGCCGTCGCACGGCTGGAACCGACATTCGGTGGCATCAACCTCGAGGACATCAAGGCGCCCGAGTGCTTCGAGATCGAGCGCCGGCTCAAGGAGCGCATGCGGATCCCCGTGTTCCACGATGACCAGCACGGCACGGCGATCGTGGTCGCCGCGGGCATCCTCAACGGCCTCAAGCTCGTCGGAAAAGACATCAGCGAGGTGAAACTCGTCTGCTCCGGCGCCGGTGCTGCGGCCATCGCCTGCCTCAACCTGCTCATCTCGCTCGGGATGCGCCGCGAGAATATCTACGTGGCCGACATCGCAGGCTGCATCTTCAAAGGCCGAACCGAGCTGATGGATGCCTACAAGGAGCCCTTCGCTCAGGATACGAAGGCGCGCACTTTGGCTGAGCTTATGCCCGGCGCCGACATCTTCCTCGGGCTGTCGGCAGGCGGCATCGTCACCAAAGAGATGGTGGCGGAGATGGCCCCGCGCCCGATCATCTTCGCGCTTGCCAATCCCGTGCCGGAGATCATGCCGGAGGACGTGAAAGAGGTCCGTTCCGACGCCATCATTGCCTCGGGCCGCACCGACTACCCCAACCAGGTCAACAACGTCCTCTGCTTCCCCTTCATCTTCCGCGGAGCGCTCGACGTTGGAGCGACGACGATCAACGAGGAGATGAAGAAGGCAGCCGTTTTGGCGCTGGCCGAGCATCGTCGAGGCGGAAGCTTCCGACATCGTCCTCTCCGCTTATAGAGCGGACACGTTCGTGTTCGGGCCAGACTACATCCTCCCGAAGCCGTTCGATCCGCGGCTTATGACTGAGATTGCGCCGGCGGTAGCGAAAGCGGCCATGGAGACCGGCGTTGCCACGCGCCCGATCGAGGATTTCGAAGCATATAAGGAACGGCTATCGAGCTTCATCTATCGCTCCGGCTTCGTCATGCGCCCCATCATGGATGCCGCGAAGGTGGCGCATCGCGAGTCACCGCGACGCATTGTGTTTGCCGAGGGCGAGCACCCCTACATCCTTCAAGCTGCCTATCAGGTGATCGTTGAAGGAATAGCGCGTCCGATCCTTGTCGGCCGGCGGGAGAACATCATGCGCATGCTGCCCCATCTGGGGCTCAGGATGCGGCCGGAGGTGGATTTCGACATTTTCGATCAGGAGACGGATCCTCGAGTCGAGGTTATGACAGAGGAGTATCATCGCCTGGTCGAGCGCCGCGGCATTTCCCCAAGCCATGCCCGCCGCGTCGTGCGGGCCGGATCGACGGTCATTGCCGGCCTACTGCTGAAGACGCGGCGATGCCGACGCGATGATCTGCGGCGCCGTGGGTCGCTATCAGACCCAGCTCCGGCATGTGTCACAGGTCATCGGCAAGAGAAAGGATGTGCGCGGACTTGCGGCGCTTTCGGGCATCATTTTGCCATCCGGTCCGCTGTTCATGACCGATACCTACGTCAACTATGATCCAGATCCGGAGCATCTGGCCGAAATCACTCTGCTTGCAGCGGACGAGGTGCGCCGTTTCGGCATCAATCCCAAGGTAGCCCTACTCTCGCACTCCAATTTCGGTTCGGAGGACACCACCTCGGCGCTGAAGATGCGGGAAGTGCTCGCGATCCTGAATGAGCGGGCACCGGACCTCGAGGTCGAAGGCGAGATGCATGCCGATGCGGCGCTTTCGCCGTTTATTCGCGAGGAAATCTTTCCGAATTCGCGCCTCACCGGCTCCGCGAACCTGCTGATCATGCCATGTCTCGACGCGGCCAACATCGCCTTCAACATGTTGAAGGTGGTGTCCGGAGCTGTGGTGCTTGGTCCGATACTCCTCGGAGCGGAAAAGGCTGTTCACATCGTGACGCCCTCGATTACCGTCCGTGGTCTGCTCAATATGAGCGCTATTGCAATCGTGGATAGCGTCAGATCCGACGAGGAGCGAGCTCGAGCGGAGGCTTAGCTGCTCGGAGCTTTTCCGCCCGAGCGCGCTTCCAGGCGCTGCAGTGCGCCTGCCGAGGTGAATCCCATGATCAGCATGATTACCGCGGCGAAAAGCACGGTCATCAGAACGCCGATAGCCGAGAACCCGGTGCCATAGGCAACGGGTCCTGCTGCTTGCCCCAGGAAAAAGAAAAACGAATGCAGAGCTATTGCCGAGCCGCGAGCGTTGGGGGCTAGCTCCGTGGCCTGCACCTGCAGCACGTTATGCACCATGAAGAAGCCGAGCCCCACGAGAACGAACCCGGCGAACTGAAGCGGCCAGACAGGCTGCAGTGCGATGAGGCCGAAGCCCGAGGCAGCAATCACCCCGCCGCCGCGCATGATGTTGAACTTGCCGCCGAGCCATTTCAGCAGGACGCGAACAAGGGCGGCGTAGATGACACCACCGATGCCGATGCCGGCGATGACGATGCCTGCCTCTCGGATGCCGCCCGAGCCCCTTGGCCTCCAGCAACGTCGCGACATACGGTGCCATGCCGTAAACGACGAGCCCCTCGGTCGCCACCGCTCCATAGCAAACGTATGCTCGCGGATCAGCGAAGATCGTCGCGTATCCCGATTTCAGGCCACTCAACGTGAATTGTGTTCGCTGCGCCTTCTGCCGAGGTGAAAGGTAGAGGATGGTCGCCACGAGCGTCGCAAACGCAACGACCCCCGTAATCGCAAGAACAATCCGCCATCCGAAAATTGCTGCAATAAATCCGGCCGCAATGGAGCTGGTGAGTTGCCCCGTCACCGCCGCCAGAATAATCCGTGAAAGGGCGACATGTCGGTCGGCCAGGTCGAACCGGTCACCAACAATAGCAAAGGCAACCGGGATCACCCCTCCCGCCGCGATGCCCGCCACAATGCGCGCAGCAAAGAGCGTTTCTATGGAGGGGGCCAGCGCAGACACCAGCATAGCGGCGGTGAGCACGCCGAGAAAAATCTTGATGATGCGCGCCTTGCCCATCGAATCCGCCAGCGGCCCAAGCAGCGGCTGGCTGAAAGCGTAAGGGAACGCGAATGCCGATGCGAGCAACGCGACTTCGAAGTCGTCGTGGCAAGATCGCGGGCGACCTCCGGCACCACGGGGTCGATCACGCGCATCGAAAGCGCGCCTGCGAAGACCCCCAGCGCAAGGACGAGGAGAAGAGGCATCGGCAGCGTCGAGGACCTAACGAATGGCTGCCTGCAGAGACTTGCCGCAGCCGCTGCAGACAACAAGAACAGAAGCAACGGTAAGCCGGACGGATCGGACCGTCGAGCGCGAATGCTGCATTTGCACCGACGATCAGGTATGCGGAACGTGCAGTGGCCGCCCGCGGTCGGAGGCCACCGACGATTGCGTCACAGACGCTAACTCTCTAGCATGCCCAGCGATTTGGGGCGGGGTTACCGCCCCCGGGCAATCTAACAAATCGGGAGCGGAGGACCCCTTCAGATGAGCACGCCATATAATGTCCTGATCCTTGGTGCCTCCTACGGGTCGCTGCTAGCGACCAAGCTGCTGCTGGCCGGCCATAATGCGAAGCTGGTCTGCCTTCCGGCTGAGGTGCAGCTCATCAACGCCGAGGGTACCATCGTCCGCATGCCGGCCAAGGGCCGGGAGGGCCTGGTGGAGGTGAGATCTCGGGATCTCCCTGGAAAGTTGTCGGCCGACGGACCCGACGCCGTCGATCCGAGCGAGTACGATCTCGTGGCCCTCGCGATGCAAGAGCCGCAGTACCGCTCGCCGAGCGTCCGCGACCTGCTCGATCGGATCGCGAAGGCCGGTGTGCCGTGCATGTCCATCATGAACATGCCGCCACTCACCTACTTGAAGCGCCTTCCAGGTCTCGACGTCGAAGCCTGTCGGAGCGCCTACACCGATCCGGCGGTCTGGGACAACCTTGACCCTGCTCTGATGACGCTTTGCAGCCCAGACCCGCAGGCCTTCCGTCCGCCCGAGGAGAACGTCAATGTGCTGCAAGTCCGGCTGCCGACGAACTTCAAGGCGGCCCGCTTCGAGTCGGATGCACATACAGACATTCTGCGGAAGCTCCAGGCCGATATCGAGGCTTCGCGGTTCGAGATCGACGGCACCAAGGTCGAGCTTCCCGTCAAGCTCAAGGTGCACGACTCCGTGTATGTGCCGCTGGCGAAATGGGCCATGCTGATCGCCGGCAACTACCGCTGCGTGCTTGAGGATACTGTGCGGCCGATCAAGGAGGCCGTTCACTCCAACCTCGACGAATTGCGCGCCGTGTACAATTGGGTTGTCGAGCTCTGCGTGAAGCTCGGCGCCAGCGAGAGCGACATGGTTCCGTTCGAGAAATACGCCAACGCTGCCCTGTCGCTCTTGAGCCCGTCATCGGCCGCCCGTGCGCTCGCCGCCGGCGCTCCGTACATCGAGCGCGTCGACCGCCTCGTACAGATCATCGCCGCGCAGAAGGGCATGAAGTCCGAGGCGGTGGACCGTACGGTGGCCTTGGTCGACAGCTGGCTTGAACGAAACCGGCAGAAGGCGAGCTAAAGCCACGTTTTGGTCGAGGTGCCCACGACCACGAGGCACCTCGACCGCCTCCCCCGAGGCGGGAGGCGAGTTGCACGATCTGGAATCGATCAATTGCCCGAACCATCCCCGCAGGAGAGGATGCCTCCTTGGTTTGGGCTACCGTTGGTTGCGACAGCCAACTGCCGTTTCCACATTCATCGCTCGTACGCTGACAGCCACTTGGGCTAAGGCTGATCGGTTCTTGCGAGCTTGGATTGGGCGCCAACCTTGTTCGGCGTATCACCCGAACGAGGCAATTGGGAGCGAGTGCCATGAGCGTCCGTCACGGGGAGGTTGTTACCCGTCCCAGCGAGGTCGAGTTCGGCCTATGCCTGGATGCGCCTCGCTGCATCGGTGCTCATCGGCACTGTCGGTGGCATCGGCATGTGGGCGGTCGTGGTCGTTCTGCCTGCGGTCGAAGCAGAATTCGGTGTCGCTCGCGCGGGCGCGTCGCTGCCCTACACCATCACGCTCTTGGCCTTTGCAACGGGTGGAATTCTTCACGGGGCGGCTCGCCGACCGGTACGGCATTGTCCTTCCGGTTGCCGGCGGAGCAGTCCTCCTCAGCATAGGCTACATTCTCACCAGTCAAGCCGGGAGCCTGTGGCAGTTCGCCATTATACACGGGCTGCTCATTGGCATTGGCAGCTCGGCGAGCTTTGGACCGCTCTTGGCCGACATCTCGCACTGGTTCACCCGTCGTCGTGGTATCGCGGTAGCGATTTGCGCCAGCGGCAACTATCTCGCTGGCACGATCTGGCCGCCGCTTATCCAGCACTTCGTGGCGACCTATGGCTGGCGCGAGACGTATTTCGGCATCGGTGTGCTCTGTCTGGTGACTCTGTTGCCGCTCGCTTTCGCGCTGCGCCGTCCGCCACCGCATCAGCAGATTTCGGAGGCGGAGCTGGCGGCCGCAGGCTCTCAAGCCAGACTCTGGATCTCGCCCAACATGCTCCTCGGCCTGCTCGTCGTAGCTGGCGTCGCGTGCTGCGTGGCCATGTCCATGCCGCAGGTGCACATCGTCGCCTACTGTGGCGACCTCGGCTATGGCGCAGCGCGTGGCGCCGAGATGCTCTCCTTGATGCTGGGCTTCGGCATCGTCAGCCGCCTCATTTCAGGATGGATCGTGGATCGGATTGGCGGCCTCGCGACGCTTCTGCTCGGGTCGACGCTGCAGGCGATTGCGCTGTTCCTCTATCTGCCATTCACCAGCTTGCCGTCGCTCTATCTGATCTCCGCGCTGTTCGGCCTTTTCCAGGGCGGGATCGTGCCGAGCTACGCCATCGTCGTGCGCGAGTACTTCGCACCTGGAGAGGCCGGAACACGGGTCGGCGTCGTCCTGATGGCAACTCTCTTCGGCATGGCGCTCGGGGGTTGGCTGTCTGGCGCGCTCTATGATCTCACCGGCGATTACCAAGCCGCCTTCATCAACGGCATTCTCTGGAACGTGCTCAACATCGCGATCGTCGGCTGGCTTCTGCTGAGAAAGCGAACACAGGGCATGGTCGCTGCCTAGTCTGGCTCAACCACGCCACGACTTGATTAGCTTGAGTTCGTCCGAGGAGCATGTGCAGCTGAGGCTGCCTCGCAGCATCATTGGATGCCCATCTTGTGCAGCCGGTCCCGGGCCGCTTGCGAGCGCGGATCGAGAGCGAGCGCCTTCTGGAAGTCTTCGATGCTCTTGTCACGATTGCCGAGCTTTTGATGAACCAGGCCGCGGTTGTAGTAGGCCAGAGCCATGTCGGGCCCGCGCTCTACGGCAGCATCGTAGTCGGCGAGAGCTCGTGCGTAATCTCCGAGATCGTAGTAGGCGTTTCCGCGATTGTAATAAGGGAACGGACTATCCGGAGCGAGCCGGATCGCCTCGGTGAAATCGGCAAGCGCGCGTTTGTGATCGCCCTGCGAGGCGTAGGCGATGCCCCGGTTCGTATAAGCCACGGCCAAATTGGGACCGAGCGCCTTGCCGGTGCGAATGTACGCCGTGCAGCCGCGGATCTGTCGCGCCCTGTCCTCGAATTGATTGCAGTCAGCAATGGGATTTTCGGACTCGGCCGCCGCCAAGCCAGGCAGCAGGAAGAGTGGCAAAAGGGCGAGGAACACTCTCACGGGCAATCTCCTGCTTTGGGTTCGCGTAGCAAAACGGACCGGCGCTGGGTCTGCGACAAGCAGCATGACCGATTCCCGCAGCGCTCCCATCCCTGAGCGGCCGTTCAAAGACAACTACCGCTCCCGCTGGCGGCAGCGGCGCTCACCCTCTTTACGCTCGGATTTAATCGGCCTACCGATAACGCGTACCACAACAAGATCGGTCCAGGAGCAAAATATATGAAGCTTGTCCGATTTGGTCCGCCGGGTGCGGAAAAGCCGGGCCTCGTCGACGCTGACGGGACCATCCGGGACGTATCGGCCCATGTCCAGGACTACGATGGCCCGAACCTCAGCCCCGCCAGTCTGGATAAGCTCAGGCAGCTCGACCTGAAATCGCTTCCCGCAGCCCCCTCCGGCGTCCGGATCGGTCCGCCCGTTGCGAGACCGGCCAATTTCATCGCGGTCGGCTTGAATTATGAGGATCACGCTAAGGAGACGGGCTCTCCGATTCCGACCGAGCCCGTTCTGTTCAACAAGCTCGGCAACTGCATCGTCGGGCCGAATGACGACGTGATGATCCCGAAAGGATCGCAGAAGCTCGATTGGGAGGTCGAGATCGCGTTCGTCATTGGCACGCGGGCGCGCTACGTCGAGGAGAAGGACGCGCTCAAGCTACATTGCCGGCTACACCATCTGCAATGACGTGTCCGAGCGCCACTTCCAGATGGAGCGTGGCGGGCAGTGGATGAAGGGCAAGTGCTTCGAGACGTCCGGCCCGCTCGGCCCTTGGCTCGTGACACCGGACGAGATCGAGGATGTCCAGAACCTAGACATGTGGCTGGACGTGAACGGTCAGCGCATGCAGACCGGCAATACGCGGACCATGATCTTCTCGATCCCGTATCTCCTGCACTACATCTCCCAGTTCATGGTGCTCGAGCCGGGTGACGTTGTGACGACCGGCACGCCCCCCGGCGTTGGCCTCGGCATGAAGCCGCCCGTGTTCCTGAAGGCCGGGGACGTGATGACCCTGCACATCCAGGGTCTAGGCCAACAATCGCAAAGGGTCGTGCCGTTCCGCGAATAGGAGCGACGTGCGCACGCAGGGTTCGGAGGCCAAATTCGCTCGATTTGGCCTTCGCGGACCTCAGTTTATTACGTCGCTCGATCGCCGATACGCGGATCTAGGCACCGATAAGCTCGGCAAACAGTGTTGGGTCGACGTTGCCGCCTGAGAGGACGCAGGCGACCGTTCGGCCGAATGCAGGGACTTTTCCCGAAAGAACGGCTGCCAGGGCTACGGCGCCGCCCGGCTCGACGACGAGCTTGAGCTCCTCGAACGCGAACCGTACGGCGTCACGCACCTCATCATCGCTCACAGCTACTCCGCCCGCGAGCGTCTCTCTGCAAATTGCCAATGGCAGCTCGCCAGGAGACGGAGCCAGCAGAGCGTCGCATATCGAGCCAGACATCTTCTCGTTGCGCTCCCGGTGACCGCTGGCCAAGGACCGTGCGAGATCGTCGAAGCCTTCGGGCTCGACGCTATAGACCTCCGCAGCCGGATTGGCCTGCTTCACGGCTAGGGCAACTCCGGAGATGAGACCGCCGCCCGAGCACGGGGCCAAAACCGCATCAGGCATCGCGTTGATTGCGCTCGCCTGCTCCATCAGCTCGAGCCCGACCGTCCCCTGCCCGGCGATCACGTCGCGGTGGTCGAAAGGCGGAATGAATGCTGCATTGCGCTCGGCGCAGAGGCTCTGCGCGATGGCGTCCCGATCATCAGTATCCCGGTTGTAGGTCACGATCTCGGCGCCGTAGCGCTTTGTTCGCGCGACCTTCATCTCGGGCGCGTCCTGTGGCATGACGATGAGAGAACTCAGACCACATATCATGGCCGCCGCAGCTACGCCCTGAGCGTGGTTGCCCGAGGAGCACGCCACGACGCCGCCGGGAAATTTCGCCCGATCGATCTGCGATATCGCGTTGTATGCCCCGCGGAATTTGAATGCCCCTACTCTCTGCAGCGTCTCGAGCTTGAGGAGCACGCGGCCGCCGGTCCTGTCGTTCAGCACGGGATGCTCGATGAGCGGCGTGCGCACCGCAAGCTTCCCCAGCCGCTCGGCGGCCGCCAGGATGTCATCGTAAGTTGGAAGAGCGGACTGCATGACCTCGGCGCTCCAATGGGAGGGAAACAACGCGCTCAAACGACCGGCGCGAGCAAAGTCTAGGATTAGCTTAGTTCAGGAGAGCTCCGCCACCTGTTTCCGAGATGCCATAATCGTTTTGGCGTCGTCCGGTCGCCCCTTAATGCACGCGTCGTGCAGGGATTGCTGTGGCAGCAGAACAGAGATTGCGGCTTGTGCCTGGGGATTCGCTTTCCAGAAAAAACCGGCCCGGTCGGACCGGGCCGGTCTTTGATAGAGCCGAACGATGTTCAACTCTCCCCCCGAAGCTCGCCACACGTCCGGAGTGCCTCCGGAGCTGAAAATCGGTCTCCCCCCGAGCCGATTTGTGCTTGCAAGTCTGACATTTGAGGCGGCGTCGGAGCAACCGGTCCGTGAACAGATTCTGGGGAACCGGTGCCGATCAGCCACACTACGACGGAGTCAGATATTTTGCTTACGGCTTAGACCGGTGGCGGCTGACGCCGTATGGCGAAAAGGTGATCGACAGGTCCCGAACCGTGTCCGATCCGGCGATGGGCCCCGGCTTCAAGTGCGCTCCAGACGAATACCTTTGCACGCCGGACAGCCTGCTCGAGGGGCTCTCCTGCAGCCAGCAGCGCCGCGATCGCCGCCGAGAGCGTGCATCCTGTACCATGCGTGTTCGGGGTCTCGATGCGCGGTGCCTCGAGAGGAACGATACCGCCGGCATGAGCCAGGATATCGGTTGCCGTCTTGCCACTGCCGTGACCACCCTTGAGCAGCACCGCGGCGCAACCGAATGCTCTCAGCGCTTCAGCCTGCCGTGCCATCTCATCGAGGTCAGTCGCCTCCGGGCATCCGAGGAGCCGGGCTGCTTCCGGAATGTTCGGCGTGAGCAGCGAAGCGCGCGGGATCAGCCGTTCCCTCAATGCGCCGATAGCGTCCGGCTCCAGCAGAACATCGCCGCTGGTGGCAACCATCACGGGGTCGCAGACGAGCGGGATTTCGGCGTTGCCCTCCAATGCCTCGGCCACAGCGAGAATGACATCGGCATTGGCCAGCATGCCGGTTTTCGCCGCCTTGACGTCGAGGTCGGACAGCACCGAGTCGATCTGAGCCCTGACGAACGCCGGTGGAATTGGCAGTACGTCGTCGACGCCGCGTGTGTTCTGTGCCGTCAACGCCGTCAACACCGACGCGCCGTAGACGCCGAGTGCCGTGAATGTCTTGAGGTCGGCCTGAATGCCGGCGCCGCCGGAGCTGTCAGACCCGGCGATGGTCAGTGCAATCGGCGTTGGTTGCGTTTGTTGGTCGGCCATTCTGTCCCCGTGTGTGCTCCCCGCCCGCCACCTGACGACAGCAAGCGCATCAAGGCCATGCTTCTCGCCTGGCCATCAACTTGTGTGGCAGCTCAGTTTCCAAGGCTCTGCTTCATGATGTCCATTTGCAGGCTCTCGGGCGTGAACTGCTCCTCGATCTGAGCAAGCCCGGGGAATGTTTCGATCATCCACTGGCCGAGCCAGTTCATCGTGCCACTCAGGAACATAAGGCCTGTAATGATGAGCAGCACGCCCATCACCTTCTCCACCACACCCAAATGCCTGCGGAACCGCTGCATGAATGAGAGGAACGGGCGGACGGCAACAGCAGCCAGAATAAACGGGACGCCGAGCCCGAGCGAGTAAACGAACAGCAGCTGCACGCCCTTGGAGAGGCTCGCCTCATTGGCAGCAAGCGCGAGGACCGTAGCCAAAATCGGCCCGATGCAAGGCGTCCAGCCGAAAGCGAACGCCAACCCAATGACATAGGCACCGACAAGTCCGGCCCCCTGGACCGCTCCGTGATAGCGCGCCTCCTTATAGAGGAGAGGAATGCGCAGCACACCGAGGAAATGCAGGCCGAACAAAATGATCACCGCGCCCGCGATAATCGACAGCTCGCCCTTGTAGGTCTGGATGAGTTGCCCGAATGCTGAGGCTCCCGCACCAAGGCCGACGAACACCGTCGTGAACCCGAGCACGAAAACGACGGAGCCCAACACGACGCGCCGCCAAACGTCGGCATCGAGCTTCGAATTGGAGGTCGCTGCCATGCTGATGGTCGTGCCGCCGAGGTAGCCGAGATAAGGCGGCACCAGCGGCAGCACGCACGGGCTCAGAAAGCTGACCAGACCGGCCAGCGCCACTCCGAAATAAATGTGAGCGTCGATGAACACGTCGCCGTTAGCCCCTCGAAGTAACGCCGCTACTGAAAGCGCGCGGCAGCCATCTTGGCCTGTGCCGCGCAGCAGGCCAACGTGGACGACCGCCGCATCAGCGGCCGGACGGGGGCGGGGCGAGACCCCTCCCGTCAGCGACGCCCTCGGCCGACGGCTGGCGCGGCCTCCTCCGGACCCTCCAGGGCCTCGGCAGCCTCCTGGTCCTCGGGTTGAGCCAACATCCGGTCCACGATCAACCCGGCATTCTGGCGGATCGCCTGCTCGATCTTCGCAGCGATCTCCGGGTTTTCCTTGAGGAACGCCTTTGTATTCTCGCGCCCCTGGCCGATGCGCTGGCCGTCGAACGAGAACCAGGCGCCCGACTTCTCGACGATCCCCGCCTTCACGCCGAGGTCGACGATCTCGCCAGTTCGGGAAATTCCCTCGCCGTACATGATGTCGAACTCGACCTGCTTGAAGGGCGGCGCGACCTTGTTCTTGACCACTTTCACGCGGGTTTGGTTACCCACGACCTCGTCGCGATCCTTGATCTGACCGATGCGGCGAATATCGAGCCGCACGGACGCGTAGAACTTGAGCGCGTTCCCGCCCGGCGTCGTTTCCGGATTGCCGAACATCACGCCGATCTTCATGCGGATCTGGTTGATGAAGATCACCATGCAGCGTGATTTGGAGATGGACGCCGTCAGCTTCCGCAAAGCCTGGCTCATGAGCCGGGCCTGCATTCCCGACGTGCGACATCGCCCATCTCGCCTTCGAGCTCCGCCCTCGGGGTGAGGGCCGCCACGGAGTCGACGACCAGAACGTCGATGGCGCCGGAGCGGACGAGCGTGTCGGCAATCTCCAGTGCCTGCTCTCCGGTGTCTGGCTGGGAAACGAGGAGATCGTCGACATTCACGCCGAGCTTGCGGGCATAAACCGGATCGAGCGCGTGCTCGGCATCGACGAAGCCACAGATCCCACCACGCTTCTGGGCCTCGGCGACGACATGGAGGGCCAGCGTCGTCTTGCCCGATGACTCTGGGCCGAAGATCTCGATGACGCGACCACGGGGCAGGCCGCCGATTCCGAGCGCGATGTCGAGGCCGAGCGAGCCGGTCGGAATCCCTTCGACATCGATTGAGCGGTCATGCGAGCCAAGCCGCATGACGGAGCCCTTGCCGAAATTCTTCTCGATCTGCGACAGCGCAGCTTCGAGGGCCTTCTGCTTGTCCATTGTGTCTCCCTCGACGACTCGGAGGTGCGGTGCTTGCATCGTCGTCACCCTATGGCAGCTGTTGCAGGTCGGCAATTGGTTAACGATATGTACCCGATTTGTTCTCAGCTGTCGAGAGTGAACAGATTGTGGATTTCGTGTGCTCGCGGGAACCCGACGCAGTGAGGTCGTAACGGGCACTCATTCCGTGATCCCCCGCCGCCCACGCGGCTAGCTGCTACTTCCCCAGCTCCTCTTTCACCTTCGCCGCGAGTTGAGCCAATGAGAACGGCTTCTGCAGGAACGCGAAGGGAGCGTCAGGGTCGAGGGTGTTCTTGAAGGCGTCATCGGGATAGCCAGACATGAAGATGATCTTCAGATCTGGATTGATCTCCTGCAGCAGCCTGTACATGCTGGGGCCGTCCATCTCCGGCATGATTACGTCGCTGATGACGATATCCACGGGGCGATCTGCCTCGCGCACCATCTCGATCGCCTCTGCCCCGCTCGAGGCCTGCAGCACCTCATAACCCTGCCGCTTCAGGGCCTCTGCGGCGAAGCTGCGGACCGCGTCTTCGTCCTCCACCAGCAGAACGCGGCCGGCACCGGTCAGATCCCGGTGGCGCTCTTTACGCCCGTTCTTGCCAGCGATGATCTCGGCCTCGTCCTCCGCATCGACATAGTGACGCGGCAGGAAGACCCGGAACGTCGTGCCCTTGCCCGGCGTGCTGTGGACGAAGACGTACCCGCCGGTCTGATTGACGATGCCGTAGACGGTCGCCAGCCCAAGACCGGTCCCTTTGCCCACGCTTTTGGTCGTGAAGAACGGCTCGAAGATCTTGGCCTGCACCTCGGGCGTCATGCCGTGGCCGGTATCCTCCACCTCGATCATGACGTATTCGCCGATGGGCAGATTCTGCGGCTCGAGCCTTTGGCTCTCGCGCTCGGTGACGTTCCTTGACCGGATGATGAGCTGGCCGCCGTCGGGCATGGCATCCCGGGCGTTCACGGCCAGATTGATGATGACGGACTGAAGCTGCGAGAGGTCGGCCTTGACGTACCACAGGTCCCGCCCCGGCAGGATCTTCAGCTCGATCTTCTCACCGAGGAGACGATTGAGCATCACGGAGGTGTCCGTCAGCATCTCGCCGATCTGGAGCACCTCGGGCTGCAGGGTCTGACGGCGTGAGAAGGCGAGCAGCTGGCTCACGAGCTCGCCCGCGCGGTTGGCCGCCGTCTTGATGTTCATGATGTTGCGATAGGCGGGATCGCCGGGCCGGTGGGTCTGCAGCAGCAGGTCCGAGAAGCCGATGATGGCCGTCAGGACATTGTTGAAGTCGTGCGCGACGCCGCCCGCGAGCTTTCCGATCGCCTCCATCTTCTGGCTCTGGGCGAACTGCATCTCCAGCGCCTTCAGCTCGGTGGCGTCGATGACGTAAAGCACCGCCGCCTCCTCCGCAGACCCGCGGCTCAGAGCACTGAAGAAGACGCGGCGCGTGAACTCCCGCGACCCGCCGACTGTGATCTCAAGCGGCTGGATATTGGCTTTCCCGGCCAGCGCATCGTTCAGAGCGGCTTCCACCTCTGCCCGCCGGTCGGGCTCGACGTTGCGAGTGAGAACATCGAGCGCGCTGTCTCCACGTCCGGCCTTTCCATCCACCATCAGTCGTGCGAAAGCCGTGTTGGCGCTGACGATCCGACCGTCTGCGCCGACAGTGGCGATGCCGAACGGCGCCGACTGGAAGAAGCGGGCAAATCGCACATCGGCCGTGCGGCCGCGCCCACCCGCGTCGGCTTCGGTAATGCGCTCGAGCACGGCAGCGACGAAACCGGCTTGGCGGGCACGCTGCACAACGAGCAGCGTCGCCGGCCATATCACGCCGTCCTCGCGCACCAGATCCAGATCGATCCGGCGCGCTCGATGCTCGGCATCGCGGGCCAGCGCCCGAAGAAGAAGAGCGCCATCGCCGGAAACGATATCGGTCAGCTTCAGACCGCGTGCCAGAGAGCTGGCCGAAAGGCCGAGCCATGTGGCCAACGTGCCGTTGAGATGCTCGATCTCTGCGTCCTCACCGGCGACCAGAAGGCCGAGGGGCATCGTCTCGTAATAGCCGAGCGTCGCCTCCAGGGCACGCATCGCCTCGGCCTCGCGCCGCCGATCGTCGGTGACGTCGATCATCCGCCAGACGACGAGGGGCTCGGCCTCGCCGCTGCGCCCCAGATCGAGGCGGCTCACGCTGAGGCGGAACCAGCGCGACTGACGCTGGCCGGCCAATACCGTCCGGAGGCGAAACTCCTCTGTTCTGCTCTCCCCGCGTCCTGCAGCCCGCGCCAACCGGAACAAGGCTTCTGCGGCTTGGGGCTCGCCGGCGAAGAGCGATTCCAGAGCACTGACATGATCGTAGTCCGCGGGCCCGACCAGCTCATCAAAGGCACGGTTGGCATAAACTCGGCGGCCATCGAGCGTGGTGACACACAGGCCGTCCTTCAAGCTCCGCGCCAGGGCATCGACGATGTTCGCATCCCCAGAGTGGTCAGCGATCCGGATGTGCCCTGCCAAGAGCCCAAACACAAAGAAGACGCCAAGCGTCGCAAGGAACGCCATGGCGGTCAGCAGAATGGGCTCGCTCGAATCGAACGTGAGGACGGCGAGCGTCCCCAAGGCTCCGGCAAGTACGACAGCGGCAAGGGCGATGATGCCTCCGCCGGAGCGCGAACTCACCAGAGGGATGTCAGCCGTGAGTGGTCCCTGTTGCGCTTCTATTTCCCGCATAGCGGGAGAAACTAGCTGATTCTGGGATACGGCGGGCTTGCCGGCCATCTTAGGCTACTCTTACGCACAACTTTCACGAATGTTCATAAGCCCAGGCTACGGCGCCCTAACAGATCGGCAGGACGTCTCGGAACCGTAACGATCTCAATATTTCAGTCATCCCGGTAAACATATCGTTGCCGAGTGTCCGTTCGCCGGCTTTCTGCGCACAGAGATGTTCTGTTCGCGCACGAGTTGTCTTCATTCCAACCGTGTTAATCTATTCCGCGAAGCACGCTATACCTTCGCGCTGCGACCTTCGGGGGGTGCGAACGGGATGGCCGGACGGGGCGGGGGCGCCCTCACAGCGCCATAAGGACGTGCACGCCTCCATCCAGCTGATCGAGAGGAGCGCGGGTGCGCCCGCGTCAATTCATTATGGAAATCCTGTCCTGGCTGCTTTTCGTAGTGTTCATCGCTGCCCTTCTCGTGGTCGGGGCACTGCTGCTGCGCGGCTATCTCAGCACAGGATCGCCAAGCGGTGCGCTGAAGGGTGCCCTCACCGGCAACTTTTTCGGCCCCCGTCCACCGAAGCGTCTGGAGGTGGTGGACCAGGCCAATGTCGATGGGCGACGGAAGCTCCTTCTCATCCGCCGAGACGGTGTGGAGCATCTAATCATGACCGGGGGACCTGTCGACGTGGTGATCGAGACCGGCATTCAACCACCCGAGATGCCCGAGACCACGCATGAGCCCGCGGAGTCGATTTTCCAGCGGCGCACACGGTCGAGCACCGTGGTCGAGGCGTGAGCCGCCAACACTGGAGCCGGGGCATGTCATCACGACTTCCGAGGATTTTTGTCCTTGTGCTGACCTGCGTCGGCTGCCTCACGATTGCTCTTGGCCTGCCGAGGGTTGCATATGCCAATGAGCCCGCAGGGTCGGCCGCGTCTCCGCGCGGCTAAAGCCCAGCAGCCTAAGTCCCCGACACCATCGCCTTTTTTCCCCGCTGAGCTGGCCCAACGCATCGTGCGCCTGGCCTCCGATGTCGAGAACGCCGCCAAAGGCATTCAGCGCGTCAAGGATCGGGAGAGCGGGCTTGCAGGACAACGACTCGAGCTGGAACGCATCGAGGTCGAGGCCCAGGAGCTCATTGCTGCGCTCAAACCTCGCCTTTCAGCTGTCACGGCACAGCTTCAAAAGCTCGGTCCCCCTCCCGAAAAGGATGCGGCCCCCGAGGCGCCGAACGTCGCCAGCGAACGGGAGCGGCTGACTTCGATCCAGTCGAATGTAGAGGGCGCCATCAAGAGTGCGGAACTGGCCCTGGTCCGGTCGCGGCAGCTCATGAGGCTGGTGCAACATCATCGGCAGGCCCTCTTCGCCCGCGAGCTGATGCAGCGAACCGGAAGCCCGCTGTGGCTTTCAACTTGGCAGGATCTCGCAGCCGAGCTGCCGCGCACGAGCCGACAAATCAGCAATCTCGCGAAAGCATGGTGGCATCAGGCGCGCGACAAGCCGTTGTCGCTCGTGCTGGTCGTGGCGATGGCAGCTGGCGTTTATGGAGTGCTACGCCTCGCCCTTTCGGTAATCGGAAGCCGGATGCGGGTCCGTGGTGAGGGCTGGGCCGCCTACTTCCCGAATACGGGCGATGCAATATGGAGAGCCGCCACAGGCGCGTTGCCGCCTCTGTGCCGCGGCGATCACGCTTTACGGGGGGCTCGCCGGCTCGGGACTGCTGACGGCAACGGTCGGTGAGCTTGCGCTCGCAGGGCTGAAAGCATTCGCGGTGTTCATCGGGGTGAGGGCAGTTGCCGAAGTAGCCTTGGCCCCGACTCCGTCAGGTTTTCGGCTCCTGGACCTAGCCGGCGCGCCGAAGCTGTTACGTCTGGCGAGGGTGCTTGCCGCCCTCATCGCCATCGAAACGCTGCTCCGCGATGTGGTGCGGATTCTTTACCTGCCTCTCGAGATCGGCGTCGTGCAAACGACACTGACCAACCTTGCCTTCGCCGCCGTTCTGGCTGCGTTCGTACGCATCCCTCTCGGCAGCCGCGAAGCCGCGGTCCTCCAGCCGCCGTCTCGTTCTCGACCGCTGTGGATAAAGGTGCCGGTTGCGGCTGCGGCGCTGATGATCCTGGGGACCACGCTGGCCGGTTACGTGGCCCTGGGACAGTTCATTTCCACACAAGCTATGCTGGCGGGGCTGACGCTATTTCTACTGCTGTTGGCTCACGCAATAATCCGTCGCGCGGTAGGCGCGCTTGCCGATGGCGAGCGCCCGATGGGACGCATCCTGGAAACCAGACTTGGCCTCGACAGCGAGCGGACGAGCTATGTCACTCGCCTGATCATTGGGGTCGTGGACACCGTTCTCCTGCTGGTCGCGGTGCCGCTGATCCTGCTCACTTGGGGCTATACACGAGACGATTTTATCGACTGGCTGAAAGTTGGAATCGTCGAATTCGAGATTGGCCGATTCCAGATCTCGCTTGTGCGCATCCTGCTCGCGCTCGGCCTTTTCCTCATCCTGCTGTTCCTTACGCGCGCCTTCCAGAGATGGCTTGACCGGTCCGTTCTGATGCCTGCGCGGATCGACAGGTCCATCGCACATTCGGTGCTGATGGGCGTCGGTTACACCGGTGTCGGTCTGGCGATCATTTTCGCGCTGTCATATGCGGGGCTCGACTTCACGCAGCTCGCCATCGTGGCCGGCGCGCTCTCCCTCGGGATCGGCTTCGGACTGCAGGCCATCTTCAACAACTTCGTCTCGGGGATCATTCTGCTCATCGAAAGACCGGTGAAGGTCGGCGACTGGATCGTCGTTAACGGCCAGGAAGGCTTTGTGCGCCGCATCAATGTGCGCGCGACCGAGATCGAGACGTTTGATCGATCGAGCCTGATTATCCCCAACTCCGAGCTGATTACCGGAACCGTGATGAACTGGACGCACCGCAACGCGATTGGCCGCCTCGTGGTGTATGTCCGCGTTTCCTACAAGGCGGATCCGGAGCAGGTTATCGCCATTCTCCGCCGCGTCGCGGAGGACTCCCCATCCATCCTGAGAGAGCCTGAGCCGACAGTCGTTTTCGAGGATTTCGGAGAGAGCGCGATGATCTTCTCCCTCCGCGCCTTTGTGCCCGATGTGATGCGGCGGCTTGCGGTTCAAACGGAGTTGCGGCTGGCAATTGCCAAGTCGTTCCGCGAGGCAGGGATCGAGATCCCGTACCTGCAGCACGATATTCACCTGCGCGATCTGGACGGTGTGAAGCACGCGTTCGCACGAGCCATGGAGGCGCGCCGCCGGGAGCAGGAGCTGGAAGCCGGAGGCACATAAGACAGCCCCTCGTCCGCTCGCGAAACACGCCATCCGAAGAGTCGCCGGTCAAGGGCAGCGCCCCAACCGGCAACGCGTCAACCGGCCTAGTCCTCGCGATACACGCGCTCGCGCCGCTCGTGCCTCTCCTGAGCCTCAATGCTCAGGGTGGCGATCGGCCGGGCATCAAGACGCCGCAGCCCTATCGGCTCGCCGGTCTCCTCGCAATAACCGTAAGTGCCGTCCTCGATGCGGGCCAGCGCTGCGTCGATCTTCGCGATGAGCTTGCGGTGCCGATCCCGCGCCCGGAGCTCCAATGCCCGGTCGGTTTCGGAGGTCGCCCTGTCAGCCAGGTCGGCATGTTGAACAGAGCCCTCGTGCAGCCCCACCAGGGTCTCCCGGGTCTGCTTAATGATTTCCTCCTTCCAGGCGAGCAGCTTACGCCGGAAGTAGGCGCGCTGCCTCTCGTTCATGAATGGCTCATCCTCAGATGGCCGGTAGTCATCCGGCAGATCCGGCAGCAGCAGGCTGGACAGCTTCGCTTCCTCCACCTTGGTTGACTTGCCTTGGGCTTTGGCGTGCGATTTCCGATCTTTTGTTGTGCTCATGGTTGGCCTGCGTACGAAATAGCGCAGTCACGCGCAACTCGCGCATACTGAGCATGACCAGATGGGACCGCTTTTATCCCGCCAACTTCACGAGTTAAGGATTTCCCGGTTTTGACTGCGCAAGCTGGCAAATGCGGCGCAAGCGAGGCGGTAACACGCATTGGTTGCAGTCTTATTACAACCGGAAGCTTTGATTCTCCATCAGCAGTCGTCTTCATTTCCGTTGGATCATGCGCAGGTTCACGCGGTGTCAGCGCCACGAAGGCGGCCGAACTTGCTGCGCCAAAACCACCCATCTAATGTGTCGCGCTCCCCTGCAGGACCGGAGGTCAGAGACTTGTCGATGCGATTCGAGGGAACGGAGAGCTACGTCGCCACGCGAGATCTGACGGTCGCCGTCAACGCGGCCATCACGTTGCAACGTCCCTTGCTGGTGAAGG
The DNA here is from genome assembly GCA_963786775.1 of uncultured Pseudomonadota bacterium. Taxonomy (GTDB): domain Bacteria; phylum Pseudomonadota; class Alphaproteobacteria; order Rhizobiales; family Hyphomicrobiaceae; genus ZC4RG25. The sequence continues at coordinate 63,860 of CAWBAM010000041.1, read as the reverse complement.
GCGAACCCGGTACCGGCAAAACGATGCTGGCAATCGAAGTGGCGAAATCTCTCGGCGTGCCGATCATCGAGTGGCACATCAAGTCCACCACGAAGGCCCAGCAAGGACTTTACGAGTACGATGCCGTCAGTCGTCTGCGCGACAGCCAGCTGGGCGATGAGCGGGTCAAGGATATCCGAAATTACATCAAGCGCGGCAAACTTTGGGAGGCCTTCGACTGTGAGGTCCGCCCGGTTCTCCTGATCGACGAGATCGACAAGGCAGACATCGAGTTCCCGAACGACCTGCTACAGGAGCTCGATCGCATGGAGTTCTTCGTCTACGAGACGGGCGAGACTATACGAGCGCGCAATCGGCCCATCGTCATCATCACATCGAACAACGAGAAGGAGCTGCCGGACGCCTTCCTCCGCCGCTGCTTCTTCCACTACATCAAGTTTCCTGACCCCGAGACGATGCGAGCCATCGTCGAGGTTCATTTCCCCGGCATCAAAGGACGGCTCGTCTCCGAGGCGCTCAAGATCTTCTACGAGATCCGCGAGGTCCCGGGCATCAAGAAGAAGCCGTCGACGTCCGAGCTGCTCGACTGGATCAAGCTTCTCCTCAACGAGGATATCGATCCGGAAACGCTCCGGGAGAGCGACCCGCGCAAGTTGATCCCGCCCCTCCACGGGGCATTGCTCAAGAACGAGCAGGACGTCCACCTCTTCGAACGGCTGGCGTTCATGTCGCGGCGGGAAGGGCAACGCTGAAGAGGCGCGCGGCCGTGGACCTCCGCGATCGCTTCTGGTCGGCCGCCTCGCCACGCATCCCAGTCTGGCTAAAGGTCGCCTACACTGCCTTCGTTGCGGTCCTTGTGCCCGTCTATTGGGCAGCCTACGGCCCGGCCAATTTTCTTTTCTTCTGCGACCTTGCGCTGTTTTTCGTTTTGGCGGCGATCTGGCTCGAAAGCCCGCTACTCGCCTCCATGCCCGCCGTCGGCACGCTGGCGGCACATGCCCTATGGATTGCAGACTTCGTCGCCTTGGCTTTCGGCGGCCGGTTGACGGGCATGACGGCATACATGTTCGACACCACCTACCCGCTCCATCTGCGTGCGCTTTCGCTCTTTCACCTGTGGCTACCGCCCTTGCTGCTCTATCTCGTCTGGCGCCTCGGTTATGACCGGCGGGCGTTTTTGGCTTGGACCGTCCTGGCCTGGTGCGTACTTCTCGTATCCTATTTCGTCCTGCCGCCACCGAGTTCCGATCCCGGCAGCGCGGCTCGCAACATCAACTATGTCTACGGCTTCAGCGACACGCACCCGCAGATGGTGATGCCGAGCTGGGCGTGGCTGATGATGTTGATGGCGGGCTATCCGCTACTGATTTGCGCGCCGGTCCATCTAGCTCTGCGGCGCTGGATGCCGCAGGTGCGATGATGCGCGGGTGACTTGCGGGTTACTTGGCCGTCCGCAGCTTCTTGAATCTTACGTCTGGAAGCACACCGGCATCCGTGCGGATTCGAAGGTGATTGTTGATGACGGTAACGCCATCGATGGCCTTCGGCGATTTTCGTAGCCAGCTCCTTCGCGGCGTAGTCATCTACGGTCCCATTGAGCGATACGGCCCCGTTCTCGACGTAGATATCGATCTCGGAAACGTCGATTTCGTCTGCCGCGTCCAATGACCTGAATACGTCCTCGGCGATGAGATCATCCGTGCGGCCGGTGGCGGCCACAGGCTCTTCAAGGGCGAAGTGATCCGGGTCCGCTCGCCGGTCTGACAACGTACCTGACCAGTCCGGCTCCGACGGTTCTGAAATCTTGCGCAGCGCCCGCCGCGTACCGGGGGCGCGCTCGGTGGCCAGATCGCCCAAGGTGATGATGCCGACGAGCATGCGGTTGTCATCGATCACCGGCATGCGACGGATCTGCTTCTCGCCCATGCGAAGAGCGACTTCCTCGACATCGTCGCTCTCGTGACACCACCAGACTTCCCCGGTCATGATCTCGTCGACGCGCGTCACATCAGGGAACTCGCCGATCGAGGTGGCGCGTACGGTGATGTCCCTGTCGGTGATGATGCCGACCAATCTCTGCCCATCGCACACCGGCAACACGCCAACGTTGAGGTCATCCATTTTGCGTGCGGCTTCCCGCAGGCTTGCATCCGGCGAGATGACCTCCACCTCTCGAGTCATGACCTCAGAAACTTGCATCTTGCCAGATACCCTTGATGCTACACGAGCGGAAACGCATCGAGACAACTCAAGGATGGTGAGCAGGTTCCGGCACAACGCCGCAGATGCAACTCCCAGTCGCTGTGGGCGTTGACCTCGCAAGGACCTCCAAAGGTCTGTTGACTAGGAGCGGAATGAGAATGGCGTGGGAAACGAAGTTGAAAAGCGGCGAGGAGCTACATCGGACCGGCTCACTCTCCACAAGCGAAGCCATTTGCGAGGACGTCCGGAGCCGGCTGGCCGACGATCCCGGGTATCGATTCATCTGGCATCGAGGTCCGAGTGGAGGGTTGCCGCGTTATTCTCGAGGGCACCGTGACCAGCGAGCTCGCCAAGCAGATGGCAGAGGTCGTGGCCTATGAAGCGGAGGGCGTGGTTGGAGTCGACAACGCGCTTGCGGTACGTGCCCGCCAGAGGAGGGGCGCTCCGCCCGCTCCCAAGCGCCATGAGCGGCAGGCCGCGATTGAGCCTGGAACTCGCAGATATCTTGAAGCCGTCTCGCAGCAACGCGGATCTTTGGACACGCCGTTCGATCCAGATAACCGGCCTGGACTTGGAACAGGCGGTCTTCCCGCAGATACGAGCGGATCACCCGTTGAGAGCGGCGTCAATCTGAGGCCAGGCAACAGCAAGTCCAGAGGCGACTGACGCGACACCACAGCTCGCGAACGCTCTTTGGCTGAGCACGGCTCCGGCCGAATCATTGCGCTTGAGCGCTCCGGCCGCTTGCAAACTCGATTTTTTCACTTCATTTCAAAGTTGCCAGTTGAGCGGGTCGCACGCGTCCGTGACCCGCATCCGTATATTCGGGCATTTTCAGTCATGAGAAGCGAGGAGCCTCTCAGTCGGGTTGGGTCGCAACAGCAGCACGAGCTTCGGAGCTCCGCGCCCGGGCCAGCTCTACGTGTGCCCCCTCAGTCGAGTTCACGACACGCTTGCCGAAACTCGCGCCCGCTATCTTGTCACGCTGATCAATCAGCAGACGATGCTGGAGACGCCATCGAGCATCGATCCTGCCAATCACCTCAAGATTGCTGTCAACGACATCATCGCCCCGCAGGAGGGACTGATCCATCCCCGCGAGGAGCACGTGCTGGAGCTGATCCGGTTCGCGCAGACCTGGAACAGGCAGGGACCGCTCATCGTGCACTGTTGGGCCGGCATCAGCCGCTCGACGGCTGCTGCGTTCATCACGCTCTGCACGCTAAATCCTGGAGCGCCGGAAGCGCTGGTGGCAAGGCACATCCGGGAGGCCTCGGCGACAGCGCTTCCCAACCGGCGCCTCGTCGAGCTTGCTGACGAGTTGCTTGGCCGGGGCGGGCGCATGATCAGGGCCATCAATGAAATGGGGCCGCCGAGGCTGGCCAGCGAAGCTGAGCCGTTCGCTCTTCCATCCACGTTCCCCTGAGCCGAGCGTTCAGCTCGATCTGCCTCCCGAGTGGGATAGTGGCCGCTCACCCACAGCCTTCGAATGGAATGTGTGGCCATACGGACGGATCCGAAATTCGCCATCATCCGTCAGTACTGCCGCGGCCAAGGAGATCGTGGATGACCTTCGAAGCTCACCTGAAGCGGACTACTCGAGCGCAGACGCGCGAGAGCAGTGTACGGGAGCGGCACGAGGTGGCGGCTGTCGAGATCGGCCTCAATGCAGCGATCCTCGCCGTGCAGAAGGACGAGCCCGTCGTCCTGGTCGTGCGCTCGCAAGACGAAACCGGTCAGGCCATCGAGGCGCTGCCGTTCGGTCCCTTCTCTCCTCTCGAGCACCGGACTCTGGAAATCGGCCTGCGAAAGTGGGTCTCCGAGCAAACCGGCTCGAGCTCGGCTATGTCGAGCAGCTCTATACATTCGGCGACCGCGGCCGCCATGCCCAGCCGGGCGACGTCGGCCCGCATGTCGTCTCGATCGGATACCTGGCGCTGACGCGGCCCGGCCGAGCGTCGGCAAGTCCGAGCGGTGGGATTGGCGGAGCTGGTACGACTACTTCCCCTGGGAGGACTGGCGCGGGGCAGGCCGGCAATTCTGACCGGAGTGATCGAGCCCAAACTCACGACGTGGGCCGAGCGGCCGCCCGTGACGCCACCTCCTCCCGGCCGACCGGTGCAGCGCGCGGAGCGCCTGCGCATGTTCTTCGGCCTGTTCGGCGGCGCCTGGGACGAAGAGAAGGTGCTGGAGCGCTTCGAGCTGCTCTATGAAGCGGGGCTCGTTGAGGAAGCACGACGCGACGGCCGCGAGGCGGCGCAGCGACGTGGGGCAGCCTGCCACGTCTTGGCGTGCCGATGCGCTACGACCATCGCCGCATCCTGGCGACGGCCATCGGGCGAATCAGAGCGAAGATCAAATATCGCCCGGTCGTCTTCGAGCTCATGCCGGACGAGTTCACGCTGTTCGAGCTGCAGAAGACCGTCGAGGCGATCCTCGGCCCGCATCTGCACAAGCAGAACTTCCGCAGGCTGGTCGAAAGTGCGGGGCTTGTCGAGCCGACCGGCGAGGTACGGGCGAAGACTGGCGGACGCCCGGCCCGGCTCTACCGGTTCCGCCGCGAGGTCCTGCTCGAGCGGCCGGCACCGGGCGTGCGCGTGAAACCCGGCCGCAGCTGATCGATGGCTCCAGGCCGCTCATGGGGCCTGCGTTCGACTGCAAACCAGCTATCCGGAGTCAGACGAACGCAGCCCTGGAAATGCACGGCCATCTGTCATATCTTATTTGCACAGAGAATGCTCAGAAGGAGCATATCCGAGCGTACCGGCTTGTCCGGCATTTTTTCATGCCACTGTAATGCTCAATGTGAGCATATGTGGGAGGAGCAGGAGGGAGCGTCTCCCATGGCCACGGTTCAATCCGAAACGGCGCGCACTGCGGCTGCCGCAAGGGCCGCAACGTCCTGCCGATGCCGGACCTGCCCGAATTCACGCCTGAGCTGGCTCGCGAGATGGAGCCCCTCTACGCCCGGGTGGCGAAGGTCGTCACGCCGCTCGAGTGGCCGCAGTTCGCGCCGCTCATCAAGGCCATCAACGACCTGAAGAAGCAGCGCAACGCCGTCATCCTGGCGCACAACTACATGACGCCGGAGATCTTCCACTGCGTCGGCGACATCCGTGGCGACAGCCTGCAGCTCGCCAAGGAAGCGGCGCGCACCGATGCCGAGGTCATCGTGCAGGCGGGCGTGCACTTCATGGCCGAGACCTCGAAGCTGCTCAATCCCGACAAGACGGTGCTCATCCCCGACCTCAGGGCCGGCTGCTCGCTGGCCTCCTCCATCACGGCCGAGGACGTGCGCATGCTGCGCGAGGCCTATCCCGGCGTGCCGGTCGTCACCTACGTCAACACCTCGCGCCGAGGTGAAGGCAGAGAGCGACATCTGCTGCACGTCCGCGAACGCCGTGAAGGTCGTCGAGAGCCTCGGCGTGCCGCGCGTCATCTTGATCCCCGACGAGTACCTGGCGAAGTACGTGCCGACGCAAGACCAAGGTCGAGATCATCGCCTGGAAGGGCCACTGCGAGGTGCATGAGCGCTTCACCGGCGAGGAGCTCGAGGCCTTCCGCGCGGCCGATCCCGGCATCGCAGATCATCGCGCACCCCGAGTGCCCGCCCGACGTCATCGCGACGGCCGACTTCACCGGCTCCACCGTCCGGCATGATCGACTGGGTGAAGAAGAACCAGCCGGCCAAGGTCGTGCTGGTCACCGAGTGCTCGATGGGCTCCAACGTCGCGGCCGAGGCGCCCGAGACTGAGTTCGTCAGGCCTGCAATCTGTGCCCGCACATGAAGCGGATCACGCTGCAGAACATCCTCGAAAGCCTCGTCTACATGCGCCACGAGGTTACCGTCGACCCGCTCGTCGCGAGCGCGCCCGCCGTGCCGTCGAGCGCATGATCAACCTGACCAACTGACGAAGCCGAGCCGCTGCAGCGCATCCGAAGTGGCTCAGCGGCTCAGCGACCTTTCCTATGGCCAATGGCGGGCGAGCTAAGGCGCGACCAGCCGCGGGCGGCGACATCGTGATCGTCGGCGCGGGTCTCGCCGGCCTGTTCACCGCACTGAAGCTCGCGCCCGCGCCGGTCACCGTCGTCTCGCCCGCGCCGCTCGGCGAGGGCGCTTCGAGCGCGTGGGCGCAGGGCGGCATCGCGGCGGCCGTTGGCGAAGGCGACACGCCGGAGCAGCACGCCGCGGACACAATCACGGCCGGCGCAGGCATCGTCGACGAGCGGATCGCGCATCTCGTCGCGGCAGAGGCGGGCGACCGCGTTCGCGATCTGCTGGCCTACGGCGTGCCGTTCGACCGGATCTCGAAGGCCATTTCGTCCTCTCGCGCGAGGCGGCGCATTCCGCCAAGCGCATCGTGCGCGTGTCCGGCGACAGAGCCGGGCTTGCCATCATGCAGGCCATGATCGCAGGCCGTCCGCCGCACGCCTTCCATCACCCTTCTCGAAAATTTCAGCGCGCTTGCGCTGATCAAGACCGGCGACCGCGTCACAGGCGTCACCCTGACCCGCACCGACGACCCCGCCGCGTCCATACACTTGACGGTGCCCGCGCCGTCGTCCTCGCAACCGGCGGCATTGGCGATCTCTACGCCGTGACCACCAATCCGCCGCACGCGCAGCGGCGAGGGCATCGCCATCGCCGCTCGCGCCGGCGCGACCATCGCCGATGCCGAGTTCGTGCAATTCCATCCGACGGCTCTCGACGTCGGCCTCGATCCAGCTCCGCTCGCGACCGAGGCGCTACGCGGCGAGGGTGCGGTGTTGATCAACAGCGGCGGCGAGCGGTTCATGCTCGGCCAGCATCCGGATGCCGAGCTCGCCCCGCGGGACGTGGTAGCGCGTGCCGTCTTCCGCGAGATCGCCGCCGGCCGCGGTGCATTCCTCGATTGCCGCCAGGCGATTGGCGCCCGGTTTCCCGAAGCCTTTCCGACCGTCTACGAGCGTTGCCGCGCCGCTGGCCTCGATCCTGTCACGCAGCCGCTCCCTGTCGCACCGGCCGAGCACTACCACATGGGCGGCGTTCAAACCGATGAATGGGGCCGTACCAGCGTGCCTGGCCTTTGGGCGGCTGGCGAAGTCGCATAGACCGGGGCTGCATGGCGCGAACCGGCTCGCCTCCAACTCGTTGCTTGAGACGGTCGTCTTCGGCGCCCGCGTGGCTGCAGATATCGGCCGTCTCGAGCGGCGCCCAACAACCCGCATCAACCTCATCAGGAGCAAGGCTACGCATCTGCCCGACTTCGGGATGCGTTCCGAAGTCCTCCGCATGATCCGGACGATTATGTCGCGCTACGTGGGAGTCGAGCGCGACGCCGCGGGGCTCACGCACGCGCTCCAGGCGCTCGGCACCATTACCGAGGCCGCAGACGGCGACCCTGTGGTCGGAAACGCCCTCATCACCGCGCGCCTCATCACCGAATGCGCATTGCGGCGCAAAGAAAGCCGTGGCGGTCACTACCGCAGCGACTACCCCGAGCCGCGACCCGAATGGCAGCGACGCAGCTCCATTACTCTCGCCGGCCTTGAGCTCAGGTCGGCGCTCCAGGGCGAGGAGCTGCCAGCCATGCTCGGCTCGGCAGCAGGACCGAGTGAACAATGACGAGACCACACTTTGACATTCGCTTACCCGAGCCGCTCATCACCAGCGTGGTTGCGAACGCATTGGCTGAGGACATTGGCCTTGCCGGCGATATCACGACGGATTCGGTTATCCCGCCCGAGGCAAAGGCATCGGGCGTATTCGCCGTACGCAAGCCGGGCGTGATCGCCGGACTCGACGTGGCGGCTGCCACGTTCCGTCACCTGGACCGGTCAGTGATGTTTGAGCCCCTCGTTCCCGATGGTGAGCAAGTCGAAGCGGGGGCAAAGATCGCGCGGGTGAGCGGCAGCGCCCGCGCGCTGCTGACGGCAGAACGGGTCGCCCTCAACTTCCTCGGTCGCATGAGTGGTGATTGCCACACTCACTCGCCGCTATGTGGACGCCATTGCCGGAACGCGTGCCGCGATCGTCGACACCCGCAAGACGACCCCGGGATTGCGGGCGTTGGAGAAATACGCCGTACGCGCTGGTGGCGGCATGAACCACCGGATCGGCCTGTTCGATGCCGTCCTTATCAAGGACAACCATATCGCGGTTGCTGGCGGCATCGGGCCGGCGATCGCGGCGGCACGCGCGCGGGTCGGACACATGGTCAAGATCGAGGTGGAGGTGGACAGCCTCGACCAGCTCGCAGAAGCGCTCAATCACCCCATCGACGCGGTGCTGCTCGACAACATGACGCCTGCCCAGCTCGCGGAGGCTGTCGCGCCTTGTAGGCGGGCGAGTGCATACCGAAGCCTCCGGCGGAATTGATCTCAGCACGGTCCGGGCCGTTGCCGAATCCGGCGTCGACCTCATCTCCGTCGGCGCCCTGACGCACTCGGCACCAGTGCTGGACATCGGACTCGACATCGAGATCGGTACCACAACCTAGCTCAGGCACCCGCGACGTGGTGCCGGATTCATCCAGCACCACCGTTTGGCCATGATCAGTCGACAGGTGCTACGGTGGTTTGAATTGTGAAGCTCTGCAAAAGCTTCGGCGCTCGTTTCGATTTTGTTCAGGATCAGCGCGGTTTGGTTTACTTTCGGGCGGGAGACCGGCTCCAAGCGGGAGGCCCAAATGGTTGAGTTCGTGGTCCTCTGGGGCGTGACCGCGATCACAGCGATGTTGATCGGCGGTTTGCTTGCGGGCCTGAAAAAGCGCGATTACTCGTCCTGGATGGCGTGGTCGTTCATTTTCCCACCCGCCGTCGTGTTGCTCCTCATACTCCCTTCTCTTCCTCAGCGGCCCCGTCGGCGAACCTTGGATGAGGAGGACGCAGCGGAGTTTTAGGAAGCACCGGGTAGTGGCCATCGCAAGGCCGCTCATCCCGATGGCACATATCGGATCGCCAGCTCTCTGCGATCCTCGTAGCTTGCTTCAAAGATCGGCGCGGCGAGAGTTGCCCGGACGTGGAGCAAATCGGTTTCCGACACATTCCGGAAACCGTGCTTGACGCCTGCCGGGACAATAACCGAATGCCCGCGCTCCGACCTCCGCGCGATCGTCCCCCACCCAGATTCTCGGCGCGGCCTTCGAGGACCGTCAGAACCTCCTCCACCGCGTGCAGGTGGGTCGGCGCACCGTGGCCAGGCTGGCAATACTGGTCGAAAATGCACAGCTGCACCGACCCGGACACCGCTGAAACGAGCATCCGGGTCGTAACGCCCGGCCGCCAGTCCTCGCACTCCTGCGCCTGATGCTCGATGAGCTTCACGTTCCGCCCTCATTCTGACCAGCAGAGGCGATGATGGCAGCCGGCCCCAGGCGCGCCACCGAGGCGGCTGATGGAAGGAGCGGTTCAGCCCTCTTTCGGCGTGATCCGCCCCGAAATTGCCGCCTGCGCCGCCGCAAGTCTCGCCACCGGCACACGGAACGGGGAGCAGGAGACGTAGTCGAGCCCGATCTCGTGGCAGAATGCGACCGATGCCGGATCGCCACCGTGCTCACCGCAAATGCCGATCTTCAGATCCGGCCGAGCCTTCCTGCCGCGCTCCGTGCCGATACGCACCAGCTCGCCCACGCCATCCTGGTCGATGGAGACGAACGGATCGCTCTCGAAAATGCTCCGGCCGAGATAGTTCTCGAGGATCGGCGCAGCGTCGTCGCGGGAAAGACCGAGGCAGGTCTGCGTGAGGTCGTTGGTGCCGAATGAGAAGAACTCGGCTCCGCCCTCACCTGCTGCAATCTCCTCTGCGCGCAGAGCCGAACGGGGAAGCTCGACCATGGTGCCGACCTGATACTCGAGCTTGACGCCCGTCTCCTTTTCCACCGCCTCGGCTGTCGCCACGATCACATCGCGGAGAATGTCGAACTCCTTCCGATATGCGACGAGGGGGATCATCACTTCGGGCACGACCGGCTTGCCTGTCTTCTTGGCAGCGTTGACCGCCGCCTCGAAAATCGCCCGCGCCTGCATTTCCGTGATCTCGGGATAGCGGATCGCCAGCCGGCAGCCGCGGAAGCCGAGCATCGGGTTGAACTCTTGCAGCTCGCTAACACGCGATTTCACGCGAGAAACAGGCACGCCGAGTGCTTCGGCAACGGAGATCTGCTCTTTCTCCTCGTGCGGCAGGAACTCGTGTAGCGGAGGATCAAGGAGCCGGATGGTGACCGGCAGCCCAGCCATGATCTCGAACATGCGCCTCGAAGTCCGCCCGCTGCATGGGCAGGATCTTGGCGAACGCCCGGCGACGGCCTTCCTCGTCCTCGGCACAGATCATCTCGCGCATGGCGAGGATGCGGTCGGCCTCGAAGAACATATGCTCGGTACGGCAGAGCCCGATGCCTTCGGCCCCGAAGTGCAGCGCCTGCTGGGCGTCCCGCACTGTGTCTGCATTGGCGCGAACGCCGAGCCGGCGCACAGCGTCGGCCCAGGACATCAGCGTTGCGAAGTCGCCGGACAGCTCCGGCTGCCGCATGCGCACCTGGCCTTCGAGCACCTCGCCGGTCGAGCCGTCGATGGTGATGATGTCTCCTGCGCGATACGACCTTGCCGTCGGGCGCGGTCATCTCGCCGGCCTTGGCATCGATCCGAAGCTGCCCTGCAGCCGCACACGCAGGGCCGGCCCATGCCACGGGCGACGACGGCGGCATGGCTTGTCATGCCGCCGCGGGCGGTGAGGATGCCCGCCGCAGCGTGCATGCCGTGAATGTCTTCCGGACTCGTCTCGACGCGGACCAGAATGACCTCGCGCCCCTTCGCCTTGAGCGCCTCGGCCTCGTTGGCGTCGAAGACGATCTCGCCCGAGGCGGCGCCTGGCGAGGCCGGCAGACCGCGCGCGATGACATGCTTGTGCGCCGACGGATCGATCGTCGGATGCAGCAGCTGGTCGAGCGCGGACGGATCGATCCGCATCACCGCCTCCTCGCGGGTGATGAGGCCCTCGTCGGCCAGGTCCACCGCGATCTTGAGCGCGGCTTCGCGCGGTGCGCTTGCCGGAGCGCGTCTGCAGCATCCAGAGCTTGCCGCTCTCGATGGTGAACTCGACGTCCTGCATGTCGCGGTAGTGCGCCTCGAGCTTCGCGAAGATCTCCTTCAGCTCGGCGAAGACGTCCGGCATCAGCTCTTCCAGCGACGGACTCGGTATCGCCAGCCTCGATGCGCGCCTTCTCAGTAATGTTCTGTGGCGTGCGGATGCCGGCGACGACATCCTCGCCCTGCGCGTTGACGAGGAACTCGCCGTAGAGCTCTTTGACACCCGTCGAGGGATTGCGCGTGAAGGCAACACCGGTCGCGGAGTTGTTACCCATGTTGCCGAATACCATCGCCTGGACGGTGACGGCCGTGCCCCAGTCGTCGGGAATCTTGTGCAGGCGGCGGTAGGTGATGGCGCGAGCGTTCTGCCAGGAGCCGAACACGGCGCTGATGGCGCCCCAGAGCTGCTCCTTCGGGTCCTGCGGGAAATGGCTCGCCAAGCTTCGCGCTCGACAGCCTCCTTGTAGCGGGCGACGATCTCGCTGCCAGTCGTCCGCGGTGAGCTCGGTGTCGCTCGTCAGGCCGTGCGCGTCCTTGTGCGTTTCGAGGATCTCCTCGAACACGCCGATGCTCGACGCCCAGCACGACGTCGCTGTACATCTGGATGAAGCGGCGATAGCTGTCGTAGGCGAAGCGCGCGTCGCCGGAGCGTCGCGCCAGACCCTCCACCGTCTCGTCGTTGAGGCCGAGGTTGAGGATCGTGTCCATCATGCCGGGCATCGAGGCCCGCGCGCCCGAACGGACCGAGACGAGCAACGGGTTCTTCGGATCGCCGAACACCGCACCGACTGCATCGCCGACGATACCGAGCGCGCTCTCGACTTGCGACCTCGAGACCTTCGGGCAGCGTCCGATCGTTCGCGTAGTAGTACGCACAGACTTCGGTGGAGATCGTGAACCCGGGAGGCACCGGCAGGCCCAAGCTTGCCATCTCGGCGAGGTTGGCGCCCTTGCCGCCGAGGAGCTCACGCATGTCAGCGGAACCGTCTGAACGACCGGCACCGAAGAGATAAACCCACTTGCGTCTCCGGTCGGGATCGGAAGCGGTAACGCTCATCCGGGAAACCTTTCCTTATGCTGCAAGGTGTGCGCGCATGAGATAGCTTCGTCAGCCTCCTGGAGCAAACGCGCAGGTGCTTGGCTCGTTTCGCTTTCCTTTGACAGGACGGCGCAGGGGCTTCAAGTCTTGAAAGCAGACAGCGTACCAATTCGACGCGAGCATGACCGATATGGCCGATCACCTTCCCTCAGTACTCGATGCCTTGGACCAGTCCCAGGATGAAGCGCTCGAGCGCCTATTCGAGCTTCTGCGCATCAAGAGTATTTCTACGGATCCGGCATACAAGGACGAGTGCGCGGCCGCGGCGGAATGGTGCGCTCGCACGCTACGAGAGATCGGCTTCGAGACGTCTATTCGACCGACGACCGGCCACCCCATGGTCGTCGGCCACTCCCACCGGGAGGTCCCGAAGGGCATGCCGCATGTGCTCTTCTATGGCCACTACGACGTCCAGCCGCCGGACCCGCTGGATTTGTGGACCTCGCCGCCGTTCGAGCCGCAGCTCGCGGAGGATCGGCGAAACGGCACCGTGATCGTCGCGCGAGGAGCGGAGGACAACAAGGGTCAGTTGATGACCTTTCTCGAGGCTGCACGTGCGTGGAAGCAGGTGGCAGGCGAGTTGCCCGTCGCCGTCACCGTGCTCCTCGAAGGTGAAGAGGAGTGTGGCTCACCGAGCCTGCCTCAATTCCTGGAGAAGCACGCTCAGGAGATCACCTGCGACGTCGCCCTCGTGTGCGATACCACCCAATGGGACAAGGACACACCCGGCATCACGACGATGCTGCGCGGGCTTGCCGGGGGCGAGGTCATCGTAACCGGCCCCAACCGCGACCTTCATTCCGGCCTTTATGGTGGCCCGGCCATCAACCCGATCCGCGTTCTGGCCCGCATGCTCGCCGCGTTGCACGATGATGACGGGCGAGTGACGGTACCGGGCTTCTATGACGGCGTCGCCGAGGTTCCCAGCAGCCAGGCCGAACAATGGCGGCGCCTGGGTTTTGACGAGAAGGCATTCCTAGGCGAGGTAGGCCTCAGTGTGCCCGCTGGGGAAAAGGGCTACACAGCGCTGGAACAGCTCTGGGCGCGGCCGACGTGCGAGTTAAATGGTATTACCGGCGGCTACCAGGGTCCCGGCACTAAGACGGTGATCCCCTCCCGCGCCTCTGCGAAAATTACCTGCCGGCTGGTGACCGGGCAGGATCCCGAAAAGATCACCGCCAACCTACAAAAGTTTCTGGCCGAGCGGGTGCCACCTGACTGCACGGTCGAATTCACACCGGCCCACGGCAATGCCGCCATTTCATTCGATCCCAATGCGCCGCTTGTGCAGGCAGCCGCTCAAGCACTGGAGGAGGAATGGGGTCGGCCCGCAGCGCTGATGGGCTCTGGCGCCTCGATCCCTATCGTTACAGCTTTCAAGACGCACCTCGGCATGGATAGCCTGCTGATCGGTTTCGGCACCGACGACGACTGCATTCACTCACCCAATGAGAAATACAATCTGACGAGCTTCCGCAAAGGCACGCGGAGCTGGGCCCGCATTCTCCAGCGGCTCGCGCGCGTTTGATCACGTCTGACCACCAACGATCGAGCTTCGATATGTTGATGAAACGTCCGATCCGGCCGTCGATCCTCCTTGCGGCGATCCTCTCCCTGCTGATGACCGTCCCGGCTACGGCCCAGCGCAGCGCGCCGCTAGGTCAGCACGAGGCCGGCGTTTTCGATTACTACACGCTCGTATTGTCCTGGAGCCCGACGTATTGCGCGAGTGTGCGCTCACCGGACAACGATCCGCAGTGCCGTCGCACGGCGCGGCCTTACGCCTTCGTGCTTCATGGCTTATGGCCGCAATACGAGCGCGGGTTTCCAGAGTACTGCCCGACACGGGAGCGCCCGTTCGTGCCCCAGCGCATCATCGACCAGATGCTCGATATCATGCCGAGCCCGCGGCTCGTCATTCACGAATATCGGAAGCATGGCACCTGCTCGGGGCTCGATCCGGCCGGCTATTATGATCTCTCGCGCCGGCTTTACGAAAAGATCAACATTCCGAAAAGATTTCGCTTGCCCGCCGCGCCGTTCTTCATCAGCCCACAGCAAGTCGTCGATGAGTTCATCGACGCTAATCCCGGCCTGAAGGTCGAAATGCTGACCGTCGACTGCCGCGGCTCAGGTAACCGGCTGCGCGAGGTTCGGATCTGCTTTTCGCGTGAAGGACATTTCCGGCCTTGTGGCAGCAACGAGCGCCGCGCGTTCTGCCGGGCGAACCGCATGTATGTTCCGCCCGTGCGAGTCGGCGGCGGTGCTGGCACTACCAAGCCGCAAGGTCAGCGTGCACTCTGATCAATACGCACGTTGAGATTTCCGTGGAGAACTTGCGACGTTGCCAGCTCTGAGCACCGGCCAGCTGTTGCAGTGTGGTGGCCGTTCGGCATCATGGTACCCGAACGCAACAGATTCGCGCTCGGACGAGGAATTCCATGGCAAACTCGCGGCATGCTGATCCGGCCTTGGATCAATCCACCGGCCGACCACTTATTGCAAGACAAGCGCGGTTCACGCAGCAGGGCTGCGATTTGGGCTGCTCTCGGTTTTGTTGCCGGAACACTGTTTTGGAGCGCAACGGGCCTAGATCCAAGCCCGCGAGTTCTCGCGCTGACCTTCGCGCCCGAGCACACCTCTTCGATCCAGACCGTCGCCGCTGCGAAGCCGGCGGACAGAGTGCCCGCTTCGCTCTCAGATGCCAGCAACATTTGGCCTGACTGCGCCACGCTCGTGCTGGATCGAGTGGTCAAGCAAACACGGCTGCATCCGTGCACTGCTGACGACCCACCGTTGAAGTTCGCGGTTAGCGCCGGCCGTCAGGACCGCCTCGGCATGGTGGAGTAAGCCGCGGAGCCATACTGGATCGCTCATTCGCTCAGCTCAGCACGTTTTAATGATCTCGTCCTAGACCCGTCACCAAACGGTGGGTCCTCTGCTGTTAGCCAGCCATGTCTCCGGCTGGTGTCGCGCGAGCGATCTGTCAGGCCGTTCTGCGCAGACGCTCCGGCCGCCAGGCTGCCGGGGCAAGGCAGATGAACCCCGAAGCCGTCGAACTCCGGAGCGGTATCGATCCGAGTTGGATCCAGGCTCCAGCGGCCGGCGAGCCGCAAAACGTGCTCCTCGGTCGGATAGAGGATCAGCTCGCCCCCGGCGTCCCCCGTGCGCTCCCGAACTCCGCGCAGCTCGAACAGCTTGAGACCCAGGCTCTTCTCATCCCGAGTCGGCTTGCCCTTGTTCCAGATCGTTCCTTCGTCGCCAATCGCGAAGGCTCGAACGAGCCTACCGTGGATGATCCGCGCCCAAGCGAAGAAGTCGATACGGCGGATAGCTGAAGAAATATTGCACCTCGATGAACTCTGCTCCCAGCCTGAGGAGCATCGGCGTGCATTTGTCCACGAACCTCCGCCCGACAGGATATGGCAGCGACAGTCCCACCACGAACGTCCAGCCGTTGACCGGTGGCGAAACGAACACATGGTTTTCGCTAAGCTGGTCGTCGTAGACGGTCCCGATCCCTGAGCTCCAGTTGCAGGGCCTCGGATTGACGAGCCCGAGTACGTCGATGACACGCGCCGTATCCCGGGTGCGGATGGCAAGCCACGCCATCTTAAGGCCGAAGGGTGCCGGCCGGTCGGGTGTTGCATCGAAGATGACGCGTCGCTGAACGACGCGCGGTGCGAGAACGAACGCAGCGATCGCGATGGTCAGCGGCAGAAGAATGGCGATGGTGAGGACCACGAGAAGCGCCCCCAGATTCAGCCATCGCCACAGTTAATGCTGTTGCAGCTCCATCGCAAGCAACGCCAACCTAGGTTCTGGGGAAAACCGGAGGTGCTCAGTAGGTGACTTTCGCGGAGAACACAAAGCGCTCGTCACAGAGCTTGGTGCAAAGCACTCCGCAGAACTCGCCAGATGTCCGTGTCCCAGTAGCGGAAATCCAACGTCAGCTTCTCGACATCCAGCGACAAGCCTGCGTTCCAGTAGAGATAATCATCGTCATTAAGGCCTTCGACAACGAAGCCGTCTGAAGCATCGCCGACTTCATAGCCGATCAACGCACTGATGGTCGGTGTAAACGCAAGAATTTTCGGTAGCTGATAGGCCGCGGACGCTTCGAAGGTCCAGACCTCGCCGGTCTCGCCCGTAAACTCAGGCGAATAGTACACGGTGCCGCCCACCGTCAGGTTCTCGACGGGGGAGGCGCTGGCCCCGAGCTTCAGCTCGACGAAATTCAGCTCAGCGCCGCCATCGTTGGCGCCCGGGTAAGTGTAATAGATGATCCCGAGGTCGAAGCTTACGCCCTGCCACTCGGGCTTGATCCCCGCGTAAAAATCCAGCTCAACATCGGCCCCGGTCGGATCACCGAACTCGATCATCGAGCTCCAGACACCGGCATAGAAGATGCCATAGGTCAGATCGACGCCGCCTTGTAGTGCAGGGTCCTCGTTCCTCTGGGATATACCGCGAAAAACGTAGTCGCTCGTCGCGCCAATATTGAACGACCACTCGAACGAGCGGCCTGTCGGGCTCAACTCGTCTTTTAGGCTTCCATTGAAGCTGCCGTCCGCTAGGACTGGCGCCGCTGCAATCAACGCGAGGCCCGCTATTGCAGCCCCGAGCACGCAATCTGCCTTGTCCCTTCCAAAGGTCATGATCATGCCCCCTGCTCCCGACTCCTGCGCCCGTCCGCAGCAAGTCGTCACCCCATCGAAAGAAGCATTTGCTTCCGGGAAAGTAGAGCGGGGCACGTTGTGTCGTGCAACAGCGATTTCTAAGTTGTTTTGAACACAAATGAAGGCTGTTTCTCTTCAGCAACGAAGATTAATTCTCAATCAATATTCACGTCTCTTTGCCCAATCGATGTGCAATTCGACTATAAGCTGTTGCGAATTGCTTGGGCAGCAGAACCAAAATTTGGGCAGGGAGAGAAGATTGGACTTGCCCATACGCATGTTGCGAGGCGTAATCGATCACTCCCATTCACGGACTGGCTACGGACAAGGGGCGGCTGCATGACCCAGATGAATGCCCGCATCGCTCTCGTAACGGGTGCTTCACGCAGAATTGGAGCGGCCATCGCCCGCAACCTTGCCGCCCGTGGCTGGCATGTCGCGATCCACTACCGACATTCTGCCGAGGAAGCCGAGATACTTGCTGCCGAGCTTCGAAAAGTTTCGGGAGGCGCCGCGGCACTTCACGCCGATCTCATGAAAATCGAGGACGTGGTCTCGCTCGTGCCCCGCTGTTGCGAGGTGCTCGGGCCGCCCGCATTGCTCGTCAACAATGCCTCCGAATTCCAGTGCGACAGCCTTTCATCTCTCACGCCGGAAAGCTGGTCCACGCACCTGGACGTCAATCTCAGAGCGCCGGTCTTCCTCGCGCGGGATCTGGCGAGACATATCCCGGACGGGGTGCAAGGCAACGTGATCAATATCGTCGACCAGCGCGCCTGGCGGCCGACGCCCGAGTTTTTCTCCTATACGCTGTCCAAAACGGCCCTTTGGACGGCAACCAAGATGATGGCACAGGCGCTTGCCCCCCGCGTGCGGGTCAATGCCATCGCGCCCGGTCCGGTGCTGCCGAGCATCTACCAGAAGCCAGAGGACTTCGAGGCGGAGTGGCAGGCGACCTTGCTCAAGAGGCCGACGGATACCGACGAGATTGCCGCGGCCGTCCGCTACATCCTTGACGCTCCATCCATGACCGGCCAGATGATCGGTCTCGACAACGGCCAGCACCTAACCTGGCAGTAGACATCGGGCACACGTGAAGGAGCCCTGGCGCAAGTGGATCCTTGGAGCGACGAAGCCCTGGCTGAAGCAGATAGGCCCCGGTCGCCTGCAGGTAGCCGGCGGGTCTTCGTGCGCAATCTCGAGTTAATCGGCAGCGTCGGCGTCTACGAGCACGAGCATCGGTACGAGCAGCGTGTCGTCGTCTCCTTGGAGCTCGAGGTGCGGGACGACTACGACGGCACGTCGGACGACATCTCTGGCGTCTATGATTATGACCTCGCCATCCGGGCCGTGAAGGACTTGCTTGCCAGCGGCCACTTCAACCTCATCGAGACGCTTGCTGAGCGGATTGCCGCGACCTGCCTCTCCGACCGGCGAGTGGTCATGGCTCGTGTGCGCGTCGAGAAGCCGGACGTGCTCCCCTCCTGCGAGGGCGTGGGCATCGAAATCGAGCGCCGCAGGCCAACATTCTAGATCCTAGCGGCGAATTGAACGCAGCGGCCACATTTCGACCGTGCGCTGCCCAAACTTGCGCCCGAAAGTTCGTCATCTTACGAAGTATCAGATAGGATCGGGCGTCAACCGGGCCTTAAGGTTGATCGTCGTAATAAGTGTGGAGATGGCGGGTGCCCTGGTGCGGGCGCCTTTTGACGCGTTCGGAGTTGCTTAATCCCATGAAGTGCCAAGCCGCTGCCTCGTTCTTAGTATTGACGCTGACGGCCTTGCCTGCCTGGGCACAGAGCCTTCCCGCGATCAAGTCCGGTCCCACAAACGAGGTCGCCGCGTGCGTCACGCCGGGTCGCCTGATGGCGTTCGTCAAGGAACGCAATCCTTTGGTTGACCCCCGTTTCGACAGCGTGGCCACCGAATACATGCGACACGGCGAGGAGCTCGGCGTTCGTTGGGACTACGCCTTTTTCCAGATGCTGCTCGAGACCGGCTATCTTTCATTCTCCCGCGGCAACGGACAGCCAGGCATCGTACGCCCCTCGCAGAACAACTTTGCAGGTCTCGGCGCGACAGGGCGAGGTCAGCGCGGCGAGCATTTTCCAGACATTGCGACCGGCGTGAAGGCACATATGCAGCACCTGCTGCTTTATGCCGGGGATCGAATTGTGGACCCAGTAGCCGATCGCACGCGCAAGGTGCAGGAATGGGGTATCCTCACCGATTGGCAGAGAAAGCTGAACCGACCGGTGACGTTCACCGATCTGTCTCGCAAATGGGCACCCAACGACCGCAGGTACGCAAGCAAGCTCCACGGCATAGCACAGGCCTACTTCGATACCGTGTGCAATCGGCCTGATCCGCGTCCGGAGCTTGTCGCCG
Source organism: uncultured Pseudomonadota bacterium (assembly GCA_963786775.1). Lineage (GTDB taxonomy): Bacteria > Pseudomonadota > Alphaproteobacteria > Rhizobiales > Hyphomicrobiaceae > ZC4RG25. The sequence continues at coordinate 44,426 of CAWBAM010000041.1, read as the reverse complement.
AGGCGCGCGGCGGACGTTCGAATGTTGCCTCTGCCACGAACTCGAAGGTGTCCGGCACCGAGCTGGCCCGACGCGCTCTTGAAGAAGGGCGTGCGAAGGATGCGCCGCGCTCTAGTCTCGGAGCGTCGTCGATTGTAAGCCAGGCCGCCGCGGCCACGGCGGGTTCCGCAATTGGCGAGTTGCGAAGCAAGAAGACCGCCATCTCGGACTCCTGGCAGGGAGGCCCTCCAGAAACTGATCGGTCAGCAAAAATTCAAACTGTGTCCGCAGGAGCTGCAGCTGCTGCAGCAGCAAAGCCCGCCGGAGAGCAGAGGTGCCGCGTGTGGACCGCCAGCTATGGCGGCCAGAAAGCCATCATCATCAAGGCCGAGGACGACGGCCTCATCAATTATACGGTGCTCGACGTCAACGAGGGCTCGGAGAAGCGTGAGACCGAGGCCTATATCGCCGCTTACGCTAAGGGGGGTGAACCCATAGGTGAGTTCCCCAATCAGCTGAGCGCACTCGACCGGGCCTTCGAGCTGTGCCCGGAGGGCTGATGCATCTCGTCAGCCAGCGTGCACGCGGCGGCTATGCCGTGCTTTTCGCCGCATGTGTGATTACGGCTTGGGCCTGGGCTGCAACGCCTGCTCTCGCCGCGGCCCCGCCTATTCGTACGAGCGCCGACAACCGTGTCCCCGCCTGCGTGACGCCGGAACGCCTGATGGCGTTCCTCAAAGCCCGGAACACCAATCTCGATCCGCGCTTCAACGATATCGCGCACTGGTATCAGCATTTCGGAGAGCAGTTGCGGGTCCGTTGGGACTACGCCTTCTTCCAAATGCTCATCGAAACCAACTATCTCACCTTCCGCCGCGGGAACGGAAAGCGCGGTGACGTGCATCCGCGCCAAAACAACTTCGCTGGTATCGGAGCGACTGGCGGAGGCGTACCCGGGGATAGCTTCCCCGATGTGCCTACGGGTGTGCGGGCCCAGCTCGAGCACCTCGTTGTCTACTCCGGCGAGCCCGTAGCCGAGCCAACCGCCCCGCGCACCCGCGTTGCGCAGAGCAATATTCTGTCGTGGACCGTGCCTTTGTCGAGAAAGCGTCCGGTCACGTTCCAAGACCTCGCGGGCAAGTGGGCCGCAGATAAACGGTACTGGCGCTCCATAGAGTTGATCGCAGAGCGATTCCGAAACGCCCACTGCACTGACCAAATCGCCGCCACGAGCGGAGCCGAGCGCTCGAAATCGCTCCATCAGCAGGTGCCGGCCTGGGAGTCGGTGACGATCCAAGCCCGCGCCGCGGACATCGTTCCGCCGCCCCCGACACCGGCCGTGCGTACGGCACCGCGGCGCGCGTCGGAGCCCGCGCTCTGTCGCGTGCTGATGGCGAGCTACGGCGGCACCAAGACGATGTTGATCCGATATGTCGCTGAAGACGCCGTGGAGTATACGGCACTCCGTGTGCTGGATGGGTTCGAGCGCTCGATGACCGAGAGCTACATGAGCGCCCACGCGCCCGGCGGCACCCTCATCGGCGAGTTCCCCTCCAGCGACGAAGCCTTCGCCCGCGCCTACGAGCTCTGCCCCGGCGCGGACCGTGGCCGATGAGCAGTGCTCAGCCCTCCCCATGCCGGGGAGGGGCACATTCGTCCGAACGCGCGATAAACGCTCGAGTGAACGTCTCAAACTCAGCCGATAGAGCTTGAACGCCCCTGCGGCGTCAGGAAGTCGAAGTCGCAGCCTTGCGGCGCCTGGAGAACGCACTCGCGGAACAACCTGTCGTAGCCGCGGGCCGGTAGCTCGGGCGTTTGCGCCGCCTTCTCGGCGCGGCGGCGGGCAAGCTCGTCCTCAGAAACCAGAAGGTCGAGGCGGCGCTCCTTGACGCTCAATCGGATGCGGTCCCCCGAGCGGACGAGGCCCAGTGGTCCGCCGGCCGCAGCCTCGGGTGCCACGTGGAGCACGATGGTGCCGTAGGCCGTGCCGGACATGCGCGCATCCGAGATCCGCACCATGTCCTTGACGCCCTGCGCCAGCAGCTTCTTCGGGATCGGCAAGAAGCCCGCCTCGGGCATGCCGTAGGGCGAGCGTGGGCCGGCGTTCTGCAGCACGAGGATATCGTCGGAACGCACATCGAGGTCGGGATCATCGATGCGCTGGGCCATATCGTCCAGCGAGCTGAAGACGACCGCCCGGCCCTCAATCTCGAACAGCTCCGGCGTCGCTGCGGAGCGCTTGATGATGGCACCATCGGGCGCCAATGACCCGAAGAGCGCGACGAGCCCGCCCTGGGGCTCCAGCGGATCGCTCGCGGGCCGGATCACCCGCCGGTCGACGTAAGCGCCCTCCTCTGCCGCCAGCCGCTCTCCAAGCGTTTGCCCGGTGACGGTCAGACAATCAAGGTGGAGCAACGGCTTCAACTCGCGCAGCACGGCGCCGATGCCGCCAGCGGCAAAGAAGTCCTCCATATAGAACTCGTTCCCGACCGGCTTGACGGCGACGAGCACTGGCGTCGTGTCGGAGAGCTCGTTGAAGCGGCGCAGGTCGAGCGAAACACCGAGCCGCCCTGCAATGGCTGCCAAGTGAATGACACCGTTCGTCGAGCCGCCGAGGGCTAGCAGAACGCGGGCGGCATTCTCGACCGACTTCGCCGTGATGATCTTGTCCGGCGTCAATCCCGAGCGTGCGAGACGCACGGCTTCCACGCCGGTTGCCTCCGCCGCCCGCAGCCGGTCCGCGTGCACGGCAGGAATGGCCGCCGTGCCGGGCAAGGTCATGCCGAGCGCCTCCGCGATGGCCGCCATGGTCGAAGCCGTCCCCATCACGGCGCAGGTGCCTGCGGTAGTGACGAGACGGCCCTCGACCGCCTCGATCTCGGCCTTGCCGATCTCGCCGGCGCGAAACTTGCTCCAGAACTTCCGGCAGTCGGTGCAGGCCCCGACCCGATCGTCGCCATAGCGCGAAGTCATCTGCGGTCCGCCGATGAGCTGGATCGCCGGCTTGCCCGCGCTCGCCGCCCCCATGAGCTGGGCCGGGACGGTCTTATCGCAGCCGCCTATCAGCACCACGGCATCCATAGGCTGGGCACGGATCATCTCCTCCGTGTCCATGGCCATGAGATTGCGGAACTTCATCGAGTTGGGCGAGAGCGTCGACTCGTGAAGGGAGATAGTCGGAAACGTCAGCGCCAAGCCTCCCGCTGCCGTCACACCGCGCCGCACGGCCTCGATCAGCTCCGGAAAGTGGCGGTGGCACGGGTTGAACTGACTCGCAGTCGCCGCGATGCCGATGACCGGACGCGAGAGCTCGTCCGCCGAGTAACCCATCGACTTCATGAACGCGCGCCGCATGTAGATCGAGAAATCGCGGTCGCCGTAGTTCTGCAGGCCCTGCAGCAGCCCCTTCTCCTTTGGCGCACCGTTCTCCGGGTTCGACATGACGCTTTCGGCTCCCCTTCTCTCTATCTCGGCTCGCGCGACCATATCAGGACGCGCGGAACGCGCCAGTAGCTTTGCTCTTGATCTGACTACTCGTTTTCAGTTTCGAGACGTGCCAGCCGCTCGCGATGCTCGGCTGCGAACTGGGCAAAGCGGCCTTCGGCGATGGCCGTGCGCATAGCTTGCATCAGCTCTTGGTAAAACCAGACGTTAGCCCAGGTGAGCAACATCGAGCCGAGGAGCTCGCCCGCCTTGACGAGGTGATGCAGATAGGCGCGGGAATACTCGCGTGCCGCGGGGCAGGTGCTCCTCTCGTCGAGAGGCCGCGGATCCTCCGCGTGGCGCGCGTTACGCAGGTTGACACGGCCCGACCACGTGAACGCCTGCCCGTGCCGGCCGGAGCGGGTCGGCATCACGCAATCGAACATATCGATGCCCCGCGCGACGGCCTCGATGAGGTCGGAGGGCGTGCCGACGCCCATCAAATAGCGCGGCTTCCCAGCGGGGAGATGCGGCACCGTCCGCTCGAGCGTTTCCAGCATCACGGCCTGCCCCTCGCCCACCGCAAGCCCGCCGACCGCATATCCGGGAAGCTCCATTGCCGCCAGCTCCTCCGCAGAGCGGCGGCGGAGATCCGGATAGACACCGCCCTGCACGATCCCGAAAAGCGCCTGCCCTGGGGCGCCCTTCTCAGCGAAGGCCCGCTGGCAGCGCACGGCCCAGCGCAGCGACAGCTCCATGGCGCGGCGCGCCTCCTCGGGCGGAGCCGGGAACGCGATGCACTCGTCGAGTTGCATCTGAATGTCACTGCCGAGGCAGGCATTGGATTTCGATGGCCCGCTCCGGCGTGAGCATGTGGTGCGCTCCGTCCACGTGAGACCGGAATGCGACCCCCTCCTCCGAGATCTTTCGCAATCCGGCGAGCGACATGATCTGAAAGCCGCCGGAGTCGGTCAGGATCGGTCCCGGCCAGCGCATGAACGTGTGCAGGCCGCCGAGCCGGGCGATGCGTTCCGCCGTGGGGCGCAGCATCAGGTGATAGGTGTTGGCGAGAATGATGTCCGCGCCCGCTTGGCGCACCTGCTCAGGATAAAGCGCCTTTACGCTCGCCGCCGTACCAACCGGCATGAAGGCCGGGGTGCGGATCACGCCACGAGGCGTCGTGATCTCACCGAGGCGCGCGCCCGCATCCTGCGCGATCAGACGAAAACCGAACCCGCGCGTCATTGCCCTTCCACTGCGGGATAGAGCAGGCACGCATCGCCGTAGGAGTAGAAGCGATAGCCCGCAGCGATCGCGTGGGCATAGGCGCGCTTCATGCGGTCGAGTCCGGAGAAGGCCGAAACCAGCATGAACAACGTCGATCGCGGCAGATGGAAGTTCGTCATCATCAAATCAACTGCCCGGAACCGATAGCCCGGGGTGATGAACAGCGCTGTCTCGCCTGCATAAGGTTGTATCTCGCCGGTATCGCTCGCCGCCGTCTCGAGCAGGCGCGTCGCCGTGCTGCCAACGGCGACGATGCGGCCACCGTTGCGACGGACTTCATTCAGCCGAGCTGCCGTCTCAGCGCTGATTTCACCCCACTCATTATGCATCTTGTGGTCGTCGGTATCCTCGGTCTTCACGGGCAGAAACGTGCCTGCGCCGACGTGCAGCGTCACGAACGTATGCCCGATACCGCGCTCCGTAAGCCGCTCCAGAAGGCGCTCGGTGAAGTGCAGGCCAGCCGTCGGCGCAGCCACGGCCCCTTCCTTTCGCGCGAAAATGGTCTGATAGGCGGTGCGATCGTCCTCGGTGGCGGGACGCCGGCCCGCGATATAGGGCGGCAGCGGCGCATCGCCGAGCATGTCGATGGCCTCGTCGAGGTAGGCACTGTGCAGGGTGAACGCCAGCTCGACCTCGCCACCCTCACCTTTAGCGGCCACGGTCGCATCAAGCGTCGCCAAGAAGGCAGACGCGGCCCTCGTTGCCAAAACGGACGAGATCGCCGACTTCGAGCCGCTTGGCCGGGCGGGCGAAAGCGCGCCAGCAACTCTCGTCGATGCGCTTATGCAGGTTGAACTCGACCTGTGCTTCCGCGTCGCCGCGGATGCGTGTGCCCTTGAGCGCCGCCGGAATGACACGTGTGTCGTTGAAGACGAGCATATCGCCGGCCCGCAGCAGCTCGGGCAGCTCCGCGACGGTGCGATCGGCGATTTCGGGCTCACTATTAGGCTGCACCACGAGCAAGCGCGCAGCATCACGCTCCGGCAGCGGGTAAAGCGCTATCCGGTCCTCGGGCAGCTCGAAATCGAAGAGGTCGGTTCGCAATGGAATGTTCCTGATTCGCATTAAACCTAATGCAGGATGGCCGCGAGCGGGAGTGGCCATTCCGGCGCGCCTTCGCGTTAGTACGAGCTGCAAGGAGGGACTTTCTCGCCTTAAGACCTGCGACAGTCCGCCGGGTGCAAGTCTTGACCAAGGTCAATATCCGTTTCGGGCCGCAGATCATAAGGTTCGGCGGCATGAAATGCGCCGAGTTCCACGCTTGGCCGAGGGGCAAATAAATCCCGCCATTCTGCAGCGCTATGCGGCTCCGGTGCCGCGATATACCAGCTATCCCACGGCCCCGCATTTCACCGCAGCGGTGGACGCAACGACGTATGCCGCGTGGCTGCGCCAGCTCCCGGCAGGATCTGAGCTGTCGATCTACGTCCACATCCCGTTCTGCAACAAGCTGTGTTGGTACTGCGGCTGCACGACGAAGGCGACACGCGCAATACGCTCCGGTTGCCGACTACTTGGAAGCTCTCTTGGAGGAAATCTCGACCGTCGCCGACCTGGTCCCAAAGAACTGCCGCACAGTTCACATGCACTGGGGGGGCGGCTCGCCGAGCATCCTGCTGCCGGACGATATCCGCCGCTTGGCCGACGCCATCGCGACGAGGTTCCCTTTCGCTGACGGTGCCGAGGTCGCCGTCGAGGTTGATCCGCGGCATATCGATGCCGACCAGGTCGCGGCGTTCGTTGCGGCAGGCTTCAACCGGGTCAGTGTCGGCGTGCAGGATTTCGACCCGGCGGTCCAGAAGGCGATCAATCGCGAGCAGTCGGTCGAGATGACCCGCTCCGTCGTGGACATGTTCCGGGACGCCGGCGTCAATAGCGTGAACATCGACCTAGTCTACGGCCTTCCTCACCAGACGCGCGACAGTGTCGAGCGCACCATCGAGGAGGTCATCGCGCTTGAGCCTGACCGCATCGCCCTGTTCGGCTATGCACATTTGCCTTCGCGTCTCCGCCACCAGCAACTCATCCCGGACGAAGCGCTTCCGGACGTGAAAGAGCGGTTTGCCCAAGCAAACCGTGCGGCAAACCGGTTGACGCAGGCAGGTTATGTGCGGATCGGCTTGGATCATTTCGCCCGACCGGAAGACCCGCTGGCCCGCGGCCCTGTTCACCGTAATTTTCAGGGCTACACGACGGATTCGGCTGATGCGCTGCTAGGCCTGGGAGCCTCGGCCATCGGACGGCTCCCGCAGGGCTACGTTCAAAACAGTGCAATTACCGCGGATTATCAGCGGCGCGTCCTGCCGGCGGGCTCGCCACGGTCAAAGGGCGGGCCTTGACCGAGGAGGACCGTGCCCGCGGGCTGGTGATCGAGCGGTTGATGTGCGACCTGTGCTTCCCGGCCAACGAGCTGCAGGAGTGCTTTCCAGCCGAAGCCGCCGCCCTGATCGAGGAAGCGGAAATTCTGCTTTCCTCGGACACCGACGGCCTCGTCGAGCCAGATCCGGCCAACGTTTTCCGCGTCACCGAAAAGGGCCGCGTCTTCCTGCGCTCGATCTGCGCCTGCTTCGATGCCTACCTCGGTCAGAGCCAAGCGACGCATTCAATTGGGGTCTGATCGCCCCCACAGCTCCCCAAACCGCACCAAGTATCGTTGCTGCGCCTCGGCCGTCGGCCAGGGTGACAGTTCAGCTAAGCACTGCGCCAGTGGACGCGGCAGGCCGGTCGGTCGGCCGAAATAGCGTTCGGCCTCCTCCTGGGTGAAGCCGGCGAGGCGGGTGGCCTCGTAATAGGCGGCGATGCGGTCAGCAGCTTTGATGGCATTCACCACCTCGGCAGGCGCCTCCGGTGGAAGGCCGAAGCGCATGTGGATGGCGCGCAGAAGCCTTTTCTCGAAGGCCTTGTAGTCGAGGCCGACGGCGGCTTTGAACGGGCTGATGAGATCACCGATCACGTACTCGGGCGCATCATGGAGGAGCGCCATCAGGCGTTGCGTGCGCGGCCATGCTGGATTCACTGCGGCGGTGATCTCCTCGACAAGAACGCAATGCTGCGCAACCGAGAAGGCATGATCGCCTAATGTCTGTCCATTCCAACGGGCGACGCGGGCAAGACCGTGGGCAATGTCCTCGATCTCGACGTCCAGTGGCGACGGATCGAGGAGATCGAGCCGGCGGCCCGACAGCATCCGCTGCCACGCGCGCGGCTTCTCGTCCGCCTGAGCCATCGGTTGGAGTTTTCGACGTGGCTTGCTCATCACCTAGGCAGAACGAATTTGCGTTGGAGCTCGGCGCAGGCGGCGTGCCGGTGGCAGCTCGTCAGGTGATCATTGACCATGCCGACCGACTGCATGAACGCATAAACAGTGGTCGGGCCCACGAAGCGAAATCCTTCCTTCTTGAGCGCCTTCGAGATGCGCAAGGAAATGTCGGTCGTTGCTGGCACCTGATCCAAACTGCTGCGGCTATTCACGATTGGACCGTCCGGCAGAAAGCTCCACAGAAAAGAGGCGAACGACTGCTTTTCGGCGAGCTTCAGGAAGGCGCGCGCGTTCTCGATCGTCGCTTCGATCTTGAGCCGGTTGCGGACGATGCCGGGATCGGTCATGAGCCGCCTCACGTCGGCGTCCCCGTATCTGGCGATCTTCTCCGGGTCGAAACCATCGAAGGCGCGGCGAAAATTCTCGCGCTTCCGCAAGATGGTGATCCAGGACAGGCCGGACTGAAATCCCTCCAGCACCAGCTTTTCGAAGAGCGCGCGGCTATCGGACTTCGGCACGCCCCACTCCTCATCGTGGTAGCGGATGTAGAGCGGGTCGGATCCGGCCCATGAGCAGCGGATGAGGTCCGCGCCGGTCTTTTCGAGGACTGCCACGTTACACCTTCGCCTTATCCTCGCGGGTGGGAATGCCGAAGTGGACCCAGGACGGCAGTTTGACCGTCACAGGAACGCCGCCTGCTGTGATGGGCTGTTCCTTGTCGAGCGCTTCGCCGACGCGATCGATCCGAACCAATGCTAGCCCACGATGACCCGCCACCGAGCCCACCGATCCAATGACGGCCTCGCCCGCCTTGACCTCGGCTCCAGGCTGCAGGGGCTCCGAACCATCGAGAGGCACCACGCGCTTGCGCGCGGTCGAGCGATGCTGGACGCGAGAGACGACCTCCTGACCAACGTAGCAGCCCTTCTCGAAGCTGACGCCGTCCAGCTGGTCGAACAAGGCGTCGTGTGGAAAGGTATCGCCGAACGCGTAATCCCGGCCACTCTCCGGCACACCATGCGCGATGCGGTGCGCGTGGTACATCTCCGGCTCAACAATGCGGGCGGAGCCAATGCTCGACCAGTCGAACGACTGAGGCGCAATCGCGCGCCAGCCAAGTTCCGCCAGCCGGGGATCCTGGTAAACGATAACCGGCGACGCGACTTCCGGAGCAGCTCCTCCCCACAGCGCCGCAACCGAATGATCGGCCGAAACATCCGTAATGGTGGCATTGGCCCGCAGCTTGTAGAATGTCAGCCGCTTGACGAGATCGGCCGCCTTCTCCCGGGACGTTTCGAGCAAATAGCCTTCGTCCGTCCGAACCACGAAAAAGTCGAACAGAATCTTGCCCTGGGGCGTCAGAAGGCCACCGAAAATCGCCGGCTGCTTTTCGAGCCGATTCATGTCGGCGGTGATGAGGCCCTGAAGCAGCTTCGCCGAGTTCGGCCCCTGCCACGCGCACCACGCCCCGATCAGCGAGCGGGGCAACATTGATGGTCGTCATGCTTCAATCCCGATCCTTGCACCCCGGTACAAAATGAAGCACTGGCAGCTCGGGTGCGGATGCAGCTAGGTACGTAAGCGGGGCGGCGCAGCGAGGCAAGCGGACGGAGGCACAAGCTATGCCCGAGACATTCGATCTGGTGCTGAAGGGCGGCACCGTCGTCAATCACGACGGCATCGGCCAACGTGACATCGGCGTCCGCAACGGTCGCATCGCTGCACTTGGTGCCTTCCCTGCCGAGGCCGGGGGCGAGGTGATTGACTGCACCGGCCTGCACATTCTGCCAGGCGTCATCGACACCCAGGTTCACTTCCGCGAGCCGGGCCTGGAGCAGAAGGAGGACCTCGAAACCGGAAGCCGCGCCGCCGTGCTTGGCGGCGTCACAGCCGTCTTCGAAATGCCGAACACGCGGCCAACGACGACCAGCGCGGACGCACTCGCGGACAAGGTTCGCCGCGCCCGCCACCGCATGTTCTGCGACTTCGCCTTCTACGTCGGCGCGACACATGACAATGTGAACGACATCCCCGAGCTCGAGCGCCTGGAAGGTTCGGCGGGGATCAAGGTGTTCGTGGGGTCCTCTACCGGAGACCTGCTGGTCGAGGATGAGCCAACGCTCGACCGGATCATCGCTACGATCCGGCGCCGCGCCGCATTCCATGCCGAGGATGAAGCGCGGCTGAGGGAAAGGGCTGGCCTGCGACGGCCGGGTGATCCCTCGTCACACCCCGAGTGGCGCGATGAAATCGCGGCGCTGACAGCCACACAACGCATCGTGCGCCTCGCCGAGAAGCACGGCCGCCGCATTCATATCCTGCACGTCTCGACGGCCGAAGAGGTCGCCTTCCTTGCCGAGCACAAGGAATGGGCGAGCGTCGAGGTGACACCCCATCATCTGACGCTCGTGGCGCCCGACTGCTATCTGCGGCTCGGCACGTATGCCCAGATGAACCCGCCCGTGCGCGATGAGCGGCATCGGAGTGCGCTTTGGTCGGCTCTTTCTTCCGGGATCGTCGACGTCCTGGGCTCCGACCACGCACCTCACACGCGGGATGAGAAGGACCACCCCTACCCGCAAAGCCATTCCGGAATGACCGGCGTGCAAACGCTGGTGCCCATCATGCTCGACCACGTGAATGCGGGACGGCTGTCGCTCGAGCGTTTTGTCGACCTCACGAGCCACGGACCCCAGCGTCTGTTCGGCATCCGTAACAAGGGCCGGATTGCCGTCGGCTATGATGCAGACCTGACCATCGTCGATCTGAAGCGGCAGCAGACCATCGAAAACTCCATGATCGCGAGCCGCTGCGGATGGACGCCTTATGACGGGGTAACGGTCACCGGATGGCCAGTCGGCACATTCGTGCGCGGCCACCGCGTCATGTGGGAAGGTGAGGTGATCGGTTCGGGCCAGGGCGAGCCGATCCGGTTTTACGAAGCCTCCTGATCGTCAGCTTGACCTGCTGACCCGGCTGGACCAAGACCTTTCGCCCTGAGCCGAGAAGGAGCATGCGCCAATGAGTGTCGCCGCTGGCCGAGAGTTCCTGAGCATCCCTGGGCCGACCACGGTTCCCGACGAGGTCCTGCGGGCCATGCACCGGCCGGCGGTCGACATTTACTCGGGCGGGCTGCTCGACGTGACGATGAGCCTGCTCGAAGACCTCAAACGCGTTTTCCGGACCAACGGCCACACGTATATTTACGCAGCCAACGGCCATGGGGCGTGGGAAGCCGCTCTCTGCAACGTGCTCTCGCGCGGCGACAAGATTCTGGTCCTCGAAAGCGGACGCTTCGCCCGGGGCTGGGGCGAGATGGCCCAGAAGCTCGGCGTAAAGGTCGAAGTTTTGCAAGGCGACTGGCGCCGGGCCGTGCGGCCCGATCAAGTCGAGGAGCGGCTGCGCGCAGACAAGGGGCACGAGATCAAGGCCATCCTGGTGGTCCAGGTCGATACGGCGTCAGGTGTCGTGAACGACATCCCGGCGATTTCGAAGGCCATTCGGGCTGCCAGCCATCCGGCATTGTTCATGGTCGATGCCGTGGCCTCGCTTGGCACCATGCCGTTCGAGATGGACGCCTGGGGCATCGACGTTGCCGTTTCCGGCTCACAGAAGGGCCTGATGACGCCGCCAGGGCTTGGGCTGGTGGCGGCGAGCGAGCGCGCCTTCGCTCTTCATAAAACCGCAAACCTCAACACTCCCTATTGGGACTGGGGCTTTCGCGAGGGCGAGGAGCACTATCAGAAGTACTGCGGGACGCCGCCGGAGCATCTCATCTTCGCCCTGCGGCGGGCGCTCGACATGCTGTTCGAGGAAGGTTTCGAGGCCGCATTCGAGCGACACCGCTTGCTGGCCGAGGCCGTGCGGCGGGCTGTAGCCGTCTGGTCGGAGGGCGAGGCGCTCACCTTCAATATCACCGAACCCAAAGAGCGCGCCAATTCTGTCACGACGGTGCTGTGGCAGAGCGGGGATAGCCCCCAACCATTGATCGACTACGCGCGCGAGAAGTGCGGGGTGATCCTCGGGGTCGGTCTCGGCCCGCTGTCAGGCAAGGCCTTCCGCATCGCCCACATGGGCCACGTCAACGCTCCCATGGTGCTCGGCACGCTCGGCGTGGTCGAGGCGGGCCTCAAGGCCCTCGGTATTCCTCACGGCCGCGGCGGCGTGCAGGCGGCGATCGATTGGCTCGGTGCGAACGTCAGGCCGTGATCTACCGCTGCTAATCGAGAACCTCGATTTCGGCACCCATGTCGGGGTGAAGGACGACGCGATAGCTCGCGTTGCTGCACTGCAGGCGCCAGACAGTCCGGTTCGGCTGCGATGCTGCTTCGTCACGTACCGCGTTGATCGGTTTGTCGCACGGGTGTCCCTGCTCGCGTACCCGAACGGCGAGCACGTCGAGCGGTGTTTCGACCTGAGCGACTGCCTGATCCGCAATTAGGCATGCAAGAAAAGCTGCCGCCAAGAGACGTTGCAACGGAGCGCCACGTGCTCCGACTTGATCCGCAGCCATGATGTCCTCCGCATTCGGATCAATGCGGGAAACGGTCAGGCTGCCAAGCGGGTTCCAAGCCGGCGTGCTCCGCTCAAGTACTGCGGGCGAAGACCTGAGCGAGCCGCGAAGTCGAGAAAGCGAGCCCCTAATTCGGCTTCCGTACTTTGACGAGTTTCAGCTTTGGCTGGTTCGAGATATCGACCGGAATGTCGAGATCCGGCTTCATCGCATAGGCCAAAGTCTGGATGTGGATGGGAATGTAAATCGTCTCCTCCTGCAAGATTTTCCAGATGTTGACCATCGTCTCGTTACGCCGATTGAGGTCGGTATCTGACGCGAGGCTGTCGATCATGCTGTCGACCTCGGGATTGGAATAGCGCGTGCCATTCCAGGCGCCCTCCCGCTCGGTCTTGGTGTGGTACAGGTGCGAGAGGATGTAATAGCTGTCGAAGGTCGGCACGCCCCACCCGAGGAGATAGAAGTCCGACTTCTCGTTCTGGATCAGCGGGAAGTAAGCGGCTTTCGGCTGTGCCACCAGCTGGGCCTTGATGCCGATTTGCGCGAGCTGTTCGACCACCGCCTCGCAGATCGCCTCGTCGTTGACGTAGCGGTCATTCGGGCAATTCAGCGTCACCGAGAATCCATCCGGGTATCCGGCCTCGGCCATCATTGCCTTGGCCGTCTCGATATCGTTGGGCGGGATGACGTCGAGCTCCTTGCTATAGCCGTTGACCCCGGGCGGCACGATGATGCCGGTCGGGATCGACTGCCCGTGCATGACGTCGCGCTGAATTGCCTGACGGTTGACGGCCATGTTGATGGCGTTCCGCACCCGCTTGTCAGCGAACGGGTTCTTGCCCTTGACGTCTGACGTTGCAAGCTCAGGCCCGCCGACGTTCAGTCCGAGAAAGATCGACCGGTTTTCCGGACCGATGACCACGCGCACGCCATCGTCCTCCTGCAGGCGCTTTATGTCCTGAACCGGCACGTCCTGAACGAAGTCGACCTCACCCGAAAGCAGCGCCTCAATGCGCCTCTCATCCGATTGAATGGGAAGGTAGACCAATTCGGAAATTTCGAGCGGGACTTGGCCTCTGCCCCAGTACATGTCATTGCGGCGCAAGACCGTTTTCTGGCCGGGCTCGCGACTGACGAGCACGAAGGGCCCGGTGCCGTTGGCATTGAGCGCCGCAAAGCTCTGCTCGCCTTTTTCAAGATCCTGAACTTCAGTGACGCCATGCTCCTCAGCCCATCCCTTGCTCATGATGAACAAGTCGGTGAGGTTTGCAGGTAGAAGTGGGTTCGGTCCCTTGGTCTTGATCTGGAGCGTGTAGTCGTCGACCTTGATCAGCTCCTCGACTGAAGACAGCAGCTGCTTCATGTCCGAGGCCGGCTGGAGGGCGCGTCTGAACGAGAAGATGACGTCGTCCGCGGTGAACGGCCTGCCATCATGAAACTTCACGCCGCTGCGGAGCTTGAACTCCCACACCGTTGGATCGGACGTCAGTTGCCATGACTCGGCGAGCGCCGGAAGCGGTTTGCCCTGATTGTCGCGGATGATAAGCGGCTCGTAGATCTGGTGCGCCAGAGCGTGTGTAACGCCTTCATTCTGAGCATGCGGATCGAGGGTGAGGGAATCGCCGGATCTGGCCCACGTCACAGTTCGCGCTTCGGCGGCTCCAGCCAGCACGGCGGCACATGCAAATAATGTAGCAACGCGGAGCCTGGCTCCCGTCAACATACCTTCCCTCCTCCGTGAAGCGGTTCAGCATGCCCCCCGGCTCCCTCCATCGTAGACGGCATGCACGCGACTGTCACCGCGGTCGAGGACAGCATCACGGGGATCGGTTTCAAGGGTTTTAGCCATTGAGTGGAAACGAAAAGACAAACCGCGCCTCGGCTGCTAAGAAAGTGAGCTTGGCATTCCGGCGGCCGTTGCGCGAACCTTTCCACCCGCGCAAGCGGTGTTGACATTGCCAACGCTCGTTCGTATCAAGCGAGACTGTTAGCACTCGACCTCAATGAGTGCTAACTCATTCCCAGAATTCTGAGCCTAAACACCCCAATCGTGGGAGCGCTGAAACTATGAAATTTCGTCCCCTCCATGACCGCGTCGTCGTGCGACGCGTCGAGAGCGAGCAGAAATCCGCCGGCGGGATCATCATTCCCGACACCGCGGCCGAGAAGCCCCAGCAGGGCGAGGTTTTGGCCGTCGGTCCGGGCGCTCGCGACGAGTCCGGCAAGATCGTTCCGCTCGATGTGAAGGTCGGCGACAAGGTGCTGTTCGGAAAGTGGTCCGGCACCGAGGTCAAGATCGATGGGCAGGAAGTGCTCATCATGAAGGAGAGCGACATCATGGGTGTGCTGGACAAGTGAGCCAGCCGCGCCCCCCGGTCGTGAATTCTTGAAATCGTGAATACGTGAAATTGAGAAAGTCGGTCGGCGTGCGGAGAGCACAACTTTACGACTGAACGATCTCAGCCTTTCACGAACAACCCAACCCAGGAGTAGCCAACCATGGCAGCCAAAGAGGTCAAGTTCGCTGCAGATGCGCGTGAGCGCATGATGCGCGGCGTAGACATCCTCGCGAACGCTGTGAAAGTGACGCTCGGCCCCAAGGGTCGCAACGTCGTCATCGAGAAGTCTTTCGGTGCCCCCCGCACCACGAAGGACGGTGTGACGGTCGCCAAGGAGATCGAGCTTGAGGACAAGTTCGAGAACATGGGCGCCCAGATGGTCCGCGAGGTCGCGTCCAAGACGAACGACATCGCGGGTGACGGCACCACCACGGCCACCGTTCTGGCTCAGGCGATCGTCCGCGAGGGCCTGAAGGCGGTTGCGGCCGGCATGAACCCGATGGACCTCAAGCGCGGCATCGACAAGGCCGTCGCCCAGGCGGTCGAGGAGATCCAGAAGCGCGCCAAGAAGGTGAAGAGCTCCGACGAGGTCGCGCAGGTCGGCACCATCTCAGCCAACGGCGAGAGCGAGATTGGCAAGATGATCGCCGAGGCCATGCAGAAGGTCGGCAACGAAGGCGTCATCACGGTCGAGGAGGCGAAGAGCCTCGAGACCGAGCTCGACGTCGTCGAGGGCATGCAGTTCGACCGTGGCTATCTCTCGCCCTACTTCATCACCAACGCCGACAAGATGGTCGCCGAGCTCGAGGATCCGTACATCCTGATCCACGAGAAGAAGCTGTCGGGCCTCCAGGCGATGCTGCCGGTGCTCGAGGCCGTCGTACAGACCGGCAGGCCGCTGCTCATCATCGCTGAGGACGTCGAGGGTGAGGCTCTTGCCACGCTCGTCGTCAACAAGCTGCGTGGCGGCCTGAAGGTCTGCGCCGTGAAGGCACCGGGCTTCGGCGATCGCCGCAAGGCCATGCTGGAGGACATCGCTATCCTCACGGGCGGCACGGTCATCTCCGAGGACCTCGGCATCAAGCTCGAGAACGTTACGCTTGACATGCTGGGTCGCGCCAAGCGCGTCTCCATCGACAAGGACAACACCACGATCGTCGACGGCGCCGGCAAGAAGAAGGACATCGAGGCCCGCGTCGCTCAGATCAAGGTGCAGATCGAGGAGACCACCTCCGACTACGACCGCGAGAAGCTGCAGGAGCGTCTGGCGAAGCTCGCCGGCGGTGTTGCGGTAATCAAGGTCGGCGGCGCCACCGAGGTCGAGGTGAAGGAGCGCAAGGACCGCGTCGACGACGCGCTCAACGCCACCCGCGCCGCGGTCGAGGCCGGTGTTGTTCCGGGCGGTGGTGTCGCGCTGCTCCGGGCCGCCAATGCCCTCACCGTCAAGGGCGACAACGATGATCAGGATGCCGGCATCCAGATCATCAGGCGGGCTCTGCAGGCTCCGATCCGCCAGATCGCGGACAACGCGGGTGTCGAGGGCTCGATCGTGGTCGGCAAGGTGCTCGAGTTGAAGTCGTACAACTTCGGCTACGATGCGCAGAACGACGAGTACGGCGATCTCATCGAGAAGGGCATCATCGACCCGGCCAAGGTTGTGATCACGGCCCTTCAGGATGCCGCCTCCATCGCCGGCCTGCTCATCACGACGGAAGCTGGCGTGGCCGAGGCTCCGAAGAAGAAGGAAGCCGCTCCCGCTGCTCCCGGCATGGGCGGCATGGACATGATGTAATTAAGGTCTCCCCAGACCTTGGACGGAGGGGCCGCGCCGGGCGACCGGTGCGGCCCTTCCTTTTTCCAGCAAAGCCGTACATCGGCACACAACTCAGCCAGTAGCGAGACGACCTCTGCCGTCAGCGCCCCCTAAGCCAACCGCGCAGATCGCGTATGATCTCGCGCGCTGCATTGTGACCAGGGACGCCGGTCACACCCCCGCCTGGATGGGCGCCTGAGCCACACAGGTACAGGCCCGGCACCGGCATCCGGTAGTCGGCGTAGCCGAGCACGGGGCGTGTGAAGAAAAGCTGGTCCAGCGATAATTGGCCGTGGAAGATATCGCCGTCGACCATGCCGAACCGACGCTCCAGATCGAGCGGCGACAGCACCTGCCGGGCGATCACGCTCGCCTTGAAGTTCGGCGCGTGACGCGTGACGGTGTCGATGACGAGATCGGCGAACTCGTCCTTGGCCTCGTCCCAGCTCCGGCCATCTGGCAGATGCGGTGCCACATGCTGAACGAACAGGCTCGCCACATGCCGGCCAGGTGGGGCGAGCGCCGGATCGAGCGTCGAGGGAATGAGCATCTCAACGATCGGCTCGCGCGACCAGCCGTGGAGCCGGGCATCCAGATACGCTCGCTCCAGATAGGAGATAGTCGGCCCAATGATGATGCCGGAGCCGTGGTGCGCCCGCGGCTCCTTCCCCGGAAGACAAAGGAAATCGGGGAGCTCCGATAGCGCTACGTTCATCCGGAAGACGCCCGAGCCCGTCTTCATGCCGACAAAGCGTGCCCGCAGCTCGGGTGCAATTGCCCCATCCGGTACGAGGTCGCGAAAGAGCAGCTTCGGCGGAATATTGGCGGCGACCGCCCGCGCATGGATCGTCTCGCCGGACTCGAGCACCACGCCGCAGGCCCGCCCCTCAGCCACCTTGACCTGCGCGACACTTGAATTTGTGCGCACCACGGCCCCTCTGGCCTGGGCAGCAGCACACATCGCCTGCGTAATGGCCCCCATGCCTCCCACGGCATGGCCCCACACGCCGGGCTTGCCGTTCACCTCGCCGAAGCAATGGTGCAGCAACACGTAGGCCGTTCCCGGAGTAAATGGTGATGCGTAGGCGCCAACGATCCCGTCGAAGGCGAATGCGCCCTGCACGATTTCGCTCTCGAACCAGGTGGCGAGATAGTCGGCAGCGCTCTTGGTGAATAAATCGATGAGCAGTCGCTGGTCGTCGAGGCTCAGCCCGAGCAGCCGCCGACCGAGCCCTGCAGCTTTGATCAGCTCGAGAATTCCGCCACCCGCATTGGGCGGCGTCCGCAGCACGAGATCACGCAGCACGGCCGCAGCGCGCTCCAACGCCGCATCATAGGCTGGCAACCGCTCGGCATCCCGTTTCGAGAAGGCTGCGATCGCCTTTTGGCGCTCGGGGAGCCCATAGGGCATCAACAGCCCACGTTTGGCATCGATGGGCCAGAAATTTGCGGCCGGACGCTCCAATATCCTGAGCCCATGCTTCTCGAGCTCAAGGTCAGCGATCACCTTCGGATTGAGCAGGCTCACCGTGTAGGCGGCGACAGAGTTGCGAAAACCTGGATGGAATTCTTCCGTCAGTGCAGCGCCGCCGACGACCTCGTTCTTCTCAAGCACAATCACCTTGAGTCCGGCGGCAGCCAGATACGCTGCGCACGTGAGGCCATTGTGCCCAGCGCCGATGATCGCAACGTCGTAGCTTCGGTCGCTCATAACTCCCATGTCACGCGGCAGACCCGGCTTGGCAAGGCGCACGGTGATTGAACCACCCTCGACCGGATGTTACGACGCACGGGAGAGATTGCCGCGGGAGAAATTACAATGACCAAGCCTGCTCTGCTGATGACCGGTCGAATGATGAAGCTGATTGAGGAACAACTCGATGAAACCTTCACAGTGCACCGGTTGGCTCAGCCGGCAGACTTGGAGGAGACGCTCGCAAAGGTGGGCGAAAGCATCGAGGCCATCTGCACGGGCGGCCACACGGGCGTGAAGGTCGACGACGCGCTCATGGCAAGGCTGCCGAAGCTCAAGATCATCGGCAATTTCGGCGTCGGCTACGATAGCGTGGACGCCGCGGCGGCGGGCAAGCGGGGCATCATCGTTACCAACACTCCCGACGTGCTGACCGAGGAGGTGGCGGATACCACGCTCGGATTGCTCCTTATGACCGTGCGCGAGCTGTCCCAGGCGGAGCGCTGGCTCAGGGACGGCAAGTGGGCCACGGAAGGCGATTACCCCCTGACACAGGCCAGCTTACGCGACCGTAGCGTCGGAATCCTTGGAATGGGCCGCATCGGCATGGCCATTGCCCGGCGCCTGGAGGCATTCGGTGTTCCGATCTCCTACTGCACTCGGCGCCGGCGGGAGGACCTGTCCTACCCCTACTACCCGACCGCTGTGGAGCTGGCGAAGGCAGTCGATACGCTCATCGTCATTACGCCGGGCGGACCGGAGACAAAGAACATCGTGGATGCCGCCGTGCTGGAGGCGCTCGGCCCCCGCGGCATCCTCATCAACATGGCGCGCGGCACATGCGTTGACGAGCAAGCGCTCATCAACGCACTCCGGAACCGCACAATTCATGCGGCGGGGCTCGACGTGTTCGTCAACGAGCCGAGGATCAACCCCGAGTTTCTCACGCTGCCAAATGCAGTGCTGCTGCCGCACGTCGGCTCGGCCTCGGTGTACACGCGTAACAAGATGGGCCAGCTCGTCGTCGACAATCTGAAAGCCTATCTCGAGCGCAAGCCACCGCTGACCCCAGTGGCGGAAACGCCTTTCACGGGCTGGTAACCGAAAATAGGGTCTCGAGGCTGCAGCACAGCAACGCACTTGCCCCGGCTTCGGCCTCCGCCTAGTAGTGTCACCCCGGATTGAAGCGGACTGAATTGCGCCGAGCTCCTCTACCCGTTTTGAGGGGGTTGGAGCGCATCAGTTCCAGTCGCCGCCGACTTCGCATCATCAGCCACCTCCCGTTGCAGAGAGGCAAAGGAGGAAGGTGCCTCGGCGGCTGTTTCGATCTATATCGGAGGATGATGAGTTTGCGTCGCACGAACGCGATGCACCTTTGAACGTGAGGCAAGCCATGGGCTTTTTCGCTGACAGCCTGAACCGCATTCAACCATCAGCCACCATCGCGGTCTCGACCAAGGCGCGCCAGCTCAAAGCCCAGGGGCGCGATATTATCTCGCTCTCGGCCGGCGAGCCGGATTTCGACACACCCATCAACATCAAGGAAGCCGCCATTCGTGCCCTGCACGAGGGCAAGACGAAGTACACCGATGTCGACGGTATTCCTGAGTTGAAGGAAGCGATCGTCGCCAAGTTCAAGCGAGAGAACGGCCTCGAGTACAAGACCTCTCAAATATCCGTCGGCACTGGCGGCAAGCAGGTGCTCTACAACGCCCTGATGGCCACCCTTAATCCGGGGGACGAGGTCATCATTCCTGCGCCTTGCTGGGTGTCCTATGCCGACATCGTGCTGCTTGGCGGCGGAAAGCCGGTGTTCGCACCCTGCCGCATCGAGGACGGCTACAGGCTTCAGCCGGAAGAGCTGGAGAAGGCGATCACGCCGCGAACCAAATGGTTCATCTTCAACGCGCCCTGCAACCCGACCGGCGCGGCGTACTCCAGGGACCAGATCAAGGCGCTGACGGACGTGTTGATGCGCCACCCGCAGGTGTGGGTGCTGACCGACGACATGTACGAGCACCTGCTCTACGACGGCCATGAGTTCTGGACCCCCGCGCAGGTCGAGCCGGGGCTCTACGAGCGCACGCTCACGCTGAACGGGCTCTCCAAGGCTTACTGCATGACCGGATGGCGCCTCGGCTACGCTGGCGGGCCCGAGCCGCTCATCAAGGCCATGTGCAAGTTGCAGTCGCAATCGACCTCGAACCCGAACTCGATCACGCAGTGGGCGGCTGTGGAAGCGCTGACCGGCCCGCAAGACTTCATCGAGCGCAACAACAAGGTGTTCATGCAGCGGCGGGATCTTGTGGTGTCGATGCTCAACCAAGCACGCGGCATCAAGTGCCCGAAGCCGGAAGGCGCATTCTATGTCTATCCGTCGTGCGCGGAGCTGATCGGCAAGAAGACCCCGAAGGGCGTCACCATCAACAACGATGAGGACTTCGTCACGGCGCTCCTCGAGGAGGAAGGCGTAGCCTGCGTCCACGGGGCTGCGTTTGCCATGTCGCCCTTCTTCCGCATCTCCTATGCGACATCGACGGACGCATTGGAGGAGGCGTGCAAGCGCATCCAGAGGTTCTGCGCCAGCTTGAGCTAAGCCTTGGCCTTGGCGCGAGGTGCGGGCCCCGCGCCACAGGGGCCCTACAAAATGCAAGGAGCGGCCTAAACAGATTGGCCGCTGCCATATCCAGGAGTTACAGTGCCGATTGCCGGGGCCAAGCGTGGCCTGTTACGGCGCGATTGCTGGTGACTGGCAGCAGGCCTGAGCATAGGCAGGTGAGAATGGGCAGAGCATTCGTGCTGGGCATCTCGATGGCCGTGGCGCTCGCAGTAGCAGGCTGCGGGGTGCGCGGCTCTCTTGAAGCTCCGCCAAGCCCACAGGCAGACACCACAGCCCAGGCGGATTCAGGCCAAGGCAAGCCCGCAGGCGCAGCCCCCAAGCCGCACCGTAGCTTCGTCCTCGATGGACTGCTGCGGTAGAAGCGACCAGCTCAGACGATAAAGGGGTTAGATGCGCGCTCGGCGCCGAAGGTGCTCGTCGGGCCGTGACCGCAGATGAACGCGACATCGTCCCCGAGCGGCAGCAGCTTGGTTTTGATAGCGGTGATCAGCGCGTCGTGGTCGCCATAGGGGAAGTCCGTCCGGCCGATCGATCCGCGAAAGATCACGTCGCCAACCAGCGCGAACCGCTGGTTTGAGTTGTAGAGGACGACTGATCCTGGCGAATGACCCGGGCAGTGCAGCACCAAAAACCGGTGGCCTGCCACCTCGACGGTGTCCCCATCTTTGAGCCAGCGGTCGGGCGTGACGGATCGGGCCCTGATGCCATAGGTGCGGCCCTGCTCTTCGAGACCATCCAACAGAAAGCGATCGGCCTCGTGCGGTCCTTCGATCGGGACGCCCGAGGGCGTCCCTGAGATCGGCGGCCCCTCCGGCATGATCGATGTGCCCATGTGTCAAAATGATCTTCTCGACCGTCATGCCGGCTCTGGCGATCGCCGCCCGAACACGGTCGAGATCCCCGCCAGGGTCGACGACAGCTCCCACGTTGGTCGTCGGGTCCCAAATCAACGTGCAGTTTTGCTGAAATGGCGTTACCGAGACGATCGCCGCTTTGAGCCCTGCTGCCATGACTGCCGTCCTCACTGCCAAGGCGGCCTGCTTAGCTCATTCCGCCGCAAGGCTCCACCCCATCAAAGAGCAAGGGGGCCCGCGGCCCCCTGTCTCGCGAAAATCCGACCTGACAGCAGACTACTCAAGCAGCCGCATGTTCGTCGCTGGGATCGCGGAGGACATAGCCGCGTCCCCACACCGTCTCGATGTAGTGCTTGCCGCCCGTCGCCATCTGAAGCTTCTTCCGTAGCTTGCAGATGAAAACGTCGATGATCTTCAGCTCGGGCTCGTCCATGCCGCCATACAGATGGTTGAGGAACATCTCCTTGGTCAGCGTGGTTCCCTTACGCAGGGAGAGCAGCTCGAGCATCTGGTACTCTTTGCCCGTCAAGTGCACGCGCTGACCGTTCACCTCGACCGTCTTTGTGTCCAGGTTGACGCACACTTCTCCCGTCCGGATCACTGATTGCGCGTGGCCCTTCGAGCGCCGCACGATGGCGTGAATACGGGCCACCAGCTCGTCCTTGTGGAATGGCTTCGTCATGTAGTCGTCGGCACCGAAGCCCAGACCACGAACTTTATCTTCAATACCGGCCAAGCCCGACAGGATGAGTATGGGAGTCGTGACCTTGCTGACACGAAGTGTCTTGAGAACTTCGTACCCGCTTATGTCTGGCAAGTTCAAATCCAATAATATGATGTCATAGTCGTAGAGCTTGCCAAGGTCCGCCCCGTCCTCGCCGAGATCAGTCGTGTATACGTTGAAGCCCTCCGACTGGAGCATCAACTGGATGCTCTGCGCCGTGGCGCTATCGTCTTCGATCAGAAGGACTTCATGCTATTCCTCTCTTCGAGAGCCCGGTTACCCCAGGCCCGCTGCCCCGTTCAGAAGAGCACGCACCAGACAACTGGCATAACTACCTCAGGAAACTTTACCAGATCAGAGGTTAACAAAGCCTGATCGGATGACTCTACTGCGCATAACTTGGCTGAACAACATCAGTGCCAGCCACCTACTACGCGCCAATTTGGGCTCGACCAAATACGACTTCTCAACGTGCACCCCGTGGTGCCCGCTCGGGTCGTGCTACGATGTTGTCAGTCCCTCGATGGCGAGAACGCGCAGGCAGACGGTCCACAATCCGAACCCGATCCCCCCAGACCGGGCCGGCACGCGTGATCATCCACCGAATCAAAGGATTATCAGAATTCGGCGGCCGGCCCTAGAGTCAGGGAACCCATTCGCGGCCATCTCGCGACTTTAGATTTTGTCAGCGAACTGAAGTGACTTTACCGCAACTTAATTGGTGGTCTGTACGTTAATAGTGAAAACTCCCTTGCTGGCGTGGGCGGGTCAACGGGTCGGACCAGCAGGAAACAAGAGCCACAGGCGTCGCCTGGCATGCTTTTTGTACATCAGGCTATGACAGGCATTGTTCGAATATGTCAGGGGTATCGAACATGAAATCTCGGGAGATCAGCCTCCGCACCAAGCGCTTCGCTGCAGAGGAGAAGCGCCGCAAGGTCGCGGACATCGAGCACATGATCCGGGAGTTCGAGCACATGGCAATGGAGCTCGATCGGCAGGTGCAAGCGGAGGAGGAGCGTACCGGCATCCGGGACAAGTCCCACTTCGCTTACTCCACGCTCGCCAAATCTGCAGCTCAGCGTCGCGACAACCTGCGGGCCTCGATTGCCAATCTCCAGGAGAGGCTTGAGATTGCCATTCGTGAACGCGACGATGCCTGGGCAGATCTGGACAGGCTGGCGACGCCGGAAGCTCAACGCGACTTCGACCGCATGCCACGCCGCTCCGGGCGCGAGTCGAACCATATCATCCGCTGAGCGGCGGAACCACCTCAAGCTTGTCTACGATCCGCCCCGCGGAGCCAGCATCGGTTCCGCGGGTTTGCGGCTGCAATCAATCGGTTAGACAATCGCACATCTTCGTTCGGCGCAGCCGAGATCCTGCTGCACACGGTCAAGCCGGATCAGCCCACGCTGGATACGGCAAGCTTTTGCCGCCGAGCTCGATCGAGCTGATGCGTTCCAGTAGATTGAAGCAAAACTAGCTGTACGACCCAGGAAAGTTCCGGGCCGGCGACGAACAGTTGGGCAGGCTCATGCCGGCGGTCTTCCCGCCGCCGGAGCAGCCAATGGCGCTGCAGATCACCCCCGGCTACGCCGGGCTGACGCCTGCGGTTACATGGGAAACTCAGGAAGAACTCCGGGAGGAGGTGGATCAGTCGCGGTAGTCCTGAATTCGGGTTGCACGGAGACCGGGAAGCCCGTGCTTGTCAATCGACCGCTGCCAGCTCAGGAACTCGTCCACCGAGAGGGTATAACGCTCGCAAGCCTCCTCTAAACTCAACAGGCCGCCGCGAACCGCGGCGACGACTTCCGCCTTCCGACGGATGACCCAGCGCTTGGTATCGCGCGGAGGAAGGTCTGCAATGGTCAACGGACTCCCGTCCGGCCCAATGACGTAGCGAACTCTTGATCGGTACTGTTGCTCGGACATGACACTCTACGCAATACTCACTCGCCATGTCCCCCCATCGTGCTTTAGCCATCTTAATTTCGTTCTAAGTGGTTAGGTAAACATAACATCTAGGATTGTGTAGGGAATTGTGACGTCAGCGTTAACCTTTATGATGGATCGGGGCCTGAAGCGGCCGGCTGCCCGCCTGAATGCGGGCTCGACGTCACCAGAGGGTGCATCCCGGGATGGTGACTTGCCTCTTTCGTACAACGGCTCCATATGTGTGGCCGATTGGAGGTTGCCACCGGACTTGGATGGCCGATGCTGCGTGCCGTTTTGGGGCAGCAGCCCAGCATTCGGGACGTTACTCGTTTATTGAAGGCGGATTCTGAGGTGACGACGTCAGCAGAGGCAGGCGAGAACGCGGCGCATGGCGCGCGGCGGCGTGTCGTCGTTGCCATGTCCGGCGGCGTGGATTCCTCGGTGGTGGCAGCTCTCCTGAAGCGCGACGGCCACGACGTCATCGGCATAACTTTGCAGCTCTATGACCACGGCGCGGCAACGGCCCGCCCGGGGAGCTGCTGTGCCGGCCAGGACATTCATGATGCCCGGCGGGTGGCTGAGAAGCTTGGCATCCCGCACTACGTCCTGGATTACGAGAACCGCTTCGAAAGCTCCGTAATCTCTGCATTCGCCGACAGCTATCTGGCCGGCGAGACGCCCATTCCTTGCGTCACCTGCAACCAGAAGATCAAGTTTCGGGAGCTTCTCGATACCGCGACCGAGCTTGGCGCCGATGTCCTTGCGACAGGGCACTATATTCAGCGGCGCGACGGCCCGTACGGACCGGAGCTGCGGCGGGCGATCGATGCCGACCGTGACCAGAGCTACTTCCTATTTGCGACCACGCGCGCGCAGCTTGAGCGCCTCTGGTTCCCCCTCGGCGGCATGCGCAAGGCGCAGGTACGCGAGCTTGCCCGTGAGCTGGACTTGCCGGTTGCGGCAAAGCCGGACAGCCAGGACATCTGCTTCGTGCCTTCGGGCCGCTATGCCGACGTCATCGAGCGCCTTCGCCCGGGCGCCGTCGAGCCGGGCGACATCGTCCACATCGATGGCCGCGTGCTTGGCCGTCACGACGGCGTGATCCGCTACACGGTGGGCCAGCGCCGGGGTCTCAAGATTTCGAGTGACAAGCCGCTCTACGTCGTTCGGCTCGATGCCGAGCGCAGGCAGGTGGTGGTCGGGCCCCGCGAGGCTCTGCGAACCGAGGTGCTGGAGCTGAGGGACGTGAACTGGCTCGGCTCTCCTGCGGAGGCCGAAGCAGCAACCCACGGCGGCCTTCCAATTCGTGCCAGAATCCGCTCGACGCACGCACCTATCGATGCCGTGCTCGTCTTCGATGAACGACCCGGCCGTGCGCGGGTTCTCATACCCGGCGGCGAGCACGGCGTGGCGCCGGGCCAGGCCTGCGTTTTTTACGAGGACGCCGGGCCCGAGGCCCGCATTCTCGGGGGAGGATGGATCGCGCGTACGCGCGGGGCCATGGGCGAGAGTGACTCACGGCTGACCGCGGAGCCCGTCACAGCGGGCATCCCTGGCCAGTGACGGGCCGGAAAAACTTCAAGAAAATCCAGGAGAGCACAGTGTTTGGCGGTCGAGTTCGAACTGAGAAGCATAGCCGCGGCGCGCTCGGGGGAGCGTTGGCCGCAAAGGTTTCAGAGCCTCTGGACAAGTCCTCTGTGCTCAGCGCTTACCGCCGCTGGGCTCCGATTTACGACCAAACTTTTGGCAGGATCGCCGCCGAGGGGCGCAAGCATGCCGTCGAGATCATCAATGCCCGCTCTGGCCGCGTGCTGGAGGTGGGCGTAGGCACCGGCCTGTCTCTACCTCTCTATGGCAAGCACCTGGAGATCGTCGGCATCGACCTGTCGCCGGAGATGCTGGAGAAGGCGCGCGCCCGTGTGGCGAACGAAGCCCTCGATAACGTTGCCGGCCTCTACGAGATGGACGCCGGCCATCTCACGTTCGCCGATGCATCGTTCGAGACGGTCGTCGCGATGTACGTGATAACTGTTGTGCCGGAGCCGGAGCGTGTCATGCGGGAGCTGGCCCGCGTCTGCAAACCTGGCGGCGAAGTCATTCTGGTCAACCACTTCAGCCAGGACGAGGGCATCCGGGGGTGGTTCGAGCGTCGCATGGCGCCTTTCGCGGACCGCCTGGGCTGGCGCCCGGTCTTCGACTTCAACCGCGTGCTCGTATGCGATGACCTCGAGGTGATCGAACGGCGCGCCCTGCGGCCCATGGGCATTTTCACCATGCTCCGGATGCGCAAAGCCCAATCGAGTTCGTGACCGGACAGCTCGGTTTGGTTGCGCATATGCTGAGGTGCTTCGCGCAGCATAGGCTTGCTTGACAGGCCACGGCGCCGCTTCTTATATCGCGGCCAGATTGGCGGGATAGCTCAGGTGGTTAGAGCGAGGGTCTCATAATCCCTAGGTCGGCGGTTCGAATCCGCCTCCCGCTACCACCAATACACTCCTCGCGATCCCATTCCGTCGGACTGTCAGTCTAAGTCATATCGGTTATTGTGCACCCGTTCCTCCAGTGCTTGTCTTAGACAAGTCCTGTGGCGTTGGGGAGGGTGCTATGGGCGTCATCGAGGTCGTGGCCGTCATTGCCATTGCAGGCGGCACGGTGTGGGTGCTTCTACGTCGGCCTTCGAGATCGACAGGGACGACGCCACCTGAAGCGACTGAGCAGGTCTCCCGCCCGGGCATCATCCGACCGCAACGGCAACCTCGTCGACCCGCCGCGCTGCCAGAGCGCTTTATCGTAGCGGACATCGAAACCACGGGCCTTCATCCGAGCAAGCACCAGATCATTGAGATTGGAGCGATCGCCGTTCGCAATGGGAGCGATCGCGAGTTCTTCTGAACTCTGGTCCGCAAGGAGGGATCTCCGCGGCTGCCGCGCAAGATCGTGGAAAAAACGGGCATCACCTACGAGATCCTTGAAACCCACGGAAGACCGCTCCCGGAAGCCATGAACGATTTCCTGGATTTCATTGGCGATGACATGCTGGTGTTCTACAACGCGCCGTTCGACACAGCCTTCTTGACACATGCAGCAAAGTGTATCGGTCGTCCGATGCAAAACCGCGTCTGCTGCGCCCTACGCCTTGCCCGGCAGACATGGCCGCATCTGCCGCGTTTCCGACTTGTGGACGTCGCGGCCGCACAGGGCCTCACCCCAAAAGGCGCCCATCGCGCCCTGGTCGACTGCGAAATGACGCTTTCGGTTTATCTGGCTGCCGTGTCTCAGTCCGGTCGCCTTGGCGAATGGAGCTGGCGGGTTTAATACGAACGATCAAAATCAAACCGAACGGCTCGAAGAGCCGCGCCAGGCAAGCCCTTTCGGGTCATAAATTTCTGCGAGCTGATGCTAATGAAACGTGGTCCTACTCAAGCTGCCGGAACTTGTCTTTCCCCCAACGCGCTACGTGCAAGTTTTTGTCGCCCGCTCCCGCCATGTGATTATTAGCTCTCGCGTTGCCCTCAAATTTCTCTTAATCCAACCCACCCGCAAAAGCCATTAATCGCATTCACCCGACCGCAGCTGCTGCCCGCCTGAATTCGTCAGTGTGACCGCTTATTGAAATTCCGTACAAATATTATTTCCGGTCATTCGGAAATCACAGGCCTTTATCCTCCCTTTCGGGATTATTGGGTGACATTTCGGCCATGTTTTCGCACCATTTCTCTTTCCCCGCCGGGCCACGGCTGGGGACGCTGGCCGAGGATTTCCCGCCTGAATGCTAGATGAACAAGGCGCTCCGGCGCCGTTCATGTCCCCCGTGCGAGGCTCGGATCATCGGGACGCTCCTATCCCGAACCAAGCTGGATGGACAAGAACCAAACTGGAGTTCCACCATGATGCTGAAGTCAGCCATTTTCGCCGCAGTTGCCGCAGCAGCTACTATAGGCTTGGCCCCCGTGGCCTCTGCGGCACCTGTCGGCGCTGCAGCAGCTCTTAGCGTTCAAACTAGCTCGGACCTTGTCCAAGACGTCTCATGGCGGCGCCACACCCGTACTGTCGTGCGCTGTGTTCACGGCCGCCGTGTTCTCATGCGCATCAATTGGCGCGGGCGCGTGGTGTCCCGGCGCGTGATCGGCCGCTGCTGGCACCCACATAGGCACCATCGTCACCACCATCACCACCGTCACTAAGCCGGTTCGGTGGTTGAACCTCGGTCGATCCGAGCTTCCCTTAGGTCAACAACCCCCGGTCGTCTGGCCCGGCGACCGGGGTTCGTTATTTGATGGGATCGGATGAGCCTGTCCGCTTGGCCCGAAGCTGGAGATGGCGCTGGAGAGATGCCTCCGGAGAGGCATACGCTTCCTGCAGCTCGACGCTCCAGTAGCGCAGGTCTTGCAAGGGAATCTGCTCGCCCGTCACGGCACAGCGGACGTAGTCGCCGGGAGACAGGACTTGGAATTCGCCGTCCAGGTACCGGACGCGCGCCTCACCATGTGTACCGAACAGCTTTTCGAACCGATTCATTTCCGATGATTTCCAGAGGTTTCCCGGCGGCGTGTTAGACTGGGGTCACACCTATATGGTTGAGATTGCCAATGGCTACCACTCCGTCAAGGCCGAGTGACAAAGCGACATGACGCGAATGCCGGGGTTCAAAACAGGCTCCCCTGCCCGCCTTCAGAGCTCCTGCGCTTGCGTCGCGGCGGACGCACCTGAGCTGGATCGACGACACTCGAGACCGTTCGGCCGGGCGGAGCTTTGCTCGTCCTGACATCGCGAACGTCAGCGTCGATGCATCCATCCGCAAGCTCCACCTGAATTTCCGCGCCCAGGCCGACAGCGCTGACGGTTCGAATCGTGCGTCCGTTGGCATCCCGCACCAATGCGAAGCCGCGCTCGAGCACTCCCTGATAACTGAGAGAGACGAGCAGCTTCGACAGCCCCGAAAGCCGAGCGCGCTCATGGGCAACGCGGCTCTTGAAGGCCTGCTCCGCGCGGCTGGCGAAGCTCGCAAGCCGTTCACGCCCGCGGAGGAGCCGGACACGGACGGATTCGATGCTGAGCCTCCCTGCCGTGCGTTCGTAGCGGGAGCGCCGCGCCCCGGCGAGCCGCGAGAGCGCATCGCGGCTGTGGCGGCTAAGCGCTTCGAGCCGATCGCGGCAGCGATGCAGCCGGGCTTCCAGCAATCGAGGATGCAGTCGGGAGGATAAGCGCGCGAGCCGCATGGCGTGTGCGCGGGTGTTGGCGAGCAAAGCCCGACCCAACCGCTGCTCGACGGCGTCGAACCGCTGCCGGGGCAAGGCCAGCAAATCCTCACGGCGCGGAAGGCCGCGCGCAGCAGCTTTGAGGTGCGTGCGGGCGCCTTCGATGACCCGCCGCATGCTGCTTACGAGGCGCAGAGCGAGGGACGCGGTGGTCTCGACAAGCTCCGAGTGCTTCGGCACGGCCCATTCTGCAGCCTTGGTCGGCGTCGGTGCCCGCGCGTCAGCAGCAAGGTCGATCAGAAGTCCAGTCCGTCTCATGGCCGACGGCGGAGATCAGAGGAATTTCGCTTTCCGCGGCAGCGCGGACGACGAACTCGTGATTGAAGCCCCAAAGATCCTCCAGGCTGCCGCCGCCTCTCGCAACGATGAGCACGTCAGGGCGAGGCAGAGGGCCATCGGGCGGAAGAGCGTTGAACCCGCGGATTGCCGCCGTCACCTCCGCAGAGCAGGTCTCGCCCTGGACCCGCACGGGCCAGACGATCACGTGCACGGGGAACCGCTCGTCGAACCCATGCAGCATGTCGCGGATCACGGCGCCGGTTGGGGATGTGATGATGCCGACCACGCGCGGCAGGAATGGCAGCGGCCGCTTTCGCGCCTCGTCGAATAGGCCTTCGGCCGCAAGCTTGCGCTTGCGCTCCTCGAGCACGGCCATCAGCGCGCCAACACCGGCCGGTTCAAGACTGTCGATGACGATCTGGTACTTGGAGGAGCCCGGATAGGTCGTCACGCGGCCTTGCGCGACGACCTCCATCCCCTCCTCCGGCTTGACCTTCAGGCGCTGCCAGGTGGTGCGCCAGATCACCGCCTCGATCTTCGCCTTGTCGTCCTTCAGGGCGAAATAGCAATGGCCCGAGGCGTGGACGCCGCGGAAGCCCGTCACCTCACCGCGCAGGCGCACGTAGCCGAACCCGTCCTCCAACGCCCTCTTGATCGCGTTCGCGAGCTCGGAGACGGTATACTCGGCAACGTTGACGCCGGTGCGCTGCTGTGCGGCAAATTCGGCCACGATCATCTCTGCTATATGGTCCGCGCCAGCGATGATACACCATCGTGACCGCCGTGCGGCGGCGTCCAAGTGCCGTTCCCCACAATCCGGGACAACCTTCTCATGAACGTTCTTCTTCTGGGTTCCGGTGGCCGCGAGCACGCCTTGGCCTGGGCCCTATCAGCGAGCCCTCTCCTCAAGTCGCTCTTTTGCGCGCCCGGAAACGCCGGGATCGCCGAGGTGGCGGAGTGCGTGCCCCTGGACATCACCGACCATAACGCGCTGGCAGCCTTCTGCCGGGAGAACCGCATCGACCTCGTCGTGGTCGGTCCCGAGGCTCCGCTCGTTGCAGGAGTGGCGGACGATCTCGCGGCGGCAGGCATCAAGGTTTTCGGGCCCTCTCGTGCCGCGGCCAGACTCGAAGGCTCTAAGGGATTCACAAAGGACCTCTGCCGCGAGCTCGGCATTCCCACGGCAGCCTACGCGCGATTTTCGGATGCCGAAGCCGCAAAGACCTATGCAGCACGCCATCCCCTGCCGCTGGTCGTGAAGGCCGATGGATTGGCGGCTGGAAAGGGGGTCGTCATCGCCGAAACGAAAGAAGCTGCAGAGAAAGCGATCGAGGCGTGCTTTGGTGGCTCCTTCGGCCAAGCGGGTGCAGAGGTCGTCATCGAGGAGTATCTGCAGGGCGAAGAAGCGAGCTTTTTCGCCCTGGTCGACGGCAAGCATGCGCTGCCTCTCGCCACAGCCCAGGATCACAAGCGCGCCTTCGACGGTGAGACGGGCCCGAACACCGGCGGTATGGGGGCCTACTCACCCGCACCCGTGATGACGCCCGAGATGTCGGAGCGGGTCATGTCCGAAATCATCCGCCCGACTGTTGCCGGTATGGCGGCGCGTGGAACGCCGTACAAG
The DNA here is from genome assembly GCA_963786775.1 of uncultured Pseudomonadota bacterium. Taxonomy (GTDB): domain Bacteria; phylum Pseudomonadota; class Alphaproteobacteria; order Rhizobiales; family Hyphomicrobiaceae; genus ZC4RG25. The sequence continues at coordinate 12,823 of CAWBAM010000041.1, read as the reverse complement.
GGTGTCCTGTACGCCGGCCTGATGATCACAGCAGAGGGACCGAAGCTCATCGAGTACAATGTCCGTTTCGGTGACCCGGAAGCCCAAGTGCTGATGATGCGCCTCAAGTCCGATCTCCTTGCCGCGTTGCTGGCAACGGTTGACGGCGTTCTGGGCAGCTTCGATCTTCGCTGGCACGATGATGTCGCGCTCACCGTAGTTCTGGCTGCGGAAGGCTATCCAGGCACGCCCGTCAAGGGCACTGAGATCCGCGGTCTGGAAGAGGCTGCCAAAGTGCCTGGCGTCGAGATTTTCCACGCCGGCACGCGGCGGGACGGTGCCCGGCTCATTGCCAACGGTGGCCGTGTGCTCAACGTCGCCGCGCGCGGACGCACCGTGAGCGAAGCCCGTGACCGCGCATACGAGGCGATCAGCCGGATCGATTGGCCGCAGGGCTTCTATCGCCGGGATATCGGTTGGCGCGCCATTGCGCGCGAACGCGGCGGCGATTGATTCCCGGCCGGGTTAGCTCGTGGGTAGCTCGGCGTACCGACTGCACGGCACTTCGACACATCTCGTCGTCGAAGTTCCTTGAGCAACGAACCGCTGATCCTAGAACCTAGCCGGTGCGACGGGTGCTCCCCCCGACCAAGTGCGACCTTGACGGGCGCGCGAGGTTGACCTTGTGGTAAGACATGGACCAACAGCACCCCGACAGAAAAACCCCGCCTAGCTTTCCAAGTGTTGCGTTGGCTTTGGGCGGCGGAGGGGCGCGCGGGCTCGCTCACATCCTGATGCTCGAGGTGTTCGACGAGCTCGGCATCAAGCCGACCGTGATTGCCGGCACCTCGATTGGCGCCCTGTACGGCGCCGCCTACGCCTCCGGCCTCAACGCCGTTCAAATCCGCGCCTACACGGAAGAGATTTTGGGCCGGCGCTTCGATCTGGTGCGTCAGCTCTTTGCGGCCCGCTCCGAGCCGGTGCAGCGACTTCTGCGCGTGCTGCCGGTCCGCTCGGCGCTGCTCAATTCCGCAACGCTGCTGGATCTCCTGTTTCCAGACCGGGTGCCAAAGAGCTTCTCCGAGCTCGACATCCCGCTGAAGGTCGTCGCCACCGACTTGGCATCACAGGAGCCGATGGTGCTGGATTCGGGTCCGCTCCGTCCGGCCGTGGCGGCCAGCATCGCCATTCCAGTGCTTTTCTCCCCGGTAGTTATCGACGGCCGGACCTTGGTGGATGGTGGCCTTGTCAATCCCCTGCCCTTCGACCTGATCGACGGCGCGGCGGATGTGACGGTCGCCATCGACGTCAACGCGAAGACCGCGGAAGCCGACATCGGCCCTCGGCCGACGGCTGTCGAGGTCATGGTGCAGTCGATCCAAATCTTGCAGAAGGCCATCACCCGCGAGCGGCTGCGCTACCGGCGGCCCGACATCCTGATCCAGGTGGCTGTCGACCAGTTCGGGGTGCTGGAGTTCACGAAGCCACACGAGATCCTGGAAGCAGCCCAACCCGCAAAGGCCGCTCTCCGGCGTGAGCTCCTCCGAGTGCTGGAGACAGGCACGCCTGGACACGCTGTTGCGCCGAGGCCGGAAGCGGGCGTGCCGACCGCGCCGGAACCGATCCGTAGAGCTATGCCGCCGGCCGTCCAAAGCGGCAGGTCTCGGCGGTGATGACCATCAGTCCAGACCACGGCGGGCCTCGAAAAAGCGTCTTGAGCAGCGCCGCCGCCTCTCTCTCGCCGATACCTGAATAGATCTCCGGGACGTGATGGCACGTCGGCTGCGTGAAGATGCGCGGGCCATGCTCCACGCCGCCGCCTTTGGGGTCGCTTGCGCCATAGTAGAGGCGCCTGATGCGCGCAAACGAGATGGCTGTTGCGCACATCGGGCATGGCTCGAGTGTGACGTAGAGACTAAATCCGATAAGCCTTTCTGAACCGATGGCCCTGCATGCCTCGCGGATGACCAGCATTTCGGCATGTGCGGTCGGGTCGAACAGCTCCCGCGTCCGGTTGCCGGCACGGGCCGTGACGGTCCCGTCAGGCGAGACGATCACCGCCCCCACGGGCACCTCGCCGCGATCTGCCGCACGCCGGGCCTCATCCAGAGCGATGAGCATGTGGCTTCCATTGGAGGTCGGTGCCATAAGTCCACCTTCAAAACCGGATCGATCTCATCATGCGTGAGCCCCGAATGGGCCGACCAAAACAGCGCCTGAAAGGCCAACACCGCGATTCGGCCAAACGGCATAAACCGCGCAGCGCGCGCCGAAGCAGGGCCGCGACGGCACTCAAATGCCTCAACCCCAGCAGCCGGCCTCCGGCCGACCGCCGCAAACGATGCGCATCGCCAAGGCGATCGCCAGAGCAGGTCTGTGTTCCCGGCGGGAAGCCGAACGCTGGATCGCCGAAGGCCGAGTCACCGTCAATGGCGAAGTCCTGAAAAGCCCTGCGCGCGATGTTAGACCCAACGATGTGGTGCTGGTCGACGGCAAGCCCTTGCCGTCCTTCGAGCCCGTGCAGCTTTGGCGGTACTACAAGCCGCGGGGCCTCGTCACCACGCACCGCGATCCACAGGGGCGTCCGACGGTGTTCGAGAACCTACCCGAGGGTATGCCGCGGGTCATTTCCGTCGGCCGGCTTGACTTCAATACGGAAGGCCTGCTCCTACTGACGACGGACGGCGCCTTGGCACGACACCTCGAGCTGCCGTCGACAGGCTGGCTCCGGCGTTACCGCGTGCGCGCTCACGGAAAGGTCACGCAGGCCGATCTCGACAAGCTGAAGGATGGTATCGAGGTGGAGGGAATCCGCTATGGCCCGATCGAGGCCACGCTCGATCGCGTGCAAGGCAGCAACGTCTGGATGACGATCGCGCTGCGGGAAGGCAAGCACCGCGAGGTGCGCAAGGTGCTCGGAGCGCTGGGACTGGAAGTCAACCGCCTGATCGAGAGTCTCCTTCGGTCCGTTTCAACTTCTCGATTTGAAGCCGGGTGAGGTCGAGCCTGTCCGGCGGCGTGTATTGATCGACCAGCTTGGCCCCCGGACCGCGCAACTTCTGGGACTCACTGCCGACGGCGAGGAGGAGAAGGCCCGCCGACGGCGCCGCAAGTCCGCGGCGTCCGAACCCGAGGCGCGCCTAGAGGACTTCGAGGACGACGGACGATGAGGGTCATCGGAGGCCGGTTTCGTGGCCGGCCGCTAGCCTCCCCCAGGGATCCGAGTGACCTGCGGCTGCGGCCGTCGTCGGACCGCGTGCGTGAGTCCGTTTTCAACATCCTCGCTCATGGAATCCCTGAATTCTCACTCGAAGGCGCCAAGGTGCTCGACCTTTTCGCTGGCACGGGCGCGTTCGGCGTCGAAGCCCTGTCGCGCGGTGCCAGCTTCTGCCTGTTCGTGGAGCAGGATGCGGAGGCGCGCGGTCTGATCCGCCGCAATGTCGAAGCTTTTGGGCTGGCTGGCGTAACGCGGATCTTTCGACGGGACGCCACCGACCTCGGCCCGGCGGGACATCGCGACGGGTTCACGTTGGTCTTCGCCGATCCCCCGTACGGAAGAGGGCTCGCCGAGAAGGCGCTCGCCTCTGCAGCGGAAGGCGGCTGGCTGGCCGACGGCGCTATCGCGGTGATCGAGGAAGCTGATCGAGCCGAACTTGCGCTGCCCGCAGGCTTTAAAGAGATCGATCGACGTACGTGGGGTAGCACGCAAGTTGTCTTCGCCCGCTACGAGACCCAATCCGGCGCGCGTGCGCCCTGAACGACTGGAAGCTATGCAGAAACCATCACCCCCACACCCGGATCCCCGGGCAGAGCGCATCAGCGGCTGGATTGAGGCCGGGCTTTATGTGCTCACCATCGCCATCCTGAGTGTCTCGAACGCATTCGCGATATCACAAGGCGCTCACCCGATAGTTTTCATCCTCTACTCGCTTGTGATCTCTGCGGTCGGAATGTTGATCTACACGGGTCCCGGCAACGAGCCCATCCGTGTGATGTTGAATCCATTGAGCTGGTTTGTCGGGCTCGGCGTAATCGGGGTTGAGGTCTCCTTCTGCCTCATCCTGCTCACGCTCTCGCCAGCCGAGGCCAACATCATCCTGCGCCTATCCATTCCGTTGGCGCTCCTTCTCGGCTGGATCATATTCCGGCGGAGCCCTGGTACGGGGGCGTGGATCGGTGCCGTCATCGTCGCCGCGGGTGTCGGATCACTGCTTTTCACAGTCGATCTTTCGACCCAGGCAATCGGCCTATTCTACGGTGTCATTGCCGCGGCAGCGATCTGCTTGCGCGGATTTGCGAGCGAGTTTCATCCCTGGAACCGGGCTGCCCGAAGTGTCTTCGAGAAAATCCGGATCACCGGCCTGGTGGTTCTCGTGACCGGCCTCGCGGGCCTGTTTCTCGTCGGTTTGGCAGCCACGCTGGTCGGTCTCGGCTTTGCAGAACGAAGCAACCTTCTGCCGGCTCCAGCTGACCTTTGGCATTGGCCGACGATCGTGCTGGCCTTGTTCGTCGGCTCGCTGATCTTCGCCACCATGAGCTATCTGCAGTTTTCCTCGGTGGTGAAGATTCAGACCGAGAACTTCATTGCCACCAGCGCTTTCATGCCGCTCGCGGCAGCGCTCGTGCAGAGCCTGGCGGTGTCGCTCGGGATCATCGACGCCGTCGTTTTCGACTGGCGGCTCTTGCCTGGAAGCATTCTGATTATCGCAGGCGTGATGCTGCTGATCGCAACGCGGAGGAGTTGACCGCCTCAACGCCGGCCGAAGAGCCGCTCGATGTCGCTGAGTTGCAGCTCCACATACGTCGGGCGGCCGTGATTGCACTGACCGGCAAACGGCGTCGCCTCCATCTCTCGCAGCAGTGCGTTCATCTCGTCCGCCGTCAGGCGCCGCCCCGCGCGGACGCTGCCGTGGCAAGCCATCGTGGCGCACACTGCTTCGAGCCGCTCCTTGAGCGCCTGCCGCCCCTCGTCCCGCAGGATTTCGGCGGCAAGGTCGCGGACGAGCCCCTTGACGTCGGTCTGGCCCAGGAGAGCGGGCGTCTCACGCACGGCCACAGCGCTTGGGGCCGAACCGCTCCAGCACGAGACCGAGCTCCGCCAGCTCCTCTGAACGCTCTGCCAGCGCCTCGGCCTCGTCCTCGCTCACCTCAACGATTTCGGGGATGAGGAGACCCTGACGCGTCACTCCGCCGTCGGCGAGCATCCTCTTCATGCGCTCGTAGACGAGCCGTTCGTGCGCAGCATGCTGGTCGACGATGATCATGGAGCTGCGCGTTTGCGCAATGATGTAGGTCTCGTGGATCTGGCACCGGGCCGCCCCCAGCGGCCGGTCGAGCAGGTCGGGCGCTTGAGCAAACGCGTCACCGACGACAGCGGCGCTCGGTTCATCGATGCCAGCCAGCGGAGCCTGAATCGCCTCGGCGAATCCGGCTGCCATGGGACCAAGACCTTGCCCGGCCGCAACTCGCCGTGAAGCCGCGAAGCGCGGTGAAGTTGCCGAAGGGGTATTGCGCTCCGTAATCTCCAGCACCGCTGCAGCACCTGCGGCGGAGGCACGGTGCCCGGCCTGCTTCAAGGCGTGCCCCAAGGCGCCGATGAGCAGCGAACGAACTGCTGCGGAATTGCGGAAGCGCACCTCCGCCTTGGCCGGATGCACGTTTACGTCCACTTCTCGCGGATTGAGCTCGACGAATATGGCGAGCAGCGGCTGGCGGCCGCGCGGGATGAGATCGGAATAGGCTGCACGCACGGCGCCCACGAGCAACCTGTCCCGCACGGGCCGTCCATTGACGAACAGAAACTGTTGGCTCGCATCCGGACGATGCAGCGTCGGCAGACCGGCGAAGCCAAAAAGACGTATTCCCTCCTTCTCTCCGGCAATCTCGAGCGCGTCGTCGACGAAGGTGCGGCCCATCACCTGGCCCAGCCGCTGCAGCAGGCCTTGCGAGATCCTCGTAGTTCGCCGGCAGCCGCAGCGGCGTGCGTTCCCCCGTCACCAGCACGAAGCCGACTTCCGGATGCGCCATGGCGAGCCGCTTCACGACGTCGCCGATGGCCAAGTTCTCGGCGCGCTCCGATTTGAGAAACTTGAGCCGAGCCGGGGTCGCCGAAAAAAGCTTGCGCACTTCGACCCGCGTGCCGGGATTGCCGGCAGCCGGCATCAGAGGCCCCTTGCGACCGCGCTCGACGGCCAAGGCATAGGCTTCGCTCGCGCCGCGGGCGCGCGAGACGATCGTCAGCTCAGCCACCGACCCGATCGATGGCAGCGCCTCGCCGCGGAAGCCCAGGGTCGCGAATGTCGAGGAGATCGTCGCCGTTGAGCTTGGAGGTGGCGTGCCGCTCCACGGAGAGCACGAGGTCGGCCGGGTCCATGCCGACGCCGTCGTCGGTGACGCGAATGAGCGATACGCCGCCGCCCGAGGTCACCACCTCGATTTCGCGCGCCCCGGCGTCGATGGCGTTCTCGACCAGCTCCTTGACCACGCTCGCCGGCCGCTCGATCACCTCTCCCGCGGCGATGCGATTGATGGTCTCCGGTGCAGAGCTGCCGGATGGCCACGGGTCCCCTCCCCCGCAACTGCGCCGGCTCAGGTGGCCTGCTTCAGCCGCTCGCGCGACAAAATCTTGCCCAGCTCGACGGCCGGCTGGTCGAACGGATCGACGCCCAGCAGACGGCCGGCGAGAATCGTCTCCAGCATGAAATGCATCAGCAGCGCGCCCAGCGAGCGCTCGTTCAGGCCGATCGACGTCGATAGATGCGCACCGGCCGGCCGGCGCGGGTCAACGCCTCAGGAACGCCGTAGGTCTGCGCCGCCACGAGGTCGCCCGCATGGCGGCCGGCCATCTAGTCGAGGCCCGCCACGCCTTGCGAGCTCCGCGACGATCCGCGGGCCAGTGCCTGCTGTCGCCGCCGCACCACGGTGATCAGGTGCTCGCGCGGGCCATCCATGAAGAGCTGCAGCTGGCTGTGCTGGTCGACGGGGCCGAGGCAGGCGATCGGCGTGGTGCCCTCGCCATTCTTGCCCAGGCTCTCGGCCCACAGCTGCACGTACCAGTGGCGCGAAGCGGCCGAGCCGGTCGGCGTAGGCATCATCACCTGATGCGGATGCCTCGCTCTTGCGCGAGCGCGATGTCCACCGCGGCGCCCACGGCGGGCGGAAAGTCGCGGCGCCGCAGCGGACCAGCATAGCCGACACGACCTCGGCCGCGCCGGCCCGCAAGCGCCCGCACATCGAGTCCGCGCGCCATCGCCGGCAGCAGGCCTACGTTGGTCAGAGCGGAGTAGCGGCCGCCGATGCCGGTATGGTGGTCGAGCAGCGGAATGCCGTGGGCCTCGAACAGCGTGCGCAGGCCATTCTTGCGCCCGGGTCTGGCGGGCTCGGTGATGCCGAGGAACAGCTCGGGATCTGCGCTGCTCGAGCCCGGCGGCGCTTGCACCGCCTCCAGGGCTGCGAGCGCCTGCACCAGTGTCTCCGGCGTGTCGCCCGACTTCGAGGTGACGACGAACCGCCTGGCGGCCAAGTCGAGGCTGCCGAGGGCCGCTTCAGCGTATGCGCGTCGAGATTGTCGTAGAACCGCGTCCGCGGGCGGTCCTTCTGCGCTTCATCGGCAGCTCCCGGGAATATTCCAGCCGCCAAGCTGCGCCAGCGTCTGGCCGCCGAGGCTCGAGCCTCCGTGCCGAAGAACAGGACCGTGCTCGCGCCTTCCATACAGTTTGGCCATTGCCGCCTCGGCTGGCGCGATGTCGGACGTCTCCTCAGGAATGCGAAGGATCGCGAGGCTTCCGGTCTCCCAATCCTTCCGAAGGTCGTCTAGCGCTGGTTCAAGCTTGCCGAGCCAGCCCCGCAGCTCGCTCTCGGCGAGTCCGTAGCTTCCGATTGCTCCCTCGAGAACGCCGTCAATGTCCTGTCGGTAAGGAAGGGTGGCTGCGGAGGATCCGGCGCCTGACAACTCCACCATGCCGCGAGGTCTCCTTCTGCCTGATCAGCGATCGCGCATTGTTAGAGCCTTGAGTCCCTTGCCAGTGCCAAGCTTCGGGCCTCAGCCAAGGACAGAACTCAGCACCGGCCCTTGAGGTTCTTCGGCTGACCCACCACGGTGATGATCAGGTTGTCCGTCTCGAGCAGGCGCTTGGCCACGCGCTTGACGTCCTCCAGCGTCACCGCCTCGATCTGCGCATTGCGCTTCTCGACATAGTCCTGGCCCAGACCCTCCTGCATGATCCCGAAGAGCTGGTTGGCGATCTTGGCGTTGGTGTCGAACCGCAGCGGATAGGAGCCGATGAGATAGCTCTTGGCGTTGTCAAGCTCCTCCTGCGTCGGCCCCTCGTCAGCCATGCGCTTCAGCTCGGCGCGGATCACGTCCAGCGACTGGCCGATCTCCTCGTTCTTGGTGGCAACGCCGCCCGCGAAGATCGACGTGTGCTTATAGGGCTGCAGTAGCTGTAGACCGAGTAGGCGAGGCCGCGCTTCTCGCGCACCTCTTCCATCAGCCGCGAGGAAAACCGCCGCCGCCGAGGATCTGGTTCAGCACGAACGCCGGCATGAAGTCCGGGTCCTTGCGCGGCATGGCGCCGCAGGCCGAAAATGGCCACCGACTGCGGCACGTCCATTTCGATCGACCCGCTGCTTCCGCCGGTCACCGGCTTCGTCATTGCGACCGGCTCAGCTCGGCCTTGGCGGGAAGATCACCGAACACCTTGTCGAGCATGCTGGCCCAGCTGTCGGCGTCGATGTCGCCGACCGCGACGACCTTCAGCGTGTCCTTGGCGAACACGCGCCTGCGATAGTTTTCCAGATCGTCGCGGGTGATCGTCTGCAGCGACTTTCCTCGGTGCCGTTGGCCGGACGGCCATAGGGGTGGCCGGCGAACGCCGTCGCGAACCATTCGCGCGCAGCGACCTTGTCGGGATCGCGGGCGGCGTAGACGAGGCTCGCGAGCAACTGGCCGCGGATGCGCTCCATCGCGTCCGGCTCGAAGCGTGGCTTGGTGAGCGCGAGCCGCAGCAGCTCGACGGCCTCGTCGCGGTTCTCCGTCAGCGTCTCGAAGCTGCCGTAGAAGGCATCGCGGCGTCCTCGAAGCCCATGCGCATGGCGATTTCTTCCATGCGCTCCTGGAACTGCATGGCTGTGAGGTCGCCGGCGCCCTCGTCCATCATGGCGGTCAGGAAGTTGGCGACGCCTTCCTTGCCGGCCGGATCCTGCGAGTTGCCGCCCTCGAACGCGAAGCGCATCGCGATCAGCGGGACGCTGTGCTCCTCGACCAGCCATGCCTCGATGCCGCCGGGGCTTTTCACGGTTTGGATTTTCATTGCGTGATGCTGACGTGCGGATATGTCGCACCGAGCCCGAAAACGAGCGCGGTGACGAGGCGCGACAGGAAACGGCGGAGTGGAACAAGGTCGGACGACCCGAGCAAGCGCGCAGCCATAGCGTGACTCGCTCAAGAACGACTGTTCGGCTCGAGGTTCGCGGTCTGCTCTGCGCCCTCCGGCGGACCGGCATCAGCGTGCCGGTAACCGAACGGCGCGGATCGAAGATAGCGTGCCGCCACCTTCTGGATGTCCTCGGCGCGTCACCTTGGCGATGCGCTTCGGCCAGGCCTTCGATGTCCTCGACCGTGCGGCCGACGACGAGCCCCCAGCCGTAGCGGCGCGCCAAGGTCGCCTGGTTGTCGCTCTCGTAGATGTACTCGGCGAGATAGGCCTTCTTGGCCCGCTCCAGCTCGGCTTCGGTGACACCGTTCGCGACAATGTCGGCGAGAACCGCGTCGATCGCGGCCTCGACCTTGCTCGAGCGACTCCGTCGGCCGGCGACGGCGTAAACGGCGATCTTGCCGAAGTCGCATGCTGGAGCCGCGAGTACCAGCCACCCGCGGTCGAGGCGAGCTTATCGTGGCAACAAGCTTCTGGTAGAGCCGGCTCGTGGCTCCGGAGCCCGGTGATCTTCATCAGGAGATCGAGCGCCTCGGCCTCGCCTGGCTCCGCCGTCACGTAGCTCGGGGTCAGGTAGTAGCGATGCACCGAGGCTTGCCTGCGCGCGGATCCTTGAGCTCGACGCCGCGAGCGGCGCGCTGCTGGCGGCTCCATCGGCCGCTTGCGCGGCATGATCTCCGGTTGGCAGGAATCTTGCCGTAAGTTTCCTCTGCGAGCCGGCGCACCTCTTCCGGCGGTCACGTCGCCGGTAACAACGAGGATCGCGTTATTGGGAGCGTAGTGCCGCTTGTAGAAGCTCAGCGCGTCCTCCTGCGTGAGCCGGCGCGATCTCGTGCTCCCAGCCGATGACGGGAATTCCGTAGGGATGCGAGTAGTACAGCACCGCGTTCATCTGCTCGTCGAGAACAGCCTGAGGGTTGTTCTCGACGCGCGAGCGGCGCTCCTCGAGGATCACGTCGCGCTCGGTCAGCACCTCGTTCTCGGTAAGCCGCAGGTTGACCATGCGGTCGGCCTCCATCTCCATCACCTTCGCCAGCCGATCCTTGGCGATGCGCTGGAAGTATGCCGGTCGCGTCCTGGCTGGTGAACGCGTTGTCCTGGCCGCCCATGCGCGAGACGATGCTGCGAGAACTCGCCGGAGGCGATCTTCTCCGTCGACTTGAACATCAGGTGCTCGAGGAAGTGCGCGATGCCGGAAACGCCCGGGGGCTCGTCGGCCGCACCCGACGCGGTACCAGCACCATGTGCGTCACTACGGGCGCACGGTGGTCGGGAACGACTACCACCTGCATGCCGTTGGAGAGTGTGAACTCTGAGGCGCGCCTTTCGCTCGTTTGCGCCTCAATTCGCTGAGCAAGAGCAAGCGTCATTGTGATCGCCAAGATGGTTGCAAGTGAGGCCCGAACGCGTGTGGCCATCGTCTGTCCTTATGCACAGATGCGGTCCCGGAGATGGGCATGTCTCGGGCGGATTCCCGCGCCAGGAGCTGGCACGGGGCTGAGATGAGCGCCCCTTGCCAATGAGCTTATGTCGGGTTCGAGACCAGCGTTGTCAAACAATGTAGAGCACGAAAGCCGCCGGGTCGGTGCTTGAGTCCGGCCAAGGTGTTTAACCCGGCGACACCCTCCACCCGCCTAAGATCCGCGGCGGTCGCGTGCCAACACATATCAAGATTGCGGCCATTGCAAGAGCCGCAGTTGCATGCGCTATTTCCGCGTCGTTATGTCCTTGCCGGTGAGGTTCCGCAAATCGACGGGTTGCAAGGTCCTTTCGGGCCGGTAATCTGCGCGTCAGGCTGCCCTCGCGCGCGAGCTTCCCATAGCGCCTTCTCGCAGAATTCCTGATGCTGGCGATCGAGCTCTTCGGCAGCTGCCACCCGGCGCTCCTCCGGATCCTCGGGCCAAGCCTCGCCCGGCGGCGGCAGCGCGGCTTGGGCCTCACCAGGCTCTGGCAGCCGTTGGGTGTCCGGCGGAAGAACGAGGCCTGCTCGTGGCGGGAGCTTGGCTCCTCGCGCGGCCCACCGTTGTTCGCCAGACCCATCGCCTCGAAGATGGCGCCATTAAACTGGACGTCGTAACCGCACCCCGTGAGGGCCAGTGATGCCAGCATCGCGCTGGCGGCCACCGCCAACCGCTTCTCTCGACCCGTCTTCGCCATTAGCCGCCCCCGAAGCAGTCGCGTCGGAAAAAATCGTTTCTGGTCGCACCTTTATGGATCATTTGCGGCGCGATTGCAACTCGGCCGAAGCGCGTCGTATAGCAAACCTGCCACACCGGCCACGATCGCCGCGTCAGCGATATTGAAGACGTACCACGACCATCCGTAGGCGTGGAATAAGAAGAAATCCGCCACACCACCGAGATGTAGCCGGTCTATGGCGTTGCCGATGGCGCCGCCGATCAGCAATCCGATGCTGACCGCCGTCAGGCGGCACATCTCACCGCGTGCCAGCCAGACTGCAAGTCCAAGCGACGCGACAAACGCAAAGGCCACCAAGGCTCCCTGGCCGATAACACCTGCTCCGAGCCCGTAGCTGACGCCGAGATTCTTGACGTAGACCAGGTCGAGAAAGGGCAGCACAGAAACTCTGCCCTTCTCCTCAATGCGGTAGACGTTCAGCATCCACCATTTGTGCGCCTGATCGATGATCAGCGTAATGAGCGCAATGGAAAGGCCCAGGCGCGAGAACGGTCCCCACAGCCAACCCGGTTTGGCCTCCTGAGGCATTCTGCTACTCAGCGGCCGCAGCGGCGATGTTGCGCTTTTCGAACTCGCGAACCGCAGCCGCGTCGCGGGCCGATAGCTCCGGATATTCCGGATCGGATCCGACATCCGGCACGATACGCCAGGACCGTTCACACCGGCGGCCCTGTGCCCGGCGCGCCACCACGCCGACACCCGGTACGTCAGGCAGCGTGAAGGCGCCAACAGGCGGCGCACTGGGCACGATCTGGGCTGCGCTCGTGATGGCCACCTCGGCCATGTCCACGTCCTCGAGCGCATCGAGCAGCGCCTCGTCGGCGACATAGATGTCCGGCGCAGCCTCCAGGCTCGAGCCGATGTTCTTCGCTGCCCGCTCGATCTCCAGCGCCCCCGTCACAACGCGCCGCACGCGGCGGACCTGCTCCCACTTCTTTGCCAGCGCATCATCACGCCAAGCCTTCGGGATTCTCCGGAAGACCTGCAGGTGAACCGATCCGTCCTCCGACGGATATCGGGCAAGCCATGCCTCCTCCGCCGTAAAGCAGATGATCGGCGCCAGCCAGACCGTCAAACAGTTGAAGATCTCGTTCAACGTCATCAGGCAGGCGCGCCGCTTCTTGCTGGAATAGGGCTCGCAATAAAGCGTGTCCTTGCGGATGTCGAAGTAGAACGCCGACAGATCGTTGACGCAGAAGTTCGACAAAGAA
>CAWBAM010000040.1:0-9147 GCA_963786775.1 uncultured Pseudomonadota bacterium | reverse complement strand
GGCGCAATAGGCAAGGCGATTGGGCGCGGCGACGACGCCGTAGATCGACGAGATATTGAGAATAACTCCCGAGCCCTGCGGCACCATTCTGCGTGCTGCTTCCTGGCAGCACAGGAAAACGCCAGTGAGATTGATGTCGAGCGCCTTTTGCCAATCCTGAAGGCTTAGCTCCAGGGTCGGCTTATTCATCGAGATCCCGGCATTGTTGACCACGATGTCGACGCCGCCAAAGGCTTCATCCATTCTTTTGAAAGCTGCATCGACGGCGACGGGATCGGTAACCGACCATGCTTTCCGACTGCGCCCGGTAAGGATGCACGGCGCGTTCCAGTCCACCTTCGTCGATGTCGAAAAGTCCAATCCGGCACCCCTGCCTGAGAAGCTTTGGCCATGGCATAGCCTATTCCCGCCGCACCTCCCGTAATGAGCACGCGCTTTTGCGCGAGACCGGGATAGGCTACGGCCATGGGGCGAGGCGCAGTTCCGCTGGTCATGACACCTCAAGCCAATTGCGGCGGATATCCGGACGGCTACGGAGCTCGTCCGGCGTCCCTTCAAAGACGATCTCTCCATGTCCCATGACGAACACTTTCTGCGCCACCTTGAGCGCAATGGTGAGTTTTTGTTCGACCAGCACCACGGCGACACCACGCCTTCTGATGTCGAGGATCACTTCCATGACGACCTCGACGATCTTCGGCGCGAGCCCTTCTGTCGGCTCATCGATCAGCAATACGCGAGGATTGCCGAGCAAGGACCGGCAGATCGTCAACATTGCTGTTCGCCGCCGGAAAGGGTGCCCGCTTTATTGCGGCGCCGCTCTTTCAGGCGCGGGAAATACTGATACATATCCTCGATGGTCCAGGCCGTGCCGCCGTTACGCGGTGGCTGCAGTCCCATCTGCAAATTCTCTTCGACAGTCAGATTGGGAAATACGAGCCGTTCCTCCGGGACGTAGCCGAGCCCCGCGCGGGCGATTTCGAAAGGCCGCAAACCCGTGAGCTCTTGCCGGCGAGTTTTGCGCTGCCTTCGGTGGCTGGTACGATACCCATCAAGGTTTTCAGCGTCGTAGAACGGCCGGAACCGTTGCGGCCGAGCAGGCTGACTATACTGGCCTCCTCGACCGCAAGATCGACGCCATGCAGAATATGGCTCTTACCATAATGCGCGTGCAGGCCCTCGACCTTGAGCAGCATTACGCCACCTCCTCGCCGAGATAGGCTTCCTGCACCTCCGCGTTGTTGCGGATTTCGTCCGGCGTCCCTGTTGCAGAATCCGGCCGTACACAAGCACGGAAACGCGATCACAAAGGCTGAACACGACGTTCATATCGTGCTCCACGATCAACAGCGTTTTCCCCTCGGTGACTTCGGAATGAGCTGGACAGCACGTTGGGAGTTCCTCGCGCGACATGCCGGCTGTCGGCTCGTCGAGCAGAATGACGTCGGCGCCGGTGGCAAGTGTCATGCCAATTTCCAGGGCGCGTTGCTCTGAGTACGTGAGGTCGCCCGCAGGATGATCACGTCGCTGCGTCAGGCGCACGCGTTTCCAGGATACAATTCCGCTTCGTTATTGACGGCACGCATTCTACCGACGGGCACGATTAGGCCATAGCGAACTCCATGCCGTGCCATGACGCCGATGCGCAGGTTCTCGAAAACCGAGAGACGATGAAAGATATTCGGTGATTTGGAAGGAACGAGATAATCCGAGCCGGTTTATTTCGTGAGGAGGCAGCCCCGAGATACGGCGGCCGCGCAACCTGATTTCGCCGGCCGTCGGTGGGGAACATCCCTGAAATCATGTTGAACAAGGTCGACTTGCCGGCGCCGTTCGGGCCGATCAATGCGTGGCGCTCGCCGGAGGTGATGGCGAGGTTCACCCCATCCATCACCTTCAGGGAGCCAAAATGCTTGCTGACGTTTTCGAGTTCGAGCGCGGGTTCCCGGTTCATCGTTCCATGGCTCCCGCGAGTTGAAATCTCAGATTTCGCTATGCGGGCAGCCTCGGCCCTTTCAGAATGCGGTCCCAGGTCTCGCGAAGCATGCGCCGCGCAGTCGGCAGCAGCAGAAGACCCACAGCCAGCAATCCGAGCGGGATAATCCACGTGGCCGGCGAGACCTCATTCCAGACCGAAAAGCTTGAACGGCGGCCAGGTACCGTCGAGACGGCCACGCGCGGCAGCGTACTCAGGCGAGAAAATAATAGCGAAGGATTCAACGACGAAAGCGGCGCACCGGTAAAACAGGCGGCCACCGCAGCTGCGAGGGCGTACGCCCAGGCCCAGCCCCGGCCAGCTGATTTTCGACCAGTGCTGAATGTAGCGTCTGAACCGATCCCCCGATCCCCTGGGGGGCATAGAGCATAACGAGAACAAATATGAGCCCCTGATAAAGCAGCCAGGTTCGGGTCACCTCCGAGATATAGAAGGCGAACAGGGTGAAGATGCTCGCCCCAACAGCCGGGCCGAAAAACACGGTCGAGCCGCCGACGAAGGTATGGAGCACGACCTGCGCCGAAATGTGAGTGGAAAAGAGGGAATAATTCGCTGTTTCGTTCGAAACCGCCAGCAAAGCACCGGCAATCCCTGAAAACATGGCTGAGATGGAGAAAATAATGACCTTTGTCGTGTGTGCGTTGTAGCCCATGAAACACACACGTTGCTCGTTATCTCGGAGCGCCAAGGTCAGACGGCCGAAGGCTGTGCGCGTGTAGGCCCAAAGCAGCAGGATCGATATAAGCGTCCAGCAGAGAGCCAGGTAGTAGACTTGGAGTGGCGGCCCGAACGTCAGACCAGCCCACGGCATGCGCATCGAAGAAAGGCCGGCCTCGCCGCCGAACAGGCCGTCCCAGTGCGGTGCGAGTGAATGGAGAAGCTCAGCGATCGCGAGCGTGACAAGCGCAAAATAGACGCCGGATCGCATGGTCGCAAAATATCCGGCGAAAGCTCCGATCAGAAATCCCGCGGCTGCGCCGGCAAGCGGGAGGAGGGGCGTAGGGAACGAGATAACGCGGTCTTCGATGGCCCCCATCAGGTGAAGGGTCGCGAACGCACCGACGCCAAAAAAGGCGGCATGGCCGAAAGACAGAAGCCCGGCTTGGCCGACGAGAAGATTGAATGCCATGGCAAAAAGAGACGCGATGAGCATATTGGTCAGAGCATTCTGCCAGCCTATGCCGAGAAACGGCGGCACGACGATCAGCACGATCAGAAGAGCAGCGATCAACGCAGTTCGGGCGAGCACCGCCTACACCCCCTTCAGTTTCGCTCACCCATAAGCCCCGCCGGGCGGACCAGCAGAACAATGAGCATCAACAGGAACGGAACAGTTGCCGAAATCGAAGACAAGGTCAGCGTGAAAAGTCCACCGACGGAGCGTGCCCAGTCGCCCAGCCCTACCCACGACAGTAGTCCTGCGAGCGACCAGTCGAGGCCAACGGCAAATGAGCTAAACAACCCGATCAACAGGGATGCCACGAGCGATCCCTCGAGGGAGCCCAATCCACCAACCACCACGACTACGAAGACGATGACGCCAAGTTCGATCGCCATATTCGGGTTGGTGGGGAAAAATGCGCCGGCCACAGCGCCAGCAAGGCCAGCAAACGCGGCACCCGTTCCGAAGACGCCCATGAAGACCAAGGGCACGTTATGTCCAAGAGATTCCGCCATGACCGGTAGCCGCTCGGCAGCGCGCACAACCAGGCCAGCGCGGGTGCGGGACAAAAGCAAATAAAGAAACACGAACATTCCTACGGCTACCAAGCCAATGAAAACTCGGTAAAACGGATAATCCGTGCCGAAAATCGTGAACGCCGGAAAGCGCAGATAATCCGGCATCGAGTAGTTCACTGGAAAATCGCCGTAGAAGAGCTTGATGAGCTCCTCGAAGATAAAGGCCAGTCCGAAGGTCAGCAGCAACTCGTGTGCGTGGCCGTAGGCGTGAACACGCCGCAGGAGGTTGCGCTCGACGAAAATTCCCAACAGACCGACCAAGATCGGCGCTACAAGCAGACCGAGCCAGAAGTTGATAGTCGTGGTGACCGTGTACGCGATATACGCGCCCAGCATGTAGAAGCTGGCATGCGCGAAGTTTAGTACGCCCATCATGCCGAAAATGAGCGTCAAGCCCGCGGATACCATGAACAGCAGAAGCCCGTAGGTGACGCCATTCAGGGTCGATATGATCAGGAATTCCATCGGCAAACCTTGGACAGGGGAGGGCGAAACGACTTCTGTCGCCCCGCGCCTCCTACCGGTTCACGAGAAGAGGATCAGGCTGGCCGCTCCATCTTGCAGGAATCCTGGACGGGATAGATCGCGTCCGGACCCGGAATGATCTCGACCACCCCGAAGCCGTACTTTGTGTCGTCCACCGGGTATTTCGGGTTTTCGATGACTTTGGAAACCACTACCGGAATAACCGCCTGGTGATCCTCCGCGCGCACGGTGATCTTGCCCATCGGCGTGTCGATCGATGCCTTTTCGAGTGCCTTGGCGATCTCGCTCACCTTGATCGCGCCACCACCGAAGTCGACCGATTTCAAAGCCTCGCCGAGGGTTCGCACGGCATTAACCGTCTGCGGTTCGATGTAGACGGGGTAATGGCCTGTTGCTGCCTTATAGGCTTCAGGGAAATCGGTGTTGTCAGCCTCGATATTATAGGGGTGGGCTACATAGTGGCCCAGAGCCGTGTTACCGGCATTGGCAATGTTGCCAACCTGGTCAAGGAATGTCGTGGCAAACCGGACTTTGAGGCCGGCATCACCTGCGGCTTTCATGAGAAGCAGCAGGTCATTCGACCAATTCCCGGTAACCACCGTGTCAGGATTGGCTTCCTTGATTTTCGCCACGTACGGCGAGAAGTCCTGTATCTTGTTCACTTCATGAAGGACGGTCGCCACCACCTCGTAACCGCCGACCTTAGCGGCCGCTTTGGTGGCCTCCTCCATATCGCGGCCCCACGAATAGTTTTGGTTGATAGAATAGATCCGCGTTCCGAGCTCACCCGCCTTCTTCATCGCGTTCACAAGCGCATTCACGCGCATTGGCGCGGTGGTCGTAAAGCGGAAGTGATAGAAGTGACACTTGTCACCGGTGAGCTCAAGCGCTTCCGCACCGAGATTGATGAACATCACCTCTCTCTCGGGATTACGGATGTTGTGCTTGCGCACGTCTTCCGTAATTTGCCCGGCAATTGCCGATGAAGCGCCTTGCAATACGATGTGGACGCCGTCAGCGACGGCCTGCTTGAACTTGTCGGCTGCGCCCGTTGTTCCGCCGGCATTGTCGTATTCGATGACTTCAATTGGCGTACCGTTGAAACCGCCATTCTTGTTGATGTCATCCACAACGAATTTCGCTGCTGCGGCGAACAGTCGACCCGTCGAGGTCTGCGCGCCGGACAACGATTTGATGATGCCGATTTTCAACGGCTCGGCCTGCACCGCTCCGGCTGTCAAACCGACTGCCACCGCCGCACCGAGGGCGAGGCTGATAGTTTTGCCTTTCATCTAGTCCTCCCTACTTTCTAACAAAATCAGCGCCCTCGGGCGCCACGCCAAGAAACTCTGCCAAGAGCCGTACTTGAGCATCGAGCATGTGACGCCCGAGATGGACACGACAGCCTTTGGATGCGGCCGCTTCTATCAGCGGTGTGCGCTCTGGTTTCATGACAACCTCTGCCACCGTCATGCGCGGCTCCAGAAGATTAACATCGAGCGGGAGCGAATTGTCCGGCTTCAATCCTAGTGAGGTGGCGTTCACCACGAGGTCGAATCCTCTTGGATCAGGTGGGCCATCCTGAACGCGACAAGCGGGAAAAGCAGCGGCAACGCGTGCGGCGAGCACGCGGGCCTTTTCCTGGGTGCGATTGGCAATCGTAATCACATCAGCACCATGACTGGGGAGTGCAAACGCAATTGCCGAGGCTGCGCCGCCTGCGCCTAGCAACAAAATCCTTTGGCCCCGTGGATCAATGCCGTTGGCGAGCAAGCCGCCGAGAAAACCTTGCCCATCGAAGATATCGCAGACGAGCCGACCATCTGCCGTCCGCCGTACTGCATTCGCTGCTCCGACGAGGCGGGCTTGCTCGCAGACCTCGTCGCAGAGGTCCACGACCTTTGTCTTGTGGGGGACAGTGACGACGAGGCCGGCGAGGTTGCGCAATTGCCTCACGGCCGCGAGAAAGGACGATAATGCATCGCTCGACAAGTGCATCGGCACGACCACGGCATCCACGCCGTGGTCGGCGAAAAAGGCGTTCATGACATGCGGCGTGCGGACCTGAGCCACCGGATCAGCAATGATGCCCACGACCCGTGTCGTGCCGGTAATCATCCCTCCTCCCTAGACGCTTCTTTTGTGCGGGAGTTCGGCGCGGATATGCCGGTCCCTTGACGAGCATGTTGCCACTTATCTGGTTATCTGACAAGTTGGGCTGAGAGTGTCAATTGTGCAGCGTGGTCCGTGAGCCGGCGGTGGCGACGCAGGAGTGAAGCGATGTTCAACTTTCGAGAGAAGGTGCTCGTCCTTACGGGCGCAAATGGGGTTATCCCGCGTGCCGTTGCAAGAACATTTTTCGAGCTCGGTGCGAACCTCGTCGTGAGCGACATTGATTATGACGGGCTAACGGCGGTCGCGCAGAGCCTTGATCCATCTGGCGACCGTATAGTCGTTTTGCGCCAGGATGCCTCCAGATCGAGAGATGCGGCAGAACTTGCGACCGCCTGCCAGGAGCGCTTTGGCGGAGCGGACTATCTGGTGACCGCCGCTGGCCTTTATCGCGACCAGCTCGTCGCCGCCATGACAGATGAGCAATGGCGGGAAACAATCGGCGTCAATTTGGATGGAGTATTCTTTACCTGCCGGGCCATTGCACCGCTGTTGCGCGACGGCGGGGCGATAGTAAACATCGCATCCGTAGCAGGCCACCGCGGAAGTTGTCAGCACGCCCATTATGCGGCCGCCAAAGGCGCTGTGCTCACATTTTCCCGTAGTCTCGCGCTTGAGCTCGCGCCCCGCATTCGCGTCAACGCTGTGTCACCCGGGCTCATTGACACGCCGATGATTTGGTCGCTCTAGCTGCGCGAGGAGAGGAGCTTTTTGCAGCAACACCGCTGAAGCGGCTTGGGCAACCAGACGAAGTGGCGCGCGCAATAGCATTTCTCTGCAGTGATTGGGCCAGTTTCATAACAGGCGAGACGCTGCATATTAATGGCGGACTTTACATTGCGAGCTGATAATTCACAATGACATCCAAAAAATTGGCGAGTTTTGTGGGAGCGGACTTGATCCCTTTCTCTCGACCTTCCGGTTTGCCAGACGAAATTGCCAAACTCCTGAGAAGTCAAATCTTAAATGGAACGTTGAAGCCCGGCGACAAGCTTCCCACGGAACAGCAGCTTTGTCGGATGTTCGGCGTTTCGCGACCTGTCATTCGCGAAGCTATCTCACGTTTGAAATACGACGGTGTGCTCGAAATTTTTCAGGGGCGGGGAGTATTCGTAAAGGCGTATGGCGGTGGTTCGTCGTTTCGCATCGATGAGCCGAACTTGAATGATAAACAGGAGCTTGCGCACATCATCGAGCTCCTGGTGGCAATCGAGGGAGCGGCAACGGGGCTTTCCGCGGCACGCCGGCGCGAGCACGAATTGAAAGCCATTAAGAAGGCGCTTGATGCAATGGCCAAGGCCATAGAGGAAGGGCGAAGCGGCGTCGATGAGGATATCAGCTTCCATCGAACTATCGTGGAAGCGACACGCAATCCGTTTTTTATCGCACTCGCCGCCTTTCTGGAAAGTCGCGTGCGCAATCTTATCCGCGTTGCTCGCACCAACACAGCCCGTTACGAAGGGCTCGCTTACAAGGTGCAAGAGGAGCATGTTGCGATTTATCAGGCCATCGAAGCCCGCGACCCCGAAGCCGCACAGGCCGCCGCAGAGCGACACTCGCGCAATGCGGCAGCGCGACTGCAGCTCTATCTGGAAGATCGAACCAATGCGCGCGCCGGGAAAGGTGGGGAATGAGGGGCTTTGCGGCCTAGTTTGATAGTGAAGCTCCTATGGCTTCAGGAGCGACTGGTCGAAATGGTTCTGCAACTATTCCAATTTTCTGGATACGAAAAAAGGCCTGCCGATAGCTCGGCAGGCCTGGAAGTGATCAGATTAAACGCGCGCCTTAATTCGCGCAGCCGCGGGATCTTCTCCAGATCCTGTACCCTTCGGATTGCGGCCCAGATTGTACGGCGCAGAGGCGCCGCGCCAGCTTGCGTAGTCAGAAAGGTACTCGAAGCTGGCTCAGGTAGACCTTCGCCGAGGTTTTGCTGGAGCAGGCCGTCTCTTCGATGACTTGGTTGGCCATCTGCTGCAGCTGCTCCAATTCCTCGATCGCTCATGCGGGTGATCTCTATTCCCGCTTCTTTGAACTTGGCAAAGGCCTCGGTTGCCCGCTTCTCCGTGAATGGATCGACCAGAGCATCGTCGCGTCGGCCGCGATCTTCAGTTTCTCTTGGACATCCTTGCGGAAAGCATCCCACGCGGCCTTGTTGATCATGACACCGAACACCGAGGACGACTGGTGCCAGCCGGGCGTTGCCCAGTACTTCGTCACCTGGTGGAAGCCGCCAGAGTAGTCGACGTTCGGAGTTGAGAACCGGCACCGTCGATCACGCCACGCTCGAGCGATCGGTAAATCTCACCGCCGGCCAAGAAACCTACCTGCCGCCGAGCTTCTCGAGAAGCTTACCCTGCTCAAGGCCCGAGAGCCTGAGGCGCATGCCCTTCAGATCCTCGAGCTTGCGGATCGGCTTGTTGGTGCGGAAGCCGGACTTGTTGTCGTAATGCCGTAGGGCAGGTACACCTTGTCGAAACGGCCATACACTTTATCGTAAAGATCGGCGCCGCCCCAGCCGTGATTCCAGTTCGCGTAATCAATGGCGTTGAACAAGCTGATATGTGTAGAGAGCGGCGAGAAGCGGGGTCGCGGCCGGCCCAGTAGCCCGGCCAGTCACCGCCGGCCTGGATGGTGCCGGTTGGACAGCGTCGACACCTCGCCCGGCGGCACGAGCGTGCCGCCATCGTAGAACTCGATCTTCAGCTTGTCGCCGACGAGCTTTGTTGCCACCTCGACGAATTTCTTATCGATCT
>CAWBAM010000039.1:0-182704 GCA_963786775.1 uncultured Pseudomonadota bacterium | reverse complement strand
GAATACGGACAGTGCGTGCATTGCGTGGTCATGGCGGCCGGCAAGCCAGACCGGCTCTACCAGCAGAACCACTGCGGGATGTATCGCAGTGATGACGGCGGCCGAAGCTGGGTGAGCATCGAGGACGGGCTGCCGTCGAGCTTCGGGTTCCCGGCCGCGGCGCATCCGCGTGATCCTGATACGCTCTATCTTTTGCCGCTCAACGGCGACATCGCCGGCCGTTATATGCCGGACGCAAAAGCCGCCGTTTGGCGTACGCGCGATGCCGGCGCGACCTGGCAGGATCTGCGGGAAGGATTGCCGCAAAAGAACGCGTTTCTCGGTGTTCTTCGCCAGGCCATGGCGACTGATCGGCTCGATCCAGCAGGCGTCTATTTCGGCACCAGCTCAGGAGCGGTGTTCGCCAGCTCCGATGAAGGTGAAAGCTGGAGCTGCATCGCTCTGCATTTGCCCACGATCACCTCAGTCGAAACACTAGTCGTCGACTAGCCCGCGGTTCTCGGAAGGATTTCGTCATGACGCAGCACTCCATTGGAGCTGCGCAGCCGGGTGTCACCGTCTTTCTGGCGCCCGCTCTGTTGCGGCTGTTTCCCGGAAGCAGAGCGACAGGTCGAAATCCCCGCTACCAACGTAAATGAGCTGATGAGCGCTCTGGACTACCGTTGGCCCGGCATGCGCGATCGGCTCGTCGAGCTCGACCCCCGCAATCCGCCGGCACATCAACGTTTTCGTCGAGGGCAAGCGCGCCACGCTTCAGACGCCCCTGCGCCCCGGGGCGAAGGTGTGGGTGCTGACGTCTGTATCTGGCGGTTGACGCCCCCGCTCACCGAAGAGGAGAGAGCAATCATGATGCCATCAAAACCAGAAAAGGAGCACGCGTGGCTGCAACAGCTGGTCGGAGACTGGTCCTTTTCGGTCGAATTCCCGCCAGGCAAAGAAGATGAACCGGAAAAGCTCGAGGGAACGGAAAAGGTACGGGCGATCGGCGATCTCTGGGTCGTTTGTGAAAGCCAAGGCCAAATGCCCGACCGCAACCCCGTCACAATGATGATGACGCTGGGCTACGATTTCAAGAAGAAGCGCTTCGTCGGAACGTGGCTCGGTTCGATGATGGATTATCTTTGGGTCTACGACGGAGCACTGGACGAAAGCGGGAAAGCTCTCGTTTTGGAAACCGAAGGGCCGGGCCCCGACGGGAAAAACATGATCGCTAAGGAGGTCATCGAGATAAAGAGCGAGAATGAGCGTGTCTTTACCTCTCACATGCGGGGCGAGGACGGCGAATGGAAGCTGTTGATGACAACAACATATAAGCGCAAGGGAGAGAAACAAGTGTCACAAGGTCAAGGCGCAGTCCCTCACCTCGTTATCGAAAATGCAGCAGAGGCGCTGGAATTCTACAAGAAGGCGCTAGGTGCGGAAGAGGTGGCACGCGTCCCAGCTCAGGACGGCAAGCGTCTTCTTCACGCTGAGGTGCGCATCAACAATGCTCGTGTTTTCCTGCGGGATTACTTTCCCGAGCATGCCTGCGGCGATGGTGGTACAATCAAAGCGCCGAACTCATTGGGTGGCACCTCAGTGACAATTCACCTAACGGTGCCGAATTGCGATTCGGCTGTGGAACGTGCTGCGGCTGCTGGTGCCACCGTCGTCATGCCGCCGTGGGATGCGTTCTGGGGTGAGCGCTACGGCCAAGTCATGGATCCCTTTGGCCATTCTTGGAGCTTCTCGCATCCATTGGCGAAATAGCGAGCTTTGACTAAGGAAGCGCGATATGTGCCATTCGCGCTTCCTTTTCACACCAATTCGAATCGGTATTGGCTGCAGCTCTAGCTATTCGGCAGGCGCCGGTTTCACGGCTATTTCGCCTTCGGGTTCGAGTTCGGCAAGCTTGTAATCCCGCGCGATGAGCATGTAGACGACAGGAACGACGAACAACGTCAGAACCGTTCCGAGCGTCAGTCCGCCTGCAATCACCCAGCCGATCTGCTGACGGCTCTCAGCACCCGCACCGGTAGCCAGCGCCAGCGGCACCGCGCCGAGCACCATGGCGCCAGTGGTCATCAAGATCGGCCGTAGTCGGAGCGCAGCTGCGTCGACCAACGCTGTGAATTTGTCTTTACCGGCCTCCTGCTGCTGATTGGCAAAATCGACAATCAAAATGCCGTGCTTCGTAATAAGCCCAATCAGCGTCACGAGGCCGATCTGAGAATAGACGTTGAGAGTACCGCCGGTCAGATAGAGCGCCCCCAGTGCGCCGGTCATCGACAGCGGCACCGTCACCATGATGATGAGGGGCGAGCGGAAGCTCTCGAATTGCGCCGCCAGAACTAGGTAGATGAATCCGAGGGCCAGCAGGAACACAAAGGCCAAGCTCTGCCCCGCAGTGCGAAACTCGCGGCTTTGGCCGCTGACATCTGTTTGCACATTTGCTGGGAGCACCTCTTGGGCTGTCCGCTCGAGGAACTCCAATGCCTCGCCCAGCGAATAACCCGGCGCGATGTTTGCCGAGATCGTCACGGAGCGGAGCTGATTGAAACGCTTCAGCTCCTTGGGAGCCACCGTTTCGCTGACTGTCACGATATTGGAGAGCTGCACCATTTCTCCATTGGCGCCTCGCAGAAAGATCGTGGACAGCATTTCGGGGGTGCTGCGATCGGCACCAGCAAGCTGAACGATGACGTCATACTGCTCACCGTTCTGCTCGAACCGCGTAACCTGACGCCCGCCTAGAAGGGTTTCGAGCGTCCGGCCCACTGTCGCGACGTCGATCCCTAAGTCGGCGATCTTGGCCCGGTTCACGTCGATTCGAACCTCGGGGGAGTTGAGCTTCAAATCGGTGTCGACGCCCTCGAGTCCGGGATATTCACTGATCCGCTCGAGCATCCGGTCGGCATACTCTTGCAGTTGCTCATAGGTGCCGGATGTCTGAACGACGAACTCGATCGGCCGCGAGCTGCCACGTTGGCCGAGAGAAGCAGGGTTTTGCGCGAAGGCCAGAACGCCCGGAATGTTCCGGATCTTGGGGTTGATCTCCGCGACGAGATCCTGCTGCTTGCGATCACGCTCCGACCAGTCGTGGAGACGGCCAATGGCCATGAAGTTGGTGACCTGCCAAAGACCGTTGATGACGAGGCGCGAGCGGACCTCCGGCAATTCGGCCAGGATGGCATCGGCCTGGGCGCTGTAGCGGGCCATGTATGACAGTGTCGAGCCTTCCGGTCCGTTGCCGCGGATCATTATGACACCGCGGTCCTCAACAGGAGCCAGCTCCGATTTCAAATTGACGAACAGGACAGCAGCAACACCCGCCGTCGCCAACCCTAGGATGACGATCAGCCATCGCACAGAAAGGGCAGCTCGAAGGGCGCGCCGGTAGCCCTCCTCGAGACTGCGCAGCCCACGCTCGATCGCGGTGAAAATCCATCCAGGCGACTCATTGTGCCGCAGCAGCTTGGAGCAGAGCATCGGCGTCAGAGTCTAGCGCAACGAAGCCAGAAACGAGCACCGCTCCTGCGAGTGCGAGTGCGAATTCCAGGAAAAGCCGTCCCGTGCGGCCCGTCGCGAACGCGATGGGGCGTAGACGGCCGTCAGCGTCAGCGTCATCGCCACGACTGCGAATGCGATCTCACGCGTGCCCGTAATGGCCGCTTGAAAGGGCCGCATGCCGTTCTCGACGTGGCGGGAAACGTTTTCAAGAACGACGATAGCGTCATCCACGACGAGGCCGATCGCCAAGACCATCGCCAGAAGTGTCAGCGTGTTGATGCTGAAGCCGAATGCCAGGAGCAGCGTGAATGTCGCGATCAGCGAGATTGGAATGGTGACGATGGGGATGATCGATGCCCGTATGGACCTCAGGAAGAAGAGGATAACGATCACCACGAGCACGATGGCCTCGAGAATCGTGCTGAACACCGCTTTGATCGATTCGTCGATGAAGACGGCATCATCGTTGCCGATGTCTGCCTTGAGGCCGCTGACAGAGACTTGATTCAGGTCGGGCAGGAGCGCGCGAATGCCCTTGGAGACGTCGAGCGGGTTCGCGACCGCCTGCTTGATGATGCCGACAACGATCGCAGGCTGGCCGTTGTACCTGCTGTCACGGCGCTCATCCTCGGCACCGAGCTCCACCTGCGCAACGTCACCAAGCTTGACCTGATAGCCATCTGCCCGCTTGACGACGATCTCCCGGAATTCCTCAGGCGTGGTCAGGCCCGTGCGGGAAAGAACGCTGAACTCCCGTTCCTGGCTTTCGATGCGGCCGGAGGGATATCTCGACGTTCTGGCTGCGGAGTGCGTTCTCGATGTCCTGAATTGTGAGGGCATAGGCGGCAAGCCGCTCACGGTCGATCCAGATCCGCATGGCGTAGCGGCGCTCGCCGTAGATCATCACATCCGCCACGCCGGTCACGTTTTTCAGGCGATCTACAACGTATCGATCGACGTAATCGGTGATCTCCAGCGCTGACATCTGATCGCTGGTGAAAACGATGTACATGATCGCCTGAGCATCGGCCTCAACCTTGCGGATGACCGGCTCCTGGATCTCGTCGGGTAGTCGTCCGCGAACGCGGCTGACCCGGTCACGTACATCGTTGGCGGCTTCGTCGGGATTGACGTCTTGCCGGAAGCGGATGGTGATACGGCTCGTCTCCGAGCGGCTGGTGGACTCGAGGACGTCGATGCCGGCGATTTCGGCAAGCGAGCCTTCGAGAACCTGCGTAACCTGCGTCTCGACGATGTGTGGCGAGGCTCCAGGATACGTCGTGGTGACCGAAACGGTCGGCTCGTCGATGTTCGGGTACTCGCGAACCGTCAGCCGCGTGTAGGAAACGAGACCGAGCAGCACCAGGACGAGGCTGAGGACCGTCGCGAAAACCGGGCGCCGGATACAGACCTCGATCGGGCTCATCAGCTCTTCTCCAGCTCTGGGCCGCTGACGGTCTGGACAACCTCGACGGTGGCACCATCCCGGAGCTTGAGCTGGCCGGCGACAACGACAGTAGATCCGGCGCTGAGGCCTGACAGCACTTGGACCGTGCCATTCTCGCGCTTACCCAAGGTCACTTTGGATTTCGACCGCCTTTCCGCCCTGGATCACGTAGACAAAAGATTTACCACCTCGGGGAACGATCGCGCTTTCAGGCACCGCCACCACTTCCCTGGTTTCTCTTCCCTTCACGGTGATCCGAGCGAAGAGCCCTGGCCGGAGCAGAAGATCCGGATTTTCCATGCGGGCACGCACGTGCAGCGCACGGCCATTGACGTCCACCATCGGGCTGATGGCATAAACCTGTGCCTTGAACGTCCGGCCGGGCACCGCATCGACCTCCACCATGACGTCCTGCCCAGTGCTGATCTGCGTCAGGGCAATCTCCGGCAGTTTGAAGTCGATCTTCAGGAAGTCGATCTTCTCCAGGTTTACGATTGGTGTGCCGATGTTCACGTAAGCGCCGGTGGAAGCATTCCGCAGTCCGACGATGCCGTCGAACGGCGCCTTGATGACGTGCTTGGAGAGCTTGACCGAGGCCAGTTCGAGAGCGGCCTCTGCGATTTGATAGTTCGCCGCAGCCTCGTCGTGCGCCTGCTGCGACATGTGGCCCTGCTTTCTCAGCAGTTGCGCGCGCTCACGATTGGCACGTGCGAGCTCGAATCGCGCTTTTGCGTCCGCCAGTTCGGCACGGGCCAAAGAGTCATCGAGCTTGACGAGCACGTCGCCAGCCTTGACGGCCTGTCCTTCCGCAAACTCGAAGCTTTGGATGCGGCCAGCGATTTCCGAGGCAATCTGGACGGACTCGTCCGACATTAAGCTGCCGACGGAGCGCAGGTCTTCCTGGTACCTAGCCGCGATTGCGGGCGCGACCTCCACGGCGACAGCTTGGCTCTGGCGAGGCGTCTCCTTGCCGCTCTTTTCGGCGCGCAGCGCCAAGCGGCCATCTGGCAACAACGCGATCGCCAGTCCGCCGGCAACGACTAGCGCCAATAAGAGCGGCAGAAGCCTACGCATCGCGTCGTCCTCACCCCCTGGAAGCGGTCTTGATGTTCTTGTTGCTCGCTTGGTTAACCGAAGTGCCTGTTCTCTCAGAACGGATCAGCACCTCGGAACCCGTCGCGACAATATACACCCGTCGAAGACCGTAACAGAACACAACTGCTTGTTGGCGAGAGTTTATCCCGCAATTCGGCTACCTGGAGCCTAATCCAATGGATGATGCGGAAATTCGCCAGGCCCAGCCTGACCCGGTGCCGTGATGATGCGAGCGAAACGGGCCGCAATCCAGCGACCTGTCCTACGAAAGCAATGGTATGGCGCGGTGGTGCCGCTACCGGCCTCTTGCTCAGGCCATTATCTTATCGATCGTGATCGGCAAGTCGCGGATCCTCTTGCCGGTGGCGTGGAATATGCCGTTGGCGATTGCCGCGGCCGCGCCGACGATCCCGAGCTCGCCCAGCCCCTTTACGCCAAGCGGCGAAACGTGGGGGTCGGGCTCGTCAACGAAGATCACATCTATGTTACCGACATCAGCATGCACCGGGACGTGATACTCGGCGAGATTGTGGTTCATGATGCGGCCGATGCGGTGATCGGTCAGCGCCTCCTCCTCCAGCGCCATCCCAAGGCCCATCACGATCCCACCGATGATCTGGCTGCCCGCGGTCTTGGGATTGATGATGCGGCCGGCAGCAGCGGCGCAGACGATCCGCGGCACTCGCACCACACCCAGCTCCTCGTCCACGCGGACCTCGGCAAACACCGCGCTGTGGGCGTAATGGGACATCTTCTTCCTGTCCCGGGTGGGCTTGAACGTTTCCTCCGCCGAAATCGAAGTGCCGCCAGAGGCTTTTAGCGCCTCACTCAGGCTGACCGCGCGCGAAGGATCGGCTTTCATGCGGATCATTCCGTCACCCAGCTCGACGTCGTCGGCCGACACACCGGCGAGCGGTGACTGGTGCACCTTGGCTGCAGCGTCGAGGATCTTACTCTTGAGCGCCTTGCACGCGAGATCCACCGCGGCTCCGGTCGATGCGGCCATCCACGAGCCGCCTTCTAGCGGGGATGTGGGCAGGTCGGAGTCGCCGAGCTTCACGCGGATGGACTCCACCGGCACACCGAGCGAGTCGGCAGCGACCTGCGCCATCACCGTGTAGGTGCCCGTTCCGATGTCGGACGCTGCCGACGCGATCTCGAACGTGCCGTCTGCCTGGAGGGTCGCCCGCGCGGTGGTCTGCATCAGCAGGGCTTCCCACATCCCTGTCGCAACGCCCCAGCCAATGAGCTCCTTCCCATCGCGCATGGATCGCGGTGCGTGGTTGCGATTGGCCCATCCGAACTTTGCCGCGCCTTCCCGGTACGCCTCCATCAGGGCCTTGCTGGAGTAGGGGATGTCATCCACCGGATCCCTGTCCGAGAAGTTGATCATCCGGAACTCGAGCGGGTCCTTGCCGGCGGCATAGGCGAGCTCGTCGATCGCGATCTCGAACAGGTTCATGCCGGTGGCGGCGCCAGGTGCGCGCATGTCCCCTGGCGTGGATATATCTAGGGGAGCGAGGGCATAGCCGAACGAGGCATTCTCGCACCCGTAAACCTTGCCGCCCCACTTCACGACTGCCTCGGAGTGGTCCTCGTACGCGATGTAGCGGTAGTGGCGTCGATCATGATGGACGTGAGCTTGCCATGCTCGTCCGCTGCCAGCGAGACGCACTGGAGCGCCGCTGGCCGGTGCACGTGCGTGAACATCTGCTGCCGGGTCATCACGACCCGGACTGAGCGCTCGAGCTTCTTGGCCGCGAGCACGGCGAGGAAGACCTGATATTGGGGCCGCAGCCCCGATCCGAACGCTCCTCCGACATACGGGTTGAGCACCCGCACATCCTCAAGTGACAGATTGAACACGTTCGCCAGATATTGCTGAACGTTCTGCGAGCCCTGGTCCTTGTCGTAAACGGTCAGTTTGCCGCCCGGCTCCCAGATTACGGTCGAGGCGTGCATCTCCATGGGGTTGTGATACTCCGCCTTCAGCCGGTAATCGCCCGAAATCCGGACTGGCGAGGCATTGAAGGCAGCTTGCGGATCACCGCGATCCGGCGGGTTCATGGCGTGCGAGCGCACGACGCGCGGTGTAGCGCGGTCAGCGACGGCAACCTCGAAATCAGTGTTGTGCGGCTCAGCGTCATAGCTCACGGCAACAAGACTTGCGCCATAGCGCGCGAGCTCGGGCGTCTCGGCAACGACCAGCGCAACAGGCTGACCGCTGAAGCGAATTGTCTCGTCGTACAGAGGACGGAGCGGTGAGCCCGGAGGCGCCGCATCGTCATCGTAGCTGCTGTCGAGCCATGCCACGTGCGGCCTGTTGAGATGGGTGATGACCTCCACGATCCCGGGCACGGCCAGCGCGGCAGTCGCATCGATGCTCGAAATGCGGCCTTTGGCGATCGGGCTGGAAATCGCAAAGCCGTGGAGGAGCCCGTCGGCGGGGTGCTCGGCCGCGTAGCGTGCCGCCCCTGTCACCTTTTCGACGCCGTCGAACCGGTTCATGGGATCGCCGATGTGAACGGTGGTCGCCATGGCTCGCCTCCTTCAGGCGACGCGCTTGTCGATCTGCGATTGCGGCGTGCCGTTCGCTGCCTGCTCGAGCGCGCGCACGATGGCCTTTCGGGCCAACGGGATCTTGAAGTCGTTGCCACCCTGGCCTTTCGCGTCGCGCAGGATGAAGGCCGCCACGGCCTCGAAATGCTGGCGCTCCGGAGGCTTGCCGACGAGCAGCGCCTCGGCGTCTTTGTCCCGCCACGGCTTGTGTGCGACGCCGCCAAGGGCTATGCGCGTGTCGGCGATTTGTCCGTTCTCGATCTTCAGGGCTGCGGCGACTGAGACCAGCGCGAAAGCATAGGAAAGACGATCGCGCAGCTTCAGGTATGTGTAGTGACGATTGAAGGTCTCGTTGGGCAGGTCGACAGCGGTGATCAGCTCGCCGGGTCCAAGGTTCGTATCCACCTCCGGCGTGTCCCCGGGCAGGCGGTGAAAGTCGAGGAAAGGTATGACGCGCTCGCTGCCATCGGGTTGCGCGACGCGCACCTCGGCATTCAGCGCGGCAAGAGCGACGCACATGTCTGAAGGATGGGTCGCTATGCAATGGTCGCTCGCGCCGAGAATGGCGTGGATGCGATTGACCCGCCGATCGCCCCACAGCCGCTGCCGGGCTTACGTTTGTTGCAGGGCGTTGCAACGTCGTAGAAGTAGTAGCAGCGCGTGCGCTGCATGATGTTGCCGCCGATGGTCGCCGCATTTCTCAGTTGCGGGCTGGCTCCGGCCAGCAGCGCGCTCGCCAGCAGTGGGTACCGACCTGCGACCCGCTGGTCGTAAGCTGCATCCGAGTTGCGGACGAGAGCCCCGAGCCGCAGGCCGCCCTCAGGTTTTCCTCGATCTGTTGAGAGGCAGCTGGTTGATGTCGACCAGCCTGGTGGGCCGCTCCACGTCTTCCTTCATCAGATCGATGAGGTTCGTGCCGCCGGCGATGAACTTCACTCCGCTGACGGAGGCTTCGCGCACGGCCTCGGAAACGTCAGCGGCGCGCGAATAGCTGAACGGTCTCACGTGCCACCTCCCGATTTGGAAAGCACCTCCATCACCGCATCGACGATGTTGGGGTAGGCTCCGCAGCGGCAGATGTTGCCGCTCATCAGCTCCCGCACCTCTTCACGGGTGCGCGCGCGACCTTCGTTGATCAGGCCGACGGCAGAGCAGATCTGCCCAGGGGTGCAGTACCCGCATTGGAAGGCGTCGTGGTCGATGAAGGCCCGTTGCATCGGGTGGAGGGCGCCGTCGCTGGAGAGACCCTCGATGGTCGTGACCTGACGCCCGTCCTGCATCACGGCGAGCGTCATGCAACTCAGGATGCGGCGCCCATCCACGAGCACCGTGCAGGCCCCGCACTGGCCGTGATCGCAGCCTTTCTTGGTTCCAGTGAGATCAAGTCGTTCCCGCAGAAGATCGAGAAGGGTGGTCCAAGGCGGGACGTCGAGATCGTAGAGCGTTCCGTTGATCGTGAGGCGGAGCGGTACCCTGACCGATACATCGCGTTGGGGCTCGAGCTCAGCCCGCGTCCGTTCCTGAGTGGTGGGCTGCAAGGCGTCCTCCGCTGGCCGAATGAAGCTGATCACACCGGTCAACGGCAGCGGCGTTCGATTGGTTCCGCAACTCTAGGGGCGGATTTCGAGTGGGAATCAGTCTTTGAACTGCCCAGAGAGGGACAGATATGCGATCAAGTCCGCGCGTTCCTGAGGATCGCGGACAGGCGGGATGCTCATGAGCGTACCGGGCACGACCGCTTCCGGATCGGCGATATAGGCGTCGAGCGTCGTGCGATCCCAGACGAGACCCTCCGCTGCCTTCCGCCTCATCGCCTCGGAGTACTCAAAGCCCGGTAGCGCGGCCGCCGGACGGCCCAGAATTCTGAACAGATTGGGGCCTTGCAGATGGCCCTCGTCTGGCTCGACGGAGTGGCAGGCATAGCAGCGCTGAAACGCCTTTTGGCCGCGTGCTGGGTCGCCAGGCTCCGTTGCCCTAGCTCCAGATGCTTGGATCATCGCCGCTCCGCCAATCATCAGGAGAGCGGCCAGCGTCACCCGCAGCACCCGCCGACCTCAGTCGCTCTTGGATGCGTATCGGATCACCCGCAACCGGTCAGTGCCGGATTCCGGGATCCAGGCTTCACCCCTGCGGCCGAGCATCTGGCGCACGTTGGCATTCGGCCGATTGCTCGGGAAGCTCTGAAACGTCTCGGTCTCGGGGTCGAAGCGCACGACCGCGTTGCTCGACCACTCCGTCAGCCAAACCTTGTCGTCGGGATCGACCCAGACGGAGTAGGTGCGTGGATTCTCTCCGGCAGCTTCCACTGTCGCCAGCTGTTCGAGGCGGGGTCGTAGACGCTGACATTGCCGCTGTTCCATTCGCTGATCCAGAGCCGGCCTTGCGAATCCGACCATACGCGCCGGGCGCCCTGGTTGGGCGTCGGCGGCTCGTAGACCGTGGCCTCGCCGGTTTCCAGATCGACATTTGCGAGATAGCTGCCGGCCAGCGACACGAACCAGATTTCGCCGCTCGGGGTCGCGGTGATGCCGTAGGGTCCCCTCCCGCGCGGCGCATCCCAGACCTTCATCTCACCTGTATTGGGATCAAGCCGGCCATAGATGCCATTCTGGCCCGTGAACCAGATGCGACCCTTGCCGTCGAAAGCAGCCGTATTCAGGTTCGTGTAGGGCATCCGCTCCGGCGGCAGAGGCCAGACCTTCACTGCGTGGGTCTCAGGGTCGACGCGGACGATGGCGTTCTGCCCGCCGTCCGTGAACCATGCTCCGCCATCCGGACCGATGATCACGCCATGGGGCGCTGAGTTCTCGCCAAGGGGGATGCGTTCGATCTTGCCGGTTGCTGGATCGAGCTTTCCCGCCACTCCGGCCCTCTGCCCCGAGTACCAGACCGTTCCGTCCGCAGCGACGGCGACGTCGTGAGGCCGGTCACCCTGGGGCACCTCGAAGTACTGGTCGGAATACTCCGCCCACGCAGGAGCATGGAGGAAGATCACGGCTGCGAGCGCTGCCAGAAGACGACGCATGACAAGGCTCCTCCGTTGGGCCTGTTCTCGGCTGGTCGGACCCTAAACTAACACGGCCATTCCCGTAACGGTTGTCCGGCTCACATTTCGGAGAGCAGCGTCGGACCTAATTGCCAGCGAGGGCCTTCAAGCGGTCCAGGGCCTCCTGAGCCAGCGTTCGCGTCAGGTCGCCCGCTGGCATCTCACGGCCGAGCGAGGCTGATTGACCCGACCAGAGGGAGGTGAAGTCCGCCGAGCCCTTTGCTTCTGCTGCCGCCCGAATTGGCGCCAACGCACCGGCGGCGAGGGGAAAGGCCGGAGCATCGGGCGACAGGGGGCCAAGCTCGCGGACGATCCTGTTGATCACGCCACGTGCCGGTCGGCCGGTGAAGACGTTCGTCAGCACCGTGTCGTCATCCCGCGCCGACCTCAGCGCGTTCCGATGCAGCTCCGACACTTTGGCCTCGGGGCAGAAGAGATAAGCGGTGCCGATCTGCACGCCCGAGGCGCCGAGCGCAAAAGCCGCCGCGATGCCACGTCCGTCTGCGATGCCTCCGGCTGCGATCACTGGCACATCCACGGCGTCGACGATTTGCGGCACGAGAGCGAAGGTGCCTGCCTGCGAGGCGATGTTGTCGGTGAGAAACATGCCGCGATGGCCACCGGCCTCAGCTCCTTGCGCAATGATCGCATCGCAGCCACGATCTGCGAGCCATTTGGCCTCCCGGGCCGTGGTCGCGGAAGAGATGACTTTCGCGCCCGTGGCCTTCACCCGCTGCAAGAGGCTTTCCTCCGGCAGCCCGAAATGAAAGCTGATGACCTCGGGCTTGAACTCCTCGACGATCTGGCAGGTCGTCTCGTCGAAAGGCGTGCGGTTCGTGTTCGGCACCTCGGCATTGGGATCGATGCCCAGCTCCGAGTAGTAATGAGCAAGACGTGCCTTCCACTTTGCCTCCCGGTCCGGATCGGGGAGGGGCGGCTTATGCGTAAAGAAATTGAGATTGATTGGTTTGTTAGTCCGCTGCCGGATGACGCTCAGCCCAGTGCGGATCTGCTCGGGTGTCGAGAGCGCGCAGGCTAACGAGCCGAGACCTCCTGCTTCCGAAACGGCAACGCAAAGCTCTGGTGTGCTGGGTCCAGCCATGGGGGCCAGAAGGATGGGGTGCTCGATGCCGAACAGCTTGATTAGCCTACGATCTGGCCACATGGCGTAGCTCCGCTGGCTGTTGAACCTCAGCTGGCGCCGGCCGCGGCGAGCGCCTTCCTGAGAGCTTTCATTTCCTCGAACTTCTTCGTCACGTCCCGCATGACCGCTCCGATGCCGACGAGCCGGCCATCTGAATTTCGAAACGGCACTATCGAGAACTCGACGGAGATGCGGGTCCCATCCTTTCGCAACGCGGGCACGCCGAGAAGATCGCCCGCGCCGTAGCGGGTTTTCCCGGTGCGCATGGTTTGTTCGTACCCCTCCCAATGGCGGGCGCGCAGGTTCTCCGGGATGATGATGTCGAGGGATTGTCCGATCGCTTCCTCTGCCGAGAAGCCGAAAATCCGTTCACAGCCGGCGTTCCACATGCGGATCACGCCTTCGTCGTCGGCCAAGAGAACACCGTCTGGCATCTCCGAAAGGAACACGTTGGCAAAATCGGGAATGCCCAGCATCGGTGTTCCTCCTCGCGATTACCGCTCGTAGATCGCGCTCTCAGTCACGATGACATCCATTGGAATGTCGTGGGGCTGCGGGACGTAGCCATCCACTCGGCTGAACTCGAAGCCGATGCCGATGGCGAACGGCCGTTTCTTCGCCGCAGCGAGTGTCCGGTCGAAATATCCGCCGCCGTAACCCAAGCGGTAATGATCATGGAAGCCGACGAGCGGCGCGATGACAGCGTCGGGCTCGACAACTTCGCGATGTTTGGGGACGGGTATGTTCCAGAAGCCCCGCTCGACGGGGTCACCCATGTGCCATTTCCAGTATTCGAGCGGCGCGCCTTTCTCCACCACCACCGGCAAGGCGAGGGTAGCCCCACGACGGCGGCACACCTCGTCCGCAAGTGGGCGCACGTCGACTTCGCGCTTTATGGGCCAGTAGATGCCGAGAACGTCGAAGCGAAGCTTTTCCAGCAAGGAGCGCAGGTTTGCGAGCAGGGGCTCTATGAGCGCCGCCCTTTCGGTCAGCGGCATCTCGCGCCGAATCTCGAGCAGACGGTTGCGCTCGCGCTTTCGCCACTCCGCGATCTCAGGCGGCATCATGGTGCACCTCGGCCGGTTCACCGCGGTGCAGGGCGATCGCAAGCTGCAGCGAGTGCGCAATCCGCTTGGACCGATCGATGAATAGCTCCGCAGCGGCTGGCGGGCAGACGTCGCGTGCCGTCTTGGCGAAGAGTGCGAGCCAATGGGCAAAGTGCCGGCCTGTAATGCCGGGCAACTTCGCGTGGGCGGGGACTGGCTTACCTTTGAATCGGCCCGTCATCAGGGTGACCGACGACCAGAATGCACAGAGGCGGTCGAGATGCTCGGGCCAGTCCTGCACGTGTTCATTGAAGATGGGACCAAGGAGCTGGTCCTGCCGGACGCGGGCGTAGAAGGTATGGACGAGCTCTTGGATCATCGGCTCGGTCACACCCACCTCCAGGCCGGGCGCTTTCGGGTGCGGCGGCATTGCACTCCCCCTCGTAGCCCAAAGCTGTATTCTGGATACCTCTTAATTCTCGGGTGCGCAACGCCGCTGCGACTCCGAGAGCATGCGCAAACGGAGTTGACCGGTGCTGAGATTGTCGAAGCGTTGCCGGCTCTGTATGCTGCATATCCACCTAACGAACTGAGGTTTCATGAGCAATTTCCCGCCGCCCCGCCGTATCGCGCTGCGTATTCTGGCAGTCGTTGCTGCTGCTTTTGCTTCGATTTCACTGTGCGCGGGCAGCTCAAGGGCAGATGGCGATGGACCGGTCATTGCGGCGGCGGCGAATCTTCAGTTCGCGCTCGAGGAGATTGCCGAAGCATTCAAGAAGTCGACCGGGCACTCCGTCAGGATTTCATTCGGCTCTTCGGGCAACTTTGTTCGCCAGATCCGTCAAGGCGCGCCGTTCGAGATGTTCCTTTCGGCTGACGAGAAGTTCGTGCGCGACCTTGTCGACGCGGGTCTCACGCGGGACACGGGGACGCTTTACGCGGTTGGCCGTATTGCGCTCTTTGTACCGCACGGGTCACAACTCGAGCCGGATGCGACGCTCGACGATCTTGCCAAGGCGATCGATGACGGCCGGATCACCCGCTTTGCCATCGCCAACCCGGAGCATGCTCCGTACGGAAAACGCGCAGTGGAAGCACTGCAGCACCGCGGTCTGTGGGACAAAATCCAGCCGAAGTTGATTTACGGGGAGAATGTGTCTCAGGCTGCCCAGTTTGTGCTTTCGGGCAATGCTCAGGGCGGCATCATCGCCTATTCCATTGCATTGGTTCCCCGTTTCTCGGCGGCGGGGCGCTTCGTGTTGATCCCTGAGGAATGGCATTCGCCACTTCGGCAAAGCATGGTCCTTCTGAAATCCGCAGGGCCAGTTGCCGAGCGCTTTTTCGCTTATGTTCAAGAGCCCGAAGCGCGAGAAGTTTTCCGGAAATATGGCTTTCTCCTGCCGGGCGAAGCGCCCTAGACCAGAGGTGAGGACGCCGTAGATGGACTGGGTGGCGCTCTCCCTTTCGCTCCGGCTTGCCACGATGACGGTTCTCGTCCTCCTGCCGATCGGCATTTTCGCTGGTCGAGCGCTAGCCTACCATCAGTTCCAAGGCAAGGGCCTCGTCGAGGCGCTCGTGGCGCTCCCGCTCGTGCTGCCACCGACCGTTCTCGGCTACTATCTTCTTGTCGCCTTCGGCACGGCTTCACCGATCGGGCAGGTTTGGCATGCCGTGTTCGGCTCTCAGCTCGTATTCTCGTTCGAGGGTCTTCTCATCGCCTCCGTCATCTTCAACCTGCCGTTTGCGATCCAGCCCATGCAACGGAGCTTCGAGGCGATCCCGCCCGAGGTGCGGGATGCCGCTGCCTGTTGTGGCATGTCTCCCACGACGGCGCTGGCCAAAGTCGAGCTGCCGCTGGCGTGGCCTGGCATTCTGACGGCGATGGTTCTCTCCTTCGCACACACGCTGGGAGAGTTCGGCATCGTCCTGATGGTCGGCGGCTCTATTCCGGGCGAAACCAAGACGATTGCCATCGCGATCTACGACCGCGTGCAGGCGTTCGACGATGTTGCGGCCGGCCGGATGTCGGCCCTGCTGCTTGCGATATCTCTCGCGACGATTGGGCTGACCTATACCTTATCGCGCCGCGTTGGCCGGCGACTGGGGTGAACGTTGTGCACGGACTGCAGGTGAATGTCAGCCAGGACGGGCCCATCCCGCTTGCGGCCTCGTTCACCTGCGCGCCCGGCGAGGTGCTGGCACTGGTGGGGCCGTCGGGCAGCGGCAAATCGACAATCCTGCGGTGCATCGCGGGCACCTATCGGCCGCAGCACGGCAGCATCAGAGTGAACGGCGAAACATGGTTCTCCGCCCCCGGCGGCGTTTACCTGCCGCCGCACCGCCGAGCCGTCGGCATGGTCTTCCAGAGCTATGCTCTGTTTCCTCACATGACGGCGCTCGGCAATGTCATGGCGGCCCTGGGGCACGTGCCGGCGAAAGATCGGGAGGAGCGGGCCAGAAGCTTTCTCGAAATGGTGCACCTTGCCGGTCTGGAGCAGCGCCGCCCTGCGGAGCTGTCGGGAGGCCAGCAACAACGCGTTGCTCTGGCGCGAGCGTTGGCTCGTGAGCCCAAGGTCCTGCTCCTGGATGAGCCGTTTTCGGCCGTCGACAAGGCGACCCGGCAGCGCCTTTATCGTGAGATCGCCGAGCTGCGCCGCGGGCTCAACATTCCGGTCGTCCTTGTGACCCACGATCTCGACGAGGCGGTCATGCTGGCTGACCGGATGGCCGTGCTGCATCGCGGGCGCACATTGCAGACCGGCACGCCGGAGGACGTGACGAACCGGCCGGCTTCAGCCGAGGTGGCGCGGCTCGTTGGCCTCCGGAATGTGTTTGCAGGGGAGGTAGCAGCCCGAGACTCGAGCGGGTGCTTGGTCATCACTTGGGCGGGGTTGAATCTCGAGACAGCGCAACGTCTCGACCTTCTCGACTGGTCAAGCCATCTCCTGGGTGATCCCCGACGGGTTCGTCATCCTGCATCGCCGCGATCGGCCTTCCCGCGGTGAGCATGAAAATCCGGTTCCGGGAATTATCGAATCCGTCTTACCCATCGGACAAATCGCCCATCTGACCCTGCGCCCAAATCACGACCCAAACCTCCCGATCCATTTCTCGGTGCCGCTGCATGTCGCGCGCCGCAATGGCGTGGAGCCTGGGGTTGCGGCAACCGTTTCGCTGCTGGCGGAAGGAATCCACATCATGCCGGAGGTTGTGAGTGGGGAGCCGAGCGCCGGCGGTTAACCATAGCCCCGCCCCGGATGCCGGCGCACATGCACGCTAAGGTAGGCGGCGAAGTCCCGATTGCCGAGGAGCGCGGTCCGCTATGGCGAGCGAGCAGACTGTCGTCTGTGAACCGACAGCGTGGATGAAAGAGAAGCGGGCCGGGATGTCCTTCGAAGCGCGAGCCGATGATGTCACCCGCGATGGCGCCGATCATGGCCCGCTCCGAAGGTACAGGTACTCAATCGAGACGCCCCCTAAAGCGCCCGCTGCATCAGCACAGAATCCACCCAGCGGTCGAACTTGAAGCCCACCTTCTCCAGCGTGCCCACCATGCGGAAGCCGAGCGCGCGGTGCAGCCCGATGGACGCGTGGTTCTCGCTGTCGCCGATCACCGCCACCATCTGCTTCCAGGGCCCAGCAGCGCACCGCTCGATGAGAGCCGTAAGCAGCGCACGCCCGATGCCCCTGCCGCCATAGCCGTCGCGTACGTACACCGAGTTCTCCACCGTAAAGCGGTACGCGGAGCGCGTGCGGTAGGGCCCAGCGTAGGCATAGCCGAGGATCTGCCCCTCCTCCTCGTAGACAATGTACGGCAACCCAGCCTTGCGCACGGCCTCGAAGCGCGCGCGTATCTCCGCCTCGTCCGGTGGCACCTCCTCGAACGAAGCGAGCCCATGTAGTACGTGGTGCCGGTAGATGGCGGCGACTTGCCCCATGTCATCGGGTCCTGCATCACGAATCATGTGATGTCCCCTATCGCGGATAATCCGATGCCGCAGCTTAAACTCTGGCGGTATCGGGGGCACAACTCCTTTTATGCTGCCGACCGCGGCTCGGCATAGGCCCACTCAGCGACTCCCGGAAAGGGATAAAAGATAATCGGGCAGCTCCCGCTCGTACTCCGGGAAGTAGCGGGAAATCACGGCAACGTCGAAACTTCGCAAGATCAATTCCTTCGGCTCGCGGTCAAGGAGGAAGCGAAAAGAGGCTTCGATGCACTGTTCGGGCGTGAACTGGCCGCCGGTGAGCCGGGAGCAGAGATCCTTGGACATTGTCACCCGGTGGTTGGTTTCACCGGCCCCTTCGCGAACGACAACCTCGAATTCGAGGGGATCGCCGCTGCTCAATCGCTTGATGCCGATCAATGCTGCCTCGTTAACGTTCCAGAAAGGAGCAGTGTCTTGTTGCCGGATTGTGCTGCAAATACCATGTCCAGCATACCCGATGAGCGAGGCCCGGCTCGACTGATCGATCGGCGAGGAACCCATCAGGAGGCGAATATGAAGGCGGCTCAGGTGATGACCTTTGGCGCGGCGACCATAAAGCCGGAAGCTTCAATTCGAGAAGCCGCACGCATAATGCTCGATTATCGGATTAGCGGCCTGCCGGTCGTCGACGATGAAGGCAACCTGATCGGCATTATCACTGAGGGGGATTTGCTCGGTGGCATCACCGGCGATCGCCACAGGCGGCGTTGGCTCGAGTTCATCCTCGACGACGGCTCCACCAGCCCGCCTCAGCCTCCGCGGGCGCATTCTGTTGGCGAGCTGATGACCCGGGATGTGATCACGGCCACCGAGGACACTCCGGTCCACGAGATCGTCAAGCAAATGAAGACCAACGGGATCAAGCGCATTCCTGTGGTCAAGGACAATAAGGTGGTCGGCATCATCAGCAGGGCCGACCTTCTTCGCGGCCTCGCGCTGGAAGCGAAGATGATGCCCAGCGCCGGTGCGGAAGACTATCAGCTGCGGGACCGCGTGCTACAGGCGCTAATGCAAGAAGGACGGGGCACCCGTGTTTCTGTGAACGTTCTCGTGCAGCACGGGGTCGTGGAGCTACGCGGCGCTATGCCGGATGCGGACTTGGCAGCTAGGCTCGTCGCGGCGGCGCGCCAAGTCCCCGGCGTCAAGGACGTTGTGGATCGGCTGGTGGTCGTCCAATCCACAACGGGCTGAACTCAGTTGCGGTTGGCTCCCCTCAGTCGCCGTTGGGCACCAACCGATAAAGGCGCTCGGTGTCCTCGCGGCTGCTGAGCTCGGTGCCTTCCGCCATGAGCGCTGCAGCGCCTGAAGCCATGCCATAACGCACCGCATTGCGTAGCGTCTCACCACGAGCGAGCGCGAACACGATGCCGCCGAGCATGCTGTCACCAGCGCCGACCGTGCTGCGGATTGGAACCTCCAGCGCCGGGAAGTGCTCCGCCTCGTCAGCCGTGATGAATAGGGCGCCGTTTGCACCAAGGGAAAGAACGACAACCTCAGCCCTGCCGTCACGGATCATTTCCCGGCCAGCGGCGATCTGGTCCTCCTTCGTCTTTAGTTCACGTCCGACGAATTCCGACAGCTCGCGCAAGTTCGGCTTCACCAGGTAAACGCCAGCTCGGCCGACTTCCCTCAGCGCGTCGCCCGAGGTGTCGAGGAAGAACTTCGCGTTCCACTCCTTCGCCAGCCGGGCGAAGCGCGCGTAGAAATCGGCGGGCACGCCGGGCGGCAGGCTGCCGCTGGCAACTAGGAACTGCGGGCGGGGATGGAGCGTCGCGACGGCTTCGTAAAAGCGCTCCTGCTCTTGTGGCGATACGTGCGGACCGGGAAAGACGAACCTGAACTGATTGTGTGTCGCGCGCTCGTCCACGGTGAAGCTTACGCGCGTTTGACCTTCAATCGGGACAACACGCTGCGGAATTCCAGCAGCATCGAGCAGCGTTCTTAACGAATCCCCCACCGGTCCACCGGCAGCGTAGATGGCAATGGCGTTGCCGCCGAGGGAGCAAACCACCCGGGCGACGTTCACGCCCCCACCGCCAGGGTGGTAGCGTGCCGCACTGCAGCGCAGCTTGTGTTCGGACCTCACCCTCTCCGTGGACGTGGAAACGTCGAGGGCCGGGTTAAGCGTCAGCGTGGCAATGACAGGCATTTGCTCCACGGGTTCACCTTGATAGCTCGTGTGTTCGAGTCTTCCGCCTCATAAGATAGAAACTCACAAGGCAGAGAATAGCGGCGCCAGTCGCGACCAACCGGCTGAACTTCATTTCTTCGCTGGTCGCATGTCTGCTCGGCTGAGGAGAACGCGCCTCCTCTCCTCGAACTCCTCCCGGTCGATTTCGCCACGGGCGAACCGCTCCTCGAGGATTTCGATCGCTGAGGGCTTAGACGAGTGCTGCTCGCGAGGGGTTCCAACCAGCCAACGCACCAAGAGCACCACGAGGGTGATGACGGCGGTCCAGAACACGATCATCAGCAGAGCGCCGAGCAGCATCGGACCCCAGCCCCATACGTACCACACGCCTTCCCGGTAGACCTGGGCCTCAGCTGGGAGCGCAACACTGCCTGCCCAAGGCGCGAGCAAGAGTGCAGCCTGCCGCTTCATGCGTGGCCTCCCGCACCGGAACTCGCAACCGCTTACCCGGATCCCGATGCTAAGCGCCGTTCCACCTCGGCGACGTGTTGAACCGTGGCGATGAAGCTGTCGGGGTTGAGCGAGATGCGAGTCGATCCCTTGCTCGACCAGGAAGCTGGCGAACTCGGGGTAGTCGCTCGGCGCCTGCCCGCAGATGCCGACCTTTCGCCCGGCCTCGTGCGCCGTGCCGATCGCCTCGGCGATCGTCCGCTTCACCGCCTCGTTGCGCTCGTCGAAGAGCGTGGCCAGCTCGCCGAATCGCGATCGACGCCGAGCACGAGCTGTGTCAGGTCGTTCGATGCCGATCGAGAAGCCGTCGAAGCGCTCGGCGAATTCCTCGGCCAGGATGACGTTCTCGGGAATCTCGCACATCACGTAGACCTCCAGCCCGTCCTCGCCGCGCTCGAGCCCGTGCTCGGCCATCTCCGCCAGCACGCGGTCGGCCTCCTCGAGCGTCCGGCAGAACGGGACCATGACCTTCACGTTCGTCGAGGCCCATCTCCTCGCGCACCTTCCGCAGCGCCCGGCACTCGAGGGCAAAGCCCTCGCTG
This sequence comes from uncultured Pseudomonadota bacterium, assembly GCA_963786775.1. Taxonomy (GTDB): domain Bacteria; phylum Pseudomonadota; class Alphaproteobacteria; order Rhizobiales; family Hyphomicrobiaceae; genus ZC4RG25. The sequence continues at coordinate 161,706 of CAWBAM010000039.1, read as the reverse complement.
TAGCGTCGGTCGTAGTACCGGGACGCGCCGCGGAAGCCGAGCATCGGGTTTTCCTCCTCGCGGCTCGAACGCGGCGCCGCCGATCAGGTTGGCGTATTCGTTCGTCTTGAAGTCGCTGAGCCGGACGATGACGTCCTTGCGGATAGAAGGCGGCCGCGATCTTCGCGATGCCCTGCGGCGAGCTGGTCCACGAAGAAGTCGCGGCTTGTCGCGATAGCCGCGCGTCAGCTGCTCGATCTGCCGCACGCGCCTCGCGGTCCTCGACCCGGTCGGGATGCGACCAGCGCCATCGGATGGATCTTGATGTAATTGCTGATGATGAACTCCATGCGCGCCAGCCCGACGCCGTCGTTGGCTGGCAGCCGCCAGTAGCCGGAAGGCCGCGGCCGGGATTGGCGACGTTGATCATCATCTGCGGTCGCGGCGTTTCGGGAAGCTCTCGGGATCCGAGCTCCGACGCTCGAACGTCGAGAATGCCGTCGTAGACATAGCCGTTGTCGCCCTCGGCGCAGGAAACAGTCATCTCCTGACCGTCGTGGAGCACCTCGGTGCCGCTGCCGGTGCCGACGATTGCGGGGACGCCCAGCTCGCGGCTGACGATGGCGGCGTGGCGGTGCGGCCGCCGTGGTCGGTGACGATGGCGGCGCGCCTTTCTTCATGACCGGCACCCAGTCCGGGTCGGTCGTTCGGTGACCAGGATCGAGCCCTCGCGAAACCGTCGATGTCGTGCGCACTCTTGATGACGCACACCGGGCCGGCCGACGATCGCCTGTCCGATGCTGCGGCGCCGGAAATCAGCGCCGTGTCCGCTTCTCCTTGAGCCGGTAAACCTTGAGCGGCGCCGCGCGTGAACCGACTGCACCGTCTCGGGCCGCGCCTGGAGAATAACGAGCTCGCCTGTTTCGCCATCCTTGGCCCATTCGATGTCCATCGGGCGCGCCGTAATGGCGCTCGATCGCCACTGCCCAGCGGGCGAATTGGAGAATTTCGTCGTCGTTCAAAACGAACGACTGCCGTTCTCGACGCGTGGTGTTGACGTTTTTCGTCCGTCCGCTGCCGTCCTCGGCGTAAATCATTTTGCGCTCCTTTTCGCCGAGCGTCTTCTCGATGATCGGACGATAGCGCGCGTCATCGAGCGGGGGCTTGAAGACAAGGTACTTGTCCGGAATGACCGTGCCCTGCACGACGTTTTCGCCGAGGCCCCAGGCGGCATTGATCACCACCACGCCGCGGAAAGCCCGTTTCGGTGTCGATCGTGAACATCACGCCGGCGCCTGCCAGGTCCGCGCGCACCATCCGCTGCACCCCGACGGATAGCGCGACCTGCATGTGGTCGAAACCTTTAGCCTCGCGATAGCTGATGGCGCGGTCGGTGAAGAGCGAGGCGTAGCAACGCCGGCAGGCGTCGAGCAGATCGCGCTCGCCTCGCACGTTGAGAAACGTCTCCTGCTGCCCGGCGAAGCTCGCTTCCGGCAGATCCTCCGCCGTCGCACTGGAGCGCACTGCGACCGAGACTTCGGTCTGCCCGCTGCGACGGGCCAGCTCGCGGTAGGCGTTGCGGATCGCTTCGGCAATGTGCTCCGGAAACTCACCATTGAGAAACAGCCGGCGGATGGCGGCCCCGGTCTCATACAGCGTCGCCTTGCCGCTCTTCATGGCCTCGAGGTTGTCGCGGATGGCATCCTCGATGCCATTGGCGGCGATGTATTCCCGATAGGCCGCAGCGGTTGTGGCGAACCCGTCGGGCACCCGCACCCCTTCCTTCTTGAGGCTGCGGATCATTTCACCAAGGCTGGCATTCTTGCCACCGACCTGGGGGACATCTTCCGATCCGAGATCTTCGAACCAGCGGATGTACTTATCGCGTTCTGCCATCATGCCTGAATGCCCACTGCCTGACCGACACGACTATGACGATCGGTCGGCACACTCACATTGACGCTGATCAGCCCCGGCCCGGGATGACGCGAATAAGCTGCACCGACGTGCGCGGAACTTCGATCTGCAACTCGCCCAAATCGCGGACTACGATATCCGCTCCGTGCTCCCGCAGCGCTTCCGCTTGATCGCCTCGATCTACGCCGATTACCAAGCCGTAGCCGGCGGACTTCAATGCCTGCACTCCCGAAATTGCGTCCTCCACACCGAATGCGCGGGCCGGCACGACCGCCAAGAGACGAGCCGCTTCAAGGAAAATATCCGGATCGGGCTTGCCCTTTAGCGATAAGCGGTCCGCATCGATGCCATCGACACAGACGTCGAATAATTCTTCCAGCCCGGCCCTCTCCAGAATGGTTCTGGTATTCTTGCTCGATGAAACGAGCCCGGTTCTTATGCCGTTGTCGCGCAAATCGCGCACGAAACTCACGGAACTTTCGAATACTTCCACGCCTTCGCGAGCCAAGAGCGCGTTGAAGAGTTCATTCTTGCGGTTTCCGAGACCGCAGATCGTCTCGCGGTCCGGCGGGTCGTCCGGGCTGCCGAACTCGAGCACGATGTTTCTGGATCCCAGAAAACTGCGTATGCCATCGTAGCGCGGCTTTCCGTCGACGTAGCGGAGATAATCCTTACTCAGATCGAATGGCTCGAAAGGCTCACCGGTTCGCGCAGCGCGTTTTCGGAGGTAATCGTCGAACAGCTCCTTCCAGGCCGCTGCGTGGAGGCTCGCGGTTTGAGTGATGACGCCATCGAGGTCGAAGACGGCGGCGTCGAATGCCTCGAGGTCAATGGTGGCCGGTTTCCCCATGAGGCTCCCATTGCTCCAAATCCTGCTCGAAACGTGCCCGTTGAGCTCATCCTTGGACTAATCTGAACAAAATCCAGCCGGGGAGGTTCCGAAGGCGGTAACGAGAAGACGGCCTTAAGCCAATCTGGTCCGATTGGATGGGCGGACCGGTCGAGCTTGAAACTTGTCCCCAGGCCACAACTAGAATGCACGGACTAGTATAGACGCGGAAATCTGCTCAGCCTAAGGTCGCGCGTGCTGACGGTACTTCAGCCTCGTAGCTTCCCTGGTGTGCGTTGTTGGGCCGTTATTCAGGAAGCGAGACAAAGCGTGTCAGGCATCCGCAGTGGCTCGATTGAGAGTGATGCCAAGTTGGTGCGGTGGGTAGCAGTCCACACCCATCCCCATCGAGAGCACATTGCCATCGAAAATCTCGTGCGGCAGAGTTTCGAGGCTTATTGCCCGATGATCCAGCGCCGCGTCCGTCACGCAAGGCGGACGAGCGAGGTGCTTCGCCCGCTATTCCCCTGCTATCTCTTCGTGCGGATCGACCCTGATTGCCAGCGCTGGCGTCCGATCGAGTTCGACCTACGGTGTGCGAACTCTTGTGCGCTTCGGTGATCAGCTGGGTTTTGTCGATAACGCTTTCATCGAGAGTATCAAGGTCGCGCGAGGTAGACGGCGCGGTCGCCAAGCCTGCGGACCCTTATCGTCCGGGTCAGCAGATCAGGATTGCCGGCGGGCCATTCGAAGGCCTTGTGGCCACCATCATCAGCATGAATGAAAAGGATCGGCTCACGGTTCTAATGGACCTTCTGAACCAAAGGGTTAAGGTCCAGGTTGCGGCGCGCGATATCGCCACCTGGTGATAAGCATTGCACCTTTAATTCGGCACCGCCAGGCAAGAGCTACATCTGAAATGAAGCCCGTTGACTGGGTCATTCTTGCTGCGTTGCAAAATAATTCTCCGTAGCAAATCAGCCAAAAGTCAGGGTTCCTGCTCCGCAGATCTCTCCGTAACGTCGCGCACTCGGGAAGATTTTGGCCCAGTCAGGGTTCGGTCAGCTCTTCCCGAAACAGATAGCCGCATGCCGTTGAAGGTTATTCATCGGGAGAGACGACTAATGGAACAGGGCGAAGACAGGTACTGGCGACGAACCAGTAACCTCATGTGGACCATGTTTGCGCTGTGGGTGTTCTTCAGCTTCGTCATCCACTTCTTCGTGAATCAGCTGAATAGCATCCACTTTTTCGGGTTCCCACTCGGCTTCTATATGGCCGCGCAGGGCTCGCTAATCGCTTTCGTCGTGATGCTCTTCGTCTTCGCTGCCGCGCAAGACAGGATCGATCGCGAAGAAGGCGTGGCCGAGGACGAGTGAGGGAGGTGCGACATGGCTGAGCAAGCACCAGCCGCGAGAGGGGATTTCATCTCCAACCTCGGCAAGATCTACGGACTTTATACGGGCGGCTTTTTCGCGTTCGTCATCTTTCTCGCCATTCTCGAGCAGCTTGGCGTTCCCAACCAGTGGATCGGCTACGGCTTCGTGTTCCTGACGATTGCCGTTTACGCCGTCATTGGAATCATTTCCCGCACGACGGAAGTTGGTGAGTACTACGTGGCGGGACGCCGCGTTCCAGCTGTCTATAACGGAATGGCGACCGGCGCCGACTGGATGTCTGGTGCGTCTTTCGTCGGCATGGCCGGCACGCTTTTCCTGTTGGGGTACGATGGTCTCGCGTTCGTGCTCGGCTGGACGGGCGGGTACGTGCTCGTGGCCATTCTGATCGCGCCGTTTTTGCGCAAGTTCGGTGCCTTTCACCGTGCCCGACTTTTTTGCGGAGCGATACGGCGGAAACTTCACCCGTTTCCTCGCCGTCATCGTGCTGATCTGCTGCTCATTCACCTATGTTACGGCGCAGGTCTACGCGACGGGCATCATTGCCTCTCGCTTCCTCGGCATGGACTTCACCGTGGCCGTCTATGTCGGCCTCGTGGGAATCCTGCTCTGCTCGATGCTCGGCGGCATGAAGGCGGTGACCTGGACGCAGGTGGCGCAGTACATCGTGCTGATCGTCGCCTACCTCATTCCGGTTGTAATCCTGTCGACGCAAAAGTACGGCATCCCGGTGCCTCAGCTCACTTACGGGCAGGCTCTCCGTGACATTGCTGCGCTGGAACAGGGCATGTTGAGCAATGGTTTGGCCACGGCTCAAACGCTCAAACCGCACGTGCAGGCTTTCACGACATATGATCCGCTCAACTACTTTGCGCTGATCCTGTGCCTGATGGTGGGCACGGCCTCGCTGCCGCACATCCTGATGCGCTACTTCACCACTCCGTCAGTGCGTGAAGCGCGCAAGTCGGTGGCTTGGTCGCTGTTCTTCATCTTCCTGCTGTACTTCACCGCGCCAGCCTACGCGGCCTTCTCGAAGCTCGAGGTCTACTCGACCGTCATCGGTCGCGATCTCGACTCGGTGCGGCCCTGGCTCTTTACCTACGGGGTGCTGGGGCTCGTGAAAATCTGCGGCGTAGACGCAGTGAGCGTTGAAGCGATCAAGGCAGCTTGCAGCCAGATTGCCGGACACCCCGGCGTCATCCGGCTGGAGGACTTCAGGATCGATACCGACGTGATCGTGCTCTCCACACCGGAAATCGCGGGCATGCCGTACGTGATCGCGGGTCTCGTCGCTGCCGGTGGCTTGGCTGCAGCGCTGTCGACCGCCGACGGTCTGCTGCTCGCCATCGCCAACGCGTTGTCGCACGACATCTACTACAAGATGCTCGACCGCAACGCGCCGACCACCCGCCGCCTGATCGTCGCGCGCATCCTGCTGTTGTCGGTGGCCGTTGCTGCCGCCTACACAGCTTCCACCAAACCGGCCGACATCTTGTCGATGGTGGCCTGGGCCTTCTCGCTAGCAGCCGCGGGCATCTTCCCGGCGCTGGTGCTAGGCATATGGTGGAAGCGAGCCAACACTCCTGGGTGCATCGTGGGCATGATTCTCGGGTTCGGGATCTGCCTCTATTACCTGGTCGGCACGCGCTACTTCGCCGTCAGCTTCTACGAGACCTGGAGTTGGCTCTCGAACGCTTCTCCGGCAGCCGTCGCCAAGTTCAACGAGCTCAAAGCGGCTTGGATGAACGCTGCCGATGAAGCAGCCAAGAATGCGGCCTGGGTGGCGCTCGACAAGCACGCGCAGACGATCGCGAACTGGTGGGGCGTCAGGAACATTTCGGCGGCGCTGTTCGGCCTGCCGGTCGGATTCCTGGCGATCTGGATCGTATCTCTGCTGACGGCGGAGCCCTCGAAAGAGGTCCAGGAGATGGTGGACGCCACGCGGCGGCCGCGCGGTCAGACGATCATCCGCGATAAGGATGCAGTGCTGCCCGCGCACTGATGGCAGCGCGATGCATCAGATCGAAAACGGAGGGCGGGGTCTTGCACCCCGCCCTTCATTTCTGCCAAAAAGCTGAAAGACCTGATCGGATCCCGTGATGTCGGTTGCCGAGAACTTCTTCACTTACTGGTATTTCCACATCCCGAACTTCATTCTCGCGGCGCTGATCTACACGTTGATCGGGCGCTACTTGCTATCTCTGTTCTTCCAGAAAAAGCCGGATGCCGTGATCCTGCGAGTGTTCCGGTCGATTACAGATCCGGTGCTGAAAGGTGTCCGGGTCATTACACCGGCTGTGGTTCCCAACGGCCTCGTGATTGTCTTTGCCATCGCCTGGCTGATGGCAGCGCGCATGTTCTGGTTCCTGACCTGTGTCGCTGCAGGTATGTCTCCAACCGTGGGGGCGTGAGCACCATGCAGCTCGAGAACAGGGACGATCTGTTGAGGCGCGATGTGCTTCTCATCGCGACAGTGGTTGCATCGCTTCTCAACGGGATGCACTTTTCCCCTTACTTCGACCCTGTTTTCATTCTCTTGAAGCCATTTCTGGCCGGCACCTTACTATCGACGCCGCTCGTGTTGTTCTACGTGACGTCCATCTTCACTTCGGTGATGACGTTGCTGATCGCCGGTATCCCCGCGGCGCTCTACGAGCGTTTCCGCGGTCTGCAGGAAAGCAACACGACATCGCTTGCCATTTGGCTCGCCTGCACACTTCTGCTCGCGCTGCCGTCGCTGCTCAGCATGGCGGCTCGCTAATCTCGATCAAATTCTCGCGCTTTCGCCCGGCCATCTTAAATCCGGTAGCACGCGGAACCAGACTAAAGTCGTATTTGTCTCGACTGGGGGCAGGATGCCCGCGACGAGAGTGCGACGATGCAGAAGATCGAACAGCTCGCCCATGCCTCGGTTGGACGGGGCTGCGGTTTCGCCATGCTGGCCATTGCGACCTTCATGGTCGGCCTATCTGGCGAGTTCGTGTTGGCCTTGCGTGCCGGCGGAATTGGCTGCCTCTTGCTGTCCTTCGTGCTGATCGCGATGAGCTGGCGGGCGACTTCAACGCCATATAAGCGCACGGAGCTTTGGCTGATGCTCGAACCCGGCGAGCGACCGCAGCCTGCACTTGCTCAGTCGATCATCAGCAACGCGCGACGCGAAGCCTTTCTGGAGTTTGCCTTGCGCTCGGCATGGCTGGCCCTGTTCCTGCTCATTATGGCGATCGTTTGGGATTTCCTTCCCAGTCGGCCGGGACTTTGACAATCGCATGCTCACACGACTTCTCCGGCGTCCAAGCTAAGGTCCAGAAATCACGACGAGAGTAGCTCAGTTGTCAGCCCAATTCCGGCCACAACTGACGGCTATTGAGCCTCTCGCTCGGGGGAGTGCTGGCCAAGCCAGCAGGCAATTCAGCCAATCTTTCCCTGTAGATCCGCCTCGCCGAACGCGGGCCGGACTGCGTCAGCGCATGATGCGAACATCAGGCTTTGGAGGTTCGCGCGCTGATCTGGGCGATCAGCAACTCTAGCAATTGGATAATGCCAACGCCCGCAGATCACGCCTGCTTGTAGTTTGCCGGCGACTCCGCCTGAACAGAGGACGTCATTCCTCTGAACGATGATGCTCGGCCTGCAACGCCAGGGGACTGACGGGCTTACGGGGGACTAATCAGAAAATGAGTAGTGTGAGTTTGCTGCGCGGCCTCGCGTGCGAGGCTGGCACGAGTGTGCGCGTGCCCGCACAACTGCAGTCCCTGTTCGCTGTAGCCTTGGGAGCTGTCGCGCTCCTCCTCACGCCAGGTGATGCCCGAGCCGATAGCAACCGCGAGTGGCTACAGAGTGCATTCGCAAAAGCATCATCTTTCAAGCATTTTGGCCCGCCGCGGAAGCTGGGCGCCCGTCTGCCGAAAAGTGAGCGCCTGCGCAGCAAACGATCGAAGTATGTTCGCAAAGCGAGCCTTGGACCTGAGGTAACCCCGAGCGTGCCTTCGGGCAGTGCCACTGGGGGGCGTGGGATTCATTGGGCCGCGAACGCGCAGTGCCTCGCGCCCCAACTCCGTGCGGTCATCACTCACATCGCTGCGAATTACGGTCGCGTTCGAGTCAATTCCACGTGCCGCAGCAAGAGGCATAACCGGCGCGTGGGAGGTGCTCCTCGATCGTATCACCTCACGGGAAATGCTGCGGACTTTCGCGTGTTTGGCAATGTCCGCGCCGCGTATGCTTATCTCCGCAATACCGTCGGTGGATTGAAGCACTACGGTGGCGGATTGTTCCACATCGATACCGGTCCCCGCCGCCGGATGTAGAGGGAACGGGCGAAGCTCGCCCTGACTCAAACCCTGGTCATCTCCGGTACAGGGTAGCTTCAACGCTCTACAGTGATGCTGGGCGCTGTCCAGGGGCCCCGGAAGACCAGAACATCGGCGGGAGCTGATATGGCTCCTTCTGCGGCCTCGGGCAGCGCATTCAGAATTACGCGCAGGTCCACATTCTGGGACTCGAGGCTGATGGTCCCTATAGCCTTGAGCAAGCGGCTGCCCACCGTCGCTTCAACGAGTTCGCTCTCGATGATCCCTCGACCGACCCGCAGTCTGGCCTCGAGGTTGTCGACGGAGGTTTGGCCACTGAGGGCTCGGCCCCAGCCTTCGACCTCCCCATCCTTCGCGGCCTCGTCCTGCAACGCCTTCAGGTCGATCCCGAGCCTACCACCTTCGTTCAGGCTTAAGACGATTTTTCCACGGATCTGGTCGAACAGTGCGGCCGGTGAGCTTCCTTCCGAAGCCAGATCCATTGCGATCGTGGAAAGCCCCTGAACATGGCTATGCCCGATGAGTGCCGTGGAGGCGCGGGCTGCATCGATCTCTTCCAGTCTCGCGCGCACCGCGATCTGCGGCGGATCTCTGGCAAGCGTTGCCGTGAGCTGGCCACTACCGCGACCGCTTCCATCGATGCCGACCTCGGCGATATCGGCCAGAAGCTGCCCCTCCTTCAGGGATAGCGAGGCTGCAAACCTTCCAAAGGTCATGCCGCCGACAAGCAGCTGGGATGCGGACAGACGAACGTCCGCGTCGAGCGAGTGCGCCATAGGCATCGAGAGACTGCTCTGGTCAGAGCGCACCCGCGCCAGCAACTCGGAAAAGCTAAGGCCTTCGATCGTATCCGAAACATAGGGACCAAGGTCGAGCGACTGCATGGCCAGGGTTCCCGTCAGTGCAGGTCTATCCCCGGCGAAGCTCAACGTCAGCGTTCCGGTTGCCTCGTTGCCGTCTAGGAGGAAGGTGGCCTTGTCGAATGCGAGGCCAGGCTTCTGCCAATCGAAATCGCCGCGTATGGCTGCGTTCTTCAGGCCAGGACCCGACGGCCACGCCGCCCCGAGCCAGCGTGCCGTCTTTCGCACGTCCTCCATGCCGAGTTCAATTCGTCCTTGGAGGTGAAGCGTGTCGGAGGCGCCGATCCTTCCGTCGAAGCTGATATTCAGCAGCGGAGACTCGAGGCGCAGCTTAGCCGGAACACGCGATCCGGCATCATTTTGGGGGACAGGGGCCGTGGACAGATCGAAAGCAATCTCCTGTCCCCGCAATCTGCCCGAACCTCGAACGCTGACGCTGTTTCTGCGGCTCGGGCGAACCTCGGCCTCGACATCCGTCAGCTGTTCCACCCGGCCGTCTGGCAGGGCGGCCAGAATTGTGCCGCGGCGGATCAGCAGTGTTCCGAAATTGAGGGCCTGCACAGCTTCGATGAACGGCGCCGCAGTGCCCGAAAGCGGGGCGAGGTCGGCGCGTTCTGTGCCGGCAATCTGAAAGACACCATCTTCGATGATCAGTTTCGCGGTACCGTCGCGCGGCAGGGCACCTAAGTCAGTAGCCTCGCCTCCGGGTGCATCGAGCGCGATTGTTCCACTGTTGAGGCGCAGACGCAGGATAGGCGCAAGAGTGACGGGAGCCTTGATCTCGTGCCCATCATGCGGAGCAGCGAAAACAGCGCCGCCCGGCAGTTTGAACGCGCTGCTATCAGGATCGAAGACCAGCGGAGCGGAGAGCCCGAATGCGACAAACAGGGCCACTAGAGCGACGGCCGCTGCGAGCCTGCCGGGCCGGATGTTTTGCATCTGCGGGCTCCCTCGTCGTATGCGACGGATGTCTCGTTCAGATCTTGTCAGCGAACGCGGAAACCTGACGCAATCGAGCGTAACCTTTCTTCGTCGGCCCGTAGCTTTCTTAGTCAGTTGGGGTGAGGGAGGCAAGAGAGGGCTTGCGTGTACCCACGCCAGCGCAATTTCGTCTCGTTTGCAAAGGACCGTTTAAATACATCCTCAATCAGGTTATGAGGCACCGAGTCAGTGCGAAGGAGAAGAAGATGAGCCAGCCTCTCTGGGCCCCTGGAGATGCGCGCAGAGCCGCAACGAACATGGCCAAGTTCATGGACTGGGCCGGCAGCAGACTTGGTCGCCCACTGGAGGACTACCGCGCCCTGCATGCAGCATCTGTCGAGGATCCGGAGTGGTTCTGGAGCTCCTTGTGGGACTACAGCGGTGTCGTGGGCGAGAAGGGTTCTGCGCCCTATCTGGTCGATGCCGACAAGATGCCCGGCGCGCGCTTCTTTCCCAATGCGCGGCTGAACTTCGCCGAGAACCTCCTCGACAGCGACTGCCCGAAGGTCAGGCCTTGGTCTTCTGGGGCGAGGACAAGGTCAAGCGCCGCATGAGCGGGCGCCGAGCTCCGAGACAGGTCGCGCGCAAGCTCAGGCGACTTGCGCGAAGCCGGCGTCACAGCCGGCGACCGCGTGGCCGCGATCCTGCCCAACATGCCCGAGAGCATCGCGGCGGTGCTGGCGCACCGCCGTCGATCGGGCGCCGTCTGGTCGTCCTGCTCGCCCGACTTCGGCGTGCAGGGCGTGCTCGATCGCTTCGGGCAGATCGAGCCCAAGGTGCTGATTGCCTGCGACGGCTACTACTACGACGGCAAGACCATCGACATCTCCGACAAGCTCGCCGCAGATCGTCGCCAAGCTGCCGTCGGTGCGAAGCGTCGTCATCGTGTCCGTATATCGGGCAGCGACGAGGGTGCCGTTCAGGGGCTCAACATGAGCCTCATCCGCAAGGCCGGCCCGCGCAGACGTGGGCCGACGCGGTGCTGTCGCGCGCCGCGGAGCCGCCGCACTTCGAGCGGCTGCCGTTCGCGCATCCGCTCTACGTGCTGTTCTCGTCGGGCACGACGGGCATGCCCGAAGTGCATCGTGCACTCGGCCGGCGGCACGCTGCTGAAGCATCATCTCCGAGCATGTGCTGCATACGCGACATCAAGCCCGGCGACCGCGTGTTCTACTTCACGACGCTCGGCTGGATGATGTGGAACTGGCTGGTGTCCGCGCTCGGCTCCGGGGCGACGCTGCTGCTCTACGACGGCTCTCCGTTCCATCCCGACGGCAACATCCTCTGGGATTACGCGGCAGGAGGAGGGCTGCACCCACTTCGGCACGTCGGCGAAATACATCGACGCTTTGAAGAAGGCCGGCCTCGACCGCGCACGTCGCACGACCTTTCAGCGCTGCGCGCCATGCATGTCGACCGGCTCGCCGCTGGCGCCCGGAAAGCTTCGACTACGTCTACGAGCACATCAAGCCAGACGTGCACCTCGCCTCCATCTCGGGCGGCACGGACATCGTGCGGCTGCTTCGTGCTGGGCATTCCGACCAAGCCCGTATGGCGTGGCGAGATTCAAGGGCCGGCGCTCGGGCTGGCCGTCGATGTCTTCGATGAGAACGGTCAGTCGCTGCCGCAGCGGCAAGGGCGAACTCGTCTGCACGAACCCGTTCCCGTCCATGCCAATCGGCTTCTGGAACGATCCCGACGGCCAGAAGTACCACGCAGCGCCTACTTCTCCCGCTTTCCCAACGTCTGGCACCACGGCGATTTCGCGGAGTGGACGCGAGCATGGCGGCATGATCATCCACGGCCGCTCCGACGCCACGCTGAACCCAGGCGGCGTGCGCATCGGCACGGCGGAGATTTATCGCCAGGTCGAGCATGCTGCCCGAGGTGCAGGAAGTCCATCGTCGTCGGCCAGGACTGGGAGGGTGACGTCCGCGTGGTGCTGTTCGTGGTCCTGAAGCCGGGCCTGACGCTCGACGAGCGCCCTCATCGATCGGATCAAGAACGCAGATCAGGACCGGAGCCAGCCCTCGCCACGTGCCCGCGAAAATCATCCAGGTGGCGGATATCCCGCGCACCAAGTCCGGCAAGATCACCGAGCTTGCCGTGCGCGACATCATCCACGGCCGTGAGGTGAAGAACAAGGAGGCGCTGGCCAATCCGGAGGCCTTGGAGCTCTTCCGGAACCTTCCTGAGCTCCAGACCTGAGTTGACCTCTGGCCGGCTCAGGCTCCGCTGCTGCCGCCGGCGCGTCCGCCGGCGACAGCGCGATGCAGAAGTAGAACGGGGATAAGCCCGACAGCGACGATCGTCAGCGCTCCGGGCGCTGCCATCTCGAACTGCTCCAGCGCGGCGTAATTGTAGACCTCGGTGGCGAGGGTCTCGAAGTTGAAGGGGCGCAGGAGCAGCGTCGCCGGCAGCTCCTTCATGGAATCGACGAAGACCAGCAAGCCGCCTGCGCCGAGCGCCGGCACCAGAAGCGGCATGTGGACCCGCCATAACGCCTGGAGCGAGCTTTGACCCAGTGTCCGGGCCGCTGCGTCGAGGTTGGGTGAAATGCGCTGCAGCCCCGCCTCGACGGAGCCGAGCGAGACCGCAAGAAACCGGATCGTATAGGCCAAGACGATGGCGATGATCGATCCGGATAGCAGGAGGCCCGTTGAGATCCCCAGCCACTCACGGGCGAGGGCGTCGACTGCATTGTCGAGCCGGGCCAGGGGGATGAGCAGGCCCAGCGCCAGCACCGTCCCGGGCACCGCATAGCCCAGCCCGGCCATCTGCACGGCTGGCCGTGTGAACCGGTTCGATGCCACCCTTTGCGCATAGGCCATCACCAGGGCACATGACACCGCCAGCAGTGCCGCCAGAACGGACAGCATGACGCTGTTGCCCGCTGTCTTCCAGAAGCCCGCCAAATCCGCTTCCAAACCGAACCGAATTGTCGGGCGGATGAGCACCGCGAAGGGAACCAGAAAGCCAAAGATGAAGGGCAGTGTGCAGATCGCAGCCGCGAGATATCCGCGCCAGCCCTCGACATCGGAGAACGGGATCGAGCGATAGCGCCCCGTCGTGTGGTGAAAGCGTCCGCGGCCACGCGCCAGCCGCTCCGCCGCAAAAAGCGCCGCTACGAACAGCAGCATCACCGTGGCAAGCTGAGCGGCGCCGCCCAGGTTCGACCGCTGTAGCCACGTCGTGTAAACACTGACCGTCAGCGTCTCGATGCCGAGATACTGCACGGCGCCAATGTCGTTGAGGCATTCCATCAGCGCGAGCGCCACTCCCGCCGCTAGCGCCGGCCGGGCCAAGGGCAGGGCTACGGACCAGAAGGTGCCCAGCGCCGTGCGACCCAGCGTTCGAGCGACCTCCAGCACGCACACCGATTGCTGCACGAAGCTCGCGCGCGCGGTGAGGTAGACGTAAGGGTAAAGTACGAGGGAAAGAACGAGCACACCGCCGCCCAAGGAGCGGATTTCCGGAAACCAATAGTCGCGCACGCTCGTCCAGCCGAACACCGCGCGAAGCCAGCTTTGGACGGGGCCTGCATAATCCAGCAGGTCACCGTAGCAATACGCGACGATATAGGTCGGCATCGCCAGAGGGATCACCAGCAGCCGATCGATGAGCGTGCGACCTGGAAAGCGGTACATGGTGACGAACCATGCCGTGGCTGTTCCGATCGCGAGTGTCAGGAGTCCGACCCCAATCAGCAGCAGCACGGTTTGGTGCAGCGCCCGTGGCAGCACCGTGCTGACGAGATGCGGCCAGATGTTATCCGTCGGTGTCAGGGCCAGGATGGCGATGGTGACCACCGGCAGGAGCATGATGCCTAGGATCAACGCCGCCGTGATGGTCCAAGCGGGCGACACAGACCGCCGGGCGCGCCAGCTCGCGATGGCTCGCGGCACGCCGACCATGCCGCGGATGACCTCTTGAAGAGTGGGTGGCCGCAGTGATGTGGGGGCTCGGTGCTGCATCGGGCCGGACCATCAGGCAGCTTCCGCATCGGGTCAAGGTCTGCTGGCGCCGCTGCGGCTCGGCGTGGTCGTCGCCCGGTGTCCAGCGGCATTGATCCAAGCTTCGACCGACGAGTTTGAAGCGCGTTAGGAGGAAACTGGTTTGAAGTTGGCGCGGCGGTACGTAGGCTAGACTAGCGGTTGTGATGGAGGCGACGGATGCAGGCGAATCCGCAGATGGAGATCCCGGAGCAGGTCCGCGAGATGGCGGAACGGAATGTCGAGCAGGCTCGCGCTGCCTACAACCAATTCATGGACATGGCTCGGCAAGTCCAGGAGCTCGTCGAGCAAGTCTTCAGGGGCGATGGCCGAGTCGGTGGCGGAGATCCACGCGCGTGCGCTACGTTTCGCAGAGGAGAACGCGGAGGCCGGCTTCGAATTCGCCAGCGAGCTGGCGCGCGCCAAGGACCTGAAGGAGTACCTCGAGATTCAGAGCCGGCACTCCCAGAAGCAGATGCAGATCTACGCCCGGCAGGCCCAGGAGCTTGGCCGCATGCTCGGCGAGCTCGGCCAGAAGTCCCAAGGCAAGCGCTGATTGGCCGGCCATGACCCGGGGCTCCTGCCGCGCTGAGGGGCAGACACCTTGGCGCAGCTGCCCGGATGGGCTATTTAAGTCTTGACGTCAGCGCCGCAGTGTCGCTTCTAGCGCTTGCGCGCCCACGCGAGTGCCGCCTTAGCTCAGTTGGTTAGAGCACCAGATTGTGGATCTGGGGGTCCCTGGTTCGAATCCAGGAGGCGGTACCAATCAGCTCAGCGACTTGCCGCGTTCCAGGCAACAAGAGTCAGCGACCTCGCTTCGGCTTTTCACTGACTACCGACAGGACGTCAGTATCAACGAAGCGTGGTGGCAGGATCAGTTCACCCGCTTCTTGTACGCGCCTTCCGCGATCCAAGCTGAGAACGCAGGCTCGATCTCCGGACCGGTCAGCAAACCATCACGCCAATTGTCTTCCTCTGGCCGGACGATCAGCATCCAGCCTGCGCCGAACGGATCGGTATTGAGCAGCCCGGGACGGCGTTCCAGCTCGGCATTGGCTTTCACGACGACGCCCGTGAAGGCCGCATGCGCTGCACCGACCCACTTTCCGCCTTCGATGATGGCAAATGATCTTTGCGCCTCAAACCGGTGCCCGATCCGCTTAGGCGTAAAGACCAGAATTTCGCCGGCCAAGTCCATCGCAACAGGTGTGAAGCCGGTACGAACCGTCCCATCATCGAGCGGCTCGTACCACATTTGATTTTCAAGATCGTAGTAGAGGTGCTCTGGGTATTCCTTACCGTCGATCAGCGCCATTGGTTGCCTCAGTAGCTCAGCACCCGGCAATCATCGAACATCATCTTTTCAAACATCGCAGCCGCGCCCATCAAGCCCTGGCATTCCGGAATGAGGTCCTGCTCCGTCATGTTGAAAAGGTCGAGGTTTGCAGGACAGGCCCAAAATCGGGCTCCCGTTCTATGGGCGTCGCGAATCCAGTCATAAACTGTCTTGTCATGATCCGGCTTCACGCGGATCGCTTCGGCAACGCCTTTTCGCATGAGCTTGCCAGCCGTCGCCGTGCAAACGACGTCAACTTCGATATCCATCGCTGCAGCCACTGCCGCATGGTAAAATGGCGCCGCAAGCTCCTCCGGATTGCGCGGATCGGTATTCACGAGAACGATCAGCAGTTTCTTTTTCATTTTCTAGCGGCGCTCACCGCGCATAACCGGCTGTTCTCAGCTCGGCTCGACCAGGGGAATTTCCTGAATCTCCTGATCAAACAGCACCCAGAAAGGCTTCCCATACGTGGACTCGTACCACGTCTCAAATCCAGAAAGCTCGTCGGCGATATCAGGCGCTGACTTCTGCCGTTTCGGTCGAAGAAAGCCCCGCAATTGCTGCTCGAACAACGCGTTCGAAACGCTCTAGCGTCGCCTTGCGGGTTTCACTTTCACTCGTCCAGCCGAGCTCAGTGCGCAAGACGGCAAGACCGCGGGCAACGGCAGCGTCCTCGTCCTCGGCCGACGCGACGGCTTTGGCGACTTCGTTCATCAGGTTGAGGCGGCGGTAGGCGAACGCGCGTTGGCGTTCAAGGCGTGCAATCTCCTCAGCCATACGCTTCCGAAGCGCATTCTCGGCCTCGTGCGCCGAGGTAGCCGCGGCTTTCAAATGGTCCAGGAATGCTTGCGTGGGCGCGCTCATTGCATCCTCTCACTGGTGGAGCTTGGCGGAGGAGGATGGGAGTCGAACCCACCTGGGACCGTCTGACGGCCCCACCCGGATTTGAAGTCCGGTCGCTCCACCGGGAGCGGGACTCCTCCATCTCGATCTGGCGCCTTTGGCGCAAAGAATTCGACGCGCGCCGGATTGATGCGGCGGAGATCCTGCCGACGGATCGTGAACCCGTGACGATCAAAGAATTCCAGAATTTGGATAGCCACCTTACGGCCGTTTTGCAAGCGATCGCGGAATTCCGCTGCCGTGAATTTGCCAGACGGAGATTGGGAGGCGATGTCGATCGCAATCTCGGCCATTTTCTGCACGGTTGAGCGCAAGAAAAAGTGATCGTGCGCGATTTCGTCCGAGTCTCCGCGCCGAGCCGCCATATGCATCAGCCGCCGGACGAATGCCTCGGGGATGTCCATGGCATTGGCGATGTCACGAACGCGCGGCGGACGATATGGCTCACGGGCGAGCATCGGCTTGATCGCTTGCCAGATCTGCTCCTCTTCCGGAGAGAACTTGACCTCGTGGCCAGGGCGGCGGACCCAGGTGCGATCGAGTGCAACCTCGCCCGCCTCAATCAGCTTTCTCAGCGCGGCAGTGAAGATTGGAACCGGCAGCGGTGGCTTATCAGCGGCCTGGCGCAATTGCTCGAGACCAATGCCAGGCTTTTCAGGGTTCTTCTCGTGGAACGTATCGAGCAGCTCGCCAATACGCTGTCGGAAACGCTCCCAGCTGTGGGGCAGCATTGCGGCTCGGCTGTTTCCATACGGAAGAGTGACGAGCCCCAGCTCTGATGTCACGGCAGCGGCCGCCGCTTCACCCATTGCCCGATCCCGGAAGAACGCATCGAGATCGATCCAGCTTCCGGGCACAGCCAAGACGCGCCGAAGCGCCGTCACTGGGTCCTGCTCAGCGAGGCCGAGGAGAGTTGCGCGCCGTTCCGGTGTTCGACGGCGCCGCTCGGGTGCGCGGAGATCGATGAGCGCACCGCCGCCAATGGTTCGGCTCGATGTCGTGTCGCGAATGATGAACCGGTCGCCCGCCGCGGCCGCTATCGGGCGCTCCAGAACGAGCTGCACGAATGCCGACTTTCCCGGCGCGATAGGCTCATCGCGCGAGCAGAACCACGCGACCGGGCACCTCGGCCGCGGCGTGGTGCAGCTTGACCGGAAACCATTGCGTAATGGGCTTCGGCTCCGACGGTAGGACGCGGAGGGTGGCGTCGATGCGCGTCGTGGGCGCATGCAAAAGGGATCGAGAACGACGTCGCCGCGGCTCACCGCCTCCTTGCTGATCTGTGGCCCGCTCAGAACGAGCGCGCATCTTTGACCTGCTTCCCCGCGCTCCCTGGGTGGTTCTGGGCGTGGATAGAACGCACGCGTGCCTCTAGACCCGATGGGCTGACGATCACGCGATCGTTGATCTGCACGCTGCCTGAAAGCACAGTACCTGTGACGGCTGTACCAAGGCCGGCGAGAGTGAACGAACGATCCACGGCGAGCCGGAACCGCCCGGACTTGGGCGCGCCCTGACACGTCCGAGTGCCTCATCGAGATGTGCTGCGAGAGCGTCCACCCCTTCACCGGTTGCGGCTGAAACGGGGAGGATTTCACACCCTTCGAGGGTTGTTCCCAGCAAGGCGTTCTCGACGTCTGTGGTGACTGCCGCCAGCCTCTCCGCTGAGACGAGATCGCACTTGTTGATGGCGACGACGCCGTGCTCGAGCCCCAGGAGATCCACGATCGCCAGGTGCTCGCGGGTCTGCGGCATCACTCCATCGTCGGCCGCAATGACGAGCATCACGTAATCGATGCCGGTCGCGCCCGCGAGCATGTTGTGCACGAGGCGCTCGTGCCCAGGGACGTCCACGAAGCCGATGACCTCCCCGCCTGGCCGGGGCCAATAGGCAAAGCCCAGATCGATCGTGATGCCGCGGGCCTTCTCCTCCTTCAGGCGGCTGGGATCGATGCCCGTCAGCCGCATCACGAGGGACGACTTGCCATGATCGATATGTCCGGCGGTGCCAACGATCATGCACGCCGCCTCCGAACCCGCATGGCAGCTGAGCCACGACAGGCTCTGCTGCTTACCGATCACCGGATCCAATACGTAGACGGCTGCGGTGGGTTGGAATGCCCCGAGTCGCAGCCCTCGGCTCGTCACGCCGACCCGCTTCAGCTGGAACTATCCACACACAGTCAGCCTTTTGCATGGGACGGCCTTCCTGCATGGAGATTGCTCGTTAGCTGACCAAGCTGTGCAAGGAACGTGGCTTCATCGTCCAAGCATCTGAGATCGAGCAGAAACTCGCCTTTGTTGATACGACCGATCACCGGGATGGGCAGCTTGCGGAACGCTGCGGCAAGCGCTTCTAGGCGCGTGCCCGCGCCCTTCCGGTCGGCCGGAGCGATTGCAATGCCAGCGCTCGGCATGGTCTCCAAAGGCAGGGCGCCGGAGCCAATCTGGCTGCTGCATTGCGTGATGCTGACAACGTAGGCCGGGCCAACTGCGGCAGCGATAGGGGCCTGCAGCCGCGCTGCTGCTGCCTCGATATCCCGTTGCGAGCGGACGAAATACCTGAGGGTCGGCAACGTTTCGGGAAGCCGGGCCGGATCGCGGTAAAGCTTGAGAACAGCCTCTAGGGCTGCTAGGCGAACCTTGTCGATCCGCAGCGCGCGCTTCATCGGGTTCTTGCGGACGAGCGCGACGAGATCCTTGCGGCCAGCGACGATGCCCGCTTGAGGACCACCAAGCAGCTTGTCACCCGAGAAGGTGACGAGATCGGCGCCCTCGGCAAGACATTCCCGTACGGTTGGCTCCGGCCTGAGACCATAGCGGCTGAGATCGACGAGCGCGCCTGATCCGAGATCATTGACGAATGGGATCTGGTGCCGCCGCGCCAGAGCGGAAAGCTCGGCAGCAGGAACAGACTTCGTAAATCCCTGAATCAGGTAGTTCGACGTGTGCGCCTTGAGGATCAGCCCCGTGTTCTCGCTGATCGCCTGCTCGTAATCGTGAAGGTGCGTCCGGTTCGTCGTTCCGACCTCGACGAGGTCGGCGCCGGCGCGGGCCATGATGTCCGGAAGCCGGAATGAGCCGCCGATCTCGATCAGCTCGCCGCGAGAGACGATTGCCTCCTTTCCTCGCGCGAACGTGTTGAGCACCAGCAGAACGGCGCCGGCATTGTTGTTGACGATGGCAGCGTCTTCCGCGCCCGTCAGTTCTGAGATCAGCCCGCGCACGTGGTCGTCCCGCTCGCCACGGGTGCCGCTGTCGACATCGAATTCGAGTGCCACCGGCTCACGCATGGCCAGGACGGCTGCTTCGATCGCCACCTCGGGCAGAATTGCGCGGCCGAGGTTCGTGTGCAGCACGGTGCCTGTGAGATTGAAAACGCGGCGAACGCTGGGTGCGTGCTCACGCTCGAGCAGCTCCAGAGCCTCGGCAGCCACGGCCTGCTTATCGGGCAAGTTCGTTCCGGCAAATCCGAGTGTCCGCCGAATGTCATCAAGCACGCGCCGCACGGCCTTGACGGTCGCCTCGTGGCCGAAACGCTCGGTGGCGACTGTGCCGACGTCGGTTCGCAACACCTGCTCGACAGATGGCAGGCGCGCTGGCGGCATGGAGAGCGTGTCGTTCATCGTCGGTGCTCGCTGGGCGCCCCGATATAAGGAGCGCGTCAGTAGCCAATCAGGAATGGGTTATAGCCACCCCTGGACCAGCCATCTTGGGTCAGCAGCATGTCGAGACCCAGAGAGGCGACGTCGTCCGCCAGCGGCTCCAGCGTCGGGTCTTTGATCTGGTAAAAGATCTTCACGTACCCGTGGCACTTATCGCAGGCCTCAGCCTTGATCGTATCCGGCTGCCCCTCGATAAGGCGGAAGTTGATGCTCTCATTCGAGCCGCACAGCAGACACTTTACGCGCACGACGTACCACATCGTCGCGCAAAGGGAGCATGTGCAATAGCGCGTGTTGGTGGCACCCGGCCAGTTGACGACGGAGCTCGCGATCGGCCGGCTACCGCACGTCGGGCAGACACCATCTGCGAAAGGCTTCAATACGCTAGCATCAAGCTTTGCCGCCAATCGCGTGAAATGGACTTGAAGCCCTGCGAGGATAAGCGCGCTCTGAGCGATCCTGTCCTGAATGTCGGTTTCGTCGAGCACATTCTTGATAAAGACCCGGCGCTGCTCGCTCGTCATGCTTTGCAATGATTTGGCGGCAGCGGCGGCCTCTGCCGGCAGCTCGAGCTTGGTCAGGCTATCGAGAAAACGCTCGATTGTCGTCTCGGCTTGCTCGTCTGGTTTGGAGGAGGTGCGCGGGATAGGCGGCATACCATGCGCGACAGCCTGGGTAACCGCTTCGGCTGAGGGAGGAGTCGCTTCGGGCAATGCGGCCTGGATGTCATGCTGCGCTCGCGTGACGGCCGCCAAGAAGCGCAAATAGCTCTCGAGCTGATGCCCTGGTGCCAGACCTAGGAGGCGCTTCGACCGGTTCAGGAAGAGAGAAGCTGGATAGGGAAGAACGACTGGCGGCGGCTTAGCCGCCTCCCCAATGTTCGGCGTATAAAGCTTGGCAGAGCCTGACTTCAGACATGTCCACCTCAAACTGAGGATGTGTATGATTAGCGGCCCCTTCTTCCAAAGGGGCCGCCGGTTACCCTGCCAGCATAACACTAAGCAGTTTTCTCCACACCGCCTTTCTCAACTTCCTTCCGCAGCCACTTCCGGTGGTGCCGCCAGCCCCATCCGCCGGTCACCGTGCCGCGCGTCATGGCGCTGATGGTGCCACGCACCCAGATCGCCGCGTAAACGTGGATGATCCAGATCGCGATGGCGAGAACAGCTGCGATGGAGTGGATCAACGCTGCCCAGCGTTGCTGTTCGATTGTCGCCTTGAACCCTAGCACGCTCTCGACATAGGCAAGGCCCTGGTCCCAAAGGCCGATGCCGGTGACGAGAAGGGTGGCGATGAGTACGAACTGGGACCAGAACACGAACTTCTGCCCAGCGTTATACTTGCCGACTTCCGGCAGGTAATGGTCGTTGGCCGTCAGGACATGCCGCAATCGGGCAAGCCACACCCAGTCGGTCCTTTCCGGCAGGTTCTGAGGAAAGAAGCGAATGAACAAGCCGAGAAATCCGACCGCAAGCAGTAGGCCGAGCCACGGATGCACTTCACGTGCGACCTGCAACCCGCCGAACAGCGCGCTCAGCGGGAAGAAGGTCGGGTGAAACAGTGAGAGCCCGCTCAGCATCAGCAGGACGAAGCTGATCGCCACGATCCAGTGATTGATGCGGGCGCTTCCCGAATATCGGCGCACGCGGACGCGCGCCGAGGTTTTCGTCTGACTCATTGTGTGCCACCTCCCGCAAGCTTCTCCGCGTTTTCTTCGTCCTCATCGGTCACGCGGTTCGGCCCTTGCAGAATGTAGTGGATGAAGCCGAAGGCGGCCGTCAGGCCGAGAACGGCCATGCCAGCGTATTTGCTGAGGCCCTTCCAGGCTTCCACGACCGGGCTGATCTTCGGATCGTTGGGCAGTCCCGAATAAAGCTCAGGCTTGTCGGCGTGATGCAGGACGTACATCACGTGCGTGCCGCCAACGCCGGGAGGATCGTAGAGACCCGCCTTGTCGTAGCCCCGCGACTTGAGGTCTTCGATCCGCTTCTCGGCCCACTTCTTCATCTCGTCCTTCGGGCCGAAAACGATGGCCTGGGTCGGGCAAGCCTTCTGACATGCCGGCCCAAGTCCAACCGCGACGCGGTCCGAGCAGAGCGTGCATTTGTAGGCCTTGTTGTCGACCTTGGAGATGCGCGGGATGTTGAAGGGGCAGCCCTTCACGCAGTAGCCACAGCCGATGCAGTTCTCCTGGATGAAATCGACGATTCCGTTCGAGTACTGCACGATGGCGCCGGGCGACGGGCACGCCTTGAGACAACCCGGATCCTCGCAGTGCATACAGCCGTCCTTGCGGATCAGCCACTCGAGGTTACCGGTGTCCGGGTTCTCCCACTCGGTGTAACGCATCAACGTCCAGGTGTTCGGCGTGAGATCGTGGGGATTCTCGTAGACCCCCACGTTCACGCCGACCTCCTCTTCGAGATCGTTCCACGCGAGGCACGCCGTCTGACAGGCCTTGCAGCCGATGCACTTTGAAACATCGATCAGCTTGGCCACCTCGGTCTGGCGCTGGGCAGGCGGCGTCACTGTGGACGCCGACCGCCGTATCAGGTCCGCCTCCCCGAATTTCGGGGGAGTTGGCTCGGTGGTGGGGTTTGCGATTGGAGGATACATGGTTCTCGGCCTCCCTATGCCACCGGCCCTGAGTAGGGCTCAATGTCGACCAGGAACGCCTTGAACTCTGGCGTTTGAGCGTTGGCGTCCCCCACGGGCGGCGTCAGTGTGTTCACCGGCGGCGCCTTCTTGGTTTCGCCGACGAAGCCGTAGTGAAGCGGCAAGCCGACCGAATGGACGACTTTTCCATCGATCGTGAGCGGCTTCACCCGCTTCGTGACGACAGCCTTGCCGATCACCGAGCCGCGGTTCGACCAGACTTTGACCATGTCGCCGGGCTTGATTCCCTTCTCCTTCGCAAGCTCCTCCGACATTTCCACGAAGAACTCCGGTTGGACGACCGCGTTCTTCCTCTGGTTCTTGGTCCAGAAGTGGAAGTGCTCCACGAGCCGGTAGGTGGTCGCGACGATCGGGAATTCCTTGGCATCGCCAAAGACGTCCATATCGCCCTTGAACACGCGAGCCGCCGGATTGCCCCTCACGTTCGGGAAGAGCAGGTTACCCACCGGAGACTCGAACGGCTCGTAATAGACCGGGAACGGACCATCAGCCATCAAGCCCCGGACCCACAGGCGCGACACGCCTTCGGGGTTCATGATGAACGGCCCAGTACCACGCTCCGGCGGGATCGTGGCCACGAAGTCTGGCACGTCAGCACCCGTCCAGCGCTGACCATCCCAGTAGATGTACTTCTTGGCCTCGCTCCAGGGCTTGCCCTGGGGATCCGCCGATGCGCGGTTGTAGAGGATGCGACGGTTGGCAGGCCAGCAGAAGCCCCAGCTGCCATACACGTTCATCCCCGATCGGGTCGCTGTTGTCCCGCCTTTGGGCATTGTTGCCCTTCGGACCATACACACCGGTGTAGATCCAGCAGGCACCGTCCGTCGAGCCATCATCTCGCATCTCACCGAAGCTGGCGAGTTGCTCGCCTGCTCTGCGGACAACATTGCCTTCGGCGTCCCGGAGATCCATCAGTGCGCGGCCGTTGATCTCCTTCAGGAGCTCGTCAGCCGTGGGCGAGTTCGGATCTGCGTAGTTCCAGCTCACATTCAGGAACTGCTCCGCACCCGGGCCGCCTTCCTCCTGGTAGAGCTTCCGCAGCCGCATGAAGAGCTCGGCAACGATGTCGATATCGCGCCGGCCCTCACCCGGGATGTCAGCCGCCTTCCACTTCCAGATGATGTTGCGGCTGGAGTTGGTGAACGTCCCATCCTCCTCCGCAAAGCATCCGGCAGGCAGCATGAAGACCTCGGTCTGGATCTGCGACGGATCCACGTCGTTGTAGACGCCGTGGTTCTCCCAGAACCGGGCCGTATCGGTCTCGATCGGATCGATGCTGACGAGGAACTTCAGCTTCGACAAGGCCGCGATGTTCTTGACCTTGTGCGAGACCGACATCATCGGGTTGAAGCCCTGGCAGATGAGGCCCGTCGTCTTACCCTGATGCATCGCCTCGAAGATGCGCAGGGTGTCATAGGCCACATCGAGCTTCGGATACCAGTCGTACCCGAAGTTGTTCTCCGGCGTCGCTTTATCGCCGTAGAAGGTCTTCAGGAAGCTCACGAAGAACTTCGGATAGTTCTGCCAGTAGCTCGTCTGATTTGGCTGCAACGGCGTAAATTTCCGCTTTGCCAAATACGCCTCGAGCGTCGGCTCATTCTCCATCGGCATCGCCAGATAGCCTGGGATCGATGCCGACAACGTTCCAATGTCTGTGAGCCCCTGAACGTTGGCATGGCCGCGCAGCGCGTTCACGCCGCCACCGGGTATGCCGATGTTGCCACACAGCAGCTGGATCATCGCGGCCGTGCGGATGTTCTGCGAGCCGTGCGAGTGCTGCGTCCAGCCGAGGGCGTACATAATGGTCATCGACCGCTCACCGTTCGCAGTCGAAGCCACCCACTCGCAGACCTTCAGGAACTTATCCTGGGGCGTACCGCAGATCCGAGAGACCACTTCGGGCGTGTAAGGCGCGAAGTGTTTCTTCATCAGCTGATACACGCAGCGCGGATGCTGCAGCGTCATATCGCGAACGGCATAGCCGTCCAGGCCCGATCTCGTACTCCCACGAGCTGCGATCGTAAGAGCGCTTCTCCTGGTCGTATCCCGAGAACAGGCCTTCGTGGAAGGAGTAATCCTCCCTCACGATGTATGACGCGTTCGTGTAATTGAGGACGTAGTCCCTATGGATCTTGTCGTTTGTGAGCAGGTAGTTCACCACGCCCGACAAGAACGCAATGTCACTACCGGCCCGGATCGGCGCGTAATGATCCGCCACGGCCGCCGACCGCGTGAACCGCGGATCGACCACCATCAGTTTGGCGCCACGTTCCGCCTTGGCCTCAGTGACCCACTTGAAACCGCAAGGATGTGCTTCTGCGGCGTTGCCACCCATGATCCAGACGACGTCCGCATTGCGGATGTCCGTCCAGTTGTTGGTCATTGCACCGCGCCCGAATGTTGGAGCCAGACTGGCCACCGTCGGGGCGTGTCAAATACGAGCTTGGTTCTCTAGCTGAACAATCCCCAGGCCGCGAACCAACTTGTAGGTCAGCCAGCCTGTCTCATTGGAGGTTGCGCAACCCGATAGGAACGCCACGGTCGGCCAGCGATTGACCGGAACACCGTCGCTGTTCCTTTCGACGAAGTTCTTATCGCGATCCTCCTTCATCAGCCTTGCGATGCGGTCCATCGCAAAGTCCCAGGAGACGCGCTCGAACTTGTCCGAGCCCGGCTTGCGGTACATCGGGTACTTGACCCGAGTCTCCGACTTGATGAAGTCGATCGCAGCAGAGCCCTTCGGGCACAGCGTCCCGCGGTTGACGGGATTGTCGACGTCGCCCTCGATGTGGACGACCTCCATCTTACCCGGCTCCTCCTTGCTGGGAGCAGCGTAGACGAGCATCCCGCAGCTCACGGAGCAGTAGGGGCACGTGCTGTGCGCCTCTTTAGTATTGGTGAGCTTGAAAGGTCGAACATGCGCGGCAAGCTGCGCCTCGGCTTCACTGAAGCCAAAAGCAGATATGGCAGACCCCGCCACACCCGCTCCTGTCAGCTTCATGAAGTGTCGGCGCGACACTTCAATGTTCATGGGTCATTACCTCCCGTGCAGGCAGCAACTGAGGAGAGGGTAGGATAGTAATTAGAATAGGTCAACGGTACGCTTGCAGATCAGCAAGAGCTTAAAAAACATCGCAAGCTCAATAAATTGTGAAGCGCAGCATTCATGCTGCGTAAGTTTCGCAAGCGCAGAAAAGTCAGTATTCGTCTTGGTTGGATTTGGCTTGACCAACCCAGAAGGTCTGCTAGCTTTGCACAGTCCCTATGCAACACCAGGTGGCTCCCGCGTGCCGGGGCTTCAGCCGAGCGGATAAACGAAGGCAGGTCAGCCGGACCGGGCTGACGGTGTTGCTGACTCTAATTATCTGGACATCTTCGCATATTTTCGCCGCGGCTGAGCCGGGAGCGGGCGCCCGCGTGCTGAAGGATTTTTCTGGCGGGTCGCGGCCGGCGTTACCGCTCATCGACTTCAACGGCTCTCGGATCGACCTCGGGCAAATCAGCGGCAAAGTCGTACTGGTTCACTTTTTCGCGACCTGGTGTGAATCGTGCCGGCCCGAGCTGGAATTCTCTTTCGAACCTAAGAGCACGAAAAGGCGACGCGGTAGCTGTCCTGGCAGTCAGCGTCGCTGAGCCGCCGATACGACTGCGAAGGTATTTCGAGAAGAACCCGGTCAACTTCCTGGTGGCGCTTGATGCCGATCGCGCCGCGGCAAAGGCGTGGGGCGTCAATGTGTTGCCGACAACGTTCGTGCTCGACCCTGACGGAGCCGTTCGCATGCAGGTCGAGGGAGACCTCGATTGGTCGCGGCCGGACGTGCTGGCCCGATTGAGTGAACTGCAAGAAGCGCGTCCAAACCAACCCACCCAGTAACTCGGAGGAGAAAGCATGGCGATCAATCGGCGGGAAGTGCTGAAAGCCGGAGGGGTGTTAGCCGCAGCGATGGCGTGTCCCCGTTTTGCAGCCGCCAAGAGTTCATTCGCCCCCAACCCGGGCGCTTGGCGCACCTTCGAGACAGTGACACGCCTCGAAATCAACCAGCCCGCTGGCGTCGTGCAGGCGTGGGTACCGTTGCCGGCCTTTAAGAGCGAGGACTGGTTCGTGCCAGGGGGCAGCACTTGGAAGACGAATGCCAAGACCGCCGAGATCAAGCGCGACCCCAAGTATGGCGCCGAATTCCTGCACGTTGTTTGGAACGAAGGGGAGAAGGCCCCCGTGGTCGAAGTGACGAGCCGGTTCTCGACACAGGATCGCGCCGTCGATTTGAGCAAGCCCGGCAACGCGCCCGCACTTTCGGATGAAGAGCGCAAGCTATTCACGTCTGCAACGGCGCTCATTCCCACGGATGGGATCGTGAAGGAAACGTCCGACAAGATCACCGCCGGAGCGACGAGCGATATCGAGAAAGCCCGCCGGATTTATGAGTGGATCGTCGAGAATACCCATCGCGATCCCAAGACCCGGGGCTGCGGCACGGGCGATGTCGCAGCGATGCTCAAGAGCGGGAATCTCGGCGGCAAATGCGCTGATTTGAATGCGCTTTTCGTCGGCCTCGCGCGCGCTGCAGGACTCCCCGCTCGTGACATTTATGGGTTACGCGTCGCTCCATCGAAATTCGGCTACAAGAGCTTGGGTGCAGGCTCCGAGGTGGTCACCAAGGCGCAGCATTGCCGGGCCGAGGTCTACCTCTCAGGCTTCGGTTGGGTGCCCGTCGATCCCGCCGATGTCCGCAAGGTGATCCTCGAGGAGCCACCGGGCAATCTGTCCATCTCGGAGATAAAGTTGCCGCTGCGCGGAAGGCCCTGTTCGGCTCGTGGGAGGGCAACTGGCTCGCCTACAACGTCGCGCACGACCTCGACCTGCCGGACGCCAAAGGACCAACTTTGGAATTCCTGATGTATCCGCAGGCCGAGACGGCGGAGGGCAGGCTCGACTGCCTCGATCCCGATACGTTCACCTACAAGATCACGGCAAAGGAAGTCACGGCCTGACGGCTGCGTTCAGCCGGCCAGGCGCGGATCAGCTGCGCCTGGCTTTTTTCGAAGGGATGACGCTGTGGCTCAGATTTACCTCGACTACAACGCGACAACGCCTGTCGATCCCGAGGTGCTCGACGCGATGTTGCCGTTCCTGCAGGGCGAGTTCGGCAACCCGTCATCCAGCTACCCCCTGGGCAAACGGGCACGCGATGCCGTTGAGGAAGCACGGGCACGCGTCGCCAGCCTCATCGAGGCTGCCCCCGAGGAGATCATCTTCACCGGCGGGGCCACGGAAGCGAGCAATCTCGCAATTCGCGGCGCCGTCGCTTTAGGCCACGGCCGATCCGAATATCGTCACATCCAATATCGAGCATCCGGCAACGGCTGCGTGCTGTGACCTGCTGGAGCGTTCAGGTTACGAGATCAGGCGTGTTCCGGCGCAAACGAACGGCATCGTGTCCTCCGGACGATGTCGCAAGCGCAATCGATGACGAAACGGCTGTCGTCACGATCATCCATGCGCAAAATGAAATCGGAACAATTTAGCCAGTTCGCGAAATTTCTCGCGAAGCGAAACGGCGCGGCGCACTGGTTCATACGGATGCCGCGCAATCCGTGGGCAAAATCCCGGTCAGCGTCAAGGAGCTGGGCGTCGACCTGCTGACCATTGCGGGACATAAGCTCTATGCCCCGAAAGGGGTCGGCGCGCTTTATGTCCGCAAAGGCGTTAAGTTGCCGCCGCTTATTGTGGGGCGGGGCAGGAGCGCGGAATTCGTCCCGGCACTGAAAATGTCGCATTCATCGTCGGATTGGGCGCAGCCTGCGCAATCGCCTCCCGCCGTCTCGACGAGACGCGGAAGCGAATGGCTGAGCTGTCGGCTGAGCTGCTCTCGCTTCTCAAGAGTGAGGTGCCCGGGCTGGACCTCGCTGGCGATCCGGTCGATCGCCTTCCCAACACGCTGAATGTTCTTTTCCCGAACGCGTCTGGCAACCGGATTCTCGAAGCTTGCCCCGAGGTGATGGCCTCGACAGGCTCGGCCTGTCACGCCGGCAGTGAGGAGCCCTCCGCCATTCTGACTGGGATCGGCATTTCTCCCGAAAAGGCGCTCGGCGCGATTCGCCTGTCGGTTGGGCGATCGACGACTCGGGAAGACATCCAAATTGCCGGAAAAGCGCTGGCAGCTGCTTGGCGGCGGGTTGCGACCGAAACAATCGAAATTTCTGAAGTTGGTTCTTTGATGGGGGTCAACCAATGACCTTGACACGTCGCGATGTCATGATCGGTGCGGCGGGGCTTACCGCTCTTGGCAGCGTTCCGGCCCTTGCTCAGCCGATGATCAATTCGTCTCCGGAGCTCTTGGCAAAAGGCAGCAAGAAGCGGGTCGTGATCGCCGGAGGAGGATGGGGAGGGCTCTACCGCTGCGCGTCATTTGCGCGAAGCAGCGCCCGATGCCGAAGTGGTCGTGCTGGAGCGGAATCCGATTTTCTGGTCTTGCCCCATGAGCAACAAGTGGCTGATCGATATCGTCGACAGCGACTTTCTCATGCATGACATGTTCGGGCCGGCCCGCAAGTACGGTTATCACCTCATTCAAACCGAGGTCACCGGCATCGACCGCGACAAGAAGCAGGTCCGCACCGCTCAGGGCAGCATCGAATATGACTTTCTGATCCTCGCGGGTGGCATTCGTTACGCCTTCGAGGCATGGTTCGGTAACGACCGTTTTGCCGCCGATTACACACGCACCGCATTTCCATCGGCATATATCCCAAATGCCGAGCATCTGGCGCTGAAGCGGAAAATCCGCAACTTCACCGGCGGCACGATGGTCATGACCTTGCCTCCGCCACCGCATCGCTGTCCGCCCTCACCATACGAGCGGGCTTGCATCATGGCGTGGTGGTTCAAGAAGAACAAAATCCCTGCGAAAATCGTCATCCTCGATCCGAAACCTGGCGTTGCGCCAATCGGCATGGGATTCCGGCAAGCATTCGAGGAGCTTTATCCCGACATTATTACCCACGTCCCGAACGCCAAAATCCGCGAGGTCGATCCGTTCAACAAGAAGATCAAAACCGAAGCGGGCGATTTCACATTTGATGATGCGGTGCTGATGTCGCCGCATCAGGCAAGCGATCTCGTGTGGATGGCCGATCTCATCGCGAAGTCACCTGAGGGCCGGCCGACGGGATGGGCGGATATCCACCCGACGATGCTTCACGCGAAAGCGGACCCGGACGTCTACATAATTGGTGATTCCATGGGTGTGATTTCACCGCTCTTCGGGCATTATCCGAAGAGCGGCCATGTCGCGAACGCCATGGGCCGCATCGTCGCTCAATACATCGGTCTCAGGCTGGCCGACAAGGAGGTCAAGCCCATTCTGCCGGATAATCTTTGCTATATGCTGGTGAATGGGGAGCCGCGGGAAGCCATCGCCGTCAAGTTCGAGTATGCTTTCCGACCGGATGGCCAAATTGAGCAGCAGCAGTTTGACATAGATCTTCGCTCCGCCGACTTGGTCGAGGAAGATTTCGTTTGGGCAAAAGGAATCTACGCCGATTTCCTGTCGGCTTAGCGCCGGCAATTGCGAGGACGAACGATGACGACAGTACGATTGACGTCACTTGCTCACGGCGGCGGCTGTGGGTGCAAGCTTGCACCGTCGGTTTTGCAGCAACTGCTGGCTGATCAGCCGGCAGCTGGCGTATACAAGCAGCTCCTCGTCGGTACCGAAACGGCAGACGATGCTGCCGTTTGGCAGCTCGATGAGAATACCTGCATCATCGCAACCACGGACTTCTTCATGCCGATGGTCGATGATCCATTCGATTTCGGCCGGATCGCCGCGACCAATGCCATTTCAGACGTTTATGCCATGGGCGGAACTCCGATCATGGCTCTCGCCGTGCTCGGTATGCCCGTCGATAAAATCCCGACCGACGCGGTGCGGGAAATCTTGAAAGGCGGGTCATCGGTCTGCGCCGCTGCCGGAATTCCGGTTGCAGGCGGCCATTCAATCGACTGCCCTGAGCCGGTTTATGGCCTGGCCGTAATTGGCACATGCCGGCCGGAACATCTGCGACGCAATGCAGGAGCACGCGCCGGAGATGCGTTGATCCTCACAAAGGGCATTGGTGTCGGGATTTATTCGGCTGCCATCAAGAAGGGTGAGCTCGATTCTGCGGGATACGAGGAGATGATCAGCTCCACGACCCTGCTCAATCGGATCGGCGGTGAGCTATCAAAGGATCCGGACGTGCATGCCATCACAGATGTCACGGGGTTCGGGCTGCTTGGTCATGCACTTGAGATGGCGCGCGGATCAGGCGTTTCCATCGAGATCGAACCAGATCAGGTACCTCTGCTTTCCCAAGCGGCTCGTCTTGCCCAGCAAGGCTTCGTGACAGGCGCTTCACACCGGAATTGGGCAAGCTACGGGGAGCACGTGTCGCTTCCCTCGGAGTTGCCGGACTGGCGGCGGCATTTGCTGACAGATCCGCAAACGTCGGGCGGTCTCCTGGTCGCGTGCGCTGCAGAGCGGGCAACTGAGATCGTGGACCGCATCGAAAAGGCCGGGTATGCCGCAGCCAGAATTGTTGGCCGCGTCCAAGAGGGCAACCCATCTGTGAAAGTGGCTGGTTAGCATTCTTACGAACGCAGCGTTGAGAAGAGGCAGCGCCAGTTACCGCTGCCTCAAACTCGCGATTGCTCACGCGATCCGGTCCAACGTCTCCAGCTCGTCGATCATCCGCTCGATGACGTTCAGACCCTTTTGCCAGAACTCGGGCTGGCGGGCGTCGAGGCCGAAGGGGGCCAATAGCTCCGAGTGGTGCTTGGAGCCGCCGGCTTTCAGCATGTCGAAGTACTTCGCCACGAAATTCGGATGAGCCTCCTCGTAGAGGGCGTAAAGCGAGTTCACGAGGCAGTCGCCGAACGCGTAGGCGTAAACGTAGAACGGTGAGTGGATGAAGTGCGGGATGTAGGTCCAGAAGACCTCGTAACCCGGCTTCAGCTCGATGCCCGGCCCGAGGCTTTCGGCCTGCACCTCCATCCAGATCTCGTTGATTTGATCGGGCGTGAGCTCGCCCTTGCGCCGCTCCTCATGCACCTTGCGCTCGAACGTGTAGAACGCGATCTGCCGGACGACCGTGTTCAGCATGTCCTCGACCTTGGAGGCCATCAGAGCTTTGCGCTCGCGCGCGTCCTTGGCGTCGGCGAGCAGGGCGCGGAAGGTCAACATCTCACCGAAGACCGAGGCCGTTTCGGCCAACGTCAGGGGGGTCTGGGAGAGCAATGGCCCGAGGGGCGCAGCAAGGACCTGATGCACGCCGTGGCCGAGCTCGTGCGCCAAGGTCATGACGTCGCGCGATTTGCCCTGATAGTTCAGCAGCACGTAGGGGTGAGCGGACGGCACGGTCGGATGTGCGAAGGCGCCAGGTGATTTGCCGGGCCGCACAGGCGCGTCGATCCAGCCATTGTCGAAGAACCGGCGGGCGATGCCGGCCATCTCCGGTGAGAAGCCCCGGTAGGCTGTAAGCACGATCTCTTGCGCCTCGGACCAGGGAACGATGCGCTCAGGCTTTTCCGGCAGTGGCGCATTGCGGTCCCAGTGCGCCAGCCGGTCTTTGCCGAGCCAGCGCGCCTTCATTTCGTAATACCGATGGGAAAGCTTGGGATAGCTCGCCCGCACCGCCGAGACCATCGCCTCGACCACCGGACCCTCGACCCGGTTGGCCAGATGCCGGGCGTCAGCCACGTCCTTGAACTTGCGCCAGCGGTCAGAGATCTCCTTGTCCTTGGCGAGCGTGTTCGTGATTAGAGTGAAGAGACGAAGGTTCTCTTTGAAGACCTTCGCCAGCGCTTCGGCGGCGGCCCGACGACGGTCTTCGTCGGCATGGGACAGCAGATTGAGCGTGGGCTCGAGCGCCAGGGGCTGCGGCTCACCTTCGACTGGAAAGCGCAGCGCCGCCATGGTTTCATTGAAAAGTCGATCCCAGGCGCCGCGGGAGGTCTGAGCCTTCTCGTGAAAAAGCTGCTCCAGCTTCTCGTCGAGCTGGTGGGGCTTTTCCTTGCGCAGGTCGTCGAACCACGGCTTGTAGCGCGCCAGATCGGGATGCTTAAGCGCTTCGGCCAGGTCCGCATCCTCGATCTTGTTGAGCTCCAGCTCGAAGAAGATGAGGTCGTTCGAAATATTCGTGAGCCGCTCGCTGGTGTCTCCGAAGAACTTGGCACGGACGGGGTCTGACTGATCGGCGGCATAAAGCAGGCCCGCATAGGAGCCCAGCCGGCCCATGAGATCGGCAAGCTGCTCGTATTCCTTCACGGCCTGTGCGAGCCTCGCGCCGTCGCGCCCCATAGCGACGAGTTGGCCCTGGTAGGTCTGCTTGAGGCGCTTGGCCTGGGCGGCGGCAGCGGCGAAATCCCGCTCGACCTCCGGTGAATCGGGAGCTGGATACAGGTCGGTGAGATCCCATTCCGGCATGGGGCCGAGATCGACGGCGGTGCTCGCCGATGCCACACCGGCCTGTGCCATACGCGTCGGCTGCTCGATGACCTTGGACTGCTCGACGATCATTCAGGGACTCCCGTTCTACCTTGTTCTATTCGCCTGGGGCATGAAGCCTAATGTGCGGGCCAGCGGCGCGGGGTTCAAGCAATGCTCGGGCAGGTCCACAGCCCCGCATTGGTTCCAGAGGCAACCGCTTGTTTACGGATGCCGTGCTCTTGTGCCGGAGATGGACTGAGCATGGGAGCATCCGCATGCCGGTTCGATTTGTGTTGCGTTGCGTATTTAGTTCGAGTTGATCATGGCAAAGCGCGTTTTGATCGTCGACGACGATCCGGCCCAGCGCCGTATTCTGGAAGAGTGCGTCAAGAGGTTCGGTTTCGAAACCAAGACCGCTGCGTCAGGGGATCAGGCCCTCCACATCCTGACTGGCCCCGAGAAGGACGACATCGTCCTGGTCCTCCTCGATCTTGTAATGCCTGACGTCGATGGCACGGCTGTGCTGGAGCAGCTTCGCGGAAGACCAGGCTCGCCGCCGGTAATCGTACAGACGGCACACGGCTCCATCGATGGTGCCGTCAATGCCATACGTGCGGGCGCGGTGGACTTCATCGTCAAGCCGATCAGCCCCGAACGACTTGAGGTCTCGATAAACACTGCGCTCAAGCTGCGCGCATTGAGCGGCGAGGTCACGAGGCTCAGACGGAAGAGCGAAGGGACGCTGACCTTCGACGATCTCATCGCCGGCAAGGCAATGGAGCGAGTGGTCTCGCTCGGCAGGCGCGCAGCCAGTTCCAACATTCCAGTGCTCATCGAAGGGGAATCGGGTGTCGGCAAGGAGCTGATCGCCCGTGCCATTCAGGGCGAAAGCGATCGGGCCGGCAAGCCGTTCGTCACCGTCAATTGCGGTGCCATCCCCGAGAACCTCGTTGAGAGCATCCTTTTCGGCCACGAGAAGGGATCGTTTACCGGCGCGATCGAAAAGCGCATCGGCAAGTTCCAGGAGGCTGATGGCGGCACGCTGTTCCTCGATGAGGTGGGCGAGCTGCCGCTGGATGCCCAGGTGAAGCTGTTGCGTGCTCTTCAGGATGGCGAGATTGATCCCGTCGGGGCGAAGCGGCCAGTCAAGGTCAACATCCGGCTGATCTCGGCGACCAACCGCGACATGATCGAGCTGGTGAAATCGGGCCGGTTCCGGGAGGACTTGTTCTACCGCCTCAACGTATTCCCAATCTGGGTTCCGCCGCTGCGTGAGCGGCTCGATGACGTGCCGGAACTTGCTTACCATTTCCTGGCGAGGTTCGCGGCTGAGGAAGGCAAGAACGTCACCTCCATCAGCGAGCAGGCATTGCAATTGCTCATGCGCTATTCCTGGCCCGGAAACGTCCGCCAGCTGGAGAATGCGGTATTTCGCGCCGTCGTTCTGGCTGACGGGCCTGAGCTGACGGTCGCCGAGTTCCCACAGATCGCGATGCACGTCGAAGGCTTTGCTCCAGAGGTGCCGCCTGCGCCGCCACCTAAGGAGCCGGAGCTTTACACTGGACCTGCCATGATCGGCGCCGATGACCGGGTGCCACGTACGATCGAGCTGAAGCAGTCGGACGGCGCCAGGTCGATCGGCATACCGGCGGTGACCGATACAGGTGAGGTTCGCTCGCTGGTCGATGTCGAGGCGGACATGATCCGGCTGGCCCTCGGTCGCTATCGGGGGCACATGTCCGAAGTTGCACGCCGGCTGGGAATTGGTCGTTCGACGCTCTACCGGAAGATGCAGGAATATGGGCTGAATCCTCGCCCTCACTGAGGTGGAGATCACGCCTTATTTACGTGTCGGGAAGGAGGCATTGAACGGAGCGTTTGTCCTTTCGGCCACAGTTCCGACAAAAGAAGATTCTCAGGAAACATCAGGCGTGTAACAGTTGCTGGCTGAGCTGGAGCAATGTACTTACCGCTCAGCCGCATGGAGGACCCTGATGCGACCTGCTTTGACTTTGCTCTCCGGACTGACGCTGTCCGCCGTTTTGACAAGCGCAGCACTCGCCACGGCGGAGCCGGAGCGCACCGAAGCAGGCGATGTCAGCAGGTCAGCCGTATCGGCACCTGTCAGCGGTACGACCGACGCAGTATCTGCTGAAGAGGCGCCCGAAGTTGCTGGACCGGCGACAGCTGCGATCGAGCCGCGCGATGCCGTCGACGATGAGGCTGCGGGCCTGTCGCCTGAGTTCGACTCGGGCGAGCCAGCAACGAGCGAAAGTGCGAGCGAATCTGAGGATCTCGAGGCCGGATCAGAACCGGCCGGCGTGGCGCTCGAGCCAGACACTGACGATCCGG
This sequence comes from uncultured Pseudomonadota bacterium, assembly GCA_963786775.1. Classification (GTDB taxonomy): domain Bacteria; phylum Pseudomonadota; class Alphaproteobacteria; order Rhizobiales; family Hyphomicrobiaceae; genus ZC4RG25. The sequence goes on along the minus strand of CAWBAM010000039.1, from coordinate 126,037 downwards.
CTGCGTCGGTGGAAGCAGTAGCCGATCCTGGTCTCGACCCGTCCCCGGAGCAGGAAGCAGCGAGTTCAGAGCCTCAAGAGGCGTCGACGCCGGAAGCGGCAGCGGTCGATCCGCTGAGTGATGAATTTGCCTCTCCGGCAGAAGCTGCGGAAATTGGCTCCGAGGAGGCAGCGCCTGAGCAGGAAACGGCGTCTGAGCAGGTGCCGTCTTCTACGCCGGAGGCGGCGGAGGCGGTCGAGCAGACGACTGACGATCCAGCTAAGTCAGAGGCCGCGAAACTCGACTTGGAAGATGCAGGATCCGAGCAGCCCAGCACCGCCTCGGGGCCGGAAGCGACCTCAAGCCTCAGATACAGCGGCAGTGGCTGAACCGCTCCCGGTAGTGAGCAAGTTCGAGCCTGAAGTTCTGCGGCTCATCGTTGAGGCCGAAGGCCTGAAGGACGAAGAGCGCGACGCCCTGACGGCTTTCTACGAAGGCCGTGGTGACGATCTGCTCTGGATCGAGGACGGAGCCTTCAATACCCGTGCCGAAGCGGCCATGGCCGAAATCCAGCGGGCCGATGATTGGGGCCTCGAAGCATCTGCATTCGAGCTGCCGTCGGCGCCTCAGTCAGATGATCCGGCCGAGATCGCTAGAGCCGAGCTCAAGCTATCTCTCGCTGTGCTCAAGTATGCCAACCACGCCCGCGGTGGGCGCATAAATCCGCGGCAGCTTTCGAACTACATCGATCGCGAGCCGCCTTTGCTGCCCCCGTCCGATGTCTTGGCTGGAATTGCTCAAGCTGACGCCGTCGATGCCTACCTGCGGGGATTGCATCCGCAGCATCCGCAGTTCGAAAAGCTTCGCCAAGCCTACTTGGACATCAAGCGCAACCGGATGCCCGTTGAGGACGCCGAGGCGGACGTTGCTCCCAAGGGCAAAGCGGGCAAGGCGAAAGGCGGAAACAAGACCACGGATGAAGCAAAACTGCGCAAGATCCTCCACAACATGGAGCAGTGGCGCTGGATGCCGGAGGATCTTGGGCGGTTCTATGTCTGGGCCAACGTCCCCGAGTTCACTCTCCGAGTCGTGCACAACGGCGAGACAATCCATTCGGAGCGTCTGATCGTCGGCAAGCCGGATACACAGACGCCGATCTTCTCAGACGAGATGGAGACGATCGTCTTCCACCCATTCTGGGGGGTGCCCAACAGCATCAAGGTCAAGGAGATCCTGCCGGGATTGATCCGGGAGGAAACATCCTTGAACGGAACAATTTGCGGATTCAGTATCGCGGCCGCGACATCGATCCAGCGCGTGTTGATTGGCGGCGAACTGATATTCGCAATTTCCACGTTTATCAGCCGCCAGGTCCCAGCAACGTGCTTGGCGTGGTCAAATTCTTGTTCCCGAACAAGCATGCCGTGTACATGCATGACACGCCGTCGAAGCACCTCTTCGCCAACTCGCAGCGCATGTTCAGCCACGGCTGCGTGCGTGTCCGCGATCCGTTGAAGTTCGCCGAGATTCTTTTGGCGTACGACAAAGGCTGGGACCGCAGCCGGGTGGATTGGGTGGTGAAGCGCGGTCCGCGCGACAATCACATCAAGCTGGACAACAAGATCCCCGTCCACATCACCTATTTCACCGCATGGGTTGACGATGACGGGAAGCTGAAGACGGCGTCCGATGTTTACGGGCACGAGAAGCTGATCCAGATGGGCCTCGAAGGCAAGGCGCATCTCATTGCTCGAAAGAAAGAGGACTTGGGCGCCGTTCAAGCAGAAGTTGTCAGCCGCCTTGCCGAAACGCAGCCGACGTGGACCTCTCCTTCATCTTCTCGTCAGCCGGATTGGGTGCGCCGCGTGTTCGGCCACTGAAGCAGTCGAAGACATCGAAACATCCGCAATCAGCAGCCCCGTGCTTCCTCGCGCACGGGGCTGCTGCCGTTTTGGTGTGCCGGCGGAACAAGATCCGTCATCGGATAGCGTGATTCCCTCCGTCTGCCTCTTTATCGCCCGACTGACGTTTTAGGAGGTGGTCTGAGGGGAGACTTAACGGGAGGTTAACAATCCAGCGTTAGCGCTAAAGAACTGCTACGGGCCGCTCCAAATCAAAGCACACTGCGGCCCTTAAGGCAGACAGCGTTCGGTCAGGGGTGGGGCTAGTTTTGTCAACGCGTAAGCTGAGTCTCCTCGCCGGTGTCGTCGTGGCGGCACTCGTTGCTGCTTATTGGGCGCCCCGGCTCCAGGCGGAATTATCGCCGACCCGCACGATCTCGCTCTACAACATCCACACCAAGGAAACCATAACGGTCGAGTACAAGAAGGACGGCAAGTACGTCCCCGCCGCGATGGAGCAGATCAACTGGATCATGCGGGATTGGCGCAAGAACGAAGCGACCCGCATGGACCCCGAGCTGATCGATCTGCTCTGGGAAATGCACGCGGAGCTCGGCTCCAAGGAGCCCATCCACATCATCTCAGGCTACCGCTCGCGCTCCACGAACGAAATGTTGCGCAAGACGCGTGGTGGGCAGGCGATCGCAGAGCCGGCATATCTTGGGCAAGGCAGCCGACGTCCATTTCCCTGATGTGCCGATCCGCCGTCTTCGGTATTCCGCATTGGTGCGGGAGCGCGGCGGTGTCGGCTACTATCCAACATCGGCAATTCCGTTCGTGCACGTCGACACCGACCGCGTGCGGGCCTGGCCGCGCCTGCCGCGCCACGAGCTGGCGCTACTGTTCCCGGACGGGCGTACGAAACACATTCCGGCAGATGGCAAGCCGCTGACACCGGCCGACGTGCAAATCGCCAGGACGAAGCACGTCGATCTCGCCCAGCAGATCGCTGCATATCACGACCTGAGACGAGGAGCTGGCCGGCGGACGCAAATTGCCAGCGCTGGCTCAAAGGCCCCTCCGCAGACCGGGCCTAAATCCGTTCAGCAGCAGCGCATCGCTTCGGTCATGCCGTCCAGGCCAGAACCCAGTCCGACCACGGCCACCATGGAGCCGCCCGCGCCAAAACTTCTCGTCGGCCCCCAACCTGCAAGCCGTCCTGCCGTTGCGAGCAGGCCGTCGGATGAGGATCGTATGAAACTGACGCAACTCGCGTCGCTCGCAAGCCTTGGTGCCGAGCCACCTCGCCTCCTCCAGGCATCCTTCGGACCCAACGAGCCGCCTTCCTCAGAGCAGGATCTCACGAACTCGCTGCCAGTCACGCGAAAATCGGAAGATATGCAGTTAGCGGCCCTCGATTTGCAGCTAGATGCGGAGCCGAGATCTCGGCTCGGGCGATTTGGATGGGGTGCGGCGTGGCGACCGGATACGGAGCCTGAAATCGAGGCACCTCCCACAGAATGGGCCGTAGCACCCGAATACGACGATGAGCACCCCGAGGAGCTCTTCTACCGTCCGTTTCCGATTATCCCTTATTTGACCGAAACACCATCTCCGGACGATCCCGCTCTCGCGCGCATGGAGCACCCGGACGTTGCCAAGACCTTCGAGCTCCTGGACCAAGCTGGCGAGCTTCCACCCATGCGGTTACGGCCCGAGCCGCAGGTCGTCGAGCTGCTGTGGGCCCAGCAGTTCCGCGGCGAAGCCGTGCCGCTGGCGCGCGTGTTCGCCGATCGAGAGCCGTCGCCTGACGGGCTGCTGACCGAGCGTCCTGTGCGCATCAGCTCCCGCTGAGTCCGAGCGAAGCTGATGCTGTCAGCGGCGTAACCCGGCCCGGGGTAGAACCAGGATTGGAGCTTGATTTAGTCTGGGGCAGCGTGCCACCAAGCGCTGACTTATGCTGCTGTGGCTGCCACATGACAACCTCGGCTCTCTCTCATAAGCCTGTCTCGGCACTCACTCCGGAGGAGGCGCAGGCGGAACTCGCTCGGCTCGCGGCCGAAATCGCTCATCACGACCGCCTCTACTATCAGCTCGCGGCGCCTGAAATCTCCGACGCCGAGTATGACGCCCTGGTCCGCCGTAACGCGGAGATCGAGGCACGCTTTCCCGAGCTAATCCGCCCTGACAGCCCGTCACGTAGGATTGGCGCGCCACCGGTCGAGGCGTTCGGCAAGGTTCGGCACCGCGTGCCCATGCTGTCGCTCAACAACGCCTTCTCAGAGGCGGAGATCGGTGAGTTCGTCGACCGCGTGCGCCGGTTTCTGGGCATGAAGTCTGACGAATTACTGGAGTTCACGGCCGAGCCGAAGATCGACGGCTTGTCCATCTCGATCCGTTATGAGCGCGGCCGGCTCGTCGAAGCAGCGACACGGGGTGACGGGACCGAAGGCGAGGACGTGACCGCCAACGTTCGAACGATTCGAGACATTCCGCACACGATCGCCGCGAAAGACTTCCCGGAGACGATCGACGTTCGCGGCGAGATCTATCTGTCGCATGCAGATTTTCAGAGGCTCAACGAGGCGCAGGCCGCCGCTGGTCAGAAGGTATTCGCCAATCCACGCAACGCGGCGGCGGGATCACTTCGCCAGCTCGACCCTAAGGTAACGGCAAGCCGCCCGCTCAAGTTCTTCGCCTACGCATGGGGCGAGGCCTCGAGCCTTCCGGCTCCGACGCAATGGGGGGTGTACGAGGCATATCGCCGGTGGGGCTTCCCAACGAACCCCCTGGCCCGGCTCTGCCGCAGTCTCGATGAGATGCTGGCCGTCTATCGGCATATTGCTGAGAACCGCGCGACGCTGGGCTACGACATCGACGGCGTCGTCTACAAGGTGAACCGCATCGATCTGCAGGAAAGGCTCGGATACGTCTCGCGCTCGCCGCGCTGGGCGATAGCCCACAAGTTCCCGGCGGAGCAGGCGATGACCATCCTGCGTGATATCGAAATCCAAGTCGGGCGAACCGGTGCTCTGACCCCCGTAGCGAAGCTCGAGCCTGTCACCGTTGGGGGCGTCGTGGTCGCCAACGCAACGCTCCACAACGAGGACGAGATCAAGCGCAAGGACGTCCGCATCGGCGATACGGTCATCGTGCAACGTGCCGGAGACGTCATACCGCAGATCGTCGGCGTCGTGAAAGAGAAGCGACCAAAGGGAGCCGAACCCTTCGTATTTCCGACGAGGTGCCCGGTCTGCGGTAGCCATGCCGTGCGCGAGGTAAACCCTCGCACCGGTGAGCCGGATGCCGTGCGGCGCTGCACCGGAGGCCTCGTCTGCCCGGCGCAAGCGAAGGAGCGGCTTCGGCATTTCGTTTCGCGCAATGCCTTCGACATCGAAGGGCTCGGGGAGAAGCAGATCGAAGCCTTCTACGACGAGGGCCGCATCAGGCAGCCGTCTGATATTTTCAGGCTTGCACGGCGCGAGGCGGAGCGGAGCGATAAGCTCATCCACAAGAAGGGCTATGGCCGAAAGTCGATAGAGAACCTTTTCAAAGCCATCGAGGCCCGGCGCAGCGTGCCTCTGGACAGGTTCATCTACGCCCTCGGCATCCGCCATGTCGGAGAGACGACGGCACGCGACCTGGCGAATGCCTATCATACGTGGGACGCATTCCGTGCGGCCGTTGAGGCTGCGATCGAAGGCGGGCACGGCAGCGACGCTTATCGCGACATCGATAACATCGAAGGCATCGGCGAGACGGTCGTCGACGCATTGATCGACTTTTTCTCAGAGCCGCTCAATAAGAAGGCACTCGATGAGCTGCTGGAGGAGGTGACTGTCCAGCCGTACACCCGGGTGACGGCTGCAAGGTCATCGGTGGCGGGCAAGACCGTCGTGTTTACGGGCAGCCTCGAGCGCATGACGCGCAACGAGGCCAAGGCGCAGGCCGAGCGCATGGGCGCGAAGGTGGCCGGCTCGGTCTCGAAAAAGACGGACTACGTCGTGGCAGGTTCCGACGCTGGTTCGAAGCTCGCGAAGGCGCGCGAGCTCGGGGTCACCGTCCTGACCGAGGACGAGTGGCTGCAGCTCATCGGGCGGGAATAGCTGCGTGAACGCTTGGGACGAGTTCCGGCAAGGAACGGTGGCCGTCATACCCGCGGTTGTCGCTGTCATACCGTTCGGTCTTCTGCTCGGGGCGCTTGCGGCTCAAAAAGGTCTCTCTCCTTTAGAGGTCGGTCTTATGAGCGGCCTCGTGTTCGCGGGCAGCGCACAATTGGTGGCCATCGATCTTCTGGACGGAGCCTGCGCCCTGGATGCTGCTTGCGCTGACGGCGCTGACCATTAATGCGCGACATTTGATGATGTCTGCTTCGCTTGCGCGAAAGCTCGGCGAGTTCAGGCCATGGCAGCGCCTCGTTGGGATGGCGTTTTTGGCTGACGAGATTTGGGCACTGGCGGAACAGCGCGCGGCATCGGGGACGATTGCACCCGGCCTACTACGCAGGAGTGGCTGCATTTCTCTACGCGAGTTTCGTTTGCTCCACCGTAGTGGGCGCAATCGTCGGGCCGGCTATCCAAAATCCAGAGGCTTGGGGCTTCGACTTCGCTTTCATCGCCATCTTCCTCGGCCTCATCGTCGGCTTCTGGCGTGGTCCGGCCACTGGCTTCGTCATAGCTGCCAGTGCTGTCGCTGCCGTTCTTGTTGAAGCTCGTCTTGGCGGTGTTTGGCACGTTCTCGCCGGCGGGGCCGCAGGAATGACAGTCGCCGCCCTATTGGTGCGGCACCAGGCTCGACGGCACCCATGATGCTCGACACCTTAAATCTCGCCGCCATTTGCGCCATGGCTGTCGCAACGTACGCTACCCGTGTCGGTGGGCTGTGGCTGCTTCGCTTCGTCAAGCCGACGCCAAGAATGCAAGCCTCGCTCGATGCTCTGCCAGTCGCCGTGCTTACAGCAGTGATTGCTCCCTCGTTGTTCAAGGGCGGACCTGCTGATCTGATTGCGGCATCTCTCACACTGCTTGCGGCGTCACGCCTTCCGCTGCTTCCGGTTGTCGTAATCGGTGTCGGCTCCGTTGTGATCCTGCGCCAACTGCTGGGCTAGCGGTTCACATATTGCTAATCGAATATTTTTCGAGCGCTGCCGCGTTCCCGCGTTCTGCGATGGCCGGTCCACTTTGCCAATTTGGGAATTTTTCTTTTCAATCAATTCTGGGTTGAAAATTTCGCCAACACAATTAGGCGAAACAGCGCTGATCTTACTCCTATCAGTTGCAATGAGACCGGAAATATGTGGAGAAGGGCATTTTGGAGGAACACGGCCTTTTGCACGGCAAGCTCCGGGTAAGATCCTCCAAGAATTATGCTGGGGGGAGCGGAACGATGACGAAACTGGCGCTCACGCCATGCGTCATGTCCTTCATGAACCTGAAGGGGGCACCGGCAAGACGACGCTGGCGATCGCAGTATCGGAAGCGAGCTGCTTTCTATTCAACAAGAAAATCGCTCTTATAGATTGTGACTTCCAAAGTAGCGCGTCCATTTCCATCCTCGGCCGCCAGCAGTTTAACGCGCTCGTTTCGCAAGGGCGGACCCTAGATGCTGCCATTTCAAATGCGCTTTCCACCTCGACGGCTTGTGAGCTCCACAAATACGTTATTCCGAGCCCGTTTACCGTGACAGAGGCATTAGGCCGTTTGAGTTGCCTTCCGGCCAGTCCGCACATGCCCCGCAGCGAACGGGACATCCTTTCTCATTTCCTAAAGGAGAACAATCTTCATACTGCATACGAGCAGGCAGCCAGCTTCATTGCCAACGCAATTCGACAACTGACTGCGCATTTTGATTTGGTCATTGTCGATTGCCCGCCGGGTGTAACTCTGTTCTCGGAAGGCGCAGTCAGAGCGTCCGATTTTCTCGTTGTGCCAACGCTTCCGAACGAGATTTCAATCGGAGCGATCGAGCATTTGCGCCATGAGGTCGAGCGCGTCTCACCGAATTGAGATTTCGACGACTTGCACTTGGGAACGGTGGTTTCCAAAATTCGGCACAGAAACGCATCCGAGCACCACTTGGCTCAGATCGGATCGATCGAACGCTTGCTCGATCGCATGCCGCCGCGCTTCGGTGTCCTACGGCCGTATCTGCCGTTCTGCAGAGAGCTGGAATGCGCGAGCTGGCGCGAGCCGACTGCCCAGCGCACCTCATTCGTTGCCCAATACGGGAAGGTTGCGCGGCTCATCGAGCAGCTCACGTTTTCGATCATGCAGCGGGCAGCCCATTTCCACCAGCAGCGTTCGGCCGCTTAGTCGCGGAGCGCGGCGGAAATCATCAGCGCGTAGTACCTCACGAAATCAGCGTAAGGGAGCCGTCGCAGCCTCCAGCCAAGATCGATCCTCAGCGTTGAGCTGCGGAGCCAGCATTTGCCGGACGCGGGCGTGGTAATCGTCCACCCATGCGATCTCTGCTGGCGTGAGCAGATCGACCTTGATCAGGCGACGATCGAATGGCGCAAGGGTCAGTGTTTCGAAGCTCATCATCTCGCGATCGCCGCCGGGCACCTTTTCGGGCTTGGTGACCAGCACGAGGTTTTCGAGGCGGATGCCATAAGCGCCCTCCTTATAGTAGCCGGGCTCGTTGGAGATGATCATGCCCGGCTCCAGCACCGCCATTCCGCGTCGAGAGATCGACTGAGGCCCTTCGTGCACAGAAAGATAGCTTCCGACGCCGTGCCCCGTGCCGTGGTCGTAATCGAGCCCTTTTTCCCAGAGCGCACGGCGAGCGAAGGCGTCGAGGTCGATCCCCCGTGTCCCCTTGGGAAAGCGCGCGGTTGCGATGGCGATATGGCCTTTCAGGACGAGCGTGTACCGCTCCCGCATCTCCGCAGAGGGGCGGCCGATGGCAATTGTGCGCGTGATGTCCGTCGTGCCATCGAGATACTGGCCTCCTCAAGTTGACGAGATAAAGCTCCCCCGATTTCAGCCGGCGGTTCGTTGCTTCCGTCACGCGGTAGTGCACGATTGCTCCGTTAGGGCCGGAGGCCGAAATCGTGTCGAAGCTGATGTCCAGGAGGGCTTTGGTTTCGGCTCGAAACTCTTCGAGCTTGCGGGCTGCAGTGATCTCATCAAGACGGCCGCCCGGTGCTTCCCTGTCGAGCCAGGCGAGAAAGCGGACGACAGCAGCGCCGTCACGGAGGTGTGCGGCCCGCGCGCCCTTGATTTCGACTTCGTTCTTTCGGGCCTTCGGGAGAATGCAGGGGTCCTGCGCCCGCGCAATCCGCTGGGGTCCTCCAAGCTGCCGGGCGACCCACCACGAAGCGGTGTTCGGATCAAGCCGGACGCGCTTGCCCGCCGCCTTTAGCTGGCCAAGCTTCGCGCCCAGCGCCTCCGGCTCACTGATCTTCGCGAAGCAAGGTGGGCCTTGGCCTCGGCATCGAGCTTTTCCCGCGCGATGAACAGCTCCGGCTTACCCTGCGCGGGCACGATCGCGAAGGCGAGGGCAACCGGGTTGTGCTGCACGTCGCTGCCGCGGATGTTGAACAGCCAGGCTATCGAGTCCGGCAGGGTTAGCACTACGGCGTCCTGGCCATCTGCCTTCAGGGCTTTCTGGATTTCTGCAATTTTGTCCTCGGCTGCGCGGCCTGCGTATTTCAACGGGTGCGGGCGAACCTTGCCCATGGGTGCTGGCGGCCGCTCGGCGCCCCAAAGCCGGTCGACTGGATTTCGTGCCAACGGCTTGAGTTTGATATTTCGGTCTGCCAGCGCCTCGGTGAGCCGCTCGATTTCGCTCACGGTATGGAGGCGCGGGTCGAAATCCGACCGCTGCTCCGGGCCTCAGCTTCTGACGAAGCCAGTCTGACAGGCGCGCTTCGGGAACCTGAAGGATCTCCAGCATCCTTCGAAACCTGGGAACGAGCCTGAACGGTATAACGGCCGTCGACGAACAGTGCGCCCGCGCGGCGCGTAATCACCGCTATGCCGGCTGATCCGGAAAAACCAGTTAGCCATTTCAAGCGCTCTGCCGAGGCTGGAACATACTCACCCTGATGCTCGTCTGCGCGGGGCACCAGCACGGCATCGACGCGAAGCTCCGGAAGCAGAGAGCGGAGGCGATTAATGCGATCCATCGAGCTCTCGAGCTCGGTCGGTGCCTCGAAGCTTTGGAACATGTCGTCTCCATCGAAATTTGTCGCCGGCAACTTGGCGAGGTGCGGAATGCGGTGCCGTTGTTGGCGGTGCCAGCTATACAAGCAAAGGCGCTGCCTCTGGCGCAATGCGATCTGCTGACAACCGTGGGCCGAGCTGGCAATGTGGTACGCCCTCGGGCGCAGAAAGATGCCGGAAGAGCCGAATTGCGAGGCCCAATGTCCGCCCCGAACAATGCGACACCGCTCGTTGCGCTGTCAGGTGTCGTTCTCGATCTCGAAACGACGGGCCTCGACGCGCGCTCTGCCAGGGCGGTCCAAATCGGGGCTGTCCGCATCGTCAATGGCCGGATTTCCGACGAGGCAAAGCTTGACCGCCTGGTGAACCCGGGCGTGCCTATTCCCGCTGCAGCTTCAGAAATTCACGGCATCACCTCTCGGGAGGTGAAGGATGCGCCGACATTCGCCGAACTCGCTCCGGAAATCGAGGCTTTCATTGGCGATGCCATCCTTATCGGCCATGCGGTGGCCTACGACATCGAAGTTCTGAAGCACGAGTGCGCGCTCGCAAACCGGCCTTGGCGGCGTCCACGCAGCTTATGCACGCGGAACCTTGCGCGCCTTGTGGCTCCCACACTGGCCGATTACAGCATCGACCACCTGTGCCAATGGTTAGGCGTCCCAATGATTGGCCGCCACACGGCACTCGGCGATGCAGAGACCACTGCCCGACTGTTCCTAGCACTCATCCCACTCCTCCGCGAACGCGGCATCCGCACGCTCGCCGAGGCAGAAACGGCATGCCGGGCCATTGCGGAAAACGATAGTCACGCACGCCGCGGCCTCGTTGTGCCGGAGCAGCATAGCGACCTGCAGCGGCTAAAAATCCTCGGAGGTTTCGATAGCTTCCCGTTTTGCCACCGCGTCCGGGAAGTGATGAGCACCCCGCCGCTGTTCGCGGATGGTCGGACCAGCGTCAAGGAGGCCATTCGGCTGCTGCTCGAGAAGAGGGTTAGCTCTGTTTACGTCCGCAATGAGTCCGGCGAGATCGGCATCGTGACGGAGCGCGACTTGCTGCGGGCCATAGACGCACACGGCGAGGCAGCATTTGCGACACCGCTGGTAGCGATCATGAGCCAGCCGCTGCAATCCGTGCAAGAGGATGCCTTCGTTTATCGTGCCATCGGTCGCCTGGATCGGATTGGCTACCGCCATCTCGGAGTTCCAGGATGCGCACGGAAACATCGTCGGTGCACTGACGACGCGCAACCTGCTGCGCCACCGCGCCACCGACGCCATTGTCCTGGGCGACGAGGTCGCCAGCGCCGCTTCTTCGGCCGAGCTCGGAGCTGCTTGGGCAAAGCTGCCGCTCGTTGCGGGCAGCCTGCTTGCCGAGGACGTCGACCCCCGGACGATTTCGGCCGTCATCAGCTCTGAAATCAGGGCCATCACGAGCCGGGCGGCAGAGCTGGCCGAAGCCAAGTTGATCGCCGAGGGCCGCGGCGCAGCTCCCTGTCCCTATGCCGTCCTTGTCCTCGGCTCGGCCGGACGCGGCGAAAGTTTGCTGGCTGCCGACCAGGACAATGCAATCGTCTATTCGAATGGCGCGGAAGGCGGGCCCGAGGATCGCTGGTTCGAAGCGCTCGGAACGGAGATGTGTCAAATCCTGCACGAGGTTGGAATACCGCTGTGCAAGGGCGGCGTAATGGCCAAAAACCGAGCTTGGCGCATGAGCCTGTCCGACTGGAAGGCCACCATAGATGGCTGGGTGCACCGCCAACGTCCAGAAGATCTGCTCAATGTCGATATCTTCTTCGACTGTATCGCGGTGCACGGGGACACTTCGCTTGGCGAAGAGATCTGGGACTATGCCTACACTCGTGGGCATGAGGCGCCGGACTTCCTCAAGCTGATGACCGAGGTGGCGCGGCAACGCTCGCCGGCGTTTACGCTATTCGGCAGTATTCGTGTCGACGAGAAGGGTCGTATCGATCTTAAAAAAGCGGGTCTGTTGCCGATTTTCACCTCGGCGCGCGTGCTCTCGATCCGCCACGATGTACGCGCCCGTTCCACGCCTGACCGGCTTAGGGGCGTTGCTGCCCGCGGCATTGGATCGGAGCAGGAGATCGAGGAAATCATCGGCGCGCATCGCCTGATCTTGGGTGCGATGTTGAACCAGCAGCTCGCCGATGCGGAGGCAGGAACACCTCTCTCGTCGCGAGTCGATCCCGGTCGGTTGTCGAAAGTGGACAAGCGCAAGCTTGCTGGTGCCCTTGGCAAAGTCGACGCAATTATCGATCTGGTCAGCGAAGGCCGCTTCTAGCGCACGTTCCCTTCATAACTCACGACAGCCTGGGAAAAGAAAAATAACGCGACGATAGCTCGATTGGCCGCCTGGAACCCCCAGCAACCGCTGACGTTAGGGAAGCGGTAGTCGAAGGGATGGATGATCTAGGCCGTGCAGGTACTCCGCACCGACGTGGCCATCATCGGAGGTGGGCTAGGCGCATGTGCTGCTGCGCTTGCCGCGGCGAGGCTGGGCTGCCAGGTCATTCTGACCGAGGAAACGCATTGGATCGGCGGGCAATTGACCAATCAAGCCGTTCCACCAGACGAGCATCCCTGGATCGAAGAATTCGGTGCAACTGCCAGCTACCGCGCTCTTCGTAACGGCATCCGACAATATTATCGCGATCACCTTCCGCTGAATGCCCTGGCACGGGCATCAAAGCATCTCAATCCGGGAAACGGCTGGGTGAGCCGGCTCTGTCACGATCCGCGCGTGGCTGTGGCAGTGCTCCACCAGATGATCGCGCCTTATCAGCTCAGCGGAAAGATGTTCGTCATGCACCCTCAGCGCCAGTTGGCAGCATGGACGCATGGCGATCGCATAACAGGTGTCGTGGTCCGGGGGCTCGAGTCGGGTCGCGATACCTTGATCGAGGCAGAGTATTTCATCGATGCCACGCCGCAGGGAGAGCTGCTTGAGCTTGCTGGCGTAGAGCATGTATGCGGTGCCGAGTCTCAAGCTGAAACCGGCGAGCCGCATGCCCCAGATATGGCCGATCCCAAGGATCAACAGGCCATTACCGTCTGTTTCGCGATGGAGTATCGCGAAGGAGAGGAGCACACCGTCGACAAGCCGCGCCAGTATGATCTGTGGCGCAGCTACAAGCCGCCAGGCTGGCCAGGGCCGCTGCTGGGATGGACAGTACCGAAACCGGAAACCCACGAGCCAATCACTCGATATCTTTTCGAGGCGGAAGATGGCAAGCCCTGGTGGAATTTCCGAAGAATTCTTGATATTTCCAATTTCGAAGAAAGCTTTGGTGCCCGCGAAATCACAGTCGTTAATTGGCCTCAAAACGATTACTGGTTCGGTCCGGTTTGCGGCGTAGATGAAGTCGAACAGGCACGGAACCAGGAAGCCGCTCGGCAGCTCAGCCTCAGCCTGCTTTATTGGCTTCAGACGGAAGCGCCTCGGCCCGATGGCGGAGTAGGTTATCCAGGGCTTCGCCTTCGCGGCGATGTAGTGGGCGGAACGGTCGACGGATTGGCGCAGGCGCCGTACATTCGCGAGTCCAGGCGCATTCGTGCCGAGTTCACGGTGCTCGAGCAACACATAGCTCATCCCCTCCGGCCAAATGGGCCCGAGTTTTTCGAGGATTCCGTGGGTATCGGCTGCTATCGGATCGATCTCCACCCGAGCGTCAGTGGCCGGGGCTATTTGGATCTGGGATGCTGGCCATTTCAGATACCGCTCGGCTCCTTAATCCCCGTCCGCGTCGAGAATCTGCTTCCAGGCGGCAAGAACTTGGGCGTCACGCACATCACGAATGGCGCTTATCGCGTTCATCATGTCGAGTGGAACGTCGGGGAGGCCGCTGGATCGCTTGCCGCGTTTTGTCTGCAGCGTAAGGTCACGCCGCGCGCTGTGAGAAACACGAAGCCGATGCTGGAGGAGTTTCAGTCCTTGCTACGGAAGCAGGGAATACCTCTCTCCTGGCCGTCGCTTACACCACTCTGACCTGAGCTTCGAGACGTGTGACAGAAATGAGCGATCAGAGCCGAGTGTTCCGGGTTGGAATTTCTGGATCCTATGGTGGCATGAACCTCGGCGACGAGGCGATCTTGGAAGGCATTCTGCTCCAATTGCGCCGAACGCTGCCGGTCGAGATCACCGTCTTTTCTCTTAATCCGGAGGATACTCTCAGCCGGCATGAGGTCGAGCGCGCTATTCCCATTCGGCGTATGACTCGGAAGGAAGCGGCACGCGAAATCGAGAGGCTTGATGTCTTTGTTCTGGGCGGCGGCGGCATTCTCTATGATCGCGATGTGGAAAAGTATCTAAGAGAGGTCAAGATCGCGCACGAAATTGGCGTGCCGGTTTTCATTTATGCGGTTAGTGCCGGGCCGCTAACGTTGACTTCAACGCGAAACGCCGTCCGCGACAGTCTCAACAAAGCGGCCGTCATAACCGTGCGGGACCGGCAGGGCTATCGCCTGTTGGAGGACGTTGGCATTGATCGGGAAATTCACTTGACCGCCGATCCTGCGCTGCTTGTGGAGCCGGAGGAGGTGCCCATCAGAGCGCTGGAAGCCGAAGGGGTCAGATTTCGATCGACCTCTGGTTGGATTTTCTGTGAGAGAGCCAGGGCCGGCGGCGCCCGATATTGATCCCGAAGCATTACTATGCTCTCCTGGCCAACACTGCGGATTACATCATCGAGCGGCTGGATGCGGACGTTGTTTTTGTGCCGATGGAGCGCGCAGACGTCCAACATAGTCACGGCGTCGTCGCCCAAATGATCAACGCAGAGCGCGTCGAGGTTCTGAGACGCAAGTATTCAGCCCAACAAACGCTCGACATGCTACGGTATTTCGAATTTGCGGTCGGAATGCGGCTCCATTTCCTTATTTTCGCAGCATTACAAGGCACGCCCTTCGTAGCGCTTCCATATGCCTCGAAAGTTGTGGGGCTTCTCGAGGATCTCGAGATGCCAGCGCCACCGCTTGGGGAAATCGGAATTGGACAGCTCATCGCTACGATAGATCGCTCTTGGGACACGCGGGATGAGATTCGAAGGAAAATTCAGAATTGCCTTCCACGACTTAAACAACGCGCGAGGCTGACAAACGATCTCCTCTGCAACCTTTTGAACAATATGAACGGCGAACGGCGCGATCGATACGCGTCCGAACAGGATTTTCGATAAAGCCGTCGTCGCTAGTCGACAGGGAGTGCGATCATCCCTTCGATACGGTTGACCAATTGGCCGCTCGCTTCTCAGCGAAAGATGCTAGGCCCTCGCGAGCTTCGTCCGACTGACGCTTGCGGGCATGACTGATAGTCAACGCAGACATCATGTCCGCGTCGATTTTGCCGAAGGCATACTCGAGAGCGAGGGACTTGGTTTCCGCCATCGCTTTGGGACCGTTGGCGAGAAGCGCGTCGACGATGCGCTCGCCGGCCGCCTCGAGCTCGGCCGCTGGGACCACTTCGTGGACAAGGCCGATACGCCGTGCTTCCTCGGCGGAGAACCGTTCAGCCGTCAACGCATAGCGGCGAAGCTGGCGGGCGCCGATGGCGTCAGCCAGTTGCGGGATGATGATGGCGGCCGTGAGCCCCCACCGAACCTCTGAAATGGCGAACTTGGCGTCCTCGGTCGCAATCACAACATCGCAGGCGGCGATCAGGCCGGTGCCACCGCCAACGCAGAAGCCCTGGACGAGCGCGATCGTAGGAACAGGCAGGCGGTTGAGCCGGTCGACGGCCTCGGCGGTACGGCGTGAGGCGTGCTCGTTCTCCTCGGGCGAGCCGGTGCGGACGGCATTTAACCAATTGAGATCGGCACCCGCCTGAAAGTGGCGGCCATTGCCAGTAATGACGACGGCGCGAAGGTTCGCTTCATGGGCGAGCGCGTCCATGGCCTGGTGAAGGCCCTCGATCATCGCGCCGTTATAAGCGTTGTTCACCTCGGGCCGATTGAGGATGACGCGGGCAACGCCGCGCGGGTCCAAACTCCAGAGCACGGGATTGGGCATGGCAAAACCCTTCAGAGATCAATGGCCAATTAGCCGATGAGCTCGCAGAGTGCCAGTCGAGAATGCATCTCTGTCAATTCGACGCGTCATCCACGCTCAGGCTTCCAGAAATTTCGCGCGAGCATGTAGGCCCAAAGGGATAGCGTTATGACACCCAAAGCAGCCGCAATCGGACGCGAGAAAAATCCGAGCAGCGAGCCATCTGCCTTGATCATGGATGTCATGAAGCTTTGCTCGAAAAGCTCGCCCAGCACCATGCCGAGAATGATCGGACCGATTGGAAAGCCATTCTCCTCCAAGAGCCACCCGAGCACGCCCAGCGCGAGCATGACGATGATGCCGTAGACGGAGTTCGTCATGGCATAGGCGCCGACGATGCAGAACAGCAGGATTAGCGGCAGCAGGATATTGCGCGGCGTGCGTAGGATCTGCCGGGCGAGCTTAATGGCGGCCCAGCCGATGGGCAGCATCATCAGGTTCGCTAAGATGAAAATTATGAACACCGCATAGATGAGCTGCGGATTTTGAAGAAACACGGCCGGGCCCGGATTCATGTTCTTCATATAGAGCACGCCGATCACTATGGCCGTGATTGAGTCGCCCGGAATGCCGAACACCAGCGCCGGTATCCACGCTGATCCGACGGCCGCGTTGTTCGCCGATGTGGAATCCACGATGCCTTCGATGTGGCCCGTGCCGAACTTTTCGGGCTCCCTGGAGAAACGTTTCGACACGGCATATGAGATCCAGGCCGCAATGTCGGCGCCGGCCCCCGGCAGCGCGCCGATGCCCGTGCCGAGCATTGAGCCACGAACGAAGTTGCGCCAGTAGCGCCGCCACACCTGACTGATGCCGCGGAAGATGTTGCCGACCTGCTGCTGAACCATCTCACCGACCTGGTCTATGGTCACCACACCGCGCAGCAGCTCGGACAGGGCGAACAAGCCGATCATGGCTGGAATGAAGCTGATGCCCTGGAGCATCTCGACCGAGCCGAATGTGAAGCGCGGGTGACCAGCTGTAGGATCGATGCCGATGGTCGCGATGGCCAGGCCGATGAGCAGGGCAGCAAACCCCTTCAATGCGTCCGACTGGGCAATGAAGACGGCACACGTCAGCCCCAGTGCGGCGAGCCAGAAATACTCGAACGAGGAGAAATTAAGGGCAATTTCAGCCAGGAGAGGCGCAGCAACAATCAGAATTGCTACGCCCACGAGACCACCCGCGACGGAGAAGACGAGGTTCACCCCGAGGGCCTGACCCAGCAGGCCCTTGCGGGACAACCTATAGGCCTCGTCGGTGTAAGCCGCAGAGGCAGGTGTGCCAGGAATGCGCAGCATTGCACCTGGGATGTCGCCGGCGAAGATCGCCATGGCTGTCGCCGTTACGATCGCACCAACCGCAGGCACAGGCTCCATGAAGAAGGTGATCGGTACGAGCAGGGCAGTTGCCATCGTGGCCGTAAGCCCCGGCATCGCGCCGACGAAGATGCCGAAAATCGCTGCGCCGAAGCACACCCAAAGGACGTATGGGTCAACGACAAGGGCGGCGGCCTGGAGGATTGTGTCCGACATGCGCCCGTGTCCCTAAAGAATGTTGGTCAGCAGACCGCGTGGAAGCGGTACGCGCATCAAAGTGGCGAAGAACCAATGAATGAGCCAGGTTGCGATAGCAGCAACGGGTAGCGCCACCACGAGCCGCGCGCGAAACCAGAGGAACAGCAGGAGAAGCAGCGCAAATGCGACTGGAATGAAGCCGACTTGCTCCGAAACGAGGATGTAGACAACGACCAGTAGCGGAACCAGGAGAAAGGAGGTTACCCGCCACGGCTCCCTGGTCCAGTCGGAGAAGGCGACCCAGGCCTCGCCGGCACGGCGCGCCGAGATCCCGCGAACAACGAGAAGCAGGCCGCAGATAATGAGGCCCACGCCCAGAAGGCGCGGGAACAGGGCGGGGCCGTATTTTTGGCCAGGAAAGCCGGGGAAATCGAGGGTCAGGTAAATCATGAAAGTGCTGACGGCGATCAGCACTAGGCCCGAGATCGTGTCGTTCGCTCGCATGGCTGTGCCGGCTTCGAGTAGGTGTGGCCTGGAATGCGGCCTCCGGAGACAGACGACACTCGCTCCCATCCTGAAAGCAGGAGGCGAGAGGGACTTTGCGATGTCTCTTCACCCTCTCGCCATGAGTGGCTTTTCAGCGATCAGAACAAGTGCGTGATATGCGCGATCTAAGCAGCGTCAGGCTTTAGCCAATCCTGCCGCCTTCATGGCGGTGCCCATCTTCGCGTCGCTCTCGTCCATAAAGGCAGCGAACTGCTCCGCGTCACCCCAGACCATGCCGAAGCCGCGGGAGGTCATGAAATCCTTGAACTCCTTGGAGTTGTAGACCTTCTTCAGGGCAGCCGTCAGCTTCGTCGCGATCTCGTTTGGCAACCCCTTCGGCCCCACGATGCCGCGCCAAGCGCCGACCGAGTAGTCGATCCCGGCCACTTCATTCAAGGTCGGGACATCCGGGAACGCTTCGTTCCGCTTGGATGCCATCACGGCGAGTGATCGCGCCTTGCCGGCATCGAGCATCGCCTTGGCCTCGGGAACCGAGCACGTCACGATGTCCACGCCACCGGCGGCCAGGTCCTGCATTGCAGGCGCGGCACCGTTCGAGGGCACCCAGGGCACGTGATCCGGCTTGAGATCCATCGCCAACAGCCAGCCGATAAGGGCCAGATGCCAGATGCCGCCCTGTCCGGTGCCAGAGGCCTTGAAGGTGCCCGGAGGGTTCGACTTGATGGCGTCCGCCAGCTCCTTGACGTCTTTGTAGGGGCTGTCCGCCTTCACCTGAATGCCTGGCGGATCCTCGTTCATCAACGCCAGGGGCGTGTAGTCCCTCGGGGTGAGCTCCGTCAGGCCCTGGTGATGCATCATGGAGATCTCGACTGTGACCATCCCCAGGGTATAGCCGTCAGGCTGTGCGGTTGCGATCGCCGAGTGTCCTACGACGCCGGAGCCACCTGTGCGATTTACCACGTTGAATGGTTGCCCCAGATCTTTCTCGAGGAGCGCCGCAATGATGCGCGCCGTTGCGTCCGTTCCGCCACCGGCGCCCCACGGGCAGATCACCGTGACCGGTCGCGACGGATAATCGGCTTGTGCATAAGAGGGCTTGATTCCGAGCGCTGCTGCAGCACCGGTGGCAGCGCCGGCAGCCAGGATCTGGCGGCGATTGAAATGGCTCATTGAGCTTCCTCCCAGTCAGTCGAGTTTTGAAGTCTTTAGGAGTCCCGATGTCGGAGCTACGGTACGTGAGCGTCGAAGCTTTGACAAGTTAACGTATCCATTATGCTCCCTGCTCAGGAGGCCGCGATGCCAGCCCCCAGCTGCATAGGGATTTCGCCTCGGCGCGGCATGAGCTATTTCGATCAACAGCCTTTGTTTGGCCAAATCTCTTACGACAAGGTAACAAGTCCGCCTCACCAGGACCGCTGTTTCCCGTCGGCGGTCTGATCATGAGCAGCGAAACAGTCGAGTTTGCCGATGCGGAAACCGAGATCCGAAAGTCATGGGCCGTGTTTCCACGGCGCGGTTACACGCCGTGGCCTCCTGCTGGGTGCGAGCGCAAGCCTCCTGGGGCTGAGCGCATCGGCGGTCAATGCGCAGGCCACGGAAGCCCGGTGGTGGGAAAGCATCTTCGATCCCCAAGTCGAAAGACGCAGACGCCGCCCGCCGAGCCGCGAACCTTCTGTTCCAGTCGAGCCGAACGACCTCAGGCCGGACGCAACGCCCTGGCGCAGCGAGGTCATGCTGAGGCAGATGGACGATGCGATCGCGCGCTACCAGCACATCGTGTCTCAGGGTGGGTGGCATCAGATACCGCAGGGTCCTGTGGTGCGGCCGGGCGAAGACGACAAGCGGGTGCCCTATGTCCGCCGTCGCTTGATTATCGAGGGCGATCTCAGGCCGACGGACCGACGTCAAGATCTCAGCTATACCTTCGACGCCCGGATGGAGCATGGGCTCAGGGAGTTCCAGCGGCGGTATGGCCTGAGGGAGACGGGCCGCATCGACCGGCCGACGATTGCGCAGATGAACGTATCGGCCTACCAGCGGCTGGAGCAGCTTCGCCTCAATCAGCGCCGCATCCGCGACCTGCTGGAAGAAAAGGTCGATGGTAATCGCTACGTGCTGGTGAACGTCCCCGCTTACCAGCTCGAGGCGGTTGAGGACGACATCGTGCGCCTGCGCCACCGGGTGATCGTCGGCAAGCCGGACCGCCAGACCCCCAGCCTTAGGACATCCATCCGTGCACTGAATTTCTTTCCCTATTGGCGTGTGCCGGACAGCGTCGCCAAGCTCGATCTCATCCCGCGACTCATCCAAGAGCCAGATTACCTGCAAAAAGAGCTCATCCGCGCTTTCGATGGCTGGGGCGGTCCTGAGCTCGACCCATACAGCATCGATTGGCGCCAGGCTGACGCGACCAGAATCAAGTTCCGTCAGGACCCGGGTCCGCAGAATGCGCTCGGCCTCGTGCGCATCGATATGCCGAACGAGCACATCGTCTATATGCACGACACGCCGATGAAGTCGCTCTTTAACCAGACAGGGCGTGCCTTCAGCGCCGGCTGTGTGCGTGTGCAGGGCGTGTTCGAGCTTGTTGAATGGATCGCGCGCTACGAGCCAGGCTGGGATCGCCCAGGGCGCGTGCAAGAGGTTATTGCCGCGGGCCAGGCTCTGGACGTCAAGCTGGCCAAGCCGATTCCGGTATTCTTCACCTACATCACCGCCTGGGCGGAAGCTGACGGTCGCGCCGAGTTCCGGCCGGACATCTACGGTCGCGACGGCCACCGCGAGCTCATCGCCGAGAACGACCCCGAGGCACCGCCGATACCCTACGCGCTGGCACCCTGACGGGGCGGCGCCCGGCCTCCTCGGCCTTCCCTCCGCTTGACCGTGCACGGCCGGTTTCGCGAAACTGGCCGTGGCCGGATTTCCGGCCAATGCCGATCAGGGAGGGGGGCCCATGTTGCCGCTAGCCGGCTATGCCGACCGTCTGTCCGTACGGCCGGGCGAAACGATCGCGTTCAAGGTCTCGAATGCAACCGGAGCACCGGTCACGACGCGGCTTGTCCGCGTGATCTCTGCCGATCCCAATCCGGAAGGCCCCGGCATTCGGGAGGAGCCGCTCGAGCACTCTGTCCGCGTGGTACGCGAGCCGGAGCGCTACGGATTGCAACGCGGTTCCTACGCCCGCATCGATGGCGGCATTGCCTTGGCGGGCCTGTCGAGCTTCACCCTGATCGCAACCGTTCAGCCGACGCACATCGGCCGCAACTGCTCGATCCTTTCGCTGCTCGATGCCGAGGGCCGGCATGGCGTCGGGATTGGCATGGACGAAGCGGGGCGCTTCGTCGGCACCTTCGCCATGGAGAGATATCCGAGCGGCTGGAGTGCCCGGAGCCGGCCAGCAGCCGCAAATGGTATCGCATCTGGCTCACCTACGATGCACGAACCAGGCAGGCCATCGTCGGCCAGCAGCCGTTGAAGATGGGGCGGCCCAATGGGCCAGCCGCAACGGCGGGGGACGAGATCGAGCTGCCTCAGCCCATCGGCTCACGGCAGATCCTGATCAGCGCGCCGGGCGACGAGCGCGGTGGGCTGACGTTCAACGGCCGCATCGAGCGGCCAATGATCTTCGATCGCGTTCTCACCACGGATCAGATCTCCGCTGCCGCCGATGGTCAGCAGGTGCCAGGGCTGGTCGCCGGCTGGGACTTCTCGCAGGAGATTTCGTCGACCCGCATTATCGACATCGGGCCGCACGGGCTGCACGGCCAGCTCGTCAACATGCCGACCCGCGCGGTCACCGGCTCGAAATGGACAGGCCGCGAAATGGCCTGGCGGCACGCGCCCGAGGAATACGCGGCCATCCATTTCCACGAGGACGACATCGACGACTGCCGTTGGCCGACCGCGTACGAGTGGACTGTGCCCAAGGATCTGCGCTCCGGCACCTACGCGCTTCGCCTGCAAGCCGGCGACGCAGAGGAGAACATTCCGTTCTTCGTGGTGCCGCCGAAGGGGCAGAAAACGGCGGACATTTGCGTTCTGGTTTCGACGTTCACATACGTCGTCTACGGCAACCACGCGCGGCCTGAGTGGCTGACCGACCCGGCCTGGCGCACCGCTTGGGAGGATCAGGCCAAGGCTTGGGGCGCCTATCCGCACAATCCGGGCCAGCACCAGGAGTACGGCCTTTCGACCTACAACACTCACACGGACGGCAGCGGCATCTGCTTTCGCCTCCTGGCACCGGCCGATGCTCAATCTGCGGATCGGCTACATCACCTATCCGTACCCGGAGATCCGCGGCTCGGGGCTGCGCCACTACCCGGCCGACTCGCACCTCATCGCCTGGCTCGAGGCCAAGGGCTACAGCTACGACATCATCACCGACTGGGAGCTGCACCACGAGGGCTACGAGCTCCTGAAGCCCTACCGCGTGGTGATGACCGGCTCGCACCCGGAGTATTACACGCGCGAGATGCTGGATGCGCTCGAAGCCTACCGCGATAACGGCGGGCGCTTCTGCTATCTCGGCGGCAACGGCTTCTACTGGAAGATCGCGCTGTCGAAGGAGAAGCCGGGCCTCATCGAGATCCGCCGCGCCGAGGGCGGCATTCGCGCCTGGGCGGCCGAGGTCGGCGAGTACTACAACCAACTCGACGGCGAATATGGCGGCCTCTGGCGCCGCAACGGCCGTCCGCCGCAGGAGCTTTGCGGCGTGGGCTTCACCGCGCAGGGCAACTTCGTCGGCTCCTACTACCGCGTGCTGCCCGAGGCGCCGCGATCCGCGCGTTTCGTGGATTCTGAAGGCATCACGGACGAAAAGATCGGCGATTTCGGCCTTTCAGGCCACGGCGCCGCGGGCTTTGAGCTCGACCGCACCGACAAGCGCCTTGGCACGCCGCGCCACGCCATCGTCATCGCGCGCTCCGAGAACCACCCGCCCGAGGCGCCGTGGGTGCTGGTGCCCGAGGAACAGCTCACCCACCTCACGACAATCCCCGGCGAGCCGCCTCAGCAGCTCATCCACGCCGACATGACCTTCTTCGAGACGCCGGGGGGCGGCGCGGTGTTCTCGACGGGCTCAATCACCTTCTGCGGCTGCCTGCCGGTGAACGATTTCGAGAACAACATCTCACGGCTGCTACAGAATGTGGTGGATCGGTTCCTTGATCCGGAGGCGAAGTTTGAGGTGCCACGGGGTTGAACACCGTAGTTCAACGCCCCCATTGTGTGATTCGCCTAGAATATCCCGTTTGCTAGCAAATTCGAGACGCTCGCCGAATGTATCCAGGATTGCGTTGCGCGCCGCCTTGATACTTGTGAACTTATAACGATGAGTACTGCCAGTAGGTGCGTTACGGTAGATGTTAGCAATCTCTTGCCATTCGGCGAGGCCAAGGCTCGCATCATTGTCCATCACACTTAATGTCGCCTGGAAGCGTTCTTGGTCAATCTCGGCCTCTAGCAGTGCTTCTCCATAGCTTTTCGCGGCTTTTTCATTGAGACGAGTAGGACTCGGCTCGGACTTGCCGATTAGTGCCTTGGTTTCCGCAATAAACGCATCCAAGCTATCTGCTTCGTGTCCTTCCAGGAGCTTGGTAACTGCGCGTACATCGTTTGCAGCGCCTTTCGCACCACCGGCTCTGTAGAGTTGTTCCAACCTTTCCAGAACAGACTTAGCTCTCCTACCAGCATTGCCCTATCCGTAGTTAGCGCTTCTTCCGCTGTCGGGTACGCTGACTTCGGGAGACGCTCTGAGTACGACGGGCCTCCTTAATGCGCTTAACTACGAGGAGACTTCTCATCATCGTCGCTATCTAGGAGATTCGATGGAAAAGCAGCTAATCCGTCTGCGATCCTCGTCTTCCCGTCCGCTCTATAGTGAGCTTCCGCAATGACCAGTACATCACGCAATTGAGCCACATTCATCTCAACTTGTCCCAGATCTCTGCACCCAGCGAATTCGAAGATCTGCCTAATCTGTGTACCTCCTTCGGCTGCAGGAAGAAGGTAGCCGATGTCACCCTCGCCTAGCGACGACTTTCGCGGTACCCCGTTGTCAGGATATCTATGGTTGGCGTGATCCTTTGCAAGGCTTCGGCGACCATCCTTCGGCCTTCCGCCCGCACATCCGCGCCCTGGTTCGACGGTGGGATCATCGTCTCAACGACCCCAAGGAAAGTCAACTTGGGGTTTAGCCTGTCCATCAAGCGCTTGGACGCTCGTATGAAGTTTTCGACTGGCTCTGCTGCAAGGGGGTTGAAGATCGTGGGTATAAGTACGTGGGTGCTTGCGCAAAGTGCATTGATTGTGCCCGTAGTGAGCCTTGGAGGTACGTCAATGAGAACAATATCATATTTTTCTCGTACAGCTTCATCCAAAAGCACCTGAGCAAGGCGGTATCGGACGTCATCACCACTTTGCTGGATTAGCCACTCAACAAGCGATCGATCCTCAAACAAAGCAAGCTCGTAGAAAGCTGGGACGACAGAACTGCGGGGAAGACGAGGTGCGAGCGACCTTGATGCCCGAAATAGCGAATTAGCATTTGCGCCCCCTTTTTTAAGAGCAAATTAATTGTCGAGTCTCGGGCGCCAGGACCTCTCACCTTGCGGAGCATAGTGGTAAGTGATCCTTGGTAATCCAAATCGAGGGCCAGCACCCTCTTTTCCATTTTCTGATCGAAAACGCAATTAAATTGCCGACTAAGGTGGTTTTCCCAACACCGCCCTTCAAATTGGCAACTGTTAAAATATTGGAGATTTCTTGCTGATTCTGCTATCGTAGTCGCTGAACGGTATTGTTCTGCCGAATGACGTCCAAATTCCCGATTCGTTGCTGCCGAGTTTCTTAAGAATTCGCTAACTTAGCTTCTGCTTCCTCGAGTTCGGCCGATTTCTTGTTCAGTTCTTGATGGGCCGCTTCAAGTTCGTCCTGCTTCCGCTGAAGTTCTTGTTGCTGTTTTGTTATTCTTTCCTGACTCTCGACCAGTGCATTCAGGGCATTCTGCTTCTCTTCAAGAGCCTTCTGCCTTTCTTTAAAGGCCTCTTGTTTTTCTTTCCAAGCTTGTTCCCTTTCAGTTCTAAGCTCCGCAATTTGCTTGCGGTCAAGAAGCCACTTTATTATCGCGCCAACCAGAGCGCCTGCGACAGACCCCGCTATTGCAATGACGATATGTTTGGCGTCGCCAATCCCGAGTTGAAATAACATTTTAGCCTTGAAACTCGTGCACACTACAGACGCAATGCGAAAGCATCTCGCACCAAATCGAATTTGGCAGAAATTCGCTGATACTACGTGATTCTAGCTTCGGGTGGCACCTCCTTCTGATACGCCCGTCCAACCGCCAGCATCCGCGCCTCATCGAACGGCCGCCCGACGAGCTGGAACCCGTTCGGCAAATAGCTCTCCCGCGGATAGGGCAGCGTGAGTGCCGGCAGGCCGAGGTAGTTCACGGGGCGGGTGTAGAGGATCACGCGGCCGAGGGCGGCCATCAGTTGCGGGCCGCCGCCGACGTCCAGCTCGTCAATGGTGGGCAGCGGATCGGCGAAGGTCGGCAGGATGACCATGTCGCAGTTGCCGAAGGTCTCCGTCAGCACGCGCGACAGCATGGTACCGCGGGCGCGCAACGCCGTCTGATGATCCGCAGCCGAGATGAAATGGCCGAACTCCATCCGCGCGCGGACCTGCGGGCCATAGTCGGCCGCACGCTTGCGGAGGTAGGGGCCGTGCTCCGAGGCAACCTCAGGGAGCTGTAGCAGCTGGCCGAGGGTGTCGAGCGCCTTCCAGTCCTGGAAACGCACAGCGATGCGGCGCGCACCCGCTTTTTCCAGGATCTTCATGCTGGTCTCGAGCCGCTGCTGAATTTCCGGGTGCGCCTCGCCGATCAGCCGCTCGTCGACGCTCGATCCTGATGCCGTCGATCGGCTGTTCGATGAGGTTGAGGTAGTCCGGCACCGGCCGGCGCGAGCTGAAGCCGTCGCGCGGATCGTGGCCGGCGATGAGGCCGAACAGAAGGGCGAGGTCGCGCACGTCCCGTGCGATGGGGCCTACGCAGTCGAGCGACGGCGACAGCGGCATGGCGCCCGCCCGGGATACGCGCGTCCAGGTCCCCTTGAGGGAAGTGATGTTGCAAGCCGCAGCCGGGAGCCGCAGCGAGCCCGCCGTGTCGGAGCCAAGCGCGGCCGGCACGACGCCCGTCGCCACGCAGATCGCCGAGCCGCTGGATGAGCCACCCGGGATCCGCGCCGGATCATACGGGTTGCGGGCATGGCCGAGCACGTAGTTGTGCCCCGTTGGGCCGAAGGCGAACTCGGTCATATGCAACGCGGCGATCTGGATGCTGCCGGCGGCTTTGAGGCGCGCAATCAGCGTGCCGTCCTCCGTGCAGGGCTTCTCGCGGCGGATGCGGGCGCCCCAGCTCGGGATCTTGCCGGCGCGGTCGAACATGTCTTTGTGCGCGAGCGGCACGCCGGCGAGCGGCCCCAGCGGCTGGCCAGCGGCGACGGTGTCGTCGATCTCCTTCGCTGCGGCGAGCGCTTCCTCGGTGTCGGTCGAGACGACGGCGTTGAAAGCCTCGTGCACGCCCTTCAGCCGCTCCAGCGCGGAGCTGACGGCCTCGGTGCTGGAGATCTTCTTGGAGCGAATGGCCTCGGCGAGGTCGATCGCGGAAATCGTCTTGAGGTCCATGGCGCTAGTTCCCCTCACTCTCCAGCACACGGATGATGTCGGAGGCATCGGCCTCGAGCGGCAGCGTGTCGCCCACCTTCACCGCCGTTTCCGACAGCATCTCGACGAATGGGAGAATGACGTCCAGCCGCTCCTGTGGGATGGTGTGCTCCCCGAGGCTTTTCGGCTGCTTGGGTGAGTTGGCGCCAGTCTCGGCCATGGCGATGTGTCCTCCGGTAAGTCCTTGGCTCGGATCGAGCTCGTGCTTTGGCCCAACATGCCGGGATTGCCGCCGGGGTGCAATGGCTCCCCCTTCGTAGGGGGATGAACGAGGGCCGCTTCGCGCTTGCAGCTAGCCCTTGCGCCTGCACCCGTCGTTTTCTGCGGACGCGCAGATAGCAGATAGCCGCCGCGCTTCGCGCGACGGCAGCAAGTCCGGCCCGGCAAGCCTGCCGTGAGATGTCAGGAGACGTTGATCGTCACCTTCTCGGTGACCTTGTTGCCGGAATCATCGAGCCACGTCAGCTCGAGGTCACCGGGGCCCGGCACACGCATATGGAAGGCCATGTAGGGATTGGCCGAGATGCCAGGCTGCAGGTCCACCTTGAACACCTCCTTGCCGTTGAAGGTGGCGGTGAACGTGTTGATGATGTTGCGAGGAATGGTGTTGCCGGCCTGATCCTTGCGCTGCCCTGTTTCCATGACGTGCGAGATCAACGTCTTGATCTCGATCACCTCACCCACCTTCGCAGTCGAGGGAACCCTGATGCGCGGCTTGGTCGACATGTCGTTTCTTCCTTCCCGAATTCGTTGACCTCAGACCTGCGGACAGACGACTAGCCGCCGCAACCGCCGATGGTGACCTTCACCTCTTTCCGTGCGAGCAAGAATTTTCCGTTGCTGAGCTCTGCGACGCTCACGATGTCCTGCGTGCCGGCGAGGCGCATGCGGCTCGAAACGGCTGCCTTGCCGAAGTCCGGCGTGAAGTGGAAGGTTGCGATGTAGGGCTGGGGATTGCCGGTCGAGAGCACGTGAACCGCCTTCACGTAATCGTCGTCCGTCATTGGGCTATCGACGGAGATCGAGAAGGGCACCGTATTGCCGTTCTCCGCGATCTCCGGCAATTCGAGCGTCAACCCGCCCTCCATCGGGGACTGGTCGCCCACGATCTTCTTGAGGGCCTCTTCCCAACCGTTACCGCTGGCGGCCAGGGCAGGTTGGTGGGAAAGCATCAAGGCGGTTGCCGCGCCGACTGCGGCGATCCCTGCCAGCGCCTCACGCCGGCTGATGGCTTCTTGCAAAAGCATTTCCTTCATTTCTCTATCCTTCGGCACCACCATTCCAGCAACCTCCCTGAATTGGCTACAATATCTTCCCTCGACCATTCATCGCGCAATCACCGCGGGAGCGCTCGCGCGCGCTGTATCTGTGCCCATCGAGCATGGGGACTTGCTCTCACAATATTAGCATATCAGAATGTTCGCCAGCAAATCCGAGATAGGTGCCACATGCGAATACGTGTGCAGGGCGAGCGGCTCGATCGGACGTGGGCAGAGATCGGAAAGTCCTTGCTCGTAGTGGCGCTGATCTTATGCAATTTGTTGCTGGTTACGACACCTGGTACGGCAACCGTTTCTGTTCCGAACCGCACAGCCCCCATCGTCGAGCTTATCATGGTGGCCGATCCGGGCTGCCCCTATTGCGCGCGATGGGAAGAGGAAGTTGGAATAGCCTACGCGGCCAGTGAGGAAGGCCGATTTGCTCCCCTCGTACGGCGCCGGCGCGACGACCCCGAAGTGAAGAGGTTCGGAAAAATTATCTATTCACCGACGTTCATTCTCGTGCGAGATGGTGTGGAGGTCGGGCGTATTGTCGGTTACCCTGGACCAGATTTCTTTTGGGGTTTGTTAGGAAGGCTGTTGGAGCAAGCTGGTTTCGAGCCGGGTTCGAGCGCCTCGTAATGCGAAGCCGCGCCTCGAGGTGACGGGAAACAGCGAGAAGGCTGAGGAGACGGAGTGGCACAGATGAGGAAATTGAGTCGCCGCGATTTTGGGAAGATTGCCGGGGCTGCCGGTTTGATTGGAGTGAGCACGTCGGCGTTTGGCCGCTTTGCGATCGCACAGGGCGCGGCAAAGGTCGTGATCGTCGGTGGTGGCCCGGGTGGGGCGACCGTTGCGCATTATGTGAAGAAGGGAGCGCCAAATCTCGATGTCACGCTGATTGAGGCAAATCCGATCTACAGCTCATCATTCTTTTCGAATCTTTATCTCGGCGGATTTCGTACGCTGGAATCTCTAAATCACGATTATGAGGGTTTGAAGAAACTCGGCGTAAATGTCGTCCAGGATTACGCCACGGACGTCGACACTTCCGCCAAGGTGGTTCGGACCCGTGGTGGAAACAGCTTCAACTACGATCGCCTGGTCCTCTCACCGGGAATCGCAATGAATTACGAATCGATCGAGGGCTACTCGCGGGAGGCGGCCGAGGTGATGCCCCATGCCTACAATACGGATGGGGCGCAGAAGAAGCTGCTCAAGGACCAGCTCGATGCCATGGAGGATGGCGGAACGGTCATCGTGTTGCCGCCGAACAATCCCTTCCGCTGCCCGCCGGGGCCGTATGAGCGGATCTGCATGATCGCGCATTACCTGAAGACGAATAAGCCCAAATCGAAGCTGATCGTGCTTGATCCCAAGAAGGCGTTCTCGAAGCAGGCCGTCTTCGAGGAGGCGATCGAGCGGTACTACAAGGATATCGTGGAGATGCATCTGTCGAACGAGATCGATGACTTCTCCGTCGTCCGCGTGGATGCGAAGACCCGCGAGGTCGAGACGAAAGACGGCTCGAAGTGGAAGGGCGACGTCGTCAACGTCATCCCGCAGCAACGCGCAGGGGAAATTGCCATCAAGGCCGGCTGTGCCGAGGGCGACTGGTGCCCCATCAACCCTGAGAACTTTTCTTCTGCGAAGGTCGCGGATGTCTACGTGCTGGGTGATGCGTCGATCGCGACGGAGATGCCGAAATCGGCCTTCTCCGCCAATAGCCAGGCGAAGGTCGTTGCGGCCGACATCCTCGCGCAGCTCGCCAGCAAGGACAAGTTCCCGCCGCGGTTCCGGAACACGTGCTGGTCGCTGGTGGCTCCAGACGACTGCGTGAAGATCGGCGCGAATTACGCGCCCGATGGTGGCAAGCTCGCCGCCTCCGGCTCCTTCGTCTCGAAGCCAGGCGAGGACGGCGGACGTACGCAAGCAGAACTATCAGGAGAGCGTTGCCTGGTACGAAAGCATCACGACAGACATGTTTGCCAAGTCGGCATAGAGCAACGGTAATAGCTGCTGGAAG
The DNA here is from genome assembly GCA_963786775.1 of uncultured Pseudomonadota bacterium. Taxonomy (GTDB): domain Bacteria; phylum Pseudomonadota; class Alphaproteobacteria; order Rhizobiales; family Hyphomicrobiaceae; genus ZC4RG25. Next base: position 95,951 of record CAWBAM010000039.1, on the reverse strand, counting down.
CTGCAAACCTGAATTAGGGAGCGCCGGGGTTGATCTCGGCGCTCCAACCTTTTCTGCTGCGCAAGCTCTTTCCCGATCTCTCCGAAAAGATCGAAGCGGGGATAATCGGGCATCGTATTTGCGTCTCTGTCGGAATTCGTGTGACTTCTCTCCAAATCGAATTCTGCAGAAGGGTGTCGTGGATGGGGTTAGCGAAGGACGAACGTCTCTTGGCAGCCGCGCGGCAGCTCGTTGGCCTTCTGGCGGAACGGCTCGATGTTGATGCTTCGGTCCGCCTCTGGGACGGTTCTCGAGTGCCGCTCGGGCGTGACGTCCACGGGCCGTTCACATTCACAATCAGCGGGCCTGGAGTCATCGGGTCGTTGGTTCGGCGGCCGACGCTGGACAATGTCATCAGGCATTATGCCGAGGGCCGTCTCGGCTTCGAGGGCGGTACACTGATCGACTTCGGTTCGAAACTGAACCGCAAAGGCCGCTCAGCCAGTCTTAAGAGCTTGAGCAAGCTTGAGCTCCTCAAAGCGCTGTTGCCGTTCGTTTTCGTTCCAGCGGACAAGCCGGCCGACGCGCACGGCTTCAGCGGCGACATCACCGGGCGATCGCAGCGCCGGCGGGACAACAAGGCGTACGTACAGTTCCACTACGATCTGTCGAACGAGTTCTATGCGCTCTTTCTCGACCCGGAAATGGTCTATTCCTGCGCCTATTTCACCGACTGGCAGAATGATCTCGCCACGGCGCAGCGTGACAAGCTGGAGATGATCTGCCGTAAGCTGCGCCTGAAACCAGGTGAGCGATTGCTCGATATCGGCTGCGGTTGGGGCGGGCTCGTCTGCTATGCGGCCCAGCACTATGGGGTGACGGCCCACGGCATCACGCTTTCTGAGCAGCAGCTCGCTTATGCCCGGGAGAAGGTCAAGCGGCTGGGCCTCGAAGGGCGGGTGACGCTCGAGCTGAAGGATTACACCTCAGTCGAGGGCGTCTACGATAAAATCGCCTCGGTGGGCATGTACGAGCACATCGGCCTCGCAAACATTCCACGCTACATGGCCAAAGTGCAGTCACTCCTCGCCCCCAACGGTCTCTTTCTCAATCACGCCATCTCGCGGCGAACGCCGAAGCCCTCCTGGCGGGGCCGACGGATGCGGCCAGAACAGCGTGCGCTGGCGAAATACATTTTTCCCGGCGGCGAGCTCGACGACATCGGCCACACGATCGTAGCCATGGAGCGCGCTGGATTCGAGGTGCACGACGTCGAAGCTTGGCGGCTACACTATGCCCGCACTTGCCAGCTCTGGTGCGAGCGCCTCACCGCTGCGCGGGAAGAGGCAGTTCGCCTGGTAGGCGAGGAGAAGTATCGCATCTGGGTCGCTTATCTCGCGGGTGTTTCGCTCGCCTTCTCGCGTGGCGGCGCACGGATTTTCCAGACACTGGCGAGCAAAACGGCGAAGCGTCCACCACCGCTTCCTCCGACGCGAGCTGATCTCTATCGCTGAAACAATTTGTGACGGTCCGGGCCCCGCAGTCTGCCATTGCAGGCTGATATCGCGAGGAACCTTTCCAAAGCCCACACGTTCAGGAGCCGTCTTGGGTGAGTAGGGGCAGACCAAGCCATGACATCTCCGACACAACTTGAGCATCATAGGGACCATCGGGCAAACCACACGCACGCCCGAATCGACCTGAATACGGCGCCGGAGGATGTGCTGGTTTCCTCACTATCCGCTGTTGGACCGGCACGAATTGAGGCGCTGAAGCTGCGGCGGCCCTTCCGAAACTGGGACGAGGTCGCGCGCGTGCCGGGGATCAGTCAAACCATCATCGAACAGCTGAAGAAAAGCGGAGCTGGCCTTTCGTAGGAGCCATAGCGCGCCGGCTTCGCTTACCAGCTTGAGCTTCGGTCATGATTTCGGAATGTCGGCCGCAAGCAGATCGCGCAGCTCACGCGTCACCTGCGGTCGGAGCCCGAACCACAACTCGAATCCGGTGCAGGCCTGATACAGCAGCATGTCGAGGCCGTCGGCCGTCTTGAGGCCGATCTGGCGCGCCCGAGCCAGCAGCTTCGTTTCAAGCGGGACGTAGTTGATGTCTACGACAACGGCGTCCGGTGTCATGCCGGAGAGGTCGACATCGAGGTCGGGGTTGCCTTTGAAGCCAAGCGTCGTGGCATTGGCCAGGAGCCCTGCGCCGTCAAGGACCTTGTTTCGATCCTCCCAGCGGGTGGGCACAACGCGTTCACCATAACGCTCGGCCATCGCCACGGCACGATCGAAGGTCCGATTGACGACGTGGATGCGCCGAATACCTCGCTCAAGCAGTCCCCAGATGACGGCTCGTCCAGCGCCACCGGCGCCGATCACCACCGCATGTTTTCCTGTTTCGCTCCAGCCCGGCGCTGAGACATCCAGTGCGGCGACAAAGCCCTCCACGTCCGTGTTCGTCGAGCGCAGCACCCCGTCATCGCCGTACCACAACGTATTTGATGCGCCCACGGCGCGGGCACGTTCGTCGGGCTCCGTCAGCCGGAACGCTGCCTCTTTGTGGGGGATCGTAATATTGGCACCGATGTAGCCGTTGCCGCGCAGGTTGCCGATGAAGGCGGGGAACTCCTCGGGCGGCACCTCCTCAAATCGGTAATCACCGTCGATGCCGTAATGCTTCAGCCACCAGCGGTGCATTTTCGGCGAGCGGGAGTGCTTTGCCGGCCAGCCGATCACGCATGCGGCTCTCGTTGCGGTGCTCATTGCTCATCCCCTATTGCAAGCCGCTAGGATGGTAGCACGAGTGGCGAGGCCGTTGCTCGCACTCGTGGAAAACCGCCCTGAGGCGGGCGCGATCGGCAGAAGCTTGGCTGCGGAAGCTTCTGCTCTGCCCTGGATCACTGGCTCGCGTGCGCCGACTGATCCTCCTTCAATCGTTGAGCGAGCGCTGCTTCGATGAAAGGATCCAAGTCGCCGTCGAGCACGGCCTGGGGATTGCTGCTCTCCACGCCCGTCCGAAGGTCTTTCACGAGCTGATAGGGTTGCAGCACGTATGAGCGGATCTGGTGTCCCCAGCCGATGTCCGTCTTGGCGGCCGCCTCTGCATTGGCTTTCTCCTCGCGCTTTTTCAGCTCGAGGTCGTAAAGCCTGGCCCGAAGCATGGCCCAGGCGATCGCCCGGTTCTTGATTTGCGATCGCTCCTGCTGGCTGGCCACGACAATCCCCGTGGGCAGGTGCGTGATGCGCACGGCCGAGTTCGTCGTATTGACGTGCTGACCGCCAGCACCGGACGCGCGATAGGTGTCGATCCGGCAGTCGCTCTCCTTGATGTCGATTTCGATCGTATCGTCGACCACTGGATAGACCCAGACGGACGCGAAGCTGGTGTGCCGTCGAGCGTTGGCGTCGAACGGAGAGATGCGCACAAGCCTGTGCACGCCGGACTCGGTCTTGAGCCAGCCGTACGCGTTCTCGCCCCTGATCTCGAGAGTGGCAGACTTGAGACCGGCTTCCTCCCCCGGGCTGGCCTCGACCATCGTCACCTTGAACCCATGGTCCTCGGCCCAGCGAATGTACATCCGCACGAGCATCTCGGCCCAGTCCTGGCTTTCCGTGCCGCCGGCGCCCGCGTGAACCTCAAGATAGGCGTCGTTGCTGTCCGCCTCGCCCGAGAGCAAAGCCTCGATCTCGCGCTTTTGGGCAAGCTCGCTCAGTGCCTTGAGCGCTGCCTCACCCTCGGCGATCGTCTCCTCGTCGCCTTCAGCCTCGCCGAGCTCGATGAGCGTGATCGCATCCTCGAGCTCCTGTTCCAGCTGCTTGTAGGACGAGATCTTGCGTTCGAGCGACTGGCGCTCGCGCATGATCTCCTGCGCGGCGCGAGGATCGTTCCACAGGTTCGGGTCCTCAGCCCGTGCGTTGAGCTCGGCTAGTCGTGCTTCGGCTGTATCCCAGTCAAAGATGCCTCCGTAGGAGGGTGAGCGACTGGCGAATGGCGTCAACGTGCTTCTGTGGCTCTGCCCGCATTGGCAGCCTCCAAAGTCAGGATCGGTTGGGATTGGATGGGTCTGATATAAGTGGGTTACGCTGCCATGTAAACGCGGTGGGTGTCATAGCTCCCCACCTTCCCCAAGCGAAAGAATACCGCCGCGACGCAAGCGCAGAGGACGCGCCGCGACTGGGCACGCCCGCTTAATAAACGTTCCCGAATCCCGAGCTTACGTTGCGAGGAGGCGCGATCCTGCCGTCGCCTTCACCGTAGGAGCTCGTCTCATAACCGAGGAACGAGTTCGGGTCATCCGGCTCCTCGTCCGGTTTGAAGAATTCCCAGATGACATCCCTTTCACCTGGCGATGCCCTTATGCCCGTATAACGGTTGACCGGTACCGTGCGGATACCCGGCGGGGCGCGGAACGGAACTTTTTTGCCGTTGAGCGCGACCTTCATGAAGTTGGCGAAAATCGGTGCCGCAATTTGTCCACCAGTCGCGGATTTGCCCATGGGCTTTGGCGTGTCGTAGCCGACGTACACGCCAACGACGAGATCCGGCGAGTAACCGACGAACCATGCATCCTTCGACTTGTTCGTCGTGCCCGTCTTTCCGGCCAGAGGCGTCCCAGGTACGATCCTCTTCACGTTAGTCGCAGTGCCCCTTTGCACCACGCCCTCCAGCATCGAGGTCATTTGGAACGCCGTGTAGGGATCGATGATTTGCTTCCGGTCGTCCGGGATTTCCGGCTCCTCCTGACCGTGCCATTCCTCCGCGTCGCAACCAATGCACTCGCGCTGGTCATGCCGCCAGATCGTGCGGCCCCACCGGTCTTGAATACGGTCGATCAGAGTCGGCCTGACTTGCCGGCCGCCGTTGGCGAACACGGAATAGGCAGCCGCCATTCTGAGCAGTGTCGTTTCTCCCGCTCCCAAGGACATGGCGAGCACTGGCAGCAGATCGTCGTAGGCGCCGAACCGTTTCGAGTACTCGACGATGAGTGGCATCCCAAGCTCTTGCGCCAGACGCGCTGTCATCTGGTTTCGTGACTTCTCGATGCCGATCCGCAGCGTCGAGGGGCCGTATGATGCTTCCTTGTTGTAGTTCCTCGGGCGCCAGACCTCCTGCCCCGGACCCTGATCGATTTCGATCGGCGCATCGAGCACGATGCTCGTCGGCTTGTAGCCGTTGTCGAGGGCAGCGGCGTAGACGAGCGGCTTGAACGAGGACCCTGGCTGACGCTTGGCCTGGATGGCGCGGTCGAACTGGCTGATCGAGAAGGAAAAGCCACCAACGACTGCCAGCACGCGGCCCGTGTGCGGGTCCATCGCCACGATGCCGCCGCCGACCTCCGGGATCTGCATCAAGCTCCAGGCCCCGGTAGGCTCGTTCGGATCCTTGGGCGAGACGTAGACCACGTCCCCTACCTCCACGACGTCCGACGGCTTCTTCGGCGCCGGTCCTTTCGGACGATCGGTGGCGCGGAACTTGCCGGCCCACTTCATCTCCTCGAACGAGATTTCTACGGCTTCCCGCTTGGGAGAGATGCTGCCGTCCGGCTCGCGCGTCGGCCTGAGGCCAACAATGATCTTGGCCGATTCCACCTTGAGGACGACGCCCAGCCGCCAGGGGTCGATGTCGGAGGGCGTGCTCATTTCGGCCAGCTTCGCGCCCCAGTCGCCGCTCACATCGATACGGTCGACGGGGCCGCGCCAGCCGCGAGAGCGATCAAACTCGACGAGGCCGTCGATCAAAGCTTTTCGCGCGTGCCGCTGCAGCTCGGGATCGAGTGTGGTGCGCACCGAAAGTCCACCACCGTAGAGTTTGTCCTCGCCAAACCGGGCGAGCAACGTCCGGCGCACCTCCTCGGCGAAGAACTCGGCAGCAAATATGTGTGCTCCAAAGGGGCGCAGGTTCACTTGCAAAGGCTTGGCCTTGGCCTCCTCGGCCTCCTCGCGGCTGAGATAGCCGTTCTCGACCATCTGATCGAGCACCCAGTTCCGCCGTATGGTGGCTTCGCGGGTCCTGCGGAAGGGATGATAGTTGTTGGGAGCCTTTGGCAGCGCCGCCAGGTAGGCCGCCTCCTCCGGCGTCAGATCCTCCAGCTCCTTGTTGAAGTAGTTGAGCGCGGCTGCAGCTACGCCATAGGAGCCGATGCCGAGGTAGATCTCGTTGAGGTAAAGCTCGAGGATCTTGTCCTTCGAGAAAGCCCGCTCGATGCGGATGGCGAGGATCGCCTCCTTCAGCTTGCGTTCGTAGTTCTGCTCGCTGGAAAGAAGGAAGTTCTTGGCGACCTGCTGGGTGATGGTCGACGCACCTTCCGGACGCCGCCCCGGATTTTGCAAGTTCCTGATGACGGCGCGCGCGATGCCGAAGAAGTCGAGCCCGCCATGCTCGTAGAACCGCTTGTCCTCAGCAGACAGAAACGCATGGATCACGAGCTTCGGCACGGCGTTGATCGGCACGAAGATTCGCCGCTCGCGTCCATACTCGGCGATGAGCTGCCCGTCATGGGCATGGATGCGGGTCATCACAGGCGGCTCGTACTCGGCCAAGCTCTCGTAGCTCGGCAGGTCCCGCGAGACGTACCAGAGCAAATATCCGGCAACGGCCGATCCCGCTACGAAAGCCACCACGCCGGCCGCGAACGCCCAGCCCAGCACGCTCAAGAGGATGCTCTTCCGGCGCTTTCGTCTTCGCTTCGGCGCGACAGGCGGGGGCAGTATTGGTGCTCGCATGGGCCTTCAGCTTCTAGGATCGGTTGCGGCTTCCTCACACAGCCAAACGGCAACAAAACGGCATGGGAACTTAGCTAGCACGGTTCGGCTAGCTTGTTCCTAAAAATGGGCAGTTCGGCCCAAGAATTTCACAGGCCGGTGTCGGATTAACTGGACATATGTGAGTATTATAAGAGATTTACCTAGAATATCACGGAACGTGGACCGCGCCCATAGCTCGTCTAGCGAAGAATGCGTCGACTGCTGCAAGGATCGCGCGGGCGATGTTGGTCTGCCACTCCGGCGACTTCAGAAGCTTCTGATCCTCCTCGTTGCTCATATACCCTAGCTCGACGAGCACGGAAGGGGATTCGGTTTGTTGCAGGACCAGAAATGCAGCCGACCGCTGAGGGTCGCGGGCTAGCTTCATGTGCTTACGCAACTCGTTCGTGAGGAGATTGCTGAACTCTGCAGAGAAGGTCTCCGTCTCCCGCCTAAGCAGGTCGATCAAAATGTTGCGCACCTCGTCCTGAGCTTCGAGCGAGGCGGGTGCGAGGCCGGCTAGGAGATCGACAGAGTTCTCCTTCTCCGCAAGTCGGCGTGCCTGCTCGTTCGAGGCAAACTCGGAGAGGGTGTAGATGCTTGCGCCTCGCACGAGGCTCGCAAGGCTTTCCTCAGGTACGGCGTCGGCGTGCAGCGATATGAAGAGGTCGGCCTTGTGCCGGCGAGAAATGTTCACGCGCTGTTGCAGTGGTACGAAAATGTCCCTGTTGCGCGTCAGGACGACCGCGTAGCGGCCAGTCTCGTCGAGCAGGGCCTTGAGCCGGCGCGCGACCGAAAGGACGACATCCTTCTCGAGCAATCCGTTTGGGCCAACGGCGCCCGGATCCAAGCCGCCGTGCCCCGGGTCGATAACGATGACCGGTCGCCCGTTGCTCGCAGCAACGAGAGTGGGCGGCTCGTCGAACCGGCTCGGCCGCAGATCTGGGGGCGTGAGCTGAGCCGTGGGGGCCGTTGGCTGTCCAGACTTGACGCGGGCGAGCTCGATGACGAGCCGTGGCTGATTGCGTCCCTCCACTCGGGCTGTTTTGACGAGCACCGGGCCATCCGTGTCGATGACGATCCGTGACTGCTTGGACTGGAACAGCCCAAACCGGTATGCCTTCACCAGCCCTTTCCCATTCTGGCCGCTCGCGGCATCGAGGCGGAATTCGACCTCGGGTAGATCCACGATCACCCGGTCGGGGTTGGTCACGGTGGCGACTTTGGGCGTCAGCCGCTCTGTCAGATCAAATGCGAGCCGGGTCAGGTCGCCAGTCGTGGACAGCTGCGCGCGTGTGACGGCGGGCTTGCTTTGACTTACCTCGACGGTCCAACCCGGTACAGCCGTTCCGGCTTGTGCGAAGGCCGGAGCGTGGTTAGCCACAGCTACAAGGATCAAAGCCGCCACGGTGGCGGCGAGCTTTCGCCCCCCAGCTCGCATACGCCCCATGCCCCCCGCTCGTTCACATTTCTTGTCGCAATTTATCGGAGCTTAAGGGGTTATTGGCCAAACTGCCGCAGCACAAGAGGCTCCTGGCAACTTGTGCCTCGGACGTGACACACACAACACTCTTGCTTCGGCAGGGGGGAGCACTTAAACAGACTCGTACGTGCCGGGGCTCGATTCTCGAGCGAGCCTGGTAGGACCTCTCAGAGCGAGCGCATCGCTGCACCGCCAATGGTCTGCCGGGATACGCGTATGGCCCGACTGGCGCGGATGGGTGTACAGCCGGCTTCCAAGGGCGGCGTCCTTTCCTCGGCATAATCACGTCCAGGAAGGGAGCGAGCGCGATTTTACCGGCGCCACCCGCGAGACATATGTCCTGCCCTTGCCGCCCGGGAAAGGGGTGCGGCTAGCGGGATAGTATCAGCGGCGGCTTGCACAAGGACGCCACTTTATCTTGCCCGGTGACGGGCTCAGCTCTCCATCGAGCCTCGGGATGGCTCGCATGAGAGCCGGTTCGCCAAGTAACCGTATGGAACACACGCTCACAGGATCGACGCGCAGGCAGGAGAATTGCAAATCCCGTTCGGGACTGCATTGGGTCCGGCGCCGCTCGAGCGTGGCGCATGCTTCGCGGTTCACATGGCCTGAACCCCTTTCCGAGCTTCATCATTCTTATCAACACAACATTCGTGCCGTGTCCCGGCGACCCTCATGGCTTAGCCGAGCTGACGCCAGCTCGAGATCCATGAGCGGTATCGAGCCACACCGGCGCGACAAGGAACACAACACATGTCCAGCAACAATAAGATGCTCATCGATGCCACCCACCCAGAAGAGACGAGGGTGGTGGTTCTCAAAGGAGGCAGGGTAGAAGAGTTCGATTACGAGTCCGCGGCTCGCAAGCTTCTCCGCGGCAACATTTATCTCGCGAAGGTCACGCGCGTAGAGCCGTCCCTGCAGGCGGCGTTCGTGGATTACGGCGGCAACCGCCACGGCTTTCTCGCTTTCAACGAGATCCATCCGGACTACTACCAGATCCCCGTCGCAGACCGTCAGGCGCTGATCGAGGAGGAGGCTGCTGCGGAAGCAGAGGAGGAAGCGGAGGCCGACCGGGAGGCGGAGCATCAAGAGGATGGCCGGGACGAAACGGGGGAAGGCGAGGACAGTGAGCCTTCGGGAGAGGCGGCCATCGATCCCGAAGAGACAGCTGTCGACGTAACCGAGTTCCTGCCGCCAGAGCCGGAAGCTCCAGTCCCGTCAGAGCAGAGCGAAGCTTCTGCCGAAGAATGTGCTGCGGAAGACGCTGCGGCACAAACAGTGGCAGAGTTGGCTGCGCCAGACGACCGGTTGACGGAAGCAGCTCCAAATGGAGCGGCCGAGAACGGTCATGCAGCAGAAGCCGTGGCTGAACGCCCCGAGGAGGACGAGGATGCTGGAGATCTCTCCGATTCTCCAAAGCCGATAGGCCTCGTCGAGGACGTCGGCGTGGAGGAGGTGGAGAGCAACGGCGGCGAGAACGGCAACGGGAATGGAGAGGTTGAACAGCTCGAGAACATTGGCGCCGAGGATGCTCTCGAGGAGGTTCCATCGCGTCCCAGGCGTCGCCTGCGGAGCTACAAGATCCAGGAGGTGATCAAGCGCCGGCAGATCGTGCTGGTGCAGGTCGTAAAGGAGGAGCGTGGCAGCAAAGGCGCGGCGCTCACCACTTACCTTTCGCTCGCCGGCCGCTACACGGTCCTCATGCCGAACACGGCGCGTGGTGGCGGCATCAGCCGCAAGATCACCAATGTTCAGGATCGTAAGCGACTGAAGGCCATCGCTGCCGAGCTCGATGTGCCGGAGGGCATGGGGCTCATCATCCGCACGGCGGGTGCCTCGCGCACCAAGCAGGAGATCAAGCGCGATTTCGAGTATCTGCTGCGGCTCTGGGAGAATGTGCGCGAGCTGACCCTGCGCTCGACTGCGCCAACGCTCGTCTATGAGGAAGGCGACCTCATCAAGCGTTCGATCCGCGACCTTTACAGCAAAGATATCGACGAGATCATCGTCGCCGGTGAAGCGGCCTACAAGGAAGCCCGCGATTTCATGCGGATGCTGATGCCGAGCCACGTCAAGAACGTGGTGCTGTATCAGGACCCCGAGCCGCTGTTCAGCCGCTACCAGATCGAGCGGCAGCTCAACGCGATGTTCAGCCCGTACGTCCACCTGAAGTCGGGCGGGTATCTGGTCATCAACCAGACCGAGGCACTGGTTGCGATCGACGTCAACTCAGGCAAGGCGACGCGCGAATTCTCCATTGAGGAGACGGCGCTCCAGACGAACCTCGAGGCTGCGGATGAAATCGCCCGCCAGCTTCGGCTGCGCGACCTCGCGGGGCTGATCGTCATCGACTTCATCGACATGGAGGAGAAGCGCAACAACCGCGCGGTCGAGCGGCGGCTCAAGGAGGCGCTACGGTTCGACCGGGCGCGCATCCAGGTCGGCCGGATCAGCCACTTTGGTCTCCTCGAGATGTCACGTCAGCGGTTGAGGACGGGCGTGCTCGAGGGATCTACCACCCAGTGTCCTCACTGCCAGGGGACGGGCATCATCCGATCGACGGAGTCGGTCGCTTTGGCGGTCATCCGCGCCATGGAGGACGCGTTGATGTCTGGGCCGCCGAGCTCGATCGTCGCGAAAACCACGGTGCCGGTGGCGCTCTATATCCTCAACAACAAGCGTGCCTTCATCAACGAGATGGAGGCACGCTATGGCGTCTCGATCACCGTCGAGGCGAGCGACAAGGTGCAGGGTGCCAACTTCCTCATAGAAAAGGCGCCGCGCGCCACCAACGGACATCGTCAGCCGGAGCGGAGCGCCGTCAGCCTGGATTGGGGCTTCGAGAGCGACGAGGAGGCCGAGGAAGCAGGACACGAGGAGGACGAGGCGCGAGCGGAAGAAGCCGAAACGCGCAGGTCGCGCCGACGCCGCCGTCGTCGCGGTCGCCGCGGCGAGCGTGTCGAGCATGCACAGGCTTCGGCAGTACCTGGTAACGGCGCGGCGGATGAAGAGTTGGAGTACGCGCACGGCGAGCATGAGATTTCGGAGCACGAGATTTCGGAGGACGAGGAAGCCGTCGAGGAGGTCTCCTCATTTACTGACGAGGAGCCTGCAGAGTCAGTCGAGCCGGTCGAGGACGTCGAGGCTGTGGAGGCTGCCGAGGCCGCAGAGGATGAGCTGCAGGTCTCAGAACGCTCCGAAGAGGCAAAAGGTGAGGAACGGCGCCACAGGCGAGGTCGGCGTCGCGGTCGTCGGGGCGGTCGCCGGGAGCGCGATGAGGGCGCGCCTGCTGCTGCCGAAGAGGCCGGTGCTGCGGAAGCCGGTGCCGAGGCAGTCGGACCGGAGAGCCTAACGGAGTTTGAGGCAGGTTCCGAGCCTCCTGAGCAGCTAGCCACCACCACGGATCAGCCAGCACAAGCAGCTGCCGAATCGGAGGTTGCGGCGCCGGCGGCCGAGGTAACGGTCGGACCGGAGCCTCAGGCCGCAGCCGATGAAAAGGCGGAAAGCGCTTCTTCCGAGGCTGAACAGAGAGAGGTCGAGCCAACGCAGGACTTGACGCCGCCTCCGGCCGAAGCGTCTGGGCCGGATTCAGAAGTCGCAGGTGGAGAAGCCCGCCGAGGAGCCAAGGCCGGCCCGCGCTCCGCGAACTGAGCCGGTTGCAAGCGAGCCCGTCATTGAAAGGATCGTCCTCAGTCCAGAAATCGGTGTGGCCACACCTGAACGACCAGCTCCGTCCGAGCAGCCGGTGCGCCGCGGGTGGTGGCAGCGCCGCTTTGGGGCCAGCGGGTAGGACATGTCAGTCGAGCGCTCAGCTGTTTCCGATTGCTGAGCGCTCGCTGGATCACGCCGAATGCTGGGTTGAGCGGACAAGCTCGACGGAAGCCGGAGGCAGGCTAGTTAATTCGCCTGATTGCCGAGCACGATCTCAAGCACCCGTTCTGGTTCGGGTTCGGGCTCGAGGCGGAAAAAGTCTCCGTTCGTCTTGAGGGCAGCTTCGAGCTGACGATGAAATTCGGCCCGGTCAACCTCGATGGTGCCGAATTGGCGCAGGTGGTCGGTGACGAACTGTGTGTCGAGCATCACGAACCCGCCGTAGATCAGGCGGGCACACAGATAGATGAGTGCGATCTTGGAGGCGTCCCGTACCTCAGAGAACATGCTCTCGCCGAAGAAGGCGCCGCCCAGAGCGACTCCATAAAGGCCACCAACTAGGCGCTCGCCATCCCAAACCTCGACTGTGTGGCAGTAGCCGAGCCTATGCAGCTCGCGATAGAGCTTGCGGATGCGGTCGTTGATCCAGGTCGTACGGCGTCCCGGCTTCGGAGCTGCGCAACCGGCGATCACTCCGGCGAAATCGGTATCGATGCGCACCTGGTACGGTTTCTGTCGAATGGTGCGCCGCAGGCGTTTCGGCACTCGGACGTTATCGAGCGGAAGAACACCGCGCGCCTGCGGCTCGATCCAGTAGAGCTGCGGATCGTCCGCGCTCTCGGCCATGGGGAAGATGCCGCACGTGTAGGCCTTCAGCAGGACCTGCGGCGTGATCTCAAGCAGTGGACTATCGCGAGCAGTCATCGGATTGGTCGCCCGGGGCTTCGGCTGGAACGCCGGCGTTCAAGCTAAATCGGCCGAGTTCTCCCCCAGTTCCCAGGCCGCAATCGTCTCAGCAATATTATTGCTCAACCTTGATCGGCCGAGCAATATCAATAGCCGCAGGGCGGAAGGCGGCATTTACTCAGCCTTGCTGAGGTATTTCTCCAGCCAGTGGATGTCGTAAGCCCCGTTAACAATATCGGGATGCCGCACCAGATCGGCAAACAGCGGTATCGTCGTCTCAATCCCGTCTATGACGAACTCCGACAGGCAGCGCTTCAGCCGCATCAGGCATTCGTTCCGGGTCTTACCGTGGACGATGAGCTTGCCGATAAGACTGTCGTAGTACGGAGGAATTTTGTAGCCCTGATACACACCGCTGTCGACGCGCACGCCAAGCCCACCGGGCGGATGCCAGTAAGTTATCTTGCCGGGTGATGGCCGGAAGGTTTTTGGGTTTTCCGCGTTGATGCGGCATTCGATGGCGTGGCCCGAGAAGGTCACCTCCTCCTGCTTCAGGCTGAGTGGGCGGTCTGCCGCTACGCGGATTTGCTCGATGACGAGGTCGACCCCGGTGATCATCTCGGTGACCGGGTGCTCGACCTGAAGGCGCGTGTTCATCTCGATGAAGTAGAACTCGCCGTCCTCGTAGAGAAACTCCACGGTTCCCGCGCCGCGATATTTGATCTTGCGCATGGCTGCGGCGACCGTCTCGCCGATCTTCTGGCGCGCTTCGGCATTGATCGAGGGGGAGGGAGCTTCCTCCCAAATTTTCTGGTGGCGCCGCTGCAGGGAGCAGTCACGTTCGCCGAGGTGGATCGCGTTGCCCTTGCCATCGCCAAACACCTGAATCTCGATGTGGCGTGGTTTGGTCAGGTACTTCTCGATGTAAACGCTGTCGTCGCCGAAGGCGGCTTTTGCTTCGGACCGGGCAGTCGCCAGCGCGACCTCCAACTCCTCGGGGGACCGGGCGACCTTCATGCCGCGACCGCCACCGCCGGCGGCAGCCTTGATGAGGACGGGAAATCCCATGTCCTTGGCGATCCGAAGCGCTTCTGCCTCGTTACGTACCGCACCATCCGATCCAGGCACTACAGGAATGCCGAGGCGCTTGGCCGTTTCCTTCGCCTCGATTTTGTCGCCCATCATGCGAATGTGCTCGGACGTCGGTCCGATGAACGTGATGCCGTGCTCCTCCAGTATCTCGGCAAAACGCGCGTTCTCGGCGAGGAACCCGTAGCCCGGATGGATGGCGTCGGCACCGGTGATCTCGCAGGCGGCCAGCAGACGCGGAATGTTGAGGTAGCTCTCGGAGGCCGGTGGCGGACCGATACACACGCTTTCGTCGGCAAGTCGCACATGCATCGCATCGGCGTCAGCCGTCGAGTGCACGGCTACGGTTGCGATGCCCAGCTCCTTGCAGGCCCGCTGGATACGCAGCGCAATCTCACCACGATTGGCGATCAGAACCTTGTCGAACATCTTATCCAGGCGGTTAGCGGAGGGGAGATCTGCGTGCCGTCGGCCATTCCCAAGTTCAATTCTATTCAATGATGACGAGGGGTTCGCCGAATTCGACCGGCTGCCCATTCTCGACGAGGATGTGTGTCACCGTCCCGGCGCGGGGCGCTGGGATGTGGTTCATGGTTTTCATCGCCTCGATGATCATCAGCGTCTGCCCTTGAGAGACCCTCGAGCCGATCTCGACGAAGGGCGGCGCGCCTGGCTCCGGCGCACGATAGGCGGTGCCGACCATCGGCGACTTGACGCAGCCAGGATGATTCGCGAGGTCGATGCTGGCGTCGGCAGGTGCCGCCGGCTGAGCGACCTCTGATGGGCTCGCGGATGGGGCCGGTGCCGGTTGCGGTGGTGCCACTGCCGACACAGTGAGGTTACGCGCAACCCGGATCTTGAGGCCGGACTTTTCGATTTCGATTTCGCTCAGTCCCGTCTCGACGAGCAGCGCCGCAAGCTCGCGGATCAGCTGCTGCTCGGAATTGCCCCGTTCCTTATGGTCTTTGGCCATTTCAGTTGGTTCCGCCATTCTCGAATTCGCGATCCCGCGCCAAGCTTTAAGTCACGTCCGGCCTGACGTCCGATCCAGAATGTCCGCCATGGCCTCCAGAGCGAGCTCGTAGCCTTTTGGCCCGAAGCCGCAGATCACGCCGCGGGCGGCCAAGGATATATAGGAGTGGTGGCGGAAGCTCTCACGCCGGAAGACATTCGACAGGTGTACCTCGATAGCCGGTAGCTCGGCTGCGTTGAGTGCATCGAGCAATGCGATTGAGGTATGTGTGTAGGCGCCTGCGTTCAGGATGATCCCGCTCGCCCGCTCCCGAGCTTCCTGAATCCAGGTTACGAGCTCACCCTCGATGTTCGACTGCCGGAAATCGACCGTCAGCCCGAGCTGTGCCGCCCGCGCTTCGACGCGGCGTTGCACGTCCGCCAGCGTGTCCGCGCCGTAAATGGCGGGCTCGCGCAAGCCGAGCATGTTCAGGTTGGGTCCGTTCAGGACATAGATGGGCTTTGCCATTGTACAGTCGATCGAGATTGCTCGCGTCGCCGCTTGAGCCGGTAAACCGGCAGGCCGCGGTCGGTTTATCAGCTTTCACGCACCGGCGGAAGCGCGCCGCAGGCCGAGCTGGCCTGACAGGATGGCAGGTCAGCAGACTTGGCAGCCTGCCTTCCGCGCCTCGTTGACGAGCTGCACCAAATCTTCATGTCGGAGCAGGCCGACGTTCACCGTCGCATCGACGATGAAGACCGGCGTGCCATTGAGGCCAAGCTCCTGGGCGATGTCTGCCGTTTGCTTGATAGCGGCGTCGATTTCCGGACTTTCCATGTCTGTCTTCAGCCGAGCGACGTCCAGCCCTACGCGCTCCGCGAACCTAAAAACATCTTCATTACTGATGTGGCGCGCCTGCATCAGCGCCGTGTGGAACTCCAGGTATTTTCCCTGCCGTAATGCTGCCATCGCAGCTTTGGCAGCCAATATTGAACTCTCCGGCGGAAGGATAGGGAACTCCTTGAGGACGACTTTGACGTTGGGATCGGCCTTCACCAGCTCCATCACTTCGGAAAATGCACGCTTACAATAAGGGCAGTTGTAATCGAAGAACTCGACGACTGTGATGTCGCCGTTCGGATTTCCCAGAACAAAGTCGGTCGGCGACGAGAAAATCTTATCCCTTTTTTCCAGGATAACGCGCTTCTGCTCGGCTGCCTGCTGCATGGCCTGCCGCTTCTCCAGCTCGCGGCTGACCTCGATGAGAATTTCCGGATTGCCGATCAGGTAGTCCCTGATGATCTGCTCGATCGCTTGCTTTTGCTCGGCCGAGAACGGCCCGGAGTTGTTTGGCGTGGCTGCCCGTTGCTCTGACCCGCCTGCCTGCGCGAGCTGCAGCTTGGCGCCAGTCGACACGGCGGGAGCACCGGCCAAAACCGTCAGCCCTCCCGCGATAAGCACAGCGACAGCAATGGCTGTGCCCTTCCTCGTCACAAGGGCATACATCAGGCGGATCACGCGTTTTGCAGACATGAGAGGCAGGTTCCTTGTTGTCTGTTCTCCAGTGCTCCAAGCTCGCCCAATCGTGGCTTCGTCCTAGAGATCACTGCTGGATTTGTAGTTGATGATGTCATCCATCTTGAGCCAGGTCGGCGAGCCCTGGCGCAGAGCGCGCTGAGCACGAGTAGCGAAGTTTTGAGCCTGCTTCACGTCCCCTTCAAGGAAATACGCCTGCGCAATCGCCGCATCCGCTTCTGCTTGGCGGCCAAGCCGATAGTAGGCATCAGCGAGTGAGCGGTAGGCGCGCGGGTTCTCGTCCTCGATGATCGACTTGCGCAGCAGATCTGCCGCCTCGCTGACGACTTTCGGATCGTTGGTGGCCAGGAGTGCGGACGCAAGCTGGACACGAATGAGGCTTGCACCTTTGGACAGTCGAAGCGCCTGCCGGAGGGGAGCGATCGCCTCGCGGCTTTTCCCGGAGCGAGTCAGGAAATCGGCTTTCAGCTCGTGAAAGTAGGGATTGTCGGGCCTTTCCCGGATGAGGGCATCGACTTGTTCAAGTGCCGCCGGCAGAGCACTCTGACCGCCCTGCATGAACGTGGCGATGGCACGCGCATAGCGCGCGGGGAGCGATGTGTCGGACCTCGGATAGCGATTGAACACGACCTGCGGACGCTCCAAGTAGCCTGCCAGCTTAGCCCGCATCATGTCGTGCCGGAGCTGAAGCTGCGGCGGGTCCTTGACATTGTAGTAAGGGCTGCTCTGGACGAGCTCTCGCAAGCGCGCCAACCTGTCGGTTGCAACGGGATGGCTTCGAACGAACGGGTCCTTGTACGTGTCGGAGATGTACTCCTGCTGCGCAAATCGCTCGAACGTCTCGAGCATGCCACGGCCTGACTGACCCGTTGCGTTGAGGTATCGCAGACCTGCCTGGTCGGCAGCGGCCTCTTGCGACCGCCGCTCGGCGAGCAGCGAGCGCATGATGAGCTCGTCACCGGCGAATACCGCCTCACCTGCCCCGGTTGCGATCGCGACACCGAGGCCCAGCATGCGAATCAGCAGTGCCCGTGTCTGATCTCGGGCGATCCTCGACCGCAGCGCCGCCAAGTGCCCGCCTGCGATATGGCCAGCCTCGTGTGCAATGACTCCGATGATCTGGTTCGGCGTCTCAGCCTGCATGAGGGCGCCGGTGTGGATGAACACGTTCCGGCCATCCAGAACGAACGCGTTGAAGATGTCGCTACGAACGATCCGGACTGCGACCCTGCCTTCGCCAAGTCCTGCCGCCTTGAAGATCGGTCGGGCGTAGTCGTTAAGCAGGTTTTCAATCTCGGTGTCGCGGATGAGCGGCAAACCCTGTGCGGATACCGGTGTGGCCGCGCTGAAAAATGTCAGGGCTGCGACCAGCACTGCCGCGACCAGACCGGCCCTCGCGCGAACGGCCCCGCCAATCGTTCGGTTCTGCAGCTTGCCCATGAAACTCTCGCTCGATCTCACGGATAGGGATGGCGACTGATCTTCGCTCCGGTTTGGCATGCTGGAGAGGCTAGCAGTTGACCCCGGCGAATCAATCCCAGGCTGGCGTGGTCCCCGGCTCACCACTATAAGCCTGTCGGTCGATGCCTGTTAGAGTGGCTGCGAAGCGAGCCGAACCAAATTGCGTTTTCAGCGTGGCAATGCGGCGGCAGCATGGCGCGTCGATGATCGCCGCAGGGCTGCCGAGTACGGAGGAGGCGATGACAAAAGAATTTGATCGGACTCGCGCGGGCACGATGCCGAGACCACCCTCCGCGCGCAGCTCGATCGCGTCCTTCATCGTCATGGATGTGATGCAGGCCGCTGCCGCCCGAGAGGCCGAGGGCAAGCGCGTCATCCATATGGAGGTCGGCCAGCCCGGTACTCCGGCGCCACTTGCTGCGCGCGAGGCCGTCGAGCGCGCCATGCGGTCGGAGACGCTCGGCTACACACTCGCGCTTGGTCTGCCAAGCCTGCGTGAGCGAATCGCCCGGCACTACAAGGACTGGTACGGCATCGATCTTGCTCCTGAGCGGGTCGTGGTGACGAACGGGTCGTCGGCGGCATTCGTGCTCGCCTTCTTGGCACTGTTCGATGCGGGTGATCGCGTTGCTCTGCCGTCCCCCGGCTATCCCTGCTACAGGCATATTCTGACGGCCCTCGGACAGCAGCCCGTGATTATCGAGGCGGACGACAGCTCGCGTTGGATGCCCACGGCTGCCCAGATCGAGGAGGCGAGCGTTCGCGACGGCATTGCCGGCGTGCTGATCGCGAGCCCCGCCAACCCGACCGGCACGATGCTCGAGCCGCAGAGGCTGCGGGACATCCTTGGGGTTTGCCGGAAGCAGGGGCTCTGGTTCATCTCGGATGAGATCTATCATGGTCTGACATACGGCATGCCGGCGGAGACGGCTCTCCAGCATTCCGACGACGTCGTGGTCATAAACAGCTTCTCCAAGTACTTCTCGATGACCGGCTGGCGGGTTGGCTGGATGGTCGTTCCCGAGCAATTGGTGCGGACCGTCGAGAAGCTGGCCCAGAATCTCTACATTGCGCCGCCGACGGTATCTCAGGTGGCTGCGCTGGGAGCTTTCGATGGCTTGGCGGAGCTCGAGGCCAACAAGCGGGTGTATGCCGCCAATCGCGAGCTTCTTCTGACCGAGTTGCCGAAAGCCGGTCTCGACCGCATCGTTCCTGCCGACGGAGCCTTCTACCTCTATGTAGACGTCAGCCGGTTTACGGACGACAGCCTCGCCTTCGCAAAGCTGATGCTCGATGAGACCGGCATTGCTGCAACGCCTGGGGTCGATTTCGACGAGACTCGCGGGCGCCGCTTCATCCGTTTCTCTTATGCCGGCACCACTGCCGACATGGCCGAAGCCGCCGAACGGCTGCAAAAATGGAGCCGGCTCAAATAGAAGAAAGGTCGATTTCGGAAAGAGATAACTGCGACCTGGGTCCGCCTACGATACAGACTGACAAGGGTAGCTGGTTCCTTTAAATTCGGCAGTCGTCTGAAGACTTATTTCAGAGTTTATGATGATGCTTCGTTGCATAGGCGTTCTGCTGCTGAGCATGTTGCTTGCTGATGCTGGCTACGCTCAAGCATTGAAACAGAAAACTGTAACCTTTGAGGCAAAAGGAAAGAGGCTTTCGGCCACTTTGCGGATCCCGCACGTGACCAACCCGCTACCGGCGATCATCATAGTCCACGGAACTGCCGGGATCGATGAGCGAGGTGAATTCTACAGAATTCCACTGGAGGCCGCTGGTTTTGCAACGCTGGAAGTGGATTTCAAATCAGGTATTTTCACCAGCCCGAAGGACAGACCAAGGAATCCGGCTTTCATCCCTTATCTCTTTGCAGCCGTAGCCGCGCTGCACGAACAGGCGGAAATCGATCATAATCGGATCGGTGTTTTGGGGTTCTCGTTAGGCGGGCAGTTAGCCCTCAATGCCGCCATGAGGGATTTGTCCGCACCCTACACATCGAAAGGTCTGAAGATCGCAGCGGCAGTGTCGCTGTACCCTGGATGTCAGCTTCTGGTCAGGCGTGCTAATGCCTTCATCGGCATGCCCATACTCATTCTGGTAGGCAGCAACGACCACTATACAACTCCGGACGATTGCTATTCTGCCGAACGCCTGGCAAACGCCCGTTATCCCGGTAGCGTAGATGTCGTCGTCTACGAAGGCGCATTTCATGCATTCGATCGGCCCAGGTCGAAGGCAAACGATCCAAGATCCGAACGCTAGGCAAGGCAAAGCGGTGGTAGCCTATGACAAGGCAGCCGCCGAAGACGCCCGGAGGCGCGTTGTAGAGTTTTTCAAGGCGAGATTGGCACTAGCCGGAGGTTAGGGCAACAAGGCGTTGGGCTGCTGGCATTGACGCGTACTTGGCTTCGGCAGCGGAAACGAAACTTCGCTTTTTCGTCCGCTGCCGATGCGATTTGCTGTCCGTGGGAGTTGCGCTTCGACCTCGCGGAACCAACCCGCCAGAAAATCGAGTAAAGCTCTCAATTTCGGAAGCACGTGCTTGGAGCTGGGGTAAACAGCCCAAACCGCCGAGTTGCTGGCAATCTCGTATTCCTCGAGCACTCGGACGAGTCTCCCGGCTGCCAAGTCTTCCCGGACGCGGAGCTCCGACGTCTGCAACAAGCCGAGGCCGTCAAGGGCGGCATGGAGAAGAATCTCGCCATTGTTCGACCTCAGCCTGCCGTTCACTCTGATCGAGAAGTCCTCCTTGCCCCGACTGAACGACCACTGCCAATTGTTTTTCAAAACGAGACAGTTGTGGCGGGCGAGGTCTGCAGGCGTCCGGGGCACGCCGTGGGCTTCAAGATAAGCTGGCGAGGCCACCACGACCTGTCTGTCGGCACAGAGCCGCTTGGCAATCAGAACCGAATCCGTCAGCGCGCCGGTGCGGATTGCAACGTCGTAGCCCTCTTCTTGAAGATTGACGTTGCGGTCCGTCAGGTCGATCTGAACCTCGATTTCCGGGTAGGCGCGCATGAATGCGCATATCGCTGGAGCTACGATGAAGCGCCCGAAGGTGGCGGGGGCAGAGACCTTCAGCTTACCTTTGGGGCGTGTCGCGTTTTCTCCAACCGCGGCGCGCGCACTCTCAAGCTCATCAAGTATACGTTCGACATAGGACAGGAAGGTTGCACCTTCCTCGGTGATTCGGATCGAACGAGTTCGTACGGTCGAAGAGCCGTACGCGAAGCTCGCTTTCCAGCGCCTGGATTTGCTTGGAGATGGTACCTGGCGTTAAGCCAAGCTCAGTTCCGACCGACGATAAATTCTGTACTGCGGCGACGCGCGCGAAGATCCGCAGATCTTGAATATCCATGATCACCCTCAGCTACGCGGCCATTGGGAGCGTAGGTCGGCGCAGCTCTCCTAAGGCGATTGTCAGCAAGTTAAAGGTTTATGCGCTAAATGATTCAACCTGCAAGTCTTGTCTGGCGATAGGAGCCCTGCTTAGCCCGAATAGCCACAGGTATTGACATGGGCCGTGTTCCACGGGCTCCGGCCGCTCAAAGGTCCGCCGAAGGAGCAAATCGCGGATGTCTTCAAAATTTGCGTAGCAGGCGCTCGAGGTATTCGAGCTCCAGCATAGGCCGGGTGGGCTCGCCTAGACGACGGCGAAGCTCCTCGAGAATTTCTCGAGCCCGCTGAGTGTCGATCTCGTCCGGCACCTTGACCGAAGTGCCAAGATCAGGCCCTTCGGAACGTTGCGGGCGCCCTAAAGGATCGCGCGGTACATCCCCCGTTGGTCCCTGTCCGAAACGGGAGGGCATCTGACGGAGCATCTGCTCGGCCATGGATTGGGCACCCTGACGAAGTTGTTCGAGGGCTCGCGATTGTTCGCGCGTGGCGCGGTCGAGATCACCTTGTTCCAGGGCACGGCGGGCATTCTCCATGGACTGCTCGGCACCGTCGAGCTGACCTGGTGTCTGCATGCCGAAGTTCTGCAATCCTTGCCGTAGCTGGCCGAGGCGATCCCTGAGCTGCCCCTGGCGGTCGGCAAGCTCGCCCTGATCAAAACTGCGGCCCTGCTGGCCCTGACCTTGCTGACCACGCTGCCCTTGCTGGCCACGCTGCCCTTGACCGCGTCGGCCGAACTGCTGACCTTGCTGACCGCGCTGGCCCTGTTGACCGCGTTCTCCTTGCTGGCGCTGTTGCTCTCCGAACGTGTCATCGTAGAGCTGCTGCTGCTTGCCGATGATGTCCCCCATCTGGTCCATCATCTGCATCATCTGCTGACCTTGCTGGCCCTGCTGGCCCATCATGCGGCCAGCCTGCAGCGACTCCATCAGCTCACGAAGCTGATCGAGCAGCTGCTGCGCCATCTCGCGCGAGCCTTGGCGGGCCATGTTCTCCAGCTGGTCGAGCATCCGCTGAAGATCCTGAGGGCGCATGATCTGATTGGGATTGAACCCCTCAGGCAGCTGCATCTCTTGCCCTTGGGCCTGCCGTGCGAGCTGTTGCAGGAACTCCGCCATAGCCTGCCGCAGCTCTTGCATGAGCCGCGCGATCTCCTCGTCGGAGGCACCTTCCTCGAGAGCCTTCGAGAGCTGATCCTGGATGTCCCGAAGGCGCCGTTCGGCATCCGTCAAAGCTCCGCCGTCCTCGATCCGCAGCGCCACATGCCATAGCTGGTCGACGGCACTGCGCAGCGTTTCGCGCGAGCCGTTCCTCGACAGTCGATGATAGACCGACCTCAGGCCGAGAAAGACGTGCTTGTCCTCGATGAAGCCATCGGGCTCATATGTCAGAGCATCCAGCGCGCTGACCACCAGCGGCCGGTAACGGGGATCCTCGACCAGCTTGCGGCGCTGCTCGATCACCGCGCGTGCAAGAGGCTTAACGAAGCGACGCTGGGGCAGGATGATCTCGATCGGCTGGCTCTTACCCACGTTGCCGGCGTGATCCTTGGCGACAAGGGTCATGACAACCTTCATGCCGGCATAAGGATGGGCACCGAGCTGATGAAAGCTCGATGTCTCTGAGTTCTCGGTGTTCTGTCGCGGCAGGCGTAGGTTGAGGACGGGCGGCCGCTCCAATGGCGGTCGCGGCCCCTTCAGAAGATCAGCCCGCGCCCAGCGCGTCCGAGGGTCACCGGCTTCCGTGCGGGGACGTGCGAAGCGTGCTTCCGCAGAGGCCACGCCGTAGTCGTCCTCGACCTTGTAAAACAGCTTGATGCCACCCCGGATCGTGCTCTCCGGCTCTTTAGTGAGCACGATTTTCGGTGCCTGGTCCGGGATGACCCGGAAATTCCAGGCAATCAACTCGCTGCCGCTGCCGAGCACGCGGACGGTGCCAGAATTGCGCAGCTCGGCGCGGACCTCGGATACGTCGCCAGCCTGCTTTGGCGCCTGACCTTCGACCGTTTGCGGTTCCTCCGCCCCGGTAGCAGCAATCTCCAGAGACAGCTGTCCGGCACCGCTCGCCCGGATGATCAAGAGGCTCTTGTCTGGCACCTCGATGAGATCGGTTCCCTCAGCAGCGGTCCGCAGTGTGCCGGCGCCACCGTCGGCGAGTAGAATGGGCGGCTTTCCAGTATATGCCGGTGGCGTAACCCATGCGTCGAGACGTGCGTTCGCAAGCTGGACTTCCGGGCTAAAGCGGAAAGCGGCGAACAGCCTGTCCTTGGCGCTGTCACCCACCAAGCCCATCAGCAGCACGACGCTGAGGATCAGAAGTGCCCGAAGGGCGAACGGGTCTTTGCGATCGGTCCGAGGCTGGGGTGCTCCGACCCTGAGCCGATCGAGCAGGGCTGCCAGCCGAGCCTTGTGTGCCTGCCAGATGCGCTCCGTAGCGGAGTTGCCGCTGGAGACCGTCAGCGTGTCCTCGTATGAGGAGGCGGGCCGGTGAGGTAGGCCCGACCGCCGCTCGATGCGTCGAATGGCCTCATCACGAGTTGGAGCACGCACCCTGGCGACCGCGATCAGCGCAGCGAGCAGGGCAACGCCGAACGCGCCGAGCACGATCTCGTGCGCAATGGGCGGCAGCCAGAGCCACAGCCCCGCGAACGAAACCAGCACGAACAGCCCGAGCACGCCGATGACGAGCCAAAGGCGCGGCCAGAGCCTCTCGAAGAGAAGGGCCAGCTTGCTAAGCCTGACCTTGCGCTCGAAGGCGCGGCTTTCTCTGGGTGTGGAACGCTGCTTGCTGAACATGCCTCTAGCCTAGCACGACATTGTCTGCGTGCATCGGATGGTTGCGCGTCCGTCTGCCCCTAACACCCGGATCCTGCGCCGGGTTGCATGGTGCAGGGTAGAAAAAGGCCTGACAAGGGCAGCCTGGATCAAGCCTAGGTGAGCCAATCCGGTATTTTGTCGAGGCCAATCAGATCGTCGTAGGTCGGACGCGGGCGCACGACGGCGTACCGATCGCCCCGAACCAGGACCTCCGGCACCAGCAACCTGGAATTGTAAGTTGACGACATGACGGCACCGTAGGCGCCCGCCGTCATCACGGCGATAAGGTCGCCTGGCTCGAGCGGCGGCAAAGCACGGTCGAGGGCCAAGTAATCGCCCGTCTCACAAACTGGACCGACGACGTCCTGCACCTGACGCTCCAGATTAAGCTTTGCTTCGCGCACAGGCCAGATGTCGTGATAAGCCTCGTAGAGCGTCGGGCGGATGAGATCGTTCATGGCGGCATCGACGATGGCGAAGGTCTTCGCCGCGCCGACCTTGGAATAGATGACGCGGGAGACGAGCACCCCGGCATTGCCGGCGATCATGCGGCCGGGCTCCAGGATGAGCTTCAGGCCCAGATCTCCCAACGCTGCCTTCACCAGCGCAGCGTACTCGTCCGGGTGAGGCGGCACGTCGTTGGTGCCGCGATAGGGCACGCCCAGCCCGCCTCCGATATCGAGATGCTCGAGTTCGTGGCCTTCCCGGCGAAGGTCGATAACCAGCTCCCGCATTAGCCGGAAGGCATCCCGAAACGGCATAAGATCGGTGATCTGGCTGCCGATGTGCATGTGGATGCCGGCGATCTTGATGCCGGGCAGCCGGGCCGCCTGCGCATAGAGGCGCGGCGCATCGAGATAGGGAATGCCGAACTTGTTCTCCGCCTTGCCGGTCGAGATCTTGGCGTGCGTGCGCGCATCGACATCAGGGTTAACGCGGATGGCGATGCGCGCGGTCTTGCCCTGCTGCGCTGCGACCTCGCTCAGAGCCACGAGCTCAGGCTCACTTTCCACATTGAAGCCGAGAACGCCCTCGTTGACGGCATAGGCGAGCTCTTGCCGTGTCTTGCCGACCCCGGCGAAGATGATCTTGTCTGCAGGAACGCCGGCCGCCCGGGCGCGGCGCAGCTCTCCCTCGGAGACGACGTCCATGCCGGCGCCCAGCCGTGCCATGGTCCGGAGCACCGCTTGGTTCGAGTTGGCCTTGACGGCAAAGCAGATCAGATGATCGGTTCCTGCGAAGGCCTCGGACAGCACGCGGTAGTGCCGCTCCAGAGTAGCGGTGGAATAGCAATAGAATGGAGTCCCAACTTCTTCGGCGATACGCGCGAGGCTGACTTCCTCGGCATGGAGAACTCCGCCGCGATAACTGAAGTGATGCATGAATTCCGCGCGCCTCTGGGGGCCGCCACCGGCCCGCCGGTCTCGCTATGCGCTGGCCTCCATGGACCAGTCAAGTGCGCTTTGGGGCCCGCAGTCGCGATGCCGGTGCGGTAAGGTGACTGAGTCTCGACTGTGATTTCGGGGCTGGCCTTACCTTGAGCGGACGCGGCGGCGCGGGCGGCCCCAATCCTGAATGATATAGCGGTGCACCGTCTCCGGACTAGCTCGCTCCTCGCTCTTGACCCAGCCGCGGACTGATATGCCGGCTTGGTGAACGGTTTCCGGGTCGCCGGAGACGAGGGGATGCCACCAGGCGAGGTCGCGGCCTTCGGCCAGCAGCCTGTAGGCGCATGTCTCGGGAAGCCAGCTCAAGGTCCGCGCTTTCTCGGGCGTGATGGAAACGCAGTCGGGAACGTGCTTCTGCCGATCCTCGTAATGCGAGCAGCGGCACGTGCCGAGATCGAGTAGGCGGCAGGCAAGCCGGGTCGTGTAGATTTCGCCCGTATCTTCGTCCTCGAGCTTGAGAAGACAACAGCGGGCACAGCCGTCGCAGAGGGATTCCCACTCGGTCTCGGTCATCTCCTCGAGCGTCTTTTGTTTCCAGAAAGGCTTTTCTGCGTTAGTCACTCGCCCCTCTCGCGTTCGATCGTGGCCCGATGGTAGGATGGCGGCGATCCCGCTCGGGGTTCATCTCAGTCGCGGCGAACAGCAGGGCATTCGGCGTGTACGACTGGTTCTTCAGGCAGCGCAGCAGCAAGCGGCAAATCGACTGGCTTGCCATAGACGCTTGGCTCGATTCAACTCTGGCCGAGACTTGGGAGCGGATCAAGGACGGCTATGACGCAGCTTCGAGCTTCTTTGCGCGGTTTCGACTCACCGGTTGGAGGCGACTGCTGAACGAAGCGGCGTCGGAGGGCGTATCGCTTGCCACCGGCGGGCTGATCGTCATGTACGGTCTCGCGTTGCCCGCCTTTCTCGAGGTTGAGGAAGGACGTTGGCTGACGACGGGCAAGTACAGCGTCAAGTTCCTCGATGCGAACGGCAACGAGATCGGGAAGCGGGGCATCAATCTCGACGATGCCGTGCCGCTCGAAGAGATCCCTGATCATATGATCAAGGCGACGCTCGCAACGGAGGATCGGCGGTTCTACGAGCACTTCGGCGTCGACATCGTCGGCACACTCCGTGCTCTGGTCGAGAACTTGCGCGCCAACGACGTGGTGCAGGGCGGCTCCTCGCTGACCCAGCAGCTCGCCAAGAACCTGTTCCTGTCGTCCGAGCGGTCTCTACAACGCAAGATCAAGGAAGCCTTCCTTGCACTCTGGCTCGAGTCGAGGCTGACGAAGGACGAAATTCTCAAGCTCTATCTCGACCGCTCCTATATGGGCGGCGGTGCATTCGGGGTCGAAGCGGCGGCTCAGTTCTATTTCGGCAAGTCGATCCGTGAGGTTAACCTCGCTGAAGCGGCTATGCTGGCGGGCCTTTTCAAAGCCCCGACCAAGTACGCGCCGCACGTCGACCTCGCCGCAGCCCGGGCGCGTGCCAATGTCGTTCTCAATAACCTCGTCGAGGCGGGCTTCTACACGTCGGGGCAAGTGCTCCACGCTCGCCTCAATCCCGCTCGGATTGTCGAGACGCGGCAGATGGAAGCTCCCGACTGGTTCCTCGACTATGCCTTCGACGAGGTCCAGCGCCTGATGGACGGCAAGGGGCACTTCAACCTGATTGCGCGAACGACGGTCGATCTGAATCTCCAGCGCGCCGCCGAGAAGACGCTCGTTTCCGCGTTGCGACAGCGTGGCCGCGCCATCCGGGCCGACGCCGGCGCCCTGGTCGCGATGGAAACGGACGGCGCTGTGCGCGCGCTGGTCGGCGGGCCCGACTACGGTGAAAGCCAGTTCAACCGCGCGACGAAAGCCCGCCGTCAGCCCGGCTCCTCGTTCAAGGTGTACGTCTACGCGACCGCGCTCGAGAACGGGTACAAGCCCACGACCACGGTTCGCGATGCCTCACGCTCCTGCGGGCGCTGGCATCCGCGCAACTACAGCGGCGGGCACGGCAGCGGCGCACGCTTGCCGCTGTGGCTGGCGCTCGCCAAGTCGCTCAATACGACGGCGGCAGAGCTGTCGTTCGCTGTCGGCCGCGAGAAGGTGATCGAGATGACCCAGCGGCTTGGCATCCGCGGGATCAAGAAGACCTGCTCGATGGCCCTTGGAGACACAGGCATCACTCCGCTCGAGCACGTCGGTGGCGTGGCAACTTTCGCAAATGGCGGCAAGCTGGCCCTGCCCTATGCCATCCTCGAGATCTACACGGCCAACGGAGAGCTTGTTTACAGCCGTGAGCGGGACGAGCCTCCGGCTCCCCAGGTCGTCTCCAGAGAGGTGGCCGAACAGATGAACCAGATGTTGCACAAGGTGGTGACGGAAGGGACAGGCCAGCGTGCCCAGCTTGAGTTTACGCATGTCGCCGGGAAGACGGGCACGAGTACCGGCCCCAAGGACGTCTGGTTTGTCGGCTTCACGGGCAAGTACGTGGGTGGCGTCTGGATCGGTCGAGACGACAACCGGCCGATGACGAACGGTACGACGGGCGGCCAGATGGCAGCGCCCATTTGGCAGCAATTTATGTCCGTGGCGCACACCGATATGAACATCCCAACAATACCGGGCCTTAGTCCTCATCCGGTTCAAGTTGCTGAGCAGCAGCGGATCGCAGCGACGCAGCGCAATCAGGTCGCCGCGACCGAGCAAAGACCAAGTCGAAGCCAGTCGCTGATGTCGGAAAAAACACGCAAGGCGCTCGAGCGCATCGTCCAATCGCTGCGGGTTGCGACCGGTGCGGCGGGTGACGGCGACAAGCCACCCGCTGGTTCTGAGTCCCGTCAGCCAGCGGACCGGCGCGCCGACGCCTCTGGCACCTTCGCAAGATCTTCCGGCGTGGGACGGCCTTGATCGTGGCGACCATATCTCAAGCACCGGCGCCGGCATGGCCAGGACGTCTGCGCACGGCCATCAGCACGATTTTCACGTTTCTCGGCAACGTTGGGCTGTTCGCCGGGATCGCGCTTCTCCTAGGCATCGGGTCCAGCTGGTACATGATCGAGATCGGTACGCCACTGACGACCGTGAAGGCTGGCCCCTGGGTCTCCTGGCCGGCGGCAGGGACCCCCACCGCCGACCCATACACGCGCGCTCGCACCGCCCGTCACGGGAGTCTTCCCGATCAGCGGCACCGTTGCGCAGGTCTGGGAGGCCCGGACGGACAGCACAGGGCAGCGGCTGCATTCCAGCTGCGATTATGCCGTGACCGGCCGCGGGCTGAACGAGGGCTGGTGGACCATCGCTCTCTATGACGACAGCGGGCATCTCATCCCCAACGCGGCGGGCCGGCACGCTTTTAATTCGAGCACGATCATGCGTAGGCCTGACGGAAGCTTTCTGGTCTCGCTGGCCCGCGATGCGCGTCCGGGGAATTGGCTGCCCACTGGCGGTGCCGGCAGGCTCACCCTGGTCCTGACGCTCATCGAGGCGGGAGACGCGTCAGGCGCTTTGCCGGAGATACGCAGGGTGGCTTGCCGATGAACTACGGACGGCTCGGCAGCGGATTGGGCACCACTTTCCTCGCCGGTTTGGTGGCCGCTGGCATCGTGCACATCCTGGCGACGTTTGCCACGCCGCAGTTCGTGCGACCCAGCGCGTTTGATCGCATTGCTGAGCACCTGCCGATCAATTCCTTGGTGGTATTCGGGCAGCCAGGGCCGGATTCCCAGCTCGTTCCCTACCAGGAGCCCGATACGAGCTTTGCGATCTGCCACTACGACATCAGCAACGGGCCGGTCTTGGCGAACCTCGTTCTGCCCAGTGGTGGCTGGACGCTGGCGCTCTACTCACCTGCGGGCGACAATTTCTACGTGTTGCCGGGCCGGGACCAGAGGAGCACCACCATCAGTGCGCTGCTTGTGCCGGCGGGCGACGAGGTGGCCCTTCCTCCTGTCATTCAGCGCCCCCGTGGAGCGGCGCCGACCTACATACAGGTCCCTGAACCAACCGGCCTACTAGTGATCCGCGCGCCGTTGAAAGGCGAAAGCTACCGCGCGGAGGTGGAGGCCGTCCTGTCTCGCGCAAGCTGCGGTCCGGCGCGCCAGCCTGCAAATTTGCAGTGACGGTTAGTTGAATCTGAATCGGAAATAATAAGTACGTCGCGCTCCCGCGCTGGGTGCGGACCACTTTCTCGTGGCTCTGATGTCGTTGCTCGCTCGTAACGCACGCCTGTAAAGAGTACGATCTCGGCCTTGCGTGTTGCGGGCGCCGAAGATGCCGGCTGCATTCGGCGCTCCGGCCTAATGTTCAAAGCAATGATTGTCCCCATGGTCCCTGTCGCCGTGGATGCGTGTGCCTGTATTGAATGCTACTTCCTAGGGCAATAGCCTGAGGCGACAATCAGGACGCGAATTGGGTTAAAGGCAGCTTAACGCCGCTCCTCGATGCCTTCCGGCGCCAGCCACGGATCGAGGAAGTGCCGTCCCTCGCGATCCTCGACCTCGAGAATCCAGATGTCGCAGTCGAATTCGAGCTGGCGGGCCAAGTAGGAATTGACCTCCGCCTCGGTGGTCTGCGGACCATCGAGATGGGCCACCCACTGGCGCTCGAATTGGCCAGTGTCGAATCCGGCGGGCGCTGGTCCGAACAGCCGCGCGGTTCCATCGAGCCGATTGACCTTGATGAAAATGGCGCCGGCGTCATCGTCGCCGTGGCGCACGACGGCCGCCGACACGCCAGCCGACGCACAGCTGCGCAGGTACGCTTTCGCCCAGATTTCAGCCTTGAGACGCATCGTCGACACGTAGACGGCCGATGGGCCCAGCGCAAGCGGTGCTGGACGCTGGCTCACGATCAGCGAGCCGAAGCGCTCCGTTGTCGGCGAACCGTGGCTTCACGCAGCTTCAGCAGCAAAGCGCCGGAGACACGACCGGTAGGGGTGAGACCGTGTTTGGATTCGAAATCACGTATGGTGCGGGCCGTGTCCTCCCCCATGCGGCCGTCGACCTTGATGGAATAGCCGAGCGATGCGAGTAATTCCTGAACCGACCGGATCATTTCCTGCGCCTGTGGCAGTGGCTCGTGGGCCCGCCTGTCGACTGCATCCGGTGGAACGCCGAACAGGATTTTTTTAAGCAGATCCTCGGAGGGTTGGCCCGTGAGCGGCAGGCCGTGGTCATGTTCGTAGGCCATCACGGCGGCGCGCGTAACAGCATGGGCTATGCCGTCTGCGGGGCCGGCTTCGTAGCCGCGGTCGATAAGCTCTCGCTGAACGGCGCGGACGACATCGGAATCGATGGCCTGGTCGGCCGCTGATTTCGTGGCCGGCGTAAGATCTCGCGCAGGGTCAACTGTTGCGGCTCGATCTGCTGTGGTCGTCACGGCGGGGAGTGGCGGTCGCCGGAGACCTGTCTCGCCGAGGCGCTGAGTGCGGGCCAGAATATCGGAGCGGGTTCCCTGCTGGAGGTGCATGACGTTCCACCACACGCCAGCACACGCTGCAACGCAGGCGCAGAGCAAAATTTTCGCCCGCCGCGGTAGCATTCAATCAGCCCCGGTGCTGGAAACCCCTGAAGATTGCAACTATGGCGATCACTATCGGGACCACATCGTTAATTTTGGCTGAACGCACAGAGTACGACGGCGGCAAGCCGCGCCGCAGCGGGGTTGCAAGAGGCACGGTCGCCTGCATATGTGAGACACGAGCCGGGCGGCGATTTCGGATTGCGGCAAGCTAGCCGGCCGGCGGGGAGCAACGATGACACCGAACATCGCAGATATCCGATCCGACTTCGAGCTGCTCGACGACTGGGAGGATCGTTACCGGTACGTCATCGAGCTCGGCCGGGCGCTGCCGCCGCTCGACGATGCCGCGCGAACAGATGCCAACAAGGTGCGGGGGTGCGCGAGTCAGGTGTGGCTGGCGACTGAGATCGTGCCGGCTGCCGATGGCTCGCGGCGCGCCGCGGCTACGCTTCCGCGGCGACAGCGACGCGCACATCGTCCGCGGTTTGATCGCAATTCTCTTTGCCATCTACCAGGACAAGACGCCCGAAGAGATCCTTGCCACGGATGCCCGCGGTGTTCTCGCGGAGCTCGGGCTGCAGGAGCACCTCACCCCACAGCGGTCGAACGGCTTCGCCGCCATGATCGAGCGTATTCGCGCTGATGCCCGAGCCGTGGCCAGCGCCGGTGTGGGGCGTGCCAACTGACGTTCAACCCCTGTGTATCAGCGCCGGACCCGGCGCCGTGGAGGGTCGAGCCGTTCGCTGACGCCTGGCTCTGCCGTGCCGCCTTGGCTGTCGCCTTGTGCGGTGGTGGACATTGGCCCTGAGCAGCCCGTCAGCCACACGTCGAATACGGGATGTTCGACGGCGTTGAGGCCCGGGCTTTCGGCAAACATCCACCCCGTGAAAATCCGCTGCTCCTGACCGTCGAGCTTCACCTCGTCGACCTCGACGAACGTCGTGGTCTTGGGCGGCTCTGTTGGCGGACGTGAGTAGCAGACGCGCGGCGTGATCTTGAGATTGCCGAAGCGGACCGTCTCGTTGAGGGGCACAGGAAGGCTCTTGATGCGCGCGGTCACTTTGTCCAGCGCTGCGAAGACCGCTACCTCGTTTTCGATGCGCTCTGCAGAGGCCGGCACGGCCGCAGCCAAGGCGGCGATCGACGCGATTATCAGCGTGGCTGCCGGCCTAGTGAGTCGCTGCTGGTGATGTTCACGTCGCATGCGCTCTATCCGGTCGCGTTCGTCAAATCACCACGTGCGCACAGCAGTGCACCGCCAAAATTGGCGTGAGAATGGCAACACGCCGCAACTTCACGATACGATCTTCTTCTGATGGATTTATTCGGGCCGCCACGGTCTGTAGTCGCCAGTGGCCTTTGGACGGTGACCAGTGCCGACGATCGAGCCCGCCGGCCGGTAGGCCTGCGGTGTTCCAGTCAGGTTGGGCCGATGGGGCTTCTGCCAGGGCCGCCTCTGGTAGCTCTCCTGAGTCGGGGGCGTATCGGTCGTGTAATGGAGCCAGCTGTACCAGTCGGGCGGCACCAGCGTCGGCTCAGAAAGAGTTCGTGTAGACGACCCAGCGCCGCGGCTTACCGTTCGGCCCGACGCCGCTCTTCTGCACATAGTAGCGGTTGCCGAACTCATCTTCGCCAACGAACTGGCCCTGTCGCCAGATGGTGAAGCGTGTTCCCCAGGTGTTGCCGCTCCACCAACTGAAGATCTCTTTCAACATGCCCATGGTAGCCAGCCCTCGAGTGGCAGCTCGTTACCGCGCCTACTTTGCTGACGCGCCGCATACCGTACGCCCCGATCCGTGTCCAGTCACCCGATTGGCGCGGCAAACCGGCAACACCCTTGATGCCGGAAATCGGCAAATGACTTTTTCCTCCGGCAGCGCCTGCTGACGCTCGCTCCAACAGGGGCCGTGTGATGATCGGGCGCTTGACACCAAGCTGCACAAGCATAGCGCGGCAGTTTAGGGCCGCGCGTCCACTGCTTCATCCACCGGATTTCCACCAGATGCCAACGTGCCTACTACATATTGGGGCTCTTTGTATCTACTCCATACAAGATCGCGAATCACTTAGCTTTCTTTCTGCCGTCCGAGCATAAAGCCTTGCTGGTGGAGGGACGCTGCCCAGGGGCTGCTCGATCTGACGGCGCCATCGAGTTCGTCTGCCGCGGGGGGTAAACGGCAGATGTGACTGCGGCACCCCGCTTGGCCGCAGAAGTTTCGCGTTTTTTCCGAGTTCGTTCGAGTGAGCTTGAGCCTGGTCGTACCGGGCCCGCACGGGATTCACACCGGGCGGAGGGGTTCGAATGACCTTGCCGCAAACGCGGCGCGTTCAAGGAAACACCTGCCGGTGCGGTCCATTGGAAAGCCGCGGCGGCATCAAGAGAAGATACTTGGGGGCCTTATGAAAATCACGCGGCGCTTCACCCAAGCCGGCCGGTCACCTTAGAATCCATCCCATTCCGTCGTGCCAACAGCGAGATCAAGAACCCAGACGGTTCCGTCGTTTTCCGCCTTGAAGGCTTCATGGTGCCGGAGCACTGGAGCCAGGTGGCGGCCGACATTCTGGCGCAGAAATACTTCCGCAAAGCCGGCGTGCCGCGGCGCCTGAAGCGCGTCGAGGAGACACAGGTCCCGTCCTGGCTCTGGCGGTCCGTGGCTGACGAAGCCGCGCTCGCCGAGCTGCCCGAAGAACGAGCGGTACGGCGGTGAGACGGACGCGCGGCAGGTCTTCGACCGCCTTGCTGGCACGTGGACTTACTGGGGCTGGAAGGGCGGCTACTTCACAACCGAGGATGATGCCCGCGCCTTCTTCGACGAGCACCGCTACATGCTCGCCATGCAGATGGCCGCGCCGAACAGCCCGCAGTGGTTCAACACGGGTCTGCACTGGGCCTACGGCATCGACGGCCCGCGGCCAGGGGCACTACTACGTCGATCACGAGACCGGCCACCTGACCCAGTCGACCTCGGCCTACGAGCACCCGCAGCCGCACGCGTGCTTCATCCAGTCCATCGAGGATGATCTCGTGAACGAGAACGGGATCATGGACCTCTGGGTGCGCGAGGCGCGGCTCTTCAAGTACGGCTCGGGCACGGGCACCAACTTCTCCAAGCTGCGCGCGGCGAACGAGAAGCTGTCCGGCGGCGGACGCTCGTCCGGCCTCATGAGCTTCCTCAAGATCGGCGATCGTGCGGCCGGCGCCATCAAGTCGGGCGGCACCACGCGGCGGGCTGCCAAGATGGTCGTCGTCGACGTCGACCACCCGGACATCGAGGAGTTCATCAACTGGAAGGTCCGTGAGGAGCAGAAGGTCGCCGCCCTCGTCACCGGCTCCAAGATCTGCCAGAAGCGGCTCAAGGCCATCATGAAGGCCTGCGTCAACTGCGAGGCCGAGGGTGACGCCTGCTTCGATCCGTCCAAGAACCCGGCGTTGAAGCGCGCCATCAAGGAGGCCCGGCGCGATCAAGTGCCGGCGAGCTACATCGCCCGCGTAATCCAGTTCGCGCGCCAGGGCTTCAAGGACATCGAGTTCGAGACCTACGACACCGACTGGGACTGCGAGGCCTATCTCACGGTTTCCGGCCAGAACTCCAACAACTCCGTGCGGGTGACGGACGAGTTCCTGCGTGCCGTGCTAGACGACAAGGAGTGGGGGCTCACGGCGCGGACCACGGGCGAGGTGGTCAAGACTGTCAAAGCCCGCGATTTGTGGGACCAGATCGGCCATGCCGCGTGGGCCTGCGCCGACCCGGGCATCCAGTTCCACACGACAATCAACGATTGGCACACCTGCCCGCAGTCCGGCCCGATCCGCGCGTCCAATCCGTGCTCGGAGTACATGTTCCTCGACGACACGGCCTGCAATTTGGCGTCGTTGAACCTGATGATGTTCCGTGCACCGGATGCCGATGGAAAACGCGGCGTTCTGTCGATCAGACGCGTTCGAGCACGCCTGCCGTCTTTGGACGATCGTTCTCGAGATCTCGGTCCTTATGGCGCAATTCCCGAGCCGACAGATTGCGGAGCTGTCCTACCGCTACCGCACGCTAGGTCTCGGCTTCGCCAACATCGGCGGACTGCTGATGGCGTCAGGCATTCCTTATGACTCCCCCGAGGGCCGTGCCATCTGCGGTGCGATCTCGGCGATCATGACGGGCGTCGCCTATGCAACTTCGGCGGAGATGGCGAAGGAGCTCGGGCCGTTCCCCGGCTACTTCAAGAACGCCGACGATATGCTGCGCGTCATCCGCAACCATCGCCGCGCGGCTTACGGCGAGAAGGACGGCTATGAGCGGCTTTCGACGCCGCCCGGTGCCGCTCGACCATGCCTCTTGCCCGGATGCCGGTCTGATCGAGGCCGCCAAGCGGGCCTGGGATCGTGCGCTGCAGCTCGGCGAGGCGCACGGCTACCGCAACGCGCAGGCGACCGTCATCGCGCCGACGGGCACCATCGGCCTCGTGATGGATTGCGACACCACGGGCATCGAGCCGGACTTTGCCCTGGTGAAGTTCAAGAAGCTGGCGGGCGGCGGCTACTTCAAGATCATCAACCGCTCGGTGCCGCTGGCGCTGCGTACGCTTGGCTACAGCGAGGCCGAGATTGCGGAGATCGAAGCCTATGCGGTCGGCCACGGCTCGCTGCGGCAGGCGCCGGCGATCAATCACGCAACCCTCAAGGCGAAGGGCTTCACGGACGAAGCGCTGCAGAAGATCGAGGATGCGCTCGCGACGGCATTCGACATCAAGTTCGTGTTCAACAGGTGGACGCTGGGCGATCAGTTCCTGACGGGCACGCTCAAGATTCCGGCCGAAAAGCTCAACGATCCTGGCTTCGACCTGCTGACGCATCTCGGTTTCTCGAAGAAAGACATCGAGGCCGCGAACGAGCACGCCTGTGGGGCCATGACGCTCGAAGGCGCGCCGCACCTCAAGCCGGAGCATCTGCCGGTCTTCGACTGCGCCAACCCCTGCGGGCGCCGCGGCAAGCGGTTCCTGTCGGTGGAAAGCCACATCCGCATGATGGCGGCGGCCCAGCCGTTCATCTCGGGCGCCATCTCCAAGACCATCAACATGCCGAACGATGCGACGGTCGAGGACTGCAAGCAGGCCTACCTGCTGTCGTGGCGGCTGGGTCTCAAGGCCAACGCGCTCTACCGCGACGGCTCGAAGCTGTCGCAGCCGCTCAATGCGCAGCTTCTGGGCGACGATACCGACGAGCAGGAGGAGGTCGCCGAGCAGCTCACGGCCGATAAGCCGATGGCCGCGCGGACACAGGTGGCGGCTGAGCGGATCGTCGAACGGATTGTCGAGCGCGCCCGCGAGCGTGAGAAGCTGCCCTCGCGCCGCAAGGGTTACACGCAGAAGGCCACCGTGGGCGGGCACAAGGTTTATCTGCGCACCGGCGAATACGAGGATGGCCGCCTCGGCGAAATCTTCATCGACATGCACAAGGAGGGCGCTGCCTTCCGGTCGCTGATGAACAACTTCGCCATCGCGGTGAGCCTCGGGCTTCAGTACGGCGTGCCGCTTGAGGAGTACGTGGAGGCTTTCACCTTCACGCGCTTCGAGCCGGCCGGCATCGTGCAGGGCAACGAGGCGATCAAGAACGCGACCTCGATCCTCGACTACATCTTCCGTGAGCTGGCGGTTTCGTATCTCGGCCGTCACGACCTGGCGCACGTCGATCCGACGGAAATCGTCGGCGCCACGGCGCTGGGCTCGTCGGACCAGCAGTTGGAGGAGAGTGGTCAGCCATCGGTGATCCCGGCGACGAAGTACGTGAGCCGCGGTCTCGTGCGTGGCACGGTTGTCGGCCTGATCCCGCGCGGCGAATCGAGCGCTACATCCGCCGATCTTCAGCAGGATGTTGCCCGCGCATCCGTTGGCACGACCGAGCCAACGATTGACGCACGCGCATCACTCGCTGGAGATGAGCATAACGCACACGACGTCAGGTGCTCTTGCTCTCAAGCCGCAATCCGAGCTCGAACTCGCCGCTCAGGCCCGTCTCCGCGGCTACGAAGGCGAAGCGTGCCAGGAATGCGGGAACTTCACGCTCGTGCGGAATGGCACGTGCTTGAAGTGCGACACCTGCGGTGGGACGAGCGGGTGTTCGTGAGGTTGACGCCTTCCACACGCCAGACTAAGTCATCCCGGCGCTCGTCGCCGGATCCACCTTACCGCAGGCGAAAGGCAAATGGAGAGATTGGATCCCGGCAATGAATGCCGGGATGACCTTTTGATTTCACAATGGGGTCGATTGTCCCATCATTGGGCCATTAGCGGTGATGATCACGACGTGACCTAACACAGAGCCTGCATGGGCAAGGAATGCCGATGAACAATGGTCGAGGCCAAGCGCCAATCAGAAAAGACGACGCGATATAATCGAGGAATAATTCTCGCGGGGCACTTGACGGCCGGCACTGTTGAGGATGAAGAGAGTTGTGCCTGCACTGGCGAACGCCTTTCACAATCACTAGCCATCCCGTTGCCCTTGCTGGGCTCTATGACGACGGAACTGGATCGGCTAAGCCGTTCAATCAGCGCGGTGACGGGGGTTTATTCGCCCGTGGCCAACCTTTCCGAAGCGCTGCGCAGCTTGCGTCCCCGGAAAGCAATGCCATCGCCGCAGGGATGCATCGCACGGTCGAGGCGCTGCGCCCGTTCGCCGAAGTGACGCATTACATGGTCGAGGCGTTGCGCCCGTACAGCGAAGATCTGAAAAAGCTCGACGAAAATGAGCGGATGGCGAAGCTCATTCTTGAGCTGGGATTGTGCCGCACGGAGAATCGTGGGCTCATTTTGCCAACCTCGAGGTAGAGGAGGGTAAAGCGGCTGAATTCGCCAGCGGGTTGGTACATAGTTGTTGGGATAAGCTGAAACAGGCCCTCGTGCTTGATGATGGGACTTGCATGCACTACGAGAGCTGGCCGCGCTTTTCGCGCAGATGCTAGCGGCGCACGAGGCCGGTTTCTATGAGGTCGTGCGCGCGACCATGCCGGTGCATTGGAGCGAGCCATGCGCGTCGCTTTCGCTCCGATAAGCCGCCGCGTATCAGCAAATGGATAAAGCAGGATGTCGCACTCGTCATCGTCCGTACATTCGGCGGCATCGAGGGATTCAGGTTGTGGAAAATTCTTGTTGAGCACACATTTGCGCGCTTTGACAACGACGAGGATGCCGACGAATCCAGTTCCCCAACCGTCACAGCGCCGCACATGGCGGCGGCCGACAAGTCGCTAACGTCATCGATAGTTTAAACTCGATTTTACTCACTCATTTCGCGATCAATTGGCGAACGTGCAGAAAAAGGTTCGTGAGGCCGATGCTGCTTAGACTTTCAGTCAGAAAATAATTGTACCTCATCCGAACCACTTTTGCTGCGCAAATCGCCGATGGGCCGACGGGCGTGCTTACAAACTTTTTGACGCAACTTCAGTTGTTACTATTTGCGCCCGAATCAATATTCAATCACATCCTCAATCAGTCCCTAGCGTCAGTGACCGTTGAGTCAGTTGCGTTGCCGTCTTGCTGGTCGCAACCGATACAACCGTGAACCTGGCCGGGAATATCGAGGACACCACAGCATACCTTCTCGCGGATCACCTCGATGCCATGCTGGCAGCGGGGGAGGATCTGCTGAAGGCGCATCGTGTTGTGCTCGCCCAGGTGCAAAGCCCTCGGTCGGCGGAGATCCGGGATCTGGTCGAAGTGCGGCGACGCTGGGTCGATGCCGTTCGCACGCTCGAGATGACGCTGACGTTGCGGGGCCTGCGGGCGCGCGAGCGCGCTGAGGAGCTGCGCCGGGCCGACTATCGGGTGGACGCGATCGCGGGTCTGTTCATTGGCGGTACGGCACCCATTGGCTGATGCTGCCGAGGAATTGGGTGACTGGACGGAAACCGACTTCCAGACCGGCGATGAAGTTGCGGAGTACCTGAGGAGCCGCGGGCTGATCCCGCCGGACAGCGCGGGTGTCGTCTCGTTGGATCAGCTGGTCGTCACGGCGGATTTCCGGGTCGCGCGGCGCATCGAATTGGGGCCGTTGCTCGACCTCACGGCCGCCTTCCTCGACGCGCTCGAGCTGTTCTACGACCTCTACGACGACGAGGACCTCAGAGCGGCCGGTACGGCCCAGTCTCCGGAAAAAGGCACTCCATCACCGGGTCCTGCAATCTGACTTGGACGCCTGTGTTTCGGGCTAGAGCAGTCCTCGTGCTTTGAGCTGATCCCGAAGCTCGTCGGCCGCGCGGGCCAGAAGGTCCGGATCGGTTGAGCGGAGCACGAGCTGCGTGCTCGGCTTGTTGTCGCGGAACACCGGGTAGCTGCCCATCGAAATTGTCGGGTAGGCCTTCTGGATGAGCCCGGCGAAGATCTCCGCGATGCTGCCCTTCGGGAACTTGGAGATCGATCGCGACGGAGTGCATCTTCTTGCCCGTGCGGAGACGGGGCGTCACTGCATCGAGCATCACCTGCATGACGTTCGGAATGCCGGCCAGGGTGATGACATTGCCGAGCATGAAGCCAGGCGCGACGGATATCGAGTTCTCAATCAACTCGGCGCCGTCGGGGATACGGGCCATGCGCAGGCGCGCCGGGTGTCACTTCCATCCCGCGCTTCTCATAGTAGGGCAGGAGGAGCGCGAGCGCCCGCGGGTCGACATCGATTTTCACGCCGAACGCCTTGGCGATCGCAGTCGGCGGTGATGTCGTCATGGGTGGGGCCGATTCCGCCGGTGGTGAACACATAGTCGTAGCGATAGCGCAGCGCGTTCACTGCGGCCACGATCTCGTCCTCGTCGTCGGGCACGATGCGCACCTCGCGCACCTGGATGCCGATCTTGGTGCAGTGCTCGGCGATGTAGCCGATGTTCTTGTCCTTGGTGCGCCCTGACAGGATCTCGTCGCCGATGACGAGCACCGCAGCCGTGACGATGTCGTTGCCCTGCACCCGTGCCATCCTCATGTACCTCGAGCTGAGCCGCTTCGGCACCAGCTTATACCGGATCCGACTTGCACTGCGGCATCCGGCAGCTTTAGTTTCCAGCCATGCGATTTCCTGCTCCTTTGGTCCGCGGCGCCTCGTCCAGCGGTACAAGAGATTCCTGGCTGACGTCACGCTGGATAGCGGCGAGACGGTCACCGCCACCTGCCCGAACACGGGCTCGATGATCGGCCTCACCGAGCCGGGCTCGGTGGTGTGGCTCTCCGAAAGCGACAGTCCGACCCGGAAGTACCGGCACACCTGGGAGATGGTCGAGGCTGATCTCGGGCAGGGCCCGTATCTGGTGGGCATCAACACGTCCCGGCCGAACGCCTTGGTTGCGGAGGCGATCGGCGCGGGCCTGATTGCAGGTCTTGAGGGCTATCCAGAGCTTCGCCGCGAGGTGAAGTACGGCCAGAACAGCCGAATCGATCTCCTGCTCGAATGCGCCAGCAAGGGCCGCTGCTACGTCGAGATCAAAAACGTCCACATGATGCGCCGCGCCGGCGTTGCCGAGTTCCCTGACAGCGTGACCCAGCGAGGCGCCAAGCACTTGCTCGAGCTGGCCGATATGGTGCGTGCAGGGCACCGGGCGGTGATGGTGTTCCTCATCCAGCGCGGGGATGCGCTGCGGTTCGACCTCGCCCGCGATATCGACCCGAGATACGGCGAGGCGTTCGACATGGCCCGGGCTGCCGGCGTCGAGATGTTGGCCTATCGCTGCCGGCTCAGCCCCGAGGAGATCGTGGTCGACTGCGCAGTGCCAATAGAGGGTCTAGAGGTCGGAAGGGCGCGGCGGGCGCGACGGCGCGCACGATAGTTTGATCGGCCGGGGACTCGACGCCGTGTCGGCAGGGGCGCAAATGTTGCTCTGAGGCAAACCGGTTAGATCGGCATTAGGGACCCTAGGAGCCCAAAAAATGATGAGCCGTCGCCAATTCGGAATCATCGGGGCGGCAGCCGCCCTGTTCGGTGGCTTCGCCGCGTCGCGCGGATTCTCGGCCGGCAAATCCGATAAAGCTGCAAAACAGTTCGAGATTACACGGACCGAGGAGGAGTGGAAGAAGCTCCTGACGCCCGAGCAGTATTACGTGCTACGCGAGCACGGCACCGAGTATGCCTTCACGAGCCCGCTGGACAAGAACTATGCGCCGGGAACCTATCACTGCGCCGGTTGCGACCTGCCGCTGTTCTCCTCGGAAACAAAGTACGAACAGCGGCACGGGCTGGCC
The DNA here is from genome assembly GCA_963786775.1 of uncultured Pseudomonadota bacterium. GTDB lineage: Bacteria > Pseudomonadota > Alphaproteobacteria > Rhizobiales > Hyphomicrobiaceae > ZC4RG25. Next base: position 54,757 of record CAWBAM010000039.1, on the reverse strand, counting down.
GAGCTTCTGGAAGCCCCTCGACAATGCGATCGGCACCAGTGAGGACTACAGCCTCTTCATGATGAAACGCATAGAGGTGCATTGCCGCCGCTGCGGTGGACACTTGGGTCACGTTTTCGAAGACGGCCCGCCGCCGACGGGCTTGCGGTACTGCATCAATGGCGTGGCTCTGAAATTTGTGCCGGCGACTGAGCAAAGCCCGAGCTGACCGTGGGAAAATTTTGGAACTCGATTCGGCTCTTGGCCGCCGCGATCGGCGCGATTGCCGTTTCTGTTGTCGCGTCGGCGCAAACGACACCGCCGCAGGAAGGGGCCCGGCAGCTGGAGATCGCCACGTTCGGCAGCGGTTGTTTCTGGTGCACGGAGGCAGACTTCGACAAGGTCGAGGGCGTGGTCGAGACGATCTCCGGATACATGGGCGGCACCACGCCAAACCCGACCTACGAGCAAGTATCGTCTGGCACGACGGGTCACGCGGAGGTTCTACAACTCAAGTACGATCCGGAACGGGTGACCTACGAGCAATTGCTTGACGTCTACTGGCGGAATGTTGACCCGCTCGATTCGGGCGGGCAGTTCTGTGATCGCGGGAGCCAGTACAGGCCGGTCATCTTCTATCACACCGAGGAGCAGAAGCGGCTGGCCGAGGCCTCGAAGGCGGCGCTGGAGGCGAGCGGGCGCTTCGACCAACCGATTGTAGTTGAAATCGCGGCAGCTTCGACCTTCACCCCAGCCGAGGACTATCACCAGGACTTCCACCTGCGGAACCCTCTCCGCTACATGGTTTATCGCATCGGCTGCGGCCGCGATGCGCGGCTGGAAGCGCTCTGGGGCAAGCCGAAAACCAACTGATCGATCCGTTTGACCCTTATAATCTGATCTACTCAGCCTTCTTCAGCTAATCGAATCCGGACGTCGCGCCCGGATTTGTTAGTCGTGAACGCCTTCGTACGTATGGAAGGTCGGCGAACAAGGCTCGGACAAGACTAGTCACTTAAGAAGGGAGGTGACCCGAAAGCGCTGCGGAGAAGCCGCTGATGGAGCCTGTTCACCTCTTCGACCTCGTCTCTCGGAACAACAAGTGGCTATCGGTCCGCCAGACGGCTGTGGCGGGCAATATCGCCAATGCCAACACGCCGGGCTTCAAGGCCGTTGATACCGAGCCTTTCGAGAAGGTCTGAGCCGCATGCCGCTCGAGCTGGCCGTGACCCAGCCGGGCCACATGACCTCGCCGGAGATCGGAATTCCGGTGTGGACGTGCGGGACGAGGAGGCTTGGGATGTCGTTCATTCTGGCAATACCGTCGTGCTCGAGCAAGAGCTGATGAAGGCGAGTGAGGTGAACCGCTCGTTTGCCCTCAATCGGGCATTACGAGGGCCTTCCACCGCATGCTGCTGATGAGCGCCAAGGGCTAGCGGGAGGCGCGGGATGATCGATCCGCTGCAGGTATCACTCAAGATTGCCGCCTCCGGATTGCAAGTGCAGTCGAAGCGCCTGCGCGTGGTGTCGGAGAATTTGGCGAACGCGCAGTCCACCGGCCGAACGCCCGGGGCCGATCCCTATACGCGTAAGACGATCAGCTTCGAAACGGAGGTTGACCGAATCACTGGCGCCAATTTCGTGCGTATCGACAGCATCGAGCGCGACCGGGCGCCTTATCGGATTGAGCACGATCCAGGCCATCCGGCCGCCGATGAGAATGGCTTCGTCAAGCTGCCGAACGTCAACATCCTCGTAGAGATGGCGGACATGCGCGAAGCCAACCGCTCTTATGAAGCCAATCTGCAGGTCATTAAACAGGCGCGCGAGATGATCTCGATGACGATTGATCTGCTGAGGAATTCGTCATGATTGATCCGCTTTCCCCAACGACAGGTATCGGCGAGAGCCGCCCTGGCATCACCTCCCTCGGTTCGAAATGCCGCCTGGACCCCGCTGCTGGCTCCGCCTCGGCCGACTTCGGTGCCGTCTTGGGCAGAATGATCACGGACACCGCTGACGTTCTGCGTACGGCCGAGGCAACTTCCATCATGGGAGTCGAAGGGACAGGCGTCCGTGCAGGAGGTCGTCGGTTCGTCCTCGCGGCAGAGCAAACATTGCAAGCGGCGATCGCCATTCGAGACAAGGTGGTCGCCGCGTATCTCGAGCTCAGCCGCATGGCAATCTAAGGAGGCGGATCGGCATGAGGGCGCTCGCAATTGCTGCGACGGGCATGACTGCCCAGCAACTCAATCTCGAGGTCATCGCGAATAATATCGCCAACATCAATACGACTGCTTTCAAGCGGGCACGTGCCGAATTCACGGATCTGCTCTACCAGGCCGAACGCGCTGCTGGGGCGCCAAACAGGGGCGGTGAAAACCCGATTCCAGAAGGCGCACAGGTTGGACTTGGGTGTGCGCACAGCAGCCATCCGCAAACTGCATATGCAGGGCTCGCTGACCAACACGTCGAACAAACTCGATCTCGCCCTTAACGGCCGGGGCTGGTTCCAGGTCGCCAATGCCGATGGGGAGTTGCTTTATACGAGAGCCGGCGCGTTCAACAAAAGCGCTGATGGCCAGATCGTGACCATCGATGGCTATGTCGTGCAACCCGCCATCGCAATTCCCGAGGAGGCGACGGATATTGTCGTCAACGAAAGCGGTGAAGTTTTTGCCCGTATCGAGAATGAGCCCGAGCTGCAGCTTCTTGGCCAGCTGACGCTCGCTAATTTTGCCAATGAGGCGGGATTGGAGCCGGTCGGCGGCAATCTCTATCGGGAGACCGAAGCTTCGGGAGCCCCTGTCGTCGGCGTGCCTGGTGAGGTCGGCTTCGCGCGTGTGGAACAGGGATATCTCGAAAACTCGAATGTCGATCCAGTCAAAGAAATAACCGAGCTCATTTCGGCACAGCGCGCCTATGAAATGAACTCCAAGGTTATTCAAGCCGCTGACGACATGTTCGCCACCATCACAAAGGGTGTCCGGTGATAAGGAGGCGATCCATGGCAAATGGCTGGATCGCATCGGGTCTCCGTATCGCAGCTTTGGCGGTTTTCGCGCTATTCATCGTCGCAAAGCCGGCTGGTGCAGCGGGCCATCAGCTACCGGTGCCAAGAATAACCTTATATCCAGGAGAGCTGATCCGATCCGACCATCTCATTGATCGGCTGTTCAATGCGCGTGGGTTGTCTCACAGCGCCTTTTACAGAAGCCGCGATGACATCATCGGTAAGGTCGCGAGGCGGACACTGCTGCCAGGGCAACCATCCCGGTCAACGCGTTGCGAGATCCTTATCTCGTAGTGCAGGGCCGAACCGTACAGATCGTTTATCGGGACGGCGCTTTGACAATCACTGGCTACGCGGTGGCGCTCGAATTTGGCAGCGAAGGCGCTGTGATAAGGGCCAGAAACATCGACAGTGGCGCCATCGTGAAAGGCATCGTCGAATCCGACGGATCCGTTAGGGTGGGGGGCTCGTGAAGCGCCTGGCACTTGCGACAATCGCGTTTTGCCTCGTCTGTGCGCCGGCGGAAGCGATGAGCCGGATCAAGGACATCGTTTCCGTTCAGGGTGTTCGCTCCAACCAGCTTGTGGGCTATGGCCTCGTCATCGGGTTGAACGGCACGGGCGACAGCTTGCGCAATTCGCCGTTCACCGAGCAATCACTACAAGCGATGCTCGACCGCATGGGGATCAATGTCCGCAGCGCTCGTGCGCGAACGCGAAACGTGGCGGCCGTTATGGTCACGGCAGAGCTGCCGCCATTTGCCGGCAAGGGCTCGCGGATTGATGTTACGGTCTCCTCGCTCGGGGACGCGACCTCTCTTGCCGGGGGCTCTCTCATTTTGACTCCTCTGAGGGGTGCTGACGATCAAATCTACGCCGTTGCCCAGGGCCCCATTGCAGTCACGGGGTTTGCGGCGGCAGGCAAGGCCGAGACGCTGACACAAGGCGTGCCGACGGTAGGCCGCATTCCGAATGGCGCATTGGTGGAGCGTGAGGCGCCCGGGCACTTCGTCGAATTGGGATTGATCGTGCTCGAGCTGCACAGCCCGGATTTCAACACGGCCGTGCGCATTGCCGATACGATCAACAATTACACCGGCCAGAGATACGGCCTCCGGACCGCGCGCGAGGAGGATTTGCGTACGGTGAAGCTCATGAAGCCGCACAATGTCAGCGCCGCACGATTTATTGCAGAAATCGGCGAGCTGCTGACCGAGACAGACGCTCCGGCTCGCGTCGTGATCGATGAGCGCACTGGCACGATTGTTATCGGCCGTGACGTCCAGATTTCGACGGTTGCGGTGGCGCACGGCAATTTGACGGTACGGGTGAGCGAAACCGAACGAGTATCTCAGCCGCTCCCATTTTCGGAAGGCAGGACCATCGTCACTCCCGAGAGCATGGTGACGGCAGAGCAGGAGGGCGGTCACATGGCCATTGTCGGCGGCACCAATTTGCAGGCCCTCGTCAGTGGCCTAAACAAAATTGGTGCGAAGCCGGCCGGCATTATTGCGATTTTGCAGGCCATTAAGACTGCAGGCGCCCTGCAAGCCGAGCTGGTGGTGCAGTGATGGTCGTGCGCGTGGGAATGCGCCACGGACTTTTGGTTGCTGCGGTCTTGTGGGCTGCGGCTGGGCCTGCGTGCGCGCAACAGGGCTGGCTGCCGGTGACTTCCCGCGCCGAGGCCGCCCCCACCAAGACGCCCCGGTCCGATCTCGAGGCGGGTTGGTTTCCTGTCGTAATCAACCCTAGCGGTAATACGGGAAAGACTGCAGCTCCTCCTCCCATTCCGACACGGAGGATCGCAACTGAGACGGGTGGCACAAAAACTGGAACGGCTAACCAGCTCATGGGAGAGCCGCCGGACAGGCAGTCGTCCAAGATTGAAATACAACAGTTGAACACCAACGAGCCTCCGAAAAGCGAAACAGCACGGAAGGAGGCGCCTCCGAAAGGAAGTCTGGCGGAAAGCTATTGCGCCAATATTGCTGATGCGGCGGCAGACGCGCGTTTTGCCTGGCAGCTCCGCGAGCTAAGGGAACTGGACGCGGAGCTGCAGCGTCGGATCGATATTTTGGAAGAACGAACGGCCGAGTATCGGGAGTGGCTGGCGAGGCGCGATGCCTTTGTTCAAAAGGCGCAGGAATTGCTCGTGCGTATTTTTTCACGTATGCGGCCGGACGCGGCGGCCTCTCAGCTCGCGGCGATGGATGAAGAAACGGCAGCGGCTGTTCTTACGAAGCTCGAGCCGCGCAATGCCAGCGCAATTCTCAACGAAATGCCACCGGGTCCGGCTGCGCGCCTCACGATGACCATTGCTGGCGCGGCAAAGGTCCCATCCGAGGAGGAGCCTGCGCCCGCCGCGGGCGGGGGCAGGTCATGAAGCTGTTACGGCTGGTCTTCCTTGGAACGGTGGCACTCGCTGGATGCTCTGTCGATCACGCGGAAATCGGCCGCGAACCGCACCTGACCCCCGTAGGCGCTGGATTGCGGCCCGATATGGTTCCGGTGCTCGATGAGCCCCCGCCTCTGCCCCGTTATCGCCGTGATAACTCTCTCTGGGAGGATAAGAGCGCCGATCTATTCTTGATCCGCGAGCCAGGACGGTCGGTGACGTGCTTACGGTGAAAATTGCAATCAAAGACGAAGCAAAGCTCGACAACAAGTCCAACCGCGCACGCAATGCCGATCGATCGCTTGGCCTGTTCGGTAGCTTTGGGGCCGGGAGGGGCGGCGGAAGCTCCAAATGGGAAGGCGAGCTCGATACCGAATTGAGCTCAGAGACAAAAACTCGAGGCGAGGGGGCGATCAGGCGATCCGAAACGATTTAGCTGCGCGTGGCAGCTGTCGTCTCGGCGGTGCTGCCAAACGGCAACCTCGTGATCAGCGGTAGCCAGGAAGTGCGCGTCAATTACGAGGTGCGTGTATTGACCGTTGCCGGCGTCGTGCGCCCTCGCGATATCGAGCCCGACAATACCATTTCTTATGACAAGATTGCCGAAGCTCGTATCTCTTATGGTGGCCGGGGCAGGATCATGGAGGTGCAGCAGCCAGGCTGGGGCCAGCAACTTCTCGATATTGTCCTGCCATTCTAAGCCAGCGGGACGTAGTCGAAATGGCAATTCCGGTGAGGCAGGCTAATCGGCAAGCTGGTGATCACCGACGCAAGCCGTCGCGGCTCCATACGACCATTGTCCTTTCCATGCTGACGCTCGCTGCCGCGGCTGCAGGTGGAATTTTCGGTTTGCAGGTCCACGCGCTCGTTGAGAAACCTCGTAGGCAGGCGGACCAAGCCGCGGAATTTCAGACGGAAAGCTTCAAACCGGTTTTTCTCGATGCGGCTGAGATCCGCAACGTTCCGCCAGTAATCACCAACCTCGCCGGGCCGCACCGGGTCTGGGTGCGGCTCGAGCTGTCCATTGTGCTCGCCGGCGAGCCGACTGCCGAGGACGATCTGCTTGCTGCAAAGATCGGCGAAGATCTGCTCGCGTTTCTACGGACCATCTCCCCAACTGACATTGAGGGCGCGAGCGGGTTTCAGCACCTCCGCGAGGATCTTGTTGAAAAGTCCGAGTGCGCAGCAACGGACGTGCGCGCGATCTCGTGATTTATAGCTTCATTGTCGAATGATGAGAGTTCTTGCTGCCGGGTTGATTCTGTTGCTCGGCTCCGAGCAAGCTGTCGGCCAGATACCCAGCCTCGAAGAGCTGGTTCCGCCCGGCGAGGGTACGGCCACGGGGCGAATACTCCAGCTCCTGGTCGTTATGAACAGTGCTATCGGTCGCGCCGGGCCTGCTCATCATGGTCACATGCTTCACCCGGTTCGTGATCGCGCTGTCCTTCCTGCGCACTGGGCTAGGCCTTCAAACGACGCCCGCCAACCTCATCCTCATCAGCCTAGCGCTGTTCATGACCTTCTACGTGATGGCGCCGACTTTCGATCAGGCTTGGCACGATCGGCCTGAAACCGCTTGTCGAGAACCGGATCAACGAGCAGGAGGCCTACCGGCGTATCACTGCGCCGTTCCTCGGCGTTCATGCGCGCGCATGTGCGAGAGAAGGACCTCAGCCTTTTCGAGGAGCTTTCGGAAAGGAGCCCGGAGCCGCGTCTGGACGACGGAAATCGAGCTGCGGGTCCTCATACCGGCTTTCATGATCTCCGAGTTGAGGCGCGCATTCGAGATCGGCTTTCTCATCGTGCTACCGTTTCTTGTGATCGACATGATCGTTGCAACGCTCACCATGTCGATGGGCATGATGATGCTTCCGCCTACGGTCATCTCCCTTCCGTTCAAGATTCTGTTCTTTATTCTGATCGATGGCTGGAACCTGCTCATCGGCGGGCTGATCCGCTCATTTTCTTAGGTCCGAGCGATCGCGTTAAGCCAGAAGCAAGATCTATCTGGCATGTTCTAGGTGATGGCAGGTTGGGTTGCGATTGTGGAACTCGCCTCAAAGGCATGACGCCGCCCTGCCATACCGGCCGATCCGGTATGTCCCTGAAATAATCTGATTTAAGTTCAACCTGAAGGGACATCTCCAGATGAGCAGCCTTCTTACCAATACCGCCGCGATGACGGCTCTGCAGACACTCGCGCGGACCAATAAGAACCTTGCGGTGACGCAGAACCGTATTTCGACTGGCTATCGTGTGGCGACGGCTTCGGATAACGCTGCCTATTGGTCGATCGCAACCACAATGCGGTCCGACAACAAGGCGCTTTCCACGGTTCAGGATGCTCTCGGGCTTGGTGCCGCTCAGGTCGACATTGCCTATACCGCAATGGAGCGCGCCAAAGATATTCTCGATGAAATCAAGGCCAAGCTGGTGGCAGCGAAACAGCCCAGCGTGGACCGATCGAAGATTTAAAGTGAAATCAAACAGCTTCAGGATCAGCTGGTCGGCATAGCGTCTGCCGCTGTTTTCTCCGGATCGAACTGGCTTTCGGTAAATTTTCGACATCGGGATGGAGTGGGTTTCAAAAAGTTGTCGCTTCCTTCTCCCGCACTGCCAGTGGCTCGATCGAGATTGGAACTATTGACGTCGATTTGACGAAAACCGGCCCTTTTCGATGCGAGTGCGACAAGGAGTGGCCTCTTGGAACAAGGCCAAGCTCTGACGAATAATGGCGGGCTTCAGAATAGCGGACCCGCCGCAGGCGATGGTACAACTCCTGCCAGTGTGACGCTGTTTGCAGACGTGGACACAGACGGCGTTATTCTCGATGAAGATGATGTCATCAGGTTTGACCTCGTTTTCAACGGAGAAGCGAGGCGGGTCATCATCGATAAGGCCACCGTCGATGCGGCGCTCGGTAATGGCGATGGCGTAGTTGCCGATGCGGCGGACATGGTGACGGTCGTCGAGCTGGCTCTTCAGAATGCTGGTTTCGATACGACCACTGATGTGACTGTATCTGCCAACACAGGTGCGGTAGTCATTACCCATGCAAATAACACGGCGGACGATACCCTGGCTGTATCGAACGCCGAGTTGAGCGACAATGGCAACTTCTTCAGCGCAATCGAAATTGATATCACCAACGTTACCGATGCGCTGCTGGATGACTACATCGCCGGGATTGATGCGATGGCCGCAGAGTTACGACGGCAGCATCTGATCTTGGCGCCGTGAAGAGCCGAATTGATCTTCAAAAGGACTTCGTCAAGGCGCTCATGGACGCCATTGATCGCGGTATTGGTCAGCTCGTCGATGCGGACATGAACGCGGAATTGACACGGCTGCAGGCATTACAGGTGCAGCAGCAGCTCGGCATTCAGGCGCTCAGCATCGCGAACGCGAACAGTCAGAATATTCTCGCGCTGTTTCGCTGATGAAATGAGGCCGCTCTCCATTGGGGCGGTGGGGCGGCCAATCTGAAAATCGGATTGGCGGCTCTTCCTGATCCCCTTTGCCTTGACCTCTGGCCTCTCCCCCCAGCGTGTCAGAGGCGGGCCTGGGCTGTGCTCCAGCGCGGGGCGCAGCCCACTCCATCATTCTGGCGCAAGTTTCACGCGAAAGCATCTCGCCGAGTGAGTTGATTGATGACGGAACGATTCGAATGATCGGGCGAGAAGACATCGAGCGATTGTGGGAAAACCTACGCGCGTTGGGCACTAGGCGTCTCGCGGCCCTCGCAATCGTAGGAGCTACCGCATTAGGCGCGATCGGAATGATCGGTTTCTACATGAGCCGGCCGGAAGCTCGAGACGCTCTACGGTGGGCTCAATGCGCAAGACATTAGCCGCATCGGGGCAGCGCTGAGCGAGGCAGGCATTTATTTCGACGTCGATGCCGAAGGGACGAAGGTGCTCGTTCGCCGCGGCCAAACGGCCGAAGCTCGCATGCTGTTGGCCGAAAAAGGACTGCCGAGCAGCGCGAACGCGGGATACGAGCTTTTCGACAACTTGGGCTCGATCGGGCTTACGTCGTTCATGCAGGAGGTGACTCGCGTCAGGGCACTTGAGGGAGAAATCGCGCGCACCATTCAGGCTGTGAAAGGCGTGAAGGCGGCCCGCGTTCACCTCGTGCTACCTGACGCTGGCTCGTCTCGCCGTAACCGGCAAACACCCTCGGCCTCTGTGGTCATCCGCACCGAGGCGGCTGGCGACTTCAGCTCGGCGCAGGCGATCCGGCACCTCGTCGCTGCAGCGGTGCCAGAGCTCACTGTCGATCAAGTTACGGTACTGAGCACGGACGGCGCGATTTTGGCAGCCGGCGGCGAGTTGGCGAGTGTCGTTCCCACAAAGCTGGTGGAGCTCGAAAAACAATCAGTCGTGAGCTGCAGGAGAGAGCGCGGATGACGCTGGCGCCGTACCTTGGCCTCGATAATTTCGAGGTCAGTGTCGCGGCGCGCCTGAACACGGACAAGCGCCAAATCAACGAGACGGCTTTCGATCCGGAGTCTCGGGTCGAGCGCTCCGTGCGCATTGTGAAAGAATCCGGCAGCTCACAGAACCAGGCCACCCGCACGCCAGTGAGCGTTGAGCAGAATCTTCCAGAAGAGGATCTCGCTGCACGGGCAGGCGATATTTCGACTCGCAAATAATGATCGCCGTGAGGAGCTGACCAACTACGAGCTGAATTCGAAAACCATTTCCACCGTCAGCGACGGCTACAGGATCGAGGCTCTGACGGTCGCGGTGGTGATCAACCGGAAGAGACTCCTCTCCGTAATCGGAGAAGATGCGGATGCCGCGACCCTGGAGGCGCATCTAAGGGACATTGAGCAGCTTGTTGGCGCGGCCATCGGGCTCACGGCTGACCGCGGTGACCGTATCACCGTTGCGGCGGTAGACTTCTTCAAGGATGGCGAGCCGTTGGAGCCACTTGGCATGAGCTTTGGCGAGCTGTTGCTGAGTCAGTCCGGCACCATCGTCAACGCGCTCGCGATCCTTGCGGCAACCGCGCTGCTCGTCTGGCTCGGCCTGCGACCGGCGCTCAAGGCTGTTCTGGAGCCAGTTGCTGCCGGCGCAAGCTTGCCTGGCAAGCGGCTCGAGGCGGGCGATGGTCCGCCAATGTCTGACGAGCCAACCCTGTCCACATCGGAACCGAGTTCTCATCGCGGACCTCAAGAGCAAGCTCGACAAGACGCCGCTGAAGCGGCTCGAGCAGATGGTCGATTTCGATGAGGAGCAGGCTGCGGCGATTCTCAAGCAATGGATGCGGGAGGCTAGAAGCTCTCAAACAGCGGATGCGTGAGGCGTTTAGTTATGAGTTCGGATCGAGTACTGCGTACCCCGCCTGAGCGGACGAAAGAGCTGGTGATTGTTCGGCGCCGGATGGGATCGGGCCGGCATGAGACCCACGGGGGTATCTGGAAAATCGCTTACGCGGATTTCATGACAGCCATGATGGCATTTTTCCTTGTCATGTGGCTGTTGAACGCCACGGATAAGCAGACCATTGCGGCCGTGGCGAGCTATTTCAACCCGGTAAAACTGACCGACAATCTCGGCGGCCCAAGAGGGCTGCACGATATGGAGGCTAACGCACGCGAGGAATTTGACGAGTTGCTCAGCGCGAAGAGAGCCTCCGCAAGCTATTCTAAGTCGGAGGTCAGATCCCATCCCAGCTATTCGGAAGAAGCGCTTTTCGCGGATCATCATCGTGTTCTCGAACAGTTGGCGAGGAAAACCGATGAAAATACGGAGCTGAATAGCACACGGGCAAGTTCTGATATTGCCTGGCGCGATCCGTTCAATCCCGAGTTCGGTTATCTCATAGCGCGCGCCAATGCCAGCGAAGCAATTCCGCAGGAACCAGAACGAGATAGGGCGATTGATACGGTTTCTGAAAGACCAAGTACTTTTGATGACAACGCTGCTCTTGAAACTTCGCGCGATACGCTTCATTCGGAAGTGAAGGCAGAATCTAACTCGGCGGAGACAAATCCGCCCGAGAGTCCGGAGAGCGCGGAGCCTCTTCCAACTGAGAAGCCGGAACCGCGGCCTGCGCACATCAGCGTTGCAGAGGATATCCGAAGAGCGCTGAACGAAGCCGCTTTGGCCAAAATTCCTCACGTCGAGGTGGTTCGGACCGTTGACGGCATCCTCATCAGCCTCACGGACGAGTTCGACTTCGGAATGTTCGCGATCGCCTCCGCCGAGCCGCGGCCGGAGCTGGTCGTGATCATGGAGAAAATCGCTCGGGTGCTGAAAGACTATCCGGGACGACTCATTGTGCGTGGCCACACAGATGGACGGCCGTTCCGGACCCAAAACTACGACAATTGGCGCCTCTCTACCGCGCGCGCTCACATGGCCTATTTCCTGCTGACGCGGGGTGGTGTGGACGAGCGGCGGTTTGAACGCATCGAGGGCCACGCCGACCGGAGCCTCAAGGTAGCCCACGATCCGGAAGCGGCGCAAAATCGGCGAATTGAAATTCTCCTCCGAAGTGGGGAGCAATCGTGAGTTGGCCGGAAAGAATAGCGCATCTCCTGGTGCTCCTGCTGGCAGCCACAACAGTGGCTGATGCAGCAGAGAGCACCAAAGCGCCGTTCGAACTGGTACGGGAATTACGAATTCTCCAGGATGCACTTGCAAAAGGTGATGCGGACGCTCACGCCGTTCAGCAGAAAATGATGACCGAGCTCCGGGCGCGTTTCGCCACTGCTGCCCCGGAGGTTTGGAGAGAGCCGCGCAATCTCCGTGCGATTGCCCTTTATGGGTTCAGTGGTGGCGATCCAAACGTTCTGCGGCCTATTGTTGGTCTAAGTGGCCTACCCGAGCCTGAGGCTGATCTGGCTCGGGCGGCACTCGCCTACTCGGAGGGCCGCAACGAGGAAGCGCGAGAGATTCTTAATGGTGTGAACGCGCGAAAGAGCGATCCAACCACGGCGGGCACCGTCGCACTCGTGCAGGCGACATTGGTCGACAAATCCGATCCCGACAAAGCGCTGATCCTTCTCGACCAAGCCAGATTGTTGGCTCCAGGCACCCTGATCGAGGAGTTGGCTCTGCGGCGACAGGTTTTGCTCCTGTCGTCTGTTGGTCGGTTCGACGAAATTGATCGCCTGCTGAGAAGATATGTCCGGCAGTTCGGGAAATCCTACTTTGCGCGTGCATTCTGGCGCCAATTGTCCGCCGAGCTCGCCAGCCTCGAGCGTTGGGATGAATTAGGCCAACTGGTGAAACTGGAGGCACTCCTTGCAACACTCGATACGAACGACAGACGGCACATTTACGAATCTCTAGCTCAGGAGGGAGTTGCTCGGGGTATCGTCGAGCTAGTGCGATTTGCTGCGTCGCGCTTACTGCAGATGACGAACCCAGGAGAGGCTGGCGCGCTGCGTGCGCAGCTTTATGAAGCAGCGGCGCTCATCGTGACGGACGAGTACGAGCGCGGCCACGCCACACTGACCCAACTCGAGTCGTGAATTACTCGCTAAAGTCGATGCCGAGCTGCTCGAAGCCGCAATTTCCGTCGCTCATGACATCCGTCGCCAGCCTGCAGTTGTCACCAGCTCTAGGAGCTCAGAGCAAAGTGCCATCGAGAATGAACGACTTCGTGCGCTGTCTAGCATCGGAACGGAAACGATAGAGCGCGCGCGAGCACTGGCGGGGAATGTCGATGCGCTGTTGAGCGGGGGAGCACGATGAATTGCATGGGAAATGTGACCGACGGCACTGCGGCTGGGCCTGAGATTTCGACGGTACGAGCACTGAAAATTGAGCGTCAAACCCAGGCGAGGGACACGATCGCCGAAGCCTTCTCCGAGCACATTGATGCATTGGAAACGAAAGCGGCCCTGCTCGCTTCTGAAGCCGAGCCCATTCTTGAGCATGCGGAGAATGGTGTTGGGGCGGCCAAGGAACGCGCGGCTGAGGAAGTTGAGCCTGCCACCAACGCGATTGGAAAGGCTTGGCGGGGGTCGGTTGCTCAGAGGCTTCCGCCTCTGCTCAAAACTGTTTTGGCCCACAATGAGAATGCTGGATTGCCACAGGACGTAAGTGCCGATAGAGCTGTCCCAACCCGACCGAAAGCAAATATATTGGAAAATGACCCTACGGCTCCGGTGCGCATCGACCGAATTTCGCCCTCTTTGGACGACTCTCCAGTGCAAGCTGCGGACAGCAAGAGCGCTACGGAGCGGCCCCCGACTAATGATGAGTTACAGCGGACACTAACGGCTGCCGGATTTGCGACCGGCCTCACGCGCATAGCGACCCACAGTGTGTTTGATCGTGTAACGACCCTGCGCCAGCCGCAGTTTACTACGAATACAGCGCTGCAGCAGTCGACGGCCGTGGAGGTGTCCATCCGGCCAACGGCCAGTGATGACGCCAAGCTGGCTTCTAACGCTGCTAACAAGCAGACATTCGACAGGTTGATCACTGTCGTCCGGCAGGAGACGCACTCCCCACCTCCCGTACATCTCTCTCCCGCAGCCCAAGTTGCTAATGCCCTGATTACCGAGGTTCAGGCACCGGAAAGCTTGCCGCCGTCTCGATCCGCCACCGAACTGGTGCCGACCTCCTCCACAACAGGCGGAGTGATCCGGGTGCTCCAGATTCGCCTCGAGCCCGCCGAGCTTGGCGCTGTTAGCATTCGGTTGAAACTCGAGGCGCATGCACTTGAGCTGCGCATCGATGCTGATCAGCCAAGCACCGCAGATCTCATCCGAAGGGATCAATCTGCACTCACGCGTCTGCTGCAGTCGGCCGGGTATGATGTCGAGGCACTGACCGTGTACGTCACGGAGCCCGACCGAAGCGCCACGTCAGGCGGGCAATTGCCGCAGCAAGGCTCGCAAGGCACGGCCCACCAGACTACATCTAACATGTCCTCGGGCGGTGGCCAGCCTGAGGAAAGGTTCGGGGAACATCAGAGTCCGATTCGGCAAGATGGAGCCGGAGACAGCGGGACGGCAGACACCTCGAAGGGCCGTCCGAACGCGGGCGCACCGGACCGAAGTGGCATTTACCTCTAAAGAATCCGAGTTTCGCCGCCCTGACGCTCAAATGCTTAACTGTTTCGCCCTCAACAGCGCTTGACATTCATGTCGCAGGGGCCAGATTAGTAAGTATGTTGAGCAATCTGATCCATCGCGCGTCCATCACGCGCCGGCTGCATCCGATCGCAGGATAGCAGCCCCAGCTCGGCAATCGTGCGCTCCCGAGCCTGGGGCGCTCCCGACACGCACGACAGTTTCTTAGGACAGCATGGCCTGAGCCGTGCTGTCGCGGCGCACAAAGTGCATCTCAGAAGTTCATCACGGAAGGGGCGATTGGCCTCATAGCGCAATGGGTGAGCCCATGAAAGTCAGACACTACCCGGAAATGCCCGAGATCGTCGTGAGCCAGGTCGATCAGCAGCGGCTCACCGTGCTCGCCATGGATGCGCTGAACCGTTCTCCGGACGTGGCGACGGAGCTCATCGCAGAGATGGAGCGTGCGCGCGTCGTTCCGGACGTGCCGCCTTCTGTCGTGCAGATGGGCTCGATCGTCACATACAAGGATGACGACAATCGCGAGCGGCGAGTGCAGCTGGTATTTCCTGGCCAGGCGGATATCGGCGCGGGGAAAATTTCAATCCTCACGCCCATCGGCACTGCCCTCATCGGTCTTTCTGAGGGGCAGTCGATCGTATGGACGGCACGCGACGGTAAGGAGCGCCGCTTGACCGTCATCAAGGTCGAGAATCCGCCGGAGGGCGACGACCTGGACGGCGCCAACGGCCAGTAACAAGCTCTTGCGTCTATTGCTGGCTCCGCCTGCCTGATGCTGGTGAGCAGGCGGAAATCGGTCGCGTGCTGTCGCTTTCCTGCGGCGCCCACGAACATGCCTGTCCGCTAATCGATCGATGTTGAGGGCGGCCTTCCGCCCTTGACATCCTCTTCCGTCAGTGCGGCGACGGCCCGCTGAATGAGGGGCGAAACCAGGATAACGACCGGCAGCATTGTGGTCAGTGAAAGTGCCCAGCACCCGAGCCAGTAGAATGTGAACTGTAGGTTGAGGCGTGCCATCGGATACGTCGCGATGGCCGTCGCAACGGCGGATGTAATTGCTGCTTGGATCATGCCGTAGACAAAGGGCGCATAGCGCTTCGGCAAACGTCGCAACCGCCTCATCAGACTGGACGTGGACGCCCCTCAATGGAGCGTTCTAATCCCCTCCTGTTGGTCTCCATCCTCAATCTATAGCCAGCAGCTCACCGCCTGGTCATCAACCACCAGCTTGACTGATGCACGGTTTGGGAAAATTCGGGAAGATGGTGGAGCCGAGGGGAATCGAACCCCTGACCTCGTGAATGCCATTCACGCGCTCTCCCAACTGAGCTACGGCCCCGACCGTTGGGATCTTGTAAGGGTGGGCTGTCACCCACCCCACACTAGAAGCGCCTCAATAGGCTGCCGAATCAAAAACTGCAAGCCCTTCGTTGATCTGTAAGGATGAACCCCGGCACTAGCCGGTACTCGAACACTCAACGTTCCTCGTCGTCATCCTCGCCAACCGGACCGAGAATGTCGGTCACATCACCGCCGTCCTCGTCCTCGGGTTCAATGAAAGGCTCCTCCTCGTCTCCCACAAGCGCTTCGTCTGCCTCCTCCAGGTCGGCCAAGTCCTCGTCGCCTTCGGCCAGCGGGAGATCACCAACCAGGCCTTCCTCGTCTGCCACCAACTCAGGTTTCACGGGCTTGCGGACCGCCTGCTCGTCCTGCGCCTCTTCGATCTGAGGAGCAGTCGCGAGCTTGTACACCGTTTGGCAGATTGGGCATACGATTGGATCCCGGTTCAGGTCATAGAATTGGGAGCCGCATTCGGGGTTCTGGCAGGTGCGCTTGGTCCCACGCGCTTCCTTCGTTGCCATCTCGATTCCTCAATGTCCTCATCGCGAAATTCAGCTGCGTCTGCCACGGGTGGCAGACCATGTCAAAAGTAATTGGCAGCCCCTGTCCCCTTGCCGCGGTTGACAGCTTAGGCCCAGCCAGTCTCTATCTGCCAGCGAGCCTGCCGGGGGCTGAGCGCCGGCGCAATCGAAGCTCTTTACGGCCGATATTCTTATATGACAGCTCCCCTTTCCCGACCGCTTACTGCTTCTTCGGCAGCCCCGCTCCGTGGTGCCTGTCGCGTGCCTGGTGACAAGTCAATTTCCCATCGCGCGCTCATTTTTGGCGCTCTGGCGACGGGCCGCACGCGAGTGAGCAATCTGCTCGAGTCCGAAGACGTACTCAACACCGCGAAGGCTGTGACGGCCCTTGGGGCTCCAGCCCGCAAGTCGGGCGACGTCTGGGAGATCCTAGGCCGTGGTGTCGGGGGCCTCAGCCAACCTTCCGAGCCACTCGACTTCGGCAACTCTGGTACCGGCGCACGGCTCATGATGGGTGTCATCGCCGGACATCCAATCACGGTACGGCTGATTGGCGATCCATCCTTGTCCCGCCGGCCCATGGGCCGGGTTTTGCGGCCGCTGCAGCAGATGGGTCTCGAGGTTCTCGAAAACAAGGAGACGCTGCCACTCACCATCCGCGGCACGAGCGATCTTGTGCCGATCGAGTATGAGCTGCCGGTGCCCTCGGCCCAGGTCAAGAGCGCCGTCCTCCTTGCAGGGCTCGCCGCGAGAGGCGAGACGACCGTCATCGAGAAGGAGCCGACGCGAGACCACACGGAGCGGATGCTCCGCTACTTTGGCGCCGAGATTTGCTCCGTTGCTGAGGGCGGGCGCACTCGCATCACCGTCAAAGGTAACGCCGAGCTCGAGGGCCGGGACGTCGTGGTGCCGGGCGATCC
Source organism: uncultured Pseudomonadota bacterium (assembly GCA_963786775.1). Lineage (GTDB taxonomy): Bacteria > Pseudomonadota > Alphaproteobacteria > Rhizobiales > Hyphomicrobiaceae > ZC4RG25. The sequence continues at coordinate 37,531 of CAWBAM010000039.1, read as the reverse complement.
GAGCTCGGCCGCCTTCATCGCAGCGGCAGCACTTATTGTTCCTGGCTCCGAAGTGACGATCGAGGGCGTCCTGATAAACCCCACCCGAACCGGATTCTATCTGACGCTGCAGGAGATGGGTGGCGACGTCACGTTCCTCAACATGCGGGAGGAAGGTGGCGAGCCCGTTGCCGACATCCGCGTGCGTGCGTCGAGTCTCACGGGAGTCCAGGTTCCGGCGGAACGAGCGCCGAGCATGATCGACGAGTACCCGATCCTCGCCGTGGTCGCTGCCTTCGCGCGCGGCCGCACCGAAATGCTTGGTCTGGCTGAGCTTAAGGTCAAGGAAAGCGACCGGCTGACGGCAACGGCGGCTGGGCTCATTGCAAACGGTGTCGAGGCGGTCGCGGATGGAGATACCCTCATCGTCGAGGGCACGGGCACGGCTCCGCGAGGCGGCGGAACCGTCGCGACGCATCTCGACCACCGCATCGCTATGGCTTTTCTCACAATGGGGCTTGCCAGCCGGGAGCCGGTCACGGTGGATGATACGTCGGTGATCGCAACGAGCTTTCCCGAGTTTCGGGAGCTGATGGAAAGACTAGGCGCACGCTTCGCGTGACGAGCAGCGGACAAGTGGCAACGGTCCGCAAGGGACAATCATGAGGCATTCCAAAGGTCGGTGGAGGTGACCCCGCATGGCTGCAGGCTGCGTGCGAACGGATGCCAAACGAATGGGAACGGCATGATCATTGCCATCGACGGACCGGCAGCATCGGGCAAGGGTACGCTTGGCAAACTTATCGCCGAGCACTTCGGCTTTGCTCACCTCGACACGGGGCTTCTGTATCGCGCGGTGGCCCGCGACGTGCTGGCGCGGGGAGCGTCGATCGATGACGAGCAGGCCGCAGTGGAATGTGCCCGGTCGCTCGATCCCGAAACGTTATCGGATCCGGTTCTGCGCCAGGCGGGTATCGGCGAGGCGGCGTCCATCGTGGCTCGCATCGAGCTGGTGCGCGAAGCGCTGTTGGATTTTCAGCGCGAGTTCGCGCGGCGCAAGCCCGGAGCCGTGCTCGACGGGCGGGATATCGGCACGGTCGTCTGCCCCGATGCGGACGTCAAAATATTTGTGACCGCTTTGCCTGAGGTGCGTGCGCAGCGGCGCTATCTTGAACGCAAATCTCAAGGTGACGATGTAACCTATGGTGAGGTTCTGGAAATGATACGCCAGCGCGACGAGCGCGACGCCAATCGCGCCAGCGCGCCGATGCGGCCAGCCGAAGACGCCGTATTGCTCGATACCACCAACTTGGATATAGAAGCGGCATTCGATGCCGCCGTCGGACTGATCAAGAGGAAGATCGGCCAATAGGGTGCGCCAATGGCTGCGCCCCTAATCCCATTGGTGGGCAGACCCCTCTGCCGGCGGCTCGCAAGAAATCAACGTTTCGGAACTTGCGCGCTGGACGCCTCCAGCCGGGTACGGCGCTGCGCCGGCCCGGGACGCCGCAATGCACGATTATGGACAACCGGGCGGGTTCTTCCCGCCGACTGAGCTGAAGGAAACTGAATGAGCACACCTCAGATCTCGAAAGAGCTGACGCCGTCCCGCGATGAGTTCGCGGCCATGTTGGACGAGACGCTTGCTGAAGATGTCAGCTACGAGGGCAACGTCGTCCGCGGCAAGGTCGTCGCTATCGAGAAGGATATGGCGGTCATCGATGTCGGCCTGAAGATGGAAGGCCGCGTCCCGCTGAAGGAGTTCGCTGCTCCTGGAAAGCCGGCGGAGCTGAATGTCGGTGACGAGGTCGAGGTGTACCTGGAGCGCATCGAGAACGCGCTCGGTGAGGCGGTGCTGAGCCGCGAGAAGGCGCGCCGCGAGGAAAGCTGGAACCGTCTCGAGCAGCAGTTCGAGCGTGGCGAGAAGGTCACCGGCGTTATCTTCAACAAGGTCAAGGGCGGCTTTACAGTCGATCTCGACGGGGCGGTGGCCTTCCTCCCGGGCAGTCAGGTCGACATCCGACCGGTACGTGACGTCGGCCCGCTGATGCATCAGCCGCTTCAATTCCAGATCCTCAAGATGGACCGCCGGCGGGGCAACATCGTCGTCTCCCGCCGCTCGGTGCTCGAGGAGACGCGGGCCGAGCAGCGTGCGGACATCGTGGCCCGCCTCGAGGAGGGGCAGGTCATCGAAGGTCTGGTCAAGAACATCACCGATTACGGTGCGTTCATCGACCTGGGCGGCATCGATGGTCTGCTCCACGTGACCGACATGGCCTGGCGGCGCGTCAATCACCCCTCCGAGATCGTCAATGTCGGCGACACGGTGAAGGTGCAGATCATCCGCATCAATCCGGAGACGCAGCGCATCAGCCTCGGCATGAAGCAGCTGCAGGCCGATCCATGGGAGGGCATCGAGGCCAAGTACCCGGTCGGCGCGCGGTTCAAGGGCACTGTCACGAACATTGCCGACTATGGCGCCTTCGTGGAGTTGGAGCCGGGTGTCGAAGGCCTGATCCACGTCTCCGAGATGAGCTGGACCAAGAAGAACGTCCACCCTGGCAAGATCGTCTCGACCAGTCAGGAGGTGGAGGTCCAGGTTCTCGAGGTCGACGCTCAAAAGCGGAGGATCAGCCTGGGTCTCAAGCAGACGCAGGAGAACCCCTGGGAGGCGTTCCTCGCCAATCACCCGAAGGGATCGGTGGTCGAGGGGCCAATCCGCAATATCACCGAGTTCGGCCTGTTCATCGGTCTCGATGGCGGTGTCGACGGCATGGTCCACCTGTCCGATCTCGATTGGAACCGCCCGGGCGACGAGGTCATCAAGGAGTACAAGAAGGGCGACGTGGTCAAGGCCGTGGTCCTCGACGTGGACCCGTCCAAGGAACGGATCTCGCTCGGAATCAAGCAGCTTGCGGGCGATCCGCTCGATGTGATCAGCCGCTACAAGAAGGGTGATCCGGTCACCTGCGAGGTGATCGCGGTCCAGGACAATGGCATCGAGGTCAAGATCGTCGGCACCGATGTGACGAGCTTCATCAAGCGCTCGGACCTGTCGCGTGACCGTACTGAGCAGCGGCCGGAGCGCTTCAACGTCGGCGACAAGGTCGATGCCGCGGTGGTCAGCGTCGACAAGGCGAGCCGCCGGATCTCGGTCTCGATCAAGCAGCTCGAGCTGGCCGAGGAGAAGCAGGCGGTGGCTCAGTATGGCTCGACCGACTCGGGTGCTTCGCTCGGCGACATCTTCAAAGCAGCCATCAAGAAGCGCGAGGACGAGGCCAAGGAGGACGAGGCCAAAGAGTAGACGGCCTCTGACCCGCGAAATTAAAGGAGCGCGGCTCTCCCCTCGTAGCCGCGCTCCTTACGTTTTGACTGTCCAGACGTTGAATGGCTCGACGCTGCGGCCTAATTTCTAGCCAGCCGCGTAATCGATTGGCCGCCCGAGGGCGGCACGGGAGCAGCATGAGCCTCGACACTGAGACCATTCTCGACCGCCGCCGGGTGAGGCGCCAGCTTTCGTTCTGGCGCGTGCTGGCGGTGATTGCTCTCACACTCGCAGCCGGCGCCCTCCTTGTTTCAAGTGAGAGCGGGCTTCTCGATCGCCGACAGATCGCCCGTGTGTCGCTTGAAGGCATGATCACAGAAAGCCGTGATCTTCTGAAGCTGCTCGACCGTGTCGGCGAGGCGGAGAACGTCGCCGGGGTCATCGTTTACGTCAACAGTCCCGGCGGAACGACGACAGGCGGCGAGGCCATCTACGAGGCGTTGCGCCGGCTTTCGGAAAAGAAGCCGGTTGTCGCGCAGTTCGGGACGGTAGCCGCGTCGGCGGCCTATATCGCCGGGCTCGGGACGGATTACATCGTTGCACGGGGCAACACCATCACGGGGTCGATCGGTGTCATCATGCAGTGGCCGGAGATTTCCGGCCTGCTGGACAAGATCGGAGTTAAGGTGAATGAGGTGAAAAGCGGCCCCTTGAAGGCCAATCCCTCACCTTTCCAGCCCATGGACGAGACGGGCCGTGCCCTTGCCGAGAGCATGATCGCCGAAAGTCATCAATGGTTTCTCGATCTGGTTCGTACCCGGCGGCAAGTCGCAACCAACAGCATACCGGGTCTTGAGCAGGGACGGGTTTTCTCCGGACGCGAGGCGCTGCAACACAAGTTGATCGACGAGATCGGCGGCGAAACCGAAGCCATACGGTGGCTCGAGGAGCGCGGGGTCGAGAAGGGCCTCAATGTGGTGGACTGGAAGGAGCGCAGCGGAACGGGCTGGGGTCTTGGCGGTGTTGCCGGTTTGGCGCGCTATCTGGGTGGCGATTTCGTGGCCGGGTTGACGGCGCTTCTCACGCGCGATCGAACGCTGGGGGCCTTCAGCCTTGACGGGCTTGTGTCGGTTTGGCAACCTTCCGAAAACTGATTATAATACAAGCACTTTTGTCGTCGGAGCGTGTCGTGATCAAGTCTGAGCTCATCCAAAGGATTGCTGCAGCAAACCCCCATCTCTATCACCGCGACGTCGAGCGGATCGTCAACGTCATCTTCGATGAGATCGTCAACGCGTTGGCGCGGGGAGACCGTGTCGAGCTCAGAGGTTTCGGTGCGTTTACGGTGAAATACAGAGCGCCGCGGATCGGCCGTAATCCCCGGACTGGAGCGCCGGTTCCCGTGGAGGAGAAGTACGTGCCGTTCTTCAAGACGGGTAAGGAGCTACGCGAGCGCATCAACCGGCCCGCATCGAGCTGAGGCTTTCGATTGGGCGTCTGGCCGGGAAGGAACGGATTGTGATTGGTCGAATTCTGGGGCTGCTGTTCGGTTTCGTCGCCGCCGTCTTTCTCGTGACGTTGGCGGTGGCCAATCGCCATACGGTGCAGCTTGTGCTCGATCCATTCAATCCACTCGACCCGATCCTGGCCGTAGAGCTACCCTTCTACGCTTACCTTTTCGCGATGCTCATCGTTGGAGTCATGTTAGGTGGCATCGCAACTTGGTTCAGTCAGAGCCGCTGGCGCCGATTGGCGCGTGCTCGCGGGCAAGACGCAGCGCGTTGGCGGGCGGAGGCCGAGCGACTGACGCGCGAGCGTGATGTTCTGGTCGCTCAGCATAAGCCTGCGTCACAGTCTTACGAAAAGAGGCAGCTCGCTTTGGCGAGCCACTGAACTGGACTTCGCCCATGCGCTTCATAGACGCGGCTGCGGTCGAGAAGGCGCTGGCATATCCTCAGCTCGTCGACGTGCTCGAGGAGGCTTTTCGCACGGGAGCGATCTCACCGCCGCGACATCACCACACGATCAAGCTCGAAGGCCGCCCAGACGCTACGCTGCTTCTGATGCCGGCTTGGACAAGCTCGGCGCCAGGGGCGGAGACGGCTGGCCGGTACATCGGGATCAAGCAGGTCACCGTTTTTCCTGACAATTCCCGGCTCGGCAAACCCGCCATCTACGGCGCCTATCTCCTCCTTTCTACGGAAACGGGCGAGCCGCTTGCCCTTATTGATGCGCCCACGCTCACCGTTTGGAGGACGGCTGCGGCCTCAGCGCTGGCGGCGCGCTTTCTGGCCAGGCCGGATGCCACCCGGATGCTGATGGTGGGCGCGGGTGCGCTCGCGCCGTATCTGGTGCGAGCGCATGCTTCGGTGCGACCCATACGCGAGGTCATGCTGTGGAACAGGACGCGGTCCAAAGCAGAGGCCCTGCAACGGAAACTCGCAAACTCCGGGCTTGCTCTCTCCGTCGTTGACGATCTGGAGGGAGCCGTGCGGACTGCCGATCTTATCTCGACTGCGACCATATCCTCGGCTCCCTTGATCTGCGGTGCTTGGCTTCAGCCCGGCTGCCATGTCGATTGCGTCGGCGCGTTTCGGCCGGACATGCGGGAGACTGATGACGATGTGGTCCGGAGAGCACGAATTTGGGTCGATACGTTCGCGGGTGGACTTAGCGAGGCTGGCGACGTCGTCATACCTCTGAACGCAGGCGTGATCCGCGAAAGCGACATCCAAGGGGATCTGTTCGGTTTGGCCCGTGGAACCGCACCGCGCCGCAACTCGGCCGATGAGATCACGATGTTCAAATCCGTCGGCGCTTCGATCGAGGACTTGGCGGCGGCGGTGGCCGTTTATGAAAAGGCTGATGCTGCAGCCTAGCGGGCACGCAGAGATGTCTGCACGGCTGCGGGGATGGGTCGAGTTGCGTTTCCTCTCCGCTCGGTGCACATAGCGGGAGACCCCATCGGGGCTGAGGCGCGACTGCTGAAGGCGTGCGCCCGGGCAGGCATAGGAAATGGCAATCAAGGTCAAGATCTGCGGGCTTAGAACTGAGGCCACAGTCGCCGCGGCGCTCGCGTCCGGTGCCGACTACGTGGGCCTCGTCTTCTATCCGCCGAGCCCGCGCAGTGTTTCGCCCGAGGACGCAGCCAACCTAGCGCAACTTGCACGTGGGCGTGCCCAGGTCGTCGCCTTGTTCGTCGATCCGGACGAAACGCTCCTGGATGAAGTGATCCGGAAGGTCGAGCCAGACCTCATTCAACTCCATGGCAAGGAAACGCCTGAGCGCGCGGCCGCTATTCGCAAGAGGTTCGGACGGCCCGTGATGAAGGCCATCAGTGTTGAAAGTAGCGCAGATGCCGATCGCGCGCTCGCCTACCGGGACATGGTGGATTTGTTCCTTTTCGACGCGAAGGCGCCGCGGGACATGACTGGCGCGCTGCCGGGAGGCAACGGCATCGCATTCGATTGGCGCGCGCTCGATGGTGTCAGGGGCAAGGTTCGTTTCATGCTGTCGGGCGGTCTCAACCCCGAGAACGTGGCCGAGGCAATCAGACTAACGGAGCCTGAGGGGGTGGACGTGTCGTCTGGCGTCGAGGTGCGGCCAGGCGAGAAGGATCCGGACCTGATTGAGAGGTTCATCGCTGCGGCCAAAGGCGCATCCGACAAGGTAGGCCCGCACGCCGAACTGGAACTGAAGGATTTACGCGCATGAGTGGCGAATTGAGAGCGACTGCCAGCTCGGGGCCCAACAGTTTTCGAATGGGACCGGACGAGCATGGATTTTTCGGCCAGTTCGGCGGCCGGTTCGTGGCCGAGACGTTGATGCCGCTGATCCTCGAGCTCGAGCAGGCCTACAACGAGGCCAAGGACGATCCAGAATTTCAGGCCGAGCTGAAGAGCCTCAACACGCACTATGGCGGTCGACCCTCACCGCTTTATCACGCGGAACGCCTCACGGCCTATTTGCGCGAGGTGGCTGCCTCCAAAGGCGGCAAGGGCGGAGCGAAGATCTACTTCAAGCGCGACGAGCTCAATCACACCGGCAGTCACAAGATCAACAACTGCCTCGGCCAGATCCTCCTGGCGCGTCGCATGGGCAAGACGCGCATCATCGCCGAGACGGGCGCTGGCCAACACGGTGTGGCCGTGGCGACTGTCTGTGCGCGCTACGGATTGCCGTGCGAGATTTTCATGGGGGCGACGGACGTTGAACGCCAGAAGCCCAATGTGTTCCGCATGAAGCTGCTCGGCGCCAAGGTCAACGCGGTGACTGCAGGTGCCGGCACGCTCAAGGACGCCATGAACGAGGCGCTGCGAGACTGGGTCACCAACGTCAAGAACACGTACTACATCATAGGTACCGCGGCGGGGCCACATCCTTACCCGGCAATGGTGCGTGACTTCCAGTCGGTCATCGGCAAGGAAGTTCGTGAGCAGATGATGGAGGCTGAAGGCCGGCTGCCAGATACGCTGGTGGCCTGCATCGGCGGCGGCTCCAATGCGATCGGCCTGTTCCATCCGTTCCTCGACGACAAGGACGTCAAGATCTACGGTGTGGAAGCCGGGGGGCACGGACTGGATGTGCCCAATGGCCACTGTGCGTCGATGACCGGCGGCAAGCCCGGCGTGCTGCATGGCAATCGCACCTACCTGCTGCAGAACGACGACGGGCAGATCCTCGAGGGTCACTCCATCTCCGCCGGCCTCGACTATCCTGGCGTCGGGCCGGAGCACTCCTGGCTCAAGGAGACGGGTCGTGTCACCTACGTCCCTGTGACGGACAAGGAGGCGTTGGAAGCTTTCCAGCTCTGCACCCGGCTCGAGGGCATCATCCCGGCGCTGGAGCCATCCCATGCGCTCGCATGGGTTTGCAAGCTTGCCCCAACACTGCCGCAAAGTGATCTTCTGGTCATGAACATGTGTGGACGGGGCGACAAAGATATTTTCACGGTGGCCGAGCATCTCGGCATGAAGATGTGAAGCAAAGGGGCGGGGATACTTCGGAATGACTTTGGAAACTCGCATCGACCGCCGCTTTGCCGCACTAAAGCGCGAGGGCCGGAGTGCGCTCGTCACGTTCATTACCGCTGGTGATCCAGACTACGACACTTGTGCGAAGATCCTGGCGGGTCTGCCTGAGGCCGGGGCGGATGTGATCGAGCTTGGAATGCCGTTCTCCGACCCTATGGCGGACGGGCCGGTGATCCAGGCCTCGTCGCAACGGGCGCTCGCCGCCGGTCAGACCATGCGCAAGACGCTGGCCCTGGTGGCGGATTTCCGCAAGCAGGATCAGGACACGCCCATTGTTCTGATGGGTTATTACAACCCGATTTATGTCTATCCGACGGAAAACTTCCTCGACGATGCCAAAGCTGCGGGCGTGGATGGGCTCATCGTTGTGGATGTGCCGCCGGAGGCGGATGAGGAGGTTTGTCTCCCGGCCATGCAGCGCGGGTTGAGCTTCATCCGGCTTGCGACGCCAACGACGGATTCGAAGCGGTTGCCCGCCGTCCTCGCCAATTCCAGTGGCTTCGTCTATTATGTCTCCATCACCGGGATCACCGGGACGGCAGCGCCGGATGTTGAAGCGGTGCGCGCCCACGTTGAGCGGATCAGGAGCGCAACGGCGCTCCCCGTCGTCGTCGGGTTCGGTGTGAAGACTCCCGAGCAAGCCAGAGCCATTGCCGCGGGTGCAGATGGCGTGGTTGTCGGCTCGGCACTGGTCAGCACGATCGAGCGGAGCCTCGACGCTGACGGTAAAGCCACCAGTCGGACGGTTCCAGAGGTCCTTGACCTGGTGAGGAGCTTGGCCAGTGGATTGCGCGCCGGGGTAACCCATCCCAGCATGGCGAGTTAGGCCTTGGGGGGCTATAGCAGGACGAGGATGAGATCAGCGAACTCGTTTTGGTTGGGTAACGGAGTGTGAGGAGCGCTCGAGCGTGAACTGGATTAATAACGTCGTGCGTCCGAAGATCCGCAGCTTCCTGACCACGAAGCGCGAGGTCCCGGACAATCTCTGGGTGAAATGCCCGGAAAGCGGCCAGATGGTCTTCTACAAGGACCTCGAGGCCAACCAGTTCGTCGTGCCGGGCTCCAACTACCATTTCCGCATGGGTGCGGATGCACGCCTGAAGCATCTTTTCGACGGCGGTGAGTACACGAAGTATCCGGTTCCCAGTGTTCCGCTCGATCCTCTGAAATTCCGGGACGGCCGTCGCTATACGGACCGCTTGAAGGACGCGAAGTCGGAAACTCAACTCGATGATGCCGTCTTGATTGGCGAAGGCACCCTGGACGGTCAGGAGGTCGTCGCTGCGGCGCAGGATTTCCGCTTCATGGGCGGCTCGCTCGGCATGGCAGCGGGCGAGGCGGTGATAGCGGGCATGCTGCGTGCCGTCGAGAAGAAGACGCCCTTCATCCTGTTCGCGGCCTCCGGCGGCGCGCGCATGCAAGAGGGTATCCTTTCGCTGATGCAGATGCCGCGGACGACGATAGCCGTGCAGCGTCTGCGCGAAGCACGCCTGCCTTACATCGTCGTGCTGACGGACCCGACCACAGGTGGCGTCACGGCTTCCTACGCAATGCTTGGCGACATCCATATCGCCGAGCCTGGCGCGCTCATCTGTTTTGCGGGTCCGCGCGTTATCCAGCAGACGATTTGTGAGCAGCTTCCCGACGGTTTCCAGCGGGCGGAGTACTTGCTCGAGCACGGCATGGTCGACATGGTGGTGCACCGCCATCACCTACGCGAGACCCTGTCGCGCATCTGCCGGTTGCTCATGGCGAATAAGGCCTTCGCCAAGGAAAAGGCGAAGACCTTCAATGGCCACCCCTACATGAACGGTGCGCAGGTCGATCGAGCGATCATAGATCCCCGGGGCGACGCGGAGGATGAGATCGTCGTCGAAGCGGAGCCCGTAGGCGAGGACGAGCGCTTCGATCCGTCTCGCATCGCCAAGCGCCAAAAGGCCAAGCGGGAAGGCGAGCCCGAATTGCCGCGTCCCCAACCCGAGGACGGTGCCTGAAATCCATAACCGGCGACTGCCGCCCTGACCGCTTCATTCGTTACGATTGGAGCCAGGGCGGCGATCGGAGCCACGATGCCCAAGAGCGACGAACTTCTGGCCGACATGAAGCGGCTGCACCCGCAGCTCATAGACCTGTCGCTCGGGCGGATCGAGCGGCTGCTTGCAAAGCTTGGCAATCCCCAAGACAAGCTGCCACCTGTCATTCACATCGCTGGGACCAACGGGAAGGGATCCACGGCTGCCTTTCTCAAGGCGATGATCGAGGCAGCAGGGAGGCGTGTCCACGTCTACGCATCTCCGCATCTGGTCCGCTTTCACGAACGAATTTCACTGGCAGGGCCGGCGGGGGGTAAATCGCGCCCTATCGGTGAGGACGAGCTGGTGCAGCTCCTCCAGCGTGTCTCCGAGATCAATGCCGGGGAGCCGATCACGTTTTTCGAGATCACAACTGCAGCTGCCTTTCTCGCTTTCTCCGAAAAGCCTGCAGACGTGCTGATCCTGGAGGTCGGCCTGGGCGGTCGGCTCGACGCGACAAACGTGGTGGCAAAACCGGTATTGTCAATAATCACACCAATCGCGCTGGATCACTCCGATAAGCTCGGCACCACGCTGGCCGAAATCGCCGGTGAAAAGGCGGGAATTCTGAAACCGGGCGTGCCCGCAGTCATCTCGCAGCAAGAAGACGAGGCACTGGAGGTCATCGTTGCTCAAGCGGCTCGGGTGGGTGCGCCGCTTCTCGCTTGGGGGCGCCATTTCGATGCCTACGAGCAGCGTGGCCGCCTTGTCTTTCAAAAAGAAAACGAGTTGCTCGACCTGCCGAAGCCAGGTCTTATCGGCCGCCATCAAATCGTGAATGCTGGTACTGCAGTGGCTGCGGCGCTGGCACTGCGCCGGTTCGGCCTTAACGAGCAGACGATCGGACGTGGGTTGACGGAAGTAGAATGGCCGGCGCGCATGCAACGGCTGAAATCTGGCCCGCTAACGGAAATTGCCGATCCCGCAACTGAAATATGGCTCGATGGCGGGCATAACCCTGCCGGTGGTCAGGCGATTGCCCAAACGCTAGCAGATCTCGAGGAACGCTCTTCGAGGCCGGTGCACCTTGTGGTCGGCATGATGGGGCAGAAAGATGCGGCCGGTTTTCTTGCACCTTTCCGTGGATTGGTGAAGGGAATCGTCACCGTACCGATTCCTGGTGCGCATGAGGCTCCGTTTCAGCCGGAAGCATTGGCTGCCCTTGCGCGTGAACTGGGGTTCAATGCGACGAGCGCGCCTAATGCATCTGAAGCTATCCGACAAATCGAAGCCGATAATGTCCAACCCAAACGCATTTTAATTTGCGGATCGCTTTATCTTGCCGGCCATGTGCTCGCGGAGCAGGAAGGCGTTGCGCAGCAGTCGAATTGAGGGGTAGGAAAGTTTTCCCCGGTGCTCCGAGGTGTGGTACGATGAGCGCGGAGCAGTATATCTTAGTCTAACCACCTGAAATTGCGCGATATTTTTGAATTTCCTTGTTGACAGCGTGACGCTGTTCTGGCATGAATAGGGTATAACGCGACAGTTGCGCGAGGGCCGCTGAAGTCAGCGCGCTGCGCACTTCTCTCCAATTTTGCTTCCTCACAGATCATGGACGAATTTAAGGCCTCGCGGCGGCGAGCGCCCGATTGGGTGACTGTTCGCCGAATGTACGAGGATGGTGGCAAAACCATCGCGGCTATTGCCGCAGAACACGGGATTACGCCTTCGGCCATTCAAAGACGCCGCGCTGCAGAGGGTTGGCGAAAACGGTCGGCGAGATCGCAAACATACAAGGCCAGCTCTGACCGTGGGAATTCCGACCGGAAAGAATTGATTGCGCGATTGCTGAGGGTCGTCGATCGGAATCTCAAATTGATGGAGATCCAAATGGATTCAGGTGAGCCGGGCACGGCAGCCGATCGTGAGCGTGAAACACGCGCGATCGGAACCCTAACACGAACCATCGAGAAAATTACGGAGCTGCAATCTGAAGCCGATGTCGTCCGGGGCGCCTCCCGCAATGCCAGCGGTGCAACTTCCGTCGATGACAGCGAAGCGGACCGCCTCCGCCTGGAAATTGCGGAACGCATTCTCCGCATTGGCGAACGGTACGCCGCAAGATGAGATCGTTGCGGCGCTCGCGGATCTTTCAATCTCACAGCTGCGCTTTCTATTTTGGGATTGGCAGACCTGGGCGCGCGATGATCAGTTGCCACCGGCCTGTGATGCACAGGGCCGCCCATGGCGCACCTGGTTGATACTTGGCGGTCGCGGCTCGGGTAAGACCCGCGCCGGCGCCGAATGGGTCAGGGCCGAGGCGGCAGCATTGGCACGGAGAGGCGGGGCTGACTGCGGGCGCATCGCGCTTGTCGGGGAGACGCTCGATCAAGTGCGCAGTGTCATGGTGGAAGGTGTGTCTGGGCTCTTGGCGGTTCATCCGCCGGACGACCGGCCTCGCTTCGAGTTCCTCGAAACGCCAGCTGATTTGGCCGAGCGGTGTCGTCGCGCAACTCTTCTCCGCGGAAGATCCAGAGAGCCTGCGGGGACCGCAATTCGCAGCGGCGTGGCTCGATGAAATCGCAAAGTGGCGTTACGCGGAGCAGACTTGGGACATGCTGCAGTTCGGACTTCGGCTCGGATCGATGCCGCGCCAGGTGGTGACCACCACACCGCGGCCGGTGCCGATTCTCAAGCGCATCATGAACGAGGATAGCACAGTGGTGACCCGGGTGCGGACGGCCGACAATGCAGCCAATCTTGCGCCGGCCTTTCTCGCCGAAATGGAGCGCCGCTATGGCGGATCGTTGCTTGGCCGTCAGGAGCTCGATGGTGAGCTGATCGAAGATTTGCCTGGTGGTCTCTGGCGCCGCGATTGGATCGAGCAGCATCGCGTTTCGGACGCGCCGTCGTTGCAACGGATCGTGGTCGCCGTGGATCCGCCCGTCACCGCTACGAAGTCATCCGACGCGTGCGGAATTTGCGTTGCTGGGCTGGGTCCCGACGGGCGAGCCTATGTGCTCGCCGACAGAACTTTGCAGGGGCGAGAGCCGCAGGTGTGGGCGCGCGCTGCAATCGCCGCCTACAATGATTTTGCGGCGGACCGGATTGTCGCAGAGGTTAATCAAGGCGGTGATCTTGTTCAGTCCATCCTGCGCCAGATCGATCCGGCAGTGCCCATTCGCATGGTCCGGGCGACGCGTGGGAAATGGCTCAGGGCAGAGCCTGTTGCGGCGCTTTATGCAGAGGGCCGTGTGGCACACGTGGGTCACCACGCGGATCTCGAGGCACAAATGCTCGCCTTCAGTGCCGATGGTCTGGCGAGCGGCCGCAGCCCCGATCGGCTTGATGCGCTCGTTTGGGCACTGACTGATCTCATCCTGGATGCACCACCGCGGGCCACGGTGCGCATGCTCTAACGGGCACGGCCTCAACAATCAGGTGAGAAATGACGGCAATCGAACGACAGCCCTCGCGGCTGGCGCGGATGGCGCGCGCCTTAGGCATAGGGCGGGCGCGCAATGGCGAACAGAAGGCGGGCTCAAGCGCACCGCTGATTGCGGTGGAAGGGCTCGGGATGCCGGCATGGATGCCGCGTGATTATTCCGCTTTCGCCCGCGAAGGGATGATGAAAAATCCCATCGTGTATCGAAGCATCCGGATGATTTCAGAGGCTGCCGCCTCTGTTCCACTCCTGCTTTACGAAGGCGAGCATGAGATCGAGGAGCATCCGCTGCTTGATCTATTACGCCGTCCCGGTGCTGGCCGGACCACGGCCGACCTTCTGGAGGCGTGGTACGGTTACTTATTGGTCGCTGGGAACGCCTATATCGAGGCAGTTGGATCGAGTGACCGCATTTGGGAGCTGCATGTTCTGCGGCCGGACCGGATGCGCGTCATACCGGGCGCCAATGGCTGGCCCGAGGCGTACGAGTACGCCGTCGATGGCCGTCGGGTGATTCTCGGTGGCGAAATCATGCCCGGCGTGAACCGGATACTTCACGTCAAGTTATTCCACCCGGTGAACGATCATTACGGCCTGTCTCCGATTGAGGCAGCCGCAACGGCGATTGACCTTCACAATACGGCTAGCCGCTGGAACAAGGCTCTGCTCGACAACTCGGCTCGGCCATCGGGTGCGCTCGTCTATACCTCAGGCGGACAGCTGACGGAGGAGCAGTTCAGGCGGCTCAAGGCGGAGCTTGAGACAAGCTTTCAAGGGGCGCGCAATGCCGGCCGGCCCATGCTGCTCGAGGGCGGGCTCGATTGGAAAGCGATGAGCCTCTCACCCCGCGATATGGATTTCATAGAAGCTCGTCATGCAGCTGCTCGCGAGATTGCTTTAGCACTGGGCGTGCCGCCCATGCTGCTCGGCATTCCGGGCGACAATACTTATGCCAATTATCAGGAGGCGAACCGGAGCTTCTGGCGGCAGACGGTTCTGCCTCTCGTCAATCGTGCCGCCAAGTCGCTTGCGGCTTGGCTGGGGCCGGCCTGGGGAACCAGAGCGCTCGAGCTCAAGCCCGATCTCGACACCATTGAAGCTCTGTCGACGGAGCGCGAGGCGCTCTGGTCCCGTGTCGAGCGATCCTCTTTCCTGACACGCAACGAGAAGCGAGCCGCAGTGGGTTACGGACCTCTGCCTGGCGGAGACGAGGCGCCGTCCGCTTGAGGACGACGTTTGACGAATAACTCTAAACCAAGACTGGATGGGTCGGATGGAGCCACTTGGTGCTCGGCCGCTGGAAGCGGTGCGAGAGGTGAAGCTCACCTCGCTGGGACTCTAAGGATGTGAGCTTCAACGGTATTTTCGAAGGCTACGCGTGCCTGTTTCATCGCGAGGATTTGGGGCGCGATATCATCGTGCCCGGAGCATTTCGCGAGAGCCTCGCTAAACGCGGTGTTGCGGGCGTTCGCATGCTGTTTCAGCATGACCCCAATCAGCCGATCGGCACCTGGATCACTATTCACGAGGACGCACGCGGTCTGTTCGTACGTGGCCAGTTGGCGACAGAAGTGGCTAAGGCGCGCGAGGTCCTCTCATTGATGAGGTCCGGCGCCATCGATGGCCTATCGATCGGTTTCCGCACGGTCAAAGGAGTGCGCAACCCTCGCACCGGTGTGCGGCGCCTCGAGAAAATCGACCTCTGGGAAATTTCAGTTGTCACCTTCCCGATGCAACCCGAAGCGCGGGTCGCATCCGTGAAATCCAATCCCTTCGCCGGCCGTGCGCCGACCGAGCGGGAATTTGAGCGCTGGCTCACGCAGGACGCTGGGTTCACGCGCTCAGAGGCTCGCGCTGTGCTGCGCGAGGGCCTCAAGGGCCTCAGGCTCCTGCGGGATGCGGAGCGGGCCTCGTCCTGGGAAGAGCGCTTGCTGAGGCAGATCGCCGAGGCAGCGCAGCTCCTTAATCAATCTCAGTCCACGAAAGGATTTCGGCCGTCATGCTGAACAATGAAGGGCTAGAGGTGAAGTCCACATCCGCCGCCGACCTCAGCATCGCGTTCGAGGACTTCATGCGGGCCTTTGAGGCCTTCAAGGAGACCAACGATCGGCGCTTGTCGGAAATCGAGCGCTGTATGAGCGCCGATGTCGTTACCGTTGACAAGCTGGCGCGCATCGACCGCGCTCTCGACGAGAACAAGCGAGTCATCGAGGAGCTCGTTCGCAAAGCGGCGCGACCGCAGCTTGGCTCGTCCGTGGCGCGTTTGTCCGGTGGTCTCGACCACAAGGCGGCCTTTGAAGGCTACATGCGCCGCGGAGAAACACATCGCCTCCGCGACTTCGAGGGCAAAGGCTTGTCGGTCGGCTCGGACACCGACGGCGGCTATCTCGTGCCAGAAGAAACCGAGCGCTCGATCAACAGGGCGCTGCGCAGCGTATCTCCAATTCGTGCGATTGCGGACGTTCGGCAAGTCTCCGGATCGGTTTACAAGAAACCGTTTGCTGTTTCCGGCCCGGCCACCGGCTGGGTCGGCGAAACGGATCCTCGGCCGGAGACCGATGGCCCGAAGCTGGCCGAGCTGGCATTCCCGACAGCCGAGCTCTACGCCATGCCCGCGGCCACGCAGTCGCTGCTCGATGACGCCGCGGTCGATATCGACCAGTGGATCGCAGAGGAGGTTAGGCTGACCTTTGCGGCCCAGGAGGGCACCGCCTTTGTCACCGGCGATGGCGTCAACAAGCCAATGGGCTTCCTCAGCTATTCGACGGTGGACAATGCGGCATGGACTTGGGGCAAGATCGGCACGATCTCTACAGGTGTATCGGGCGACTTCCCCGAGACAAATCCTGCCGACAAGCTGATCGACCTCGTTTACTCCGTGAAGGGTGGCTATCGCGCCAACGGCACCTTCGTGATGAACCGTGCGACACAGTCTGCAATACGCAAACTGAAGGACGGTGATGGCACTTATCTCTGGCAGCCGTCGGCCAAGCCTGGTGAGCCTGCAAGCCTGATGGGTTTCCCGGTAATCGAATCCGAGGATATGCCGGACATTGCACCGGACAGCCCTGCGATTGCTTTCGGCGATTTCCGCCGCGGCTACTTGATCGTGGATCGTGTCGGTATTCGCGTGCTGCGCGATCCCTACAGCTCGAAGCCCTACGTGCTGTTCTACACGACGAAGCGCGTCGGCGGCGGCGTACAGGACTTCGATGCCATCAAGCTGCTGAAGTTCAGCGCCTAGCACACATTTCGGTCGCCTCGCGAGTGCGACTCAAGCCGCGCTCGCGAGATTTGCTCGCGTGGCCATCCTCCCACCGCGCGAGCGTGGGCGGGGTTGCTCGTTTGGATTTCCGAGCGACCCCGCCTGAAACATTTTCTGCCCGCAACGGAGCTGTCATGGGCCTTGTCTTGACATCCCCGCCTGCCGTCGAGCCGCTGACGGTGGATGAGGTCAAAACGTATTTGCGCATTGATCACGATGATGAGGATTGTCTGCTTGCGAGCCTCATCACCAGTGCAAGACTTCAAGTCGAGGCTGCGCTCGATTTGGCGCTTATCACTCAAAGCTGGTCATGGACGTTCGATGCATGGCCGAAAGGAAATGCTCTCGAGCTGCCAATTGGATTCGTTCAGTCCGTCCAAGCTGTTCGCGTAACGGCACGAGACGGGACAGTAAATGAGGTGTCTCCGGATCAGTTCGTGCTCGAGGGCGGCCGCATTCCACCCAGGCTCGTCGCAAAATCTGGTGACTGGCCGAAGCCCGGCGTTCCGGCGCTCGGCATCGAAATCGCGTTTACCGCAGGTTTTGGTTCCGAGCCAAGCGATGTTCCGGAACCAATACGCCAAGCGCTGCTGATGCTGGTCGCGCACTGGTACGAGCACCGCGATCCAGCGGAGATCGGAGGACCGGCTACGCGCATTCCGGAGGCGGTTTCGGCCTTGCTGAAGCCATATAGCAGGGTGCGGTTGTGAGTGGTCCGCGGATCGGCGCGCTGCGCCATCGGCTCCGTCTCGAAGCTCCGTCGTACATGGCGGATGAGGGCGGTGGCGCGACCGTGACTTGGAATCCGGTGGCGACGTTATGGGCCGAAGTCATTCCCCTGTCAGGCCGGGAGGAGCTCCGGGCGGATGGCCTTCAAACCATCGCGAAGTTCGAGGTTCGAACCCGCTACCGAGCCGGCATCAGCCCCGAAATGCGCTTCGTTTTCGGCGGGCGAGTGCTGGAAATCCAGGCCGTCCGCGATATCGAAGGCCGCCGTCGGTGGTTGAGCTGCCTGTGCGAGGAGCTGGGATCATGAAAATCTCCATTCGGGTAATCGGCCTGGGAACTCGCCTTGGACAGGCGGCAAGGCGATTTTCTCAAGCAGCACGGCGCCGGACTTCGGTGCGTGTCGCGGCCGGGACAAGTCGAAATCGTCTCATTCAGTCGAACGAGGCCAGAAATGCGTTCAGCCAGCCAGGCGTTACAAGCCGCGATCCACGGAGCTTTGAGCGCTGACGCTGAAGTCTTGGCAGCACTCGGGGGCGAGCCTCGCATTTACGACCATGTACCGCGGAAGCCGAATTATCCGTACGTTACCTTTGGACAGACGACCCTGCGCGATTGGAGCACGGGAAGCGAGCTCGCTGAAGAGCACACATTCACGCTTCATATCTGGTCGCTTGCTGCCGGTCGTAATGAGGTCCACCGCATCGTCGATGCACTTCGCTCTGCTCTGCATGACCGCGATCTGCCCATCGCGGGACATCGCCTCATCAATTTGAGGCACGAGCTCTCCGAAATACGCCGAGAATCAGATGGCGAGCGATTTCTTGGAACCGTGCACTTGCGCGCCGTCACAGAGCCCCTGAGCTGATCAGTTCATGTTTTCCGAAGAGATAGCAAGATGGCTGCACAAAAGGGTAAGGACCTTCTGCTCAAGATCGATCGCGATGGTCTCGGTACTTTCGAGACGGTTGCCGGACTGCGATCGCGCACTCTCGCGTTCAACGCCGAGACGGTCGACATAACGCACCAGGAATCAGCGGGGCAGTGGCGTGAGCTATTGGCCGGAGCGGGAGCAAAAAGCGCTCGCGTGACAGGTTCCGGGATTTTCAAGGACGCCGCTTCTGATGCGGCCATCCGCGAGATCTTTTTCAACGGGGAGATTCGCTCTTGGCAGATTATCGTGCCAGACTTCGGCATTGTCGAGGGGCCGTTCCAAATCTCTGCTTTCGAGCTGACCGGGCGGCATGATGGCGAAATTTCGTTCGAGCTTGCGCTCGAGTTGGCGGGCGAGCTCACATTTGCACCAGTGTAACGAAAGGAGGCCGTAATGGCTAACGCGCGTCGCGGTGAGATTGAAGCCTACCTCGACGGAAAAACATGGAAGCTATGTCTCACGCTCGGTGCGCTCGCCGAGCTGGAGGCAGCCTTTGGCGATGAGGATATGCTGGCGCTAGCGCAGCGGTTCGAAAAAGGGCGGCTAAGGGCAGAAGACGCCGTGCGCATTATCGGCGCTGGGCTGCGCGGTGCTGGACATGACGTCACCGATGAGCAGGTGAAAACCATGCGCACCGAGGGTGGTGTGCTCGGTTTCATCGATATTGTTGCACGGCTCCTCTCCGCGACGTTCGGTGGAAACGCCAATGGCACCGGTCCCGAGAATGCTGCTCCGCGCCAGGAGGTGCGCGCGCCAGACCCTTTCCCTGGGACGAGATAATGGCGCTGGGTTTAGGGATGCTTCGGTTGTCGCCAACGGCATTTTGGATGATGACACCGAGAGAGCTCAGGGCGGCGCTTTCTTCCATCATTGATCCAGCTCCCATCTCGCGACCATCTCGGGAGGACCTGGCGCGCTTGATGGAGGCCTATCCTGACGTTTGACCTTTTCGGCAGTCGTAAGGATTTTCAATGGTCGAGCCTGTCGAAACATGGACCGTCGCAATCGATGCCGATATTTCGAAGCTTCAGGCAGGAGCTGGCGAACGCCACACGCATCGGCCGTCAATTCGGGGCGACATTGACGAACGCCTTCCACGGCATCGCATTGCGTGGCCGAGATCTGGGTGATGTCCTGCGCTCAGTGGCATTGAGCCTATCGCGCATGGCTTTGCAGGCAGCATTTCGCCCCCTTGAGAGAGGTGTGGCGTCGCTCGTCGCCGGAGCGCTGTCCGGCACAATGGCCTTCGCAAAAGGTGGCGTGATCCAAAATGCTTTGCCTGTTCCGTTCGCGTCCGGCGGTGTGATTGCAAGTCCGGTGACCTTTCCTCTCGCAAATGGGCGGATCGGGCTTGCAGGCGAGCGCGGGCCTGAGGCGATCATGCCGCTGGCGCGCGGTCCCGACGGAAAGCTCGGTGTGCTTGCGCAGGGTGGCGGGAGTATTTCGGTGACTATTAATGTCACTACTCCTGATGCCGAGAGCTTCCGCCGTTCGGAAACGCAGATTGCTGCGATGATCGCCCGGGCCGTGACTTTGGGCCAAAGAAATCTATAGCTACCTAATCGGTCAGCGGCCGCTTTCGTGCTCGCTGTCAGGTCTGAGGCTGCCCACACGAAAAGTAGTCACAATGAGCGCTTCGATGAGCTTTCACGAAGTCCGCTTTCCGACGGCCATTTCCCGGGGCGCGGTCGGAGGGCCTGAGCGGCGCACGGACGTGGTTGTGCTCGGATCAGGCCACGAAGAGCGCAATAGCCGCTGGGCCGATTCCCGGCGCAGCTATAATGCGGGCTATGGGGTAAGGTCCCTTGATGATCTCTATTCGGTAATTGCCTTCTTTGAGGAACGTCGCGGCCGGCTTTATGGATTTCGCTGGAGGGATCATACGGATTGGAAATCCTGCCCACCGGAGCAAACGCCCAAAGCGACGGATCAGATCATCGGAAAGGGTGATGGCACGACGGCAACTTTCCAGCTGGTGAAGACCTACGGAAGCGTCCATGCGCCATGGTCACGCGAAATCAAGAAACCAGTTGCAGGGAGCATTCTCGTTGCCGTTGATGGCGTTGTCCAGGCCGAAGGAATTGCATTCAGTGCGGACGTCACGACCGGCACAATTACTTTCAACCCTGGTCACATTCCCGCTCAAGGCGCCGAAATTACCGCCGGCTTCGCTTTCGATGTGCCTGTTCGGTTCGACACCGACAAGCTCGAGGTGAACCTGCAAGGGTTCCGGCACGGTGCCATTCCTAACATTCCCATTGTCGAGATACGGCTATGAAAACGTTGCCTCCTGGACTGCAGGAGCACCTGAATAGCGGTGCTACGACACTTTGCTGGTGCTGGCGGTTGACGCGGCGCGATGGCGTGAAAATCGGCTTCACGGATCACGATCGCGATCTGACTTTCGACGGTACGACGTTCGAAGCTTCGGCGGGGTTTACACCCACCGAAATGAGACAGAGCGTCGGCCTTGGGGTTGATAACCTCGAAGTCGAAACGGCGCTCACATCAGATCGCCTGAGCGAGGATGATCTTGCAGCTGGGCTTTACGACGATGCGCGAGTAGAGATTTTCCTAGTCAATTGGCGTAATCCCGAACAGCGTGTCTTGATGCGGTGTGGAAGCCTCGGCGAGGTAAGCCGGTCGGGAGCAGCGTTTCGAGCCGAGGTCAGAGGCCTTTCGCATTATCTTCAGCAGCCGAGCGGGCGACTGTATCAATTCACTTGTGACGCCAACCTGGGAGATGCTCGCTGCAAAGTCGATCTCACATCGAGCGCCTATCGGGGCAATGGAACGATCACTCTGGTTCGTTCGGCCCGCACATTCGAGGTTGCAGGCCTGGAGACGTATGCTGACGGCTGGTTTTCTCGCGGGCTGGTTACGTTCACGTCCGGCTCGAACTCGGGCCAGAGTATCGAGATTCGATCCCATCACCTCGGAAATGGTGCGGCAGTAATCGAGCTTTGGCAGGAGCCATCTAAGGCTGTCCGATCGGGTGATGAAATCGAGGTCAAAGCTGGCTGCGACAAGCAGCTTGCAACGTGTCGTGACAAGTTTGATAACGTCGTTAATTTTCGGGGTTTTCCCCATATGCCCGGAAATGATTTCGTAACCTCCTATGCACGCAGGAGGGCAGGCTGATGGGAAGATCCGATCCGCGCCGTGATGAGGGCAGAGATCGTCCGCCTGGCGAGGACCTGGATCGGTACACCGTATCATCATCAAGCAAGTCTCGCAGGGGTTGGCACGGATTGCCTGGGCCTCATTCGAGGCATCTGGCGCGCACTTTACGGCCGCGAGCCTGTTGAACTTCCAGCCTACACCCGCGATTGGTCGGAAGCGAGCGGCTGCGAAACTTTGCTGGAAGCAGCGCGGCGCCACCTTGTCGAGATCAATAAGGCAGATGCACAGCCCGGTGATGTTCTGGTCTTCCGATTGAGACCGACATTACCAGCGAAGCATGTCGGCATACTCGCAACAGGGATAACGATGATCCATGCGATGGAGAATGCGCCTGTTGCGGAGGTGGCGCTTTCCAATTGGTGGCGAAGACGCATTACTGCCGCCTTTTCATTTCCTGAGGTCACGGGCTAATGGCCACTCTTGCTCTTGCTGCAGCGGGCGCTGCCGCGGGCAGCGTGCTGCTGCCGTCAGGATTGAGCGTGTTCGGCGCTACCATCGCAGGCGCGACGATCGGCTCGCAGATCGGCGCACTCGCCGGCTCTTTCGTCGACCAAGCGCTCTTTGGCGTATCCGGACAAAATCGCACCTTCACCGGCCCGCGCCTCTCCGATTTGCGCGTTACGGCTTCGACGGAGGGCGCGCCATTCCTCGTGTCTATGGACGGGCCCGTGTCGGTGGACAAGTGATTTGGGCGACGGACTTTGAGGAAGAAGTCGTCACCTCGAAAGTGTCCGGTGGCGGCAAGGGTGGTGGAAGCAGCGGCGGCTCTGCCAAACAAATTGAATACCGCTACTATGCGAATTTCGCTGTCGGCTTGGCGGAAGGAGAAATTTCGGGGATTGGTCGAAGTTTGGGCAGATGGGCAGGAGCTGGATCTTAGCACTGTAACGTGGCGGCTCTACACCGGCAGTGAGGATCAGCTGCCGGACAGCCTTATCAGCGCGCGCGAGGGCGCGGGGCAGGCGCCGGCATATCGCGGCTTGGCCTATATCGTCTTTGAAAGGATGCCTCTCGCGCCTTTTGGCAATCGAATACCGCAGCTTTCGTTCGAGGTTTTTCGGCCGGTCGACGACTTTCATCGATTGGTTCGGGGCGTGGTTCTCATTCCGGGGTCCGGCGAGTTCGTTTACGCAACCCAGGAAGTCACCCGCCGTGAGGCGGGCGGGATGCAGGTTTCCGAAAACGTTCACACGCGCCAGGGCGGTACCGACTGGACCGTCGCGGTAGATCAGTTGCAGGCGTCATTGCCGAACGCAAAATCCGTTTCTCTCGTGACGAGCTGGTTCGGGACAGATTTGCGCGCAAGCCATTGTGAGATTCGTCCGGGGGTGGAAATCACCAATAAAGAAACCAAACCTCTGACATGGCGCGTGGCTGGTCTCTCCCGCTCGCAGGCGTATCTCGTCAGCCGGCACGAGGGCAGGCCCGCCTACGGCGGCACACCGTCGGATCAGACCGTCATTGCGGCCATTCGTGATTTGAAGGAGCGCGGCCTTTCCGTGACGCTCACTCCGTTCATTCTGATGGACGTGCCGGCAAACAATACGCTTCCCAATCCGTACAATGGTGGTGCACCAGGCCAACCCGCTTATCCTTGGCGAGGACGCATTACGCTTAGCCTCGCGCCGGGACAGGCCGGTAGTCCGGATAAAACGGCTGCTGCCGCAACCGAAATTTCCAAATTCGTGGGGACTGCCTCCATCAATGATTTCACAATTTCGGGCAACGACGTGATCTACCGAGGTCCGTCAGAATGGTCTTATCGACGTTTCATATTGCATTACGCTTTTTTGGCGAAAGCAGCAGGCGGCGTTGACGCTTTCGTCATCGGAACAGAGATGCGCGGCCTCACGCAGGTCCGCAGCTCACCTGATACCTATCCTTTCGTAGCGGCTCTCGTTCAGCTCGCAGCAGACGTGAAGGCTGTTCTGGGACCGAATACCAAGGTGACCTATGCCGCCGACTGGTCGGAATATTTCGGTCATCATCCGCAGGATGGCTCCGGCGACGTCTACTTCCATCTGGATCCGCTGTGGGCCTCGCCGTCGATTGACGCCATCGGCATCGATCTCTATTGGCCGTTAAGCGACTGGCGCGATGGCTACGACCACGCAGATGCCATCGCCGGTGTGCAGTCGATTTACGATCTCAAGTATTTGAAATCGAATATCGCAGGCGGTGAAGGCTACGACTGGTACTACGCAAGCGCAGGCGATCGGGCGAGCCAAATTCGCACGCCAATAACAGACGGTCAGGGTAAGCCGTGGATTTTCCGTTATAAGGACCTGAAATCCTGGTGGCGTAATCCGCACTACAATCGGCCCGGAGGAATTCAGCAGTCGACCCCCACGGAATGGGTGCCGGAGTCAAAGCCCGTTTGGTTCATGGAGATTGGTTGCCCAGCCATAGACAAGGGCGCCAATCAGCCGAACGTTTTCGTCGACCCGAAGAGCTCCGAGACGGTGCTGCCGTACTTCTCCAACGGCCAACGGGATGACTTCATCCAGCGTCGATACTTGCAGGCGCTGATCGAGGCATTCGATCCTGAGCATCCTGGCGCAATGCCGGACCTCAATCCCGAAGTCGTCAGTGTATGAAGGAAGGATGGTCGATCCGGGACGGATCCATGTTTATACCTGGGACGCACGACCTTTTCCGGCATTTCCTTCCGATACCCACACGTGGGGTGACAGCGTCAACTGGCACCGGGGGCATTGGATCAACGGCCGCGTCACCAGCGCACCCGTCGGTGACCTTTTGGCATGCCTCCTCGATGATGCTGGGTTTGCGCACTACGAGACGAGCGCTCTCAAAGGAATACTTCCCGGGTACACGATTGACAGGGTGATGTCGCCGCGTGAGGCGATCCAACCGCTGGAGCTCGCATACTTCTTCGATGCCGTCGAAAGTGGAGACAAAATTGTATTCCGGCCACGGGGTGCGCTTGCGCCTGCAATCGAGGTCTCGACAGACGACCTGGTCGAAGAGCGGCCGGGAAGCGGCCTTTTGCGGCTCACACGCGCTCAGGAGACGGAGTTGCCCGGCTCCGCGAAAATCACCTACATCTCGGCAACGAATGATTATCGGCAGGCCGTGGCCGAAGCACGCCGCCTGGCCGGTGCCAGCGGTCGCGTCAGCACAGCTGACCTTGCGCTCGTTTTGCAAGACGAGCAAGCTGCGGCGATCGCGGATTCCTGGCTTTTTGAAGCATGGGCTGCGCGGGAACGCGCGTCGTTCCTGCTACCGCCGAGCCGGCTCGCTATTGAGCCGTCGGATACTATTCTGATCTTGAACAATGGGCGCTCTCGATTGTTTCGCGTAACCGGTATTGGCGATCGGGGCGCGCGCGAAATCGAAGCATTGAGCATCGATCCAGAGCTTTATGGATTGGGCGAGGGCCGCACACGTGAGAAGAAGAGCAATCCGCCCGCGCCTTCGGGGCAGCCAATCGGGCATTTTCTCGATCTGCCATTACTACGGGGCGACGAGCCCGAGCATGCAGGATATTTTGCGGCCACTCAGTTCCCGTGGCCCGGCGCCGTTGCGCTTTTTCGCTCACCGACAGAGACCGGATTTACGCTCCAGGCCCTCGCGGGTGCACCGGCGACCTCGGGCGAGGTTCTCGATGCTCTGAAGCCAGGCCCCGTCGGCCGCTATGATTGGGCAGCGCGAATTCGTGTTCGGCTCGATTATGGCGAGTTGGAATCGGCAGAGGAAATCCAGGTGCTGGCTGGCGCCAATGTAGCTGCGGTTCGCAATTCCGCCGGGGAGTGGGAGGTATTGCAGTTCCGATCGGCAAAGCTGGTTGCG
Organism: uncultured Pseudomonadota bacterium; assembly: GCA_963786775.1. Taxonomy (GTDB): domain Bacteria; phylum Pseudomonadota; class Alphaproteobacteria; order Rhizobiales; family Hyphomicrobiaceae; genus ZC4RG25. Next base: position 11,879 of record CAWBAM010000039.1, on the reverse strand, counting down.
CCCGCGACATACGAATTGACAGGCCTGCTGCGCGGTCAAGCGGGAACCGAGGGTGCGATGCAAGTGGAGGTGCCGCCAGGCGCACCTTTCGTGCTCGTTACTGAGGCTCTCGCGCGGGTCGACATGGCGCCAGGTGATATTGGATTGGCTTTCAACTGGCGTTTCGGCCCAGCGGAACGGGATATCGGGCATCCGGCATACGTAGAGCTGCAGCACACATTCCGCGGCGTCGGTCTTCGCCCACTCAGTCCCGTTCACGTTCGGGGACGACGATTGGGAACAGGCGATCTCGTCCTCTCCTGGATCCGCAGGACACGGATCGGTGGCGATAGCTGGGAGGTCAACGAAGTTCCCCTTGCTGAGGACACGGAGCGCTACGAGGTGGACATCCTCGACGGCGAAACGGTCAAGCGTACGCTGATCGCTACGGTGCCAACCGTTACGTATTCGAAGGACGATCAAATTGCCGATTTCGGCAAGCTGCCAGCCGCTATCACTGTGCGCGTGTACCAGATGAGCAACGTCTGGGGCAGAGGCACGCCGACAGTGGCGGTCGTCTAAGACCTTCGGCGCTACTTCTCTTCCAAAAATTTCAGGAGTTTCGGTCATGGAGCAGCCCGCATGGCTCGACCACGCGTGGCAGGAAGCCGGCGTGCGAGAGACACCAGGACCCGCGAGCAATTCTCGAATCCTGCAGTTCTTTCGAGATGTGGGGCATGCAGACGTGACCAGCGACGAGGTCGCCTGGTGTGCAGCGTTTGTGGGCGCATGTCTTGAGCGGGCTGGCTTACGCAGCACGCGCTCCCTGTTGGCGCGCTCGTATCTCGACTGGGGTGTGCCCATAGCAAATGCGAAGCTCGGCGCTGTTGCTGTCTTGAGCCGGGGAAGCGATCCGGGCCAGGGACACGTCGGGTTCGTTGTCGGAGCCGCAAAGGACCAGCTCTTCCTTCTCGGTGGCAACCAGAAGGATGCGGTGACGGTACAGTCGTTTCCCATGGGCCGGCTACTTGGATTGCGCTGGCCCAGCACCGCTGAAGGGGTTAGGCAGGACGACGATCTGTTCGAGGCAGCCTTGGCGCATGTCCTCGCGATGGAGGGCGGTTGGACGAACGATCCTCACGACCCAGGTGGACCGACCAATCTTGGCATCACCCTTTCGGTGTTCGCGGCTTGGAAAGGCCTCACGCTGACGGACGCGAACCGCCAAGCGCTGATGGAAGAACTCAAGCGCCTGGATGCTGCTGCGGTCCGCCCGATTTATCGGGAGCGATACTGGAATCCATCTCGGGCAGGCGACCTGCCCCCGGCGCTTGCCGTCATGCACTTCGATGCCGCGGTGAACCATGGTGTCAGCGGTGCGGCGCGGATGCTGCAGCAGGCTCTCGGGGTGAGTGTCGACGGGAAAATTGGACCCCAGACGCTCGCCGCAGCGCATGGTCAACCCGTAGCCGAGGTTATCGACCGCTACGCGGACATCCGACGCGCGCGCTACCGCAGCCTTAGTCACTTCTGGCGTTTCGGGCGGGGATGGCTGCGCCGGGTCGACCGCACCGTCCTTGCAGCTCGGCAAATCGCAAGCACCGGAACAAAAATTTCCCAACAACTTCAGGCAGGAGCACGGCCAATGTCGCAGACAGGGCAGACTTCACAAACCAGTAAATGGTGGGGCCATTCGATAACGATCTGGGGAGCGATCATCACTGCGGCCTCGACCGTCCTTCCAACAATCGGACCATTGTTCGGGATCGACATCACACCGGACCTCGTCCAGGAGTTTGGCGATCAGGTAATACTCGTGGTCCAGGCCATCGGCGGTCTGATAGGAATTATCATGACGATCTATGGCCGGACACGCGCGACAGCCTCGCTCGAACGCAAGCAGGTCACCTTTCAGCTCTGATCGCGTTCACGCTCGGTTCAGGCCCGCAGTTCTAGTAACACTCGCTCCTGAGGGCTGAGAGCTATGCTGAGGATCGCGACAACGCTAATTGCCCTGGTCGTAGCTCTAGACGGTGTGGCACCTGCCACGGCCGAAACGAACCAGTGCTTCAAGAGCTGGTCCGAGGCGGCGGCGGTGGTCAGACAGGAGCGGCTGGTCGCCGTCGAGCAGTTGAGCCAACACGCCGAAGCTAACCTCGGCGGCTCGATCGTGAAGGCCACGCTTTGTTCTGCCGGGCAGCGCTATTTTTATCGCTTGGTCGTCCGCTTGCCCGGCGGACTCATGCGGCACATCTTGCTCGATGCACGGCAACCTTCCGAGCGCTAGGATGGCTCGCATGTTTGCGTTATACACCACGGAACAGTCTGGCTTGACCCGTGGGGGGATCCAGGAGTTGCGCGCACTTGTTGTCGAAGATGATCCTGATCTGAACCGCCAGCTCAGACAGGCGCTGTTGGATGCAGGCTTCGCCGTTGATACGGCACATGACGGTGAGGATGGCTTTTTTCTCGGCGATACAGAGCCTTATGACATCGTAATCCTGGACATCGGCCTGCCCAAGATGGATGGGATCAGTATCCTCGAGCAATGGCGTCGCGCAGGCCGCAACATGCCGGTGATCATCCTCACGGCGCGTGACCGGTGGAGCGACAAGGTTGCGGGCATTGACGCGGGCGCCGATGATTATCTCGCCAAGCCGTTCCACATGGAGGAGCTGCTGGCGCGGGTCCGCGCGCAGGTGCGCAGATTTGCTGGTCACGCGAAAAGTGAGATCGAGTGTGGGCCGCTTCGCCTCGATACACGGACGGCGCGCGTAACCTGCAATGGCCAGCCGATCAAGCTGACATCGCACGAATACCGGCTACTTGCCTATCTCATGCATCACAACGAGCGGGTCGTCTCGCGGACCGAGCTCGTCGAGCACCTTTACGATCAGGACTTTGATCGCGATAGCAACACGATCGAGGTCTTTATTGGCCGGCTTCGGAAGAAAATTCCGGCCGATATGATCAAGACCGTTCGCGGTCTAGGATACCGGCTCACTCAGGAGCCCGATGAGGCTTAACTCGCTCGCTTTCCGGCTCTTCGCGACGGCAGTAGTCTCGACGATGCTGATTCTGCCGGTCGCGGGCCTGTTGATCTATTCGGTCTACTGGCAGGAGGTGGAGGAGGGGTTCAACGAGCGCTTGAGCCAGCTCCTCACAATCGTCCACGCCGACGTCATCGACGGAGCGGAATCGCAACCGGGCACACCGGGACAGGTCGGCGAGCCTCTGTTCTTCATCACACATTCCGGTTGGTACTGGCAGATCAAACCGCTTCGGGGTGCGCCTGGGGAGATCAAGGTTTCCCCTTCTCTCGCCACGTTCGTTCTGCCGTCCCCATACGAAGCGGGTGTCGAGCCTGATCTCCAAGGCACGCGCTGGATGGACGGGCTGGGCCCTAACGATCAGCGGGTGCGCATTGCGGAGACGATCTACGCCTTTGGAGAAGGCGCGCAAGCGCCGCAGTATTCGATCTCGGTCGCGGGCCCGCTCGATTGGCTCGATGCACGGGTCGCGGGATTTGGCACGCAGCTCGCAATGGCGCTGGCCCTCGCTGGCGTTGCGCTCGTTGCGGTGACGCTGCTCCAGGTTAGGTTCGGCCTGCTACCGCTCCGGGCCATCGAGAACGGGTTGGCGGCCATCAGGTCCGGAAAGGCGACGCGCCTCGATGGAGAGCTGCCGGCAGAGATCGAGCCGCTGCAGTATGAGCTCAATGCCTTGATCCAGTCGAACGAGGAAATCATCGAGCGCGCGCGCACCCAGGTTGGTAATCTGGCGCACGCGCTCAAGACGCCGCTTGCCGTCATTACGAATGAGGCCCGGGACGACAAGAGCCCGCTCGCGCAGAAGGTGGCGGAGCAGGCAAAGGTCATGCGCGATCAGATCAACCACTATCTTGATCGCGCAAGGATGGTGGCTGCCGCAGGCTCACTCGTCCGAGTGACGGAGGTCCTTCCCGTGGTCGAGGCGCTACAGCGAGCTCTGGAGCGCATTTATCGCGATAAGGGAATTGCGATCTTAGTTGACTGCCCCGAGTTGGCGCGTTTCCAAGGCGAGCAGCATGATCTCGAGGAGATGCTTGGGAACTTGCTGGATAACGCCTGCAAGTGGGCCCGGAAGACTGTGCGGTTCTCCGCTGTCATCAAGTCACCCTCGCAACGGGGGGGAGGATCCCGGTTGATCGTGACAATTGAGGACGACGGGCCGGGCCTGACCACAGATCAACGCCGCCGGATCGGGAAGCGCGGACTGCGCCTCGACGAGACGAAGCCCGGATCCGGACTGGGGCTGTCGATTGTCAGCGATCTCGCCCATATGTACCGGGGCAGGCTGGACCTCGCCGACTCTCGCCACGGTGGGCTGAAAGCGATTTTGGAGTTACCGGCCACCTGAATTGCCGGATCGTCCTTCCCCCAGGTCACGGCCACTTCACCACAGGCGGCATCGACGACAGGATGCTGTCGACATTTCCTCCAGTCTTGAGGCCAAATACTGTTCCTCGATCGTAAAGCAGATTAAATTCAACATACCGCCCTCGACGGACGAGTTGCTCCTCGCGCTCAGTCTCGGTCCAAGGCTTTTCCCAGTTCCGTCTGACGAGTTCGGGATAGATATCGCGAAAGGCACGGCCGACGTCCTGTGTGAAAGCAAAGGCCGACTCCCATCCTCCCTCCTCCTCGGATGGGCTGAGATAATCGTAGAAGATGCCTCCGATGCCGCGCATTTCTTTCCGATGTGGCAGGTAGAAATATTCGTCGCACCACGCCTTGAACCGAGCATAGTCGGCGACGGCGTGCGGGGCGCAAGCCGCCCGCATCGCTTCATGGAAGGCGACTGTATCCGGGTCTGATTGCGTGCGTCGGGCCTCGAGCATTGGCGTCAGGTCAGCCCCACCGCCGAACCACCACCGGGTCGTCACCACCATCCGCGTGTTCATGTGCACGGCCGGCACGTGCGGATTTTGCATGTGGGCGATGAGTGAGATGCCGGACGCCCAGAACCGCGGGTCCTCACTGGCACCAGGGATCTGGGACCGAAACTCCGGAGCGAACTCCCCAAACACGGTTGATGTGTGCACGCCCACCTTTTCGAACACTCGGCCTTTCATCATGGACATGACGCCGCCTCCACCCGGAGCGCCGGTATGGTCCGTCCGGCTCCAGGGGGTTGCATCGAAGCGGCCGGGAGGGCGATCGGAAAGCGGAGCGCCCGGCGGCAGCTCATCCTCGAGCTGTTCGAATATGGTCCGGATTTCGTCACGCAGCGTTTCGAACCAGGCTGCTGCGCGCTTGCGCCATTGATCGAGGATATCCGGCTGAGGCAGCATGTCGTATCCTTAAGCCATGCTTCTGACGTGGCTTGGGACTACTTCGGAACCAAGTTCCAAGCAACCGGTGCCGGAAAACTCGAAACCGTCGTCAGTGACTGTCGGCCCGACCAGCTGATTTCACAGGCTGCCCCAATCTCGACGTGGGGCGTTAGTCCGCGCGCCGCCTCAGTTCGCGAAAGAGACAGATGTTCCGCTGGTTCGAAACGCGTATCAACGCCTTCCCGGAGGAGCTGCCGCAGCGCCCACCTGACACTCTCTGGGCTTTCTATTGGCATTTCATCCGGCCTGTCTGGCCCGCATTCCTGCTGCTGCTGATCGTTGGTCTCGTCGGCTCGCTCATAGAGGTCGCGCTGTACGCGTTCATCGGCACAATCGTAGACCGGATGAAGGCGGCACATAGTCCGCAATCATTCATGTCCGACAACGGCAGCATGCTGCTGCTTATGGCTTTCGTTGCTTTAATTCTGAGGCCGTTGGTCTCGACCGCGCACGATCTCACGAAAAACCAAATGATCGCGGGCCCTGTGCACACGCGCGTGCGCTGGCTTTCGCACCGCTATGTCCTGCGGCAGAGCCTCGGCTTTTTCCAGAACGACTTCGCGGGCAGGGTGGCATCGAAGGTTCTCCAAACGGGTCATGCGCTCCGGGAGTCGGTCGTGCAAATCATAGATGGTCTGTGGTTTGCCGTCGTCCATTGGGGGGCGGCGCTCGTGCTGTTCGCCGATGCGGATTGGCGCCTAATGATCCCTCTGCTGGCTTGGCTGGCTGCTTATGGTGCGACGATCCGGGTATTCGTGCCCCGCATTCAGAAACTGTCGTTCAACGCTTCCGAGGCGCGATCTGTGCTGACCGGAAGAGTCGTCGACAGCTACACCAACATCCTCACCGTGAAGCTCTTTGCGCATGCGGATCGTGAGGATAAGAGTGCGCGCTGGGCGCTGCAGAACCACCTGGACCGGTTTCAGGAGAGCCAGCGCAACCTCACCCAAATGGAGTTCGTCCTCTATTCGATCAACGGCGCGCTCATTGTTTCCGCAACGGGGTTAGCGATCTGGTTGTGGACTGTCGGCGCCGTGACGATCGGAGCTGTTGCGCTCATCACCGCCCTGGTCATTCGCCTGATCGGCATGTCCGGCTGGATTTTGACCACGGTCGCCTCAGTTTTCGACGCTATGGGCACTGTGGAAGAGGGTATGCAGACCATCAGCCGCCCCATCGATGTCGTCGACCGGCCCGACGCCAAGCCTCTCGTCGTGACCAAGGGCGAAATCCGGTACGAGGACGTGAGCTTCCATTACGGGAAGGAGGGCGGTGTCATCGACCGTCTCTCATTGCGGATCGCGCCGGGTGAGAAGGTCGGGCTGGTCGGCCGCTCCGGCGCTGGCAAATCGACCTTGGTCAATCTGCTATTGCGCTTCTACGACGTGGAAGGTGGACGTATCCTGATCGACGGGCAAGATATCGCCGAGGTCACACAGGACAGTCTCCGCGCTCACATCGGGATGGTGACGCAGGATACCTCACTGCTTCATCGGTCGGTCATGGAGAATATCCTCTATGGAAACCCCAGTGCCGGTGAAGCAGCAGCGATTGCGGCAGCCAAGAAAGCGCACGCCCACGACTTCATCATTGGGCTCAGAGACGCGCGCGGCCGTGAAGGCTACGCCGCCCAAGTGGGCGAGCGGGGCGTGAAACTTTCCGGCGGTCAACGCCAGCGGGTCGCCATTGCGCGCGTCCTCTTGAAGAATGCGCCCATTCTCATCCTCGACGAGGCGACCAGCGCGCTCGACTCGGAGGTCGAGGCAGCTATCCAGGAGCAGCTCTACAATTTGATGGAAGGTAAGACTGTCATTGCCATCGCGCATCGGCTCTCCACCATCGCTGCCATGGACCGATTGGTTGTCATGGACCAGGGGCGCATCGTCGAGCAGGGTAGCCACCGCGAGCTGCTGGCGAAGGGCGGTCTTTACGCCGATCTTTGGGCGCGCCAGTCCGGTGGCTTCCTCGCGAAAGAGGCAGCGGAGTAGGAGCAGCGCCAGCAGCACGATCCATCCTCCCGCGTCATCAGCAGGAATCTCTGATGAAGCTCATAAAGCACCCATAAGCAGACGAGCGATTGCCAAGATGCCGTTGCCTTAACGCTCAGCTAACCGCTCCTTTGCTACCTACCCCCTCAGGCCCGTATGCCTTCAAACCATGTAAGAGCAGATCGTTCTGCGGGGGATCACCATTGAGAATAAATTGTAGGACTGCACATAAGCCCCCGCGAGCCAACCAACAAACAACATTGTGCTAGGAGCAAAAGGGCCAATTCCTCATCGGGCGAGTACATACATTCAGTTGGCGCGTGACATGCTGGCTATCCGATGCATGCGATGAAATGCTCCGATAAGATGGCATACGGAAACCAAAAGGCATCCTTTCGGTTTACTAGCAAACTCGGCAGCATGGTGCCGTCCGTTCATGTCCATCCGTGGGCAAGCTGTGATGGCGAATCTCGCATTTCTGCAGGAACCGCTTGAGCCGGATCAATGCGCTCAGGTTGAGGGAAGCTGAATTGCTCGTAGCTCGGCGGTCCGGGCAATGCTCAACCCATCATGGGAGGTTGATCGTGGCAGCGAATCCGAAGCACGCTCAGAGCAGAAAGGGTCGGCATCAGCTGTCGAGGAAGGGCCGCACTTCCGGCAGGCGTTCGAAGGAAGAGATGAAGGAGGCGCGAATTGGCGCCGCCGAGTCCTACGGCAACGGGAACTCGTCACACTCAGAAGAGCTGGAGCAACCGGAAATGGCGGCAGAACGGTTTGCGCGAGAAGCTGGCGAGCAGATTAGCAAGGCGAGCGAGAAGGCTTGGAGCAGGTTGACACCTCAAGTGCTCGGGTGGTCAGCAACTGCACCTGCAGAGCAGCTTGAGAAGATGATGCAGCAATTCTGGAGCTTCGGATCGAATGGCGAAGCCAATCGCTACGCGCGCGCCCTTGCGCAGACCAACGTCGAGATGATCGGATTGGTCGGGCGACGCAGCAGGGCTTACTTAGACCTTCCGAACCACATCGCGGAGTGCCGCACGCCGCAGCAAATCTTGGAACAGCAGGCTCGATTTTTCCAGGAAATGCTGCATGACTATCAAGCCACAAACGAGCGCGTCATGAACTGCTGGATGGAGGTCACATCGCCGTCATCGCGTTGATGGCCGCCTCCCATCCGCAGGCCCCAATCTTAAGACGCTGATCGGGCTTCGATTCGTCGTTGCCCGAAGGTGCATTCACTGGACAGCTTTCACTTGCTTGCCGGCCGCCGGGGTCGGCCACTCGTGCTCGGAACAACGCAAGCACTTGTTTGTTTCCTCCCTGAAACGGTCGCGGGCCTTCCGGGTTTGAAGACGGACAACTCGTGATGTGCGCCGCCCAATTGCTTGGGCCAAGTCGGTAGTCATTCGATGGCGCAGCTTTTCCGGCCTGGAGCCACGACTGCGTTTCGGCTTGGAATTATAGCAGCGGCTCTTGTTGTTTTCGGCAGTTTAGCCGGTGGTTATATCTTCGTGCGTTCCGATTGGTTCTGGCGTATCGGTGAGAACGCAGTGCAGCCCATCCCATTTGCGCATGACCTTCACGTTTCCGGCGTCGGAATAGATTGTGCTTTCTGCCATAATACCGCGGAGCGGAATGCGCAGGCCGGCATGCCGACCGCTCAGACCTGCCTCACCTGCCATTCGCAAATTCTGCAGGGCGCCACTGTCCTGGAGCCATTGCGCACCAGCGATGCACTCGGCCAGCCGATCCGGTGGTCGTCGGTGCATCGGCTTCCAAGATTTGTCTATTTTCATCACGGCGTGCACGTAAGCAACGGAATTTCGTGCGAGACGTGCCATGGGCGCGTCGATCAGATGCGCCAAACTAAAAAGGTCCATTCGCTTTCGATGAGCTGGTGCCTCAGCTGTCATCGCAATTCACAACCACCTGCCACCACATCAGCATCAGAGCAGCTGTCCCGCGCGAACGTACCCTCTGGCTCGACGGCGAAAGAGAATTCGCTTCGCGTCAGAGACGTCTTCGCAAATCCTCTCACCGACTGCTCCGTTTGCCACCGGTAGCCCATGCCCAAGAGCCGTGATTGGTCATACGAGGATTTCCTTTGGGCGGAGGAAACACGTCGAGAGCCTGATCGGTTAACTGGCAATCAGCAGTTCTGGCGAAGTCTCCGAAGACCTCGATGGGAGCAAGCTCGTCGATAGTTGCGAGGACGAGCATTCCGGCCCCCCTAGACTTGGCCAGAGTTAATCGTCGGGCCCTGCTTCGTTTCATTGCGGCTTCCACGGCATTGGGCGGGCTTTCAGGATGCGCGGTGAACCGGCAGCCCTGGGGTGCGCCATTACTGTCCCATCCTCGGCTTTCGGCTCAACACACGCCCGGCGTTCCATTGGAGTTTGCTACCTCGCTGGAGTTAGAGGGGCTTGGGCGCGGCGTGTTGGTGAAAAGCCACGATGGTCGGCCGGTGAAGATCGAGGGCAACCCACTGCATCCGGCAAGCCTCGGCGCAACGGACGTATTCGCTCAAGCCGAGGTGCTATCGCTCTACGATCCTGACCGCTCGAGAGCGCCCATGGCCGGCGGACTGCGCCGGAGCTGGGCTGATGTTGGACGTCTTTTCACGCACATTGAAGACCAATTTCGCGAAAGCAAGGGACGCGGTTTGCACATCCTTCTGCAGCCACGCGCGTCGCCGACTCGCGATCGGCTCCTCGCACATGTGCAGCACGTGTTCCCCGAGGCGAGATGGTACGTCTATTCGCCACTCGCATCTGAAACAGTCCGCGATGCAGTGGCCGATGTTTTCGGGCGGCCAGTCGATCCGGTGTTCGATCTGACTCAGGCGGATGTCATTCTCACGTTCGGCGGTGATCTGCTGGGCCAAGGGCCTGCTCACGTCCGGTATGCTGCCGATTACGCTCAGCGCCGGCGCACCCCCGATCGCCCGCTACCCAGGCTTTACAGCGTCGAAACCACGCCCAGCCTGACAGGTGCGCGTGCTGATCGTCGGCTCGCCGTCCCACCAGCTCAGGCAGAAATAATAGCTCGACAGATATTTTTCGGTTCGGCAACGCGAGCGGTCACCCCCTCAATCGAAGACCTTTGTGGATTTCATAGCGGGAGAGATCGCACGGGCTGGTCCGCGATCCTTAATTTTCGCGGGGGACGAGCAGCCGTCCGTTGTGCAAGCGATTGCGCATGCTCTTAATGCCGAGCTGGGTGCTGTCGGTCGGACCGTCCGATACATCGACCCGCTCACGCCCGATGCAGCCTATGCGCAGCCGCTCATGTCTTTAGCGGAGGCAATTGTCGAGGGCCAAGTCGAGGCGCTCCTAATACTCGGCGGCAATCCTGCCTATGACGCGCCCGGCGACCTCGAGTTTGCGGAGCTGATCGGCCGGGTTCCACTTTCGGTGCATCTCGGCTACTGGTTCGATGAGACGTCAAAAGTGTCCTTCGTGGCACATTCCCGCTCGTCACGCGCTCGAAAGCTGGGGCGATCTGCGGGCCTTTGACGGAACGGTCGGCCTATGCCAGCCGGCCACGGTGCCACTCTTCGAAGCTATGACGGCCGAGGAGGTTTTGGCTCGGATTGTAGGCATCACTGAACCTGACTTTGCTTTGGTTCAGGCTACATGGCGCGAAGCTTGGAGGATTCATTCAAGTCTCGCTGGCGAAGTGCGCTCGAGGCGGGCATCGTCGCGAATAGCGCGTCGCCCTCGGTCCCCGTGGCAGCTGTGCCGAACTGGTCTCCAAGGCAGCCGCAAATCGCGCAATCCTCTGGAAATCCGACGGTCGTTTTTGCTCCGGATCCCTCAGTTTGGGACGGCCGCTTTGCTAACAATGGCTGGCTGCAGGAGCTTCCCAAGCCACTCACCAAGCAGGTTTGGGGAAACGCAGCTCTGATGGCACCGGCTACGGCGGGCGCTTATCGGCTGCGGACGGGCGATATTGCGGTTTTTTCAAAAGGAGAGTTGAGCATTGAAGCGCCGGTTTGGCTGCTGCCTGGCCATGCGCCGAATGCTGTCACGCTGCCTCTTGGAGACGGCCGCCGAAATGCCGGTATGATCGGGGACTTGCATGGGTTTGACGCATATCGTCTGCGAAGCTCGAAACATCCCTGGATTCTGAAGGACGTAATCGTAGAGGCTACCGGTCGCAGCAAAGAGCTGATCACTACCCAGCATCACCACCGAATGGAAGGACGCAATATCGTCCAGGTGGTTGCTCCCGGGGAGGCAGCCAAAGCTACGAAGCCGGCTGGCGCCTCGCTCTATCCAAGCTACATTTATGATGGAAATGCCTGGGGCATGACCATCGATCTCGATCTCTGCCTCGGGTGCAATGCGTGCGTCATCGCCTGCCAAGCCGAAAACAATGTGCCGGTCGTCGGGCCGGAAGAGGTGTCCCGTGGACCTGAGATGCACTGGCTGCGCATCGACCGATACTACCGAGGAGGCTCAGACGAGCCCGAGACGTTCTTCCAACCCGTGCTTTGCATGCATTGCGAAAAAGCACCGTGTGAAATTGTTTGCCCT
>CAWBAM010000038.1:0-9053 GCA_963786775.1 uncultured Pseudomonadota bacterium | reverse complement strand
CGTCCATCCGCGATGAGCCACGCGATCATGACCGCAAGAACAAGCGCGACCACGCCATATGAGGCCCAGATGAACGCAGCGTGAGGTCCAAGATCCATGCCGCTACTCCGCAGGTCTGGCTTCGAGACGAACGGCTCGTTCGACTTCGGCCATCGTCAAGGACCTAACTCGCCGTCGCAAAATCTCGTTACGCATGGCTTTAAGGTGCATGGCGAAGAACAACAGCGTGAACCCTGCAGCCATCACCAGCAACGGGATCAGAATCGATGGATGCATCGCCGGTCCGCCTACCCTGAGCACACTGGCCGGCTGGTGCAGCGTGTTCCACCAGTCAACCGAGAAACGGATCACTGGCAGGATAACAACGCCCACAAGCCCGAGCACAGCTGTCAGCTTGCCTGCCAGCGCCGGGTCCTCATCAAGGGCAGAACGCAGCGCGATTAGACCGATATACAGGAAAAACAGGATCAACACCGAGGTGAGCCGCGCATCCCAAACCCAATAGGCCCCCCACATGGGCTTGCCCCACAACGCTCCGGTGATGAGCGCCAACGTGTGAAGGCGGCCCCAATAGGCGCTGCAGCCTTCGCCGACACGTCCGCGAGCGGGTGACGGAATACAAGCAGACCGAAGCTCGAAACAGCGATGATCATGTAGCCCATCATCGCCAGCCAAGCCGCGGGGACATGAACAAACATGATCCTGACAGTCTCACCCTGCTGATAGTCAGGCGGCGCGACGAAGAAGGCGAGATAAAGCCCGTACGCGAGCGTCAAAGCGGCAAGCCCTGAAATCCAGGGCAGAATCCGCTCGGATAGCTCCATGAACCGCGTCGGGTTGGCCAACCTTTGGGTGAGCGTCTGCATGGCACAGATCTAGGCCGTCGGCCGGCCCCACGCAAACCGCTTCTACGTCGCGGGTTAGCAATCGGACATTGCCCTGGGTCAAAACGAGCACCCTACGCGCGTGTCATCCAAGCTGCGCCCGGAGTGCAGCGGCCGCAGCGATCGGGCCTATGACCAGGGAAGCGATCGTTACAGCCGACAGCAATAGCAAAGAGGCCTCCAGGCTGCCCGGTGGGGTCACAACGGCGCTGATGGCTGAGATACCGAAAATCAAAGTCGGAATATACAAGGGCAGCACCAGAAGCGCGATCAGCAGGCCGCCACGCCGGCTCCTCAGCGTCAGCGCGGCGCCCACACTGCCGAGAAAGCTGATTGCAGGTGAGCCGATAAGCACCGTAACGACGAGCACCGGATAAGCTGCCAACTCAGAGATTCAGCAGAAGTCCCAAGATCGGCGTCAGGATCGCAAGCGGCAGGCACGAGGAGATCCAGTGCGCCAGCGCCTTGGCAGCGACGACCAACTCCAATGGCAACGCCCCCGTGGTCAGGATCTCCAGCACTCCTTCTTCCTGATCCACATCGAACATGCGGCCGAGAGAAAGCAGCGCTGCCAGCAGGAGCCCGATCCACAGCACGCCCGGGGCAATTCGCGACAGAAGTTGCATGTCGGGCCCTAATCCGAGCGGCATCAGCGCGATAACGACAAGATAGAAGCCCAGGACCGTCCCCGGTCGCGCCGCCCTCCCGCACGGCCAGCAGAAGGTCGCGTTGCACAAGTGTTCGGAAGCTCTTCATGCCTGCTCCGCGGCAAAGCCAAGCCGCAGCTCCCGCGAGCGTGCGACGCCGAGCTCAAGGTGCGTCGCGGCGACAACAATGCCTCCAGACGAGACGTGCTCGTCTATTGCTCCAGCCAGCACCGCAGTCGACCGGGCATCCAGCGAGGTTGATGGCTCGTCGAGCAGCCAGAGTGGGCGGAACGCAAGCAGAGGTCGCACCAGAGCCAACCGCCGCCTCTGCCCGGCGGATAGATAGCCTGTTGGGATGCTTGCCAATGAAGCTAAGCCGAACCGCTCCAACGCTGCCGAAACCCGATCTTCAGACCCGCCGAGATAGCTTGCCCAAAATCTCACGTTCTCTTCGACCGTGAGCGAGGCGCGCACACCATTGAGGTGGCCGACATAGTGGATCCGCTCTGTTAGTGGCTGCTCCTCGTCACCGGTAAGCCGGATGTGGCCAGAAATCGGCGACAGAAAACCAGCGATCGTTCTCAGCAGGGTTGTCTTCCCCGAACCATTTGGGCCACGAACCAGCAGAGCCTCTCCCGCGGTCACGGTGAACGACAAATCCGAAAGGATACGCCGCCCACCCCGTTCCACAGAGAGATTTGTCACTTCGAGGCCGGGTCCGGAGCCCCGATCCGGCGCAATCCTGTTCTCGTCAGCCAATTCAACCCGTCTTTTGACTGATTACCTTCGTCAAAGCGCACGACTAGCCGTGACGAACACGTACTAGTCCTCGCCCGGGCGCGGATATATAAGGAGCACGCTTCTATCGACGCTAGCGCAAAAACGGGATTGTTCCCTCCGCCGGCGCTCCGGCGGCGCGGCTGTAATTGCTCGGATGGAGGACAGAACGTGACCGCGCAAGAACCCGTGTCGTTGGACAGCTTCAAAAGCCGCAAGACACTCACCGTCGACAACAAGACCTACACCTACTTCTCACTGCCGGATGCTGAGCGGAATGGCCTCAACGGCGTTTCCCGTTTGCCGTACTCGATGAAGGTACTTTTGGAGAACCTTCTTCGCCACGAGAATGGCCGCTCGGTAACGAGGGACGACATCGCCGCGATTTCGGCGTGGCTTGATAATCGTGGCAAGGTCGAAAAGGAGATCGGCTTCCGCCCGGCCCGCGTACTGATGCAGGACTTCACGGGCGTGCCGGCGGTCGTGGACCTTGCGGCCATGCGTGATGGCATGAACACGCTGGGCGGCGATCCGCGCAAGATCAACCCGCTTGTCCCTGTCGATCTCGTCATCGACCACTCGGTGATCGTGGACGAGTTCGGTACCCCGCACGCCTTCGCCCGTAACGTTGAGCTGGAGTACCAGCGGAACCTGGAGCGTTACGAGTTCCTGAAGTGGGGGCAGGGCGCCTTCTCCAACTTCCGAGTGGTTCCGCCGGGCACCGGCATATGCCACCAGGTCAACCTCGAGTATCTGGCCCAAACCGTCTGGACCAATCAGGTCGGCGGCGAGACGTATGCCTACCCCGACTCACTCGTCGGCACGGATAGCCACACCACGATGGTCAACGGCCTCGCCGTACTTGGCTGGGGCGTGGGCGGCATCGAGGCCGAGGCGGCGATGCTCGGTCAGCCGCTGTCGATGCTCATTCCGGAGGTTGTTGGCTTCAAGCTCACGGGCCGACTGAGGGAAGGCGTCACTGCGACGGACCTCGTGCTCACCGTGACGCAGATGCTGCGTAAGCACGGCGTCGTCGGCCGCTTCGTCGAGTTCTTCGGGCCGGGTCTTGATCACATGTCCATCGCAGACCGTGCGACGATCGCCAACATGGCACCCGAGTATGGCGCGACGTGCGGCTTCTTCCCCATCGATCAGGCCACCTTGGACTACCTGGAGCTGACGGGCCGCGATCCTCACCGGATTGCGCTGGTCGAAGCTTATGCCAAGGCCCAGGGCCTGTTCCGGACGGCGGATACGCCCGACCCAGTGTTCACGGATACGCTGGAGCTGGACCTCGGCACCGTCGAGCCCTCCATGGCGGGACCGAAGCGGCCGGAAGGGCGGATCGCCCTCGAGAAGGTGGCGAGCGGCTTTGCGACCGCGCTCGAGACCGAGTACCGCAAGACCGGCGGCACCAGCGCGCGCTTCAAATCCCCGGCAAGGACTTCGACCTTGGCCACGGCGACGTCGTTATCGCAGCCATCACGAGCTGCACCAACACTTCGAACCCGAGTGTGCTCATCGGCGCGGGACTGCTTGCCCGCAATGCCGTTGAGAAGGGCCTTTCGTCCAAGCCGTGGGTGAAGACGTCGCTGGCGCCCGGATCGCAGGTTGTGGCGGCCTACCTCGAGAAGTCCGGCCTGCAGCCTTATCTCGATCAGCTCGGCTTCAATGTGGTCGGCTTTGGTTGCACTACGTGCATTGGGAACTCGGGACCACTGGCGCCAGAGATTTCTCAGACGATCAACGAGAACGGCATCGTTGCGGCAGCCGTGTTGTCGGGTAACCGCAACTTCGAGGGCCGCGTCAGCCCCGACGTGCAGGCGAACTATCTCGCCTCGCCGCCATTAGTCGTGGCCTATGCACTTGCCGGTTCGGTCTCCAAGGATCTGACGAAGGAGCCACTCGGTATCGGCAAGGACGGCAATCCCGTCTACCTCCGCGACATCTGGCCTTCGAATCAGGAAATTCAGAAGTACATCGCGGAGAACATTTCGCGGGAGCTGTTCAAGCAGCGCTACGCTGATGTGTTCAAGGGCGATGAGCACTGGCAGAAGATCAAGGCCAATCCGGGCTTGACCTATTCGTGGAACAGCGGCTCGACATACGTGCAGAACCCGCCCTATTTCCAGGGCATCACAAAGGATCCGCAGCCCATCGCGGATATCTCAGGCGCCCGCATCTTGGCGCTGCTCGGCGACAAGATCACCACCGACCACATCTCCCCAGCCGGCTCCATCAAAAAGGACAGCCCGGCGGGGCGGTACCTGCTCGAACGGCAAGTGCGGCCGGAGGACTTCAACCAGTATGGTACACGCCGCGGCAACCATGAGGTGATGATGCGGGGCACCTTCGCCAACATCCGCATCAAGAATCACATGGTGAGGGACGAGAACGGGAACATTCGCGAGGGTGGTTATACCATCCACTATCCCTCCGGCGAGACGATGTTCATCTACGACGCCGCCATGCGCTACCGGGACGAGGGCGTGCCACTCGTCGTGTTCGCGGGGATCGAGTACGGCAACGGCTCATCTCGCGACTGGGCCGCAAAGGGCACCAGACTACTCGGTGTCAAAGCGGTGATCGCGCAGTCGTTCGAGCGCATCCACCGCTCGAACTTGGTCGGTATGGGCGTGCTGCCTCTGGTCTTCGCACAAGAAGGTCAAAATTGGCAGTCTCTCGGCCTGAAGGGCGACGAAACAGTCGCTATTCATGGTCTGTCCGATCTGAAGCCGCGGGCCAAGCTCACAGCCGAGGTGAAAACGTCGGACGGTCGCGTACTCGAGGTGCCGCTGCTGTGCCGGATCGATACTCTGGACGAGCTGGAGTACTACCGGCACGGAGGCATCTTGCACTACGTGCTGCGCAACTTGGCAGCAGCTTGAGAAGAAAAAGGGCCGGCAGTGCAGCCGGCCCTTTTTTTCCACCAGCGCGTGAAGAAACACGCGTAACTCACCCATTCGTGACTGGCAATCGAGGTCACAGGAGTTGATAAGTTCCGCTCGGAATAACCGACAAGGATTGACATGAATCGCTGGTTGACCGCGCTTCTGTGTTTGATAGCGCCCGGTCTCGTAGCCGGTTCTACCCCGACCGCATCGGCCCAAGACTATCGCGCCGTATCCACTCTCGAGCTCTTCACCAGCCAGGGCTGCTCGTCTTGCCCAACAGCAGACGCTCTTCTGCGCAGCTATGCGGAACGGCCGGACATCGTGGCACTGTCGCTCCCGGTCGATTACTGGGACTATCTCGGCTGGAAGGACACCCTCGCCAGCCCAAAGTTTACAAGCCGGCAACGAGCGTATGCCGATGCCCGGGGCGATGGCCGGATCTATACGCCGCAGGTCGTCGTGAACGGTATGACGCACGTCGTCGGCAGCAAAAAGGACGAGATTGATCGCGCGCTGGCCGAGACGGCCGCAAAGCTCGCGAAGGATCGGGTCAGCTTAGCAGCGCAAAGCGACGGGAAGACAATCACGATAGAAGCCGGCGCCGCTCCTGCCGACAGCCGAACGAGCGGGGGGACCATTTGGCTGGCCGTCGTGCAACCGAGTGTGGAGGTGGAGATCAGACGCGGCGAAAACCACGGGAAGAAAGTGACCTACGTCAACGTGGTCAGAGAGCTTACGCCGGTCGGCATGTGGTCGGACAAACCAACAAGGATCGAGCTGCAAGCATCTGCTGTTATGAATTCCGAAAGCCAGCGGTGCGCTGTACTCGTTCAGCAGGGCACCGTTGGCCCAATTGTTGCCGCAGCCTGGGTCATCGGACCGACGCATTGACTGCGGGTAGAGCCCGCCACTGCAAGACCCAACTCCGCCCTCTGGTGCCATACTATCCCGGCCTGACGAGCATCCAGATCAGGCCGAATCCCGCGAAAGCAAACGCAACTCCGACGGGAACAACGACCATCTGCAGGACGGCTTCATGCCGTTTCATGGTTCCAGTGTAGATGGACACCACGCGGTCTCGGGTGTGTGGCGGCCGCGGTTTCCAGCGATTGTCATGCCGAGAACGCAGGCGTGCCATGAGCGCGGGGACGCCGAAGAATACTGCCGTGTACGCGATAGAGATCACGACGGCAAATAAGGCTTCACCACTCGTGAAGAATGTTGCCACCGCAATAGCGAGGGCAAGCCAGATCGCGGAAATCATAATTGGAACGCCGGTTGCCAACAGACCGTCGTCATACTCGACCGGCTCCGTGTCTTGCGCAGTGACGTTTTCCGCGGGTTCCGATGCAACCAGGAACTGCTGCGGCGATTTGAAGTCTCTGCTGCATTGAGGACCTCCTATAAGATACATTTGAAATGCATCTTATAGGAGGTTGTCTGCGCTTATATGATGTGTCAAGACTGAATCTATTCTGATGACTGGCCAAGGCGTCGCATGCAGCTCACCAAGTTCTCCGATTTCGCGCTCCGCGTGCTGATGTACACGCATGCCGCGGGAGATCGGCTCGTCACCATCGAGGAGATGGCGCGCTCGTACCGCGTTTCGCGCGCGCACTTGATGAAGGTGGTCAATGCCCTTACACGCGCTGGCTATCTAAAGGCGGTACGTGGAAGGGCGGGTGGCTTGAGGCTCGCCAAGGCCGCTGACGAGATCCGGCTCGGTGATGTGGTTAAGACCACCGAGCCGGATTTCGCTCTCGTCGAGTGCTTCGCGACCGGTAACCAATGCGTCATCAGCGGCCGCTGCCGCCTACCAGGTGTCATGAAGGAGGCGCTGAACGATTTCATTGCAGCGCTAAACCGCTACACGCTGGCCAGCATCGCCTTGCGGCCAGAGGATTTCGTGCACCCGGTCCGAACTGAGCAGCAACCTCCTGCGGATATCAGCGTCGCCTGAGCAACACTCTACGCCGCTGCACCCGGCACGAGCACAATCTTCCCGATATGAGCGCTGCTCTCCATGAGCCGATGCGCCTCGGCCGCTTCGGCGAGAGGAAATGTCTTGTACATCACCGGCTTCACTTTACCCGCCTCGATCAGTGGCCAAACTTTGGCCTCGAGCGCACGGGCGATTTCACCCTTCTGCTCGACAGAACGCGGGCGCAGCGTCGAGCCTGTCCAGGTCAGGCGCTTGATCATGAGCATCATGAAGTCAGCCTCGACCTTCGATCCGCCGAGCCAGGCGATCTGCACCAAACGGCCCTCGACCGCGAGCGCGCGGATATTGCGCGCAACGTAGCTGCCGCCGACCATATCCAGGATCACGTCGACGCCCTTGCCGCCGGTCAGCTCCTTAACGACGGCCACGAAGTCCTCGGTCTTGTAATTGATTGCGCGCTCAGCACCGAGCTCCTCGCAGGCCTTGGCCTTGTCTTCACTGCCAACCGTGCAGAAGACACGCGAGCCGAATCCACGAGCCAGTTGAATGGCGGTCGTACCGATGCCGCTGGAGCCACCATGAACAAGTAGCGTCTCCCCAGGCTGGAGACGGCCTCGGTCGAACACATTCGTCCAGACGGTGAAGAAGGTCTCGGGCACCGCGCCAGCCTCAATCATGGAGAGGCCCTTTGGAACAGGCAGAACCTGCGGCTCGGGCGCGACGCAGTACTCAGCATAACCGCCACTGGTCACCAAGGCACAAACCTGATCGCCAATCTTGTACCGGGTGCAACCCGGCCCCACCGCCACGATCTCACCTGCGATCTCCAATCCCGGAACGTCGCTCGCGCCGGGCGGCGGGTTATATCCTCCGAGCCGCTGCAGCACGTCGGGCCGATTGACGCCGGCTGCAGCTACCTTAACCAGGACCTCGTTCTCGCCAGGTTGCGGCACAGACATCGTGTCCGGCTTCAACACCTCCGGCCCGCCGAACCCATCGATGCGAATGTAGGTCATGCTCTCGGGCAGGCTCATAAATCCCTCCTCCGGTTGCTGTGTCCGTGTCGGCGTGCTTAGCGCAAGGTGCGGCCGGCGTCACCGGCCGTCCAGGATAGGGTGAGATTGTCACACGCCATCAAGCAGTCTGTCAGGCTCTCCGTAAGCCTCCCGGTGGCAGCGAAGTCGATGGTTGATCGACAATGCTCGCTTGGCGTTTTCTCAATCGAAGTTTGCGTGCCAGGAGGGTTCACAGGACATGACCAAAGACGTCAAAAGCCGCTTGGAAGAAGCCATTCGCGAGGCTGATGAAAAAAGCCAGATCACCTTCCGGCAAGTGCACGCCGTCGATCCAGAGGCCGCGAGCGCCTTTGCACCCGTCGTCGAGGCAGCGCGGGAACTCGAGGAGTATATGCGCTCGGTCCAGGGGATCGAATTCACAATTGCACCCGCGAGCGTGTCCATTCGGCTGGGTGACCTGGAGCTGTGGGTAACCTACGATGTGCGCTCCAAGAAATTCGTCGGCGAGGAAAGTGCGCACTCCTGGTATGACAGCGTGCGCTATGCGGATCGCTACGAGTGGTCCAACGCCGAGGAATGCACCGACGCCCTGATCAGGTTCTGCGCCCAGTACTATCGAATGGCGCGCGCCATCAATCAGGCAGCTCCGCGGAGTTGAGGGTTATACGGATTCCGCAGCGGTTCCGCCTGGATCCCGCTCTGCCGAAATTAGTTAGCAGGAAGCGATTTCATTCCTGGCACGCAGGCCGTTGGTGCACGCAGCCGCTTGCGACCTGTCGCTATGTTGCCGATCGGCTATGCTGCTTAGCAGGAAAACGCGCCATTTGGCCGCGCTTCGTGCTGCCGAAGCTATGGCCAGCTCACTGTGCCAGATCAGGCTCGCCCGACATTCG
>CAWBAM010000037.1:0-33414 GCA_963786775.1 uncultured Pseudomonadota bacterium | reverse complement strand
AGCCTACTACGCCTGCGCCTCGACCTCGACTTCCACGGCGTCGTCGAGACCGCGAATTCCGTCCTATTCGGCGCAACGTCGATTTCACTCGGGCAACGAGTGGCGGCGGCGCACTGGCTGCACGCACGGCGAGAGCCAGCGCCTCGGACATGAGCAAGTCGTCCTCAACACAGCGTAGAACGAGGCCTGCGCGTTCAGCAGCCGGCCCATCGAGCTCTTCGCCGAGAAGCGTCATCGCCGCGGCCAACTGTTGACCAACAGCGCGCTGAAGCATCCAGGTGTTACCGCCTCCAGGATGTAGGCCGAGCCTCAGAAAGCCTGTATGAGCGAGCAACGTCCGCCAGCGCATCCGGAAGTCACAGGCCAGCGCAAGGTTCAGTCCGGCTCCTCGACCGCGTGCCCGTTGACTGCAGCAATCGTCGGAAGTGGCGAGGCGGCGACCCGCAGGAACGCGCTGTAAATATTCCGGAGATCATCGCGGGTCGCGACGGCCAAATCTCCGAAGGTCGGCACCAGCACAAAACGACCGTCCAGCGCCTGAGACGACCACGGCTTTGACGTCCTCCCTCTGTTCTACGAAATCGAACGCCGCGACAAGCTCATCTCGCATAGGGGGCGTGACGGCATCTCCGCCGCTTCTCGTCGTCGAGCGTGACGAGCGCGACGCCGTGCCGTCCACGCTAAGGTGGACCAACGGACGGAAAGATCGATAATCATCATTATGCACAAACCAACCTGAAGGGGGTCACCCGCCCGTGCTCAGTCGGCCTCGCCCGCCCAATACGGTGCGCGTAGATCCTGCTTGCGCACCTTCCCGGAAGTGGCCCTGGCGGGAAGTCCGTGCGGGACTCGACGGCGGAGACCCGCTGGGACTCACCGAATCGCGCGTTCCCCCACGCCATCAGCTGCTCGGAGTAACTGAGCTTCCTGATCGCACGATCGCGAGGAGCAGAGGCGTCTCCATCCACTTGGATGCGGGACCGCAACCGCCGCCACCTCGACGACATCGGGATGCGCGAAGGCGCACACTTCCTCAACGTCCGACGCGAAGACGTTCAAGCCGCCCAAATCGACATCATGTCCTTCACGTCTCTCCACATAGACGTACCCGTCCTCGTCGACGCGTCCGATGTCACCGCTTCGCACGTACGTTCGATTCCGCGGGCCATGCCAGATGAGCTCCTGCGTAAGCTCGGGCGCGCCGCGATAACCCTTCATTAGACCGGGGCTGTAGCCGGAGCATCTTCCCCGTCTCGCCCGACCCGACCTCGTGCCCGGCCTCGTCGATGATCCGACGTCGCACGCGTACAACGGAACTCCGACCGAGCCGCGCCTCCCCCGCTCCCAGTCCTCGGGAAGGGCAACGGTGACGAAGCCTTCAGTCATGCCATAGACCTCGTAGATCCCCATATGACGAGAATGTTCTCGCTGAGCCGGTCGAATGTGGCACTGTTGAGCCGCTGCCCGCCAGAGAGGAGCACGCGCATCGAGTGGCCGAGGTCGTATGCGGCTACCTGCGTACTCAAGCAGGACGACCGACTGGGTCGGCACCAAAAGGTATGGGTTCCACGTCTTCTGTCCGACTGCTTGAAAAACATCAGGAGCGAACCTCGACACGAGCACCACCGTCGGCCCGCGTAGACGGTCGGGAGCATCACGATCCAGGTGCCGTTCGTATAGAGCGGCGTTGTACAGATCGTCGTCGCGTAACGATCGATGCGGAGCGCCGGCCCGAACCTGAATGGTAGACATCAGCCGCGCATAGTGCGTGTGCTCGATCCCTTTCGGAACTCCAGTCGTTCCGGAGCTGTAGATCATGCTCATCGAATCGAACAGGTCGATCGACACACCCGGGTCACTTGCCGGAGCGGCTTCCACCAGTTCCTCCGCAGACCGCCAGTTGAACCGCGGCAATCCCCGACGGCAAAGAAGTTGTCGCTCGGAACCCCGCTCAATTGCCCGCGTACAGCGTCGATCGCGCCAGCCGTCTCGGCAATCCCCACGAAGACCGCCGCAGCACCCGCGTTGTCGATCATCAGCGGTAATGCCTCCTGCGCCATCATCACGTTAAGAGGCGCGACGCACCGCCTGCCTTGATCGTGCCCCAGAGCAGCTCGCGAGATCGAGATCGACGTCGTCATGAGGAGACAGACGCGCTTCCTCTTGCGAACCCCCAGTCCAGCAGCGCGTTCGCCACCTTGTTCGTGCGCGCGTCAAACTCTGCCCATGAATCTCGAGTTGCCGCAGATTACGCATGTCTTCGCGCCGAAGTACCGCGCGTTTTGCGCGATCACATCTGGGGAGAACGCGCCCGGCTGTCAGCAGCCTGACTCAAAGCCGCGCTCTACCGAACTGCTTGTCCGCCTTCTCCTTGTTCGCAACCGACCAGCACGAATACGACATGTGCGGGGTTGTCCTGATTGTGCCGCCAGGAATGCATGCCGCCGTTCTGGGTCAGACGTCGCCCGCCCGCAGCATCACCGACGTTCCCTCTTCGGATTCGACCGTCACTTCTCCGGAGACAACGACGCCGATGTCAATCGTGTCGGTGCGATGCATTCCGTGCTGCTCCCAACGCTCTACCGGAGGTTGCGTGCAACAGATGCAGGAACTCCTCGCGATCCGCGGGATGCGGCTCCTGCTCGCGCGCGCCGCTGGTGCTCGCCAGTAAGTCGCCGTGACCCGCACACCGCCGGGCCGCGGGAAGTGGCTGGTCGGGACGTACGGATCGGTCGGGTGATGCCGGCAACGAGAGCCGTTCCACCCCCAGACGTGGAACTGCGCGAACCCGGGCCACGGGGCGAGTGGTTCGACCTCCTCTATGTGCGTGAACGTCGACGTTCCCGGCGCCGGCTCGCCCATCACGACCCGCCGTACTTTCGGAATGCCGGTCACGCGCTCCCAGACTCGGCCCGGCGGGCTGCCGCGAGGACATGTCGCGCGGGATCGAGTAGCGGTGAGCGCAAGCAGTGCTCCACGGTCAGGTCGATCAGTTCGTCTTCAGTCACCGCCTCCACGACACCGCCGCACATCGGCAAGTGACCTCCAGGATGACGAGCACCAGCTCGTCGTCCGACCGCGGATGGTCCATCATCAGCTCCTCAGTCGAAATCACGGCGGCTGGACAAGCCCGCACGGCCGCCCGAACGGCGTCATTCAACTCGGGGTGATGGATACCTCGTAGCACCTTAGCACACGCCGAACGAAGCAGACGTAACATAAACAGCGCCATCGGTGGCAAGATCATCACGAACCCCGGAACTTTCAACCCCAAGAGCTGGCTGCGGATGGCGCAGACGTTGCACGGCGACCACGCATATGTCTTCTACCAGATTCCAGTGAACCGCCGTAAGCTTCCCCTGGTGTTTCTGCACGGCACGGGGCAGTTTTCGAAGACCTGGGAAAGCACGCCGGACGACCGGGTAGGGATTGGAGACGATGTTTCTCCGACGGCGGTTTCCGGTTTATCTGATCGATCAGCCACGCCGTGGCAACGCGGGTCGTAGTACCGTCTCGGCGACAATCAACGCCATACCCGACGAGCAGCAGTGGTCTCGAGACACCTTCCGGATTGGCATCTGGCTGGCGCATTTTCTGGGTGTCCAGTTTTCGAAGGACCCCGAAGCCCTGAACCAATACTTCCGGCAGATGAGAGCGAACCGCACAAGCGCTCCAACACGGCCGCCATCGTATTCGGAGTTGCCGTTTGCGGAAGCCTCCATGCCGAGCGGCTCCTCGTTCAATTCTATAGCCAGCACGCGCGTGAGCCGCGTATGTCCCGCCGTGCACTGATGACCAAGACAGGTCGAGAGAAGACCAAATTTCCGGTGGGATATTCCCACCAGCTTTCAAGCGCAGTCTTGACGCCGTACTGGTCTCGACGACCGTACTCTCGGTGTCTCAAGGGCTGAGACTGTGCGCTTCCGCTGTGGCACCAACGAAGCCTTTGAGTGTCACCATCGACAGTTGGTGTTGGGACCCAACAGCAATTCGCCGAAGCCGACGTGTCCGCGAATGGTGGTCCCATCTGAATCGTATGAGTAGGTTCCATAGCCGCCACCGGTGCGGAGGCGCCAGCCATTGGTTTCGAGCGAGCCGGAGAGCGCGGTCGTTGTTCCCGAGTACGCGGACCAGCTATTCGCGTTGACGTCGGCTCCGCCCCAGATCTCCCACGTGGAGCGCCGCTCGTCCGCGGCTGCGGGTTGTGTCATGAGCAGGAGGATACCCCCAAGCCCGAGCGCGCCTCCCCGCCATGCGCCTTTGACTCTAAGCTCAGACGCCCCACTCTAGTACTCGCGACGCTGCGTCAAAAACCGGAACTACGATTTCTGAACGATGTTAACCAAAAATTTACCATTTCCTCAAGCCAGAAATTCGGCGCCCACTGCGACGATTGAATTCGAGGTTCGAAGAGAGAGTGTGCTTGTTGAAGTTTTAGCTGCAATATTTACCGAATACTAGAACATAGAGTGAACTCAAAGCTCACTCCAATACCATCCAACGTTTGGAAGTCGTGCGGTCCGCCACGTGCCGTTAGCATTCGAAGACTGGCTACAACTGACGGACGCAGGTCTTTACTACCGGATCCTCGCGACTTTCACATCGATCCCAGTCGCCCCGTCGATCGGGCCGTCATCACTCATGGCCACTCGGATCATGTGTACCTGGCACTGCGCGTTCTTGGTAACCGCAGAAACGGTCGCGATCATGAAGGCCCGCCTTGGGGAAGACGCAGTTGGTACATACCAATTCCAACCTTATGGCGTTCCGCTGCAGCACGGTGAGGTAACGATCACCCTCCATCCCGCAGGTGAGATACTCCGGCAGCGCGCAGGTGGAGCTGCGTTATCGCGGCCAGCGAGCCGTCATTTCCGGCGATTACAAGCGCGCTGCATTAACTCGCCGCACCAGTTCCAGCTCGTAACGTGCGATCTCTTCATCACGGAAGCCACGTTCGGCTTGCCAGTCTTTGACGAGCCCGACGGCAGCGAAATCGAGCGACTGCTCAAGTCCGTAAAGGCGTTTCCCGGACCGCGCACACCTTGTCGGCTGCTACGGTCTGGGGAAATGCCGAGCGACTGATTATCACTGATGCGCCGGCCGGCTACGAAAGGCCGATCTACCTGCATGGCGCGCTGAAGAGCTTGACCGATGTCTACACCGCTTCGGACAGGATTTCGGAGCAGCTCATTCTGGTCAGCGATGCGGGGCGGGGGCTAGCGGGCGAATCATTCTCTGCCCGCCGTCGGCGCTCAAGGATCGCTGGTCGCGGCGGCTCGCGGATCCGGTCACGGCATTCGCATCAGGATGGATGCGGGTGCGTGGACGCGCACGTCAGCGAGGCGTCGAGCTGCCCCTCGTCATCTCCGACCACGCCGACTGGCCTCAGCTCATCGACACCATCGCGAGACCGGCGCCGAGGAGGTCTGGGTGACCCACGGCCGAGAGGAGGCCCTGGTTACCAGCTGGCCGGATGGGCAACGGGCCCGCGCTCTGGCGCTGCTTGGCCGAGAAGACGAGGAAATTGAGGATTGAGCGTGTTGTCCCTCGATCAAGACCATTGTCCTTGCCCACTCAGGGTGGGGTCGATTCCTATCTCTGCCGCGGCCAGCGATATCCAGGATTTGAACCGCGGGGGCGGGAGCACCGATGAAAGCCTTCGCTGCGCTGTTGGACCGGCTGGTCTACAGCCCGGGCCGCAATACGAAGCTGCAGCTGATGCAGGATTACTTCCGCTCGACGCCCGATCCTGACAGGGGTTGGGCGCTGGCGGCACTTACCGATGGGCTGCCGTTCACGTTCCCGGTCCGCCGGACCATCATGGAGCTGATGGACAAGCGGCTCGATGCCGAGCTGTTCCGTCTGTCCCGCGATTATGTCGGCGATACCGCGGAAACGGTGGCCCTGGTGTGGCCCGATACCACCGAGCAAGGCTGACCCGCCTCGACTGTCAGAAGTCGTCAGCCGCCTCGGATTGATCGATGCCCAAGAGTTGGGGGATGTGATCGCCTCCTGGCTCGATCGACTCGATGCAACAGGCCGCTGGGCCCTGCTCAAGCTGCTCACCGGTGCTCTGCGGGTCGGCGTCTCCTCGCGCCTGGCCAAAACCGCGGTCGCTAGCATGGCGGGCCACGACGTCGGTGACGTCGAGGAGGTCTGGCACGCCTTAACGCCACCCTACGAGCCGCTGTTCGCCTGGCTGGAAGGACGCGCGCGAGAAGCCGGACATCACCGGCGCGCCCGTTTTCCGGCCGCTGATGTTGGCCCATCCCCTCGAAGAGAAGGAGTTCGAGGAACTCGACATCCGAGAGTTCTCTGCCGAATGGAAGTGGGACGGCATTCGCGTTCAAATCGCCGCTGGGCGAGGCGAAGCGCGGCTCTACTCTCGTACTGGCGATGAAATCGGCGGCAGCTTTCCCGAGCTGATCTCCGCTTTCCGGTTCGATGCCGTGGTCGACGGTGAATTGCTCGTAATGCGGGACGGCCGGGTCGCGCCGTTCAATGACCTGCAGCAGCGGCTCAATCGTAAGACTGTGACACGCGCTTTACTGGAGCGTTATCCCGCGCATGTTCGCCTCTACGATGCTCTCATCCTTAATGGCGAAGATTTGCGGCAGCTTCCGTTTGTCGAGCGGCGCCGTCGGCTCGAGCAGTGGCATGCCGAGGTTCGCCCGCCTCGCACAGACTTGTCCGAGTTGATCGAGGTTGCCGATCGCAATGAGCTGCACCGGATTTGGCGTGAAACGCGCGGTGCGGGCATCGAAGGACTGATGCTGAAGCGCCGGGCAAGTCCTTATCTCGCCGGGCGGCCGCGCGGGCACTGGTACAAGTGGAAGCGGGCACCGATCACTGTCGATTGTGTGCTGATGTACGCACAGCGCGGGTCGGGGCGGCGCTCATCCTATTATTCAGATTATACGTTTGGAGCATGGACACAAAAACCTGACGGCAGCCCCGAGCTGGTACCCGTGGGGAAGGCTTATTCCGGCTACACAGACGCGGAGCTCATCACACTCGACCGCTGGATTTGCAATAATACGGTCGAGCGCTACGGTCCGGTGCGGGCCGTGCGTCCAGCGCTAGTGCTGGAGGTCGCGTTCGATGCCGTTCAGCGCTCCACCCGACACCGATCAGGCATTGCCATGCGCTTTCCGCGTATACATCGTATTCGTTGGGATAAGCCGGCAGAAGAGGCAGAGCAGCTCGCAACGCTGATCGAACTCATCGAGAGCTGATTTTCGGCTCCCAGAGGTCAATTTTTTGCGCTGCGTCAACTTCAGTTTCGATCCGAAGTTGTATAGTTCCAACTAGTCGACCATAATCTGTTCTCCGGTCAGCAAATGGAGTTGGGTCATGCGTATGGATTACAAATCGGATCCGTCCGGGGGGCCCATCCAGGCAATGCTTGATACCGCTTTCGGAGGCGTGACCGCCGCTGGGCGGAGCTTCGAGCCCTGGTTTCGAGCAGCCGCGCGCAGCAACCTCGAAGCCTACAGTCTGATGAGTCGCCGAACGCTGGCCTATTTGGAGCTGCCTATGCGACTGAGCCAGTGCCGCTCGCCTCAGGATTTTGCCGGCGAGCAGATGCGGTTCTGGCAGGAGATGTCGCGCCAATACGCCGAAAGCGCCCAGAAGGTCATGGGAGCTTGGATCGACTTTGCCCAAAAGGCCAGCCGGCGGGGCAGCAAGAACGGCCCTGAGAAGGAGCGCGACTACATAACCTTTCCCGAGCCGGAGGAAGCGAGCACCGGCTCACGCAGGTCAGGCGAGCGGCAGGCAGCTTGAGCGCTTTGCATTTAGTGCTCAGGCCCTTGGCCCGCTTAGCACATCTAGCCTAGTCGAAACACATTGAACGAGTGGGCCCTCTCCCCTGGGGAGAGGGCCCTATCGCAGAAGCATCTGCTGCGACGTCAGCGCTTGGCCAATCGCCAGAGTGCCGGAACCAGACAGGCGCCAAGCGCCGTCTTAAATAGGGTTGCCGCGTAGAATGGCGTCGACTCCGAGCGCCCAGGCCTTCTCGAAGCCGACAAGCTGAGCCAGCCAGATCACGCCAAACGCGAATAGGACGATATGGCCGAGCAACATGGCCACGAAGAGTTCTTGGAACCGAGCGGTCCCAGCCTCTCTCGGCGAGCCACCCGACGACATAGGCAGCCGGTACGAATCCGATCAAATAACCGCCCGTCGGACCCAACATGTAGGCGAGGCCAATGCCCTTCTCCGGCGTGCCAGCGAACACCGGCAGCCCTAGCGCACCTTGCGCAAGGTAGAGGAGCACGGTGAGTGCACCCAAGCGCGGCCCAAGCGCTGCGCCGAGGAACAGGACGACGAAGGTTTGCATCGTCATCGGCACGGGCCAGAACGGCACCTGAATCTTCGCCGATGCCGTGAGCAGCAACGTGCCGAGGACGACAACCGCGCCGAGGCGCAGGACATCGCCGCGCTCGGCCAAAGGGCTGAGACGAGCGTCGAATTCGTTTGAGGTGACATTGCTATGGGTGCCTTGAGTTTCTGAGTGGAGCCATCCCGCCCCCGTACGGATGGGAGCCCAACAGATCTGCCACGGGCGGACTGTGGTGGCAATCTACCGTATCGTCCCGCCCGTGAAAAGCAGAAGCTCAATCAGATAAGACGACCGCTCTCCGACGATTCCCGTCTGCAGTCTTGCCGCTTGCTCAAGCGTCGACCGGGTCCTTGACCTGTTGAGCTGGTAGCGCCGGAACAATCGGCTGGCCAATCTCCCGATCGCGGCGGCGCGTCTGCGGCGGTTGGAAAGCACGACGCGCATGGACCTCGCAATAGGGCAAACCGGGCACCTTATTGCGATTGCAGAAATGGAAGTCTGGGGACTGTGGATCACCAATAGGCCAGCGGCAGCTCGATTCCGTGAGCATTTGCAGCGTCTTACGCTCCTCGGGCGGAATGACGACTCCTCGGCTGGCGGAATATAGCTGTCCGCATCCGGTTGATAGAGCGCCCGGAACGCAGGATTTCCGATTGTGCCGAAGCGTGTCTTCGAGACGCCGCGCTTCGCCGTAGATCCCGACGACGTGCGGGGGCGCGCGCGATGGGTCTTCATGCGCGAGGTGGTTGCCCGACCGGACAAATCCCAGCCTGTGCACTTTGCCGATCACGGCGTTGCGCGTAACACCTCCGAGCCGACCGGCGATCTGGCTGGCGCTCAGCCCTTCCGCCCAGAGTTCTCTTCAGCTGCTCGACGCGCTCTTCCGTCCAGCCCATCTTGTCGCTCCTTACAGAATCAGCTCACATCCGATCCGCGGGACGCGCACCGGAACCAGGCGGGCAAGCAGCGGGTCTTGCGATACGCGAACGGGCGCAACGCAACACCGGCACGCAGCTTGGCCGTTACAGACGCTTGAACTGGGAGTACTCGACGAACTCGCGCCGACTGGGCGCGTGGGTGCCTTTAGAACTTGAGACGACCCAGATACTCGCAGCGCAGACGTGCGCCGCGCCGCCATATCCTGTG
Source organism: uncultured Pseudomonadota bacterium (assembly GCA_963786775.1). GTDB lineage: Bacteria > Pseudomonadota > Alphaproteobacteria > Rhizobiales > Hyphomicrobiaceae > ZC4RG25. The sequence goes on along the minus strand of CAWBAM010000037.1, from coordinate 23,924 downwards.
GCGGACACCCACCAAGCTACAACATAGCGATTTCAAACGACAAGGCGTGGAGGTAGCCACCCTGTCCATTCACGTGGAATTGTGTCGTTCGGGCAACGCGGAAGATTAAGTTCGCTGTATGTTTGCGTCGCCCATGCTTGCGTGTCGCGCTTTGAGCAAGCTCAGCCTGCGTGCCTTCTCGTTGACAGCCGAGGATTGTGAGTTGTATGCATAAACTCACCGGGCCGCCACGCGAGGGCGGCTCTTTTGCTTTCCCGCCTACAGGAGCTGCAAGCCATGTCGCAGCCCGCGCCGGCTACGAGTTTGACCGCCGCCTCGGCATCGAGTGGTCCGTCACCTGCCGTGATGGGCACCTACGCGCGTCAGGACATCGTTTTCGAGCGAGGCGAAGGCTCTTGGCTCATTTCCACGACCGGCGAGCGTTACCTCGATTTCGGTAGCGGGGTGGCCGTAAACCTGCTGGGTCATGCGCACCCCAAGCTGGTTGAGGCGCTTACGGATCAGGCGCACAAGGTCTGGCATACATCGAACCTCTACAGGATCGCAGGCCAGGAGCGCCTTGCCGAGCGGCTGTGCGCGGTGACGTTTGCGGAAAAGGTCTTCTTCTGCAACTCGGGTGCCGAGGCCTGCGAGGGCGCCATCAAGCTGGCGCGCCGCTATCACCACGTCTGCGGCCGGCCGGAGCGCTACCGGATCATCACATTCCAGGGCGCTTTCCACGGCCGGACACTCGCGACCATCGCTGCGGCCGGCAACGAGAAATATCTCGACGGCTTCGGTCCGCGGATGCCAGGATTTGACGTGCTGCCGCTGGGCGATATGGCTGCCGTAGAGGCGGCCGATCGGCCCGGAGACGGCGGCCATCATGGTTGAGCCTGTGCAAGGCGAAGGCGGCATCCGGGTCGTGCCCGCGGAGGACCTGCGGCAGTTGCGCGAGTTGTGCGACAAGCACGGCCTGCTGCTCGTGCTGGACGAGGTTCAGTGCGGGTTTGGCCGCACGGGTAAGCTTTTTGCCCACGAGTGGGCGGGTATCACGCCGGACGTGATGGCGATTGCCAAGGGCCTCGGGGGAGGATTTCCTGTCGGAGCATTCCTTGCCACGGCCGAGGCTGCGAAGGGCATGGTGCCCGGAACGCACGGCTCAACCTTCGGCGGCAATCCACTTGCCATGGCGGTCGGCAACGCCGTTTTGGACGTCGTTCTCGAGCCAGGATTTTTGGAGGCAGTCCAGCATAAGGCCAACCGTCTCAAGCAGGAGCTGGCACGGATCAAGGACGAGCACCCGGACGTGGTCGAGGAAATCCGTGGTCTTGGCCTCCTCACCGGCATTCGCGTGAAGCCGCCGGTCGCCGACGTGCTCAAGGCCTGCACTGCGGAGAAGCTGCTTGCCGTCACGGCCGGGGAGAATGTTCTGCGGCTTCTGCCACCTCTCAACATCACGGACGCGGAGCTGACCGAGGGTATTGCGCGCCTCTCGCGAGCGCTCCGGCGCGTGTCGACGTCCTAACCCTTACGGCGGAACCCACTCGACCACCCGAGGTCACGTCATGGCGCCACGCCATTTCATCGACATTGGAGATATCGATTCAGCAACCCTGCGTCGGATCGTTGACACGGCTCACGAGATGAAACGAGCCGGCAAGGTGGTGCCTGCATCCCTCCGACCTGAGGGTATCGAGCACGCCGTGCTGGTGATGATTTTCGAGAAGCCGTCGACGCGCACGCGCGTATCTTTCGACGTGGCCATGCGCCAATTGGGTGGCCAGACGATCGCGCTCAATCATACCGACCTGCAGCTCGGGCGTGGAGAATCCATTGCCGATACGGCACGGGTCCTCTCTCGCTACATCGACGCAATCATGATCCGCGCCAACAAGCATGAGAGTGTGCTTGAGTTGGCTGAGTACGCATCTGTCCCGGTCATCAACGGACTTACGGACAAGAGCCACCCCTGCCAGGTCATCGCCGACATCATGACCTTCGAAGAGCACAAAGGACCGATAAAGGGGCAGACGGTCGCTTGGGTTGGAGACGGCAACAATGTCGCCACCTCCTGGATGCATGCCGCCGCGCGGTTCGGGTTCCGGCTGCGGATCGCGTCGCCCGCTCAGCTTCGGCCTGAGAGGCAGGTGCTCGACTGGGTCGCGTCAGAGGGTGCCGAGGTGCTCGTCACCGACGATCCCCAGGAGGCGGTGGCTGGTGCTGATTGCGTCGTAACGGACACATGGGTTTCCATGGGGCACACCGATGCGTCCCGACGGAAACAGATCCTGGGACCATATGCCGTTGATTGCGACCTGATGCATAAGGCGAGCAAGAACGCCATATTCATGCATTGCCTTCCGGCTTACCGTGGCAACGAGGTCAGCGCGGAAGTGATTGACGGACCGCAGTCCGTCGTGTTCGACGAAGCTGAAAACAGGCTCCATGCACAAAAAGCAATTCTTGCATGGTGCCTCGGGAAGGATTGAATGGCAGAACGCCTCATGCTCACCAACACGGGTGGGCTACGAACGACGGCAGATGATTTGATCATGCCGTTCCGGACCGAGCAGTCCGGTGTATTCGGACGGCTCGTGAGACTTGGCCCAGTGATCGACAGCGTTCTCAACCGGCACGATTATCCGGAGGTCGTCAGCCGGGTTCTGGGCGAGGCCGTAGCGCTCACCGCACTACTGGGCTCCTCGCTCAAGTTCGATAGTGCCTTCGGCGGGCGGCTCATCTTGCAGACGAAGACCGATGGGCCGATCAGGTTTCTGGTTGTCGACTTCGAGGAGCCTGGTCGCGTGCGGGCTTACGCCAGCTTCGATAAGGAGAAAGTCGAGGGGCTCGGGCGTGTCGCGCGGGACGAGCCGGGCCGGCTGCTCGGTACTGGTCACCTCGCCATGACGATTGATCCCGGTGGGCACCTCGATCGCTATCAAGGCATCGTGCCGCTCGATGGCTGTGGCCTCAGCGACGCCGCGCGGATCTATTTCCGGCAGTCAGAGCAAATTCCTACTTTTCTCCGGTTGGCGGTTGCCCGCCATTATGCGGGAGGCACGTGGCAGTGGCGGGCCGGCGGCCTGCTCGTGCAGTACGTCCCGCCACTTGAGGAGGGCGTGACGTCCGACGATGAGAACGAGGACGTGCTGTTGGGAGAAGAGGACGTCCGGTGGACCAGCGCCCGTACCTTGGCCGAAACCGTAGAGGATCACGAGCTGCTCGATCCGACGCTTATGCCTGAGCGGCTGCTCTACAGGTTGTTTGCCGACGAAGGCGTGCGCGCTTTCCCCTCGGTCAGCTTGGAGGAGCACTGTCGCTGCTCAAGGGACCGGGTGAGCAACCTGCTCGGGAGCTTCGGTGCGGACGAGCTGGCGGACATGCGCGAGGCCGACGGAGCAATCACGGTCACGTGCGAATTCTGTAACACCAAGTACCGCTTCGAGATCGACGAGATCAGCTGAGGCCGGTACGACCGATCCTTGCCCACAGAAAAAGGGCCCCGCCAACGCGGGGCCCTTCCTTTTTCGGCATATCTGCCCTTGTTCTTACTCGCGCTCGCCGAACAGGTAGAGCAGCGAGGTGAACATGTTGATGAAGTCGAGATAGAGGCTCAGAGCACCCATGATGGCCGTCTTCGCAGCCAGCTCGGCGCTACCGGCAACCGCGTAGTAGCCGTCCTTGATCCGCTGGGTGTCATAAGCCGTCAAACCAGCGAAAACCAGGACGCCCATTACGGAGACCGCGAACTGCAGAGCGCTCGACTGCAGGAAGAGGTTGACCAGCGCGGCAATGATGATGCCGATCAGGCCCATGAACAGGAACGTGCCCCAACCGGACAGGTCCTTGCGGGTCGTGTAGCCCCACAGGCTAAGGCTGGCGAACGCGGCGGCCGTGATGAAGAACACGCGGGTGATCGAAGCGCCGGTGTAGACGAGGAAGATCGTCGACATCGATGCGCCCATCACGCCAGCAAACAGCCAGAACGCGATTTGCGCGGCGCTGACGCTCATCTGATAGACGCGGAAGGATAGGAAGAAGACGAAGGCCAACGGAGCCAGCATGATCACCCAGCGCAGCGGGCTGACATACAGCAGCCGGCCAAACTCCGTCAGCATGGTGCCATTGCCCAACCGGGCGACAGCGGAGCCGGGATCGCCCGTGACGGCGGCGCTGAACAACATGTAGGCGACCACGCCAGTAAGGGCCACGCCGGCCGCCATGTAGTTGTAGACGGATAGCATGTACGCGCGGAGGCCCTCGTCGACCGCTACGCCCGTACGGGCGGCGGTGGCGGCTTGCGCATACCTGTTGTCGAATTGAGCCATTGTCGATCCTTTGGTCGCTGATTGCGAGCACCCAAAAACTCAGTGGCTTGCAATATGACCCGCACGCGCCTCGCTTTCAAGGCAGCGCGTACCCGTCATACCGCGACTGGGTGAAATTATTGGCTGAGATCCCTGGACGCAAGCTCAATGGACAGGCCAATGTTGCTCAAGCGGCTCCTCAATCAGACCGCAAATAGGGAACGGCCGGCGCCCGCAGCACTTGCCAGGTGCCGAATCCACCAAAACCCATCACGAGCAGCAATGCCAGGCCCAGGGCGCCCGCGACCGCTGTTGACGAAAATGTGAAGTCGATCTCCATAACCTGGGTCACCACGACCCAGGCAGCGACGGTGCCGAGCAATGCAGCCACCGCTGCAACGGCGGCGGCCAGAACGGCGTACTCCACGAAATGGGAAAGGAGTATCCGTCGTCGGACAGCTCCCAGCGTCTTCAGAATGACCGCTTGCTTGATGCGCCGCCGCTGCGCTGTTGCTAGCGCTCCCGCCAATACGAGAGCACCCGCAAGCAAGGTGATGCTGCCAGCCGCGCGCACCGCGGTCATGACCTTCTCGAAGACCTCGCTAAAGGCGTCGATTGCATCTTTGACGCGGATCGCCGTCACGGAAGGAAAGGTGTTCGAGATGGCGCGGGCGAGCTCCGCGTCCGTGGTTAGGTCAGCAGTGGGCGGCAATGTGATCGTCGCCAAAAGATTGTGCGGCGCAGCCCGCAGCGCGTTGGGGGAAAACACCATCACAAAGTTGATGGCAAGAGATTCCCACTGCACCTCCCGCAAGTTGGCGATGCGCGCGGTGATGTTGCGGCCGAGCACGTTGACGGTAACGGTATCGCCGAGGCCAATCCCGAGGTGCCCCGCGAGCTCCGCCTCGAACGAAACCAACGGCTCGCCGTCGTAATCCTGCGGCCACCATTCCCCGGCCACGATCCGCGAACCTTCGGGCACAGTCTCGGAGTAAGTCAGCCCTCTGTCTCCGCTCAGCACCCATTGGGCCTCGGGTGGCGGCCTGATCTGATCGACCGGCCTGCCACCAAGCTGCACGAGGCGACCTCTGAGCATAGGCGCATCGCGTATTTCAGAGCCGGGCGCCACGCGGTCGACGAGCTCGCGGAACCGCGCTGCGTCGTCCCTGCGAATGTCGAGCACGAAGTACGTGGGGCTCGACTCCGGAAGGTGAGTCGTCAACTCGCGAACCATCGAATGGTCCGTCAAAGCGACTGCCACCAGCAACGACAACCCTGCGCCGAGCGACAGTACGGTCGAACGGGTGAGACCGCCGGGCCCGCCCAGGTTCCCGATGGCAAGTGCGATTTCGGGAATTCGAGAGCGCGGAGCACGTCGCGCGAGACCAGCTATGAGCTTTCCAAGTCCGGTGAAAAGCGCGAATACGGCCGTCAGCCCCAGGCAGAAGTAAATCGCGATCCAGCGCGATTCTGACGACAAGACTGCAAGCAGGACGAGCACAGCGATTGCGGCCACCGTCAATACGATAACTCGCGATCGAGGTCGCATTTGCTCAGGCGCTACCTCGTCCCGGAACAGCACTCCGGCGCGAACCAGCTCTGCCCGGCCCAAGGGCCATAGCGTGAACACCAGTGCAACCAAGAAGCCGTAGGCCGCCGCAGAGACTATGCTCCAGGGGCTGATGACTACCGAGATGCTAACCGGCAGAGCGTCACCGTAGACGGCGTTTGCTGCGACGGGAACAAGAAAGCCCAGAACGAGACCGATCAGGACGCCGATGGCGGCAATCAGCATGACCTGAGTGAGGAAAACCCCGAAGATCATGCCGCTGGTCGCGCCGAGGCTCTTGAACGTTGCGATGACCTTCCGCCGGCGGTCGATGAATGTAGCCACAGCGTTCGCGACACCTACTCCGCCAACGAGCAATGCCGTGAGGCCGAGCAACGTCAGGAATTCGCGAAGGCGATCGATGGAGCGAGTTATCCGAGGGGATGGATCGCGCCGATCCCGCACGGAGAAGCCGTGTTCCGGTAGCGCTGCAGCGAGCTGGTCGCGAAACTGGGCCAACTGCTCATCGCTCGCACGGCCATCAGCGATCTTCAGTGCGTACCGCCAGCGGATAAGGCTCCCGAGCTGCACGAGGCCCGTTTCCCGCATTTTATCGAGGGATACGAAGACGCGTGGGCCGTAGGTCAGATTATCGGTGAGGCTGTCGGGCTCATCGTCGATGACGCCGGTGATCGGCACCGAAATGGAGCCGAGGGAGATATTGTCCCCCACTTTCACCCCCAGCCGCTCCAGCAGGATCGGCGCGACCACAGCGCCGCCATTGGTGTGGATGGCATCGGCGAAATCAGCGCCATCTTGAAGCGTCACGCTTCCGACGAGCGGGTAGGCCCCATCGACGCCCTTCAGCTCGACAAGCGCCTGATCCTGACCATCCACTCGCCGCGCCATGGTGCGCATGGTCGCCATCTCGGAGATGCGCCCCCGCGCTCTCGAGCCATTCGCGCTCCTCTGGCTCAGCCGGCCGATGTGCTCGAGACAAGACGACATCGCCACCGAGCAGCAGCTCGCCATGCTCCTCGAAGCCGCGGCGCAGCGAGTCGGTGAGCGCTCCAACCGCTGTGATCACCATTACGCCAAGGGCGACGCAGGCGATGAAAACGTAAAAGCCGGATATCCCGCTCCGAAGCTCCCTCAGAGCCAACCGCAGGACCTGCGGCGCTGCTGACCGGGGCCGGCCAAATTGAGTTGAAAACTTCGTCTCGGCGCTCGTCATGCGGCCTCGACCTCTGCGTCGGCAGCAATCTGGCCATCGGCCATGCGCACCGTGCGCCCGCAGCGCTCAGCCAATGCCGGGTCATGGGTGATGAGCACGAGGGTCGCGCCGCGCCGGCGGTGCAGGTCGAATAGCAGCTCGATAATCTGGTTTCCCGTTTTGCCATCGAGATTGCCGGTGGGCTCGTCTGCCAGCAGAATTTTTGGCTTCGGTGCGAGTGCGCGCGCCAGCGCAACGCGCTGCTGCTCACCACCCGATAGCTGCGCCGGAAAATGGCTGGTACGGTGTGCGAGCCCCACCTCCGCCAGCATCTCTTCAGCAATCTGGAAAGCGTCTGGGTTACCCGCGAATTCCAGCGGTAACGCCACGTTTTCCAGCGCCGTCATGGTCGGAACAAGGTGGAAGGACTGAAAGACAATTCCGATCTCGCGGCCGCGAATGAGCGCCAGCTCATCCTCTCCGAGCTTGGTGAAGTCGTGGCCTGCAATCCTGACCGAGCCGCTTGTCGCGCGTTCCAGACCGGCCATCACCATCAGCAAAGAGGTCTTGCCGGATCCGGAAGGGCCAACAATTGCGACCGCCTCACCTGCGCCGATCTCCAGGTTTATGCCACGCAGAATCTCGACCGGACCTGCACGGCTGACGAGCGTCAGCCTGACGTCGTGAAGGGAGATGAGGGGTGCTGTAGGTGCCGGCACGAAGGCCTCCGGAAGCTTGTGTCTGTCGAGCGCGCTATCTACTTGGCTATCTAGTGCGTGAGGAGTCTGTTGACCGGAAAGTGATCGGTACGGGAGGCGATGCGATGAGGCGCTGGACTGCAACCCGCGCACTTGCACAGGTGAGCATGCTCGTTGCCCTCGTCAACGCCTGCCTGCTTTTCATCGCTAGCTCGGGAGATGCTCAAGCGCAGTCTGATCCCATCCGCATCGTCGCTTTCGGTGACAGTCTGACAGCCGGCTATGGGCTGAAGCCGAGCGAGGCTTTCCCGGCCCAACTCGAAAAGGCCTTGCGGGACAAGGGGTACGCCGTCGAGGTAATCAATGCAGGTGTTTCGGGCGATACCACGGCGGCCGGCCTGGAGCGGTTCGACTGGGCTTTCGCCGAGGATGTAGATGCAGCAATCGTTGCGCTGGGCGCTAATGACGCGCTCCGCGGCGTCGATCCGGCAGAAACGCGTCGCAATTTGGATGAGATTCTCACCCGGCTCGACGCGCGCGGCATCCCTACTCTGCTTGCCGGCATGATGGCTCCGCGCAACTGGGGCGATGATTACGTCACGAGGTTCGACGCAATTTATCCGGACCTCGCCGAACGTCACGGCGCGTTGCTGTATCCGTTTTTCATCGAGCGTGTCGCGCTACGGCCCGAGCTGAACCTCGACGACGGCATGCATCCGAACAGCGCTGGCGTGGCGGCAATCGTCGAAGACATCCTGCCGAAAGTCGAGGAGCTGATCGCGCGCGTGGAGGCAAAGCGGGATGCGGCCCCCGCCAACTAGTTGCCGCCCTCAATTTCGACCGCCAAGTCGCTTTCGGGGTTAGCAGGAACAGCTAGTTTCCACCCGCACCTTCCAGCTCTTCGCGGAGCAGCTCCAGCTCCAGCCACCGCTCCTCGGCCTCGGCCAGCTCAGCCTGCGCATCGGTGAGCCGGGTAGTCGCCGTCTCGAACGCTTCTGGATCGCGGGTGTAAAGGTCGGGATCAGAAAGGGTTGCTTGCAGCTTCTCGATCTCGGCCTGCAGCGCATCGATGACCCCTGGCAGAGTTTCGAGCGCACGTTTCTCGTGAAACGATAGCTTTCGCTTCCTCTGCGGAGCATTGCCAGCCACTGCGCTTGCTGCTGGCTTCGGCTTGGCCTCCGATGCGGTAGGCTTTGCAGCAACGGTGGACGGCAGATCTATGCCTGAGCGCTGCGCCAGCATGTCGGAGTAGCCGCCCGCATACTCGGTCCACTGCCCGTCCCCCTCGGCCGCAATGACCGAAGTGACGACCCGATCGAGAAAGTCACGGTCGTGGCTGACGAGCAGCACAGTTCCGGCATATTCGGCAAGAAGCTCCTGCAGCAGATCGAGCGTTTCGAGGTCGAGATCGTTCGTCGGCTCGTCGAGAACGAGCAGGTTGGATGGCTTGGCTAAGTGCACGCGCCAACATAAGACGTGCCCGCTCACCACCTGAAAGGACCGATACGGGGCTGAAGGCCTGCTCCGGCTGGAACAGGAAATCTTTCATATAGCTTGCGACATGCCGCGGCTGGCCGTTGATGATGACCTTGTCACCCTTGCCGGCGAGGGCTTCTTTCACGGTCATGGTCGGCGCCAACTCATCCCGGCGCTGGTCGAGCGAGACCATGTCGATGCCGCTACCGAGGCGCACCTCTCCGGCGTCCGGCTTGAGCTGGCCCGTCAGCATCTTGAGCAATGTCGTCTTGCCCGCGCCATTAGGGCCGACGATCCCGATGCGGTCGCCGCGAGCAATGCGGGTCGAGAAATCTTGACGACCGTCTTGCCCTCGAAGGCTTTTGATATGCCGTTGGCCTCGATGACGAGGCGGCCCGATGGTCCACTCTCCCCGACGGTGAAACGAACATTGCCCACAGCACGGCGAGCCTCCCGCCGCTCCTGACGGATGCGAGCGAGCTCAGCCACCCGGCGCACATTGCGCTTGCGGCGTGCGGTTACGCCGCCATGCAGCCAACTCTCTTCACGCGCGATCTTGCGGTCGAGCTTGTGGCGCTCGATTTCCTCCTGTTCCAGGATTCGTCGCGCCAGGCCTCAAAAGCGCCGAAAACTTGCTCCAAACGCCGAGTAATCCCACGATCGAGCCATACCGTGCACCGGGAGAGGTTTTCCAGGAAGCGGCGGTCGTGGCTGATCAGAACCAGAGCGGCGCGTGACCGCTGGAGCTCTGCCTCCAGCCATTCGATCGTCGGTAGATCGAGATGGTTCGTCGGCTCGTCGAGCAGCAGGACGTCGGGCTCCGGTGCCAGCACCTGCGCCAGCGCAACGCGCCGCAACTCACCGCCGGAAAGCGTCGCAACGGGCTCGGCCCCGGTCAGGCCCAGCATTTCCAGCAGATAGCGCGCTTGATAACGATCCTGTGTAGGTGACAGGCCAGCTTCGACGACCTCGAGCGTCGTCGTGAATGCGGAAAAATCCACCTCTTGCGGCAGATACCGCACCAAAGCCCCAGGCTGAATGAACCGCTCGCCCCGGTCCGGCTCTACCAAACCTGCTGCGATGCGCAGCAAGGTGGATTTGCCTGAGCCGTTGCGGCCCACGAGACAGACGCGCTCGCCCGGCCCGACGGACAGCTCGGCCCCCGTCAGCAGCGGTGTGCCACCGAACGTCAAATGAATATCGCGCAGCGCCACCAAAGGAGGTGCCATCGAATGCCTCAGCTGGTTTCGTGATGCCCAGTCGAGCGCCCGTAGAGGAGCAGTGTAATGGTTCCTCTAGGACCGAGGGATGATCTGCGGCCAAAGGCCAGCGTGGGCAAGCGTCAACCACCCTGCCAGGCTACCGAAGGTGGCTCAGTGTCCCACCACCCTTAGCCGCCTCTCCAGCACTCCCAGGACGCGGCGCAGGTCATGTCCGCGCTTCAGGATCAGCCCGCCGGCGGCAATGACGCTGTAAGCCCCCTGCTTTCTGGCAAGTTTCGGGTTCTTTTCGATCCGGTAGAGCGGGCACTCACTCGAGCGCCGGAAGATGGAAAACACGGCCTTGTCCCGCCCTATATCGATGGCGTAGTCGCGCCATTCCCCAGCGGCAACCTTTCGGCCATAAACGGCGAGGATGTCGTCCAGCTCACGGCGATCAAAACAGACAACAGACACCTGGGCTGGAGCACCCTGATGAAGCTGACCTGTGCCAGGAACCGAAGCGCCCGCCTGGCGCGGGCGAAGAACTATTGGATCGGAATTGCTCAACGGCGCCTCCTCAACGTGCTTCGCTCCAATGTCGCTTGGCACCAAGTGAATTTCAAGCATCTCCCGGCGGACCGGGGCGATCTGCAACAAACTGCAATCAATTTCACATCCTGGCCACAGTGCTTCCAATACGGCGCCGTATTGATGGGTATGAATGCTGATCATTGCCCCTGGCCCGGTCCATAGCTCGGACGATCGCCCCCCGAAACGTCCCCCCGAGCTTCCCCTCATGGACCGGGCCAATCCTTATTCTGGTAATTCGGCAAGATGGCGGATACAACCTGACATATGTTCAGGACACACCGCCGATGTGCCGTTGTCTTGCCGCGAATCAGCGCCAGCCTCATCGGGTTGCCCCGGCCCGGTCCCCTGGATGTCTCCGGGTCCCACGGTCCCCAAGCCGCCGGAGGCGCGTGCCAGGACCGGGCCTTAATAGCGGTGCTCGAGCCTGCGACCGGGCAAGCTGCTTTCTCAAGCGTAACTCAATTTTATTGCTGCTCTTGTAGGAGGTTGCGTCACCAAACTACATCCACACAATAAATCAGCACGGCTGAAGGGGGCCCAGGGACAGCTGAAATGGTGACGGAAACAATGGCGGCGGAAACGCGACCATTCATGGCCGAGGTGAGCCGTTTGCTCCACCTCATGGTCAATTCGGTCTACTCGGACCGCGAGATCTTCCTGCGAGAGCTGATTTCCAACGCATCCGACGCCTGCGACAAGCTTCGGTACGAGGCCATCGCGAAACCGGAATTGCTCGGTGCCGATGACCGGCTGCGCATCACCATCCGCCCTGACAAGGCAGCAGGCACACTGACCATCACGGATAACGGCATCGGCATGGATCGCGAGGAGCTGGCCGAAAACCTCGGCACCATCGCGCGATCCGGCACGCGGGCGTTCCTTGAGCGACTGCAGCAGTCCGGCGATGGGAGTGGGCTCATTGGTCAATTCGGCGTCGGCTTCTACTCGGCCTTCATGGTCGCAGACAACATCGAGGTCACGAGCCGGCGAGCAGGCTCCGACGAGGCCTGGGTTTGGAAGTCCGATGGGCTATCAGGGTTCACCATTGCTCCGGCGAAGTTGGCAACTGGTGGCCGGCCCGCCCGGGGCACATCCGTCAAGCTGGCGCTCAAATCGGATGCGCGAATCTTCCTCGAGCGCGACGAGATCGAGCGGATCGTCCGCGCCTATTCGGACCACATCTTGTTCCCAATCGAGCTGGAGCTGCCGGGTGAGGCCGCGCAGCAGATCAACACCGCCAGCGCACTGTGGCACCGGTCGAAGAGCGAGGTTAAGCCCGAGGAGTACACGCAGGCTCTTCGCTCGCTGACAAATACCATCGACGAGCCGGCGCTGACCATTCACTACAAGGCCGAAGGGCGCCAGTCCTATGCCGTGCTGCTCTTTGTGCCCAAGCTGCGGCCGTACGATCTTTTCGACCCGGACCGGAAAGGACGCGTAAAGCTTTATGTTCGTCGGGTCTTCATCACTGACGATGCGGGGCTGCTGCCGGCTTATCTCCGCTTCGTCCGCGGCGTAGTCGATAGCGAGGATTTGCCGCTCAATATCTCTCGCGAGATGCTGCAGAAGAACCCAATCCTCTCGCAAATCAAGAATGCGGTTACGGGCCGGGTTCTGTCGGAGCTCGAATTCCTTCGCCTCGCGTGATCCCAAGGGTTACGAGGCATTTTTCGAGACTTTCGGCCCAGTTTTGAAAGAAGGCATCTACGAAGACGTCACGAGGCAGGAGCAGCTCCTCAAGCTGTCGCGGTTCCGCAGCACAGCGGGCAACGGCTGGCGCTCGCTGGCGGACTATGTCGCGAACCTCAGGCCCAATCAGAAGGAAATCTATTTCCTCGCGGGCGATGATATCGGCCGCCTCGCGGCCAGCCCACAGCTCGAAGCCGCGCGGGCCCGCGGCGTCGAAGTGTTGCTGCTCACAGACGCCATAGACCACTTCTGGACGGCGCTGGGCCTCACATTCGACGGCAAGCCATTCCGTTCGCTCAGCCAGGGCGAGGTGGATCTCTCGGCCATTCCGCTGACGGATGAAGCCAAAGCGGAGGAGCAGGCGGCCGAAAGCTTGGATGTGAAGGGGCTTGTTGATGCCTTGCGAAAGGCTCTGGCCGATGCGGTCACGGATGTGCGGGCCTCAAAGCGGCTGACGGAGAGTGCCGTCTGCCTGGTGGCGCCGCGTGGTGGCCCGGATCTCGGGCTGGGACGGCTCCTGCAGCGCCAGCAACCTGGAGGCAATTCACGGCCCGTGCTCGAGATCAACCCAAATCATCCCCTGATCCGCGCCATCGGGCGCCGTATTGCAGAAAACGGCACCGAGGAGGCCGCGGAATGGGCACACTTGCTGCTCGACGAAGCCCGCATCCTTGATGGCGATCCCCCCATCGATCCGGCTGCCTTTGCAACGCGCATGAATGGCCTGATGTTGAAGGCTTTGGGCAATTAGCGATCTGTGACGGCTAACTCCGTCAAAGCGTATGCGTGACCTTGCTGAGGTGCTCCGGCCGATCCGGATCGAGGCCCCGCTGGCGCGCAGCCGCTTCGATTGCCTTGTAGGCCGGCAGCAGCATCGCGATCGGATCGCACGCAGGATGATCATCACCGATCCAAGGCAGCGAACCTTCAGGTCCGCCGGCCAGGAAGACGGTTTCATTGGCTTCCCGCAGGTCATGAACCAGCAAATCGACGCCGGGGGCTGACTCGTCGTTCTGACGCAACACGAGCACTGGGGTTTCCGGCGTGATTGCAGCCCGTGGACCGTGGCGCAGCTCGGCGGCGCTGTATCCGAGAGCCGGCAGGCGAAGCGTTTCAGCCACTTTGAGTGCAATCTCGCGGCTGGACCCGAGGCCGTAGCCGCGTGCTGCCACGAAAGCTGCAGGCGCTGAAACGAGACTATTGCCCCACGCCGACCAGTCACACCCCAGCGCCAATTGCAACCGATCCGGCAGGCGCAGCAGGCCATCCCGCAAGCCGCTGTCCTGCGTGACAGCCTGCAACGACTTGCGCCCCGGCAATCATGGAAAGAGCCACGGTCTTCGTTGCGGCGACAGCATGCTCCGGTCCGGCACCAATCGGCAGCACCAGGTCAGCTGCTTCCGCCGCGGGTGAGCGATCATCATTGACGATTGCCAGCGTCAACGCACCGGCCGAGCGGGCGACTTCCGTGGTCGAAACGAGATCGGGACTTCGCCCTGACTGCGAAATCAGCACGAAGAGTGCACCACGCATATCGGGTATTCGGCGATACGCTGTCACGATCGACGGCGCAGCAGATGAGACGAGCAACTGCATCTGCGTCTCGATGAGATAGCGCAGGTACACACCCACATTGCCGGAGCTGCCCCGACCGCACACGACAACAGCTCGTGGGCGGAAAGCGCGGATGCGGTCAATGATGGCGCCAATTTCCTCCGAACTGCCGAGAAGGCGCGCGGCAGCCGCCGGGATTTCAGCAATTTCCCGCGCCATGGCGGTCACGGGCGTGTGTCCAACACTAGTCACGGAGCCAAGTCACCGATTGCAGAGCGAAGATTGCCGTCGTGCCGCGCCAAAATCTGCGCGGCTTCTGTGGCATTGAGACCGAGTCCGAGCAGGACGGCGGTTTTGACGTCACCCTCCGCCTGCTCGACCAAGCGTGTAGCATCTTCCGCCGAGCAATTGACAATTTCCCGTACGATCCGCTCGGCACGACGCTTCAGCTTAATGTTGCTGGCGCGCATGTGAACCATAAGGCCGCGGTAAACTCGACCGAGCCTTACCATCACAGCCGTCGAGAAGAGATTGAGCACGATCTTCTGCGCCGTTCCGGCCTTCATGCGGGTAGAGCCTGCAATGACCTCCGGTCCGGTCTCGACCAGGATCGGGTGGCGGGCCACCTCGAGCAGAGGTGTGCCGGGATTATTGGCAATAGCGATGGTCATCGCACCCAGGCCGCCTGCGGCCTTAAGGGCACCGATCGTGTAGGGAGTTGTTCCGCTGGCCGCGAGGCCGATAACGACATCGTCGGCGCCGATGCCTGCGTCAGCCATGGCCTGTGCGCCAGCATTCTCGTTGTCCTCCGCGCCTTCGACGCTCTGAACCAATGCGCCAAGCCCGCCAGCCATCGAAAAGATGACCCGGTCTGAAGGCCAGCCGTAGGTCGGTGGCAGCTCGGTTCCGTCCTGCACGCCGATGCGGCCCGAGGTGCCAGCGCCGACATAAACGATGCGCCCGCCACGGCGCAGGGGCGGCACGGCGTCGTCTACGGCAGCGGCGATGGCATCGAGCGCCCCGCGCACTGCGGCTGCTGCCGCCAGCTGGCCCTCGTACATCGCCGCAACGACCTCGCTGGTGGGCCAGGCGTCGAGATCCAAATATCGCGGGCTGAACTGCTCGGTGCGCATCTGCTCCTCTGGCGATCACACAGGCTCACAACTTGCCGTGCTAACGCGTCATCCGTCTTAAGGATGCGCCGTGTGCACGTGTCGCTGTTGTGAGGCTATTGTATGCAATCTAAGCGGGAAAGCTGAGGAGGTGGGCTGGCGTGCGATGTGGGGCCGCACCGGAGCGACGCGTGGAAATGCTTTAAGAGGGTATGTCCACTAAGACCTTCACAACCGGAAAAGGCGATCGGCGCGCCATCCTTGCTGATCGTGTGTTCGATGGCCGGTCGTGGCATCAGCACGCGGCGGTGTTGATCGAGCAAGGCCGCATCCGGGGGCTGGCAGCGTGGGGTGATGTGCCACCGGATTGGCCCCAGCAGCGGCTGCCTGCGAACTCCATTCTTGCCCCGGGCTTCATCGATCTGCAGGTGAATGGCGGTGGCGGCGTGCTGCTCAATGATGACCCGACGCCGGAAGCCATGCGTGCCATTGCGCAGGCGCACCGCCGTTTCGGCACGACGGCCTGCCTGCCTACCCTGATCACCGACACGCGTGAGCAAACGCAAGCGGCCATCGCGGCGGCGCGCGAGGCGGCGGGTCACGATGGTGTGCTGGGCCTCCATTTGGAGGGCCCCTTTATCAGCCCTGCAAGGCCGGGGGTGCACCGCCCTGATCGCATCACGCAGGCTACGATGGACGATCTCGATTGGCTGGCCGAGCTCGGCAGCGCCGGAGCATCGCTCATTACACTTGCGCCGGAATGTGTTCCGAATGGCTTTGTCCAGCGATTATCGGAAGCGGGCGTGCGAATTTCCGTGGGCCATAGCGAAGCCTCGGCCGGTGTTCTCCTGCGTGCCATTGACGAAGGTCTGACGGGCGTGACGCATCTCTTCAACGCCATGCCCCCGCTGGCTGGCCGCGCGCCGGGTATCGTCGGCACAGCATTGGCAGAGCCGCGATTAATCGCTGGACTAATTGTGGACGGCATTCACGTCGACCCGATCAGCGTCCGCGCGGCGTTCGCCGCCAAGGGCGCCGATGGGATTGCGCTTGTGACTGATGCGATGCCATCCGTAGGTGCATCTGTGGACCACTTCGACCTCATGGGCCGTACGATCAGACTTCAGACCGCCGGCTGACGGCCGAAGACGGTACGCTTGCCGGTGCGCACCTGGACATGGCCTCAGCGGTGCGAAATGCGGTGGACTTGGCGGGCATTCCTTTGGAGGACGCCCTGCGCGCCGCGTCTTTCACCCCGGCGCGCTTCCTCGGATTGGAGCACGAGCGAGGAATTCTCCAGCCCGGCGCCCGTGCGGATCTCGTGGCGTTGACTCCCGAACTGACCGTCATTGAAACATGGCTCGGCGGCTCCAGCGATGAGCGAAGCCGAGCTGCGATGCTGATTCAGAGAACGCCAAGCTTGGCGAGCAGGGCTTTTCCAATCTCGATTCGCTTGGGCGCGTCGGCCAGCTTCTCCATCGGCATGTTGAGCGAGAACGCGAATATTTTGCCCTCGCGTTCGACCCATCCGGTCCACCACCCGACCTTCTGATCCAGCCCGTCTTGCCGAAGAGGATGGCGCCGTCACTCTCTTCTACGCGCAAAATCTCTCTCACTTGAGCCTGCGCCTCTGCACTTGCGTCCAGCTTTCCTTGCGCGAGCCGTGCTACGAACTTGGCCTGCTCGACTGCGCTGATCTTGAGCGGTCCGTCGAGCCAAAATCGGTCGACTACCGTGCCGATTTCGCGATTGCCGTAGTCGAGCCGCTCGAGCCAGGCGCGGTATTGCTCCAGACCGATGCGGCGCGCGAGCTCCTGGTAGACGGGCACATTCGAGGCGGGAAGCGCCTCCCGCATCGGCATGTCCTTTTCCCAGGCTTTGATCAGCTGTGGCTTGCCGCCATAGGGAATGACCTCGTCCACATCCTTCACAGCGCCTGTTTCGAGTGCGATCAGGCTGTTCGGGATCTTGAATGTGGAGGCCGGGACGAAACGTTCCTCTGCCCGCTTCGCATTGACCAAAACGAGCCGATCCGTATCTGGCTCGTAAAGCGCGAACGTTCCAGCGAAGCCGCGCTCCTGGAACACCGAGTTAAGATCCTCACGTAGGACAGTTTCGCCGGCGTTTGTCGCTTCCGCTAATGCTGCCAGAGCCAATCCACCGAGGCAAAAAACGAGCGCAGTCCGCCGCGTCACGCCGCGCTTCTTATGAATGAATTTCATCATTCGTCGTCACCGTGTTTGTTGGTGCACTGCTCATAGGAGCAGGCTTGGTCAAGACTGCGGCGAGCGATGAGTGCTCGATGCTCATGGGCGCGGCAGCAGCGGCGCCAGCGTCAGGGCCGCAAGAGACACGAGCACGATGGAGATAATATTCATTACCATTCCGGCCCGGATCATGGCCGCGATGGTCACGTGCCCTGTCGCAAATACGAGCGCGTTCGGCGGCGTTGCCATCGGCAGCATAAAGGTGCAGCTCGCGGCCATGGTGATGGCGGCCGAGATGGAAACGATGTCGTGCCCAGTCGCGGTTGCGATCGTCGTACCGATCGGCAGCAAGGTTGCAACAGTAGCGGTATTGCTGGCCAGCTCCGTCAGCATGAGAACTGTCGCGATCAGAATCAGGAGGAAGAGGAAGATCGGCACATCGCCGAAGCCTGCGAGCCATGCCCCGATCCAGCTTGCGAGACCACTGCGCTCCATAGCGGAAGCGAGAGAAAGTCCGCCGCCGAACAAAATCAGCACCTGCCAGGGGATATTCTGAGCCTCCTGCCAGCTCATCAAGAAACGGCGACCTTTGGTTGATCCGCTCGGAATGAGAAAAAGCGCCAATGCGCACAGCAGGGCGATGGCGGGATCGCTGAGCCCGCCAAGCCCTGGGATTTGGTTCAACAGGGGCCGCGTAGCCCAAAGCAGTGCTGCCGAAAGGAAGACGCAGGCGATACGCCGCTCGGCCGATGTCATCGGACCGGAGGTTGCCAGCTGCCTGATCAGCTGTTCGCCCTTCAATTCTGCTGGCACTGCCGCTGGAATGGGAAAGATCAGCCGGGTTAGCGCCAGCCATGTAAGGGGCAGAAAGACGATAACCAGAGGCAATGCCACGGCCGACCAGGCGACGAATGACAGGTCGATGCCGTGCTTTTCCCGAAGATAGCCGGCGAGCATGGCATTGGGAGGGCTGCTGATCAGCGTGCTCATCCCCGCGATGCTTGCAGAATAGGCCAGCCCAAGTAGCAGCGAGAGTGCGAACGGACGCACAACCTCCTCCGGGCTGCGCGCATCCTCGAGAGCCGTGATGATCGAGACCGCGACGGGAAGGAGAAGTACCACCGTTGCGGTATTGCTGATCCACATCGAAAGCAGCCCGCTTGCCGTCATGACGCCCAAGACGAGGCGTCGCGGCCCAGTGCCCACGGTGCGCACCGCTGCATATGCGAGCCGTCGGTGTAAGCCCCACTTCTCTACACTCGCAGCCAAGAGAAAGCCGCCGAAAAACAGGAACACGACTGGGTTCGCATAAGGTGCTGCCGCTGTACCGATATCGCCGATGCCCAGCAGCGGCAGCACGATCGCTGGCATCAGCGACGTCATGCCGATTGGTACCGGCTGGGTTGTCCACCAGACGGCCATCAGGAGGGCAAGACCGAGCGTGCGCCAGCCCTCCAACGGCAGACCCGCGGGTGGCGGCAGGATGAGCGTTGCGACAAAAATCAGAATCCCTGCGACGAGCCCGCCGGCAGCCGAAGGGCTGAGCAGCGGGCGCACGGGATAATCTGCAGAGTCCATTGAGCTAGTCTAACCCCGAGGTGGTTCAAACGGCTTGAGAGAAATCATCTTCGGACTTGCGTAAGTGCACTCGAACTTTGTCATTGGAACAATCGGTCCACGGCCATCTTCGGTCGCATGACACCTTTGCGCCAATTCGCGCGAGGAACTGCCAGGCTCGCGCCAGCTCTTTGCACAGATCACGCGCCCGCCTTAGGATCTCCTGCGTTTGCATGCTGTGGAGGGGCGCGATGGGAGAGAATATCGGCCGCGCCATAACAGCCATCTATGACGCGGTCCTTTCGGATATTCATTGGCCTGCCGCTTTAGACGCGTTTGCTCGTGAGATCGGCTCCGTAGGGGCCGTTCTAGTTGCAGTCGACAAGGTGGGCTTGCCCTTCACCATCCTTCAGGCGACCAGCAATTATCCCATCGAGGATGTGCATTACTACTTTGACGACTTCGGCCGCTACGATGAGCCGGAAATGACGAGCAGGTTCGCCGTCACGCCACGTTTCCAGCTCTTGCGTGACGAGGACGTCTGGGGCGACGTGTCTAAGCTCGACGATCGGCCTGATTACAAGTGGGTACGCGAAAGGATTGGTGCCCACCGTCGTGCAGGTATCCGGCTGTCATCCAATAGGGGATGGATGGATCTCGTAGCGTTGCAGTTCGCCGAACGCGATTGGCGAGAAGTGCCCCAGTCCATGGAGATCAACCTTGGGAACTCGCGCCGCATCTGGCGAAGGCTGTTGAGGTGAACCGCACATTCGGATTGCTGCGCGAGAGCTACCGCGCAGTCATGAGCGCCCTAGATTATTTCTGCCTGGGCATAGCGATCGTGACGCCAAGCGGGACCGTCGTTGCTGAGAACCGGGAGTTGCGGCGGCTCCTCGAGCTTAAGGATGGGCTCCATCTGTCCCGCACCCGAAGGCTCGAGTGCAGCAGCTCCAGCAATAATGGCGAGCTTTGGCAGCCATCGCCGAAGTATCTGCAACCTCAGCGGGAGCTGGCGAAAAAGTGGAACGGCTGCTGTTCGTGGACGGAGGAGCGGGAAGCGGCCGTTTCTTGTCGAGGTCGCCCCTTTGCGCGACGTCACCGGTGAGCTCGATCGTGGATTTGCCGGTGCCGTCGTGTTCGTCATCGATCCTGAGGACACCCGGGCCATTTCGACCGAGCGGTTGGCGCGGCTGTTCGTGCTCTCCCAAGCTGAATCGGAAGTCGTGCGTGCCATGGTGGACGGGCTATCGGCAGCAGAAATCGCCGAGTTGCGCGGCACGACGGATGGAACCGTGCGGTCTCAGATCAAGTCCATCTATGCGAAAACAGGCGTCAGGCGCCGCGCTGATCTCGTCCGGCTTGCCGTAAGTGTCAACCGCCCATCCTACGGGGAAACTTAGCATCGGCAGGCGCCACCTCGTCACCGATTGAGCAGCCTGTGACCCGCACTGTCCGTCTCGAACACGCCGGGGAGCCTGGCAGCCATGGATCGATGGCGGCCGTGCTTGCGTTTCAGATCCGGAAAATTGTGTGGCGAGCGGCACAGGTGGATCATGCGAGTAGTTTGCATTTCTCTGCTGACTTTTCTCACTGTCGCGCCCTCCTTTGCGCAGAGCGCCGTCATGAACGAGAACGCGATCGCCTGCTGGCACTACCGCGACTTCATGGCTCTCGTCGCAGGTGAGCACCGGGGGAACTACTGGTGGAGTCACCAGCAGAAGCGGGACTACATGGCACAGGGCCGCTGCTTCGCCTTGAGGAAGGGCGAGCGGGTAACAGTCGAAAGGGTGATGAAGAGCCCTTCGTCCGGCTTGCAAGATTGCGCAAGCCGGACAATTTCAGAAGCTTCTGGACCGATCAGGGCTTCGATCGGCAGTAAGGTGGCCCTGAATTCAGGACGTGTTGCCTTATTCGGCTGTCCAGCCTCCGTCAACGACGAGGGAAGAGCCGGTAATCAGGGCGGCTGCATCTGACGCGAGAAATACAATCGCGCCCATTACGTCTTCGACCTGGCCTATCCGGCCGAGTTTTATCTTGTCGGGCCGAACTTCCGGAAGCTTTCGTTCTCGAAGAACGGCCGCGTCATCGGCGTCTCGATGAATGTCGGCGCGATCGAATTAATTCGGATGCCGTGGGGCGCCAGCTCCACGGCCATCGCTTTCGTCAGCCCTTCGATCGCAAACTTGGAGGTGCAGTAGATCGTGCGGTTTGGTGAGCCGACGTGGCCCATCTGCGACGACACATTGATGATCGAGCCTGGCTTCTTGGCTTGAAGGAGCCGGCGGACTACCGCCTGGGCGGCAAAATAGGCCGCCCTGACATTGAGGTTCATCACCGCGTCGAAGTCGTCCTCGCTGACCTCAACCATCGGCTTCGGACGGTTGGTCCCAGCATTGTTGACGAAGATGTCGTAGGGTTCGGCTGCCTCGATGGCCTCCGCGAACTTCTTCGCATTCATCACATCGAGGCAGAGCGTGTCAGCCTTTCCGCCGGCCTCGCGGATTGCTGTGGCGCCCGCTGTGATCTCCGACTCCGTGCGCGCGCAGAGTGTGACGTGCGCGCCCGCTTGCGCCAGTGCGGCAGCCGCGGCAAGGCCGATGCCACGGCCGGCGCCGGTGACGAGCGCACGCTTGCCGTTCAGGGAGAACGACGGTGTCTTGGGTAGAGCAGTCATCATTCAGCCGCCGTACCGTAGGGGATGTTCCGACCACCGTAGCGCCGCAGGCGAATATTGGCCTGCTCTCCATGGCCCGGAAAACCTTCCAGCGCACAGAGCCTGGAGCAGTACTCGCCTATCATGACGGCCGCTTCGTCCGTGAGGACGCGCTGGTAGGTGCAGGTCTTGAGGAATTTCCCGACCCAAAGCCCCCCTGTGTAACGAGCCGCCTTGCGCGTCGGCAACGTATGGTTCGTGCCAATCACCTTGTCGCCGAAGGCCACGTTGGTCCGATGGCCGAGGAACAGGGCGTCGTAGTTGGTCATGTTGGTGAGGAAGTAGTCCGGGTCGCGGGTCATCACCTGCACATGCTCCGACGCGATGGGGTTGGCCATCTTCGACCATTTCTTCTCGGCCTAGCCAGGATCACTTCGCCATAGCTTTCCCAGGCAGCGCGGGCGACCTTGGCTGTCGGCAAGACCTGAAGCAGCCGCTCAACTTCCGCCATTGTCGCCTGCGCCAACTTGCGCGAGGTCGTCAGCAGGATTGCGGGCGAGTCCGGGCCGTGCTCGGCCTGCCCAAGCAATCCGTCGCGCAAAGCTCGCCGTCCACTGTGTCGTCGGCGATGACCAGGTCTCGGTCGGCCCTGCGAACAGGTCGATGCCTACCCGCCGAACAGTTGCCGCTTGGCTTCGGCCACGAACGCGTTTCCCGGCCCACCAGGATGTCGACGGGCCCGATGTTTCCGTCCCGAGGGCCATTGCCCCATCGCCTGGATGCCGCCCAGGCAATAGATCTCGTCGGCGCCGGCCAGATCCTGCGCGGCGACGATCCCGGGCGCGGGTTTGCCCTGATAGGGCGGCGCGCAGGTTATCACCCTTGGCACTCCCGCGACCTTGGCGGTCACCACCGACATGTGGGCCGACGCGAGCAAAGGATATTTGCCGCCGGCACGTAGCAGCCGGCCGCGTTGACCGGGAGCTTCTTGTGGCCGAGCACGACGCCGGGAAGGGTCTCGACCTCTATGTCTTTCAGGGAATCCCGCTGGTGCTGCGCGAAATTGCGGATTTGCACCTGCGCGAACTCGATGTCGGCCAGGTTGCGGGGGCTGGTCCGAGGCAGTCCTGTATCTCGGGCGGTGAGGCGGTAGCTCGGCCGATCCCAGCCGTCGTATTTGATCGACAGTTCACGAACCGCTAAATCACCACGCGAGGCGATGTCGGCGAGGATGGCCTCGACTATGGCGCGAACCTTTGCGTCATCTTCGGCTATTTGGGTCGCATCGCGTCCCTTCTTGAGCCAGCGTGCCATTCAGTTCTCCCAGCAAGCAGCCTTAGCCTCGTCGGCGCAGGCCATTTCAGAAAACCAAGTGTCGCGGAAAATGATGCGGCCACATACGCGCTGTCAACGCGCGCTAATAGCCCATCTCACATGCAGATTGGGCTTACGCTCCGACTTGGGGCGTCAACCCTGCCGCTTCGATGCCCTTGATGGCGCAAGCCTCATCCTGCTCGGACGTGTCGCCCGAAATGCCGACAGCTCCGAGCAGGGCGCCTGACGCGTCCCGAATAAGCACGCCGCCCGGAACGGGCACCAAACGGCCCTGACTGAGCACCGTCAGCGCACCGACAAAAGCCGGCGTCTTCTGCGACCTCTCAACGAACTCGCGACTGCCGAAGCCCATTCCCAGCGCGCCATAGGCCTTTCCGGTAGCGATCTCAACTCGGAGAATGCCTGAATTGTCCTCCCGCTGGAGTGCCACAAGATGGCCACCAGGGTCGAGAACGGCGACGGTCAGTGGCTGCAGGTTGCGCGCGCGCCCTTCGGCGAGTGCAGCCCTGATGATCGTGTTCGCCTGCTCAAGTGAAATTGTTGGCATTCCATTCACCCTTCCCTTGCCCCGGCTGAAGAGCGCGGGTCGACCCTCCGGGCAGTTCAAGCGATTAACACTATGATTGGACACAAGTCCAGTCGGCGACGCGGGCAATTGCGCCGCGAGGTTCAGAAGGGCTGTCACGAAACCTGCGGCCCGTGACATCTCAAAGTTGAAAGTACTTCAAGAAACTTGACGAAAGGGTTCGGGCCGGTTCTTCTTTCCGGGATCAGAAACACAAACGTCCTTTGGGGAGGA
>CAWBAM010000036.1:0-34548 GCA_963786775.1 uncultured Pseudomonadota bacterium | reverse complement strand
ACCTCCACCTTCTCTCCAGGCCGAACCATCCGGAAGACGCTCACGTCGTCCAAGGCTTCGGCCCAGATGTTCGATGGCGACCACAGGCGAATCTCGCCCGCCTTGGAGATCGGGGTGCGGCCGAAGGGAATGCCGATGACGTCACGGTCGGGTGAGTACACGATCGCCCCTGGCTCGACGATGACCCGGGCGCTTCGCTCGCGGCCGCTCTCGAGATGTGTCTCGAAGAAAACCTCGCCCTGGCCCCAGAGCTCGGCGGTTGAGAAGATCGGCAATGCCCGCCAGATCCGATCAGCTGTCGGTGTGTCGAGAAGCCTCGCGCGGATCGGACACTTGGCCGGCCTGGATCATCACGAGGCGCGAAGTTGGCTCTGCGCGAGCTGCGCGCTCTCGAGGATCACGCTTTGCAGGTGGTTTGGAGCTGCTGCGGAGATATTCGGTCGGCATGGAGCCGAGTGAGCCCGAAGTGCGGCGAACCTGCAAGAAGCTTGGAACGCCGAATAGCCGCTTGGAGCTGGTACTCCGCATCCGCATCACGCCCCGGATGTGTCGCCGCTCCCATTCACGACGCGAACCCGTCGCAGATGCGGGAGCTCACCCGTGACCAATCAGCCCGGAGGCGCGCCGAAGACGAGCACCGCATTCAGTCCGCCGAACGCGAACGAGTTCGACATGGCGTACCGCACCTTCATGTCGCGGCCGACATTCGGAATTAGTCGAGGTCGCATTCGGGGTCTGGTTCGTCGAGGCCGATGGTCGGCGGCACCCAACCTTCGCAAATCGCCTGAATGCAGGCCACCGCCTCGATGCCACCGCCGGCACCTAAGGGATGGCCGTGCATCGACTTGGTCGACGAGATGGCCAGCTTATAGGCGTGCTGGCCGAACACCTCCTTGATGGCGTTCGTCTCGTTCCTGTCGTTGATGGCCGTCGCCGTACCGTGAGCGTTGAGGTAGTCTATGTCGGTCGGACCGATCTCTGCATCCTCGAGCGCCAGCCGCATGGCCTCGCGCGGCCCTTCAATGTCCGGGTTCACCATGTCCTTGCTGTCGGAGGTCATGCCATAGCCGACGAGCTCGGCAAGGATAGTCGCGCCACGCTTGCGGGCATGCTCCAGCTCCTCGAGCACGAGAATGCCGGCGCCCTCGCCCAGCACGGTGCCATTGCGCTTCTTCGCAAACGGGAAGCAACCATCGGGCGAAAGGACGTGCAGGGCCTGCCAGGCTTTCATCGTCCCGTAGTTGATGACCGCCTCCGATGCCCCAGCAATCGCGACATCGACCAGATTGTTGCGGATGTAGTCGCGGGCGATGCCAATGGCGTGGGTCGCCGTCGAGCAGGCGCTGCAAGTGGCAAACGTCGGCCCCTTGATGCCGTACTCGATCCCCACGTGCGCAGAGGCCGAAGAGCCGATGATGCGGAGCAGCGTCAGCGGGTGAGTTGCACGCTTATTGTGGATGAAGAGGTCGCGATAGGCGATCTCATAGGTTGTAAGGCCACCAGCTCCTGAGCCGATGATGCAGGCTGCGCGATAAGGGTTCTCGAGCGGAAACTCGAGACCGGACTGACGCACCGCCTCGTCGGCCGCCGCCGCCGCGAACCAGGAATAGCGGTCCGCGTGCATGATGATCTTGTCGCGCTTGGCGTGCTTCAGACGAGCCCGATGGTCGAAATCCTTGATCTGCGCCGCGATGAGGATCTTGAGATCCTCCAGCGGGAAGCCCTCAAGGGGACTAACGCCCGACTGGCCGCGCTTCAGGCCAGCCCAGAAGTCCTGCACGTTGTGTCCGATCGGCGTCACGACACCCATGCCGGTGACGACGACGCGGCGTGCGCCGTTAGGGTTTGTCATTACTGAACCAACGTCCTGACTTGGGCTTGAACGGCCCGAATGACCAGTTGTTTGGGGCTAGTGGAAGTTTCGGCTCAGGAGGCCTTCGCGCTTGCTGTCGCCCCGCCAGACCCTGTGCTCTCGATGAGGGCCTTGACCCGCTCCACGACAGAGCCGACCGTCTTGAAATCGGCCGCTTCCTCGTTGGCGTTGTAGGGAATCTCGATACCGAACGTATCCTCGATATCGAAGACGATCATGGCAAGGTCGAGCGACTCGATCTTGAGATCAGTCAGCGCGGTCGACAGACTGATGTCGTCGCGTGGCTCCTTCATATGCTTCTTGAGGATATCGATGATCTTCGTCGCTACTTCGTCCATTTCGCTCTCCCACCCTGCTTTTGCAGGTTGATCAGGGTCTGACTGTCTTGGACCCTCAGTAGTCCAGGCAGGTCCGGAGAACAAGCACAGCGGTCACATAACCGTAAATGGCCGATGAGTCCAGCGGAGCTAGTGTTCGACCGAACTAGCTGAAAAGCAGAACACTACTGAGCAGTCGTTACTAAATCTTCGTAGTTCCAAATAAACATTGCTGTCACCAGCGGCACAGGGATGCAGGACTGGCGCGATCGGGCCAAATTATGTTCAATGATCCCGACAATCTCTGCGGCCAAGTGCCCGAAGCTGCATATTGGGGGAGTCTCAGACGGGGGCAACTGGTTTCTCGTTCAATCAGGGAGGGAAAACATGCCTGCGGGTGCTCCTAATCAGACCGGCACCTCGCTGTCCCCGGCGCAGCATCCGTGGGTTGCGAGCTATCCTCCCGGCGTTTCCTGGGATCAGCACTTTACGCCACGGCCCGTCTACACGCTGCTCGACGAGGCCGTTGCTGCGCATGCCCACAGGCCCTGCACGAACTTCCTTGGCAAGGTGACGACCTACGGCGAGATCGGTGATCTCGTCAACCGCGCCGCCGCGGGACTGCAGAAGCTGGGGTTTGGTAAGGGGTCCCGGATCGGGCTCTTTCTGCCCAACAGCCCGACTTATGTCATCTACTACTATGCGATCCTCAAGATCGGCGGGATCGTCGTTAACTACAACCCGCTTTACGCCGTCGAGGAGCTGATCAGCCAGGTCGAGGACAGCGAGACCGAGCTGATGGTTACGCTTGACCTCGCAGTCCTGTTCGAGAAGGTGGAGGCCCTTCTGCAGTCCGGCGTGCTCCCCCGCGCCGTGGTGTGCTCCTTCTCGGCCCTGCTGCCGGCGACCAAGTCGATCCTGTTCAGGATGTTCAAAGGCAGGCAGCTCTCGCAGGTCAACAAGTCGCCTTTCGCTGACCGGATCGTGCTCGAGGCCGAAGTCCTGGCGAACGATGGGCGGCCCGAGCTGCCGCCGATCGATCCCGAGAATGACCTTGCGGTGCTTCAGTACACCGGCGGCACGACGGGCACCCCGAAAGGGGCGATGCTGACCCACGCCAACCTTTACATCAATGTGCTGCAGGTTGCTGCATTCGCTCCGGAGCTGGAAACGGCCCGGCACCGGGTGCTCGCCGTGCTCCCCTTCTTTCACGTCTTCGCCATGACGATGGTGCTGAACTTCGGAGTGACGAAGGCCGCCGAAATGATCCTGATGCCGCGCTTCGTGCTCGAGGAGGCCATGCAGCTCATCGAGGACCTGAAGCCAAGCATCCTCCCCGGCGTGCCGACGCTGTTCAACGCCATCATGAACCACCCGAGGTTCAAGAGCCTTGACGTGTCCTCGTTACGCTACTGCCTTTCCGGCGGTGCGGCGCTGCCGGTGGAGGTCAAGCACCGGTTCGAGGAGCTGACCGGATGCAAGCTCGTCGAAGGATATGGCCTGTCGGAGACCTCCCCCGTTGTGACCGCCAATCCGCTCGAGGGTCCCGATAAGCCGGGGTCCATCGGACTACCGTTACCGGGCACCACCATCTCATTGCGCGATTTGGCCGACCCCACGCGTGAAGTCCCGATGGGTGAGCGTGGTGAGCTGTGCGTGCGCGGGCCGCAGGTGATGAAGGGCTATTGGCGCCAACCTGAAGAGACGGCCCATCACATGGTGGATGGTTTCTTCCGGACTGGTGACGTCGCCGTCATGGACGAGGACGGCTACTTCTATCTGGTCGACCGTATCAAGGACCTCATCATCTGCTCAGGCTACAACGTCTATCCGAGGCGCATCGAGGAAGCCATTTATCAGCATCCTGCAGTCGAGGAGGTCAGCGTTATCGGCATCGCGGACGAGCGGCGTGGCGAGGCCCCTAAGGCGTTCATCAAGCTGAAGGAGGGCATGTCGGCGACGGCTTCCGAGATCCTCGCTCATCTCGAGCCCAAGCTCTCCCGCATCGAAATGCCCGTCGAGATCGAATTCCGGAGCGAGCTGCCGAAAACTTTGATTGGAAAGCCTTCGAAGAGAGATCTGAAGCTCGAGGAAGACGCCCGCCGAAAAGCCAAGAAGCAACAAGCGCAGGCTTAGGCGAGGCGTTTTGGGGACTGGATCTCCGGATTGGGTCAGCGGGCCGAATACGGCCACCATCCGATGGCGGCCCATTTTCGTGCCCTGATCACACCTTGTAACCTTCGCGCAACACACAGCCTCCATCATTGTCCCGCGGCACTCGCGCCCATTTCGCGGCGCTTAGCGCAACTGCTAGCACAATCGTTGCTTCCAACGGGGGGTTTTTGGGGGGTGTGATGATCAGGAATTCCCTTATCTTTGGTGCTCTTGTTGTTGCAACCTGCCTCGTGCCGCCGCCGGCCAAGGCGGAGGGCGAGACCGGTCTGGCGTCCATTCACGATCAGCGCCGCGAAGGCAACCGCATCTGTATGTCAACCCACTTTCATTACGGGTCGAGCTCAGGCCACAAGACCCGTAAGGAGGCTGAAGCTGCCGCGGTTCGCGATTGGGCCGGCTTCACAGCGTGGGAGTATGGTCTCCCCTGGGGCAGCTACAGGCTGGCGGCCAGCAAGTCGATGAACTGCACGAAATCGGGTGCCACCTGGGGCTGCCAGGTC
Organism: uncultured Pseudomonadota bacterium; assembly: GCA_963786775.1. GTDB lineage: Bacteria > Pseudomonadota > Alphaproteobacteria > Rhizobiales > Hyphomicrobiaceae > ZC4RG25. The sequence continues at coordinate 29,683 of CAWBAM010000036.1, read as the reverse complement.
GAGGCCCGGCCGTGCAAGCAGATTACGCGCAGCGGCCGATAGGTCGGTGCTGAATCCGACGAACGCAGCCTCGGTCCTTTGTCAAAATGGATTGAGGCTGCGTTCCGGTGTGAATTTCAGATAACCGACATTGGCGCCGACCCGCAGGCCCAGTCCCGTTCGGATTGGCGCCAACACGACGCGGCCCTTTTTCAGGAAGGTCATACCGACGCCGCCGACGACGTAGGCCGAACCATCCACGCCCATGAAGCGGGCGAAGAGGTCTTCGGGACGTTCCAGGTTGTAGACGAGGAACATGACCCGGGAGCCCGCGAGGCCGACATCGTACCCGACCGACGGACCCTGCCAGTAGACCTTCTGCTCGCCACCAAGCTTCGTAACCAACCGTCCATCGCCGTACCGAAGGCCCGCAAGCAAGGCCGCTCCGCCTTCAGACCCGAGGATGTACCCGTTGGGTCGCCCATAAGTCTGGAATGCGTACTCGATGACGCTGGCAAGGCCGGCCGAAAGCGAACCGAAAATCCGCGGCCTGCAGCGCGAATTTCTTCGACCGTGAACTCCAGCTCCTCCGACTGATGCACGTACGGAGGAAGGTCGGCCAAGACCTCGGGAGGAGGAACATGGTCCGCCTCATCAATCGCTGCATGACGAACCGTGTCAGTGTCCCAACCGCCCTCCGCAGGCGGCATCGGACGAGCATCCCTGGTCTTCGGTGGGGCAAGTCCCGGCGCAGCACTCATTGGTTGAGATTTCGGCGACGGCTCCGTTTGAGTAGCCATTCTCGGTGCCGCTTTGCCGGCAGGCTGCTCTGCAGTGCGGCTCCCGACGAACTCAGCGCGTTCAACTCTGCGTCGATCCGTGCCGAGGCATGCGCGGCCTTGGCCGTCGTAATCTCGATGAGCTGAGCGGAAATCCCCTTCAGCTTTTCCAGCCTGGTCTGGCATGTGCTCGGATCGATTTCCGCCTCGTCGCCGATAACGTCGAGCTCGATCAGGAGCTTGCTCGCCTGCTCATCGAGCGCCCGCGTCTCATCGTCATCCAGAAACTCGGCTGCCTTGGCTTCGCGCTCCTCGTCGCTCCAGCCGCGGCGATCACCGAGCTGCCTCAGTTTGGCCTGTAACTCCGGCTGGTGAGCCGCATTGAGCTTTCTCAGCTTCTCCGCAGTGGAGTCGATGACGGCGGCGATGTCTTGCTTAGTGCAGGTCTGAGCGGCAGCCGGCCCGGCCAATGCGGCGGGCAAGATCGCCAGCGCAATGAACCATCTCATCAGCTGCAATGAACCCATGAAGTAATCGTCCAAGTTTGCTTATGCGTTCGGCAGCGTAGGTCCAGGTAAGGGAAACTTTGCCATAGACAACGGTCGTCCGTGCGGCAACCGGAGGTGGCGTTATCATCTGCCTGAATATCACAACGAAAAAGGAGGCATGATGATGACCCGATACCTGCTCGCGGCTATTGCTTTGATAATACTCACTGGGCCGCTTGCATCAGCTGCACAGGCATTGGGACTGGATTTCCTTCATGCACAAGCTCGAGTTGGCAACAAGGTCTGCATGACCGAGCACGAGCACTATGGCGAAGGCACGATGCCAACCAAACAAGCCGCGCAGAGCGTTGCGATCCGCTCCTGGAGCGACTTTACCGCCTTCGAGTACGGCAGAATTTGGGGCAGCTATCGATTGGCTGAAGGCAAGCGGATGGATTGCTCTCAGACAGCAAACGGCTGGCTTTGCAAGACGTACGCACGCCCGTGCCGTCCGGCGAAGTACGGCCCACCCCGGCGGCGGTGACATCAGCCGACATAAGCTAATCAGTCCCATTAAGACGACCCGGGGTCCCAGGTCGTCTACCTGACTTCATTCGTTTCCGGGGAGCACAGAGCATAGAAATGTGGTAAGCTCATCGAACGTGCCCCGGGGCACGGCGGAGATGCCCCATGTTGACGCTGTCGCTCCTCCGCCATGGTCAATCATCGTGGGACGACCCGGATCTCAGCGATCACGAACGGCCGCTCTCAAAGCATGGCAGGAACGCGGCGGAGATCATAAGTGATTACATCGCAGAGCACGGCCTCGTGCCGGATCACATCCTCTGCTCGACTGCCGTTCGTGCCCGCGAAACACTCGATGTGCTCCTAAGCCGGCTGGGATCACTGCAGCCGGAGATCGCTCTGGAGCCAGCCCTCTATCTCGCGACGCCGACCGCGATGATCGGCATTATCCGCGAAACCGCGGGATCCGTGCGCCACTTGATGATCATCGGTCACAACCCCGGCCTGCACGCCCTCGCTCTCGACCTGACCGGCTCTGGGCTGCGCCGCGACATTACGTCAATGGCCGTAAAGTTTCCGTCCGGCGCCCTCGCCGTGCTGACTTTCGAAGAAAACGACTGGACCGAAATCCGTCCTGCGGCAGGTCGGCTCGTCCAATTCGTCGCTACCCGCAGCGTCGCTTGACGAATTCCGCTCACGTCTCCTACACGTTCACCATGCTGGTCCTCATCGATAACTACGACAGCTTCACCTACAATCTCGTCCATTTCCTGGGCGAGCTCGGCGCCGCGTGCGAAGTCCATCGCAACGACAAGATCACGGTGGACGAGGTGCTCCGGTCGAAGCCGAAGGCGATCGTGCTGTCGCCCGGACCGTGTACGCCGAACGAGGCTGGCATCTGTTTGGAGCTCGATGGACGCAGCGGCCCGCGCCGACCTGCCGATGCTCGGCGTTTGCCTTGGCCATCAGGCCATTGCGCAGGCTTTACGGTGGCAAGATCGTCCGCGCGCCTGTGCCGATGCACGGCAAGCTCTCCGTTATGCGCCACACAGGGCGAAGGCCTCTTCAAGGGGCTGCCGAGCCGGTTCAAGGCCACGCGCTATCATTCCCTCATCGTGGAGCGTGCCAGCCTGCCCGACTGCCTCCACGTCACCGCCGAGACGCCCGACGGCATCATCATGGGCCTGCAGCACACGGCACATCCGTCCACGGAGTGCAGTTCCACCCCGAGAGCATCGCCTCCGAGCACGGACACGCCCTGCTTGCCAACTTCCTGAGCTCGCCGGGCATCAGCCCGCGCCGGCGCAACGTGCGGTCCGCGCCACGCCGCCTGACCTTACGAAGCTCGAGTACAGAGAACACCGATGCCTACCAACGAATTGAGCCATCTGATCCAGAAGGTGGCCGGCGGGCGCCACGCTCGACTCCAGGACGAGATCCGCACCGCGCTCGAGACGATGACGGCGGGCCCCGCCACGCCGCCGCAGATGGGCGCGTTTCTGATGGCGCTGCGCGTGCGCGGCGAGACGGTCGAGGAGATCACTGGCGCGCGCAGACTGATGCGCTCGAAGATGACCCGCGTCGAGGCGCCGCCGGACGCCGTCGACATCGTCGGCACCGGCGGCGACGGTCACGGCACGTATAACGTCTCGACCTGCGCCTCCCTGGTCGCGGCCGGCGCAGGGTGCACATCGCCAAGCACGGCAACCGCGCCGTGTCCTCCATGTCGGGCGCGTCCGACGTGCTGGCGGCGCTCGGCGTCAAGCTCGACGTGCCGCCGCCCGTCATCGCGCGCTGCGTCGTCAAGGCCGGCGTCGGCTTCATGTGGGCGCCGATGCACCATCCGGCCATGAAGCATTGGGCGCCGGTCCGCGCCGAGCTCGGCATCCGCACCATCTTCAACCTGCTCGGGCCGATCTCGCAACCCCGCCGGCGTCAAGCGGCAGGTCGTCGGCGTCTTCGCCTAGCCACTGGGTCGAGCCGATCGCCCACGTGCTGAAGAACCTGGGCTCCGAGCACGTCTGGGTCGTCCACGGCCACGACGGTCTCGACGAGCTAACCACCACGGGCGCGACGACGTGGCCGAGCTCAAGGACGGCAAGATCGAGGTGTTCGAGATCACGCCGGCCGACGCCGGCCTGCCGCCCGCCAAGCTTTCCGACCTCAAAGGCGGAGACGCCGAGGTGAATGCCGCGGCCATCCGGGAAGTGCTGGCCGGCAAGCCAGGGCCGTTCCGTGACATCGTCCTGCTCAACACCGCAGCGGCACTCATCGTCGGCGGCAAAGCGCGCAACCTGAGAGAGGGTGTCGAGATCGCCGCCCGCTCGATCGACAGCGGCGCTGCACAGCGCGCGCTCGACCGTCTGATTGCCATCACGAACGGGCGGGACTAGCACAAAGGTATGACCGACATCCTCGCCAAGATCACGCGCTATAAGCTGGAAGAAATCCGGGCTGCCAAGGAGAGCCGGCCGCTCGCCGAGGTGGAAGCCGCCGCTCGCAGCGCCGCCCGGTACGGCCATTCGCGGGTGCCATCGAGGCGACGCTCGCCGCGGGCCGCTTCGCGCTGATCGCCGAGATCAAGAAGGCCAGTCCGTCCAAGGGCCTGATCCGGGCCGATTTCGCGCCCGTGGAACTCGCGCGCGCCTACGAGGCCGGCGGTGCCACGTGCCTCTCCGTGTTGACCGACACCCCCTCATTCCAGGGCGCCCCGGCTTACCTGACGGAGGCGCGCGCAGCCACCAGCTGCCTGCCCTGCGCAAGGATTTCATGCTCGACCCCTATCAGGTCGTCGAGGCGCGCGCCTGGGGTGCCGACTGCATCCTCATCATCATGGCCCAGGTCGACGACGCCACGGCTCGCACGCTGGCAACCGCGGCCACGCGAATGGGGCATGGATGCCATCGCCGAGGTCCACGACGAGGAGGAGCTCGACCGGGCGCTTGAGCTCGACTGCCGGCTCATCGGCATCAACAACCGCAACCTCAAGACCTTCGAGACGACGCTCGAGACCACGGAGCGGCTCGCGCCGCGAGTGCCGAAGGACCGCATCGTCATTGGGGAGAGCGGCATTTTCACCCATGCCGACCTGAAGCGGCTTGCAAATGTGGGTGTAAAGACATTCCTTGTCGGCGAGAGCCTGATGCGTCAGGCCGACGTCACCGCCGCGACCCGGGCGCTCCTTGGCCTCGGTGGTGCGGCTGAAAGGTCAGTTGCATGAGCCACGGCCCGCTTACGCACCTCAACGAGAAGGGCGAAGCGCGCATGGTCGACGTCTCGGACAAGGCCGTGACACATCGAACGGCCCGCGCCGAGGGATTCGTCTCCATGCGGCCGGAAACGCTCGCGCTCGTCGAAACCGGGCAGGCCAAGAAGGGCGACGTGCTGGCAACGGCGCGCATCGCCGGCATCATGGCCGCGAAAAAGAACGCACGAGCTGATCCCGCTCTGCCACCCTCTGCCCATCTCGAAAGCGACGGTTGATTTCGACCTTTCACGGGACCCAACCGGCATTCGCGTCACCGCGGAAGTGAAGGTCACCGGACAGACCGGGGTCGAAATGGAAGCCCTCACAGCCGTTTCCGTCGCCTGCCTCACCATCTACGACATGCTGAAGGCGGCGGATAAGTCCATGACCTTCTCGGGCATTCGTCTTCTCGAGAAGACGGGCGGCCGCTCGGGAGATTTCAAGGTCGGCGAAACCGGGGAGAGCTGAAGCTTCGTGGCGCTGTCGGTCGAAGAGGCTCTGCAGAGAATTGTCGCGGACGTCACGCCAACGCCCGCGGAGCTGGTTCCGATCGCGCAAGCCGCCGGGCGCATCCTTGCCGAACCGCTTACCGCGCGCCTTACCCAGCCGCCGTTCGATGCCTCGGCCATGGACGGCTATGCCGTCCGGAGCGCTGACGTTGAAAAGCTGCCCGTTCGATTGAAGGTGATTGGGCAGGCTGCCGCCGGCCATCCCTTTGACGGCAGTGTCGGGCCCGGTGAAGCGGTGCGCATTTTCACCGGCGCGCCTCTGCCTGCTGGGGCCGACGCGATCGTCATTCAGGAGAACACGATTGCATCGGACGGATCGGTAGAGGTCCGCGAGGGGCGTCCCGATCCCGACCACATCCGCCGCCGCGGTTTCGATTTTCAGAAGTCAGATCTTTTGCTCAACCCGGGGCGCCGGCTTGGTCCGCGGGAGGTGACGCTCGCGGCGGCAGCCGGCTATGGCGAGGTTCCTGTCCGGCGTAAACCTGTCGTCGCGATCCTGGCGACGGGTGATGAATTGGTGTCGCCTGGCACGCTGCCCGGCCCCGGTCAGATCGTCTCGTCCAACCCGCTGGGCGTGGCGGCGCTCCTCACACAGGCCGGCGCAGATGCGAGACTTCTCGGCATCGCGCGGGACAATCGCGAGAGCCTTGTCCAGCACATCGAGGCTGCCCGCGGCGCCGACGTCTTGGTCACCATCGGGGGCGCATCCGTCGGAGATCACGACCTCGTTGGACCAGTGCTGCAGAGCCTGGGAATGGAGCTGTCCTTCTGGAAAATCAACATGCGCCCGGGCAAGCCGCTGCTCCACGGCCGTCTGGGCCCGCAGCGGGTCATAGGTCTGCCCGGCAACCCGGTATCCGCGCTGATCTGCACGCGGGTATTTCTCGTGCCTCTGGTAAGGCGCCTGCTCGGCCTGCCTCAGGACGAGGCGGCCGCCCTTCGTGCTGTCCTCGCTGAGCCGGTGGAAGCCAACGGCCCTCGCCAGCACTACATGCGTGCCACGCTGGAACGCGACACCGACGGGCGCCAACGCGTGCGGCTGGCACGCTCCCAGGACAGCTCCCTTCTGGCCCCGCTCGCTGCCAGCAACGTTTTGTTAGTACGACCGCCACACGCTCCGGCCCTGCCTGCCGGTGCCGAGGTCGACGTTCTCCTCCTCGATTTTTAGGCCCCTGGCATTCTTGTGGACGGGCAGGCTTGCAGAACAAGACCAGTACAGGTATCTTGTTCATGTTTTGTACAGGCACACGGGTTGCAAGGCTGTCTTGCAGATGGGGCGCCGGATCAGATGCTGACACAGAAACAAAAAGAGCTGTTGCTTTTCATTCACGCGCGCCTGCAGGAAACCGGTGTTCCGCCCTCGTTCGACGAGATGAAGGATGCGCTGGACCTCAAGTCGAAGTCTGGCATCCATCGGCTCATCACCGCCCTTGAGGAGCGCGGGTTCATTCGGCGTTTGCCCCACCGTGCTCGCGCGCTGGAGGTGATCAAGCTGCCGGAGAATGCAGAGGCAGCACATCCACGGCGAACTGGCTTCACCCCAAGCGTTATCGAAGGCAGGCTTGGCAAGCAGTCGCAGCTCGCGATTCCATCATCGAGCATGATCGACGACCGCACGGTATCGGTGCCGGTGATGGGTCGCATTGCCGCTGGCGTGCCGATCAGCGCCATTCAAACCCATACGCACGATATCGCATGTCCGCCCGAGCTTCTGTCCAGCGGCGAGCATTTCGCGCTCGAAGTGCGCGGAGATTCGATGATCGAGGCCGGCATTCAGGACGGCGACATCGTCATTATCAAGCGCTGTGATACAGCGGAGAACGGCGATATCGTAGTGGCTTTGGTCGAGAAGGAAGAGGCTACTCTCAAGCGCCTACGGAAGCGCGGCTCCGCCATCGCTCTCGAAGCCGCCAACCCGAACTATGAGACTCGCATCTTCGGGCCGGACCAGATCGACATCCAGGGGCGGCTGGTAGCGCTTATGCGGCGGTACTGAGGCTGCACGGCCGTCGCGCATTGGGGAGCGGGCATCGTTGCCGGCCCCCAGTCCGGCTTTGATCAATTCGGGTCATCAGAAGTTTGGGAATGCGGGAGTTGGTTGTCCATGGGCATTACCCGACCCTGGCTTCCATGATCAGCATCACGCTTCGCCACCCCGGCTGTCTCGGCTATCGATTCGGCGCCGATCAGGGCTCCTCTTCCGGCTCAGATTGCAGTTGATCGATCATTGGATCGTCGTCATCGAAGTCGGAGCGGCTTCGGCGCGAGGCTTCCGTCAAATCATTCGAGGCAGTGTTCTCGTTAGTTTGGATAACGACCTTTTGTCGCTCGGTACGCCCGCTCCGGCGCGGCCGCTCAGCTTGTTTTGACCATGGCCGATTGCCGCGGAAATCGGCGACGGTCATAACGGAAATGCCCTTATCGTCGATGTAGACGGCGTGAGTTCCGCGATCGCGGACGGCGTAGAAGTCGATTGCGATTGCTTTCGGGTTGCAGCCTTTGGGCCGAGGGAACGGGATGACGAGCACATCAGCGCGGCTACAATCTTCAGCCAAAGCTGCGGGATGGCGCACCACCGCAACCGCCCGATCTTTGATGTTCGCCGTACAGCCGACAGCATCGCAGCGGAACACATCCGATGTCGCCTCTCGAGGCGCTCGTGCGTCCCCGTCGCTTTCCAGCCAGCGCTGCAACTCATAACTGCCGCCCTGAGCAGGTAGCGCGGAAAGTTGGCCTTGCGGCCCACGAGCTGCTACGAGCTCGGCATTACGGCCGACGAGAATGTCGGGTCGCGGCATGGTCGGCACCAAAGCCAGCCCTGCTGCAAAAATACCCACACCGAGCAGCCGCCAGCGAGTGCGCCACAGGCAGAGCCATAAGCCTCCGAGAAGCATCAGTCCCATAGCGATTTCGGAGAATGCAGGAATGCTGCCGACAGCGCCGGGAAGTTGGGCCACGGAGTAAGCACACCAAACGATCACGCGAATGCCCTGCTCCATGATCCAAAGCGGCAGGGCCTCGAGGCCGAACGGCATCGCGAGCAGCGTAGCGAGCGCCGCAGGCATGACGATGATGTTGCAGACGGGAACCGCGATCAGGTTGGCGAGCACCGCATACTGCTGACTGGTATTGAAGTGAAAAGCGGAGAACGGAGCGACAGCGAAACTCGCAATGACAGTCGTCAGGATGATGCCGCCGAAAAAGAGCAAGAAGCTTAAGATCGGCCCGAACCGTGAGCCCGGTCCCATCCGCTTCTCGGCGCGATCCCGGATGAACTCATAGGCTGACACCAGCGCGACCACCGCGGCAAACGACATCTGAAAACCGGCATCGAAAAAACTCTCGGGAGCGATGGCGATTATGGTGAGCGCTGCGAGGGCAACGTTTCGAAGCGCCAGCGCCGGCCGATCGAGCATGATGGCGCCGAATGCGATCGTGATGGTGATCCAGGCGCGGACTGTCGGAAACGAGCTTCCCGAAATCAGGAGGTACGCGAAAGCCCCGACAACGGCGATTGCCGCGGCCCATTTCTTGATCGGATAGCGCAACGCGATGGCCGGTATCGCCGCGAGCCCGAGCCGGACCGCGTAGAATATGGACCCTGCCATCACCACCATATGCAGGCCGGAAATCGACAGGAGATGCACGAGGCCGGAGTTGCGGAATGCCTGGGTGGTTTCGGGCGAAATGCCGCCGCGCTCACCGTTGATCAGAGCTGTGGCGAGTGCGCCCTCCTCACCCGGAAGAACCGCGGCGACGCGCTCACCGATTACCTGGCGCAGCCGCTCCGTTGCGAGCGCCCACCGGAGTGACCAGGGCGGCTTCCCGGCATCCTTCTGGATCTGCGGGCGATCGAGTGAATATCCGACGGCGCCAAGGCCAGCGAACCACGCCGCACGTGCGAAATCGTAACCGCCAGGCAGCGCTGGCATGGAAGGCGGCGCGAGATTGGCCTTCAGCCGGACCATTTGGCCAGGCTCGAGACCGGCCACTGCCGACATGAGGCGGAGACGTACCCGGTACGGCGTCTGCTCGGGCGGTAAATTCGCCAGACGAGTGACCCGGATGGTGACACGCTGACCGCGCGTTGGACGCGGCTCAACCGTTTCCAGGAAACCCTCGACCTCGACTCGATAGAGCTGACGCTCCAAGACCGGCGCGGCTACCCAGTCGCTCCTCACCTTCGCGGCGGCAAAACCGAGCGACACCGCGAGAGCGCTATTGAGTGCGACGATGCCGAGCGTTCCGGTTCGAGTAACGGCCGCCAATGCCAACACAATGGCCACAGGCATGAGTGCCGCGACAAGGCTCGGCTCCGAAGGCAGTTTGAAGTAAGCAAAGATCCCGAGGCCGAAGAGCACGGGGACCCATAGGAACCAGCGGTCCTGCTCCGCCTCGAGCTGGGTCGTGAGCCGGCGAACGAGCGCCGCCGCTCGCGTTTCACGGCGCGCTTCGGCCGCATCAGCCGCACGCTCCCCCAGAGCTCACGAAACTCCCCCGCCCCGCTCGCTCCCTCCGCCCGGCTGTGCTAAACCGCGGCGCACGTATTCATCGAAACGTGAGACTAACGCAAATCATGAGCACCGGGACAGCGGACCACGGGTCCAGCATCGTTACGCGTTTCGCCCCCTCGCCAACCGGCTTCCTGCACATCGGCGGCGCGCGGACGGCCCTCTTCAACTGGCTCTATGCCAAGCACACGGGCGGGAAATTCCTGCTGCGCATCGAGGATACCGACCGCGAGCGGTCTACCGAGGAGGCAATCGCCGCCATTCTCGATGGGCTGAAGTGGCTGGAGCTCGATTGGGACGATGAGCCGGTTTTCCAGTCGACCCGGGCCGACCGCCACCGCGAGGTCGTCGAGGAGCTGCTCCGCACGGGCAATGCCTATCGCTGCTACTGCACGCCCGAGGAGCTCGAGGCCATGCGCAAGCAGGCCGAGGCGGAGGGGCGGCCGCCCTCTACAACGGCTACTGGCGCGACCGCGACCCCTCCGAAGCGCCTCCCGGCGTGAAGCCGGCCATTCGCATCAAGACGCCGCGCACCGGGGAGACCGTCATCGAGGATCGGGTGCAAGGCCGGGTCGTGTTCCAGAACGAGAATCTCGATGACCTCATCATCCTGCGCAGCGACGGGACACCAACGTACAATCTCGCAGTCGTTGTCGACGACCATGACATGGGCGTCACCCACGTCATCCGGGGCGTGGATCATCTCACCAACGCGGCGCGGCAAACGCAGATCTACCGTGCCATGGGTTGGGATGTGCCTGTTTTCGCGCACGTACCGCTCATTCACGGCCCCGATGGCGCCAAGCTCTCCAAGCGTCATGGTGCGCTGGGAGTCGAAGCGTACAGGGCGATGGGCTACCTACCCGCGGCTCTGCGCAACTATCTCGTGCGCCTCGGGTGGAGCCACGGCGATGACGAAATCTTCTCGACGGAGCAGATGATCGAGTGGTTCGACCTCGACGGCATTGGCCGCTCGCCTGCACGCTTCGACTTTGCCAAGCTCGAGGATTTGAACGGCTACTACATCCGCAACACGCCGGATGACGAGCTGCTGGAACGGATCAGACAAGCCTTACCGGAGATGGAGAACGGCGCCGAGCTCGAGGCACGGTTTGCGTCCGCCGGTTGGGAGAAGCTTGCCGCCGCTCTGCCGAGCCTGAAAACTCGCGCGAAGACATTGAAGGAGCTGGTCGACGGCGCCGCCTTCATAATCGCTGAGCGCCCGCTTGCCCTAGATGAGAAGGCTACGAAGCTCCTCTCCGACGACGCTCGCAACGTGCTCGGGCGACTGCTGCCCCGGCTGGAAGCAGTCGACTGGACCGCCAATGCGCTTGAAGCTGAGGTGCGCGGGTTCGCAGAGGCCGAAGGCCTCAAGCTCGGTGGCGTGGCACAACCGCTCAGGGCGGCGCTGACCGGCCGCTCCGTATCCCCGCCCGTGTTCGACGTCATGGCCGTCTTGGGCCGTGATGAGGCCCTCGCCCGAATCCGAGATCAAGCACGAGGTTAGGACGATCTGTTTGCTGCGATCGAGACCCTGACAGCGCGAACCGAGGCAGTCTTCGGGCGTTGTTCGGTGTCGTTCGCGTGAACTCGAAGCTGCAAGTTTCGCCGATTGGCCGTCTTGTCGCAGCGCGAAATGTGTAATAGGCAGGTGGCGCCAGGCTGCCTAAGCGCGCCGGGCTCCTCCAAGGTCGGCGTACGGGGCAGGCGTCGAGACGATCGAAAGGATTGGCGATGAACGTGCACGACAGCGCGTCGGCCAAGGCCGATGCCACGGAAACCGCGACCCTGAGCTACAACGGCAAGCAGGTTACCCTGCCGGTCCGCTCTGGGTCAATCGGACCCGATGTAATCGACGTCGCCCGCCTCTACCGCAGACACCGGCTGCTTCACGTACGATCCGGGCTTCACCTCGACCGCCGAATTGCTCGTCGCAGATCACCTACATCGACGGCGACGAAGGCGTGCTGCTGTATCGCGGCTATCCGATCGAGCAGCTGGCCGAGCAGTCCGACTTCATCGAGGTCTGCTACCTGCTGCTGTACGGCGAGCTGCCGACGAAGGCGCAGCACGACCGACTTCGACGACACGCGTCACGCGCCACACGATGGTGCACGAGCAGATGACCCGGTTCTTCACCGGGCTTCCGCCGCGACGCGCATCCGATGGCGGTCATGGTCGGCGTCGTCGGCGCGCTGTCGGCCTTCTATCACGACTCGACCGACATCAACGATCCGGAGCAGCGCATGATCGCCTCGCATCCGGCATGATCGCGAAGATGCCGACGATCGCGGCGATGGCCTACAAGTACTCGATCGGCCAGCCGTTCATCTATCCGCGCAACGACCTCGACTACACCGCGAACTTCCTGCAATGTGCTTCGCGGTGCCCTGCGAGGACTACGTGGTCAACCCGGTGCTCGCGCGCGCGCTGGACCGCATCTTCATCCTGCACGCCGACCACGAGCAGAACGCCTCGACCTCGACCGTCCGGCTTGCCGGTTCGTCCGGCGCCAACCCGTTCGCCTGCATCGCAGCCGGCATCGCCTGCCTCTGGGGTCCGGCACATGGCGGCGCCAACGAAGCGGCCCTCAACATGCTGCGAGGAGATCGGCACTGTCGATCGCATCCCGGAGTACATCACCAAGGCCAAGGACAAGACTCTGGCTTCCGCCTGATGGGCTTCGGCCACCGCGTCTACAAGAACTACGACCCGCGCGCCAGGGTGATGCAGAAGACCTGCCACGAGGTTCTGGACGCGCTCGGCGGAAGAACGAGCCCTTGATGAAGGTGGCGATGGAGCTGGAGCGGATCGCGCTCGAGGACGACTACTTTATCGAGAACAAGCTCTATCCGAATATCGACTTCTACTCCGGCATCACTCTGCGGGCGCTCGGCTTCCCGACCTCGATGTTCACCGTGCTCTTTGCCGTGGCACGCACGGTCGGCTGGATCGCGCAGTGGAAGGAAATGATCGAGGATCCCGAGCAGAAGATCGGCCGTCCGCGTCAGCTCTATGTCGGCGCTACCCGCCGCGATTACACACCCATCGAGCAGCGCGGATAATTCCCAGCAGCTTGCGGAGGTGTATTTGTTCCCCCATTTGACGGGGACCAATATCTCACCCCTGCTCTGCCTTGCGCGGTAAGGTCCTCGCTTTCAGCCAGCAATGCTCGAAGCTTCTCCTCCTCCTCCGGAGAGAGCTTACTGGTCGCCACCTGCGCAGGCGCCGTGCGCGCCCAATCCGCGGCGTAGCGGAAGAGAACAGCGCCTGCACCGACAAGGACGATGAGCGGCGTGAGCCAAAGGAGAAGAGTGCTCCAGTCGAACGGTGGCTTGAGCAGAACAAAGGTGCCGTAGCGTTCAACGAGGAATTGCTTCACCTCCTCGTCGGTGTCGCCGGCCACAAGGCGTTCGCGCAGCAGAATTCGCAAGTCACGAGCCAGTGGGGCGTTCGAAATCGTCGATCGACTGATTTTGGCAGACGACGCAACGCAGCTCGGCCGATAGCGCCCGCGCCCGCGCCTCGAGAGCCGGATCGGACAATACCTCGTCAGGCTCCACGGCGAAGGCAGCTGCAGACATGATGAACATCAACGGGAGGACGAGGAGCCGGAGCGCGGGCATGGCTGACCTCATTCCGCAGGCAACGGGCGGGCCCGAAGCCGCGCACGCTGTGGCGCGCCGATCCTCAGCCGCCGGTCGGACAGTGACAGCAGCCCGCCCAGAAACATGACCAGGGCACCGATCCAGATAAACCGGACGAGCGGGTTGAAATAGAGCCGCACCGCATATCCACCAGGCACGCTCGCCTGCTGATCGCCCAGGACCGCGTAAAGATCGCCGCGCCAGGAAGCATGAATTCCGGCCTCGGACGTGGGCTGCGGAGGCGCGTCATAGGTGCGCTTCGAAGGGGCCAGCGTCGTCACGGCGCTCCCGCCGCGCTCCACCTCGAATACGCCGACCTCCTCACGGTAGTTCGGCCCGCGCTGTGGAGCGGCCCCCTTGAACGTCAGCTTATACCCGGCGATCTCGACCTGATCGCCCGGCTTCATCACGAGAATGCGCTCGCTCTGGTAGGCGCTCGTGGCGATGATGCCGACGACCATCAGCCCGACGCCGAAGTGTGCCGTCGTGGTGCCGAGTGCTGACCGTGGCAGCCCCTTGAGCCGGCGCCAGCTCTCCGCTACCGGCGCGTCTCCAACCTTGATTCGTGAAGCAAGCTCCGCCAGCGAGCCGGCCATCACCCAAACGCCAAGCCCGATGCCAAGCGGCGCGAGCCAGGGGCCGCGATAAGCAATTGCGTAGGCAGCAATAATCGCAAGAAGCGTGATGCCCGCAGCCCACCACAGCCGCTGCGCGGCGGCCAAGAGATCCCCCTTTTCCACGCCAGGAACGGACCGAAAGGCAGCGCAACAAGCAGCGGCAGCATCAGCGGCCCGAAGGTCATGTTGAAGTAAGGCGGCCCGACAGAGATCTTGTCCCCCGTCATCGCCTCGAGGGCGAGCGGATAGAGCGTGCCGACGAACACCGTCGCGCAGCCGGTGGTCAGCAGCAGGTTGTTGAGCACGAGGCTGCCTTCGCGGCTGATCGGCGCGAAGAGGCCGCCCTGCCGCAATTCTCCGGCGCGAAAGGCGAATAGCGCCAGCGATCCTCCGATGAAAATCACAAGAATGCCGAGGATGAAGACGCCGCGCGCGGGATCGACGGCAAACGCGTGCACGGACGTCAGAACGCCGGAGCGCACGAGAAAGGTGCCCATCAGGCTAAAGAGAATGTCAGTATCGCGAGCAGAACCGTCCAGATCCTGAGCGCTTCGCGCTTCTCCATCACGAGCGCCGAATGAAGCAGCGCGGTTCCCGCGAGCCACGGCATGAAGGAGGCGTTCTCGACCGGGTCCCAGAACCACCAGCCGCCCCAGCCGAGCTCGTAGTAGGCCCACCACGAGCCCATCGCGATCCCGAGCGTCAGCAGCATCCAAGCGGCCAGGGTCCAAGGCCGCACCCAGCGCGCCCAAGCTGCGTCCATCCGGCCCTCGATTAGCGCGGCGATAGCGAAAGCGAAGGCGATCGAGAAGCCGACGTAACCGGCATAGAGGAATGGTGGATGAAACGCGAGCGCGGGGTCCTGCAGGATCGGGTTGAGGCCGAGACCTTCCACCGGCGCCGGGGCGAGCCGCTGGAACGGGTTAGACGTCAAAACACTGAAAAGCATGAAGGCAACGGAGATGGCGCCCTGCACCCCCAGCACATTCGCCTTCAGCGTCAACGGCAGCTTGTTACCGAACACCGCAACAGCGGCTCCGAACAGCGTCAGCGTGAGGATCCACAGAAGCATCGAGCCTTCGTGGTTTCCCCACACGCCGGAGATCCGGTAGAGCAGCGGCTTTGCCGAGTGGGAATTCTGATAGACATTCTCGACCGAAAAGTCGGACACCACGTAGGCATAGGTCAGCGCCAGAAACGCCCCCGCAACAAGGCCCAGCTGCGCAATCGCAGCCGTGGAGCCGACCCTCATCAACCGCTCGTCGCACACGTATGCGCCCCACAGCGGCACGGCCGTTTGTACGACGGCCACCGCCAGCGCGAGGACGAGTGCGAAGTGTCCGATCTCGACGATCAAAGCCGGTTCAAGCTCCTCAGTTCCCGGATTGCTGCTGGCCCATGTGCTGCCACACGCCCTTCTCCTTCAGGGCATCGGCCACCTCAGGTGGCATGTAATTCTCGTCGTGCTTGGCCAGCACCGTGTCGGCGAGAAACTTGCCGCTGGCATCGAGCCGACCCTCAGTCACCACACCTTGACCTTCTCGGAACAGGTCCGGAAGCACACCTTCGTAAACGACGTTGATCGTCTCGATTGTGTCAGTCACGCCAAACTCGACGCGGGAGCCCTCGCCACGCCGCACCGAGCCCTCCGCAACAAGTCCACCCAGCCTGAACCGCTGACCGACCTGGATCCCCTTCTCCGCGACGTCGCTCGGTGTATGGAAAAAGACGATGGTGTCGCGGAGAGCGAACAGCACGAGAAGACTTGCTACGGATAGCAATCCGACGCAAGCGAGGATCAGTACGGCGCGTCTCTGCTTCCGCGTCATTGACGTCCTCTCGCCGGCATCATGACCCCAACCCTAGCTCCCGCGCTGTCTCGTCGAGCGCGGCCAGCGAAGCTTCGTCCCCCAGAAACACAGTGCGCGCCTTGGCCAGGGCGTCGACTGCCTTCTCTTTCTGCCCGAGCACCACATACGCGCGCAGCAGCCGCTGCCAGCCGGCCAGATCCTTACCATCGGATTCGAGACGTTGCGCCAGACCATCCACCATCCGCTGGATCATGGCAGCGCGCTCCTCGGGCGCCAGCGACTCCGACTGCCTCGATGTCCTCGGCCGTAGGACCGCGGCGTTCCGGCCGGTCTCTTCTTTCCATTCGCTCGGACAGCATTGCGATGCGCTGCTCTACTGCCGGCCGCCAGTCCGCATCCGCAGGCGCATCAGCGACGAGCTTCCGATACGCATCGAGAGCGCCAGCGAGGTCGCCGTCCTGCTCCTGCGCAAGTGCAAGCCAGAATTGCGGCTCAGGCCGCGTGGGCTCCAGCTCTGCGAGCCGCTGAAACGTCCGCCTCGCTTCCTCCGTGACGACGCCGTTGTTCGCGAACACGGTCGCCTCTCCGAAGCCGGCCAGCCGCCGCGGCGACTCTCCCAACAGGCGAATCGCGTGCCGGTAAGCCTGTGCGGCCTCACCGAACCGCCCCTGCCGAAGGTACACCGGTGCGATCACGTCCCAACCCTGCCCGTCCTCCGGATGGGCCCTCAGCCGTTCCTCGACCTTGGCGACAAGGGTATCGATGGTCGCCTTGTCGGGAGCCGTTGCCATACGCTCAGCGTGCGGTTGCCCCGGCAGGCCAGGCGAGCCGAATGCCAGATAGAGCGAGAGCGCAATCGCCGGGACCAGAATGGCGGCCGAAACGTAAATCGCTCTTGCCGCGTCAAACCTGCCAACTCGGCGGGTTGCGCCGCCGTCCGCTGTCTCGACGGCCTCAGCTCTTGTCAGAAGCCTGCGCGAAATCTCGACGCGTGCCGCCTCGGCCTCGGCATCCGTCAGTAATCCGCGCGCGCGGTCAGCCTCCAGCTCTCTAAGCTGGTCACGGTAGACGGCGAGATCGGATTCCACATCCCGTATTTCGGCCGACCGCGGGAGAGGCGCGGAAAGCGGCCGCGTTACGGCATAGAGCACCGCAGCCGTCAAAACAGCGCAGAGCACCCAAAACAGCATCAGCGCGCCCAGGTTGTTCCCACCAAGTGGGAATAGGCCCCCACCTCCGGGCTGGCAAGGGCCGCACGGCTGCCCCGATGTCGCGGCGCAGCCCAGAGTTTCCAATGCTCAATTCAGGTTGAACTCAGAGCGAAATCCCGGGCGCGTGTCCGGAACAGGCCTATCGAAAAAAGTAAGGGGACGCTCCACCGCCCCCTTTCACCTCACCAGGAGGAATGTTTACCCGATGTTATGCCAGGTCCCGTCCGGATTGCGGCAAGCCGTGCCGCGCATGCTCTGCGGACGGCCGTCGATGTAAATCGTGTGAGTGTAGTCGCGGCAGTCGGCCGTACCGCGGCGGTAACGCTCGCCAGGAACCACCTCGCCGTAACGGCCAGACTGCGGATTTCCGCCAACGCCGGCGCTCACCCGGACTGCTGTACTCGAAGGCTTCGTACTCCGCCTCCTGCGCCAGCATCTGATCCTGCCTGTCGAGCGCGCGACCGATCTCGCTGCCCACGATGCCGCCGACCACGGCACCGGCTACCGTTGCCAGCACTCGGCCGGAACCCTTACCAACCTGATTGCCGAGAATGCCGCCTGCAATCGCGCCGACAGCGAGCCCGGTGTCGGCCTTCGTCGGACCGTCAGGTCCACAACCCATCAAGAGTGCAGGTCCGAGAAGAACCGCCGCTGCTGCCTTGAGTTCCATTTCTGATCGCCCCCAATCGCGTCATATGTTCTTCAAGAATTCGTATGCCGTCCGTGATCGGCTGGTTGCAGTAACTTAAGCGATTCCGGCGGAAGTGCGACTTGGGCTAAATCATGTACAATCATCTCTCGTGAGTTGCAGAGCGGACACGGCATTGGGCGTACGCCGAAAGGACACCTCGTCCTCCGGCCTTGCAGAACGCGTCAAGCCGTCTTCTCGAACAGCTCCCGCCCGATCAGCATACGGCGGATCTCGCTCGTGCCCGCGCCGATCTCGTAGAGCTTGGCATCGCGCAGCAAGCGACCCGGTCGGATAATCGTTGATGTAGCCGTTGCCGCCGAGAAGCTGGATCGCGTCGAGCGCCGACCTCGTCGCCTTCTCCGCCGCGAGCAGGATGGCGCCGGCCGCATCCTCACGCGTCGTCTCACCCGCGGTCGCAAGCGCGCGCGACGGCGTACACGTAGGCCCGGCACGCGTTCAGCGTCACGTACATGTCCGCGATCTTGCCCTGAACGAGCTGGAACGTGCCGATCGGCTGGCCGAACTGCTTGCGCTCGTGGACATACGGGAGCACCACATCCATGCACGCCTGCATGATGCCGAGCGGACCGGCCGCCAACACCACGCGCTCATAGTCGAGCCCGCTCATCAGAACGTTGACGCCCTTGTTGACCTCGCCGAGCACGTTCTCCTCCGGCACCTCGCAATCCTCGAACACGAGCTCGCCGGTGTTAGAGCCACGCATCCCGAGCTTGTCGAGCTTCTGGGCGACGCGGAAGCCTTTGAAGCCCTTCTCGACGATGAACGCCGTGATCCCGCGGGGGCCGGCATCCGGGTCCGTCTTGGCGTAGACGATGAGGACATCGCCGCCCGGGCCGTTGGTGATCCACATCTTGGTGCCGTTCAGGATGTAGCGATCACCCTTCTTTTCGGCCCGAAGCTTCATTGAGACCACGTCCGAGCCCGCCCCCGGCTCCGACATGGCAAGCCCGCCGACATGCTCACCCGGAGATCAGCTTCGGCAGATACCGGCGCTTCTGCTCCGGCGTACCATTGCGGCGGATCTGGTTCACGCAGAGATTGGAGTGCGCGCCGTAGGATAGGCCCACCGAGGCCGAAGCGCGGCTCACCTCCTCCATAGCCACCACGTGCTCGAGGTAACCCAGCCCCGAGCCGCCGAACTCCTCCTCCACGGTTATGCCGTGCAGGCCCAGGGCACCCATCTTCGGCCAGAGGTGACGCGGGAACTCGTCGGTCCGGTCGATTTCCGCCGCGAGTGGAGCGATCTCATCGGAGGCGAACGTGTGCACCGTCTCGCGAAGCTGATCAGCCGTTTCGCCGAGGTCGAAATTGAAGGACGGTAGGGCGTTCCGGATCATTGTGCTCTTACTCGACTTGCCTTGGCGCTGCAGTGTCTCCTTATAGGAGGTTCCCGACGCCCTGTCAGGGGAAAGCCGATGACCGAAGCACGCCCGGACTTACCCGCAGACCGCCCCACCTCCTTCCCTTGGCCACCAGTTCTGCTCGTAGCGAGCGTGGTTGCCGCCTGGGTCTTGCAGCGTCTGCTCCCCCTGTCCTGGCCAGGCATGGACGACCTCGCATCCCGCATCGCCGGCCTGGGCCTGGGGCTCGCCGGCATCCTGCTGATGGCCTGGTCGATCATCACGCTGCGGCGTGCCCGCACCACCGTCATGCCGAACGAGGCCGCCAGCAACCTCGTCACGGACGGGCCGTTCCGCTTTCGGCGTAACCCGATTTACCTTGCCGACATGCTCATTCTGCTCGGCATCGCCGAGCTGATGCGCAACATATGGCTGGTGCTGCTCACGCCGGTGTTCGGCATCCTCGTCACTTGGTTGGCTATCATCCCGGAAGAGCGGCACCTGGAGGCCCGTTTCGGGGATGCCTATCGGGCGTACAAGGAGCGCACGCGGCGACTGATCTAATCCTGAAGACCTTCGAGGCAAATCATCGAGAGCAACAGCGTGGCGACGTGAGACTCACGCCCACCATTCTCAGCGTAGACATCAGACTGGCAGATGGTGAGTGTCCGCCCCGGCTTGACGACCCGTCCGCGCGCGACCAACCGCTCGCCTTGGGCGGGGCGTAACAGATTGATTTTGAACTCCGTTGTCAGCACGCCCGTGCCTTTTGGGTATAGCGACAACGCGGCGTAGCCCGCAGCCGTGTCGGCGATGGTGGTATCACGCCACCGTGGAAATAGCCGTGCTGCTGAGTGAGATCGGGCTTGTGAGCAAGAGCGAGATGCACTTCTCCCGGAGAAATCTGCAAAAGCTCCGCGCCCAGCGCGCGCATGAACGCCTGCCTGGCGAAGCTTTCGCGCACGCGCGTCTCAAAGTCGGGATCGAGAGGCTCGAACGTGCTCATCCGTTACTCCGGTCACTTCTAGTGACCGAGAACATGGCACGAACCCTTGGCCTCCCGCCAGCCACTATTTTTGGATGGCTCCA
Source organism: uncultured Pseudomonadota bacterium (assembly GCA_963786775.1). Taxonomy (GTDB): domain Bacteria; phylum Pseudomonadota; class Alphaproteobacteria; order Rhizobiales; family Hyphomicrobiaceae; genus ZC4RG25. The sequence goes on along the minus strand of CAWBAM010000036.1, from coordinate 9,218 downwards.
TTGCAATCAAAGCCGTCCGTGAGCACGTAATCCCATCAGAGATGAGCGTTTTTTCATTGATTTGCCCGATTTTGCAGGCCAGTCTGCAACGGGGGGTGGAGGTGCGATCATGGCGACGACGTACCAGGCTGCCGTTCTTGTGCTGGCACTTACAACGGGGGCAGTCACACTTTGCCCTCCCGACTCCCTTGCACAAGCAAGCCGCCGCGATGGGATCGGCGAGCTCATCGCTCGGGAAGGTCAAACTTCAGACAACAATGGTGCTCAGCCGGAGGCCATTCCCCAGGACGTCCGGGAAGGCAGCGTCGAATATGAGCAGGCCCGCCGTTTGATGCGCGCCGTTGATGCCATTCTCGAAGACGCAGCCAAGCATCGCAGTGAGGCGCGAAAACTGCCCTCACGAAAGGATTTCGTCGTAACCCCCCTCTGGACGGAGACCCGCGAGGATCGCGAGCGCAAGATCCGTGACCTGCTCGATGCAGCGCTTGGCATCGTTACCGACGTTCCGGTAGTCGCCGTGCAGCGGCGCATCGAAACGCTCCGCAAGAATATCCGCGATCTCGAAGACCGCATCGTCAAGCTCAAGGAGAAGCAGCTCGTCGCTCCAGAAGACGCCCTTCTCCCGGGCGTTCTCTCCGACACCGTCGAAAGTCTCGAGCGAGATATCCAGGAAGCGCAGCGCAGGATCGAGGAGAACCGCAAGGCCATCGAAGCTGCGAAGGCTGAAGTCCATCAGGCGCTCAAGGCCTCTGGCATCGACCTTTCGGCCGAGCAGGTCGACCTCCTGCTCGACAGCGTGCTTTCCGGCGACCTCGTACGATTGGCCGCCGTCTTCAACTCCGCCAAGCTTGTCGATCGTCAGCTCGCGAAGATGCTGAACGCCTCCGGCAACAACATGAACGCCGCGCGGAAGTACTTCGCCATGCATGCGGCGCTCTTCGCGATGCTGGTGCACGCGCAGGACACGCTGATCGACAAGATCGACAACAACTACCTGCCCAAGCTCGACGCCATTACCAAGGATATCGAGGCGGCCCGGCGCAAGACGAACGAGCTATTGAAGGCGGAGAACCGTCCCGATCAGCGTCGGGCACTGGAAGCCAACCGCGAAAGCCAGAAGCTTGCGGAAGAGGCAGCGAAAGGATACCGGCGCTACCTCCTGCAACAACGCGAGCAGATCGCCGAAGCTCGCAAGCGCACCGCGCACGACCTCCGCATCGCCGACAATACTTATGAGACGGTGGAGGCGAGCTTCCAGCTCCGCAATCTGATGCGGGACAGCTCAGCGTCTTTCGAGGCCATTCAGAAGCTCGAAGCCCCGACATTCGAGCAGATCTTCCGCAACGAGGAGCTGCGCAAGGAGTTCGAGAACTTGACGCGCAAGCTTGATTCTCCGACGTCGTAGGGGATGGGGTTGAGTTGCGTGGTCGTCAGCCTTGATTGGCGACCACTCGCGATCTCCAATTTGACACCCCCTCACCGCCTGTACTGGACGAACGGCGACTTCGTCGCGAGCTGATCGTAGAGTTCGCGAGCCCGGTAATTGAACTCCTGCGTCGCCCAGTAGGTGCGCGTGCACTGGCGCGCATCAGCCTCCTTGTAGACGGCTTCGATCAACGCTCGGCCAATTCCCTTCCCGCGCTCCGTTGGCTGAACGAAAAGATCTTCCAGATAGCAGTACCAAGTCGGCGACCAAGTCGAGCGGTGAAATAGGACGTGTGCCAAGCCGACGGGTACATCGTCTTCATTCGTCGCGACGAGGCAGATATGGAAGCCGGGCTCCTCGTTGATCAGCCGCTGCCACGTGAGCTCCATCACCTCTTCCGGCATGCTCGCCTTGTAGAATTCGATGTAACCCTTGAACAATTCCAGCCAGTGCTGCTTGTCACGGGCCTCGAGCCGCCTCACGCGAACCGCTGCTTTGCCCGTGCTCTGCATGTGAGTATTCTTCCTTCTACCTTATCGATCGACGCCCCTCGCGCAGGCTTATTCTCAGTTGAACTATCACCCACCGTCAAACCGGATAAGCGCGCAGCGGCAATTGTGCGACATTGAACGTCGTTCGGCGAACCTTCTTGGGAGTTCGGCTCGCCAGTGGGTTGCAGACGTGAGCCGCTTGCCCGTATATTCCGACCGAAGAGCAAAAGCGGGGTCATCTGGAGAAAGCGAATGCGTATAACCGCCGCTGTCGGGCTGGCGGCCTTGCTGTTGTGCGTCTGGCCAGAGGGCTCCGCCCGATCCGAGCCGGCGAGGTGCTCAGCGGATCCCGGCGCGATTGGCGTTTCACGGATCGTTGAGATCGATACCACCTTTGGACCCCGCTTTGGCGGCCTGCAATACCGGGAGAACGATTTCCTCGAGGACGGCGAGGTTGTACTGACATTCGACGATGGGCCGTCGCGCCGGCATACGCCTGCTGTGCTCGACGCATTGGATGCTCATTGCACCAAGGCAACCTTCTTCATCGTCGGGCGCATGGCAGTCGCGAGCCCCGACATGCTGCAGGACATTGCTATGCGCGGCCATACGATCGGCACGCATACGTGGTCCCACAAGAAGCTGCGCTCGCTTTCAGAGGCGCAGGCCCGCGCTGAAATCGAGCTTGGGTTGAGCGCTGTTCAAGCCGCTCTCGGCGCGCCGGTTGCCCCGTTCTTCCGCTTTCCGTATCTCGACGATCCCCAAAGCATGCAGGCACTCCTGCAGGAAAGGGGAATTGCGATCTTCTCGATCGATGTTGACTCCTACGATTTCCGAACGCCCAACGCAGCAACCGTTCAGCGCAACGTCCTGAACCAACTTGCCCAGAGAAAGAAGGGGATCATCCTTTTCCACGATATTCAGCCGTCGACAGCACGGGGCTTGAAGGGACTGCTCGACGAGCTCAACGCACGCGGATATCGCGTTGTCCATCTCGTTCCGAAAGACTTCGCTATCACCGTTGCTGAGTTCGACGCCCTGGCCGATGAGGCGCTCAGAAAGAAGCGGGTTTCGGCCTCCCACGATCCCTCGCCGGACCGTTCCGTGGTCTGGCCGCTTGCGAGCCCCTCCGGGGTGACCCGCCCGCCGACGACCACGCCTCCTCCCGCCCGACAGCAGCCCCCGCGCCGCGTCGACGAAGTGCCGTGGTACGAGAAAGTCTTCCAGCATTGATTCCGCGCGAACCGTCGGGCAAATCGCTAAGCTTTGGCGGAGCCCTATTCGGTCGCAGACGTGGCTGTGATGTCTCCGAGAAGCCGCTGAAGAACAGATCCGGCGAGCTCGTATTGTGCCGTGACGGCGTGTGCCGACCAAGCCAGATGGCGGTGGCAGACGCCCGGTCGAAAGCCATGATCGATTCCTCCCGCCACCCCTTCGCACCAGGTTCGCGCAGGGCGATCTCGGCCACGTCGTTATTGAATGCGGTGACGTACATGGAGCGGAGCATGGCGAACGGCCGATCCTCGATCGGCCTGTCGAACGTAACGTGCAGCGCGTGCCGGTTCTGATCCGTCTCCACGATCTGGACTGTCGCCGTTCCACCGCGCTCGAATGCGAGCGTGAAAGTCTTTGTGGCCGGATCGAAGACCAATTCCTTGATGCGAACGATCGGACGCCCCTCTTTCTCGATCGGTCCGATGAGGAACGAGGAGCCGAATGCCGTATGCCCAAGATCCGAAGGCGTCTTGGGGCGGAGGCGCCAATAGCCATCCTGAGGATAGACAACCAGGACCTCCTCACCACCCATCGGCCGGATCATCCATAGCTGGACGAGATGGAGCCCCTGCTCGACCCGGTCGCCTACCCGAACGGTCGCCGTCGCTGGGCGCCAGAACGTTGGAAACGTGAGGCCGACCAGCCAGAAATCGATCTCCTCATAGATTGTCACACGCCGCGGAGGCACCGGCGGAGCATAAGCGGGGTCCCCTGACATGTCGCAATCGGTCCAGTCGGGGGCGAAGCTGTCCCGCTGCAAGGTCGACAGGTAAACCGGGTGTGCTGCCTCGATCCGGAAGCTGCGCACGCGCGGCGAAGAGAACGCGACGCTGACATTGTCCTTCTCGGCACAGAGCACCGGCTCGCTCTGGTTGATGACCTCAACGGGCAGAGCTTCCAAGCTGCGGGCTTCAGTAGGCTGGGACATGGCGGGACCGCTGGCAGCTGCGAACATGGCGGCGAAGGCCAATGCCGCCCACTGACACTCAGATCGCGACGGCATAAACATCGCCCGAATTCGCTTCATGCGGAAGGGAGCGAATGAAGTCTTTCATTCTGTAGCCGCTGACCCATTCGTCCAATTTGAGGCTCTGGCTTTCCCCGAGCGCCACTTCGAACCTGTATGGACCAAGACCTAGGAGCCGATCGATGCATTCCAGTGCGACTTCGCGCTGGATGGTCGTGAACTCGAATGACAACGCCGGCAACGGGTTGCTGAGACCAGCAATCACATCGGCTTCGAGTCCTTCGACATCGATTTTGACGAACCGTGGCCTGCCGAACCGGCGAACGAGGTCGTCGAGCGTCGTGGTTTCGACCTCGATTTCCTGGTCCCACACCTGCTCTTTCCACCCGGCTGCACCCTGGGCCGAGGCGATGAAGGCGCGGGACGCTGTCGTCACAGTTGGATTGGCTGAGTTGACATGCAGGACGAGACGCCCTGGCTTCCGGCCGCAGGCCGCCTCGACGAGCATGACCTCGGGATCATCGCCGTAAAGAGTACGCAGTACGTACATGCAGTCGGGCTGCGGCTCGATAGCTACGACTCTTGCTCCAAGCCGACGGAACGCACCAACGCGATCGCCGACATGCGCGCCGATGTCGAATGCAAGGTCGCCCGGGCCGACGAACCGTGCATAGAGAGCATCCATCGCTGCGTCGCGGGCCGGGTCTCCATAGTAGATCTGGAGAGAGCGCCGCAAGGAGGCGACCCGCGGGTCGCCCTCGAGGACGGATAGCCTGTCTTTCACAGTGCTGATCATGCGCACCTGGTCTGCACGGCCTCGATCTCGGGCGGCGGATCGAAGTCCTCGGGTATGCCGCACAAGCCGGCCCTCTGAAGGAAACGCCCGAGTTCAGGATGGGCCGTGAGCACACCGAATGGCACCGCAAGCAGATAGCCAGCTGTCAGTGGGAGGCTCCACAATAGGACCGTCGGCGAGATCGCCAGCAAAGCACCGCAGATAACAACTCCAAAGAGCATCTGCGGCCAGAACGCCACGACAGCCGCGCCCCAAGAAATGCCGTGCACATCGCGGGCCTGTGCCGCCCCATGTGACCGACTTTCCAAACGGAAGGCCGATCATGAATATGGTGGTCCGGATGGTCGAGACGGCACCGAGCAGAAAAGAGAACACGAGCTCGATGAGCGCACTGGCAGCGAACCGCAGCCGGCCACCGTAACGGGCAACGGCACCAGGCGTCAGCGCAGCATCGAGAACCCGCAATCTTCGGGCTCAAGTACATCGCGAAGAACGCGACGTAGAGGGCATGGCCAGCATGGTCGGATAATCCGAAATGCTGCGCGCTCTCCCAGGCCAGCACCGGCAAGAAGCGCGATCATCAGCGTCCAGGCCGGGATTCCGAGGAACATCAAGATCGCCCAGGCGAGCTGAAAGCGGCTCATCGGCTGCAGGCCCGGCAAGCCGAGCAGCTTGCAGATACTGCATGTTGCCCTGGCACCAGCGAAGATCCCGCCGGATGAACTCGAGCAGCGTCGGCGGGTTCTCCTCCCAGCGAGCCGCATTCCAGCGGAAGCACGCGGACCTCGTATCCGGCCTTGCCGCATCAGCGCGGCCTCGACCTGGTCGTGCGACAGGACGTGCCCGCCGAGCGGCGGCTTGCCCGGCAGATCGGCAGCTGGCATTGCTCGCGCGAACGGCCGATCCGCACCAGCGCGTTGTGCCCCCAGAACGGGCCGCAATCGCCGGCCCACCATGCGCTGCCCATCGTGTAGGGGCGCATGCCGTGGCGCATGCCGAACTGGAAGATCCGCGCGAAGGCGCTCGCGGACGGCATCCCGACCACCAGGCTCTGCAGGATGCCGAGTTGCGGATGCGCCTGCATGATGCGCACCATGCGGACGATCGTCTCGCCCGACATCAGGCTGTCGGCGTCGAGCGGCAGCATCAGCTCGTAGTCGCCGCCCCAACGCTCGCAGAAGTCGCGCAGATTGCCAGCTTTGTAGCCCGTATTCTCCGCGCGGCGACGATAGACGACCTGGTCGCGGATCGTGCGAGCGATCGCTTCCAAGCTCCACCGCCTCCTCCTCGGCGGCTGCGATGGAGGGATCGTTCGTGTCGCTCAGAACGAAGTAGCCGAACTGGCCACCATAGCCCGGTCGCGATCGAGGCTCTCTTTGACTGTCTTGAGGCGCGGATCGCGCGCGCCGGGTCCTCGTTGCGCAAGGTCATGAGGACCGCCGTGCGCACGAGGATGGGCACCTCGCTGTCGCCGGCTTTTGCGAACGGTGCGACCTTGGCCAAGGGATCGCGGACGCCATGGAGCAACCAAAGCCCGATCGCCGCATTCCAGAACCCGAGCACGGCCCACGGAGATCCGATGGCGAACGCGGCGAGAAGAACTACATCGAAAACCGTCCAGCCGCCGGCGGAAAGGACGACCGCCACGCCCCACATCAGCAGCGCGTACGTTAGGACATTGAGGAGAAGCATCGTCAACCGGCGGCGGCGCAGAACCTGCATGGACTGCGTGCCGGTCGGCGTTGTAAGCACCGCCCGGTTCCCGAGCACCGGCATGGGCGAAGAAAGGACGTGGTGATCGCTCATGATGCTTCCCTCGAATGCAGCCGTTGATCAGCCGTCGAACGGATTTCCAAAATGAAAAAAGCGGCAGCAGAAAGAACGCGAATGGCCCACGCCATTTGGTATGTGCGCAAAGGCGAAGTGGAGCTTCGTGCCGAGCCACTGAGGGAACCTGCTCGAGACGACGTGGTGGTGCGTACGCTTTTCAGCGCAATCAGTCGCGGCACGGAACGCCTCATCCTATCCGGGACCGTTCCTCAGAACGAATGGGAACGCATGCGAGCGCCCCTTCAAGCCGGCAAATTTTCTTTTCCGGTTAAATACGGCTATTGCGCGGCCGGCGTTGTTGAAACCGGCCCATCGGAGCTTGTTGGCCGAACAGTTTTCGTGTTGCACCCACATCAGGATCTGTTCACGGCTCCTGTGTGCATGGCCGTTCCGCTTCCGGACGGAGTGCCGCCAAGGAGAGCCACCCTGGCTGCCAACATGGAGACGGCGCTCAATGCTGTTTGGGACGCAGGATGCGGCCCGGCCGATCGGATCGTAGTGGTCGGTGGTGGCGCCGTGGGAATGCTGGTTGGATACCTGTGTGCCCGGATGCCGGGGGCAGATGTGACGCTTGTGGACATAGAGCCTGACCGCGGGCAGATCGCGGAACAGCTCGGTCTTCGCTTCGCCCTGCCGCCCAGATACGCCTACCGAAGCCGACGTCGTCTTTCACACCTGCGCAACACCGCAAGGGCTGGCCGCGGCCATCGACGCAGCCGGCCTGGAAGGGACAATCGTCGAGCTCAGCTGGTATGGGGAAGGCAACATACCAGTTCCGTTGGGCGGAGCATTTCATAGCCGGCGGCTGAAGCTCATCTCATCACAGGTGGGAGAGGTGGCGCCCTCGCGGCGACCGCGGTGGACACGCCGCCGACGCCTTGAAGCCGCCTTGTCGCTCCTGCAAGACCCGCGGCTGGATGCCCTGATTACTGAGGAAATCGAGTTCGCCGATGCGCCTCTGCGCCTGCCCCAGATCCTTGTCCCAGGAGCACCGGGGTTGTGTCCGTGATACGCTATCCCGCGGCTTCTTGACCGGAGGATCGCCCATGTACGCCGTCGAGGTGCGCGACCGCATCATGATCGCCCATAGCCTGCCCGATCCGTTCTTCGGGCCGGCACAGAGCATGCACGGCGCGACCTACGTGGTGGATGTCGCCTTTTTTCGGGAAGAGCTGACCCGTCACAACGTGGTCGTCGATATCGGCGCTGCCCATCAGGTGCTTCACGAAATCCTGAAGCCGCTCGCCTATCGAAACCTTGACGATCTTGCAGGAGTTCAAGGGGACGCTGACGACCACTGAATTCCTTTGCCGATACATTTTCGACGCAATGGCTAAAGCGGCACGCGAGGGTGCACTGGGAGAAGATGGCAAATCACTCGCCCGCATTCGCGTGACGCTTCACGAGACGGATCTGGCGCGCGCGTGGTACGAGGGCCCCGTAAGTGGTTGATGTCGCCTTCGCGATACCCGGGATCTGAACACGCCAACGGGCGGCTACGCCTACGATCGAGAAATTCTTGCGCGGCTTGCCGAGCCTCGGAATTCGCGTTCGGCACCTCCAGCTCCCTGGGGGCTATCCCGAGCCGAGCGCGGATGACCTTTCTCGAACGCAAGCGCTTTTCGCTGAGCTTGCCCCGAAAACGTCCTCCTGGTCGACGGGCTGGCATTCGGCGCCATGCCCGAGGAGATCATTCGCGACATACGTGCGCCGATCATCGCGCTTGTGCATCATCCGCTGGGCTACGAGCCGGGACTGCCGGAGGAGCGAGCCCAGCAGCTCATCGCGAGCGAACGGGCGGCCCTGAAGTTCGCTCGTCGCGTGATCGTCACCAGCCCGTTTACCAAGCGGCTTCTGACCGAAGCTTCAAGGTTCCACCCGATCTCATAACGGTCGCGATGCCGGGCACTGAGCCGGCCGAGCGGGCGTCCGGCAGTGGGCCTGGCCAGCAACTTAAGGCTGCTCAGGTCGGCTCGATCACTCCCCGGAAGGGCTATCCGATCTTGGTGGAGGCCCTGGCTCCCCTTTCAGGATTGGATTGGCGGCTGATGATCGTTGGGCCGCAGGATCGGGACAGAGCGGCATTCGCTGAGCTTCAGGCTGCGATAGCGCGTCACAAGCTCGACGACCGGATCGAGCTCCCCGGCGCACTCGACCGTCAGCAGATCTCCGAAGCTTATGCAGACGCTGACGTGTTCGTTCTGCCCTCGTTGTTCGAGGGCTTCGGCATGGTGCTGACAGAAGCCATGGCGCGCGGCTTGCCCATCGTCTGCACCACGGGAGGGGCTGCGGCCGAGACGGTGCCGGACGATGCGGCTCTCAAGGTTCCGCCGGGAGCGGTCGGGCCGCTGAGAGAAGCCCTGCACAAGTGATCTGCGATGCGGAACTCCGCCGCCGGCTCGCGGACGCATCGTGGCGGGCGGCCCAACAGCT
>CAWBAM010000035.1:0-37317 GCA_963786775.1 uncultured Pseudomonadota bacterium | reverse complement strand
AAAGCCGAAAAAACGGGAGGGATTACGTAAAGGGAAATCGTGGTACTGGTGCCGAGTTTAAGTGAACCTTTCGCGGATTGCAAATTACGCTGACTGGTAAGATCAATTCCATTTGTCGTTGCAGTTCCTTGGCAGTAATAACATGGCCGAGTAATATTTTTCCCTCGGCTGTTAACGAAACCGAATTGCCATGACGTTCAAATAAACTGAGCTTATATAATTTTTCGAGCGTTGAATATGTTTGGTAATAGCAGGTTGACTGATGAATAGGGTGGCGGCAGCTTTTGAAAAGCTTAGTTGTGTGGCAACTTCAAAAAATACTTCGTGAGCTAATGTAAGCACGGTAATTGGTTAATCAAATTTATAACCTGAAATTAATAAGAAAGCCCGGAAGAGTTTCTCATGTCTGAGTCATTCTTCCGGACCTGTCTGCATCGCCTTCGCGTAGCCGCTACGGCAGAGCAAGGCCGTCAGGCAGGCTTTCGCATATTCGTTCATGCAGCCTTACGCGTGTATAGCAACGATCGGAACGGTGCTATGATAGGCTAGTTTTTTGGTATGGCTGGTTTTGAAAAGATTAGAGAGGAAGGAATGTTTGCGTGGCACAGTTATTATCAAGTCGATTTGATGGTCGTTGGTGAAATTGTTGATTGCTTCAACGAAATCGAAAAGGCGAATAAAAGCAAACTGTGGATTATAAGCCTTAAAATATTTTTCAATCTTTGCCCTTTGTTCCTTGTATTCTTCTGTAATCTCAACATAATGCTCGCTGTCAACATTGATGTCTGGCCGAGCGGATCGATGAAGCGACGCCGCCAGTTCACTTCGGCGACAAGACGGTTCATCGCCGTCTCACCCGTCCAATTCAAATCGGCATGCGATACTGAACGCGAGAAGCTCAGGGCGTTCGCGTTGAAGGACAGTTCGCCACCAAGTATCGGGTCCGCGAATATATAATTGTAATCTATTACCGGATGGACGCGACCGCGCGTCATATCGGAATCGTCGAAACGCAGCCCGCCGAAGTGATACAGGTAGGCGCCGAAGTAGTTCCGGTCGCTGAGACCCGTTAAATAGACCTCGTTGATGCGATCCGTTTGCAGGATGTTGTCCAGCTTATAGAAGCGACGGAAATAATCGTCGCTTTCGACAGTTACGTCCCAGCCGAAATTCCACCAAGACGAGAGCGAAAACTTACCCTTCGTCTCGATGCTGCCGCGCCAGCCATCGAAGCGTCGGTTGTCCGCCTCGGTGCCTGGGAGATCTCTGTGATCCTGATCGATGGCGGCGAACTTGATCGTGTAGGTCCCCGTGATATCGCCAAAGGATACGCGATGCCGCCAATCACCCTGCCACAGGATGCCCTGCTTGGCCGTATACATCGGGTGGAACGTAAAGTCATAGTTCGGTGCCAGCGCGAAGTAGTAGGGCACCTCGACACCAAACCCCAGATCCTCTGAGGTCAGATAGGATGGCGTGAGGAAGCCTGACTTCTGCTTCACCGTCGGATCGGCGTGCTGGAAATAGGGGAGGCCGAAAATGGGCACCCCGAGCACCTCGAACTGGGCATCCTGATAGGTGATGGTCGCGGCAGCCTGGTCGTGAACCACCCGCGCTGCGCTGATGCACCAGAGAGGCGGCATATCTCCCGAAGACTTGCAGGGCGTGAACCGACCGTTCTGGAACTCCGTAATATTGCCGTCACGGCGGATGGCCCGCTCGGCTGCGATGCGTGTATCGTCCCGCGCCGTCACGCTCAGCGATTGCACGAAGCCGTCCCGGAAATCATCCGTAAGCGTGATACGTTCGCCACGCGTGATGAGGCCGTTCGGCTCCTTGAGCGTGACGTTCCCCAGAGCGCTCAAGGTATTGGCGCTTTGATCGTAGACGACCTCGTCCGCCAGCAGAATGTAGTTGTTGTAATAGATCTCGACATTGCCGCGGGCGATGATTCGATTGCCCTCGCTGTCGTAGATCAGCTCATCGCCTTGGAGGTAAAGCGGCTGAGTCTTGTCGATCGGCTGGACCGAGCCAAAGAGGGGAGGGCCGCCCTTCGGGAAAGCGGAGGGTATCTTAGGCTGCTCAATTGAATTGGGCAGTGTAGTGACGGCAGGGGCAACGACGGTGGGGTCCTGCGCGTGCGCCCGATAACCTGCAAGCGTGAGGCAGGCCACGAGCATGCAAAGTCCACCGCCCACCAACAACTGGCGGGTCGCAATACGTCGCTCGGCGCTACGCCCCTTCGGTGTCGGCGCTCGACGCTCCACCTAACCGTCCTCCTGGTGCAAAAGCACCGTCAGTGACACCAGGGCGGCTACAATCACCGGCACCCATATCGCCACCCGCGGCGATACGAGTCCGGCAACTCCAATCTGTCGGGATACCTCTGCCAGCAGAAAGAACCCCAGCCCCCCTATCATTCCGGTAGCAACCATAGTCTGAATGCCGCCCGACCGGAATGACCGCAACGACACAGTCGCGGCAAAAAGAACCATGCATATCAATAGAAGAGGCCGCGACAGCAGGAGCTCGTACTGGATTCTGTACGGGGCGGCTGACAGCCCCGCGCGCTCGACGACCTCGATGAGGCCCGGAAGCTCCCAGAACGACAAGGAAATGATGCTGCCGAGAGCGTCTTGAACCCGCTCCGGGGTCAGATACGTGCTGATCAGATAGCGCGCATAGCGTTGAGGCTCGCGGCCGACGCCGGCGACCTGTACGTCTTCCAGCTCCCAGTAGCCTTCGCGCAGGGTCGCCCGTTTCGCCTCGATGCGCTCGACGAAGCGCCCCTCGCGGTCGTACTGGAAGACGGTGACGGTGAAGAGCCGCAGGCCACCATCGGCGACGCCGCCCGCGTTCATCACCGAGGAGCCATCGGCACCATCCTGGCGCAGCCACGACCCGGCCCTGGTTTTTAGAAAGTTCGATTCCTTTCCGAATACCTCCGCGAACAGCTCCTCTGCCTCGGCGCGAGCCTTGGCCGCGAGAGGGTTGTAGAAGGTTACCGCCAGCACGCCGAGGATGAAGGCAACGACGATCCCGGGACTGAGGAACTGCCAAACGGACATGCCCGCCGCGCGAATGACTGCGAGCTCGCTACGGCGCCCCAAGTGGAGGAGGCTCGCGATGCTGCCGACGAGCACGGCGAAGGCAAGCAGGATCTCGGTGTAGGCCGGCAGCCGTAAGAGTGTCAGCCAGACGAGCGTCGTGGCCGGCACGCTACTGTGCTTGCCCGACTGACGCAGAACCTCGACGAAGTCGATCATGAAGATGAGCAGCGCGCAGACGAGAAACGTGCCCAGAATGCCGATCACGAAGTGCCGCGCGATGTAGAGCTTTAGCGTCAACGCCCGCATACCGGATCACCTTGCCCCCTGCCGGCGGGCGGCACGCACAACCGGGCGCGCCGGAACCCAGCGGGCGGTCAACGCGCGCCCAGTGGATACAAGCTGCGCAATCCGATCCGAAACTGTCGGCCCTCCGCGCGGCCGCGCATTCATGCGGATCACCGCGTAGGAGAGCACGAATTCCCCCGAGCGGCAACAGGTAGAGCAGGGGGACCGTCGAAGCGCGGATCGCAACGAGGTTATTGGCTGCCAGGCCGCCCAGGCAAATCATGGCCGCCACGAGGAACGCCATGACAAGCCCTTCCATCCTGCCTTGCCGAGTCGAGCGGGCCTGACCGACGAAGGCAAGGGCGATCATCACGAAGGCGAACGGATAGAGCGGGCTGGAAAGCCGCTCATGCAACTCGGCACGAAGATGACCCGGCCGGTGGCGGGCATAAGGGTCATCTGGATCGGGCCAGGCGAGATCGCTGAAGTAGCGCTCTCGTGGCTTCAGCACCACTCCCTCACTCTTCGGCTCGAAGCGATTGAGATCGATGGCATAGCTCTCGAAGGTGACGATCTGTGGCGCCTCGTTGTCGTCGGTCTTCCGGACGATGTGGCCATCGAACATGACGAGAAAGGTCAACTCGTCCTGCTTCATGAGCACGCCACGATCGGCGAGATAGGCCATCGTCTGTTCCGCATCTCTGGCATCCTGGAGAAGGATGCCTCGCAGCTCGCCGTTGTAGGTCCGGTCCCGGATATGGATGGTGAGGTTACGCTCCGGGCTCGAGAACTGGCCTGGCTGCAAGACCTTCGAAATGAGGTCCGTATGGACCTCGATGACATAGGCGCGGAGCAGCTGCAGGCTCCACGGCATGCCAATGTGGTTGACGAACGAAACAGCTATCGCAACCAGCAGGGCCAGGACGAGTAGGGGGCGCGCCACGGTCCAGATGCTGGCCCCGGATGCCGTGAGCACGATCAGCTCGCTGTCGCCGCTGAGCCGATTGAGCGTGTGAATAGTTGCGATCAGAAGCGCGATAGGCGCGATCAGCGCGATCAGATTGGGCAGAGCAAGGGTCGTCATGATGACGAACACCCAGGCGTTCTGCCCTTCGGTGGTGACAAGGTCGAGCTCTCGAAGAGCGAGCGCGATCCAGACCACCCCCGCGAGCGATAACAAAATCAGCAGCAGCGCTCCCGAGACTTGCCGGAACAGATAGCGGCTGAAGGTGTTCATGGCGAACAAGCCTCCCCAAGCCGCTCGGATCCCTCAAAGATTTCGGTCCCCACCGCTCCGCTGCTCCGTGCTCCGCTCGTTCGCCCGCGGTCTCATAGCACAATGGCGGAAATTCAACTCCATCTTTAAGCCGCTCCCCCTCGGATCATGCGTGTGGCCCCATGAGCTCGCTTGCACTTCTCGCAGGGGCGACTAAGTTCGCCCGGATTGCACTGCGACGCGATCCTCCCACCAGTCCTCGAGAGGTCGATTGGGCAGACCTGCAACTCGAGGCCGTCCGGTGCCGTAGCTCAGGACCAGTCCAGGACGAATCATGTCAGAGCCTCTTGCCATCGAATTCGCGTCCCTCAAGGCGCCGCTGCAACACGTGGCCGCCCTGCTATGTGCCGACAAGTTGGCGTTGGGCCCGCAGACCCGCGCGCTCAACGGAAAGGCGAACGGCGCCATACTGGGAGCCGCGGAGGCAGTCGAGTTCACAGGTAAGGCTAAGACGTCCTTCGAGCTGCTGACACCGGCGGGCCTTGATGTCCGCCGCCTGGTGGTCATCGGCGCAGGGCAACCGGATAAGGCGAAAGAGACGGACTGGGTCAATCTCGGCGGCTACGCCTACGCTCAGATCACGGCTCGGAAGACTGAGGTTGCCAGCCTCGTTGCCGAGGTTGCGGATCCCAGAACCCGATCGGCTGCCGATATCGCAGCGGACATGGCGTTCGGTGCGGTTCTGAGGAGTTATCGCTTCCGGAAATACATCACCCGTAAGAAGGACGAAGACAACGGGGAGCGCAAGCCCGATGGGCTGGCCCGCCTCATCGTTCACACCCAGGACCCCGATGCGGCCGCAACTGCTTTTGCCCGCCGCAAGGCTGTCGCCAGCGGCATCTTCCTGGCGCGCGATCTTGTCAATGAGCCCGCAAACGTTCTGGGGCCGGTCGAGTTCGCGGAGCGGGTGCAGGAGCTGTCCAGAGTTGGCGTCGAGGTCGAAATCCTGGACGCCGATGCGCTCAAAGAGCTGAAAATGAATGCTCTTCTCGCGGTCTCGCAGGGGAGCGTTCGGCCACCGCGCGTCGCTGTTATGCAGTGGAACGGCGCCAAATCGCGCCGCAGCAAGCCGCTGTGCTTCGTCGGCAAGGGCGTGTGCTTCGATACCGGCGGACTATCGATGAAGCCTGCCCAGGGCATGGAGGACATGAAGGGCGACATGGGCGGCGCGGCCTGCGTTGCAGGCCTCATGAAAACGCTGGCGGAACGCCAGGCTAACGTCAATGCGGTCGGCCTTGTCGGACTGACGGAGAACATGCCCTCAGGGACGGCGCAACGGCCCGGCGACATCATCACATCCATGTCCGGCCAGACGATCGAGGTGCTCAACACTGACGCTGAAGGCCGGCTCGTACTCGCAGATGTGCTCTGGTATGCGCAGCAGCGCTTCAAGCCTCGCTTCGTCATCGATCTGGCGACGCTGACCGGCGCCATACTGATCGCGCTCGGGAAAGAGCACGCCGGGCTCTTCTCGAACGACGATCGTCTGGCCCAGGAGCTGATCGAGGCGGGCACGGCCACGGGTGAGCTTTTGTGGCGCATGCCACTGTCGCGGGCCTACGACAAGCTCATCAACTCCCGCAATGCGGACATGAAGAACATCGGGGGCCGCAACGCCGGATCGATCACGGCGGCGCAATTTCTTCAGCGGTTCGTGCGCGATACGCCGTGGGCTCACATCGACGTGGCCGGAGTTGCTATGGACTCACCCAAGACGGACATCAGCCAGAGCTGGGCGTCGGGCTGGGGCGTCCGGCTTCTCGACCGGCTCATCTCGGACAGGTACGAGAAGTCCGAGAAGTAGCCCAGGTCAGTGGACTGCCGTAAGTGATGCGCGGGGTCTCGATGAGGTAACCTCCTGACGTGCCTGGGTCGTGGCCTCTCTATTTTCCATAATATCGATTATGCGAATGTCGGTGACCGCGACTGAAGTCCGCTGACAATGTCTCAGCACATGCTCGTCATCTTGGCGAGCGACCAAATGAGCGTATGCAACTTTTTTCGAGGGCCGGCCTGTCACCGAGGAACCCGGCTACCGACGCTACGTTGTGGCGCCAACAGCAACCTTCCACAGGAGAGCGTCGTGAAGACAACCGTTCACCTTGCAGTCTTCTGCCTCGGTACGGGTCTCGGACTTACGACGGCAGTGCAGGCACAGCAGACGCAGCAGCAGCAGATGATGCGGCAGCAGCCCTTTGGGCAGCAGCAACAACTCAGCGGTCAGATGCAAGGCCATCAGCAACTGACTGAGCAGAACATTCACAACTTCTTCGAACAGGCCCAGAGCGTCCTACAGCAGACGGCTCGTACTCAGGATCCAAACACCCTGCGTCAGTATCTCAGCCAATATCTCGCGCCTGATGCACAATTCACATCCATCTCGCAGCTCTACCTGCGCGATCGGCACATCGCCACGACCGTCTCTGAGGCAACGGACGAAATGGTGACCGATGCGCTTGGCTATGCTGCAACTGCGCTCCAAGGACGAAAATTAGTCAGTGACTACAACATCACGATCGATGTCCGGGACATCCAGATGTCTCCCAGTCAGGACTCCGCCCGGGTCGAAACCTCAATTCAGGAAAGAGGGATGCTGACCGGGCCAGTAGCGCAGCGGGTCGCCCAGGCACGCGAGCGCATCGGCGAGCTACGCCAGCAGTGGGGCCAGAATCAGCAGATGGGGCAGTTCGGGCAAAGGTCCCAGGAGCAACGCTGGGGTCGCATGCAGAGTGACCAATCGCAAGGCGGCATGGGAATGGGCGCAGGCCCCGGTCGCGGCGGAGCAGCTGAGCAACAGGGAATTCAGTTCCAAACGTGGGCGGAATGCACTCACGATCTCACGCTGCAGCAGGGCCAGATCAAGCTAGGCAATACGTTCTGCCGCTCGACCACACGGCTGGGTAGCTAGAACGTCGCAAGCTAAGCTCTTTCGCCCCCGGTCCAGGCAGGCCGGGGGTTCGTGTTGTTATGAGGCCAAATGCACGACCGCATCGGGACCCAGTTGTGTTAGTCGTGGCGGCGTTGAGCTGACCTGGAGCCGCCATGTCCACCTTGTCCCCTTCCCGCGACATTGCCGTCCTGCTCGAGATCATGCGTCGGCTGCGCACGCCGAAAACGGGCTGCCCTTGGGATCTGGAGCAGAGCTTTGAGACGATCGCGCCTTATACGCTTGAGGAAGCTTACGAGGTAGCCGACGCCATCGCCCGCAGCGACATGGCCGATTTGCGAGAGGAACTCGGCGATCTGCTGCTTCAGGTCGTCTACCATGCACAGATGGCCGAGGAGCAGAGTGCCTTTGACTTCGGCGACGTCGTCGAGGGCATAACGGCCAAGATGATCCGGCGCCATCCTCATGTCTTCGGTGACGAGGCGGCCCGCTCGGCCGGGGTGGCCAAAGGCTTCTGGGAGCGGGCCAAGGCGGCCGAGAAAGCCGAGAAAACGGGAACGGAACCGGGTAAGGGTAAGTCAGGCCGAGCAAGCCTCCTCGCCGACGTGCCCGTCGCCCTCCCCGCTCTGACCCGTGCCATAAAGCTGCAGCGCAAGGCGGCTGCGGTCGGCTTCGACTGGCCGTCTCTCGAACCAGTCATGGCCAAGATGAAGGAAGAGCTGGTGGAGCTTGAGGCGGCCATCGCTGAGGAGAAGAAGGCGAAGGTTGAGGAGGAGTTCGGCGACCTGCTGTTCGTGCTCGCCAATGTCGCCCGGCACCTCGAGATCGATCCGGAGTCAGCGCTGCGCGCCGCCAACGAAAAGTTCGTGCGCCGCTTCCGCTATATCGAGGAGGCTCTCGCGGCTCGAGGCAAGCAGCCCACCGACTTAAGTCTCGAGGAGATGGACGCGCTTTGGAATGAGGCCAAGGAAGCGGAATCCGGCTCTCGGTCACAGTGATTGCGTGTCATGTCAGCCCTGCGGGGGCAGCTCTGGCGACTGGATATGCTCCGGCCGAAGACCGATCCCGATGACGCGCGCCGTCAGCCGGCGCAGAGCCGGAAACCTCGCTGCCAGCCGCAGGACCACTGGCGGCCGCAATGGCTGTTCGGCCGCCAGCGTCGGCCGGATCACACGGTTCTGGATTGCGATCTGTAGCCACTGCGTCGCCCTGGTCGGCCATTCGCGGCGGCGCTGCACGGCAGAGAGATGCCGCGTTTCGAGTTGCCTATCCCTCAATGGCTGCCAGAGGATATTGGCTGCGGCGACGGCATCCTGAATGGCGAGGTTGATGCCCACGCCGCCAATGGGCGACATGGCATGGGCAGCGTCGCCGATGAACAGGAGTCCCGGCTTGTACCATTGCCGCAGCCGGTCGACGCGGACGCTGAGCAGCTTCACATCATCCCAGGTCTTGATGTCCTCACCGATGCGGACTCCGGCCCACGGCAGGACTTCTGTCACCTGTGCGCGAAAAGCGTCGAGCCCGCGCTCCCGCACGGCATCCGCCGCGCCCTTCGGAATGACGATGGCGCATTGCCAGTAGCTGCCCCGGTTGATTTGGACCAGAAGGCGGCCCGGTTCGAAGTGCCCGATGCTTTCCGACGAATCTCCCGGCGCGCGTGACAGACGGAACCAAAGGACGTCCATCGGGGCGCCGAGGTCGTCGAGCGCCAGGCCGGCGCGGTCACGAAGCACGGAGTGGCGCCCGTCCGCGGCGACAACAAGATCAGCCCTCACCTCCAGCTGTCCACTTGGCGTGCGCGCCACCAGACCAGCAACACGCCCGTTGGCGTGCAGCAAGTCTTCGACATTCGCCTCCATGAAGAGTGAGAAGTTGGGATAGCGGCGCCCCTGCTCCGCCAGAAAATTGAGAAAATCCCATTGCGGCATCATGGCGATGAACGGATGCCGGACCGGAAGGCGCGAGAACTCCGCGAACAGGAGCCTCTCGCCTCCGAAGGTGCCGCCAATGCGTGGCACTTTCTGGTGCGGCAGCCGGAGCAGCGCCTCGTCGAGGCCGAGCTCAGCCATCAACTCCAGCGTCGAGGGATGGATGGTGTCGCCCCGGAAGTCGCGGAGGAAATCCGCGTGCTTTTCGAGAACCACGACCGGAACCCCCGCTCGGGCGAGCAGCAGGCCCAGCATCAGACCAGCCGGTCCACCGCCGGCGATGGCGCACGTCGTAGAAATGGCTTTGTTGCTCATGGCCTGCCGTCGGGTGAGCCCATACGGGGCAATGCGGTTTCTCCGACTATTCAAGCGAGAGTTTCGCGCTCCGCAGCCGCTTGATCTCGCCACGGCGGGCTTTGCGCTCGAGCCGGCGTTCTTTGGATGCTTGGCTCGGTCGCGTGCGGATACGTCGCTTCGGCTCAACGGAGGCCCGTCGCACCAGTTCGGCTAACCGTTCACGAACCTCTGCCCGGTTAAGCTCCTGCGTGCGGTGGCGCTCTGCGCGTAGGACGAGGACGCCCTCCTTGGTCATGCGTCGGCCGGCGAGGCGCCTCAGGCGAACGCGCACGGCGGGCGGCAAGCTTTCGCTCGACGCCACGTCGAAGCGAAGCTCGACGGCGGTCGAGACTTTATTGACGTTCTGCCCGCCCGGCCCCGAGGCGCGAATGAAGCGCTCCTCGATCTCGATTTCGGGGATGCTGATTGTATCAGAAACGCGAATCACAGGCGGTCCCTCGCGGGATGGATTCCTCGTTGAAGACGAGCGGAAGGAACTCACCAGCCGCTCGAAATCCACCCCATCAAAATTCCGGCGTCATTGGCACCAGGATAGCGGCCTGCCGCTGACCCTTGCGTGGCCCTCACTCTATTGGCATCAACCTGCGTCCACAACGAAAGGCTCACCACCCGGTGCCGAAGGTCTACAGAAAGAAGCGATCCAGATTCCGTCTGCCGCCGGCGCTGCGTGACCTCCAATTCCGCGCCGAATACCTGCTGCTGCGCCTGGTCGCCGGACTGGTGCGCGCCATGCCGTTGAGCTTCGCCGTTGCCGCCTCAGCCAAGGCATGGCGCTGGCTGGCGCCAAGGATATCCCGTGTCCGGCACGAGCGGGCCCTGGCGAACCTTGCCATCGCCTTTCCGGAGAAAAGCGAGGCGGAGCGCCTGGAGATCGCCCTCGCCCACTGGGAGAACCTCGGGCGGGTGATGGCCGAAACGATGCAGATCGACCGCGTGATCCGCGATCCCTCGCGCATCGAAATCGAAAACCTCGCGCTGTTCGGCCGCTACAAGGACAAGCTCGGACCGGCCATTGGAGTTCCGTTGCACATGGGCAACTGGGAGCTCGCCATTTGGCCCCTGGTCGTTGCAGGCGCCAACCCTGCCGCCGTCTACCGCTCGGTCAACAATCCTTACGTCGACCGGTATCTGCGGGCTCAGCGGAAAGACCTCTACCCCGGCGGGCTGTTCGGGCGAGGCAGAGTTGAAGGTGATCATGACGAGAGCCAGCGAACTGCACGGATCATCACGGATTATGTGCGGCGCGGCGGACGCTTAGGCCTTGTTTGCGATCTTCACGACCGCACCGGCATCCCCGTACCGTTCTTCGGCAAGCCGGCAAGAACGCAGGCGATCGCCGCGATGATCGCGCGCCGGGTGGGGGCGCGCATCTGGCTCGCGCGCTGCCTGCGTATCGGCAACGAAAGCCGTTTCCGCATTCAAATCAAAGAATTGAAAGTGCCGCGCTCCTCCAACCCGGCCGATGACATCAGGGCGATCATGACCGAGATGCAAGCCCAGTTCGAGCAGTGGGTCCGGGAGGCGCCCGAGCAGTGGATGTGGTCGAACCGGCGCTGGAGCTGATTGGCCCCCTGCGAGACGGATGGTAGTCATCCGGCGTTGATACGAAGAAAGTGTCGGATCGAGGAGCTCAATGCCAGCCACCCGCACGCCAGCCAAGTTCTATGCACCGCTCGCTGTCGGCGCACCGCAGCCGCTGCGCCAGCTCCCCGTCAGGCTCGAGCGGATGATCCACTTCATCCCGCCGCACAACGCCAAGATTCGCGCCCGTCTGCCGGAAACGATCGCCAGCGTGGACGTGCTCCTCGGGAACCTGGAGGATGCAATACCGGCCGACGAGAAAGAGGCGGCGCGCCGAGGCTTCATCGAGATGGCGCAACAGCACGACTTCGGCAGCACGAGCCTTTGGGTACGCATCAACGCCCTCAACTCGCCCTGGGCACTCGATGATATCCTGGAGATTGTGCCGTCCGTCGGCTCCAAGCTGGACGTGATGATGCTGCCCAAGGTGGAAGGGCCTTGGGACATCCATTATCTCGACCAGCTGCTCGCGCAGCTCGAAGCCAAGCATGGCATCGAGAAGCCGATTTTGATCCATGCCATCTTGGAGACGGCAGAAGGAGTCTCCAACGTCGAAGAGATCGCAGCCGCAAGCCCGCGCATGCATGGCATGAGCCTGGGGCCGGCCGACCTCGCTGCATCGCGGGGCATGAAGACGACCAGGGTCGGGGGTGGCCATCCCGATTACGGCGTACTCGCCGATGCCGCTGGAAGCGGCGCCCCGCGCGCGTTCTATCAGCAGGACCTGTGGCACTACACGATCGCGCGAATGGTCGACGCGTGCGTGCGCAATGGCATCAAGCCGTTCTACGGCCCCTTCGGCGACTTCTCGGACGATGCGGCATGCGAAAGTCAGTTCCGCAATGCTTTCCTGATGGGCTGTGTTGGCGCGTGGTCGCTGCATCCGAAACAGATTGCGATCGCCAAGCGCGTCTTCAGCCCCGATCCGAGCGAAGTGGCTTTCGCGAAACGCATTCTGGACGCGATGCCAGATGGCACCGGCGCCGTCATGATCGACGGCAAGATGCAAGACGATGCCACCTGGAAGCAGGCGAAGGTCATTGTCGACCTTGCCCGGCTCGTTAAGGAGAAAGATCCCGAGTTGGCGGCGTCATATTCGATTTGAGACAAGTTGTGCGCTTGCTGCAACAACAGGGGAGCGCTAATCAGCTATCTTCGAATCGGGTGCACGAATTGGGGGGGCTGGCGCCAGTGCACGCTCGAAGGGTGCCAGCCAGGGAGCTCTGGTACCCAAGCTGTCATGAGCAAAATTCGCGTGGCCAAGTACGCGATCGGTCAAGTGGTCCGCCACCGATTCTTCCCGTTTCGCGGCGTCATCTTCGACGTGGACCCCGTGTTCAACAACACCGAAGAGTGGTGGCTGTCGATTCCCGGAGGAGATCCGCCCGAGCAAGGACCAGCCCTACTATCACTTGCTGGCGGAAAATGCCGAGACGGAGTATGTCGCCTACGTCTCCGAGCAGAACCTCATGCTGGATGACAGCGGCATTCCCTTGAGGAACCCGAAGGTGCAGGAGCTGTTCGCAGAAACGGGGAACGGCCGGTATCACGCCACCTTCGTGCTACCAAACTGATCGAGCGCATACCGCAATTCGCGAGGAACGGCCTGGCCCCGGTATGAGGGGCCTCGCGCCGAGCTTGCGCGAGCGGCTTAGGCCGCTTCCTTCCCGTAATACAGCATGACCACGTGCTCGGCTTCTGCGAAGAACAGCCAGCGCTCAATCAGCACGCCAATACCTGTCGATACGACCGCAACGAGGGCCAAGAGCAAGCCGAGCTGCGTGCCGGTTAAGAGCATCAGAAGAGACAGCAGTCCGGGCACGATGAAGGTCAGGACCACGGCGATGCGGCGCAGCTTTTGCGCGTGCTTGCGGCCGATCTGGTAGCCCATTTCGCGCATGACGTAGTTGGGTTGCGTATGCGGCGGCTCGAGCACGCGGACCTTGCCGAACCGGCCAAGGCCCGTCGCCTGCTCTATCGTGTACGAGCGCTCCGCATTATCGACCCGCGACCAAGACGCAGTCTTCAGTATCCAGGCTGCTGCGATCGCCAGGATCGCAAGCAAAGGCGCCCAGTCCGTCGCGATGCCGAAAAGCAGAAGGAGAAAATTGAGAAGAATGGCTCCCGTTGCTAGGGCGAGCGCGATGTAAACGGGTACCACGAACGGCTGGTGCCACGCACGGATTGTGGGAAGTGACGCGTAGATCATTCCCGTGCAGATGAGCGTCGCCACGGCCATAGCCGCGGCCAGCACACCCATCAGGGCGAAAAAACCATCGGTCCGCTCCAGGAAAACCCAACCGATGCCGAACAGTCCTGCCGGAACATAGGTTGCAATGGCCGCGACCCCTTCGCGGACAGCCAGGATGTCCGCCACTGAGACAGCGCCCGCCAAGCTCGCTCCGGACGGCCAAGGTGCGCCGTCGACGACAGCAAGCCTCCGGTGATGAGCAGAAGCGCCAGCCCTAGCCCGACCAAGCCGAAGGCAGACGTCTGCGGCACCCACCCGAGCGGGCCGAAAACTCCCAGCCAGATGAGGAGGCCGTAACCGGCTCCTGATGCTGTCGTGAAAAAGATTACCGAGTAGGCGGGATGCATTGGATCAGCCTGTTGGAATAGGTCTTATCGCCCCTCCCCTCAGCGGGATGGGCACGTGAAGTAAGGCATGATGGAACAGGTGGGAGCGGGGCCACAGATGACTGGTCGCGTCAGAGCAGCCCCATCCCCAATTCCTCCCCGCGAGGGCGATGGGAGCATCCTCCCGCATCGCTGGAGCTACGGAGATGCCGCGAGCAGCACACACCATCAGTCATCCCGGTGCTTGTCACCGGGATCCACGTTGCCGCTAGCTCCAGCGCCTGCGGATGGCTGGATCCCGGGCACGAGGCCCGGGATGACGTGGAGTCTGGAGTAATCCGGGCACACAAGCATCACCGCGACAGCATCTTATCGGCCCAGGCGAAAAAGCGGGCCGAGAGTGAACCATCGTCGCCAGCTTCAACCGTCGGGCTGTCCGAGACTGCTGGTGTGGTGGTCGCATCGCGGCGCGGACGCGGCGGCAGGTACTTGTTCACCGGCTTGTAGCCCGTCTCCGGAAGCAGATCGTACCCGCCGCGCTCAGCGACGAGCTGAGAAACGGCGCTCTTCGGATCACCGAGATCGCCGAAATGCCGTGCGCCGGTCGGGCAGGCTCGCACGCAGGCCGGAATGCGGTCCTCGGGCGCGCAGCGTTTCGTTGTAAATGCGGTCGATGCACAGCGTGCACTTCTTCATCACGCCGTCGGCGTAGTCGTATCTCGCGCGCGCCATAGGGGCAGGCCCAGGAGCACAGCTTGCAGCCGATGCACGTATCCGGATTGACGAGCACGATGCCGTCTTCCGCCCGCTTGTACGAGGCCCCCGTCGGGCAGACGGTGACGCAAGCCGGCGTCTCGCAGTGCAGGCAGGAGCGCGGGAAGTGCACTGTCCGGCTCGCGGTCGCCCTCGCCGACCTCGTAGCCGTGGACGCGATTGAGCCAGGCTCCGTGCGGATCGGCGCCGTAGGGGTCGCCGGTCGGTCAGCGGCGCCGAATAGCCGCCGGTATTCCATTCCTTGCAGCTCGTGGCGCACGCCTGGCAGCCGACGCACGTGTCGAGGTCGATCACCAGGCCGAGCTTCTTGGCCGTCTTTTCAGGTAGAGAGGTCATTCGGCGGCCTCTCGAAATTCAGCGCCAAAGGTGGAGACGGCAGGCCGATGCTTCCCATACGGGTTGGGCAGAGGCTCGAACCGCGGCCAGCTTTCGCCGGCCTCTTCCGGCTTGGCCCTCTCGATGCGCACCCGCAGATCGTACCAGGCGGCCTGCCCCGTGATGGGATCGCTGTTCGAGAAGCGATAGCCGCCCTCGCGCTCCGGCAGTAGCTCCGAGATCAGATGGTTGAGCAGGAAGCCGCGCGTGGCCTCGGGCGCGTCTGGCGCGAGAGCCCACGCCCCTGCCCGCTTCCCGATCGCGTTCCAGGTCCAAACCGTGTCGGGATTGACACCTTCCATCAGCTTCACCTGGCACTTCACGCGCCCGATAGCGCTGGTCACCCACACCCAATCGTCGTCCGCGATGCCGAGAGCGCGGGCGCGGTCGCGATGCATGTAAAGCCGGTTCTGCGCCGTGATCTGCCTGAGCCAGGCGTTCTGCGAGCCCCATGAGTGATACATGTGCATGGGCCGCTGCGTGATGGCGTACATCGGGAACTCGGCTTCATCGAGCAGCGCACTCTCGAACGGCGCGTACCAGAATGGGATCGGATCGAAGAAGGTCTCGATGCGGCGGCGATGGCTCTCCGGCGGTTGCACGGGCCATGTCCGCGGGCGGCGAGCCGGAATTTCTGCAATGGCTCCAGATAGAGCTGAAAGATGATGGGCTCGGCAGCACCAAGAAACCCACCTCCTTCGCCCATTCCAGGTAGGCTTTGTTGGCGTGCTTGTAGAATTGCTGCTCGGGCGCAAGCTGGTGGTGATAGAAGCAGCCGTTGGCGATGTACTGTTCAAGCTGCTTGGGGTTCGGGGCGCCCTTCCCGTAGCTCTTGCCATCCTCGCCGCGGAAGCCGGCGAGTGAGCCGATGCCCGGCGCGCGCTCGTGATTGATGATGTAGTCCGGATAGCCGCCAGGAAATTTCGGCGCGCCGTTTTCATCGACGAAGCCGGGCAGCTTCAGCCGCGCGCCAAGGTCGATCAGAACGGTCTGGAATGGGCGCACATCGCGATCCGGCTCCACTACTGGCTGGCGGATCGCATCGGCAGGGCCGTCCGCCTCCGAGATGGGCCGGTCGAGCAGCGAGATGCAGTCCCAGCGCTCGAGATAAGTTGTATCAGGAAGGATCAGGTCCGCGTAGGGCACCATCTCGGAGTAATAGGCGTCCGAGTAGATGATCTTCGGAATTCGATAGTCGCCCGTGGCCTCGTCCTTCTCGGTCAAATAGCGCAACACGGCCGGAATGTTCATCGACGAGTTCCAGCTCATGTTGGCCATGTACATGAACAGAACGTCGATGGGATAGGGATCGGCATTGGCCGCGTTGGTGATGACCATGTGCATCAGGCCATGGGCGGCAATCGGCGCATCCCACGAGTAGGCCTTGTCGATCCGCAGCGCGTTGCCCTCTGTATCGACGAGCAGATCCTCCGGCCCCTGAGGAAATCCGAGCGGCGCGCCATCGAGTGGCTTCCCGGGTGCGACCGTTCCGAGTTTGCCGCCCGGTCTGTTGGGTGGTGGTGTGGGCTTCGGGAAGGGCGGCTTATAGCGAAACCCTCCGGGGCAATCGATGGAGCCCAGCAGGATCTGAAGCACGTGCAGCAGGCGGCAGGTCTGGAAGCCGTTCGAGTGGGCCGAGATGCCGCGCATCGCATGCATCGAGACTGGCCGCCCGATCATCGTCTCGTGCCGGCGCCCTGCCCAATCCGTCCACGGCACGTCCAGGCTGATCGCCTGCTGGAAGGCAGCATGGGCGAGCTCCTGCGCGAGGCGGCGGATCGTGTCTGCCGGAACGCCGGTAATCGCTGCCGCCTTCTCCGGGCTATATTCCGCCGACAGAAAGCGCTCCGCCAGCAGAGTGAACGACGGCACAGCCGTGCGCCCGTCCGGCAGCTTGTACTCGCCAACCAGGGCTGGAGCGATGTCAGGTAGAGTTGCATCTGCCAAGGCGCCAGTCTTCTTATCAAACGCCAGTGGCTTGCCGTTCTCACCGCGCGCGAAAAGGCCGTCGTCGGCCGCGCCCGGATCGCGGATCACGAGCCAAGGCGCGTTCGTGTAGCGGACCAGATACTCCAGATCGATATTCTGGGTCCGCAGCAGCTCGTGGATGAGCGCGCCGATGAGCATCCCATCCGTTCCCGGCTTGATGCCCACCCACTCGTCCGCGATAGCGTTGTAGCCCGTCCGCACCGGGTTGATGGCGACAATCTTGACGCCGCGGGCCTTCAGCTTGCCAAGAGCCGTCTTGATGGGGTTCGAGGCGTGGTCCTCAGCCACACCGAAAAGCATGAAATACTTTGTGCGCTCCCAATCCGGCTCGCCGAACTCCCAGAAAGAGCCGCCGAATGTGTAGAGCCCCGCCGCGGCCATGTTGACCGAGCAGAACCCTCCGTGGGCGGCGAAGTTTGGGGTGCCGAATTGCTGAGCGAACCACCCCGTCAATGCCTGGGACTGATCGCGGCCAGTGAAGAAGGCGAGTCGGCTGGGATCTTTCTCGCGGACCTCGGCCGAGCCACTTCGTGGCCAGCTCCATCGCCTCGTCCCAGCTGATTTCCTGGAACTCGCCGGAGCCGCGCGGACCCACACGTTTCAAGGGCGCCCTCAGCCGTGCCGGCGAGTAATGCTGCATGATGCCGGCAGAGCCCTTGCCGCACAGCACGCCCTTGTTCACGGGATGATCGCGGTTACCCTCGATGTAGCGAACCTTGCCGTTCTTTAGATAGACTTTGATGCCGCAACGGCAGGCGCACATGTAGCAGGTGGTCGTCTTGACCGTGTCGCCGACGGGCGTGGAGAGGGCGATCTTCGGTTCCCCGTGCGGCATGGGCGGCGCTTCCCCATTGTCTCTTGTCTGAGGATCAATACGCGATGCGATCCGTTCCGAGATGTGAGACTGCTAGCACACGCTAATCGGTCCAACAAGCATTCGCAAATATGAATATACTGGCACCGACCAGAGCGCCTGGGAAGACTGACTAGCACGGGACCGCCGAGGCGGCGCAAATTCTCACCGCTCGACTTCCGCGTAGTCCAAAGGTAGCGCTGTCGTAAACTTGATCTGCTCCATTGCGAAAGCGGAGGAGACGTTGCTCAGCTCGATCTTGGAGATGAGCTTCTTATAGAATCGATCATAGGCGTCGATGTCGGGCACTACGACCCGCAGGAGATAGTCGATTTCGCCGCTCATGCGGTAAAACTCGACCACCTCAGGAAAATCGACGATGACAGCGTGGAAGCGCTCAAGCCACTCAAGCGTGTGCTGGCTGGTGCTGATGAAGACGAAGACGGTCACTCCCGCCCCAACCTTCTTGGGATCGAGCAACGCCACTCGCTTCTGGATATAGCCCGCCTCCTCCAGCTTCTGAATGCGACGCCAGCAGGGCGTGGTCGACAGCCCGACGGCCTTGCCGATCTCAGCAACCGGAAGCGTGGCGTCCTCCTGCAGAATGCGCAGGATCTTGATGTCCATGGCGTCGAGCATGTGAACCCCCGCAGTATGCGATTTTATTTCCAATGCGGGTGAACCAGTCGATAAGGATTTTCCCTGAACAGGGTTCTGGCCCGCAATTTGGTATTTTTTTCTACTAACCGAGCCAGTGGCCATTGTCCAGCGGTTGAGTGCAGGCCATAATGCTCTGTAGACAGCCGGTTCGCCGCGACTGGCGCCCACCTCTCAGAGTCATGAGCCATGGAAACCGTCACCTTCATAACCCCTAACTTTGCGGTGACCGGAATGCCGGCACGGCAGGACTTCGAGCGTTTTGCCGCGCTCGGCTTCAAAGCGGTAATCAGCAATCGCCCCGACCATGAGCAGGAGGGGCAGATGACCGGCCGGCAGGAAGCCGTGCTCGCCTGGCGGGCTGGGCTCAAATTCCGGCACATCCCGGCCACCAAGTTCGAGCTGTTCACGGATGCAGTTGTCGAGCCCATGGCCGACGCGTTGAACAGGCTCGAGGGTCCCATCATCGCGCACTGCGAGTCCGGCCTACGCTCGGCAATCCTCTGGGCCGCCGCAAGCGCCCGCAGTCACAGCCAATCCGTTGATTGTGTCCTTGCCGCTCTCGAGAAAGCCGGCTTTGACCTGGACTTCCTGCGCGATGACCTCGAAGCGCAAGCGGATCGCAAGCGCTGGCTTGGTTCCAGCCCGGCTCTGGATTGCCGTGAAGCTGAACGGCTTCCAGCGCGGAAGGCTGCCTAGCCAGCAGCGGCCTAAGAGCGGCGCCGTTACCGACACCCCTCGTCCCAGTTGCTGCGCGCCATGAGAGCCGCCTCAACTCAAGGCGCGCCGGACTTCGGCGCGCAGCACGGGCAGCAGCTCCGCCTCGAACCAGGGGTTCTTCTTGATCCACGAATTGTTGCGCCAAGACGGGTGCGGCAGAGGGATGTAGCGCGGCCGTTGCGAGCTCGCCATGACGGCGCGCCAGTCTCGCACAGTGTCGGTTAGGCTGCGGCGGCCAAGCGGTCCTAGGTGCCAGCGCACGGCATACTGGCCAACCAGAAGCACCAGATCGAGCTGCGGCAGCTGGGCGAACACTTGGTCGCGCCAACGCGGAGCGCACTCTCGCCGTGGCGGAAGATCGGCGCCTTTATCGTTGAGGCCAGGAAAGCAGAAGCCCATCGGCACGATGGCGACGCGGTTCACGTCGTAGAACTCTTCGGGAGTGACGCCCATCCAAGCCCGCAGGCGATCGCCCGAGGGATCCGTGAACGGCATGCCGGAGGCGTGGACTCGGGTGCCGGGTGCTTGGCCGCAGACGGCGATACGGGCAGTTGTGCTCACGCGCAGAACGGGCCGCGGCTCGTGTGGCAGCGGCTCGCCCTGCGGCGCATCGCGACAAAGCCGGCAACGGCGGATCTGGTCGACGAGCGCCTCCAGTCCACTCTCCGGCAGGCGAAGTTTAGAAGTCGACGACGAGACCATCCTCTGCAAGCAGCACGCCGGCTGCGCGAGCTTCCTCCTGGCGCGCCAGCATCTGATCGTTCATATGGGTGATGAGCACGCGCTTGGCCCCGAGGCGGGCCAGATTGGGCAAGAGGGTCACCCAATTCGTGTGGTACGGCACCGGCTTGTCGTAGCTATAGCACTCGGCAATGAAGAGGTCCGCGCCGTTGGCACAGGCCACAAGACTTTCGACCCACTCGGTGTCACCGGAATAGGAGAGAACCTTCTCCCCGACCTCGAGCCGGAGCGCACACGACGGTGCGCCGGACGGATGTGAGACTTCATAGGCGGTCAGCGACCGCCTGTCCGATGCGCTGCGGCTTCTCGATCTCATATTCGATGAAATGCACGTCGTACCCGCGCTCGACAGTGCTGGACCGGGGAAACAGCACCTCGGTCGCCGCCAGGTAGCGCTCCTCTATCCCTGGCGGTCCCGCGATCGTCAGCGGATCGCGCCGTTTACTCTTGTAATTCGAATGCATCAAAAACCAGACGAGACCAGCGAAGTGGTCGCCGTGCAGGTGGGTGATGTAGATGTGGCTGACAGTATTGGGATCGATCCCGAACCGGCTCAAGCCGATCATGGCCGAGGCGCCGCAATCGACCAGGAAGCAGCCCTCGCCGGTATCGACGTGAAAGCACGTTTGCAGCCGCCCGCCCGATCCGAACGCATCTCCGCTGCCGATAATCGTCAACCTCATGGATGAGGTATCTCCCCTGCTCAGGCCTTGGCGCTCGGCCGAGAGGAGACCTCCTCGTACCAGCGCGCAAGATTTTTCAGATCAGTCGGCCGGTCGATGCGTGCGCGCTTCATGAAATCTATTGCAACGAGTGCGGTAATATCCGCGATCGTGTACTCATCGCCTGCGATGTATCGCCGCCCAGCCAGCTCCCCGTCCAACCACGAGAGCAACGTCAGCACCCTGGGGCGGTTCGCCTCGGCCCACTCCTTGATTTGCGGCTTCTCGAGCTCGGCCATGGCCGGGTGCGAATGCCGGAAACACTGCGCGACGCGGAACAGTAGCGCCAGCTCCATCCGCCGTTGCCACATCTCCACAAGCACACGCTCCATGGCCGTACGCCCGAACAACGGTGGATCGGGTTGCTGCTCCTCGAAGTAACGGCAGATAGCGACGCTTTCGGAGATGGCCGTTCCGTCGTCGAGAATGAGAATGGGCACCTGCTGCAATGGGTTCAATGCGGTGAACTCAGCCGAACGATGCTCCAGGTTGATCAGGTTCACCTGCTCGGTGGGGACGGTGATGCCCTTCTCTGCCAAGAAAATGCGCACGCGGCGCGGATTGGGCGCCTGTTCCTGATCGATCAGCTTCACGTCGTCCTCCTCCAGATGGCTCTCACTCGTCCGGTTGATACGCCGCGGCCACAATTTTTCACGCTCGGGGCGGCAGGCCAATCCCTCTGATCAATTGCGTTTCAGCTTTTCAGGCTTACCGCCGCGTTGCAACATCCAGTAGTGCAGACCAGCTGGGAGAGGTTGCCGAGTTATTTTCTCTGCCGGAAAGCTTTGCTCAACTTACGAGTGAAATAATCAGCTCAGATCGCAACCTAAACGGGCTCCAAGTAAACGCGGAATTAGGAATTCCCATGAATGTTGTCCCAGGGAGAGCGCAGGCTGAATGCGTGCTGGGACAGTTCTCAACTTTTCTTCCAAGTTGCCAGTTACGAGTCCCCATGGCCACTTCCTCGATAACACAGTCGGACCGCGTTCTCCGTGACGGCGCCACCGACACTCAGCTCCATGACGCGGGTCAGGAGTTTCCACGAGCCGAACTGCAGCCAGGGCTGGAATACGACCTGCTGTCGATGTTCGTGCGCAACGAGCTGTCGGGACAGGCGGCCATCCTGCTGCTCGCGGCCGTCTTCTCCCTGGTCTCGATGTTTTGGGCGCCATGGACGGAGGCCATCATCTGGCTGTTCCTCGTCATCGCAGCAAAGGTTGTGCTGCTCGAGTGCTGCTACAGGTTCCTTCGCACGCCCAGCGCAGACATCAACGTGCCAGTATGGCGCCGACGATTGACCTTCGCCGAGGCCCTGAGTGGACTTGCCTGGGCCGGTTTCGTCTTCGTCGGCTTCAACGGGATTGAGACCCTTTCGCAAGGATACCTCGTTTCGTCGAACGTCTTCGTGTTCACCTCGCTCATCATCGTGTTGGCCATTCGCGTGACCTTCGCGTCCACGGTCATGCCGCTTCTTTACGTCGGTACGGTCCCGATGACGCTGGCGGTGGTCACCCGCTTCGCCCTGCTCGGAGATGTGCTTTACCTGGCCTTGGCTGCGATGGCGATCGGTGTGCACGCCTACCTCGTTGTCCTCGCCAAGGGACTGAGGCGCACCTCGCTCGCGATGCTGGAATTACGGGCCGAAAAGGACGAACTCATCGCGCGGCTCGAGGAGGCTAGGGCCATCTCCGACGAAGCCCGCCGGCGCGCGGAAGCCGCCAGCGCCGCGAAATCCCGCTTCCTCGCCACCATGAGCCACGAGCTGCGGACGCCGCTCAACGCGATCCTCGGGTTCTCGGAGGTGATGAAATCGGAGGTCATGGGGCCGATGGAAAACCCCGTCTACAAGGAGTACGCGGGAAACATCCACCAGAGCGGCACTCATCTGCTCAAGCTGATCAACGAGATCCTCGATTTGTCGCGGATCGAAGCCGGCCGTTACGATCTCGATGAGCAACCGGTCCGGCTGTCTGAAATCGTGAGCGACTGTCACCGGATGCTGAAGCTCAGGGTAGAGAGCAAAGAGCAGCAGGTGATCGAGCTGCTGGATGAGGACCTGCCACCCGTCTGGGCGGATGAGCGGGCCATACGCCAGATTTGCCTCAACCTGCTGTCCAACGCGGTGAAGTTCGCTCCACAGGGCGGGCGCATCATGCTCGCAACTGGCACAACGGAAGACGGCGGCCAATTCCTGAGCGTGAGCGATAACGGCCCGGGGATTCCCGAGGACGAAATTCCGAAGGTGCTGCAGGCTTTCGGCCAAGGCTCGCTGGCGCCCAGTACAATCGAGGGCGGCACCGGCTTGGGATTATCGATCGTCCAAAGTTTGGTTGACCTGCACGGCGGCACGCTGGAGCTAAAATCGGAGCCCGGAAAAGGCACGGAGGCCATCGTCAAGCTGCCGCGCAGGCGCGTGCTGCACCCAGCTCGGCCAACGGAAGCTCATGCCGACCCGGATACCGAACCGCGCGGCGCTCCGCACCGCACACCCAGGCCTCCACGCTTGAAGCGCCCGGTCAGCAAAGTCGCAGCCGGATGATAGCACCTGGCGGCCGGAGCGCTGCGGCTTAATCCGCAAACGGGTCCTTCACCAGAATCGTGTCCTCACGCTCGGGACTGGTCGAAAGCAACGTCACGGGACACTCGATCAGCTCCTCGATCGTGCGGACATACTTGACCGCTTGAGCCGGCAGATCGGCCCAGGACCGCGCGCCGCGGGTGGACTGCGTCCAGCCTTCGAATGTCTGGTAGATGGGCTTTACACGAGCCTGGGCATTGTGGCCCGCCGGCAGACGATCGATGCGCTCGCCGTCGAGCATGTACCCGACGCAAACCTTCACCTCGGAGAAGCCATCGAGCACGTCGAGCTTGGTCAGCGCGATGCCGTCGATGCCCGACACCTTCGTGACCTGGCGCACGAGGCACGGCATCGAACCAGCCGCAGCGGCGTTTGCGGCCGGTGACCGTGCCGAACTCGTTGCCCCGCTGCCCGAGCTTCTCGCCGATCTCATCGTGCAGCTCCGTCGGAAACGGGCCGGCCCCAACTCGTGTCGTGTAGGCTTTGGCGATGCCAAGCACGTAGCCGATCGCTCCCGGGCCGATGCCGGAGCCGGTCGCCGCCTGCGCCGCGACCGTGTTCGACGACGTCACGAACGGATACGTTCCATGATCGACGTCGAGCAGCGCACCTTGTGCACCTTCGAACAGAATGCGATCTCCCGCCTTCCGTCGGGCATCCAGCAGCTCCCAGGTCACGTCCATGTAGGGGAGAATACGCGGAGCAACCTCGGCCAACTCGCGCATTAAGACATCCTTGGCGACCTCCGGCTGGCCGAGCCCGCGGCGCAGAGCATTGTGGTGCACGAGGATGCGATCAACCTTCGGACCGAGAGTGTCGAGGTTCTTCAGATCCTGCACCCGAACAGCTCGCCGGCCGACCTTGTCCTCGTAAGCAGGGCCGATGCCGCGCCCGGTCGTGCCGATACGGCCGTCACCAGCTGCTTGCTCGCGCATGACGTCGAGCTCGCGATGGAGTGGCAGGATCAGCGTCGCATTTTCGGCGATACGCAGGTTGTCCCGCGATATCGCAACGCCTTGCTGTTTCAGCCGCTCGATTTCCTCGGCAAGCGCCCATGGATCGATGACCACGCCGTTGCCGATCACGGCCATCTTGCCGGGGCGCACAACCCCTGACGGCAGCAGCGAAAGCTTGTAGGTGGCACCATTGATGACGAGCGTATGGCCAGCATTGTGGCCGCCCTGGAAGCGCACGACCACGTCAGCACGCTCCGACAACCAGTCGACGATCTTGCCTTTGCCCTCGTCGCCCCACTGGGCGCCGACAACCACGACGTTCGCCATCAGTCGTCCCTTCGCAAATTGACCCCGGCACAAGCGCCGGGGCCTTGGGAACTCTATAGCTCAATGGACAGCGCGAGCACTAGGCTGGCGGCCGGGCAATCATTGCGAAAACCTGACGTTTTTCGCCGCGGGCCACGACACCCTGTAACCGAATTCGATCACCCGCTCTTCGTCGGCCTCGAGCGTGCCATCCCAGGCCAAAATGCCACGTTTGCCGTCGACATCTCTCCGCGTCGGCGCCGTGGTGCTGATCAGCTCGACCTTGATCTCCTCGTTGAGAGACGCTGGCACCTGGTCCAGCACCGTGAATGCGATCGGCCGCTCGTGCAGATTCTTGACCGTAATGCGATAATTGCGCTGGTCGGTCCGAGAGGTCGAGATCAGACCGGACTCCCCTCGCCTTTCGTCCGCGACCGAATAGCGGATCCGTACGGCATCATCGGCGCCGAACCCGAGCTCGTGCTCGTCACCGCCGGCGAGTTGCGGCAGGCGGCCGATGCCGACGAATGTCTGATCGCGGAAAAGCGAAATCTCACCTGGGAGAAACACGCTCGTCTTCGGCAGCACCAACTTGGCGTAAAGGAATGCACGCTCCTGCCGTTTCGGAACTGCGCGCACAAGCAGCGTCGGCTCGAGCTCCAGCTCGTCGATGACGACGCGCTTCATCTCGCCCGTATTCTCGACCGTCGTGCGACCCGCAACAGAGAAAGTCGCCGCAAACTCGGTAATGGTCGCCTGCGCGAAAGCCTCCTCTGCCGCCGTGTCGATGGCCACTGCCGGAGCCGGTGGAGCGGCGCTCTGCAACTTCGGCGCAATGCGGCCCCTCGGAGCTGAGCGCTCCATTTCCGGTGCCACGCCGACCAGCGGCCTCTCGGGCTCGAAGTCCACTGCTATGGGCCTGAGATCGGGCGCTGCGACATCGCTCGCAGGGCGCGTTGTCGACAGCGTCAGGGCGACGTTCTCCCAGGATTTACCCGTCCGTTGTCTGATGATGGCGCGCCGCGTCAATGTAAGTTTCGGCGACTCGGTCTTCGAGCCGGTCACCAGCCGCGCATCATAGAGCGGTGTCCAAGAGGCGCTTGGAACCTGGTAGCGCACTACGAGATCAGCCTCTACGGGCGACGGTGCGCTCAGATGAACCTTTACCTCGGTGCGCTCCTCGACCGCGGGAGCCTGGTTGGCCAGCTCCTTCTCCAGCTCTTCGATCCGGCGGTCGATGTCGCGAATGCGAATACGCGCGTCCTGGATCGTCCGGTTTACGTCGCTCATGCTCGAGCCGATCAGGGATAGGATTTTCTCCCAGTCCTCTCCCGGCTGGGCTTGACCGGCAGCAGGTGGCGATAAAGGCCGTGTCGGCAGCTCCGCCAATCGAGTGATGAAGGTCTTCTGCGCCTCGGCCGTTTCGATTTGCCCCTCGAACCGCGCCCGCTCGTCCTTCAGCCGTTGGATCTCGTTCTCGATCCGCTCTCGCGCCGATTGCTGCGCTTCGGCATCGGAACGCTGTACGACTACACGGCGGCTGTCGACGGCTCCAATTTGCAGCTTGCCCGTCGCTTTGCCCTCTACACGGATGGAGCTTGCAACGGCCTGCTGTGGCAGATCGTCGATGATGACCGTATGGTCACCTGCCGCGAGTTGTAGACGCACGATCCGTCGGACCTCGGCCCCGGACGGAAACACGGTCACCGAATCGACCGTAGAACGCGCCGGCAGCTCGGCTGCCCCAAGCGGCCATGTCCAAAGCACCGCCACGAGGCCAATGAGATAACGCATGGCCGCTATGCCTCCCAATCGAAATCCGCCGAGGGCAGAGATTAACGGCCTTCGTGTCCCCACTGTGACGACAACGCGATCCGGGGCTCTTGCTCTTGCCAAATTTCTCAGAACGCCAGCCGGTGCGCCCGTGTAACCATCGGCAGCGCTCGGACCTTGGCCAGGATTTCGTCGGAGATCGGCTCGTCGAGAGCGACAAGGCAGATGGCATCGCCGCCCGGCTTGTCGCGCCCGAGATTGAGGGTGGCGATGTTTACTCCAGCCTCCCCCATAAGCGTTCCGAATTTGCCAATGAACCCAGGCTTGTCCTGGTTGGTGATGTAGAGCATGTGCGGGCTGAGCTCCGCTTCGAGACCAATGCCCTTGATCTGGATGATACGCGGCCGACCATCGGAGAATACTGTTCCGGCCACGGAACGCTCACCGCGCTCTGTCTCCACGATGAGGCGCACGTAAGTCTGATAAGCGCCCTCTTCGCCGCGCTTCACCTCCTCGACCACGAGCCCGCGCTCACGTGCCATTGCTGGCGCCGACACCATGTTCACGTCGGTGAGCTGCGGGCGCAGCAAGCCGGCAAGCATGGCGGCCGTCAGTGCACGCGTATTCATCTCGGCGATCTCGCCCGTGTACTCGATCCTGACGTGCTTCAGCCGAGTTTCCGTGAGCTGGCCAGCGAACGATCCGAGCTGCTCGGCGAGCTTGATATATGGGGTCAACTTCGGCGCTTCTTCCGCCGTGATGTTCGGGAAGTTGATAGCGTTCGAAATTGCCCCCTTGAGCAAGTAATCAGACATCTGCTCTGCAATCTGCAGGGCGACCTTCTCTTGCGCCTCGCTCGTGGAGGCACCGAGGTGCGGCGTGCAGATCACGTTGTCGAGCTCGAATAGCGGACTCTCGCGGGCAGGCTCCACCTCGAACACGTCGAGCGCGGCGCCAGCGATGCGGCCGGCTTTCAGCGCCTCCACCAAAGCCGCTTCGTCGATGAGGCCGCCGCGGGCGCAATTGATGATGCGCGCGGTCGGCTTCATCTTCGCCAACGCCTCGGCATTGATGATGTTGCGGGTACGCTCAGTCAGTGGTGTGTGGAGCGTGATGAAGTCGGCGCGTTGGAGCAGCTGGTCGAGCTCGACCTTTTCGACGCCGATCTCGACGGCGCGTTCTGGCGACAGAAACGGATCGTACGCGATGACGCGCATTTTGAGGCCGATGGCCCGGTCGGCGACGATAGAGCCGATATTGCCGCAGCCAATGACGCCGAGCGTCTTGCCGAACAGCTCGACGCCCATGAACTTCGACTTCTCCCACTTGCCTGCTTTCGTGGAACGGTCGGCCTGAGGGATTTGCCGGGCCAGCGCCAGCATCAGCGAGATGGCATGCTCGGCTGTCGTGATGGAGTTGCCGTAGGGCGTATTCATCACGATGATGCCGCGAGCCGTGGCGGCGCGCGTGTCGATGTTGTCGACACCTATCCCTGCGCGGCCCACCACCTTCAGCCGTTTCGCTGCGCCGATGATCTTCTCCGTGACCTTGGTGGCCGAGCGCACGGCGAGGCCGTCATAGTCGCCGATGATCTCGGCAAGCTCCTCCTTGCTGAGGCCGACCTTCACATCGACGTCGATGCCGCGCTCCTTGAACACGTCGATGGCGGCGGGTGACAGCTCATCGGAGATGAGAACTTTCGGTGCCATGAATGGTATTCCTGCTGTGATGGATCAGGTCTCACCGGCAGCACTGGCCGGTGCCAGACCGATCATGTTGAATTCAAAAGATGACGAGTGAGCTTGAATCAGGCCGCCTTTGACAGGCCCGCCCGCACGGTCGCAAACGCCCAATCGAGCCAAGGCATCAACGCCTCGAGGTCGGACTTCTCGACCGTCGAACCCGTCCAGATCCTGAGACCCGGCGGTGCATCGCGATAAGCCGCGATGTCGTAGGCAACGCCTTCCTTGTCGAGCAGCCCGGCAATTTCTTTGGCGAACGCCCACTGCTCGGCCACGGGAAGCTGCGTCACGGCCGGATCGACGATGCTGAGGCAAACGGATGTGTTGGAGCGCGTGGCCGGATCGCGCGCCAAGTTGGCGATCCAGGGCGTCCGCTCGATCCAATCGAAAATGACCTGGGCGTTGGCATCTGCCCTCGCCTGCAGCGCCTTCAGCCCGCCAATGCTCTCCGCCCATGCCAGCGTATCGAGGTAGTCCTCGACACAAAGCATGGACGGCGTGTTGATCGTCTCGCCTTCGAAAATCTCCAGTGATGATCTTTCCACCCTTGGTCAGGCGGAACACCTTCGGCAGCGGCCAAGGAGGCGAATAGGTTTCGAGCCGCTTCAGAGCGCGCGGGCTCAGAATAAGCATGCCATGTGCAGCCTCGCCGCCGAGCACCTTTTGCCAGGAGAACGTCGCGACATCGACCTTGCTCCAGTCGATCTCCTGGGCGAAGGCGGCCGAGGTGGCGTCGACCAGAAGTCAACCCCGTGCGATCTGCCGGAATCCAGTTCCCATCCGGCACGCGCACACCAGACGTGGTCCCATTCCAAGTGAAGACGACATCGCGGTCGAAGTCGACCTTTCCGAGATCAGGCAGAAAACCGTAATCCGCCTCGTGCACCCGCACGTCGGTAAGCTTGAGCTGCTTCAGGATATCGGTGACCCAACCCTTGCCGAAGCTTTCCCAGGCGAGCGCATCGACACCGCGCTCGCCGAGCAGCGACCACATCGCCATCTCGAAAGCCCCGGTGTCCGATCCGGGAACGATGCCGCAAACGTAGTCCTCAGGCAGCTCAAGGAGCTGGCGCGTTTTGTCGATGGCGAGCTTCAGGCGCGCCTTGCCTTCCTTCGCTCTATGGGAGCGGCCGAGAAATGCGTTGCTGAGGACTTCGGGGGACCAGCCGGGGCGCTTGGCGCAGGGGCCGGACGAGAAATGCGGTCGTGCCGGCTTGGCAGCCGGCTTCGCATGGTCGGTCATGTGCCTACCCTTCCAGATAGATGCTCCTCGTTGGGGAGGAGTGGCCCGCAGCCCTCGTGACTGATGCGGTGCAAAAAGTCAATCTGGAATGACGTTCGCGAATGTCGCGGGTAGGCAGACGGTGAGGCGGACCAACTTCGCCGCCAAGGCCCGCCCCCGGCCTGCCGGCTTTATTCAGCCGGCAGTGATGCCTCCCGGACCGCATCGGCGAT
The DNA here is from genome assembly GCA_963786775.1 of uncultured Pseudomonadota bacterium. Lineage (GTDB taxonomy): Bacteria > Pseudomonadota > Alphaproteobacteria > Rhizobiales > Hyphomicrobiaceae > ZC4RG25. The sequence continues at coordinate 7,732 of CAWBAM010000035.1, read as the reverse complement.
ATCGCCGACGACGGCAGAAATGAGCTTTTCGTCGTCGCCCTCCGCCATGACGCGGATGACGGGCTCCGTGCCGGATGGCCTGATCACCAGCCGGCCCGCCGAGCCGAGCCGCGACTTGGCTTCGGCAATTGCCTCCTGCACGCGCTCGTTTTCGAGCGGCATGCCGTTCGCGTACCGAACATTCTTCAAGACCTGTGGCAACGGCTCGAAGCGCCGGCACACCTCGCTCACCGGCCGGCCGGAGCTCACCACAGCAGCGAGAATCTGCAGGGCAGCTATGAGGCCGTCCCCTGTGGTCGTGAAGTCGGACAGAACGATGTGGCCGGATTGCTCCCCGCCCACGTTGAACCCGTAACGGCGCATGTGCTCGACGACGTATCGGTCCCCCACGGGCGTGCGAACGAGTGTGAGGCCAAGTCCCTTCAGATAGCGCTCGAGCCCTAGGTTGGACATTACGGTGGCCACCAGGCCGCCACCGGTCAGCCGACCAGATTTGGACCAAGCGTCCGCTATCACCGCCATGATCTGATCGCCGTCGACGAGCTGGCCCTTCTCGTCCACGATCACGACGCGATCGGCGTCGCCATCCAATGCAATGCCGATGTCCGCCCGCAGCTCGCGGACCTTCTCGATCAGCGCCTCCGGAGCGGTGGAGCCACACTTGTGGTTGATGTTGCGGCCGTTCGGATCGACACCGATCTTGATGACCTCACCGCCGAGCTCCCAAAGAGCCTCCGGAGCCACCTTGTATCCAGCGCCGTTGGCGCAATCGATGACAATTCGGAGGCCATCCAAGCGCAGCTCCCGAGCCAGCGTCCGCTTGGCAAACTCGATATATCGTTCCTGCGCGCTTTCCACCCGCGTAGCCCGGCCGATCGCATCGGGCCCCGCGAGGAGGTCTTCCACATCGGAGTTGATGAGCCGCTCGATCTCGGCCTCGGTCTCGTCGGAGAGCTTGTAGCCCTCGGCATCGAACAGCTTGATGCCGTTGTCGTAGTACGGGTTGTGCGAAGCCGAGATCATGACACCCAGATCGGCGCGCAACGACCGCGTGAGCATGGCGACAGCCGGGGTCGGCATCGGGCCGAGCAGGAAGACGTCGCACCCGACCGAGGTGAAGCCCGACATCAGCGCCGATTCGATCATGTAGCCGGACAACCGCGTATCCTTGCCGATCACGACGCGAATGCGCTGCTTGCCGTTTGCGAAGATCCTCCCGGCCGCCATGCCAACCTTGAGCGCGATCTCCGAGGTCATCGGGCTCCGGTTGGCCAGCCCGCGGATTCCATCGGTGCCGAAATATCGACGTGACATTTGCCCGCTCAGCTCCTGCCTGATCTGCACTGGATTGCGCCGGATTGTGGCGGAGGTACGCCCGCGCACACCTGTTCGTCAGGCCAAGGTTTATACCACCTGCGCGAGCGCCATGTAGATTGAACGCCCCGCACTGTGAATAGGATGCGCCCGGCTGCGGAACGTAACGATCCGGTGTGGCGAAAGTGGCGTGATCAAGCCGAGCGAGGACTTGCTCGGCTCGGCACTACTCTAAGTAGGGAATGGGGTCGACAGCGCTCGAGCCTTTCCGCAGCTCGAAGTGGAGCTGGGGTGTTTCGGCGTTACCGGTCTTGCCTGCCTTGGCGATGACCTGGCCCCGCCGCACACGATCGCCGCGCTTGACCATCAACTGATCGTTGTGAGCGTAAGCCGTGATCCAGCCGTCATCGTGCCGAAGCAGGACGAGGTTGCCGTAATCCTTGAGCTCGCTGCCAGCAAAGACCACCACACCGCTTTCCGCAGCGTGAACGTCCGTTCCCACGGGCACGGCAAGCTTGATGCCATCGCTCCGGCTCCCGTCGGGTTGCTGGCCGAACCCGGCAATAACCCGCCCCCGAACCGGCCAACGGAATTTCCCGACGCCGTCCGCTTGCTCCTCAGCGGTTCTGTTGTCCTGAGCAGGCTGAGGCTCATCGGCCTTCAGTGCGGAGGACGGCGGAACGTCACGCAATGTATCGGGTCGCTCGAGTGCCGCAACACGCTGCCTCTGAGGCGACGCGTTGATAATGACAGGGCTCGGTGGCTGCCCACCTGACTCTTCCGTAAGGGGAGCAGAATCGGGCTGGCTCGGCTCATCGGCTTTTTGTTCAGCAATTGTGAGCGGGGCGGCTGGCGTGTCCTCGACAGCCCTGACGGCTGATTTGGATGGCGGCAGCTTCAGGACCGTACCGGCGCGCACCTTGCGTGGATCTTCGATATTGTTGATGCGCTGCAGCTCTGCCAGGGAGACGCCTTTGCGTACGGCGATGCCGTAAAGGCTTTCCCCCTGTTGGATGGTGTAGGTTTCAGTCGCTTCGTACGTGGGCTCGCTCGTTTCGTCATCGGCCTCGCTGTCGTACGCAGGCACCTCTTCTTCTACCGCCGGTTCTGCAGAAGTGTGTGAGGGGGCATGGGTCGCGGCCACCTCAGTGGTCGAGGCCCTCTCGGGAGCGGCGGGGCGATCACGGCCGGCGACCACTCTCGCTCCTTTCGGCAGCATCAGCCTTTGACCTGGCCGCAGCACGGGGCTCGTGAGCCCATTGATGGTCATGAGCTCGCTGATCGAAAGGTCATAACGCTCGGCTATCCCGTAAAGCGTATCGCCCGGTTGAACCTCGATCTCCTGAGCGTTGCCGTTCGACACTGCCCGCGCCGGTGCAGGTCGCTCAATCGCCCGCGGAGGCGTGGTCTCAACGGTCCGATGGGAGGGCGCGGCCGCGCTAGGCGCAGGCGTTGAGGGCGGTGGAAGGGCGGCCATCCTGGTCCCTCCAGGCCGGTACGCGTCGCCATAAGGGGATGAGGACGGAGCCTGGTATTGATTGCCATACGGCTGCCGGGGCGGAGCCTCGTAGGTGGTTCGATAGGGCGGCGTCCGATAGTCCGGCCGGCTCGGAGCAGGCTGGTAATTGTTGTAGCCGCCGCCGGCCGGAGCATAGTTTGTCACCGGACGGCTTGGCGACTGCGGAACAGGGGCATAATGGCCGCCCGCATACCGGTCATACGATGGGCCACGGTACGAGCTGTCATAAGGCGTAGAATTGGCGAGCCGCGAGCTGCTGTTGCTCCATACACCCTCGCGCGGAATGGGTGCGCGCTGATTGGCGCTTCCAGTCAACCCGAACATGGGCGCACTATTGAAGCGCGTGACCTCAGCGCTGCAGCCGGCAACGATGAAACCGATGCTGACGGCGACGAGCTTCACAGACCACGCGGAAAGCTTCAGCCCGATCGGGCCGGAACTCGGAACGCAACATGGATTACACCTCTCTACCCCCTGACTTACCGGCGTGTGGGTTAACGGGGGCTTAACGAAAAGAGGCGTCCGCGTGACGAGAGTTCGGATCCGGCGCTGACTTCAAAGTTTTGTTGGCCATTCCTGGCGCAGCATCATGAACGTGGCATTGATACCTGCGCCACAAAATAAAAGCCCGTTCAGAGCAACGGCTCTTCATAAACGAGCTGGCCGTCGATCCTAAGGCCCTTAATGGCAGCGTGGCCATGCTGATCGACAGCAATAACCGCAGCGAGCTTGCGATCGCGGGCCATCGCTTCGAGCTCCAGCCCCTTCCCCTCGGGCACGAAGTAGCTTTCAATTCCATAGTGCACGAAAATATCGCCGGTGCCGAAGCGGCCGGTTCGCCGGAAATTCTGAGCCCTGCCCTGTAATACGAATTGATCTGGCTTCACCTCGCCCGGATGGCTGCGGCTCACCGCGACGGGGACATACGTTTCATCTGCCTTCTTTTCGATGGTGACGTAAAGCCGTTCACCGCGTTTCACTTCCCCGGCGATGAGATCACCCGGAATGCGCGTTACACCGTAGGAAAGATTGACATAGTCGCCGCGAAATAGGCTGCGCGGATCGACCGGCACAATAGGCAGCACGATCTCGCGCCCGCTCTGAAGCAGCTGCACCCGCTCGAAGACCATCCAACCGAGAGCCGCCGTCTGCAGCACCGCGACAGCAACTGCGGCCAGCCACACCTTTTTCAAGCGAGTGACCATCATGGCAGCGCCTCCTGCGGCTTAGCTTGCTGTGCGTGCAGCCGGTAGGCGAGCCAGGAAAGACCGATGACGATCAATCCGGTCAGGAGAAAGAACAGAGAGGTGCCGAGTAGCGTACCAATGGTCACGAAATAGAGAGCAAGCAGCTCGGCTGAAAAGCAAATGTAGCTCAGCCACAAAACCCCTTTGTGGCCGGAGCGCCAACCCCAGGCGATGGCTCCGAGCAGCAACGCCATTGTCACGAATGACAATATCGTCAGCGTGCCTGCTTCTCGGTTTTCGATGAACTTGAACGCGAATGACCCCACATAGGCGATTACCAAACCATAGCAAAAAACAGCCGGCGCGACCCGCCGCCAAATGCCCGGAATAAAATCCGTGGCAATCGCCAGCCCGCAAATAACAAGACCGATGATGGCCACCACCCAATGGGCACGCCCTTCGAGAAGAATATAGCCGAGACTGATCGTCCAGAGGCTGAGAACGATTGCGGAAATGTGCAGCCCCGGCGCCCAACGCCGCAATTGAATTGCGACCGCGACCGCGCTCCACCCGATCAAAAATGGCCAGTACACCGCCTCCGTAAGGACCGTTTCCCAACCGCTCCAGAGTCCGACCAGAATCATTGCTAGCGCCAAGGCGGGATTGGAGGAGAAAAGCACGCCGGCCAGTAGTGCTCCAGCTGCCCAGACGAGGACTGCGTCGGGGGGATTGCCGTCAATGTGGTACATCTGGGCAACCAGCATAATGCTGGCGCCGAAAACGCCGACCCCGGCAAGGACCGCTGCGTGGCCGAACACTGCGTGGCCCCGCGCAAAAAGGGCACCCGCGACACCGTAGCACCCCCAAAGCGCCGCGATGAGCAGCCCCAATCGGGCAATACGCGGCATCTCCTGCCAGTTCGCCGCGACGAAGCTCATGGCTGCAAAGCCGATGAGCACCGCCCCAAGTACCGCTAGGGATGTGGAGAGTTGGATGGCCGATCCGCGCTGCGCCAGATCCGCGCGAATGCCTTCCAGGCCGGTGTCGTCGATCCACCCCCGCTCACGCCAGCGTGCCAGGTCCCGTTCCAAACGACCCCGGTAGCTCCACATGTCTGGCCCCTCCGTAGTCAGCCAGCGAGCCCGCCGGCAACTTTGTCAACGGAGGATTACCGCGCCTCGGGCCCCCGCGCCATCGCTGCAATGCCAGTCCGCGAAACTTCGACGAGACCCAGCTCAGTCATAATTTGGATGAATTGCTCGATCTTGCTCGTGCGGCCGGTGAGCTCAAACACGAAGTGCTCGGTCGAAGCGTCAATCACTGCAGCCCGGAAAATCTCAGCGAGGCGCAAGGCCTCGATGCGCTTCTCGCCTTTGCCGGCGACTTTGATGAGCGCCAGCTCCCGCTCGAGCGGTGGTTCCGGCAATGTGGTGAGGTCTGTGACCCGATGCACCGGCACCATGCGCTCGAGCTGATGCTTGATCTGCTCGATGACGGCCGGCGTGCCCTTGGTCACGATCGTAAAGCGCGACACGTGGCTGGCGTGCTCGGTTTCGGTCACCGTCAGCGAGTCGATGTTATAGCCCCGCCCCGAGAACAGCCCGGCAATACGGGAGAGTACGCCCGGCTCGTTGTCGACGATGACCGAGAGCGTGCGCGAGACGATCTCTTCCTTATTTGCGGGATCGGGATAATGGGACTGCTTTTGCTTCTGGGGCATGATTTTCCGGTCCTATCGGGGCCTGCAGCGTTCAATTCTGCGGGCGATGATAAACTTCGACGGGCGTTTCGCCCTCTTCATAGTGAGGAAGCAGCCAAGGCTCCTGAAGGGCTGCTTCGCGCCACGCGACGAATGCCGGGTGGGAGAGAACGGCGTCCATATAGGCGCGCGTGTCCGGCTCGACCTCGACCTGATAGGTATCGAGGCGCGTGACGACGGGCGCGAACATCGCGTCGGCAGCCGAAAATGCGCCGTAGAGGAACGGTCCTTCGCCACCGAACGATTGTCTTGCCTTCCGCCACAACGCGGTGACGCGCGCCACATCAGCGGCCACCGCGGCCCCGCGATCCTTTCTCGCAAAACGTTTGCCGAGGTTCATCGGGCAAGCGCTGCGGAGCGCCTGAAATCCTGCGTGCATTTCGCTGGCAGCTGCCCGCGCATGGGCGCGCGCTTTCGGGTCCGTGGGCCAAATGGCTTTCTCGGGAAATTTCTCGGCCAAATATTCGATGATCGCGAGGCTCTCCCACACCGTCACATCGCCGTCGGTAAGGCATGGCACCTTCCCGGTCGGCGAGACCTGCAGGATGCGCGCTTTGGTATCCGGCTGATAAAGCGGGATCACTGTTTCCTCGAAAGGAATGTCGAAGGCGCGCATCACCATCCACGGCCGCAAAGACCAAGAGGAATAGAGCTTGTTTGCGATGGTGAGGTGCATGAAGTTGCCCTAAATACGGCGCCCCCAACTTGCGGTCGGCACTATATTCGATATCATGATATCAGTGGAGGTAATATGGCCCAATTAGTTGTTCGGAATTTGCCCGACTCTGTGAAAGAGCGCCTCAAACTTCGCGCAAGACGGCATGGGCGCAGTTTGGAGGCGGAAGTTCGCAGCGTGCTCGAGGCCGCTGCCAGTGCGCCACTCGAGACTATCGGCCCCCCACCCGGTGAGGGCTTAGGCAGTTGGCTCGCACGTGAGATGAGTAAATACAAGATCTCCCGCAAAGACTGGGAGGGAATTCGAACGCTGCCTCCGAGAGTCACGGCGTTCTTGGTCAACCCGGCCAGTTGAGTTCGACCCGTGATCGTTCTCGACACCGACGTACTCTCGGCGCTGATGAGGTGGGAAGCAAACCCTAGCGTGACCGATTGGATCAATCGTCAAGACCCAGCCCATCTTTGGCTCACCGTCATCAGCATTCATGAAGTTGCGTTCGGCATTGAGCGCATGCCGGCCGGGAAGCGAAAATCCGGGTTGGAAGGTCGATTTGGCGTGGTGCTTAGTCGTCTCGGACACCAAGTGCTGCACCTGGACAGCGAAGCGGCTGAGCGCGCTGCCAAATGCCGCGCGCTTGCAGAGCGTACTCTCGGCTACTGCGATGTGCCCGACTGCCTGATAGCAGGCATCGCGAGTGCGCAAGGCGCCAGCGTCGCCACTCGCAACGTCAGCCACTTCGAACATTTCGGAGTGCCACTGGTAAATCCCTGGACCACTTTCGGAAGTGGGTAGCCTCGTCAGCCCTACACCAGCACCTTCCCTTCGTCGCCGATTGCCGTGCCGATCTCCTCGTCTGAGACCTCCTCACCCAGCAGCATCTCGTTGTGGGCCTTGCCGGATGGATCATGGGGAAGCAATTGGCGAGCGCGGCCACGCGGCAATCGAACAGCACCGGCTTCGGCGTGCGGATCATCTCCATGATCGCGTCGTCGAGGTCCGCGGGCTTTTCGCAGCGGATGCCGACGGCGCCATAGGCCTCGGCCAGCTTGACGAAATCCGGCAGCGCCTCGGTGTAGCTATGGGAGAGCCGGTTACCGTGCAGCAGCTGCTGCCACTGGCGCACCATGCCCATGTACTGGTTGTTCAGGATGAACACCTTCACGGGCAGGCGATACTGAATGGCCGTGGACAGCTCCTGGATGTTCATCAGGATCGAGGCATCGCCAGCGATGTCGATGACCAGCGATTTCGGATGGGCAATCTGCGCGCCGATGGCC
>CAWBAM010000034.1:0-19160 GCA_963786775.1 uncultured Pseudomonadota bacterium | reverse complement strand
CGGTGATGTCCGGTTTCTCCGCGCGTCCTTCCAGCCAGGCAAACAGCGGCTCGTAGGGCGGCGATAAGGCGTGCCACACCTCCTCGACGTCACCGACGTCGTGGCCCGCCATGCTGGCGACTGCGGTTTTGGCCAGCCGGGAGGAGACGCCGACCCGCAGAGCACCCGTGAGCAACTTGAGCAGAGCCCAGCGGCCCGTGGCATCGAGTTGATCGAGCCAGGAGGCGATCACATCCCCTAATTCTTGGGCATCGATCAATCCGAGGCGGCTGACGACTTCTGACAGCCGAGGCGGATCAACCTGCTCGGCCGTATCGGGCCACACCAAGGCCACTGTTTCCGCGGTATCGCCGACATAATCACGCGACAGGCGGAACAACTCAGCATCGAGCCGCTGGTCCATCAGCTCCATGATGGTCCGGCGAACCGGGAACGTGAACGGCAGTCCATCGGTAAGCGCCGCCAGCGCCCAACCCCGGTCAGGATCGGGCGTTGAGCGGAAGTAATCCTGCATCAGCTGCAGCTTCGTTTTGCGGCCCGGACTGTAAACCAGCCGGTCCAACAGCGCAGCGAAGGCTTTCATCGATACTCCCGCCCCCGCGGTGCAAGTTCTGGATATCCCTGGCCGCGAGCAGAGATAGGAATGCGACCCCACCCTGACGCGGGCCAAGGCCCACAATGGTCGAGATGAAGAGAGGACAACACGCTCAATCCTCAATTTCCTCGTCTTCTCGGCCGAGCAGCGCCAGCGCGCGGGCCCGTTTGCCCATGCGGCCAAGCTGGTAGACCAGTGCCTCCTCTCGGCCGTGGGTCACCCAGACCTCCTCGGCGCCGGTCTCGCTGATGGTATCGATGAGTTGAGGCCAGTCCGCGTGATCGGAGATGACAAGGGGCAGCTCGACCCCTCGCTGACGCGCTCGCCCACGCACCCGCATCCATCCGGATGCGAATGCCGTGACCGGGATCAGCAAGTCGCCGCGACCAGCGATCCTTGAGCGCCGACGGCGGGCAGAGAATAATTTCACCTGCAAGCCCGCGCCCCGCCTCACTAACGAGAACCAGCTCCCCGAAATCCTGTCCGAGAGCGGTGTAGACATCCGTCATGCTCTTCAGGGCACCGTGCAGGTAGATGGGTCTCTCGTAGCCAGCCCGCCGCAACAAGGCGAGCAGCCGCTGGCATTTGCCCAGAGCGTAGCAGCCCACCAGATGTGCGCGGTCCGGGGAAGGCTTTCACGGACCCAAGTAGGCGCTCGATCTCGTTTCCATCCGGCTCGTGGCGAAAGACTGGCAACCCGAACGTCGCCTCGGTGACGAAGAGATCGCAAGTCAGAGCTCGAAGGGGGGGCAGGTGGGGTCCGGCGTCCGTTTGTAATCACCGGAGATGACAACTCGCTGCCCGCGAAAGCGCAGTTCCACCTGGGCGCTACCAAGAATATGCCCTGCCGGATGGAGGGTGATAGCGACGTCTCCGTGCTGCAACGGGACACCGTAGGGCAGGCATTGAAAAGTGCCGGCGGATTCCTCCCCAAGACGGGCCTTCATGATGGCAACTGTCTCGGTGGTTGCCAGAACGGCGCCATGCCCGGGCCTCGCGTGATCCGAGTGACCGTGGGTAATCACGGCCCGATCAACGGGACGACTCTGGATCAATGTGAAAGCCGCCCGGCGCGCAGTATAGGCCTGCATCTGTAAGTTGCAGCCAGTCCTCGAACGCTAATGACACGTGTTAGACCCACACGACTTGCAGTCTACGATATCCTCGAGCGAGTTTAGTTCACTTAATGTTCTACACGATGAGCAAGTATTACGGCTAGAGAATTCCCACAAACACAGCTAAGCCTAGAAATCCACTCATCGATACTCGCAGACGCTGCAAATTCTCGGGTTGAGCGGAAGGTAAATTTTTGGTTAACATCGTTCAGCAATCGTAGCACCGGTTTGGCGCAGCGTCGCGAGTACTGATGTGGGGCGTCTGAGCTGGAGTTCGAAGGGCGCGTGGCGGGGTGGCGCGCTCGGGCTGGGGGGCTTCCTCCTGTTCATAATACAACCCGCAGTCGCGGACGAGCGGCGCTCCACGATGGAGTTCTGGGGCGGAGCCGAGGTCAACGCGAATAGCTGGTCCACCTATTCGGGAGCAACGATCGCGCTCTCCGGCTTTCTTGAAACCGATGGTTGGCGCCTCCGCATCGGTGATGGCTATGGGACCTATTCCTACGAGTTCAGACGGGTCCACGATTCGCGGGCACGTCGGATTCGGCGAGTTGCTGTTGGGTTACCAACATCAATTGGGATCGCTGACGCTCAAAGGTTTCGTCGGCGCCGCAGCGGAAGCGCACACTCTTAGTCCTTTCGATACCGAAACCACGGTCGTCGGGACCGATTACGGCGTTAAGACTGCGCTCGAGAGCTGGTGGGAGATCACACCGGAGGTCTGGACTTCTCTCGACCTGTCTTGGTCGTCGGTTCACGGCGGCACTTACGCGGCTCACGCGCGTGCAGGCTACAGGATCGAGCCAGAGCTTTCGCTCGGCGTGGAGGCCACCGCAAAGGGCAACTCCGAATACGACGGCGGCCGTCTTGGAGCTCTCGTTCGCTTCTCCTGGTCCGGTGGTGAGATCGCCGCAAGTACGGGAGCCTCGATCGACAGGTCGGGCGAGACCGGCGGATACGGCGCGCTACATGCGCTTTACCGCTATTGAGCATTGAGCAAATCGGCACAGCTCCCGAAAAAAATGTGGTCGCGACGTGATTTGCAGGCCCGCTAGGGTTAACGGCCTCCAAATCGTGCTACAGTTGAGCGTCCGTCAATAACCCAAAGAACCGTCACAGCGAGGGCATCGTGAAAAGCATCCTCGTTCCCGTCGAGAAGCACGATCTCATCACCTCGATGCTGGAGTGCGCTGCGCGAATCGCCGGCATGTTTTCGGGCACGGTGGAAGGCGTCGCGCTGCGGCTGCCGCAGATCTCTGTCGTCGGTCCCGACCCGGTGGTTACGGTGACGTTCCCGCGTGCCGAGCAGGAAGACTTGGAGATCCTTGCCACGGCGCGGCACATCTTCGATGCCTACTTCGCAAGCGAGGCGGCCCACTCGTTGCCGGAGGACCAGCGCCCACGCCACCGCTGGCGGGCCGGCGATCCGGTTGATGATGCGGCTCTGGCCAGCTTGGCGCGTGTTTACGACCTGACCGTCGTCGGGCGGCCGCAAAGCGGCACGGCCGGTCCCCGTATGACAACACTTGAGGCGGTTCTGTTCGAGAGCGGCCGGCCGTTGCTGATCGCCCCGCCCGAAGCGCCCCGGTCACTTGGGGAGCGTATTGTCATCTCCTGGAACTGCAGCTCGGAGTTTAGCGCGCACTGTTGCTTACGCGATGCCGCTCCTGGTCAGGGCGCGCGAGGTGACGGTCCTCACCGTCGAGGGTGCAGTGGCCCCGGGTCCGTCCGGCAAGGAGCTGGCCGATTGCCTGGCTGCTCATGGTATCGAGGTCCGCGAGCTTACGGTGCTTGCTGGAGGTAGGAAGCCGGGCGAAGCCATCCTCGACGAGGCCCGGCGTCTGGGCGGCGATCTGCTCATTAAGGGTGCCTATACCCAGAGCCGGCTGCGACAGATGATCTTCGGGGGAGCGACGAACCACATCCTGTGGCACACCGAGATGCCCGTCTTCATGGCTCACTAATCGCCGGCTGGGCGAACTACCGGAAGTCGTCCAGCGTCAGCAGAGGCGTGAACGGCAGCCCAGCCGCCCGGAATGCCTCTTCAGCTCCCTCCAAACGATCGACGAGGGTGATGACGCGGGCGATTTCGCCGCCCTCGGCGCGAACGGCCTCCACTGCCTTGAGTGCAGAGCCTCCTGTCGTGGTGACATCCTCCACGATGATGACAGGCTCGCCTTTCAGGGTTTCGCCAGGTGCCAAGCCTTCGACAAGGCTGCGCGTTCCATGATCCTTCGCCTGCTTGCGAACGAAGAAAGCTGAGATGGGCCGGCCACGCAGCGGGCTTACGGCCGCCACCGCAGCCGCGATCGGCACGGCGCCCATCTCCAGCCCGCCAATCCAGCGTGCCTTCTCCCCTTCGAGCTGATCAAGGATGAGATTTGCGATAATCTCAACCGCCCTGCGCGTCGAGCACGGTCGGCTTCATGTTGAAATAGAAGGTGGACGTGCGGCCCGAGGCGAGCTTCACCTCCCGACCCCTTTGGAAAGATCGCGCTTTGACGATCTCGATGAGCCTGGCGCGATCCGTAGCGGGCGATCGGTCGAGGGACATCTCCGTCTCCTTCTCCTGGTGAAGCTGAGGTGCGTTGTGCCGGCCGAGCCAAAGCTGTCAAGAGATCTCGTCGACTGCGACGCAGTAAGTCCCCCGGAACCTCACGTGCAATCGATTGTTCCTGAGAACTGTACGAATTGACCGACGGACTGGCGGCGGCTTCGGCTACGGGCCGACCAAGAGCTGATCACTCGGTAAGGTGCAAGGTCGCAGCTTCTTGGCAGAACGGAACGAGGGCTCCTCAAAGCAAGCCGGACCAACGGTTGTCATGACGCCGACGACGCCTCGACCTATTGTCGCGGGCGCTGAGGTGTTCTATCGCGTCGCTCTGGAAGAGCTGGTCCGCAGCAACGTGCCCTTTCTCATTGCCGGGGCCTACGCCTTCAGCGCGTATACCGGCATCACGCGCGCAACGAAGGATCTCGACGTCTTCTGCAAGGCAGGTGATTACCCGCGTTTACTGGCACACTTTCAGCGTTCGAACTACGCCATCACGGTGGAAGACGAACTCTGGATCGCCAAGGTCCACAGCGGCGTGCACTATCTCGATGTGATTTTCGCTTCGCCCAACGGCGTCATTCCAGTAACCGATGATTGGATCAACAACGGACGGCCAGCGGACGTCTTCGGCACACGCGTCCAGATTGTCGGACCGACCGAGCTGTTGTGGTCCAAGAGCTTCATCCAGCAGCACGAGCGCTATGATGGCGCAGATATCGCGCACCTCATCCTGAAGGCGCACGAGGAGATCGATTGGCGCCGTTTGCTCTCCTACATGGACGCTCATTGGGAGATTTTATTCGCGCATCTCATCAACTTCCGCTGGATCTATCCGTCAGAGCGGAACCGCATTCCATCATGGCTGATGCACGAATTGCTGGATCGCCTCCGGATTCAGCTCGAGCTTCCGCCGTCGAAGAGAAAAATCTGCCGAGGCGGAATGCTTTCCCCTGCCGATTACCTGATCGACACCGAAGAATGGAATTTTGCGGATTTCAGCGGAAAAGGTGGGGCGAAAAATGCCTCGTAAGCTGAAAGTGGCCGCACTTGCCGACCTGCACGTCAGAGAAGGGCAGGTCCGCCCCTACCGTGAGCTTTTCGAGGAGATCTGCCGCGTGGCCGATGTTCTGGTGTTGGCTGGCGATCTTACTGACTTGGGGAGACGCGAAGAGGCGGAAATTCTGGCGCAGGATGTAAAAGCCTGTTCAATCCCAGTTCTGGCCGTTCTCGGAAATCACGATCACGAATCCGGCCAGCCAGAGGTGGTGAGGCAGGTCTTACGGGACGCCGGAGTCATGATGCTGGAAACCCGAGCCTTCGTTGTGGGCGATGTCGGCTTCGTGGGGACAAAAGGCTTCGCCGGGGGATTTGGTAGACATTTGCTCACCGCATTTGGCGAGCCCGCGATCAAACAATTCGTGAGCGAAAGTCTGAACGAAGCGACACGGCTCGAGAATGGGTTACGAACTTTGCATACGGAGCGGATTTTCGTCGTTTTGCACTATGCTCCGGTGCGAGACACCATCGCAGGTGAGCCGTTGGAGATATATCCTTTCCTCGGCTCATCCCGCCTCGCTGAGGCCATTGACCGGTTCAACGTCAGCGCCGTGGTGCATGGTCACGCGCATCACGGCAAGTATGAAGGACGAACCCCCGGCGGTGTACCGGTCTACAACGTCGCCTCGTACATAGAAAAGCCGACCGGCCGGGCCTATGGCTTGATCGAGGTTTGACCTCGCTGCCGAAAGCGCTTGATTATGGCTCAAGGATGCGCTTCGACCGCACCCGCCCTTCGTCGTCCAGCTGGTAGACGATCGGCACACCCGTCGCGATCTCGAGCTTGGTCACCTCATCGGGCGACAGGTTGTCGAGCTTCATGACGATTGAGCGCAGTGAGTTGCCATGCGCGGAAACGAGCACGTTGCGGCCTGCTTTGACCTCCGGCCAAATCTTCGCCTCGTAATAAGGCAAGGTGCGCGCGGCCGTATCCTTCAGGCTTTCGCCTCCTGGCGGTTTGACGTCGTAGCTGCGCCGCCAGATGTGCACCTGCTCCTCTCCCCAGCGGCGGCGTGCGTCGTCCTTGTTGAGACCTGAAAGGTCGCCGTAATCACGCTCATTGAGCGCCTGGTCGGCATAGGTGAGAAGCCCCGTCTGCCCAAGCTCTTCGAGTATGAGCTCAAGAGTGTGCTGGGCACGCTTCAGTGCGCTCGTGAACGCCACGTCGAACTTGTAGCCCTCTGCCTTGAGGAGCCTGCCGGCCGTGCGTGCTTCCTCGACACCCTTTTCGGAAAGACCAGGATCGCGCCAGCCTGTGAACAGATTGAGCTTGTTCCATTCGCTCTGGCCGTGCCGAACCAGCACGAGCACGTTGTCACCCGCCATTTTGTATCCTTGTTACTTGCCCTCAATGCAACTGAGCTGCCGTCCAAAAGATCTCAAATTCCGAGCACATCTCTCATCGAGTACAGTCCCGGCGGTTTACCGCGCCCCCACAGAGCTGCCCGAACCGCACCGCGAGCGAACAAGCTGCGGTCACTCGCGCGGTGTGTCAGCTCGATGCGCTCGCCCTCGCCCGCAAAGATGACCGTGTGCTCCCCGACGACGTTCCCGCCGCGGAGAGTTGCATAACCGATGTCGCCGCGATTCCGCGGTCCCGTATGGCCATCGCGCACCCGGACGCTGCGCTCCTTGTGGGAAATGCCTCTCCCCTGGGCTGCAGCCTCGCCAAGCATGAGGGCAGTCCCGGAAGGGGCATCCACCTTATGCTTGTGGTGCATTTCCAGGATTTCGATGTCGAAATTGTCATCGAGCGCCTGAGCAACCTTGCTTGTCAGGGCCGCAAGCAAGTTTATGCCCAGGCTCATATTGCCGGACTTGATGATGGTCGCGTGGCGGGCGGCAGCGGCGATTGCGGCTTCGTCCTCTTCAGAGAATCCGGTCGTGCCAATCACATGAATGATACGCGCATTGGCCGCGAGCCCAGCAAACTCGACGGAAGCCTTCGGCGTGGTGAAGTCGAGCACCGCATCAGCGCGGGCGATAAGCTCAAGCGGATCGTCGCTGGCGACAACGCCCAAGCTGCCAACACCTGCCAGAGTGCCGATGTCCTGGCCAAGGGCCGGCGAACCTTTGTGCTCAGTGCCGCCAATCAGGACGCATCCAGGCGTCGTGTGAGCCACTCGAACGAGCTCGCGCCCCATCCGGCCGGCCACGCCCATCACCGCAATCTTCAAGTCGCTCATGAGAGTCACCTCGCGTTCAGGGCGCGTATAGCAGAGGTGACATCAGAATAGAAAGGCTGCCGGACCTAAAGTGTACGAGAATTGCCGCGAGGCCTGTTGGCTTAGTTCCAGGCGAACGCGATTTTCTCGAGCTTGGCGCCGCCGATCCGATCGTAGGCCTTGGCGATCGGTCGTCCCCCGCGCCGCCAATAGAACTCGATGGCGGGGGTGTTCTCGGCCAGGGCCCAGCAGATCAAGCCTTTGATCCTACGCTCGTCCATCGCGCTGCGGCAGGCTTCAAAGAGAAGCTCCCCAAACCCGAGGCCCTGGTAAATGGGGGCAAGGTAGAGCTCGTAGATCTCGCCTTGATAGGGTCCACGGCTGCGGGCTGAACCCCAGGTGGCATAGCCAGCGATTTCGCCATTGACCTCGAGCACGAGGATGCTGTCGCCCGTACGAACGGCGCTGGCCCACCACTCCGGACCGCGGCGGCGAATTATACATTCGAGATGGAGATGCGGGATGATGCCCCGGTATGCGAGCTGCCACGATTTGCGGAAAACCTCTGCGAGCGCTTCCGCATCGGCAGGTCTGCCGCGTCTAACTCGAACTTTTGCGCTGGACCCCAACATGAGCCCAATATAAAGCGCGGCAGGCAACTTGTTGCAACGCTCTCGCTGGCGAATTTGTTCCGCCCGCGTTCTCAAGTCACGAGGTACGAGGGTCCGAAGACTGCATTTCGGCCCCCGCATGATTGTGACTAGCGAGCCTGGCTCAGGAATTGATCTTGATGCTCGGCTGGTCCGGTTCGCCGCCGAGCTGAGAGTTCGACGTCTGCTGGGCCACTTTCGTCGGAGAGCTCGAACAGCTCCTTCGTCTGGGCACTTGCAGCCGTGAGCTGCTGCTGGACAAAATCGGTCTGCAGGCGAATGGCTTCAGGTAGCGTGCGGGCACGGGCAATGGCTTGGGCAGCGTCGAATGCGGCTTCGGTATTGGCTGCCGTGTTGTTCAAGACCTTTTCGCCGATGGCGCGCGCGCCGGCCTGAGCCGTCGTGCCACGACTTCCTCGAACGCCTTGATGCTGTCCTTGCCGCGGCATCTGAGTTTCTGGAACGCTCGCGGCCCTTGGTGACGCTCTCCTCGGCGAATGCCTGGACGTTTTCGGGGATGCGAGCTTCTTTGGCCGCGCTGAAAGCTTCCTGCGCCTGGCGGGTGAACTGCTCGTTCATGAGGGTCTCCTAAGGGGAGCCTCGAGGGGTTGTGAGTACTGTCAGCGGAGCTGGGGAGCTCGCTCCGCCAAAGCCCGATTGCTCCCTACCTAATGCGCTCTATTGTGCATTGCAACATTAATTGTGCATCGCGAAATGATCCAAACTGTCGCAGCTCGAACTATAGGACGTCAGAGTTAGACGGCGAGAGCCGGGAAAAGTTCTTCGCGATAGCGCATTGTCGCGGGTCGAAGAGTACGTCTTGCGGCCGAAGCGGCCGGGCGAACGCAAGCCCGTCCAGCGACCTGCAACGCGAAATGGCCACGTAGGCCTGCCCGTGGGCGAACGTGCCCCGGCCGAGTCTATGTAGACCCGATCGAGAGTTAGCCCCTGGCTCTTGTGGATGGTGAGCGCCCAGCTAGCCGAAACGGAAATTGCTTGAATGTGCCGGCCACCGTTTCGACGATCTTTTCTGCCGCCTGGTCGTAGGCATAGCGCCGGTTTTCCCACGCGACAGGCTCGACCTCGTGCTCTTTGCCATCAATCTCCACCCAGACCTGGCTCTCGCTGAGCCGGCTGATACGGGCGACGGTGCCATTGACCCAGCGCCGGTCTGGGTCATTGCGCAACAGGATGACCTTCGCCCCTGGCTTGAGCAGGAGCGTGCTATCCGTCGGCTGGGCAGCTGTCGCTGAAGTCCCGGTCAGGCCCGCCTCATAGGCATATGCCTGACCCGGAAGGGCTTCCAGATAGGCCAGCGTTGATCCGATTGGCAGCAGCGTTCGTTGGAGTCAGGATGACGAAGGCGTCGCCTTCGGCAAGAGTTCGGATAGGGCGCACGCGGCTGTTGAGTAGCTCCAGTTCTTCCGGGCCGACCTCGCCTTCCCGTATCCGATCCAGCACGCTCACGAGTTCAGCATCGTCCTGGCGGAACACGTGCTTAAGCTCGAGGAACGCCGTGCCGGCGCCGTCCTGAAGAGTGGATACGTTGAAAAAGAACGGGCCGCCGAAACGCGATTCGAGATGTTCCGCAGCCGCCGCTTCCTTGCACCACGGGCGGGAGCTGATGAAGGTCGCCGAACAGCAGCAAGCGCACGCCCCCAAATGGCTCGCGCGGCCGCCCTCGATTAATACGCAGTGCCTGATCGATCGCCCACATGAGATCCGAGCGCACCATCGACACTTCGTCGATGATCGAGGAATTTGAGCTGCCGCATGATGCGGCCATTGCGACTTCGGCGGATGTCGTCTGGCCCGATCAGACGCGGAGGAAAGCCGAAAAAGGAATGGATCGTCTGTCCACCGACATTTATTGCAGCGAGCCCGGTGGGCGCAAGCACAATTCCTTGATCGGCAATGATCTCACGCAGACAGCGCAGCAGCGTCGATTTGCCGGTCCCAGCACGACCGGTGATGAAAAGATTACCTTCCCCCGTTGCGGGAAAGGCTGCCGCCAGCTCGTGCTCTTCGGTGACCTGAACCCCATCTGGCCAAGGAAATTGGCTGGCTTGGCGAAGCCCCGTCACCGCATCTGTTCTCCCCACTCAGGCGACGGCCTGCGCGTCTTTCAGGCGCTCCATCTTCTTGCGCATGTTGGGGTCGAGCCAGCGCTTGCGCAAGCGGATGGACTTGGGCGTGACCTCCACCAGCTCGTCATCTGCGATGTAGGAGAGCGCGCGCTCCAGCGTCATCTTCATCGGCGGGGTGAGCAGCACGTTGTCATCCTTGCCTGCGGCGCGGATGTTGGTCAGCTTCTTGCCCTTGAGGACGTTCACGTCGAGATCGTTCTCGCGGGAGTGCTCTCCGACGATCATGCCCTGGTAGACACGCGTTTGCGGCCCGATCATCAAAGGCCCGCGATCCTCCAGGTTGTACGAGCGCATAGGCCACCGCCTCGCCATCGCCATTGGAGACCAGCACGCCCGTGCGCCGGCCTTGGATCTCGCCTTTGTACGGAGCATAGCCGTGGAACAGGCGGTTCATGACGGCTGTGCCGCGGGTGTCGGACAGCAGCTCACTCTGGTAGCCGAGCAAACCTCGCGTCGGCACGTGGAATACGATCCGCTGCCGCCCGCCACCGGATGGGCGCATCTCGATCATCTCGCCGCGACGTTCGGAGATTTTCTGGACGACGACGCCGCTGTACTGCTCGTCGACGTCGATGATCACCTCCTCGATCGGCTCGAGCCGCTGGCCTGTCTCCGGGTCGGTCTTGTAGACGACCTGCGGCCGGGACACCGTCAGCTCGAAGCCCTCCCGGCGCATGGTCTCGATCAGAATTGCGAGCTGCAGCTCACCACGGCCCGCCACCTCGAACGCGTCCTTCTCCTCGGACTTTGTCACACGGATTGCGATGTTCCGCTCGGCCTCGCGGAAAAGCCTTTCACGGATGACGCGGCTTTGGACCTTGTCGCCTTCCTGACCGGCGAGCGGCCCATCATTGATCCGGAAAGTCATCGACAGTGTTGGCGGATCGATAGGCTGGGCCGGAAGCGGTGCTTCGACGCTTGGATCGCAGAGCGTGTCGGCAACCGTCGCCTCCGTCACACCGGCGATGGCGACGATGTCTCCGGCCTCGCCAACCTCGATCGGCTGGCGCTCTAGTCCGCGAAACGCCAGCACCTTGCTGACGCGAGCGACCTCGATCAAACGGCCGTCATGGCGCAGTGCGTGGATCGTCTGGTTCGGCCGCACGGTGCCGGAGGTTATCCGGCCCGTTAAGATGCGGCCCAGGTACGGGTCCACTTCGAGTGTCGTGGCCAGCATCCGGAATGGCCCGTCCTCAACCTGCGGCGGTGGAACGTGCGACAGAACCAAGTCAAACAGCGGCGCCAAGCTGTCCCTGGGACCAGCCGGATCAAGCGCCATCCAGCCATCGCGGCCCGAGCCATAGAGGGTCGGAAAATCGAGCTGCTCATCCGTCGCGTCGAGGCTCGCGAACAGATCGAACACCTCGTTCAGCACGTCGAGGTGCCGCTCGTCCGGACGGTCGATCTTGTTGATGGCGACAATGGGCCTGAGGCCCCGCTTCAGCGCCTTGGAGACGACGAATTTCGTCTGGGGCAGTGGCCCTTCGGACGCATCGACGAGCACGATGGCGCCGTCGACCATGTTGAGAATGCGCTCCACCTCGCCGCCGAAGTCGGCGTGGCCGGGCGTGTCGACGATGTTGATACGGGTACCACGCCAGACCAGGGAGGTACACTTGGCGAGGATGGTGATGCCGCGCTCCCGTTCGAGATCGTTACTGTCCATCGCCCGTTCGGCCACCTTCTGGTTGTCCCGGAAGGCACCCGATTGCCTCAAGAGCTGGTCGACGAGTGTTGTCTTACCGTGGTCGACGTGGGCGATGATTGCGATGTTACGAAGGTCCATGAAACTCACGTGTTGCGGCGCGGAAAATCTCGCGCCGAGGTATCACAACTGACTTGATCCTGCCAGCAGTCCCCGTCAGCGAACTGATCGGCGGTGGTAACGAGTGGCTACTCAGGTCTGCGTGGAAGCCACGGCGGTGGGATGCAAGCGCGGTTGCAACCCGAGCCGGAAGAGCGCGACGATACTCGGCGGTGTCAGCACTTCGACAACTGTGTCGGGATCGACCCGCACAGCGCCCAGATAGCCCTCCGGCGTCCAAAGCCGAAGCTCCCGGCCTGTCACTAGATGGGGCTGCCCATCCAGCCGCACAATGCTACCCGCTGGCAGGTCCCCCACCCGCCACTGGTAAACTCGTTTCGTCCCCCCGGGGCCGAGCCTTTCATCGTGCAGGATCCTGTCCATATGCTCCGCGGTGACGCGTCCGGTTCGGCCCTCGGCCTGCGCCCATAAGCTCGCAAATGCGAGCGCGTCAGCCCGCCGGCACTCAAAACATGGCCTGTGCCCAGCCGCGAGCGCCGTCGCCTCATCCAGAAAGAACAGCTCGGTATACTGCCCCGGCGCCATCACTTCCCGATGGCGACCGCGGAACTGCAGCTCACAGCAGATCCACTGCCGTGTTACCCAGCGGCGGCGCCCGAGAGTCTTGTCCGGACGGTGGAGACAGCCTCCCCTGTTGCCCATCATCGTCCCGCGTGCAGCCGTTGCGATGATCTCCCCTTCGGGCGTGACCCGGTTCTGCAGGGGCATTCTCGTACTCATTCCATGGTGAAGAACGAGCAATATTAGCCGCCACGACGGGGCGCCGCACTGTCAAAGGCTTTGCCTTCCAGGCGTTCGGGACTAAATGTCAGCTCTCAAGTCCCGCACAGGTCAGCGAATGGTTCTTCTGCTCGACAACAGCCCTCGTCACAGCCCCTCCCCTGTAGAGGAGGAAACCCGGCCGTCGCTCATCGGCTTGGGACGGGCGGAGCTTGGCCAAGCGCTGTCCTCGCTTGGGGTGCCAGCTAAGCATCTGCGCATGCGGATTTCCCAGCTCTGGAGCTGGATCTACGTCCGCGGCGCCACGTCCTTCGATCAAATGACCGACATCTCGAAGGATCTGCGGGCGCGGCTCGATGCGCGCTTATACATTGGCCCGGCCGGAGATCGTCACCGAGCAGGTCTCGGTCGACGGCACGCGGAAATGGCTGCTGCGGCTGCCGAGACGGGGCCGGGAGGCGCTGCCGCCGGAGATCGAGACGGTTTACATCCCCGAAATCGACCGCGGCACGCTCTGCATTTCGAGCCAGGTCGGCTGCACGCTGAATTGCTCGTTCTGCCACACCGGTACACAGCGGCTCGTGCGCAATCTCGAGGCCCAGGAAATCGTCGGGCAGATCATGCTGGCGCGCGACCGGATCGGCGACTGGCCTGGCGCGGAGCCACCTGGCGATGGACGCCTCCTGCCCGACACCGAGCGCAAGATCACCAACATCGTCCTCATGGGCATGGGCGAGCCGCTTTACAACTTCGAGAACGTGAAAGCGGCCATGGAGATCGCCTCGGACGGCGAAGGGCTTTCCATCTCCAAGCGGCGCATCACGTTGTCGACCTCGCGGCGTGGTGCCGGAGATCCCCCGCTGGGGCGCCGAGAGCGGCACGATGCTCGCCATCTCCCTGCACGCCACCCGCGACGAGCTGCGCGACAAGCTGGTGCCGATCAACCGCAAGTACCCGATTGCCGAGCTGATGGCGGCCTGCCGGGCCTATCCGGGCCTCTCCAACGCCAGCCGCATCACCTTCGAGTACGTGATGCTGAAGGGCGTCAACGACAGCCTCGCCGACGCCAAGGCGCTGGTGAAGCTGCTGCGGCGGCATCCCGGCCAAGATCAACCTGATCCCGTTCAATCCTTGGCCCGGCACGAACCCACGAGTGCTCGGACTGGGAGCAGATCGAGCGCTTCGCGGAAGTCGTCAATCGCGCGGGCTATGCCAGCCCCGTGCGCACCCCGCGCGGCCGTGACATCATGGCGGCCTGCGGGCAGCTCAAGTCGGAGAGCACGCGGCTCAAAGCAAGCGCACTCCACGCAAGCGAGGCGGCTGGGAGCTAGACGAGATGGTCTGGTCCACGATCTGGCGGATCATCGTCGTCCCAATCGCGTTCGTGATTTCGGGCCTGATCTCCCTTTTCGTGCTCATAACTCTCGGCCTCGAGAGGATCACCCACGCCTTCCATGATGCGCCGATGGACGAGCCGGACACAGTGCTGGCCGTTTTCGAGCTCATCACGCAGGGTGCAATCCTGGCATCAGGGCTCACCATCCTCCCGGCATTCCTTGTCGTCGTAATAGGCGAGGTCGCGCGTATCCGATCTGCCGTCTACTACATTTTCGGCGGCGGCTTGGCGCTTGTTGCTGTGCCGGTTCTGGCGCAGGTCGGGACTGTGGGCGTGGTCTGGCCGAGCCCAGTCGTCTGGCAGGTTTTCGCGACTGCGGGTTTTGCCGGAGGCTTCGTTTATTGGCTGCTCGCCGGGCGGCGCGCATAGGTGCGATCATCGACCGATTGCACGGGGGTTTTTGAAAGATGGTTGCAGCGGTCCTACGCTGTCTCAGCGGCTACATCGCCGCGTGTGTCGCTGCGGCCATCATCGAGGTCTCGTTCGTTCTGCCGCCCCATGAGCTTGCAGGCGCCCAGGCAGATCGTCTGACGGCAGCCGGCATTTGGCTGCTACTCGCCAGTCTGCATACAGCAATTTTCGCAGCTCCCTTTGCAGCCATCATGATAGCTGTTGCTGAGTGGCGCGGCCTGAGGAGCTTCATCTACTACGCTGGCGTCGGATTCGGCATTGCGGCGCTCGGGTTCCTCGCGCAACTCTCCGGCATCGGAGTCGCCCAACCGGTAAAGGTCATCCTGTACGTTTTGGCAGCGTTCTCTATCGCGGGCATCGTCGGCGGCGCCGTGTATTGGCTCCTCTCAGGCCGCAAGGCGGGTCAGAGAGGATGCCGAAAACGAGCAAAGTCACGCGATGCTGCGACGCAATAGAATTGTTGCGGCGCCGAAAAGCTGCTATTCGTGTCTTGTCCGGCTCAGCTGCTGGCCACACGGAGGATATCGCGATGTTGCGTTTTGACGATTACCTGGGGGTGGCCAAGTCCTGGAGCGACGTGACGCTCCAGTGGCTCGAAGCCAGCGCTCAGTCTTTTCACGTCCATGCTGCGCAGCTTCGAGCAGAGCGGAACGGTCTTCTCACCGACTCCGGGCTCACGCGCCGGGAGGCCAACACAGGCCAGACGCCTACAGCTTCTTGGTACAAGCAGCCTCCAGGAGCCCGTTTGAACCCGATTGGCTTGGGCTGGGCTGGGTTCTGCCGCTCGACACGCCGACACTCGATGCCAAGGAGGTGCTTCGGGCCGTTCAACCCGGTCGAAGCATGGACCAAGGCCATGGAGCTGGCGGTCCCGTCCATGACGGTTGGCATTGCCTGCGCCTGCGACCAGCCCTCTGCGCCCTGCGAACTGGCCAGCGGCCGCCATGCCCTGGATGATCGGGCTCGGTGTCGCGATGGTGGCCCCTGCTCCGGCAGCCGCTGCGCCCTGCCGAAAACGCCCAGTTCTCGGCTTATCGCTCGGAAAGTGGTCACGCGCGTCGCGCAGATCACGTTTCCGAACCAAGTGGTGGCAGCCGTCGCCGTTCCGGAGAACGCAATTCTCCATGCTGGACGCGTTCTTCCGCTGGCCTCGGATGGTCCACTGATGCTCACCGAGCCGGCGCATGACCGCCGGGCGCGAAAAAGCGTCAGGCACTTTGACTTACTTGGAGGTAGCGACTTGCCGAAGCCGACCGCTTTGGCTTGGCCCGGCAATAGGCCTTTACCTCCGTGCCGTCTTTCCGCTTCGTTGCGGAGACCCAGCTGCACTCGGCCTTGGCGGTGCAAGCCTCCTGCGCCAGACCTTTGCACGGAGATGCCTTCGATCATCGGCCTGAGCTGCGAACGCGACCACGCCGAGAGCGATTGCGCCTGCAGCCAAGCTTTTCGCCAACACACGGATACTCACAGCAGTTCCCCCCGATACGCGCAACGGGGATCATCTTAGAAACGAAGGTCGGAATGCGATTCTTCATCGTGAGGACTATTTCTGGCGCGAGCCGGCGGCCCAGGCGAGTGCCTGCTCCAGGCGGTCGTCGCCCCAGAACAGCTCGCCATCCTCCGTGATGAAGCTCGGCGCACCGAAGATGCCCCGAGATGAGGCTTCCGCGGTCTGGTCCTTGAGACGCTGCTTGATTTCGGGCTCTTCAGCGCGAGCCAACAGCGATGCAGAGTCGAGCCCCAATCCAGACAGCGCCTTCTCGATCACCGCCGGCTGGGCGATGTCCTCTCCCCGCCCAAACTCGGCTTCGAAATCGCGCGGGTGAACGGCTCGATCCAGCCTTCGTCGGCACCAATCAGAGCGAGACGCGCCGCCTTCAACCCGTTGGCTGGGAACGTGGGCGGCATGACGAAAGGGAGGCCTCGGCTTTCGGCCAACCGCTGCATATCGCGGATCATGTAGCGGCCTTTCGCCGGGTACAGATTGAAAGGCGAGGTATCCCAGCCTTGCGACTTGAAAATCGGCCCGAGCAGGAATGGGCCGCCAGATGACCTCGACACCGGCCTGCTGGGCCAGGTCCGAGATGCGCATGACAGAGAGATACGAGTAGTTCGAGGCGAATTCGTACCAGAACTCAAGCCGGGGCATAGGAGGGACCTCTCGAGGACAGCCTAGAAGCCTCGTAACGTACTACGGCCGATGGAACTGAGACAATAGGGCGGCTCAGCGTAATGATAGGCCCCTTGGCCGCCAGCGGATTGCGCGCCTTAGCGCGCCGCCCCACTTTTCAGGATATGAGCAGGAACACGATGGCTGCGAAGACCGGCGGAGAGAAGATCAAGAAGGTTGTGCTCGCCTATTCAGGCGGCCTCGACACCTCGATCATCCTGAAGTGGCTGCAGGAAACCTACGGCTGCGAGGTGGTCACCTTCACAGCCGATCTCGGCCAGGGCGAAGAGCTCGAACCCGCGCGCGGCAAGGCAGAGATGCTCGGCATCAAGCCCGAGCACATCTTCATCGAGGATCTGCGGGAGAGTTCGTTCGCGACTACGTGTTCCCGATGTTCCGCGCCAACGCGCTCTATGAGGGCGTCTACCTGCTCGGCACCTCGATCGCGCGTCCGCTGATCGCCAAGAAGCAGATCGAGATCGCGCGCGAAGACCGGCGCCGATGCCGTCTGCCACGGCGCCACCGGCAAGGGCAACGACCAGGTGCGCTTCGAGCTCAGCTATTACGCGCTGGAGCCGAACATCCGCATCGTCGCGCCCTGGCGCGAGTGGGACTTCAAAGGCCGCGCCGAGCTGCTGGACTTCGCCCGCAAGCACCAGATCCCGATCGCCAAGGACAAGGAAGGCGAGGCGCCGTTCTCGGTCGATGCCAATCTGCTGCACTCCTCCTCTGAAGGAAAAGTGCTGGAGGACCCGGCGGTCGAGCCGCCGTCGATGTCTACCAGCGCACGATCGATCCCGAGCAAGCTCCGGATAAGCCGACATCATCACCATCGGCTTCGAGACGCGGCGACCCGTGAGTCTCAACGGCGAGCGCCTGTCACCGGCCACGCTGCTGGCGCGCCTCAACGACCTCGGCCGGGACAACGGCATCGGCCGCGTCGATCTCGTCGAGAACCGCTTCGTCGGCATGAAGTCGCGTGGCGTTTATGAGACGCCAGGCGGCACCATCCTGCTCGCTGCTCATCGCGCCATCGAGTTCGATCACGCTCGACCGCGGCGCCGCGCACCTCAAAGACGAGCTGATGCCGCGCTATGCGGAGCTGATCTATAATGGCTTCTGGTTCAGCCCCGAGCGCGAGATGCTGCAGGCGCTGATCGACAAGAGCCAGGAGCACGTCGAAGGCGAGGTGCGGCTGAAGCTCTACAAGGGCAACGTCATCGTCATCGGCCGCACGAGCCCGAAGTCGCTCTACCCCCGACACTCGTCACTTTCGAGGACGACCGCGGCGCCTACGATCAGAAGGACGCCGAGGGCTTCATCCGGCTGAACGCGCTGCGGCTCAGGACCCTGGCGATGCGGGCCAAGTCAATGGAGTGACGCGCTTTAGCGGTCAGCCGCAATGACCGCCCAGCAGGGCCGAAACTGCGGAGCTGAAATCGCGTGTTCCGGCCGCATCGAGATGTGGGGCGGTCATACAGCGCTATCCAGGGCAGAGGGAGCGCACTACTTGCGCTCCCACTCCTCCTTCACTTCCATGCACTTTTTCGTGATGAATTCGTTGATGTCATCAACGACCATGCCGTCGAGCACGTTGAAGGTGTTATCGGTGGCGGTCGCCGTCCACATGGCGCCTTTGACGAGTGTCGGCGCTTCGATCTCACCCCAGTTGAGCACCGCCTTGGTCGCCTTGCCGTTTTCGAAGGTCACCTTCGGCTGGAAGTCGAACTTCACCTCGGCTGGACCATCCTCGCGCTCGATCTTGCAAGAGACCTGATGCTTGTCGAGCTGAGCCTCATGCTTCGGCTCGGTCATTGCCTTGATGAGCATGTCGCGCTTCAGCCTGATGTCGGACATGCACTGCACGCGGCCCCACGGCCATGAGACCTTGGCCTTGGAGACGATTTTCTGCAGATGCTCCTTCCGCCAAGTCTTTACGATGTGGCAGGCGATGTCGTCGCCGTTTGGATCGCGGTTATGGAACGCGTCGCAAATGGCCACCTTGCAGGCTTTCCGGCTCTCACGCTCAGCCTTTTCCTCAGGCGTGAGCTCCACCTCGGCCTCCGCGTTCTTAGCCTCCTCGGCCATGGCTGGAGCTGAGGCGGAAGCCACCATGACGGCAACGACGATCCAGTAAAGTGCGTGACGAGCCCGCATCTCGATTCCCTTCTGCAACAGAGCCGTCCTCGCTATGGCGAGGCTTTCGCGCAGGAATATGACGGAGGATGCCGGAGGATCGCATCTAAACCTTAGTCCAGAAGTCGGGCTTGCTTGAACTCGCTCAGCTGGGCACCATATCTCACTTTGCGTGGACCAGCGGCGCCCGGTAGAACGGGGCCGACAACTCGCGGGGGCC
>CAWBAM010000033.1:0-8215 GCA_963786775.1 uncultured Pseudomonadota bacterium | reverse complement strand
TCTCACCCTGGCCGGCAGCCCTACGAGATAATCGAGGTGTTCTACGGTCCCCAGGTTCTGTGGCCGGATCATTGCGTTCAGGGCACGCCGGGAGCTCAGCTGCGCGATGAGCTGGATATCCCGCATGCTGAACTGATCCTCAGAAAGGGTTATCACAAGCATATAGATTCTTATTCTGTGTTCTATGAAAACGATCGCAAGACGCCGACCGGACTCGCCGGCTACTTGCGGGAGCGCGGCCTTGAGCGTGCGTTTTTCGCCGGCCTCGCGTTCGACTTCTGCGTCCGTTATTCCGTCGAGGATGCTACCCGCATCGGATTCCCCGCAGTCGTCATCGAGGACGCGTGCCGGGCCATCGACGTGAACGGATCTCTCGATGAGACGCGCCGAAGCTTCGCGGAGCTCGGGGTGCACGTCGTCACGACGGAAGACATCAAGGCTGCGCAGGCAAAGTGAAAGCTTTGGTCGAAGGCGCCGCTTAGTGAGTGCCTATTTCCAGGTGAGCCGCAGGTGACCTGTATTTGTCACCTCGACTCCTGTTCCGACTTGCCGCCCCTCGCGCGATAACGTCTCGGCAAGCCAGGTCACATCGTGATCCGGCGCACGCTCAAGGCGAAATCTGCGGATTTGGAATGGAGCCATCTCGAGGGCTATCAGCTGACCATTCGTGGGGTCGATCTCGGGGAAATACATCAGGCCCAGGTCATCACGATAAACTTCGTACCCGGTAATCCCCTCGTAATCGTTGATGAGATCGCCGCATCCATACATGATCAATTTCCCGCGCCATACCTCGCAAACCCTGGCATGGTGCGACGAATGACCATGAATAACGTCAACCACGCCGGTCTCGATCGAGCGTGTGGGCAAACCGGCGGTGCGCGGCGCGAATTTCGTAGCCCCAGTTGCTGCCCCAATGGATCGAGACGATCACGACATCGCCAGACCGCTTTATCGCCTGAATACGATCAGCAATGTCCGCCGCCGTGCGATCTGAAAAGTCGGAAAGGACATTGACGCCCGGTGCATTCTCACCCGCCGCCCAGTAATATGGGACGCCGCTATCTGTTGAGCCGTAGGCGAAGACAACAATGCGGCGATTGTCGGCAAGCTGACGCACCAGTGGCGCCGTCGCGTCTCGCTGGTTTCGGCCAGCCCCGACGGCAGCGATACCTGCTCGCTCCAACGTTTCGAGCGTTTCGTTCAAACCCGAGACGCCCCAGTCGAGCATGTGATTATTTGCTAGAACACAAGCATCGATGCGAGCGGCTGTCAGCACCCCGATGTTCGCCGGATGCATTCGGTAATTGATGCCTTTCGGCTCCGGAATGCCGTCGGACGTAATCGCTGTTTCCAGATTGATCAGGCGAAAATCGAGGTCTCGCGCCTTGAGCTCATCCAGTGCATCACCCCAGATGTATTCATAAGGAACCCGGCGCGGGATCGGGCCGTGCGCGTCCTCCGCCAGCTTCACGTAATCGAGGGCGGATTTGACGTAATCCTCGTAGAGCACGGGATCGGAGGGATGGGGCAGGATCTGATCGATCCCGCGCCCCGTCATCACATCGCCCGTCAGCAGCAGCTTTACGCTTTCCGACACCATGATTTTCCCGCTGCTCAGCTCACCGCGCGAGCAGCCGCTTCAGCTCCGGCCAGGGGCGCGTGTTGAGAATATCCTTCGGCTCGAGCCAGCCGCGCCGGGCCTGGCCAACCCCGTACCGCATCGCATCAAGTCCCATGGTCGAGTGGGCGTCCGTGCCGATCGAAATGAGAATGCCCATCTCCTTCGCGGCTTTGCAGTGGACGTCATCCAGATCGAGACGCGAAGGATGGGAGTTCAGCTCCAGGAAGCACCCCCTTTCCTTGGCGCCCCGCAGCACGCGCTCGATTTCCAACGCATAGCCCGGCCGCTCAAGCAGCAGGCGCCCGGTGGGATGCGCCAGAATTTTGCAATAGGGATTATCCATGGCGCGCAATATCCGCTCGGTTTGCGATTTGGCGTCCATGTCAAATTTGTAATGAACGGCACAAACAACGAAATCGAGCCGCTTCAAAATGCGGTCCGGCAAATCCAGCGTGCCGTCAGCTAAGATGTCCACCTCGCAAGATTTCAGGACGCGGAAGCCATCCAGGCTATCGTTCAGGCGGTCGATCTCGTCGAGCTGTTTCGACAGGCGCTTTTCATCGAGACCACGCGCGACCGTAGCGTGCTTGCTGTGGTCGGTAATAGCCAGATACTCGTAGCCGCGGGCTCTGGCGGCTTCGACCATTTGCACCAGCGTATTCTTTCCGTCCGATGCATTGGTGTGGCAGTGCAGATCGCCGCGAATATCGGCAATGTCACCAGCTTCGGCAGCCGGCCTTCCTGGGCGGCCTCGATCTCTCCGCGATCCTCCCTGAGCTCCGGCTCGATATAGGGCAGCCCGACGGCGGCAAAGACTTCCTCCTCGGTGCGCCCGCCTATCCGTTTATCGTCTCGGAAAATCCCATACTCGTTGATCTTGAGGCCCCTCGCCTGCCCAAGCTTCCGAATATGGATGTTGTGGTCTTTCGAACCGGTGAAATAGTGCAGCGCAGCGCCATAGCTCTTGGCGGGAACGACGCGAATATCCGCCTGCATGCCCGTCTTCAGCGCAATAGCGGCGCGTGTCGATCCCTTGGCAGTGATTTCGGCGACTTCCTCGAACGCAACGAAGTGCTCGATGACGGGCTTGCTCTTGGCGCAGGTCACGAGCAGGTCCAGGTCGCCGACGGTCTCCTTGCAACGCCTGTAGCTGCCCGCCACCACGACCTGCTCGACACCGGGACAGCGCTGCATATAGGCGCGTAGCGCCTCGGCGAACTCCGCGGCTGTAGCAATCCTGAAGCGGCGCTCGGTCGTTCGGTGCCGCTCCAGCTCCTCCAGAATGCGCGCCTCGAGCTTCGGGCTGAACCGAGGCAACGTGCGAAGCTTGTGGGCGCGCGCTGCCGCCGCAAGATCCTCAAGGGACCGGACGCCAAGCTTGTCGTGGATGAGCTGGACGCGCTTTGGCCCAAGCCCCGGCACTGCCACGAGCGTTGCCAGGCTCGACGGGAGGCGCGCCGTCACCTCCTCCAGCGCAGTGAATTTACCTGTCTTGACGATCTCCTCGATTTTGCCCGCGAGATCCCGCCCGATACCGGGGAGCTTGGAGAGGTCCTGCCCCTGCTCGACCATTTCGGCGACGCTCACGGGCAGATCCTCGATGGTCTGTGCGGCCCGCCTGTAGGCCCGCACGCGGAAGACGTTCGCCCCCTCGATCTCGAGCAGATCAGCGAGGCGGTTGAACAGCTCGGCAACCTCTGCGTTGTGAACGGCCACGGCGCGGCTCTGTCGCAGTCAATCGATGGAAAACGAGCGCGTCTCAAGTGTTCTTGCGTTGACAACCATCAATGCACGCGACCGTTGCGGAGCCCAACGTCCATCATGCGATGCGATCGCAGAGCGATAGCCTCCACGAACAACCAGTGAGGCCGCCATGACTCAACTCGAGCAGACACGCGAAACCACTGTCGAGGTCGGCAGTCATCACCTCGAAGGCATTCTCCGGATTCCAGAGAACGCAATCGGGCTTGTCATCTTTGCCCACGGCAGCGGGTCGAGCCGGCTCAGTCCCCGCAACACCCACGTGGCTCATCAGCTGAACAGCCGGGGGCTTGCCACATTGCTCTTCGATTTGCTGACGGAGCACGAGGCGGCCTATCGAGCCAATGTTTTCGACATTCCGCTGCTCGGCACCCGCGTTGCAGAAGCGGTCCGCTGGGCGCGGGAGAACGCGGAGACGGCGAACCTCGACATCGGCCTTTTCGGAAGCAGCACCGGCGCCGCGGCCGCGCTCGTCGCAGCGGCGCAGGCGCCTGACGATGTGAAGGCCATTGTCTCCCGCGGCGGCCGCCCGGATCTGGCCGGCGATTATCTGCCGAGCGTCCGCGCGCCGACTTTGCTAATAGTGGGAGGCGCCGATTACGGGGTGATCGAGCTCAACGAGCAGGCGCTGGAGCGGCTCACCTGTGAGAAGCGGCTCGAAATCATCCCGGGCGCGACGCACCTTTTCGAGGAGCCCGGCGCGCTCGACCAGGTCGTCGATCTGACGGGCCGCTGGTTCGAAACGCATCTCGGGAGATCGGTGCAATGAAGGCGTCAAATCCGTTCAAAGACCGCAGGAGCGCCGGCAAGCTCCTCGCCGAGCGCGTCAAGGAGCTGAAGCCGGCCGATCCCGTCGTTCTGGCGATGCCGCGCGGTGGAGTACCCGTCGGCCTCGAGGTGGCCAAGGCGCTCGGCGCGCCGCTGGACCTCGTGCTCGTCCGCAAGATCGGCGTGCCTTACCAGCCGGAGCTGGCCGCAGGAGCTGTCGTGGATGGCGACCAGCCGGAAATCGTCGTTAACGATGACGTGATGCAGCTGGCCGGGCTCACCAGGGAGTACATCGACGAGCGCGCCAAGGAGGAGCTGGTCGAGATCGAGCGACGCAGGCAGGTCTATCTCTCAGGTCGTCCGCGGGTGCCGCTCAATGGGCGCACCCTCATTATCGTCGATGACGGCATTGCAACAGGGGCCAGCATTCGGGCTGCCATTGCGGCCCTCAAGCGCCGGAACCCGCTGAAGCTGATCCTCGCCGTTCCTGTCGCACCGGCAGACACCATCGAGAAGCTGCGAGCTGAGGTCGATGACGTGGTCTGCCTGCAAATGCCGGAGCCGTTCTACGCCATTGGCATGCACTACGACGATTTTCATCAGGTACCGGATGATGAGGTCGTGCGTTTAATGAATGAAGCCCCGGCGCTAGAGCCGGTCCCTGCCGGCAGCAACGGCGGCTCCTGACAAGACTTAGAGACCTGGTCCGATTGAGGAGAACGCTGGAATGGCGGCGCCGCCTGCCAGATCGCGTCCGATCTTGGTTACGGGCGCGCTGGGTCAGATCGGTTCGGAGTTGGTGCCCGCGCTACGCAGCCGATACGGCAACGACCAGGTGATCGCCTCCGACGTGCGCGTCGAGCCGTTTGCTGGCTCCACTGGCTTCCCCAGCGAGCACCTCGACTGCACCGACATCTCTCAGCTTCAGGATTTCGTTTGGCGGCACGACGTCGGCACCATCTACCATCTCGCGGCGCTTTTGTCGGCGACAGCCGAGGCGAAGCCGCAGGTCGCCTGGAGCGTCAATATGGGCAGCCTCTACAATGTGCTCGAGGTCGCCCGTCGCTGTCGCTGTAGCGTGTTTTTTCCAAGCTCAATCGGCGCTTTCGGACCGACAACGCCTCGTGACCGCACCCCGCAGGTCACCATTCAGCGCCCGACCACCATTTATGGGGTGACCAAAGTCGCGGGCGAGTTGCTGTGCGATTACTACGCTCACCGTTTCGGCGTCGACGCGCGCGGCCTGAGATTGCCGGGCCTCATTTCGTATGTTGCTCCGCCTGGCGGCGGCACAACCGATTACGCGGTCGACATCTTCTATCAAGCCATTCGCTATCGACATTACGTCTGTTTCCTCGCCGCCGACACGCGCCTCGACATGATGTACATGCCGGACGCAATCCGGGCGATGATCGAGCTGATGGAAGCCGACCCAGGCCGTCTGCGGTTCCGGAATGCTTATAACGTCACTGCCATGAGCATCACGCCAGCGGAGCTGGCGGCGGAAATCCGCAAGCACATCCCCGATTTCGTTATTGAATATCGCGTCGACCCCGTTCGCCAGGCCATCGCGGAAAGTTGGCCACGCTCCATGGACGACAGCGCCGCGCGCGAGGATTGGGGCTGGCGCCCGCAATACACGTTGTCCGAAATGGTCGAGGACATGCTGGCAAGGCTGACCGAAAGACTAAAGTCCGCCGATACGTCCGAATGAAATGCGGGAGGAGCGCCATGCCTGCGGAAAGGCTGGAGAAAAAGCTTGAAGAGCGGCTGGCCGAGCTTGGCCGCACCGGGCGTTTGAAAGGCGACGAAGCGGTCATCACCAAAGTTATTCCGCCAGCCGACGGAAAGGGACCGCGCTTCTTTCTGGAAGGCTACGGCGCACAGCCATTCCTGCGCATGAATTCGAATAGCTATCTCGGGCTGTCATTCGATGCGGAGGTGAAGGCGGCTGAAGATGAGGCAGTCCGCGAGTACGGCACTGGCCCTGGGGCGGTGCGCTTCATCAGCGGCACGTGGGCGCCCCATGTCGCGCTCGAGCGCCGGCTTGCGGAGTTTCATGGCCGGGAAGCCGCCATGTTGTTCAGCTCCGCCTACGCCACGGTGATGGGCCTGCTGCCGCAGCTCATTACCGACCGGACAGCGGTGATCAGCGACGAGCTCAATCATAATTGCATCATCAATGCCATTGCTCTCGGGCGACCCGCGGAAAAACGCATCTGGAAGCACCTCGATCTGGACGATTTGGAGCGGCATCTCAAGGAGGCTGCCCAAAAGTGTGATCGGGCGATCGTCGTGACTGACGGCGTTTTCAGCATGCGCGGTGATCACGCGCCGCTCGACGCAATTCGGAAAATCATCGACAAATTCGATTCCGCCTTCGCCGAAAACGCCATCCTGATCGTTGATGACTCGCACGGCGTCGGCGCGTTCGGGCCAACGGGCCGGGGCACGGAGGAGGTGACGGGCGCCCGGGCGGACCTACTAGTCGGCACGCTTGGGAAGGCGTTTGGCGTCAATGGCGGCTATGTCACCGGCAGCGCGACAATCATCCGATATTTGCGGGAAACCTCGCCATTCTACATTTACTCGAACCCGATTACGCCGGCGGAGGCCGCCGCTGCCCTCAAAGCCGTTGAGATCGTCGACAGCCCGCGCGGGCAGCAGCTCCTTGGTCACCTCCGTGAGATGACGGCCCGCTTCCGCCACGGTCTCACCGTCCTTGGTCTCGAAACGCTGCCCGGCGAGCACCCGGTCGTGCCGCTCATGGTGCGGGATACGACGCGCACAGCCGTTCTCGTCGCGCATCTGCGCAACGCGGGCATTCTGGCGACTGGGCTCAATTATCCGGTTGTCCCCCGCGGGGATGAGGAGATCCGCTTCCAGATCTGCGCTGACCACACGCCTGCCGACATCGACGAGGTGCTGGCCGCGCTCGGCGCCTTCACCGGCCGCTGACACGCGCCCGGAGCGCTGATACGGTGACCGCGCTTGAGCACGGCGGGGACTGATATGCGCGACGGCGATATGGATGCGGACCGGATCATCGAGTTGTTGGAGCTCGAACCGCACCCGGAAGGCGGCTATTTCCGGGAGACGTTTCGGGATGCAAGAGTGGTCGAAGGCCGGTCCTGCTCGACAGCGATCTACTTTCTCCTGAAAGAGGGGCAGGTCTCGCACTGGCATCGCGTCGACGCGGTGGAGGTTTGGCACTGGTATGCCGGGGCGCCGCTTGAGCTTGGCATCGCGCCGGATGGCGGCCCCGAACAAATTGTCCGGCTCGGACCATCACTTCTTACAGGCGAGCGCCCGCAGGTCGTAATTCCTGCGCATCATTGGCAGCGTGCCAGAAGCCTCGGCCGCTGGACGCTCGTCGGGTGCACGGTTGCTCCAGGCTTCGAATTCTCCGGCTTCGAGCTCGCCGACCCAATTTTCACCCGAGTCAAGGAAAGTGAGTTAGCCATCGGCTGGAACGATACGATAAATCTTGTCATTACCGCCGACCGGGCCAGTGCTGATGCTGGTTAGGACGAAAACCTCGCCATCGTCATCCTGGGCGAAGGCCAAAATGTAGGGCAGCCTTTCCATACCCTCCACTTCGGCTTCTTCCATCGACCAGCTGCCGTCGGCGCCCCTGGTCGCGAAGAAAATCTGGCCATCCATCTCGTCGAACGACTCTGGACCAGTCGCCGAAAATGTATTTTCCATCCCAGGCCTTGTGCTTGCCGCGGTAAACATAGCCGCCGATCACCGCGAGGCCTTTGCAGCCCTCCGGCTTGGCCGAGCAATTGTTGTAGACCAGGATCGGCATTGTCAGCCCGGTCTTATCGCAATCTGCTGGGTGATCGACCGGTTTGTCGTAGTCGAAGCACCGGTCACCCTCCATTCGCGCCCATCCGAAATTGGCACCGCGCGAGACGATGTTGACCTCCTCATAAGAGCTTTGTTGCGCGTCGCCACAGAACAGCTCATTCCGGCCACCCCTGTCGAACGAGCAGCGCCACGGATTGCGAAGGCCGAGCGCCCAGATCTCGGGAAGTGCATCACTTTGGCCGATGAACG
>CAWBAM010000032.1:0-38717 GCA_963786775.1 uncultured Pseudomonadota bacterium | reverse complement strand
TCCCAAATCTGCACAAAAGGCTGCGCACTTTATAGAGCTGGCTTGCCAGCGGCGAATTCCGCTCCTTTCCTTCAGGACATCACCGGCTTCATGGTGGGCCGCGAGGCCGAGGCGGGCGGCATCGCGCGCCACGGCGCGAAGATGGTGACGGCCGTCGCTCGCGAATGTTCCCAAGATCACCGTCATCATCGGCGGCAGCTACGGCGCTGGCAATTACGCCATGTGCGGGCGCGCTTACGGGCCGCGATTTCTTTTTATGTGGCCGAACGCGCGTATTTCCGTCATGGGCGGGCAGCAGGCGGCGTCAGTGTTGGCTACGGTGCGACGGGATAATCTCGAAGCCGAAGGCAAGACTTGGACCGCTGAAGAGGAGGCCGAGTTCAAAAAGCGGATTCTGGAGCAGTTCGAGCGCGAGGGGCATCCCTCCTTCGCGACGGCTCGGCTTTGGGACGATGGCATCATCACGCCGCGGGAGACCCGCCGCGTGCTCGCCCTCTCCCTTTCGGCCTGCCTGAACGCACCGATACCGGAGACCCGGTTCGGCGTATTCCGGATGTAGAGCGGCGGGAGCCAGCGCTCATATCATCAACGATGCCATTAAGATTGACCGTTGACCGTTAATCAGTGCGGCGATGGCCGAGCTTGCGGATCGACGCCACAATCTCCGGTGTACCGGGACCTGTTAAAAGGCAGGTTTCGTCAGCGTCCCCGCAATTGGAGGCTCCGATGCGCATACCGACCGCCATTGTGCTCCTTGCCGCCGCCACATTTCTGACGATGCCGATCCCATCCGCGGATGCGGGCGGTCTCTCTCTATACGTGATCGGCTCCGGCCCATGCGTACTCTACGCGGCCCCCGCTCCGGCCTACTACTACGCTCCTGCTCGAGCCTACCGCCGCGATCGCATGCGGTCATGGTGCCTTTTCGACTGGTTCCGGTTCGACAAGCGCCGGTGGTAGACGGTTGCCAGTTTTCATGCAGCGCGAGCCGGGAGCGCGAGTCAGTCGCTCCGCCCGTTTGCGTTTCGTGCGGGCTGGCAACTTTCCTTGCGCAACTGGCGAGGTGGCCGGCCGAACCAACCCTGTGCCGCCCGGGTGAACGCACTTTGCTCGGAGAAGCCGAGCAGATATGCAATCTCTGTCAGCTGCAACTGCGTATCGCGGAGATAGCGCTCAGCCAATGCGCGGCGGGTGTCACTCAGAACTCTCTCGAAGGTCGTCCCCTGCTGAGCTAGACGATTTTGGAGTGTACGGGGTGTCATCCGCATCCGTTCGGCGACGTGCTCAAGAAGGGGAGGATGTGTATCGAGCGTCTCGGTGATTGCCCGCGCGGTTCGCGTCACAAAATCGGACCTTGTCGAGATCTCTCGCAATTTGACATCTCCGAACTCCCGCAAAATTCGGAAGAGGTTTGGGTCCGCACCTCGAATAGCTTGGCTAGTAGTCTTGCGGTCGATCAGAATTTGGTTCTGTCGCGCATTGAACGTGATGCGGCGGCCAAAAATCCGGCGCACCCTAGCCGGGCAGGGGAGCTCCGGATGCTCGACCTCCACGGCGAGCGGGCTCCAGTGGCGACCGGCCAAATGCCTGAGCCGCAAGACGATCACTGCATTGATGAAGCTCGCGAACTGAACTCGGCGAGTGCCCTTCACCGTTGGAAACGACCAGGATAGCGCAACCAAGTCACGCTTCTTGCGAAGCTGTAGCGGGCTCGGGTGGCAGATCAGCCCTGAGTAGTGGACGAGGGCGCGAAGGGCCTCGCCTATGGTGCCCGCGTGCAAACTGATGTAGTCGATTAAACCCGATGCTCCTGGATGGTGTGCCTCGGCGAGCGTCAGCCCGAGGCTAGGGTCTCCAGCTCGCTCAGCGGCGAGCTCCATGATCAATGCCGCGGAGTTCAGCGGCAGCTCGGTTTCAGAATTGTCCAGAGCATCTCGCGGTAACCCCGCCTCCTCAAGAAGGCTACGGCATTCGAGACCCCGTGACTCGGCGAGGTCACGCAAGGTCGCAAGGAGGGCGGAGCGAACGAGAACTTCGGAAGACATGACCCCAGATCATTCTTTACCCGACGTAAACGCCCAACTGCGCCAATCGCCGCAATTCCTCGCATTTAGTGTCAAGAAGCATGTTTCACAGGTCAAGTCTGACCACGCCGCTTAACGTAAATCCTGTCGAAAAATCAAAATCATGACAATGGGTTGAGGACGTCCAGTTCTGATCCTGTTACATCTTCCTGGAGCTTTTCCCTACGATGTCTCGGACGCAAGACCAATCCCAGCTGAACTCTGCCCTGCACCTCCTTCATCGCGCCGGTCAGCGTGCAGATGAGCTGTTCACGGCCAGCATGGGCGAG
Source organism: uncultured Pseudomonadota bacterium (assembly GCA_963786775.1). GTDB lineage: Bacteria > Pseudomonadota > Alphaproteobacteria > Rhizobiales > Hyphomicrobiaceae > ZC4RG25. The sequence continues at coordinate 36,364 of CAWBAM010000032.1, read as the reverse complement.
AAGGATCTCACGCCACGGCAGTACGCGGTGCTCAAGGCGGTCGCAATCATGGAGAACCCAAGCCAGACGGCACTGGTCGAGTACACGGGGATTGATCGCTCGACGATTGCGGACATTGTGCGGCGGCTGATCAAGAGAGGCATGCTGCAACGGCGCCGGACCGCTCATGACGCCAGAATGTATGCCGTCAAGCTGACACCGGCCGGCCGGGAAGCTCTCGAATCCGCCGAGCCTGTGGCAAAGACGACGGAGGAGCAGCTTCTTTCTGTACTGCCGGCGCAGCAGCGCGCGGTCGTTATTCAGGCACTGAGCACCATCGTCGCCAAGCTCGATGCGGACTCCAATGGGAGCAAAGGCGCGGAAGCTCGTGCTGCATCCGCGGCCACGACGAGGCGCAGACGTTCGTCAGCGCGGCAGTAGCACATTCCGGTTCGGCTGAGCTCCCTGATCTGCGATCGGCGGGCTCAGTCGTCGACTGGCTCGGTTCTCCATCGATCTGTCCGCCGTGGCCTTGCTTGCGTATGCTGCCATTGGATGGCAGAACGGCGGTCGCGATGCGAGGGAGAGCAAGTGACGGAGGTGCTTTTCTACCATCTCGAGCGCCAGCCGCTTGAGCGGGTCTTGCCGACCCTGCTCGAGCGCACGCTTGAGCGCGGCTGGCGTGCAGTGGTCCAGTGTGGGAGCGCGGAGCGCCTGGAGGCGCTTGACGGCTGGCTCTGGACCTATCGCGACGACAGCTTTCTACCGCACGGTACGGTCCGCGACGGCCCAGCGGACATGCAGCCGATTTTTCTGACGACGGGTGATGAGAACCCCAACGGCGCGAATGTCCGTTTCCTGGTGGAAGGGGCGACGATCTCGGACTTCGCGCCTTATGATCGTGTCGTTCAGATCTTTGACGGTCATGACGCGGCTGCCATCGAGCTTGCCCGCGAAGAGTGGAGACGAGCGAAGGCCGCAGGCTGCGAGGTAACTTACTGGCAGCAGGCCGACAACGGACGTTGGGAAAGGCGTGCCTGATCACCTTCCCTGCACAAGTTGAGGAAGCCCTTCGCAGGGAGACACGACGAGCGAGGGTAGCGCGCTCAGCGTGATGGCAACAATTGATATCAATGAGAGCACGATCGTGATCTGGCGCACGAATGCGCTGGAGGGATCATCGCGCGGCTCTCCATGGAGCGGCCCCAGCCAGCCAATGGCAGTCAGCAACACGTAGCCTACAGCGGCAAGCGCGGCGAGTGTGGCAACCATTACCGTCAGCGGAATCAGCCCGATGCCGAGGACCTGGACGTCCTGTAAACCGCGCTCACAGGCCACAGCATTCGCCGAATAGACGAACATGAAATGGGCTGCCCAAATGAGCAGTCCACTGAAAAGAAGGAATGTTTTGGAGGTGAACCGCTGTTCCGCCATAGCGGTCACCCGAGCCTCGAGGGAAGAGGCTGACGATTACCAGTGCCACGAGGCCCTGGACGGCAGCGTAGTGCCAAAGCAGCATGGTGTTGTCGAAGGTGACGCGCCGGACCGAATTGAGCTTGCCAGCCAGTGAGCGCGCCACGGTGAAGCCGGCCATGACCAGGAGTACGCAGGCATAGAAGCCTTGCACGGCTGCGAACAGATAGACCATGGCTCCGTAGCTGTGATCTGTCGGCCGCAAACCGGTCTGCCATTCAGCCCAGCCCTGAACGCCAACGGCGGCGATGAACAGCACCGGGGCTAGCACCAAAAGCAGGCGCAAATGCCATTGATTGGAATTGCTGGCCCGACGCAGTGCTCGGCTCCCGAGATGGATCGCGCCACTGCTTGCTAGATAGAGCGCTGCTGCAGCCGCGGGCCAGGCCAGCGAAGGCAGGGAAATACCGGCCGGCGGCCAAGCATTCGGATTGACGAGCCAAAGGAAGAAGTACGAGAACACCAAGCACGCAAAAAAAGCGCCTGCCACTAGAATGAGGCTGACCGTACCCCACCACGAGTGATTGGCGGATCCAGACATGTAGACGGGGAGCACGTACCCGCCTCCGACATGCGCCGGATCTCGGAGCGGTCCGTGATCCAGATCCCAAATCCACCAGAGGACGAAGCCGAGCGCGACAATGCCGAAGAAAATCGCCGGCATTATCAGCTTGAAGGTGAGCAGATAGAAAAAGAGCGTAGTTGCGATTCCGGCAAGGAACGGCCCCCAATGAGGCCCCGGGACGACCATGACGTAAACGGGACGTGCATCGATCGGACCTGTGATGAGTGCTTCGCGCTTTCCGGTAAGAGTGCCAGGAAGATAATAGCGCCCTTCGTCCGTCTCATCGCTCAGCTTCGGCCGGGACCATAAGGGATAGCGACTATCCACCTCAGGAATTGAGCGGGTGCCGTAAGTGTACGTCCGCATCCATTCCAAAGTGCCCGCGTTCCAGATGTTGCCCACATTCTCACTGAAGGAAAACTGGAAGTTGCGCAAAATGTCGAAAATGAGAAGAGCGATGGCTGCTGCCATCATGTAGGCGCCGATGGTGGAGATCATATTGAGCAGGTCCCATTCCATGACGGCGAGATAGGTGTATACCCGCCGCGGCATGCCCATCAGTCCGGTGATGTGCATAGGGAAGAATGCGACGTTCAACCCGATGACGAAAAGCCAGAAAACCCATTTCCCCACGCGTTCGGAGAGCGGTTTCCGGCTGACCGTAGGATACCAATAATAAATGGCCGCCAGCACCGGGAGGACCATTCCGCCGACCAGAACGTAGTGAAAATGGGCGACGACAAAATAAGTATCGTGAACCTGCCAGTCGAACGGTACGGAGGCCACCATCACTCCGGTTACACCCCCGATGGTGAAGACGATCAGAAATGCGACAACGAACAAGGCAGGAGTTGTTGCCCTCAACCGGCCGTTGGCGATCGTGGCTATCCAGGCAAACACCTGAATGCCGCTTGCAATGGCAACGCTCATGCTTGCGCCGGAAAAGAAGCCGAGCGAGAGCTGAGGCAGCCCTGTCGCATACATGTGATGAACCCAGAGGCCGAAGCTGAGAACGCCCATGGCAATCAGCGCCAAGACCACCAGACGATGACCGACAAGCGGTGTTTGCGCCATCGCGGGTATTATCATCGAGACAATCCCAGCCGCTGGAATAAAGATGATGTACACTTCAGGATGGCCGAAAAACCAGAACAGGTGCTGCCAGAGCAGGGGATCGCCACCCTTTTCGGCCATGAAGAAGGGCCAGCCGAAAGCCCGCTCGATCTCGAGAAGAACGGTGCCTAAAATCAAAGCCGGAAAAGCAAATACGATCATCAGCGCAAAGATGAGCATGGCCCAGGCGAAAATGGGAATTTTGTCGATCGACATGCCCGGTGCGCAGAGTCTTTGCAAATCCGACGATGATCTCGACAGCACCGGCGATGGCGGCGATCTCGATAAACCCAATTCCGAGAAGCCAAATGTCCGCATTTACGCCGGGCGAGAAGCGAAAATCCGTGAGCGGGGTGTACATGAACCAGCCGCCATCGGGCGCTATGCCAAAGAACAGCGAGAAGAAGAACGCCAGGCCGCCGAACGTGTAGATCCACAGCGCATAGGCGCTCAGCCGGGGAAACGGAAGCTCGCGGGTGCCGAGGATATTCGGCATAAGAAAATCCCGAAAGCCTCTACGATCGGCACGGCAAACAGGAACATCATCATCGTGCCGTGCATCGTGAAGAGCTGGTTATAGAGCGTGTGGCCGATGAGAGTGTTTTCCGGCACTGCCAGCTGCGTGCGCATCATGACTGCGAGAACGCCAGCCAGCACGAAAATAATCAGCCCCACCGCAATATAGGCGAGGCCGACATATGTGTTGTTGACCGCGGAGAAAATTCGCCAGCCCTGCGGGGGAACCCAGGGCTCGCGAAGCTTGGGAAGCTCGTCCTCCGGGCGCGGCACCGTGTTCGGATATTTCCGTTTCCGTTTCTGCTCCGCCGCTGGGCTTGTGCCTTTGGTCATCGGCAACCGTCATTTCAGGCTCTCCAGATACGCAGCTATTGCGCGGAGCTGCTCGCCCTGAAGGTTCCCGAAGGACGGCATGAGGTTTCCCGGCTTCAAGTGCTGGGCGGAGGATGTCCAGCCGGCGATTGTGCCCACGTTTACGGGATAGGTCCCGGCGGCGAGTGAGAGGCGGCTGCCGAACTCGCGTGAGGTCAGGCCCGAGGACACCGTTTGCTGCCGTTCCACGTATCGTGTGACAGGCCCCGCAACCGGCAGCCAAAAACTCTTTTTGCCCCTGGGCGAGAAATGGGGTGGTGGGCTCGGGCGCGTCGCCCAACTGTTGTGCAAACCAAGTCTCGTAGTCGGCCTTGCTGGTCGCGACGACGTAAAACGCCATCAGCGCGTGCTGAGCGCCGCAGTATTCGGCGCATTGGCCGCGATAAACGCCGGGTGTCGTGGCAGCGAAGGTATAACTGTTGATCCGGCCCGGGATCATATCGAGCTTGCCGGCAAGATTTGGAACCCAGAAGCTGTGAATGACATCCCGCGTTTTCAGGATGAACTCGACGGGAGTATCTATGGGAATCCGAATTTCGTTGGCGGTGGCAAAAGCCGTGTTGCCTTGATCGTCGAGGTAGTTCACACGCCACCAGAACTGCTCACCGATGACTTCGATGCGGATCTCCGGCTCACCAATCGTGAACAGTGTCCGTGAAGTCACCGAGGAGTAGGTGAAAATCGTGGTCAACGTCATCACCGGGAATACAATTCCGAACCCGATGATGAAATTGCTGTTTGCCATCCAGGCTTTCAGCTCGCGCCTGAGCAGAATGGCGGCAGCGACGAGGCCAGCGACAAGCCCCACGATGAGTGTGCCGCCGATGAAGAACGGCCATGTCAGCCTGTCGATCGTCTCCGCATGGGACCCGTAGGGCGCCAGGATCGACTGGCTCCAGTTGCAGCCGGCGAGAGGAATTGCCGTCGCCACTGTCGAGACTTGTCGGGCGAAGTTGTTGAAGTGCCGGAGCATGCCAGGCTCAGGATGCGGGAGGCGAGCGGGTAACCCGTGCCGTGAGGTGCCTTCGAGCTGGCAGGCCTGGAATGCACCGCATCGCGAACCCTGAACGGCAGATCGGAACCGGAATGAATCACTCCGTTCAGGAACAGGCGACGGCTGTCTTGGTTCCGGGCTTATGCGGTACGCTCGAAGGCTGGCCGAAATACAGACGGCGTCGGAGAGGGTCCACTAGAACTTGGGCGAAACAGCCCTTCCAGTTGCGGCAGCAGTTCATCAATTCTTCAGCTGACCTTCGAATGCTCAGAAGCTCCGCTCGGCGATGAAAGTGCCGCGATTGAGATGTACGTCGCGAAGGCGAGTGCCAATGCTGCGATGTACGGCGTTTCGAGATCGAGTACGCCGAACACGAGCCAACTCAAAGCACCTACTAGGATGGTCGCGAATGCTGCTTGTGAGCCGCCGAACCGCGTAAACAGGCCGAAAACGGCGACGACGAAAACACCCGCGCTGCCCGCAGCCGAAGCTGTCTCGACGAGATCTTTCACACGCTCTGCGGATAGAGCCATCGCGAATGCAAACACGCCAAGCAGTGCCAGGATTGCCCGGTTGAGTAGCAGCCGCCCACGATCGTCGAGGGATGGCAGCATGCGCTCGATGATATTGTGCGAGATATGGCCGGAGCTCGCCAGAAGCACCGAGTCAACGGTCGATAGAATGGCCGAGATGACCGCGCCAGCAAACATGACGTAGAGCAACCCGGGCAAATGCACCTCTGCCAGCCGCGGCACGATCTGCTCCGGATCATCGACATGTGGCAGGAGTTGCGGGCCTATCAGGCCCAGAAACACCGGAATCAGCCCCACGATCAGGTACATGATGCCACCCAGCATGGCGCCGCGAGCCGCGACTTGCGCCGAGCGGGCACCAAGCACGCGCGAAATGATTTCGACGGCAACAACCGTGCCGCAGATTGGTACGGCGAAGCTTTCGAGCAATCCGAGCCAGCCGTCGTCACCAAGTGTGAATGCTTGCATCCGCTCTGGCTCGACAGCCGCCAGCGCACCTGTCACGCCGCCAATCTCACCAACGACGGCCACCACCAGGACAAGAAGCCCGAGGACGATGGCCAGACCCTGTATGAGGTCGGTCCACGTATCCGCGAGAAGCCCTCCCAGGACGCTGTAGGCGACGACCAGTACCACGGCGACGGCGATCGACATGGACACGTCGAGCCCTGAGGTGGCGCTGACAACCTGCCCAAATGCCCGCACTTGCGCTGCGGCCCAGAACATCGAACCGGGCAGAAGCACCAGAACGACCAGCTTTTCGACCGCGGGGGAATACCGCTGGCGGAAGAAGTCGGCGAAGGTGATGATTCCCCGTCGCCATAGCGGAACGGCAAAGACGGCTCCGACGATGAAGATGGCCACCGCGTAGCCGAACGGGTCGATCCGGCCGCCGGTCAGCCCCTCTTCGTAGACGGCACCTGATGTGCCGACGATGGCCTCGGCGCCAAAGAACGTGGCGAAGACGGAGAACGAAACGAGGCCGAGGCCAAGAGTCCGGCCTGCGATCAGGAAATCGGTCGTGGTCTTGATGCGCCGCGCGACCCAGAGCCCGATGGCAAACTGCACCACGACGTAGGCGAGAATGCCAAATTGCACGCTGCTCACGGCCGATCCCCCTCCATGATCCAGCCCGAATGCCGGCGTTATTGCCCAATGAGCCTGTGAGGTCCACGCTCAACACTATTTGGGAGCGCCTGACCGTTCTTTCCCCCGAGACGTGTGTCCCGGTTTCCAAATTCATCAGCTATAAATACTGGAGTAACCATAATCGCTCCTCTGCCTGGAGGACGAGAGACACAGGGGAGTGCGCGTGCCTGCTGCTTTTCTGCACCGGACTGTTGCAGCGTTGACGGCCTTCGCTGTTGCGACAGCGCCCTTGTCTGAGCAGGCCAGCGCCGCGGTGAAGCTCACGCGCGCGGACTACGAGGCGTGTCAGACGGGCGACGAGCAGGCGTTCCGTGCGGCGGTCGAGCGCATCACCTCCAAGGCCCTGCAAGCTGGTCTCGCGGCGGTCGATTTCAAGGCAGTCGTGGCCGAGGAATGGCGCCGTACAGGTCTCGACGAAATTCTGGATAAGCAAGTCGACCTCGCAGTTGCCGAGGTCCACGACGAGTCGAGCTGGGGCGATCTCCTGCAATCTCTCGCCTACAAGGAGAAATCGCAGGAGCTGGCGACCGCGGTGGCTGAGCGCGTCTACCGGTCCGAGCCGGTAAAGGTGGCCATCGAGGAGCTCGCTGTCGGCGTAGGTAAGAACGTGGGCCGCAATATCGAGCTGGCGACCCTCGACGCGGCGGAGCCGGCACTGCAATGCCTGCAGGCGTTCCTCGGTCCCCGTTTCGGCACCACCGTCTCTCGGGTGGTGGCGAGCGACGCCGGCAAGGAGTTCGCCATCGATCCGGAAACGGCGCGGGCGAATGTATCGACGACCTCTGTGCTGATCGAAGGCAGCGAGGGCATCGCGGGCGCGGTCATCCTGCTCGTCCGCCGTCAGCTCGCCAACATGGCGCGGCGCATCGGTCATCGCATCGTCGGCGCGGTGCTCGGGCGGCTGGTGTCGATCGTGGCCGGCGGCGTTGGCGTCGTGCTGATCGCAAAGGACATCTGGGAGCTTCGCAGCGGCGTGCTGCCCATCATCGCCGAGGAGATGAAGTCGGACGCGACGAAGCAGCGTGTAAGGGAGGAACTCGCGGATTCGATTGCCCGGCAGCTCGAGGAGCAGGTGCGCGACATCTCCGTTTCGACGGCCGATCGCGTTGTCGAGATCTGGCGGGAATTCCGCCGCGCCCACGCCAAGGTTCTCGAACTTGCGGAGCAGAATCCGCCGTTCAGAGCGTTCCTGGATGCCGCGAGTTCCCGAGCAGCTTCCGCGCATCGACGAGTTGGTGGGCATCATTGTCGCCGACGAGGGCGATACCGGTGTTCTCAAGCGGTTGGAGAACGGAACACTCTACGACGCGGTCAACCGGCTAACCGAGCCGGGCATGACGATCGCGCGCGATCTCCGGTCAGTTGAGGCGGCGCTACGTTGGTCGACGCTCGCCGGTGACCGCCTCGACCGCGTCGTCGAGTGGGAGCTGTATCGGCGCGCCAGGGCCGATAGCTTCACCACGGCTTCGATTTCTCGCCTGCTCGCGCTTGATGACAGGCTCGCGGCGCTGCGATTGACCAGCGTGGAGCGCGATGCCCGGGACGTGCTGTTCGAGCTGGACAACGATGAACTGAGAAAGCTCGCCCGCAGCTTAGCCGAGCCGGAGCTGCAAGCGATGGCACGGTATATGACCGGCCTTCGACCGGACGCGAGCCAGCGCATAATGCGTGCGGTGGCTCAAAATCCATCCAAGATGCAGGTGCTCTCGTCGACTCGGGTCCGCGACGCCGTGCTGGCGAGCCGCGACCAGGATGCCGCCGTCGCCATGATGCTGCGCAATGGCTCGCTCCCCAATCCGGCGGTGATCAGCGCCGATTTTCAACTTGTTCTTGACGGGCAGGTCAGCCCGGTCCTGCTGTGGGAAAGGCATTCGATCGTCATCAGCGTATTGGCATTTCTCGCCCTCGTCGTGCTGCTGATGTTCAAGCGGCTCCTCTTCGGCCGCCGGCGGAGGGTGACAGCCTAACGGGGGAGACATGCGGCTCGTCACGACCGAAACGATCGAGGAGCCCGTGCGTCACGGTGAGCTGATCTATGCCTGCGCGGTCAGCGGCGCGAACGTGCTGCGGGACATGCGCGAGGCCATCACCAATACCATCGGCGGCGAGATGACTCGTTACGAGGCCTTGCTCGACAAGACGATCGCCAGGGCCCTCGCCAAGCTTGCCGAACGGGCGCGGGAGAAAGGATATGACGGCGTGCTTGCGGTGCGCATCTCGCATCCTGTGATCACGAATGGCGCCGTCGAGGTGGTGGTCGCAGGGACGGGATATAGGCGAGTACCCGCGGTGAACTGACAGCGCCCTCGCGCAGCGAGAGTCAAAGCGCATTGTTAATGCAACTTCACCCGCGGCCGAGAGGTGCCTCGTAGCCAATTACCGATGGTCGTAAGAATAGCGGCGCTCCAGCCAAACAGTGCCGCCTGATGGCGTTTGTAGAGCCAGCGGTAGATCAGGTGGGCGATGAAGCCCTCGAGGCGCAGACGATGCCCTCTGAGATAGCCCATCAGCGTGCCGATCGTGTTCTCTTCCCCTAGGGACACGAAAGAGCCTAAGTCATTGTAGCGGAACGGCTTCACCTCCTGACCGGCGAGCAATCGCGGAATGGCCCGAGCGAGATAGCGTGCCTGCTGCTCGGCAGCCTGCGCGCGCGGCGGCACCAGTTTATTTCGGCCCAGCCACGGAGCTGCAGCGCAGTCGCCCATTGCGAGCACACGCGGATCACGGGTCGTCTGCAGCCTTTCAGTGACGACGATCTGGTTATGCTTGTTGGTTTCGAGGTCGTCGAGGTTCTTGAGGTAGTCGGCTGCCTTCACGCCTCCGGCCCATACAACCAAGTCGGCAGGATAGTGGCCGCCGCTCTTGGTTTCGAGGTGATCGGGCGCGACTTTTACTACCTGCTCGGAATTCCTTACTGCCACGCCAAGCCGGCCAAGCTCTTCGGTAACAGCATCGGATATTTGCTCGGGCAACTGCAGGAGTAGCCTGGGATCCATATTGAGAATGGTCAGCCGAAGGAAGCTGTCAGCGTCGATGTTGTCGAGGCCGAATGCTGTTAGCACCCGAGTGGCCGAGCGCAGCTCTGCTGCCAGCTCGACGCCCGTAGCTCCGCCGCCGACGATCACTACGTTGATGCTCTCTGGCCGCTGCTCTGGCGGAGCATAGTTGGCTCTGAGGTAAAGATGCACAAGGCGACGATGAAACTGTTCAGCCTCCTGGGCATCGTCGAGGGAGAAAGTGTATTCCTCGACACCAGGCACACCGAAGCTGTTTGTAACGCTGCCGACTGCCAGGACGACAACGTCGTAAGGCAGGCGGCGGGGCGGAATGACGATCCCTTCCTCATCGCAAACTGCTCCCACCAGCACCTCACGCTTGTCGCGATCTAGCCCTTCGAAGGCGCCGTGACAGAAGGTGAAACCATGCCAGCGTGCTAACGCCAGGTAGTCGACTTCGTCGGTGCTCGGATACATGCTGCCAGAGGCGACCTCGTGCAGCAGCGGCTTCCAGATGTGGGTCTCGTTCTTGTCAATAAGGGTGACGTGAAGGCGGTCTCGCTCGCGTCGCTTGGCCAAGCGGATCGCAAGCTGCAGTCCCCCAGCTCCGCCACCGACGACGACGGCGCGACGCCATTCGCTCTGGGTCTTCACCATCAGCCGCTCTGCCGTTTGATGAGGCGCCGGCGCAGCATCGCGATGGCCTCGGCAGGGTTCAGGCCTTTGGGGCACACCTTGGCGCAGTTGAGGATTTGACGACATCCGTACGCCCCCATGGGTTCCGAGACGCGGTCGAGCCGCTCATCGGTGGTCTGATCGCGGCTGTCTTCGACCCAGCGCGCGGCCTGTAAGAGAACTGCAGGGCCGAGGAAGCGGGCGGAGTTCCACCAGTAGCTTGGGCAGGCCGCGGAGCAGCAGGCGCACAAGATGCACTCGTAGAGGCCGTTGAGCCGCTCCCGGTCCTCGGGGGACTGGAGCCATTCCTGGTCCGGCTCTGGCTCCTTGGTATGCAGCCACGGCTCCATAGCCTCGTACTGGCGGAAGAAGTGGCTGAGATCCGGAACAAGGTCCCGGATGATGTGCATGTGGGGCAGCGGATATACGGTGAGCTTGCCACCGAATTTCTCGAGCGGCTCGAGGCAAGCCAAGCCGTTGTCGCCGTTCATGTTCATCGAGCACGAGCCGCAGACGCCCTCTCGGCAGGAGCGGCGGAACGCTAGCGTTGGATCGATCTCGTTCTTGATCTTGATGAGCGCGTCCAAAACCATCGGACCGCACTGGTCCATGTTGATCCAGTAAGTATCGAGCTGTGGCTGGCGGTGCTCGCCGGGAATCCAGCGATAGACGCGCATTTCCGTCCAGCGGCCGTCTTCGCGGCGCTCGTTCCAGGTATGTCCCTCTGTGATGCGCGAGTTTGCGGGCAGCCGAAGTTGAACCACGGTGCTCACCTCCGAAAGCCAAGTAACGCGCAGGCTGTTGCAGGGTTCGCTGTGTGTCGCGCGTGATCTGCGATCTGCTCTTCTCGCTCCTGATCGGTTCTCCACAAACCAATGGCGGAATTCTCAGACGCTTGATAAGCCTTCCGCGGGGAATCGCGAGCGATGAGAGAGCACTTTGCTCAAGGTCGATAAATTGAAGGTCGGCACGCTGCCGCCTCTCTCGTTTGCGGTTGCGGGGACCGAGTGCCTGTCCATCGAGGGCCCGTCTGGCTCTGGCAAGACCAGGCTCTTGCGCGCCATAGCCGACTTGGATGACGTCGACGGCTACGTGACGCTCGATGGAGCAGAACGGCGCGAGATGTCCGGGCCGCAGTGGCGTCGGCAGGTCCGCTATTTCGCGGCTGAGCCGGGCTGGTGGGCGGCGACGGCCCGGGATCACTTTCCAAGTGACTCCGATCCGGGAAAGCTGGAGCGGCTGCTGCACGCACTTGGGCTCGATCTCAGCCTGCTGGATCGCCCGATCGGCCAACTCTCGACCGGAGAGAGGCTGCGCATGGCGCTCGCGCGCGGTCTGATAGACGAGCCTCGCGTTCTATTGCTGGACGAGCCCACGGCCGCCCTCGATGCCCAGACGGCGGCGCTTGTCCACGAGCTGATCCGGTTCCAGCTTCTCGCCGGTCGCATCGTCCTCCTTGTCAGCCATGACCCGGCAGAGATCGAGAGGCTCGCGCACCAGCGCCTTCAGCTCGGGGCTCAAAGCCGGCCCGACGTCGATCATCGTCATCTCCTGCCCCGCAGGAGCATCGCCTCATGAGCTATGTTCCACTCTCGTGGCTCGACCTGACGGCGGCAGCCGTTCTCATTGTCTTCAATGGAGTGTTGTCCTGGGCGCTGCGGCTTGGGCTGGAGCGCAGCATCGCGATCGCCACTGTGCGGATGGTCGTGCAACTCGGCGCCATCGGCTTCGTCCTGAAGTTCGTGTTCGAGCAGACCTCGCCGCTGCTGACGGCGGTGCTGGCGCTCGTGATGGTTGGAATGGCGGGGCATGAGGCCCTGGCACGACAAGAAGCGCGCGTCGGCGGCTGGATGGCCTACGGCATCGGCACGGGCACGCTCTTCTTCGTCGGGCTGCTGGCGACGCTCTACACGATGATCGTCGTCATTGGCCCTGAGCCGTGGTACGCGCCGCAGTACCTGCTGCCAATCCTCGGGATGATACTCGGCAACACGTTGACGGGCGTCGCGCTCGTCATGAACACCATTGTCCAGGCTGCCAAGCGCGACCGTGCAGCGATCGAGGCGCGCCTGGCGCTGGGCGAGACGCGTTTCGAGGCGACAGCGAGCGTCGTCGTCCATGCCGTGAAAACGGGCCTCATGCCTATCCTCAACGCGATGGCTGCAACAGGCGTCGTCACTCTGCCCGGCATGATGACGGGCCAGATTCTCGCCGGCATCGATCCCGTCGAAGCTGCCAAATATCAGGTGATGATCATGTTCGTGATTGCGGCGGCGACCGCTTTGGGCGTGATGCTGGCGGCCATCGGCGGCGCCTGGCTGATCACCGACTCGCGCCATCGTTTACGCGTCGGAATGCTTGGTTTGGCTTAGGTTCCGGATCACGGGCGGGAACCGTTCAAGCGCCCAGGTTGATAATTGGCAATGACAATCCAAGGTGTTGCGGCAGGCTGCCCTTGCTGCAATGGTGATTCCCATGTTGCGTTATCTCATCGCCTACGCTTCTCGCGAGGGCCAGACGGACAAGATCGCCCATCACGTCGCACATCGGCTCGAGAATGATGGCGCGCTGGTTCGGTTGATCGACCTCAAGGCTCATGAAACAGAGGCCGGAGCTGACGACTGTGATGCGTGATCATCGCTGGCTCGGTCCATATCGGCTGATTCGATCCGGAGTTATCGAGCTTCGTCATGCGTCATGGTGAGGCGCTGCGGCGCTGCCCTTCCGCTTTTCTCCCGGTGAGCCTGTCGGCAGCGTCTCACGAGGAGAGCGAGCGGTCCGCGATCGACGAGATTGCTCAACGCTTCGTGGCCGAGCACGGGTGGAAGCCCGATGTCATCTATCATGTGGCCGGCGCGATCCACGACCGTCAGCTCAATCCGATTGAGCGGGCGATCCTTCACGCGATCGTCGATTCCAAAGGCGTCGAGCGGCACCCTTCTGGCGATACCGAGCTGACCGATTGGAGTGGGCTTGATCGGTTCGTTCGTGACTTCGAGGCGCTGGCGCAATCTGGTGCATCGCGCAATAGCCGGCGTAGAAAGCGACTGGGTTAATCAGAAGTACGCGATAAGCCGGCCGGCAGCTGCCACGCAGAACCAAATCACGAGGGAAATGGCGGCCGCAATTCGAAATCGCGTTGGTAGAGGTGTCATCGCCGGCGATTTGATCAACACGGCGGGAAGCGTCCTCTGCACGACGAGAGCATTCAGGATCGCGAGCCCGATTAGGCCCATCTTGATCTGAAAGACCGGGTTCATGGCGACATGGGTCGCCTCGGCCGTAAACAGCACGAGGCCCGTTAAGACCATGATGGTCAGCGCGAGCATGGCGAGACGGCGCGCCGGGACGATTACCGCAGCTGGAACGGTCTCTTTGAACGCACCGAGCAGCCGCAGATCCATGACCGCGACTGAGGCTGCCAGCAGGGTCAGTCCAAGGATGTGAACGGTATTTGCTGCAGGATAGATCCAGACCGATTGCCGGATGGCCGTCCCCAGAGCCGATTGCTCCAACGCGACAAGAATTGCAGGGGCTTCGAGAGCCATTCAGCGCATCTCGATGGTCTTGCCGTCGACGGTAATCCGCTCTGCCCGTAGCTCATCCGGATCACGCGTCGAGACGTAACCGACTGCAGTGATGACTTTGCCGGGCGCCACCAACTCTTCGGTCGCCCCCCGATTCCGCATGCGCGACACGGGGGCAAGTGTCAGTGTCCAGGTCTTATCTTGAGCCTCGACGGTGAGCGTGACGTGCGGGTTTTCATACCGGGTGGTGACAATCTTGCCTTCGACCGTCACCATCTTGCCGGCGTCATAACTGCCCCAGCCGTGGTGTGCGGAAGCGGGCAGGAGCGCGGCAAGCAGGAACGCAGCAGCTACGCCTATTCGCCTAAGCATGTCGGTCTCCTATGACTGGTGCCATCAAAGGCAACTCAAATCACTGGTCAAATCAACTGGGCGCGAGGCTTGGGCAGCCGCTACTGGCGCTTGCGTTCGGGGTAGAGTGAAAGTAGGCCCTCCCGCGAGGCAGGAGCGATGCCGCGCTCCGTAATGAAGCCGGTGACGAGGCGTGCTGGGGTCACGTCGAAGGCGGGGTTGCCTGCTGGCGAGCCGGGTGCTGCGATTTCAACGGTCACAACCGAGCCGTCTGGTAGGCGGCCCGGCATTTTCAGGACCTCATCGGCAGAGCGTTCCTCGATCGGAATATTGCGGCCCTCATCGAGCGTCCAATCGATGGTCGAGTGAGGAAGCGCTACGTAGAAGGGCACACTGTTGTCTTTGGCGGCGAGCGCTTTGAGGTAGGTGCCGATCTTGTTGGCCACGTCGCCATTGGCCGCCACGCGGTCCGTGCCGACGATGCAGATGTCGACTTTGCCGGACTGCATGAGGTGGCCGCCGGCATTGTCGACGACGATCGTGTGCGGGACGCCATGACTGCCGAGCTCGTAAGCTGTCAGCGAGGCGCCCTGGTTGCGTGGCCGCGTCTCGTCCACCCAGACATGCACGGGGATGCCGGCATCGTGGGCGTGATAGATGGGCGAGGTCGCGGTGCCCCAGTCGACGCAGGCGAGCCAGCCGGCATTGCAATGCGTCAGCACATTCACCGGCTCACCGGGCTTCTTTCTTGAAGCGATCTCCTTGAGGAGCTCGAGCCCGTTCACGCCAATGCGGCGGCAGGTTTCGACATCCTCGTCGGCCAGCTCTGCGGTGCGCTTGTAGGCCGCTTCGACACGTTGCTCACGTGGCAAGTTGCGGACAGCAGCGCGCACCTGGTCCAAAGCCCAGCGAAGATTGATCGCCGTAGGCCGCTGGCTTGCGAGGTGCTCGATCGCCCGGTCCATCGCCTCGTCGGAGGCATCCTCGCGTAGTGCGAGGCAAAGGCCATAGGCAGCGGTGATGCCGATCAGCGGAGCGCCACGGACCTGCATGGTGAGGATCGCACGGGCGGCATCCCCGCAAGTCCGGAGCGTCACCGTCTCGAACCGGTGCGGCAGCTTCGTCTGGTCGATGATCTCGACCGACCACCCGTCGGCATTCAGCCAAATGGTGCGATAATGCCGCCCGCCGATTTTCATCTCAATCTGCTCCCTGGGTCGATCGGCTAGTGCTTAGCCAGGAGACGCCCACGCGGCGGGATCGCGTAATCCCAACTCATCGCCGCGATCAACGCGATGTTCACTCCGCACGCTCGGCTAGTTTCACCCCGGGTAAAAGGTCCGGGATGATCCACGCTGCCAAGAGCAACCGAACCAACTAACTGAAGCTTCCCGGCCGCGATCCCATTGGAATGTGGATGGTATCGTCCAATCCGCAAGATGTGCACGAGAGCGCATACCACTCCGCGTGCGGCCGGGCCGAGCGGTCGTCGACGTGCAATCCAGGTTCGCCGCAAACGGGACAGGTTACAGGTACGCCGGGATTGAGCCGGCCGTCCATTACTGCAGCCAACGCCTCACGAAGCTTGCCGGGTGGCAAGCTCTTGCCGTTCATCTCGCTCATTCAATGCCCCTCGAAAGCGACCAGTGCGTGACATTTCACGCCGCTGGCCTCCAGTTTGCTCAGCCCGCCGAGGTCCGGCAGATCGATAACAAAAGCGGCGCCGACCACCTCGCCGCCAGAACGGCGGATGAGCTTGGCGGCTGCTTCGGCGGTGCCGCCGGTAGCGATCAGGTCGTCGATGATGAGGATGCGCTCACCTTTGCGGATGGCGTCCTCGTGTATTTCGATGGCGTCGACGCCGTACTCGAGCGTGTACTCCTGCCCGATGGTCTTCCAAGGCAGTTTACCCTTTTTACGAATTGGGATGAATCCGCAGCCGAGCCGGTCCGCGACTGCACCGCCCAGAATGAAGCCCCGGGCCTCGATCCCGGCTACCGCGTCCACGCCCTGTCCTTGGTATGGTTCGGCAAGCGCGATGATCGCCTTCTCGAAGCCGTCGGCATCGCGCAGCAGGGTCGTGACGTCCCGGAACATGATGCCGGGCTTTGGATAATCTGGAATCGACCGGATCAGCCGCTTCAGCTCGTCCACCATCACCTCCTTGATGCCCTATTGGTGGCGTAAAGTGCGATTATCGGATGTCGGACGAAGGGAGTTGCGCGGAGGCGTCGGGTGCCACGTCGCCGGGGATGGTGGCCGAATGTCTGCTCGCGAAGCGGCGGTACGAGGTTTCGGATATGGCCATTTCAGACCCTCCATTTTCTTTATCCGTTGCGGACGGCGACCCGGACGATCTGCCCCGCACGTTGCGCCGCGAACGCGAAGCTCGCGAGCGCGAAGCGAGAGAGCGGCAGGCGCGAGAGCGCGCTGCAACAATGCCGGCGGGCTACCATTCCTTCGTCCCGCCATTCGGGGACGCTCCAAGCGCCTCTGCTGGCACGGTGACTTGCCTCGATCTCCCCTTCCTCCACTTGATGGCCTTCTTCCTGAAGGCGGTGTTCGCTGCTGTGCCGGCGCTCCTGGTGCTCTGCGCCATGATCTGGGGCGCCGCTCATGCTGTGCTGGCTTGGTACCCCGAACTCGTGAAGATGCAGATCCTTATTCTGTTTCCGCCGGGGTAGGCAAGCCGTAGTGGGCCATAACCTTTCGGTTTGCCTGGGCGCCGCGGCCTCGCCCTACCATCGGTCAGGTTGTCCGATCAAGACAGTGACCTTCAGATGAAGGTTCTGCTAGCGTGCATCAGGGGGGCAGAACTGCACGCCATATCGGCACGGGCTCATCTCCCGGAAGGAGGTCGCAGATGTCCGAAGCTGTCTACCCACCCTCATCGCCTCATTTGGCACAGAAGCGTCGGGATCTGGCTCCCGAGACCGAAGCGGCATTTCGCGCTTTCAGCCAGAAAGTATTCGAGGAAGGCGCGCTCTCAGCGAAGATGAAGCAGATCATTGCCGTCGCGGTCGCTCACGTGACCCAGTGCCCCTACTGCATCAAGGGGCACACCAAGGCGGCGCTGCGCCACGGCGCCACCGAGCAAGAGCTGATGGAAGCGATCTGGGTCGCAGCCGAGATGCGTGCCGGGGGAGCATATGCTCACTCGGTGCTCGCCTTGAGCGAGATCGAGAAGGTGAAGCAGAGCAAGCCCGAGTAGTTGCCTGGATTCGGTGCGCGGAAATTCGAGGTTACACCTTCGATCGGCCTTCCTCTCAAGAAAGTGCGGCACTTGGCCCTTCGGCGCGATGCGCAGATGGGCCAACCCACCCCTCAAGAGACGGCGAGTCCCAACCGGTCTTAGCCCTTGAGCACGCGGCCTGCGACGGCGTCTAGCTTGGCGACCAGTTCTGGGTCGCGGGCTTCGGGCGCGGTTATGAGGGCCACATCGAGTGCGCGGTCGGAGCCGATCGGACAAGGCACATGCTCACGCGGGAAAGAGGCCGCAAGTCGTCCCAACATGCGCTGAGCTGCCTCCGTGTTGGTCTTCATGACCTCCAGGACGGAAGCCACGTCCACGTGAGCGTGCTCCTCGTGCCAACAGTCGTAATCAGTGACCATGGCCACCGTCGCGTAGCAGATCTCGGCCTCGCGAGCGAGCTTGGCCTCGGGCATGTTCGTCATGCCGATCACGTCGCAGCCCCAGGATCTGTACAGATTTGATTCGGCTCGCGTGGAGAATTGCGGTCCCTCCATGACGAGATAGGTGCCCCCGCGGCGATAGGCGATTTGCTCGGCCTGCAGCGCTTTCTCGATCTCGTCAACGAGGGCGGGGCTGACAGGGTCCGCAACCGAGACGTGGGCCACGAGCCCATTGCCGAAGAAGCTCTTCTCGCGCGCGAACGTGCGATCGATGAACTGGTCGACCAGAACGAACATGCCCGGCGGCAGGTCCTCGCGCAGCGAGCCGCAGGCGGAAACGGAGATCAGATCAGTGACGCCTGTCCGCTTCATTGCATCGATGTTGGCCCGGTAATTGATGCCGGATGGCGAAAGGCGGTGTCCGCGACCATGCCGCGGCAGGAAGCGGATTGGAAGGCCGTCCACCTCGGCGAAAAGGATCTCGTCCGAGGGATCGCCCCACGGGGTCGACACCTTCTCCCAGTGCGGGTCTTTGATGTTCGGCAGGTGGTAGAGCCCGCTACCGCCGATGATGCCAAGGACTGCGCGTGTCATTCGTCACCCCGCTTTGCTGCGACCGGAAATCCTCCAACGTGCCGGTGAAGGGAGCGTCGACAGCACCGTTACGAACCGGAACTCCTAAAGAGAAAAGGCCTCGCTGGCGAGGCCTTTTCCGATACCGATGAGAGAGGAGGTCAATGGTCGATCTTCGACCAAATCCTCCGCTTGCCGACATAGAGCAGGCCAGCTGTGATGACGAGGTAGAGCATCACCATCCAACCGATCCGCTTGCGCTCCTCTAGACGCGGATCAGCCGTCCAGGAGAGGAATGCCGCAACGTCGCGAGCATAGTTCTCGACAGTCGACGGTGTGCCGTCCTGATACTGAACTTGGCCGTCACCACCTGCGAACGGATTGGCCATAGCGATCTGGTGGCCAGGGAAGGCAGCGTTGTAGTGCATGCCCTCCATTAGCTCGAAGCCAGCTGGCGGGTCCTTGTAGCCGGTGAGCAAAGCGTAGATGTAGTCGGCCCCACCCTCCTGGTATCCAACGGCAATGTCCCGCAGCATCAGGAACGGATGAATGTACCAGGGCGCTACGTTCTCTGTGTTGCGCGCCCGGGCCATCAAGGACAGATCTGGAGGATACGCGCCGTTATGAATTGCGCGTGCCTCGTTCTCGTTGCGATAGAGTGTAGGCAACTGGTCTGAGAGGCGACCGGGGCGCTTGAACATCTCGCCCTGGTCATCTGGCCCGTCCTCGACTTCCGCTGCGGCGGCGAGCGCCTCCACGGCGTTCACCGGAAACTCCGGCCCGCCGGGCTGAGCGAGGTTCCGGTATGAGATGCGCTTAAGCTCGTGGCAGCTTGCGCAGACCTCAGTGTAAACCTGATAGCCACGCTGGAGCTGCGCCCGATCGAAGGTGCCGAAGAACCCGGCGAAGGGCCAGCTCTGCCGCTCGATCTGGATGGCCTCGGCGGCCGGGGCGGTCTGGGTGGACACGATCAGCAGACCTGCTGCCAACGCCGCCCCGAGTGTTTTCCTCAGTGTGATCATCGTATCGAACCTCGCCTCCCCGAGTCACCGCTTCTCGGCTGCCGCAGCTACCGTCGCAGGAGAAACCGCACTCCCGCCGTTGCCCTTCTTGCCGAGGACAGCTTCGCTGATTGAGCGCGGCAGCGCCTTGGGTGTCTCGATCACACCGATGATCGGCATGACGATCAGGAAGTGTGCGAAGTAGTAGAACGTGAACACGCGCGCCCACGTTACGTAGACACCCTCAGCCGGCTTCGAGCCCAGATAGCCAAGTGCGAGGCAGGAGAAGACGAAGGCCCAGAAGAACCAGCGGTATAGCGGCCGGTACTTGGTCGAGCGGACGCGCGATGTGTCGAGCCAAGGCACGAAGGCCAGGATCAGAATGGCGCCGAACATCGCAATCACGCCGCCGAGCTTCGAGGGAACGGCGCGGAGGATGGCGTAGAACGGCAGGAAGTACCACTCCGGCACGATGTGCGGCGGCGTCACCAGCGGGTTGGCCTGATTGTAGTTGTCCGCGTGCCCGAGGTAGTCGGGGACGAAGAAGACGAACCACGCAAACAGGATCAGGAATACGGCCAAGCCGACGGCGTCCTTCCAGACGCGTAGGGGCTCATCGGCACCGTGTCGGACTTCGTCTGCGGCTCGATGCCGGTCGGATTGTTCTGGCCCGACGACATGCAGTGCCCAGATATGCAGCGCGACGAGCCCGACGAGCACGAACGGCAGCAGATAATGCAGGCTGAAGAAGCGGTTGAGGGTCACGCCGGTCACCGCGTAGCCACCCCACAGCCACTGCACGATGCTCTCACCGACCAGCGGAATGGCCGAGAAGAAGTTGGTGATGACCGTTGCGCCCCAGAAGCTCATCTGCCCCCACGGCAGCGTGTAGCCGAGGAAGGCGGTGGCCATCATCACGAGGTAGATGATGACACCGATGATCCAGAGCACCTCGCGCGGCGCCTTGTAGGAGCCGTAATAAAGGCCGCGGAAGATGTGGACGTAGACGGCGAAGAAGAACATCGAGGCGCCGACCGCGTGCAGATTGCGGATCAGCCAGCCGTAGTTCACGTCGCGCCGGATACGCTCGACGGAATCGAAGGCGTCGGCGGCGCTCGGGATGTAGTGCATGGCGAGCACGACGCCGGTCAGGATCTGCACGCCCAACACGAACGTCAGGATGCCGCCGAAAGTCCACAGGTAATTGAGGTTGCGGGGCGTCGGGAAATCGACGAACTGCCCATGCATCATGCGTGCGATGGGCAGGCGCTCGTCCAACCACTTCTCAAAGTTCGATCTTCGGTTGTAGGTCGACTGATGTGTAGTCATGGTGTCCGTGTTCCTCAGCCGATCCTGATCTTCGTATCCGATACGAACTCATAGGTCGGCACCTCGAGGTTGCGCGGCGCCGGGCCTTTGCGAATACGCCCCGCTGGTCGTAGTGGGAGCCGTGGCAGGGGCAGAACCAGCCGCCGTAGTCTCCCTTCATGTCGTTGAGGCTCTGGCCCTTGGGGATGCAGCCGAGGTGGGTGCAGACGCCGATCAGGACGAGCCAGTTCTCGTGGCCGCTCTTCACACGATCGCGGTCTGACTCGGGGTCGGGAAGCTCGCTCAGCGGGGTTGTCCGGGCCTGCTCAATCTCTTCCGGCGTGCGGTTGCGGATGAAGACGGGCTTCCCGCGCCACATGACGGTGATTGCCTGGCCGGGCTGCACGGGTGTCAGATCGACCTCGACCGAGGCGAGAGCCTGTGTCGATGCATCTGGGTTCATCTGTGCGATGAACGGCCACAGCGCCATAGCGCCGCCGACCGCCGCGAATGCTCCCCCAGCGATCGTCAGGAAGTCCCGACGCGTTGGCTCCTCGGCGTGTGCGCTCAATTGAGCCTCCCTTCTCCCTGCAAATGCCCTGACCCCCGTAATCCGGGCACTCACTAAAAATGCAACCGCGCCCGCGCCACTCCGGCGAACGCCGGCGCCGGCGGAGTGACCGTACCGGACAGTCGCAATCTATAAGTCGGCAAATCCCCCGCTCAGAACGGCGCTTTTTGCCACGCCGACCTTTTGGCATCGTTTGTCCATGCTCTCAAGGCGGGGAAGCAGAGCGGCAAAGAGGCAATTTGGCGCACACGCTTGCACGCGCGCTTCGGATGCATAGGCGGCGAGAGCTGCTGCGATGAGATTAGCACTGTACCAGCCCGATATCCCGCAAAACACTGGGACCATCATGCGTCTGGCAGCGTGCATGAATGTGCCCGTCGATGTCATCGGTCCGGCGGGATTTGACCTTTCCGATCGAGCATTGAAGCGCGCCGCGCTCGACTACTTGCCGTACGTCGATCTCACCCGGCACTTGAGCTGGGAGGAGTTTCTGGCAAAGCGCGTGAGCACTGAGAGCGCCGGCCGGCTTGTCCTCCTCAGCGTGCGCGGCGATCTTCCCTTTACCGAGTTTCGCTTCGCGCCCGACGATACTTTGTTGCTTGGCCGCGAGACCGCTGGCGTACCGGACAGCGTCCGGGAAGTAGCCGATGCGAGCGTACGAGTTCCCATGCGTAGAGGCTTACGCTCGCTCAACGTCGCG
The DNA here is from genome assembly GCA_963786775.1 of uncultured Pseudomonadota bacterium. GTDB lineage: Bacteria > Pseudomonadota > Alphaproteobacteria > Rhizobiales > Hyphomicrobiaceae > ZC4RG25. The sequence goes on along the minus strand of CAWBAM010000032.1, from coordinate 14,335 downwards.
GTCGCTGCCGCCATGGTGCTGGGCGAAGCGTTGCGGCAGACGGGGCTGTTTCCGTAGAACGCGATTAGGGGCAGCCGAGCGCGTCCGCGAGGCCAAGGAAACTGTCGGTGACGACATCCCAATCGCGCTCGGCCTTCAGGTCTTTCGTTTGATGTGGGCCGTACTCCGTCGGTCGAGCGACGAATGCGGTGGCATAGCCCTGTGCCGCTGCGGCCTCGAGATCGGAGTTATGAGCAGCGACCAGCATGACTTCCCCCGGTCCGAGACCTAGCGTCTCCATGGCACCACGGTAGGCCTGCGGTAGGGGCTTGTAGGCACGGGAGGTTTCGGCGCCGAGGATGACATCCCAGGGCAGGCCGGCGTTCTTTGCCATCCACGCCAACAGCCCTACGTTGCCGTTCGAGAGCGTGCCGATCAGGTAGCGTGATTTGAGCCGCTGCAGCCCGGGTACACTGTCCGGCCAGGGAGACAGGCGGTGCCAGACCTTGTTGAGGTGCTGCTTTTCGGCCTCGGTGAGCTCTGGGATCTCGAACTTCGTGAGCAGCTTTTCCAGGCTCTCCCGGTGCAGCACGTCAAGGATGGTCCAGGGCCGCCGCCCCGAGCGCACCTCCTCCATCGAGGGCTGGTATAGGCCTCGCCAGTCGTCTGTGAACGCCGTCCAGTCCGCGGAGATGCCCTTGGCGGCTCCGAAGGCCTCGAGCTCGCGAATGATGCTCGTGCGCCAGTCTACGACCGTGCCGAAGACGTCGAACAGCACGGCTTTCACCTGGGAGATGTCGCCCATGTCAGAAATCCCCACCTTCCCGTCTGCGCGCGATGGCGTAAAGCGTGGTCCGCGAGCACGATAGCAACCATGGCTTCGCCCACCGGCACCGCGCGGATGCCGACACAAGGATCGTGCCGTCCCTTGGTCACGATTTCCCTTTCGTTGCCGAAGCGGTCAATCGTCTTGCGTGGGGTAAGTATGGACGATGTCGGCTTCACGGCGAAGCGGCAAACAATCGGCTGACCCGTGGAAATCCCGCCGAGGATGCCGCCTGCATTATTCGTCAGGAACTGCGGTCGGCCGTCGGGGCCGATACGGATCTCGTCCGCATTCTCCTCGCCCGTGAGCTGAGCTGCGGCCATGCCCGCACCGATCTCAACTCCTTTGACAGCATTGATGCTCATCAGCGCCGAGGCGAGGTCTTGATCCAGCTTTCCATAAACCGGTGCTCCCAAGCCCGGCGGCACCCCCTCTGCGACGATCTCGACGACCGCTCCGGCGGACGACCCAGCCTTGCGGATTTGGTCAAGATAGGAGGCCCAGGTCTGAACGATCCCGTGGTCCGGCGCGAAGAAGGGGTTACTGTCGACCTCGGCCCAGTCCCAGCGTGTTCGATCGATCTCATGCGGCCCGATACGAACGAGGGCGCCGCGTATGGTGACACCGGACAGGATCTTGCGCGCGATTGCCCCAGCTGCCACGCGCATGGCCGTTTCGCGGGCTGAGGATCGACCTCCCCCGCGATAATCGCGAATGCCGTACTTCTCATAGTAGGTATAATCGGCATGTCCGGGGCGAAACGCGTCTTTGATGTCCCCGTAGTCCTTGGAGCGCTGATCGACGTTTCGGATGACGAGCGAGATCGGCGTGCCGGTAGTCACTTGCCGCCCGTTATCATCGACGAACACGCCAGAAAGGATTTCAACCTGGTCCGGCTCGCGGCGCTGCGTAGTGTAGCGCGACTGTCCGGGACGGCGGCGGTCGAGGTACGCCTGGATGTCCTCTGCGGTCAGCGGAATGCCCGGCGGGCAGCCGTCAACGACACAGCCGATCGCCGGCCCGTGGCTCTCGCCCCAAGTCGTGACACGAAATAGATGGCCGAAGGTATTGTAGGACATGCGGATAAACCAGCCGGGCAATGTCGATCTGCTCGGCAGGCTTAACCGACGCAGCATCAGGCGGCAACGCCCGATGCGCAGAGCATCACAGGTCAGAACGACTTTCAGCGCCGCTCAGCGATAGATGCGGCTGATTTTCGAGCCCTCAAGCGTGAGGTTATACATCAGGCCCTTGTTGTCGAAGATGAAGCCGACGATGGGGTTCGTGATCCAGAGTTGTGTCGATCGAACCACCAATGCCGATGTTGATCAGGGCAATGGAGCCATCGACACCCACCTTCCAACCGTCCACCCGGCGGAAGCTCGCCAGCGCTTCGGGCGTCATGAAAACGATGACGATCGATCTCGCCTGTGCGCCGAGCTGGAAGCCGATAGATGCCGAGATCAGATTGTAATAATCAATCGTCCTGCGACGGGAGAGGAGGGCTCCCTCGCCATACTCACCGCCGATACCGAAGCCGGCCTTGTAGACGGTGGGGAACACGAGCACGGCGGCGGACTTGGCAACCAGCTCCCGCGAGCCAGGCACTCGGTAGAAGAACTCCTCCAAGGTATCCTGGACCGCAAGATCAATCTCGGCTGCCGCCGGTCCTGCCTTAGCCTGCGGAACGGACCCAAGCATCGTCAACGCACCGATCAACGCCACCGACAATGCTCTCATCTGCCGAATGATGCGCATGGTGTTCCCTCGTTTCGACGGCGGTCGGAACCTCCAACTCGCCACGATCTGAAGCGTAGCATTCCGCCGTGGCCAAACTCAGGCTGGTTGGATGTTTTCGTGGGAGCGTTGTGTGAGGGCCACGCTAGCGGCACGGGGTCATCAGGTCGCGCAACAAAGTGCCGTCGTTGTAGTTTCGTGGCGAAAGCTCGTCGCGCGAGCGGCTGCCTCCTTTACTTTCTCGACTAGCTCCACCCCGCCAGGCTCTTCAATTCCCCTTTCTTTCTCAGGAGCGGCACGCCGAGTAACGACGAGGTGTGTATCTGGCGAGCGATTGCCAGCCAATTGAGAACCATTGGTCAACGTTTCGGCAGATATGTGGCGGCGAGCGCCTCGATCTGAACTCGCGAACGCACCGCGGTGGCGGCGGGCCGGCCCACATCAAATTTGCACTAAGAGTTAACTTGAATATTTGTAGGGCAGGCGAGCGAAAGGCTGCATTAGAAATCTCTGAGCCCAATCCCACGATCTCAGAACATCTCCTTTGGGAATGAGAGCCGCTGCGGTATAATTCGCAGGCTTCAAGCCTTGGATCTGCTCCTTTGCGAACTGAGCAGGTGCAAAGCCTTGCTTAACCATATGCAGGCGGTGCTCACGATCGGCTAACCGGAAAGGCTGAAATCAAAGGCACTGGCGTGGTATTGCAATTCGCCGCGCAACTGTGCTGCTCCGGGCAAAGTGCAAACGCGACGACCGCTGTGCTTGAGATGATTTTATGCGATCGATGGAGCATCGAGCATGACGTGCCGAATGCCTGCCGCGTTAATTCGCTTTTTGTGGGGGCCAGCACTGATCGTGCTCGCTTCGTCGGTCATGTTGATTGTGGTGCCATTCCTCGCAGGCCGAACGGCAGCCGACGATCAGGATGATATTGAAATTGCCTTGAGCCTGGCGGCCATGCTGCAATCCGCTCGCTCGGTGATTTCGCGCCATCAGGATCTGATCAACGATCCGGAACGTGGAGACAAGGGGCTGACCGGCGATCTGGTGTTGGCCGAAGCAATTGAGGACTACAAGCGCGAGACCTCCCGTGATCCCATGGCGCTCGACCCGAATTCTCGCCACGGGCGACTGATGCGTGCCGAGATGGCGGCAATCAAGGAGGTCATGGACGAAAGCCAAGAGCTCATCAACGAGAAGGGCCTCGGCTTCAAAGGTTTTATCCCGGCAATTTTCGGCCGCCTCATAACGGAGCGTCTCAGAGAGAAGGTGCCGACCGAGCTGAACATGAAAGTGACGGCTCCGCCGGAACTCGTCAGAAACCGGAAGTCCCGACCTGATGCGTGGGAGCTCGAAATCATCGAGTCAAAATTCCTCTCTCCGACCTGGAACTCGCGGCGAAATCTATCACCAAACCGAAAAGGATACTGCGAACGGACTCCGGGTTTTTCGCGTTCTGGTTCCCGAGTACTATTCGGCGTCCTGCCTGACATGCCATGGCGGCACGAAAGGCGAAATTGACATTACTGGATACCCGAAGGAGGGCGCCAGCGAGGGGGATCTCGGTGGCGTGATCAGCATAACTTTATTCCAGCCTGCACAATGAACCCAAAACGGCTGCGGCTTGATAATTTCTTCCGCATGTCGCGGCTGTCGATACCTTTGCGTCTGATCATTCTGTCCGGTGCGCTCCTTATCGCTCTCATCGGCACCAACGTCTACATGAACTGGGAGATGAAACTTGGAGCCGATGCGCTCCTTGCTGAATCCCGGTACGTCGAAAATCTTCGTACCGCGAGCGACGCGGAAAGGGCCTTTTATGACGTAAAGTACTGGCTGACGGACGCCGCCGTCAGCTTGCTTAATTTATCAGAGCAGCGCGCGAGAGAGGCGCAGGCGCGGTTCGAAGAGCAATTGACGAAGCTCGAGCCGCTCAATGCAGAAGCCGTCGGCGCCATCCGCAATGAAATGGCCCATCTAATGACGCGCGCGATCGAGGCGGTGAATGCCTACGCCGAGGACAGGCGTGTGATCGGGAATACGCTGATGGCGCAGGCTCGGGTTCACATGAGAGCCATCGATGAGGGCCTCGGTCAACTCGTGGCACAGCTGAGGAGTGAAGCTGCACGCGCGAGCGCGAGCGCCCGGCGGCGCACAGCCGAGGCTGTCGGCGTGTCCTGGATCATCGTTGTTGCCGCCAGTCTGATGGCGCTCGCACTGACAATTCTGATCCTGCGCTCCATCGTCGTTCCGCTTGGGCGCCTCACTGAATCCATGCTGGCGCTGACGAACGGACGGACTGACGTCGATATCCCAATCGGCGGGCACGATGAGCTCGGCCACATGGCGCGAACCCTCGCGATGTTCCGGGAAGGCCTGATCGAGCGCAACCGATTGGCCGAGGAGCGCGAGGAAGCGATAAAGCGCCTCGAAATTGCGCGGGATGAGGCGACCGCAGCCAACCGTATCCTCCAAGTTACCTTCGATCACATGTCGCAAGGCGTCGCCCTGTTTGATCGCGACGGAAAGCTGCTGGCTTGGAACCGGCAGATGCGCGACCTCCTTAACCTGCCGGACGATCTGCTCAATGAACACACGACTCAGCGGCAAATCATTGAGTTTCTGACAAGACGGGGTGATTTCGGACCAGGCGATTACGAGAAGGTGCTCCGTAGCCGCCTGGCTCGGATCGATGAGCCGTATTTCGGTCAGCGCACACTACCGGATGGCCGCGTACTCGAAATTGAAACGAACCCTGTTCCGGGCGGCGGCTTTGTCTCCATGTACACGGACATCACGCGACGTGTGGAGGCGCAGAAGGAGATTGAGGTTGCGCGAAATCGCTTAAGCGATGCGATTCAGAGCATTTCCGATGGATTTGCCCTGTGGGACAGCGAGGATCGGCTCATCACGTTCAACGATCGCTGCCGGGAGTTCCTGAAGCTCGCGACGCCGATCGTGCTCGGCATGAAATTCGAAGCCTTTCTACAAGAAATGGCCAAGCGCCGAGCCAGGGACACGAGCCCTGATGAGGACACGGAAGCTTGGGTTGCCCGGCAGCTCGCCCTTCACCGTTCTGGGCGTAGTGATGAGGAGTTGCAACTCGAGGACGGCACCTGGCTGAGGATCGGATCGCGCCGCACTCAGGACGATGGGGTCGTGACGACCCTGGCAGATATCAGTGCTTTGAAACATCGCGAGCTGGAGCTGGCAGACTTGGTTGCGCGGCTCGAGGTGGCTCGCGACCAAGCTGATGAAGCCAGCCGAACCAAGAGCGCGTTTCTCGCCAATATGAGTCACGAGCTGCGCACACCGCTTAATGCGATCATTGGCTACAGCGAAATTTTGAAGGAAGAGGCACGCGATCAAGAGCTCGAGGAGCTGTTACCCGACATCGAGCGCATCGAGGCCGCCGGCCGGCACCTGCTCGGAATTATCAACGACATCCTCGACCTGTCGAAGATCGAGGCGGGTCGGATGGATGTTTATCTCGAGACCTTCGACCTGGCGGCTCTCGTGCGCGAAATAAAGGCGATCATCCGCCCGCTGGTCGCCAAGAATAATAACAAGCTCGAGGTGAGCTGTCCGGATGACATAGGGGAATTCCGGTCGGATCTGACCAAGGTCAAGCAGAGCCTGCTCAATCTGCTCAGCAACAGCGCCAAGTTCACCAAGGACGGCAAGATCACGCTGAAGATCTGGCGCACCGTGTCGCCTTCCGGCTCGGTGGTGAGCTTTCAGGTGAGCGACACTGGCATCGGCATGGCCCCGGAACAGATGAGCAAGCTTTTTCAGACGTTCACTCAAGCGGATACCACTACCACGAAACAGTTCGGAGGAGACGGGCCTCGGTCTGGCCATCACCAAGCATTTCTGCGTGATGTTGGGCGGCGATGTGACCGTCGAAAGCAAGCTCGGTGAGGGTTCGACGTTCACTATGACGCTACCGGATCACGGCGCAGCTGAGACATTGCCGGCGGTGAAGGAGGAGCCAGTACAGGATCGAGCCGACGGCGCCCTGACCGTGCTGACCGTGGACGATGATCCTGCCGCGCTGCGGCTCTTGAACATGGCGCTGACCAAGGAGGGCTACAACGTTATCGATGCGCGTACGGGCAAGCAGGCGTTGGAGCAGGCGCGTGCGCACCGCCCCGCGGCAATCACGCTCGACGTTTTGATGCCGCACATGGACGGTTGGTCTGTATTGGCCGCCCTCAAGGCGGATCCGGAGCTGCGCGACATCCCCGTCATCATGATCACAGTGCTCAAGGAGCGCGGGCTGGCCTTTTCTCTGGGTGCATCGGATTTCATGACGAAGCCTGTCGATCGCGCGGCTCTCAAATCAATGCTCCGGCGCTACGTCCCGTGCGACACACAAGCCCCTGTTCTGCTTGTCGAGGACGATCCCGCGAGCCGCGAAGCCACGCGCCGGGTCGTCACGCGTCTTGGGCTGAATATTGAAGAGTGCGAAAACGGGCGTGAGGCCCTCAGCTGGCTCGAGAGGCATCCGTCGCCTGCGCTTATTCTTCTGGATCTCATGATGCCGGTGATGGATGGCTTCGAGTTCCTCAAGGAACTTCAGAAGCGGCCGAGCTGCAGAACATCCCGGTTGTCGTCCTGACAGCCAAGCAATTGAGCTCTGATGAAATCGAGGCGTTAACGGGATCCACGGAGCGCATTCTGGCAAAGGATGCCACGTCTAACGTGGAACTCAGTGCCGCAATTCGTAAGTGCTTGGAAAAGGTCAGGCCGAGCTGGGAGACCCAGACCACCGAATTCTTCCGCACCAGTGACCTCCTGACTGGAGATAAAACCCTATGCCAAAGGTTCTTCTGGTCGAAGACAATGAAGCAAACCGGGACATGCTTTCCCGGCGCCTGATCCGTAAGGGCTATGACGTTGTCATGGCCGAGGACGGGGCGCAGGCCGTGGAGGTGGCTTCCCGCGAGAAACCGGACATCGTTCTCATGGATATGAGCTTGCCGGTGATCGATGGATGGGAGGCGACGCGGCGGCTGAAAGCAGAGGAGGGGACGCGCCGCATACCTGTCATAGCCCTGACGGCGCACGCGATGTCTGGCGATCGGGAGAAGGCGCTCGAGGCGGGCTGCGACGATTACGACACGAAGCCGATCGAGCTGCCGAGGCTTCTAGAAAAAATGCAGGCGTTGCTCGCGCGCACGCAGGCGTGAGGTGGCGCTGATTGCCCTGGAAATTAGTATGAACGAGTCTGCCACCCGCGCGATCCCCTGACTATCTGGATTCCGCCTCGCTCGCTCTTATTCGGCAGGAGCTGAGCGCCCCGATTGCGACCGTTATTGGCTATATCGATCTGCTCGACGATGATGCACCATCTCTCGGAATTGAGGATTTAAAGCCGGACCTTGCCAGATTGCGCCGAGCCGCGCAGTCCCTTCAGCAACTGATCAAACAGTTGCCCGATGCTGCGGGTCGCAGCCCGAAACCGGTGAATTCCGCGAATTTTCGGTCAGCAAGCTCCGCCACGACCTGCGCACGCCATTGAACGCGATCAAGGGCTATGCGGAATTGCTGCTGGAGGAAGCCGAACCGGGCACCATAGACCGTGACCTGAAGGAGCTTCTGGCAGAAACCAAGCGCCTGCTGACACAAATCGATCGGCTGGGCGCGCCATCCCACGAAACAGGCGCCGCTAATTCAGACTTTGATGGAGAAAGCCTGCTGCCGGGGGCTGCTGCCCTGAACATGGTCCTGCAGCGAGGGCCGAACGATGCCACCCGAGTTGTCAGCGGGTGCCGGATCCTCGTCGTCGATGACCAAGAATCAAACCGTGATCTGCTGGTCAGGCGATTGGCACGGGACGCGCACACCGTCACAACTGCCGCCAACGGGGAGGAGGCGCTACGCCTGGTCGAGGAGCAAACGTTCGATCTCATCCTGCTCGACTTGATCATGCCTGGCATCAGTGGATACGAGGTTCTGGTGCGGCTGAAAAGCGACCCGCGCCACCGCGATATTCCGGTGGTTATGATTTCGGCGCTGGATCAGATCGACAGCGTCGCCGGATGCATCGAGGCAGGGGCAGAGGATTACATGCCAAAGCCCTTCAATCCCGTGCTGCTGAAAGCGCGGATCAATGCCTGTATCGAGAAAAAGAGGTTGCGCGAGCGCGAAAAAGTCTTCGTTGAGCAGTTGCGGCTTGAAAAAGAAAAGTCGGAGGCGCTGCTTCTCAATATTCTGCCTACGGCCATCGTATCTCGGCTCAATCTCGGCGAGACCGTCATCGCCGATCATATCCCCGATGCGACCATTCTCTTTGCGGATCTCGTGGGCTTCACGGGCCTTTCCGCCCAACTTTCTGCAACGCGGCTTGTCAAGCTGCTGAATATGCTTTTTTCCGAGTTCGATCGCCTTTCGATCGATTTCGGATTGGAGAAGATCAAGACGATCGGCGATGCCTACATGGTCGCGGGCGGCCTTACGTGTGAAGGCTCTGATCACGCAGAAGCAGTAGCCCGAATGGCGCTCAGCATGGTCGATGCGTCACGCAGCACGAGTGATCTTCTGGGGCTACCGCTGCAGCTTCGCATCGGCATCCATACGGGACCAGTCGTCGCCGGCATCATCGGGACGCACCGGTTCATCTACGACGTGTGGGGCGACACCGTGAACACAGCGAGCCGTATGGAGACATATGGCATCCCCAATGAGATCAACGTCACGCAGGCGCTGTACGATCGTCTGCAGGACAGGTTCATCTTTGAGCCTCGCGGCAACATCGAGGTCGCTGGAAAAGGCATGCTCCAGGCCTTCTTCCTGCGCGGGCCGCGCCATTGATCCTGCACCAGCCGTCACAAGTGGTCACGCTATGTCCACAGCCATGCGGAGGCGCAAGCTCGGGGTAATCACCAATTGTTAACCGCTTCCCAGCGAATCACCTAGGCTCACCCCAGCTTGGGGGAGATGGCTTGTAGTCATTCGGTGGGCTGGCGCATGTACAACCAGCACTTGTTGGTCCTCTTCTTGATCATTATTGCCCTGGTGGGCGCGATGAGCCCCCTTTGGCGTTGCTTCGGCCGTGGCGATCCTGATTTCGTTTGGCGCAGGGCTACGATTTTCCGGGAGGCCATGCGGCGAGTGGGTTGGAGTCGCTGAGCCCTTTCCGATTTGCGGACAGTCGCAGCGCATCAGGTGCGGTCTGCCATTCGATGGTCAATTGAGTGAGCGATCCTTTGCGCTTCGGGGACGGGGAGGTGACCCGAAGGTAAGGGTGCATCGTGTCGGGACTGCAGACGTTCATTCTGTTCTTAGCGTTCATCACGCTGCTCGGTGCCATGGGGCCACGCTGGCGCAGCGCGAGCCAGCGTAGGTCCGAGCACTACAGGCGCAATTCGTATCCGTGAGCAGAACGAGGTTTGTCTTCGAGACGACGTCGCTTCGGCGCCATTGTGAGCACGATCGCTTCTCAGCCTCGTTGCCCACACGGCAGTCTAGCTGAGCATCGGACCAGCTCAGGATCGCCGAACTGCATCTATTCACATCTGCTCGATGGGCGAGTAAACGGCTAAGCCTGTCCGGATGGTCTACGGCGATGCCGGCGTGCTTGATTGTGCGCCATACCCGTTAGCCACACCTGTTACCGACCTCCCGAATAGTAAGGAGCCCGGAATGCCGACCGAGAAAATGTTGTCGAAAAAGGAAGACGGCGTCGGTTACATGGTCTTCAACAATCCGGAGCGTCATAACGCCGTTTCGCTCGAAATGTGGCAGGCGGCCTTAGAGATCATGGCGGACTTCGCCAGCGATCCGAGCATCCGGGTCGTGGTGCTAAAGGGAGCGGGAGATAAAGCGTTCGTGTCTGGCGCCGATATTTCGAAATTCAAAGACGAACGTCAGGAGACGGAGGCTGTTGCGACCTATCAGGCGACGACCGACAAAGTTTATGAGACGTTACAATCGATGCCGATGCCGACGATCGCCATGATCAACGGCTATTGCATCGGCGGTGGAACGGCGATCGCTGCTTGTTGCGACATCCGAATTGCGGCGGAAAACGCACGGTTCGGCATACCGGCCGCAAAACTCGGGCTGGGCTATGGGCTGTCCCGGACAAAGCCCCTCGTCGATCTTATCGGGCCGGCTTATGCAAAGGAAATGCTCTTCACGGCGCGGCAATTCACGGCTCACGAGGCAAAGGAGATGGGGCTCGTCAATCGTGTCGTGCCAGTGGCTGAGCTGGAGCAAACCGTGACTGAAATGGCCCGCACGATTGCGGCCAACGCGCCATTGACAATCCGAGCAGCCAAGCTGGCCGTCAATGAGCTCATGAAAGATCCGGAAAAGCGCGATTTAGTCGCTTGCGAAGCCGCTATTGCAACATGCTTTGCCAGTAATGACTACCGGGAAGGCCAGGCGGCGTTCCTGGAAAAACGAAAGCCGAAATTCACTGGTACGTAGTTCGATAGATAATCCCAGCAACGCCGCTTATCTGCAATTCCACTAGGCAGGTCTATTGGGCGGTGTAGCCGCCATCGATCACGAGCTCACTGCCGGTCACGAACTTGGCTTCGTCCGAAGCGAGATAGACGATTCCGGCTGCAATATCATCCGGTTCGCCGACGTGTCCTATTGGGTGTTTGGCGTCGAGCTCTCGCCGGTAGGCTTCCAGGCCTTGTGGCGAGCTCTTAGCGAGTTGCTCGACGAGAGGAGTCCAGATGAATCCCGGATGCACGGAGTTCACGCGGATTTTGTCCTTTGCATACAGCAGCGCGTCCGTTTTTGTCATCAAGCGAACGGCGCCTTTCGAGGCGTGGTACGGCGGAAAATCCGGCGCGCCTATGATGCCATAGATCGACGATAAATTGATGATGCTGCCGGAGCCCGCGCGGCGCATGTGCGGAATGGCGTGCTTCGTGCAAAAGAAGACCCCGCGCACATTGATATTGATGACCTTGTCCCATTCCTCGGCAGTCAATTCATGGGTGGGTTTGTCCGCTCCTGAAATTCCGGCATTGTTGACCAGGACATCGAGTTTTCCGAACGTATTTGCAACCTCGCTGAAAACGCGTTCGACTGCCGCTTCATCGGTAACGTCGAGAGCCCAAAACTGCGCCTTTCCGCCATCCGCGCGAATGCGTTCGGCGAGCTCCTGACCTTCTTTTTCGAGCACGTCCGTAATGGCCACCGCTGCACCTTCCCGCGCCAGCATTGTGCACGTCGCAGCGCCAATTCCAAGCGCACCGCCAGTGACAACCGCAACTTTACCTGCTGTACGAGCCATTTCGTCCAACCTTTCGAAATCCATAATTCGGAATGGGCCGGTTGGCCGGCCCATACTTGTCGGCTGACACTAATGGGTGACCATATGCACGCCTTCACGCACCATCTGGGCGGCATAGCCCCATTCGTTGTCGTACCAGCTCATAACTTTGACCAGATCGCCGCCGACCACATTGGTCATTGTCAAATCGACGACGGCACCTCTCGGATCCTTGACAATGTCGGAGGAGACGATGGGCTCTTTCACAACTCCGAGCACGCCGTTGTAACGATTGCTCGCCGCTTCCTCTTCGAAAATCTGGTTCACCTCGTCGATGCTCGTTGGCCGCTGTGTGACCATGGTGATGTCTGAGATCGAGCCCACGGGAACCGGACCGCGGATCGCGACGCCATCGAACATGCCCTGATACTGCGGCAACACCTTCGTTGTCGCCACGGCAGCTCCCGTCGAGGTGGGCACGAAGTTGACCGCTGCCGCCCGTCCGCGGCGCCAATTCTTGGCTGGACCATCAACAAGCTTCTGAGATGCCGTGTAGGCGTGTACGGTCGTCATCATGGCCTTGAGCAGACCGATGCGTCGCCCGATCACCTCGATCACCGGAGCAATGGAGTTCGTAGTGCAGCTCGCGGTGGAAACTATGCGGTCTCCATCGGCGTGATTAACTCCGTGGACGATGGTTGGGACGCCATCTCCCTTTGCTGGTGCCGAAAGTATGACGCGCTTCGCTCCAGCCTGGATGTGCTTCTCGAGATCGGGTTTTCGGGTGAACGCGCCGGTGCACTCGAAGACGAGATCGATGCCCATCTCGCCCCAGGGCAAGTTCGCAGGATCCTTTTCGCTCAAGACCCGATAGCGCTTGCCGTCGATGATCAAGTCGCTGTTTTCGTGCCCGACGTCCCCTTCGTATCGGCCGTAGACCGTGTCGTACTTGAGTAGATAGGCGAGCTCGTCGGCGGGTGCGATGTCATTGACGGCGGCAAGCTCGAGCTCGGGCGTATCCAGGACAATCTTCAACGTCGCCCGGCCAATTCGACCAAGACCATTGATGGCTACGCGAGCAGGCATGTGCCTTACCTCCTCTCAACGCATGCTGGAGGTTCGGATCGCGCATGGTGTGCAGGTGAGCGCATCGACAGGCAGCCGAGCCCATGCATCCTGCCGATGTCGTGCGTTCCGATGAAACCTCCCGACCATCATGGAACAAGGCGCAGGAGGTCGGGTTCCGAGCGTAGCTGCGTCCTTAAGGCACAATCCGGCTCGGTTTCAGTAATCCAGTGGTTGTCGGTTTGCTCGCCGGTCTAGTTCAATGGCTGCTGGCGAGTTGCGGCTTCAACCGCGGAGGATCAGGTGGCGCACCCATCATTGGCGGCTTGGAGTGGGGAAGTGGCGGGACGGCGCCGCAATGGAGGCTGGTCAGGAAGGTACTGCGATGGACCTCATCGGCGACCAGGTCAAAAAAGGTGCGTTCGTGAGCCGGGTAAGTCATTTGCCAGCCGTGTAAGGACGCACCATCACACGAAAACCCGACGTGCTCATATACAACCTCTTCGCCCTGTGTACCGGAAAGCACGAACCACAGCTTGCTGCGCGGCGCGTAATCGATGCTCACATCTTCATAACGGTTCTGGAGGAGGAAGCGGCGATACTCGGACAGCGTTTTGCCAGTCACGTTCTTGGCAGCAAAGATGCGCAACCGAGCACGCCCGTCCGTCGAGACCAGCACGGCGCCATTGTCGTCCGCAGACTCGTAACAGAGAACACATCCGCAGGATACGAAAGCGTGAACAGGAACCGGGAATTGCTGTAGGACGTCCAACTGGCGCGTCTTCCGGGCACCTGTTCTGATGCGTCCGCTTCGTGCTGCGCTCCGTAATTGTCTTGCTGAGGTGAAGGTGAACTCTGGGCCCAAATTAAAACGAAGAAGGCGAGGCTTACGGTCAGTGTGCCGGCTGCGATCGCGATTGGTGCCAGTTGCCAAAGCCGGCGTTTATTCAGGTCCCGACGACGTAGAAGCGCACGATCATAAGCGGCGCGTGCGTCCGGATCCATAAGCGTCCGGTAGGCAGCACTGATCTCCTTGAACCGCTTCTCGGCCGCAACGTCGCTCGCGTTGACGTCAGGATGAAAACATCTGGCTAATTTTCTGAATGCTGCTTTTATCTGCTCTCGGTCGGCGCCTTGGGACAGCCCAAGCGTCTGGTAGAGCGTGCTCATCCAGCGGTCCCCCGGAACTGCATGCGTAAGTGCGAGCGCTCACCTTATCCCCTGCATTTAGGTTGCAAGCCTGCTTGCACACAACCAGTAGCGGCGCCATCGGTTTCTTCACAATGTTGTTTGGGGGCATTTACAGGAACCGCCATATTGTTGGCGCAATACGGCTTTGCGCGGGCTGGTCGGGCTGAGGCGAGAAGAGTTGCCGATATTGGCGCTGCAATGATGATTGCAACGAGCTTCAGCTACAAGTGGCTTGGCTCCCGGCGGAGGCTTTCGTTAGCCTGATATCCGCCCGATGGGCGGCTCATGCCAAGAAGAGA
>CAWBAM010000031.1:0-26609 GCA_963786775.1 uncultured Pseudomonadota bacterium | reverse complement strand
GATTGACATCGCTCGCTCGATGTAGCCCTGGATGACGCCGTCGCGAACGAAATCCAGGATCGGCTGAGCCGGGGGGTCTGGTATAACACTGATCCTCCGCCCGAATGAGTTCGGCTTCGGGATCGATGCGAAACAGGCCCAGAGCGCCGATCTGTTGATTGTTCTGCGTGATCGTGCCGTCGCGAGCAATTTGCGGGGCCGGGCATTGGGGTGAGGAGAATCGGTGCACCACCGATGTCAAGCACTGGATATCCGGTGACAATCGCTGCAATCTCCCTGCTTCGGTCATCCACATGCGGCCATCGCGGGTATAGACGATTCCGGACGGAGTTCCGATCGCAAGCCAGCCATCGCCTTCGATCGCGACGTCCAGAGGAGCATCGGTGCGTATCAGCTCGCCCGGGGCACGGGAGAGGTACGACTTACCCGTCGATGCAAATGCCACCGGTTGCAGTGGAACTTGTGAAACGAGACTTTCAAACTTCACCTGCTCGGCGCGAAAGCCCGCGCTGGAGGCATTGGCGACGTTGCGGGCGATGGTTTCGAAGCCGCCGATGAAGCGCAAGCTGTCCGGACAATGCGACGTAGAGACTCGACTGCATTAGAGCCTCGCGAATTTGAGAGATTCTGGAAACCGGCGAGTAGATCGGGTGTAAAGCCGGCCTCGGCTGGTCTTCCGATCAGAAGGGGCGCTGGGCTTTAATGACCGGGGTTAGCCAATTCCCAAAGACTGAGAAAGCGCGTGATGAAATTCTGCGAGCTCGACGGGGTCTTTGAAATCGTCGAACTCGATCGGCGTTCGATCATTCGTGCCTGCCGGTCATATCGACGGCAGCCGTCATCGGCGGAAGTCCCAATGCCGTGCGCACGACCGTGGAAAGCGCCCGGTCGGCGAGAATCTGATAGGCGTTCGAAAGCCCGGGAGCCTTACGTTGGAAATATAACGCGAGGCGCACGCCTTCGTTCTGCTGTCCCGCTTCTTCCTCGAGCACTTGGCGCACGTACTTATCCGCAACGCCCTGTTGTGCGCGTTCGAGAGACGTGGCCAACGGTGCCATACCGGGCGAAATTCGAAGTCGCGACGAATTCCCGATAGCGCGGATCGGTAAGCTTGTTTGCGAAAACTGTTCGGGTTGTCGATTTCCTCAGTTAGCACCTTCTTAATAAACGCCTTCGCATAGGTCAGATCAGCCAAGCCGAAGGCCCTCATCGGCGTAGGCGAAGAGGCGATTATCGCCGATGCAACTCCCTCGATTGTCCTGACCTTTCCGATATTGGCCAGGTAGTAGGCGGCGTTTCGCGTGCGACCTCTGGCTTGCGGGCCGCTCGTTTGGAGAGCACGGCCGAAAATTGTTCGTGAAATCAAACGGTAGCTGGCAATGCTCGTAAGCACGCGTTTGCGCCTGCCCTATCAATCGCGCCGGCATAATTTTGCATCGCAAGGCTTAAGCGGAGCTGACATCCTCACTTCCCTCTAAGAATATTTGTTACCCGGGCTAAAGGCCCGCGCAAGCGTCGACAACTGGACAGGTCAGAGTGGGACGGGAGACTCGCATGCACGATCATCATCGGGCTCATCATCACGCTCGGCTGCCTGCTCGGCGGTTTCATCGCCATGGGCGGGCATGTCAACGTCATTTGGCAGCCCTGGGAGTACGTTATTATCTGCGGCTCGCGCTGGGGACGTTCGTTCGTCCCCAACTCCGGGCCACGACAATCATGGACGTCGGTGTCGGGCCTTGTCGATGTCCTTCTGACCCGTGCCCCGAAGCACGCCAACTATCTCGACGTGCTCGGCGTGCTGCACGCGCCTATGCGCAGTTGCGCGCGACAGGCGCGAAACGACCTCGAACGCCACGTCGAGAACCCGGCCAGATCGCCCGCTCTTTCAGAAATTCCCCAGGTCTCGCAAACGCGGAGCTGACGACCTTCATCTGCGACTATTGCGGCTGATCCTGATGGGCAACGCGCCGGCACGCATGAAATCGAGGCGCTCATGGACGAGGAAATCGAGACCATGCGCCACGACCAACTGAGGTCGTACGATGCGCTGGTGGCGATTGCGGAGGCCCTCCCGGCGCTTGGTATCGTGGCGGCGGTCCTCGGTGTCATCAAAGCGATGGGCGCGCTGGACCGGGAGCCCGAAATTCTCGGATCACTGATCGGTGCGGCACTCGTGGGCACCTTTGCAGGCATTTTCTTTTCCTACGCTATTGTCTCACCGGTGGCGAACAAGCTGCGGACTATTCCGCGAAAAGAAGATGCAGCTCTACGTGGTGGTGAAGCAGACGCTGCTGGCTTTCATAATGGTGCCATGCCGCAGGTCGCGCTCGAGCACGGCCGGAAGGCGATTCGGCCTACGAGCGACCGTCGATCGACGAGGTCGAGGAGCAGACATTTCCCGCCGGACCTAGCGGAAACGCGCACTACCCGGAAGGAGGCGGCGTGATGGGAGCGAGGGCTGCTGGTTCACGGGCTGAGGCTCACCGCGACGCACTCGCAGCCAATTTATCGTTGCGGAGCAGCCTGTAAAGCTGAGCGCCTTCCGATGTTGCCAACCGCGCTCGAACGGGTGGCAGCCGTATGCACCGACGAGCTTAAGACGTTATCCGCCGCGCGGCCGAAGGTAACCTATCTCGGGCTTGAGAGCGGGCGAGCTTCGGAAGCTTCAGCGCCGCGCGTAAGGAGTGGCTCCCCGGCCTTCTGCATGCCACAGCCGGGATGCCCATGTGCTCGTTTGCGTGAACCACGATCTCATTTACACCTACGTCGATGTCGCTCTCGGCGGCGACGGCTCGCAGCAGCCCGTCATTGAGCCTCGGCCCTTGTCGCGCATCGAAACTCGTATCGCCCAGACGTTTGTCGCCCGGCTCGCCGCAGCATTGAAGATTGCGTTCGAGCCCTTCGCAGCAACTCACTTCGCGCCGGATGGTGACATAGGTGGGGCCGATCCGGATCGACTCTGGGCGGCCCTCATGCTCCGGTCGCGATTGCGCGATATCGGTTGGAGGCTGGGCGATGCAGCGGTGAGCTCCAACTGGCCATTCCCGATGCGGTCCTGACCGCCTTGAAACCGGCTTTCGCACGTCCGCCTCTTGGCCGAACTGGGACTGCCGATCCGGGATGGACACCAGAAGATCCGTGGAGAAATCAATCGCACCCAACTCATGATGCGTGCCGTGCTGGAAGACCGTCCACGGACATTGGCGGAGGTCGCCTCGTTGCGTGTCGGTCAGATCCTGGCGCTGGAGGCGACGCCGGGTTCGCCCATTCGCATCGATTGCAATGGCGAGCCGTTGCTGTGGGGCGAAATGGGCCAGTCGAATGGAGTTTACACGTTGCGCGTCCAAGGGTTTGTCGATCGCGAGCAGGAGTTCATGGATGACATCCTTTCTGGATGATCGCGCCCCGTCCAAGGCGGGGAGCACGGTCCAGCACCAGAAGACCAGGCAGGATCGCCCTTCCCACTCTGCTGGGAGCGCAATGCCACCCGGCGCGGCCACTGCTAAACAGGATCTGCTGATCCAGGAGTTCGCCGCTGAGCTGACGCCATCTCCGGAGGAGCTTGCCGCCGCCTTCGGACCATCAGCAAAGGGCGAGGCGGCGGGATCACAGCAGGCCCGACAATCGCGGTCGCCCGCTGCCGGCAATCTCGAAGCCATCATGCGCATTCCCGTTTCCGTCCAGGTCGTCCTCGGTTCGGCAACGATGTCGGTTTCGGGGCTCGTCAATCTCGGGCGCGGTGCCGTGATTCCGTTGGACCGCCGAGTGGGTGAGCCAGTCGACGTCGTCGTGAACGGCCGTGTCATTGCGAGGGGAGAGGTGGTCGTCATGGATGAGGGCACATCCCGTTTCGGGATCTCCCTGACCGAGGTGGGTGCTGGCTCCGGATCTGCCAGGGAAGCCTGACAGATCCGGCCCGATGTCGAAGAATCAGGCGAACGCCGCACCCGAGCGGAAACCGCTGACCGGCGTCGAAAAGGCCACGGTGCTCCTGCTCGCTTTGAGTTCGACGAAAGCCGCGCAACTCCTGAGGGCGCATGGATGCCGAGGAAATCCGGCTGATTGCGCGCGCGGCAAACCGGCTGCCGGTGCTATCCGCGCAGGACCTCGCAGAGCTCGTCGACGAGTTCGCGGACATGTTCTCCGGCGGGATCGGCTTTGCAGGCTCCACGAGCGAGGTGAAAGATTTGCTCGCCCAGGTGATGAGCGAGGAGGAGGCCGAAGAGCTGCTTGCCGAAAGCGCCGGCAAGCAGGAGCCGGTGTGGGTCAGGGTGGCGCGGCTCAAGGATGAGATCATCAGGGCGTATCTTCTGCGTGAGCATCCGCAGACGATGGCGCTCATCCTGTCGCGTCTCGATCCGACACAGGCTGCCCGGATCATCGGTTCCCTGCCTTTGGACGTGCGCAACGCCCTCCTTGTCAGGATGCTGGGCATCAGAACCGTCGCTCCTGATGCCCTCGAGGTGTTGGAGGAGGCGCTGCGTGAAGACTTGATCACGCTTCAGTCTCCCGCAGTTGGCCGCCACACGGGAATAGCCGATATTCTCAATCGGCTGGACAAGGTCCAATTCGAAGCCGCGCTGAAGCATCTGGCGAAGGCCCGCCCAGCCGACGTGGAAGCGATGCGCAGCCTGCTGTTCACCTTCGACGATCTCGCCACCTTGCCGCCAAGGGCGCTGGCGCTGGTGCTGAACGAGGTTCCTCCCGAACGTCTCGTGCTCGCATTGCAGGAGACCGATTTCGCGTTTCAGGAGGCCGTCCTCACCGGGCTGCCTGCCCGCACGCGTCGCATTGTCGAGATGGAGCTGCAAGCTGAAAGCCATGCCTCTGCGCGCGACATCGCAGATGCCCGCCGCGCAATCGTCGATGCGGTGCTGAGGCTCATGGCACAGCGCAAAATCGAGCCTCCGTCGGCTGAGCGCACTGCTCTCGTCGGCTGAGAAGGACAGCCGAAATGGCGGAAGCGGAGGACAAGGAGAGCAAAACCGAAGAGGCGACCGAAAAGCGCATTCAGGATGCGGTTGAGAAGGGCCGTGTGCCGCATTCCCGCGAGGCCGTCACCTTCGGCTCGCTACTTGGCATCCTCCTCGTGGCAGGGTTCTTCTCGTCCAGTGCCGCACGTGTCAGCGCCGCGCTGCGGTCTTTCATCGACGATCCCGGTGGATGGCCTCTCGTCAACGCCGGCGACGCGGTCCGCCTTCTCGGGCTTGTGGGTGAGGAGGTCGGTCGCGCGGTGATACCGGCGGTGGCCGTTCTGGCCGTTCTGGGAATGACAGCCTCCCTCCTGCAGAATCCGCCACGCTTTGTGCTCGATCGGATTCGGCCGCAATTGTCGCGCCTGTCACTTCGGCAGGGTTGGCGGCGCATTCTCGGCGCTCAGGGCCGCGTCGAATTCCTGAAGGCCTGTTTCAAGCTCACGGCCGTGGGAGGTGCGGCGTTCCTGCTGCTTCGCGCAACACAGGCGGACGTGCTCAACGCGATGTTCATGGAGCCCGGAGTCCTGCCGCGCATCATTCGCGAGGTGTTTGTGCGGCTTGTCGCGGGCGTGGCGGTCGCGACGTTGCTGTTGGTGGTGCTCGATCTCGTGTGGTCGCGCGTTTTCTGGCGCCGTGAGCTGCGGATGACCAAGCAGGAGGTGAAGGACGAGCTGAAGCAGACCGACGGCGATCCTATTATCCGCTCGCGGCTGCGCTCGCTGGCGCGCGATCGGTCACGGCGCCGCATGATGGCCGCTGTGCCGCGGGCAACCCTCGTCATCACCAACCCGACGCATTATGCCGTCGCGTTGCGCTATGTTCGCGAGGAGGGCGGTGCGCCGCGGGTTCTTGCGAAGGGGCGCAACTTGATCGCACTGCGAATTCGGGAAATCGCCGAGCAGCACAATATTCCAATCATCGAGGACAAGCCCCTTGCACGGGGACTGTACGACAAGGTCGCCGTCAACCAGATGATCCCGCCGGAATTTTACAAGGCAGTAGCGCAGATCGTGTATTTTGTGATGACGCGGAAGGGTGGCCGGCCGGGAAGCAGATTGAATTTGAATAATGGCCTGCGCGCAGCTGAAAATAGAACAGCTGCGCGGCCCTGGCCCGGCAGCTGAACTAAGGACCAAACAGATCCTTGGGGCCGAGGGCCGTGCAACGGAAAAACAGAAAGTTCACTCGAAATAGCAGGAATTCACTCGTCGAAAGTGCTGTATTCGAAAATAGAAAATCCGGAAGCGCAATTGCTGCCGGTCGCTCCCGGATCGAGTGGTCCTTAGCGAACAACAAAATGACCCCGGCAATTAGCTAGGGTCATTCGCCTTTCGATTTTCAGATTCCCAGCTTCTGTTTCAAGACCTCGTTCACGGCTGCCGGGTTGGCCTTGCCGCCGGTGGCTTTCATGACCTGTCCAACGAACCAGCCGAGCATGGTCGGCTTGGCCTTGACCTGCTCGACCTTGTCCGGGTTTGCGGCCAGGACTTCGTCGACAGCCTTCTCGATTGCGCCCAGATCCGTGACCTGCTTGAGCCCGCGCTTTTCCACGATGTCGGCCGGATCACCGCCTTCCGTCCAGACGATATCGAAGACGTCCTTGGCGATCTTGCCTGAGATCGTCTTGGAGGCGATGAGGTCGAGAATACCGCCGAGCTGTTCTGCGGAGACGGGCGATCGCTCGATGTCGAGACCTTCTTTGTTCAGTCGTCCGAACAGCTCATTGATGACCCAGTTGGCTGCCGCTTTGGCATCGCGCCCTGAGGCGACCTTCTCGAAGTAATCCGCAGACGCGCGCTCGGCAACGAGCACTCCGGCGTCGTAGGAGGAAAGGCCGTACTGCTCCATGAAGCGCTTTTTCTTCTCGTCCGGCAGCTCCGGCAGGTCGGCTTTCAGTGCATCCACCCACTCCTGGGTCAGCTCCAGCGGAAGCAGGTCGGGATCGGGGAAATAGCGGTAATCGTGCGCCTCCTCCTTCGTGCGCATCGAGCGGGTCTCGCCCTTGCTCGGATCGAAAAGCCGCGTTTCCTGGATGATCTCGCCGCCATCCTCCAGAATTTCGATCTGCCGGCGCGCTTCCGCCTCGATGGCCTGCCCGATGAAGCGGATGGAGTTCACGTTTTTGATTTCGCAGCGCGTGCCAAATGGCTCGCCGGGCCGGCGCACGGACACGTTGATGTCGGCGCGCAGATTGCCCTTCTCCATGTCGCCGTCACACGTGCCGAGGTAGCGCATGATGGTACGTAGCTTGGACACGTATGCCTGCGCTTGCTTGGCGGAGCGTATGTCGGGCTTCGACACGATCTCCATCAGGGCCACGCCCGCGCGGTTCAAATCGACGTAGGTATAGTCTGGGTGCTGGTCGTGAATGGACTTGCCGGCGTCCTGCTCGAGATGAAGGCGCTCGATACCGATTGTCAGCGTCTCGCCGTCCACGTCGATTTCGACCTGACCCTCGCCGACGATGGGCTGCTTGTACTGCGAGATCTGATAGCCCTGGGGCAAATCGGGATAGAAATAATTCTTCCGGTCGAAAACGCTCTTGAGATTGATCTGCGCTTTGAGCCCGAGGCCCGTGCGGACCGCCTGCGCGACACACTCCTCGTTGATCACCGGGAGCATGCCGGGCATCGCCGCATCCACCAGCGACACGTGGCTGTTCGGCTCGCCGCCGAACTCTGTCGAGGCGCCCGAGAACAGCTTGGCCCGCGAGTTCACCTGCGCGTGCACTTCCATGCCGATCACGACTTCCCAATCCCCGGTCGCACCGGAGATCAGATTGCTCGACTTTCCTGCCTTCGCTCGATCCTGCATGGTTTATCCTTGTGCTTTCGAAGCACGTTCAGAACCTCAAGAGAGCACTGCTCTCAGGGCTTAGCCTTGCCTCGCCTCCAGTTGGGCCCGGAGCTTCTCTTCCTCGTACTGGATGAACCAGCCGATCATCTGCCGCCAGAGCGCCTCGCACAGATCCGGTGGCAAGCCCCGCTCTTCTGCTCGCGCGCGGACGCGGTCGATGACTTGCTGGTTGCGCCACGGCACGTTGGCTTCCTGCTTCGCGGCAAGCTTGAGCTGCCAAGCCCGCTCCACGTAGCCGAACCGTTCGGCGATGAGGTCGACGAGCGCCGCGTCTATACGGTCTATCTCAGCGCGCACCTGGGTCATGTCGGTGCATTCTTCTGGTCGACGCGTGCTCATCGTCTTCTTCCCCCTTCAGCCCTTCACCCACCATCGATCGGGCACTGGGAAGCGCCCGGCGGCCTCCTCGATCACATGGCCCGCACGGAACAGCGTGCCCTCGTCGAACGGTTTTGCGATGAGCTGCAGGCCGAGAGGCGTGCCCTGAGCCGAAAGACCACCCGGAATCGAGATCGCCGGCAGCCCTGCCATGTTCACCGTTACGGTGAAGATGTCCTGAAGATACATCGAGATCGGATCGCCTGACTTCTCACCTATGGCAAACGTCGGTGAGGGCGTGGTTGGGGTCAGCAGAACATCGACCTTGTCCCAAGCCTCGTCGAAATCGCGCTTGATCAATGCGCGCACCTTCTGCGCCTTGAGGTAGTAGGCGTCGTAGTAGCCCGCGGAGAGCACGTAGGTGCCGATCAAAACGCGCCGGCGCACCTCCTTGCCGAACCCTTCCGCCCGGGTGCGCTCGTAGGTGTCGATGAGGTCGTCTCCGGTAATCCGGAGCCCGTAGCGCACGCCGTCATAGCGAGCGAGGTTCGATGACGCCTCGGCAGGGGCGACGATGTAGTAGGCCGGCAGCGCGTACTTGGTATGCGGCAGGCTGACTTCATGGATGCTGGCGCCCGCATCCTTGAGCCAGGCAATCCCCTTCTGCCAGAGCTCCTCGACCTCGGCGGCCATCCCGTCGACCCGATACTCTTTCGGAACGCCAACCCGCAGGCCCTTGATGCTCTGGCCAAGCTCGGCCTCGTAATCCGGTACGGGGGTGTCGACGGACGTCGAATCCTTGGGATCGTGGCTGGCCATATGCCTGAGCATGATCGCAGCATCGCGAACGCTCTTGGTGATCGGGCCAGCCTGATCGAGCGATGAGGCGAAAGCGATGATGCCCCAGCGAGAGCAGCGCCCATAAGTGGGCTTGAGGCCGACGGTACCGGTGAACGCCGCAGGCTGCCGAATGGAGCCGCCCGTGTCCGTCGCGGTGGCGGCAAGGCACAGATCGGCAGCAACCGCAGCCGCAGAACCGCCGGAGAGCCGCCGGGCACCAGCTGGGCATTGGAGCCGTCATTGCGGCGCCAGGGGCTGACGACGGGGCCGTAGTAGCTCGTCTCGTTGGACGAGCCCATGGCGAACTCGTCCATGTTGAGCTTGCCGAGCATCACGGCGCCGGCGTCCCAGAGGTTCTGGGTGACGGTCAACTCGTAAGTCGGCTCGAAGCCGTCGAGAATACGGCTGCAGGCCTGGGAGTGGACGCCGCGGGTGCAGAACAGATCCTTCACGCCCAGCGGCAGCCCTTCCAGTGGCCGGGCCTCGCCACGAGCAATCCGCGCGTCACTCTCGGCAGCCTGCGCCAGCGCGCGCTCCGGCCGTCGTGGCCACATAGGCGTTGAGGGCCGGGTTTCCGGCTTCGATGGCATCGATGAAGGCCTGAGCCAGCTCCTTTGCAGTGAAGCTTTTCGATTTCAGGCCCTCGCGTGCCTCTGCGAGGGTCAATTTCGTCAGCTCGGACAATGTTGCCTCGTCTTGGCTGGGGGGCGAAGGCGGAAACTATCGCCGCCGTAAGACCTGTTACAGAAGAATGTGGGGCAGCGTGCAGTCACCCCGAATGTCGTCTCTCCGCAATTCGCGCATAGGGCACTCATGGTCGCTCGGCTCGGCGGCGTTCACTCCACCACCTTCGGGACGACGAAGAAGTGATCGTCGGTCATTGGAGCGTTCTTGACGATGTCATCGGCGATGTTGCCGTCTGTGACCTCATCCTTGCGCATCTTGAGACTGATCGGCACGACGCGCGTCATCGGCTCGACGTTGGAGGTGTCGACCTCGTTCAGCTGATCCACCCAATCGAGGATGCCGGAGAGCTCCGCTTGCAGCTCCCGCGCCTCGTCGTCGGTGATCTTGATACGTGCGAGCCTAGCGATGCGCCGGACGGTCGCCTCGTCGACCTTCATGGTCCCTCGCTTATTCCGGATCCTGAACCAACCGCGCCTCTCTTAGCCCGCGCAAGGCAGCCCGCGCAACAGCTTCACTTGGGCTAGGCTGATCCGACCCAACGCACCGATCGGACGCAAGGTGTCACTTCGGCTCGCCCGCGTTGGTGCTCGACGTGACCTCCGCCTGCCCGACGGGCACGCTTTCGATGAACACGTCCACCTGCTGGCCTGGGTAAGCGTTCGTCGTGCCTGGCGGCAGGGCGTAGATGACCCGCAGCACGCGCGTGTCGACGCGTTCACCCAGGGCGCCAGTCAGCGAACGCTTGGGCACGAGCAGAGGCTCGATGCGCACGAAGGAGAGCCGGATCCGCTCGGAAGCAAGCCCCCGGCGGCTGGCGTAGGCCGGGGCTGATGGATCGAAGCGGGGCACGTCCGCTTCGTCGATATCGACACGGACATGGAGCGGATCGAGATTGCCGAGCACCACGAGCGGGGTCGTGAGCGTGCCGGCGAATGCAAACTCTCCTGGCCGCACGTTGACCTGCAGCACGGTGCCGTTGATCGGGGCCCGCACCGTCAGCAACGAAAGGTCAACCTCTGCCCGCTCCACCGCGCGGCGGGCCTGCTCTACGGTCGCGTTGGCGACGGCAAGGGAGGCGCCGTCCGGTTGCGCGATCAGCGCCAGCTCCGCATCGATCTCGGTGGTGCGGGCCTGAGCTTCCTCAAGTCGCCCCTGGGCAGAGCGCTGCGCGTTTCGGCGTCGCGTTACCTCGCGCTGGGAGATGGCGTTATTACCGCCGCGCTGGAGCAGCTCCTCGGCGGAACGCACCTGGTCGGCCCACTCCTCCATCTCTGCACGTGCAGCTTTGGCCGCGGCGACAGCTGCCGCGCGCTGCGCCTTCAGGCTTTCTTCTCTCGCAATGAGCTGATCCCGCTGCCGCTCGGCCGCCGCCAGCTCAGCCCGCCGGAGCGCGAGATTGCCCTTTGCGGCGCGTTCATCGAGGACGAAGATCGGATCACCGGCTTTCACCCGATCGCCCGCCTTCACCAGGACTTTCGAGACGACGCCCGAGGTATGAGATCCGATCTCGATCTCCTGGTCCTTGGCTTCGATTAGGCCCGCGGCCCCGATGAAGCCGAGCGACGCGTTGGTGACCCGGGGCTGGACGGGCGGCGAGATGGCCGGCGAAAGAGACACGACCTGCGGCTGGCTGCGGCTGATGGACAGCATGGCGCCGGCTGCAGCGACCGCCGCCACAACGGGCAATCCGACAAGTAGGAGCTTGGAGCGTCTGGCCATCAGTGGCCCTCCGTGAATGGGGGAAGCTCGATCCCCGTGATCCGGCCGTCCGACATACGGACAATGCGATCGGCGAACCGAAAGATCCGGTCGTCGTGGGTGACGACGATCACCGCGCGACCGGGGCTAAGTGCGTGCTCGCGGAGCAGCTCCATGGCGCTTTGCCCAGTCTGAGCATCGAGCGACGCGGTCGGCTCGTCCGAAATGACCAGTTGCGGCTCATGAACGAGTGCTCGAGCGATGGCGACGCGCTGCTGCTGTCCGCCGGAAAGCTGCGCAGGGAACTTGTCCAAATGGTCCTGCAGACCGACGGCGGCGAGCAGATCGCGTGCCTTGCGCGTGGCCTTGGCTTCGGACTCGCCATTTATGAGCAGCGGCACCGATGCGTTCTCGACGGCCGTGAGAGCCGGCAGCAGATTGAATTGCTGGAAGATGAAGCCGATCGCTTCTGCACGGAACCGGGAAAGTTCCGCGTTCTCCAATGACCGGAGCCGGGTTCCGAACAGCTCGACCTCTCCCTTCTCGGCGGTCAGGATGCCGGCGATGACGGAGATCAGCGTCGTCTTTCCGCAGCCGGAGGGGCCGACGATATAGGTCATCGCGCCTGTGGGGATGTCGAGATCGATGCCATGCAGGACGCGAATCCGCGTTTCGCCCGAGCCGAACTCCTTCACGATGCCCCTGCAGCGAACCGCCAGTCGTGGCTCTGCTGTGGGCGGGGTGAGGGTGTCGGCTACGGTCAGCATTCGCCTACCCCCGGAACACTATAGCGGGATCGACAACCAGCACCCGCCGGAGGCTGATGATTGCGGACATCAGCATGATGGCCGTCGCCACAACTCCGACGCCTACGGCGACCTGCCAGGGGAGGTAGAAACCGCGAAAAAAGGACGTTGGGTCCGAAGTCACCAACTCGAAGAAAACGGAGGTGAGCCCGAGGCCGATCGCATAGCCGATTGCGCCGACGATGGTGGCCTGCAGCACCACCATTGCGATGAGGCGGCCGTTCGTGAGCCCCATCGCCTTGAGGGCGGCGTACTGCCTCAGATTCTCCGTGACGAACATATTGAACGTAAGCCCGACGACCGCGATACCAACGATAACGCCGAGCAGCACGACCGTTCCAAAATTCACCGGGATGCCCGTATTCCAGAGGAAATACATCATGGTTTCCCAGCGGAACGCATCGGAGGTCCGCGCCTTCAATCCGGTGCGCTCTTCGATGTTTCGGGCGACGGCAGCGGGGTCAATGTCCGGCGCCGAACGCGCGAGGACATAAGAGAGCTGGTTGCGGCCGTTGTTGGTGAAGACCAGCGCCTGCGAGTAGCGCGTATAGATGAGAGGCTGTGTCTGGAACGGCGGTGCGGTCCGAACGATCGCCACGACGACGGCACGGCGGTCGTTGAGCTCGATGGTGTGGCCGAGGGACAGTGGCTGCGTCGGCCAGAGCTTCTTGAAGCCGGCCTCATCGATGGCGATGGCATCGGGGCGGCGCAGCGCCTCGCGATCGCCCAAGATGATCTCGGGCGGCAGGCCGATCAGCGTCACATCGTCGAGCCCGAACACGAAGGACGACTGCAGCCCGCCGACCTCGGTTGTCACGACCGCCTGGCCTTTGAAAAAGGGGACTGCCCACGCCACGCCGGGCACGCCGCGGACGCGGGAAAGCTCGGTGTCCCGCATTGGCCGGACCGCATCGATCTGCTCGATGGCGGGGTCCATGACCCAGATGTTCGGCTCGCGGGTTTCAGTGATGAGGTTCGCCGTGCGCTGCATGATGCCGACGAACATGCTCGCCTGCTGGGTGATGAGCAGCGTGGAGAAGGCCATGCCGAACACGAGCCCTAGGAGCTTGGCCGCATCTCCGAAAAGCATTTTGAGCGCGACGCGGTTCATGTCGGCCGACTCGATACGATGCTCGACTCAGCCACGCGTGTGTCCGCCTTGAGGAACTGCAGCAGCAACTCGATTTGGATCTCGAGCACCTTCTCGGCGTCGAGCGGGCGATGGCGCTCCATCAGGAGCTTCCAGACAACCGCCATGAGCATCGGTGCGATAACGAGCTGCGGATAATCGCGCAGGGGCGTGGGTCGAAATTCGCCACGCGCCACACCCCGATCGATGATCCTCTGCAGGAGGGCCATGCCGCGGCTCACGACTTCCTCGTAATAGAAAGCCGTGAGGTCCGGGTGCCTGGGGCCTTCGGCAATCAGCAGCCGAATGAGCTCGTGCATTCGCGACCCGATGATCTTTTTCATCAGGCGGAGCACAGGGCCGCGCAGAAGGCTTTCGGAGGAGAGCTCCGAGGTGTCCACCTCGTCCCGCAGCATCTGGACGTGCGGGACGAGAAATGTGCGGATCACCGCTTTGAACAGCTCTTCCTTGGTATCGAAGTAGACGTAGACGAGCCCCTTTGAGATGCCGGCGCGCTTCGCGACATCCTCGAGCCGCGTGCCCGCATAGCCCTTGGCGATGAACTCCTCGAGTGCGGCCTGGAGGATTTCCTCGGGCCGTTGCTCCTTGCGGCGCTTGCTGCGGGTGCTCATGGGCTCCCTCCATGCCTCTCGAAGATAGACATGACTGACCGGTCAGTCAATAACGTGCCGCGATGCATTTGCTCCACTTCGCAATTCACCCCCGGTATGAGCCCTTCGTTCCCTAGTTCGCCTTGGAAGGGTAACTGTCGCGCGGTAACCCTATTTTTACCGGCTCTGGCCGCAGTTTGGGCTGACTTGGGTCCAAACCGCCACGATGCTGCCATCTGCAGCGACGAAGACATTCGCGATGATCGACGCACCGCAACCGACTGCATTCGCCAGCCGGCTCACTCGGCGTGCCGCCGGTCTCGTCTTTTCGGCAGTGTTGGGCTGCGCTCTCGCACTGGGCACTCCGCCTGAGCCAGCTCGAGCGGATGATCGCGTGAACGCGATGCTCGAACGGCTCGATGCCCGCGAGCGCCGCATTTTCCTGGATTGGCATGCGGCGCAGAAAAAGCACGAAGCCAACCTTTCCGCCTACTGGAAAAAGGTAGAGAAAACGCGAACTGAGCGGCGGAAGAAGATCAGGGCAGGCAAGCCGGTCAGCGAAAAAGATTACATCATGAGCTTCCCGCCCGAGTATTCCGGGCCGAAGCTACCGGCGCACATCGCCCGCATCTGGAACGAGCTGAAGCCGCCGGTCGAGCGGGCGCCCGTGCCCAGCGTCGCCGACGTGCTCGAAAGCGCGAAGACCGTCTACGGATTTGAGCCGGAGCGCATCCCTGAGAAGGAGTTCAAGCGGCGCTATGCGCTGGAGGCGCTGGCCCATGGGCTCACCAAAGAGCAGGTGGTGCGTGTCTATGCCCTGGAAACGGGCGGCCGGGGCACCCACGATATGCAGGCTGGCATCAATCCGCAGACCGGAAAAGGCACGCCGATATCGACAGCGTTGGGCTACGCACAGCTTCTTCACGCGAATTCGGTCAACGAGCTGGTCAAGCACGGGAATACGTTCATCTCACGGCTCGAGAAAACGGCCGAGATGCCAGGCATCGCCCCTGCCCGGGCTGCGGCCCTGCAAAAGAAGGCCCGCGCTGTGAGACGCATGCTGGCGAGCGCGAAAACCGTACCCAACGACTGGTACGCGCACATGAAGTTTGCGGGCACTCGCAACGGGCTCGGCATTCACGCGCTCAACCTCGATGGCGACATCGGCCCGATGTTGCAGGTGATCAAATTGAAAGGCATCCGCGAGGTTGCCGAGCGCGCTGGAAGGAAGCAATCTACACGCCGGCCGAGTTGGAGCTGATGAATCTTGCTGGTCCGAGCACGGGGCTCGAAATGATGACTCCCGTAGGCCGCACGGCGCCGACGCCGAATTTCTTCTCTCGGCTTGGCTACGAGCGAAATCCCGTTGTGCACAAACGCACCGCAGCCGAGCTACTGGCGCGTATCGATGAGATCATGGACGCGAACGTGAGTAAGCCGGGCTCGGTCGAGTTCGCTGCTGCTTTTGACGAGGCGGTGTCTTTTCGGGCTTCTCAGCGATAACGCGCAAATTTTTCCGCGCTAACGCGCTCCGCTATTTCTTTTTTCCAAGCGAGTGGAAATAGAGCGCGAGTGCCTCGATCTGCTCCTTGTCGAGCGACTCGGCAACGGAGACCATGATGGGATTGGTCCGCTCACGATCTTTGTAGATACGTCAGCGAATTGATGAAATACTCCGGATCGAGCCCGACGATCGACGGAATGCCGTTGTCGGTGCCGTCAATGCGATGACAGCTCGTGCACTCCTGAGCAAGGTGCTCTCCGAGCTTCATCAAATATTCCGTCGATTTGGCTTGGCTTAATCCGGCTGCTGCGAAAACGCCCAGAGCTATGGCTCCCGCCGCGAACCAGCCCACCATGCGTCCCTCCGTCCCAAAGGCGTGTCGGCCGGCGTTGGGGCCGACGGATCGATCCGGCGGGAATCTAGCGCTGCATCTTGTCGGCGCAATAGTGGGCGTAGAGGACCGCCACGATGTCCTTGGCCACCGTGTCTGCCAGCGAGTAGTAGGCAAAATGCCCGCGCCGCTCGACATGAACGAGCCCGTGCAGCCGCAAATGCGTGAGATGCTGCGAGGTGAGGCTTTGCCGGGCGCCGATGGCTTCTGAAATCTCGCTGACCGTCTTCTCACTCTCCATCAAGAGGCAGAGGATCATGAGGCGGTAAGGACTGCCGATCGAGCGCAGCATCTTCGCCGCCTCGACTGCAGCCGCCTGCATGTCGGCGAGAATCTTCCCGCTCGGGACAAGCTGATCGCCGGCAACGCCGAAATCCTGCGCCATGCAACTCGATCCTGAAAGTCTTGATTGGCAGTAGGATATTGCCCTGAGGCCCCCTTGGCAATGAAGGCGCATGACCACACCGGGCCTGACTTCAGGATGGCATGCTCCGGCGACAATGCGCTGTCACGCCTCGCGCAGGAAAGCAAGGGGCCTTATATTCGAGCACGTTCGACGCCGAGCGCACGTAAGTTTCCCGCCCGAGGCAGGTCTCGGCCAGGGCGTTAAGCTGATCTTCGCGCGTGCCGTTCTAGAACGCTCTGGCGCAGTTTGCGGGTCGCGCACTAGGCAGCCCGAGGAAGGAACGGAGGCCAACCGATGTCGCAACTGATCATGGCCCTCGTCGCCATTGCGGTCGTCTTCCTGCTCGCCATGCGCCGAGCGAGCTTACCCGTCTGGGCCGGGGCGGTGACGGCGCTCACATTCGTTTGGCAGACCGGGCTTGTCGATGGGGTGCCGGCTCCGTTCGGGCTCTGGAGCCTGATCGGGTGGCTGCCCGCCATCGCGCTTGCTGTCCTGTCCGTCCCGGAGGTGCGCCGCAGCCTTATCGTCGAGCCGGCGTTCCGCGCGATCCGCAGCTCCTTGCCGAAGGTCTCCGAGACCGAGCAGCAGGCGCTGGAGGCCGGCACGATCGGCTTCGATGCCGAGCTGTTCTCCGGGCGCCCTGACTGGAACCGTCTGCGCGCCGTCCCGCCGATCGTTCTGACGGCCGAGGAGCAGGCCTTCCTCGATGGCCCCACCGAGGAGCTCTGCCGGATGATCGACGACTGGCAGATCCGCCACCCGCGAGCGCGAGATCCCCGAGGAGATCTGGTCCTTCGTCAAGGAGCACGGCTTCCTCGGCATGCTGATCTCGAAGGAGCACGGCGGCCTCGGCTTCTCGGCGCAGGCGCAGTCGCTGATCCTCGGCAAAATTTCTTCGCGCTCGCCGGACGTCGTCACCATCGTCATGGTGCCGAACTCGCTGGGGCCGGGCGAGCTGATCGAGAAATACGGCACGCCCGAGCAGAAGGAGCCACTACCTGCCGCGGCTCGCGCAGGGGCAGGAATTCCCGTGCTTCGCGCTGACCGGCCCGACCTCGGGTTCCGACGCCGCGAGCATGCGCGACGTCGGCTACGTGACGCGCGGCATCCACGAAGGCCGGGAGACGTCGGCATCCGCGTCATCCTGGGACAAGCGCTACATCACGCTCGCCCCCAAGGCGACGCTGCTCGGCCTCGCGTTCCGCCTCTTCGATCCCGAGAACATCTGCTGGGCAAGGGCGAGGACGTCGGCATTACGCTCGCCATCATCCCGACCAACCATCCCGGCGTGAACATCGGCCGCCGCCACCTGCCTTGCGGCGCGGCGTTCCCGAACGGCCCGACCTGGGGCAAGGACGTCTTCATCCCCATTGATTGGATCATCGGCGGGCAGGCCATGGCCGGCCAGGGCTGGCGCATGCTGATGGAATGCCTGTCGGCCGGCCGCTCCATCTCGCTGCCGT
Source organism: uncultured Pseudomonadota bacterium (assembly GCA_963786775.1). Classification (GTDB taxonomy): domain Bacteria; phylum Pseudomonadota; class Alphaproteobacteria; order Rhizobiales; family Hyphomicrobiaceae; genus ZC4RG25. Next base: position 8,921 of record CAWBAM010000031.1, on the reverse strand, counting down.
CGTCAGCGGCGGCGGGCATCAAGACGATGCTCCGCTTCTCGACAGCTTACGGCCGCATCCGCCGGCAGTTCGGCCTGCCGATCGCCGCATGGAAGGCGTCGAGGAGCCGCTGGCGCGGCTGGTCGAGAACGCCTACGTCGTCGAGGCCGGCCGTGCGGTAACGGCGGCGATGGTGAGCCGCGGCGAGAAGCCGGCGGTGATCTCGGCGCGCTGATGAAGTATCAGTCCACGGAGCGGATGCGCCAGGCCGTCAACGACGCCATGGATATGCACGGCGGCCGCGGCATCTGCGACGGGCCGACGAACTATCTGCAGTCGGCCTATCAGATGGTGCCGGTCGCCATCACCGTCGAAGGCGCCAACATTCTCACGCGGACGCTCATCACCTTCGCCCAGGGCGCACTGCGCTCGCATCCGTATCTCTATCGCGAGCTGCAGGCGGTCCAGAACCCCGATCCCAAACGGGGGCTTGAGCCTTTCGAGCCAACGTTCCTCGACCACGTGTCGTTCTCGCGTCGCCAATGCGTTCGGGGCTTTGTTTCACAACCTCACTGCGGGCTGTTCGGCGCTGCGCCGCCGAAAGCCTTCGGCATCGAGGGACTGGTATCGGCAGCTCTGGCGGGCGAGCGCGCAACTTCGCTGTTGTGGCCGATTTGAGCGTGGCGCTGCTAGGCGGCGGCCTCAAGACGAAGCAGAAGATCACGGGCCGTCTCGCTGACGCGCTTTCGGAGCTTTATCTTCTCGCCTGCGCCCTGAAGCGCTTCGAGGACGATGGCCGGCCCGAAGTCGACCGACCGATCGTCGATCTTGTCGCGCGAAACGGTCTTTATCGGTTCCAGAATGCGCTGCGCGGCGCCATCGACAATTTCCCCGTCGCGCTGGGCGCGCGTCTCATGCGGTCGCTCGTGTTCCCGCTCGGGCGCCGTTTCCGGCCGGCACCTGATCGTCTCGCGAGGAGGCGGTGAAGCTCGCGATCCAGCCGGGGACCGTTCGCGACCGTCTGACGCGATACATCTACGTTACGCGTGACCCGAACGATCCAACCGGCTTGCTCGAGGTGGCCCTGGAAAAAGCCGTCGCTGCAGAAGAGACGGAAAAGAAGCTCGAACGCGCCATTCGGGCAGGCCAGGTGCGCCGCTTCCATGGCATCGACTGGATCGGAGATGCCGTCCGCCAGCACGTCATTAGCGAAGCGGAGGCCCAACTTCTGCGGGAGGTCGAGGCGCTGAGGGAAAAGGTCATCGCCGTCGATCACTTTGACCCCGCCGAGGTCAAACCCCATTACATGAGCACCAGTCACAGCATTCAGGCCGCAAATGGCAAAGCCGCGGCGGAATAAGCCGCAAGGAGGCAGGCGTGGCGCAGGATATGACGCAACTGAAGGACTGGCGCTTTTCCGTCGACCGGGAAGGTATCGCCTGGGCCATCTTCGATCGCGAGGGTGAGAGCGCCAACGCGCTGGGCCGGCGGCCGCTCGAGGAATTGGGCGCCATCGTCGAGCACGTGGAGAGCCGCGCGCGGACAGGCGAGATCAAGGGGCTCGTCTTCATGTCCGGCAAGGCGAAGAATTTCATCGTCGGCGCCGACATTCGCGAGTTCGACGCGCTCGACACCGAAAGCAAGGTGATCGAGGCCATCCGCCCGGTGAACGCCATGCTCGACCGGATCGAGCGCATGCCGGTGCCGGTCGTCTGCGCCATTCATGGCGCCTGCGTCGGCGGGGGATTGGAGCTGGCGTTAGCCTGCCATTACCGGATCGCCACGCGCGATGACTCAACGCGTGTGGGCTTTCCCGAAGTGAAGCTGGGCCTATTCCCTGGCTTCAACGGCACCGCGCGCTCGATCCGCCAGGTCGGTGCCGCTCACCGCCATGCAGACATGCTGACGGGCTCGCTGCTTCGCGCCCCCGTCGCCCGCGCCCTCGGATACATCGACGAGCTGGTGAACAACCCGCCATCAGCTTCGCTGGGCGGCGCGCAAGGCGGTGCTGCAGCGCCGGAAATCGAAGCCTGCGGGCTCTCCAAGGCCGTTCTCGCCAAATGGCCCTTCCGCGGCCTGCTTGCGAAAAAGCTCCGCACCGAGACGGCCAAGAAGGTGCGCGAGGACCATTATCCCGCGCCGTTCCGCCTGATCGACCTGTTCGAGACGCACGGCGGCAACCTCGAAGCGCTGAAGCACGCCGAGACCCGCGCCTTCGCACCGCTGATGGTCAGCCCGACCGCGCGCAATTTGTGCCGCGTGTTCCGGCTGATGGAGATGCTGAAAGATCAGGCGCCGAAGGATCTCGGCTGGAAGCCGCTGCGCGTGCACGTGATCGGCGCCGGCACCATGGGCGCAGATATCGCGGGCTGGTGCGTGGCCTCCGGCATGGAGGTGTCGCTGCAGGACATTTCGCCGAACAGATCAGGAAGGGCATCGAAGCCCAGGAGAAGCTGTTCGCCCGCAAGTTCAAGACGAAAGCGCAGCGCGACGCTGCCAAAGCGCGCCTCATCGCGGACCCGCAGGGGCGCAACATCAGCCGGGCGGACGTGGTGATCGAGGCTGTCGTCGAAAAGCTCGAGGTCAAGCAGGAGGTCTTCAAATCCATCGAGCCAAGCTCAAGCCGGGCGCCGTGCTCGCGACGAACACCTCCTCGATCATGATCGAGGATATTGCGCGACCGCTGAGCGATCCGGGCCGGCTGATCGGCCTGCATTTCTTCAATCCGGTGTCGCGCATGCCGCTGGTCGAAGTGGTGCGCGGCGAGGCGAGCCGCGAGGAAGAGCTGAAGAAGGGCGCGGCGTTTGTCACGGCCATCGACAAGCTCCCGCTGATCGTGAAGAGCGTCCCGGGCTTCCTCGTGAATCGCGTGCTGGCGCCGTATCTCACGGGCGCCATGCAGCGGCTTCAGGCGGGCGAGGAAAAGGAAAAGATCGACGAAGCCGCGCGGACTTTCGGCATGCCGATGGGGCCGATCGAATTGGCCGACACTGTCGGCCTCGACGTGTGTGCTCATGTGGGGCGCATCCTGAATTTCGGCGCGGGCGGCACCGAGCTCGACCGGATGGTGAGCCAGGGCAAGCTCGGCAAGAAGTCCGGCGAAGGCTTCTACGTGTGGAAGGACGGCAAGCCGCAGAAAGCGGACAAGACCTATGACAAAGCCGAATTGGAGCGCCTTGGCCGCGAGCTGGTCGCGCCGCTGATTGCCGAATGCGAGCGCTGCCGCGACGAAGGCGTGGTTGCCAGCGCCGATCTGATCGATGCGGGCGTCATTTTCGGCACCGGGTTCGCGCCATTCCGCGGCGGGCCGCTGCATTACAAGGCGACAGAGCTGCGGCCGAAGCCGGCGAACAACACCGCGCGGCGGCAGAATAAAGAGGGCGGAGGAAAAGGATGACCCAAACGCTTCGACGTGTAGCCGTGCTCGGCGGAGTGCGGATTCCCTTCTGCCGCTCGAATACCTTTTACGCCGATCTGTCGAACCTCGACATGATGACCGGCGCGCTCAATGGCCTGGTGGAGAAGTTCCATCCTCCAGGGCGTGCATATCGACGAGGTGGTCGGCGGCGCAGTCGTCACGCACTCGCGCGATTGGAACCTCGCGCGCGAGGCGGTGCTCGGCACCGAGCTCGCTCCATCGACCCCGGGCATCACCTTGATGCAGGCGTGCGGCACGAGCCTCCAAGCGGCCCTGATGATCGCCGGCAAGATCGCGTCGGGGCAGATCGAGAGCGGCATTGCCGTGGGTTCGGATACGACCTCCGATGCGCCGATTGTCGTGTCGAAGCGGCTGGCCAAGCGCCTCACGGAAATGGCGCAGCAAAAATCGGTGTGGGACAAGATCAAGGTGTTCAAAGGGTTCTCGCCCGCTGAGCTGGTCCCGCAGCCGCCTTCCGTCGCTGAGCCGCAGACGGGCCTCTCGATGGGCCAGCATTGCGAGCTGATGGCGCAGGAATTCCAAATTCCGCGCGCGGAGCAGGACCGGCTTGCCTACGAAAGCCACAAGAAGGCCGCCGAAGCCTACGCTTCCGGTTACATGGACGATCTCGTCGTGCCGTTCGCGGGCGTGTTCCGCGACAACAACATCCGCGAGGACATCGATCTCGATAAACTGGCGACGCTGCGCACTGTTTTCGACAAGTCCGGACGCGGAACTTTGACGGCTGCCAATTCGACGCCGCTGACCGACGGTGCCGCTGCCGTCCTGCTCGCGTCCGAGGAATGGGCGGCCACGCGGACTGCCGGTGCACGCCTGGCTGACAGCCTATCAGACCGCGGCGAACAATTTCGTCGAAGGCGAAGGCCTGCTGATGGCGCCGACGATCGCAGTGTCCAAACTGCTCGACCGCACCGGCCTCAAGCTGCAGGATTTCGATTTCTACGAGATCCACGAAGCCTTCGCCGCCCAGGTGCTCGCCACGCTGAAGGCTTGGGAAGACCCCGAATATTGCCGCCGTGTGCTCGGCAAGGATCAGCCGCTCGGATCGATCGATCGCTCGAAACTGAACGTGAAAGGCTCCTCGATTGCCTATCGGCCATCCATTCGCGGCCACAGGCGCGCGCATCATGGCCAATCTCGCAAAGCTGCTCTCCGAGCATGGCGGGCGCGGCCTCATCTCCATTTGCACGGCGGGCGGCATGGGCGTCGCGGCTATCATGGAGAGCGCGCGAGCAGCGGAAATGCAGGCGGCGGCGTAGCCATCAGGCGCTATTTTCAAGCTCTGCCGAATTCGCATATTGCGGTCCGGTTATCAGCGTGATTGCCGGGCCCGCGTACGGCGGGCCGCGCGGTAAAGTGCTGTGAAGAGAAAGCTTCGATGAATTCACAGGAACCGGCGCTGAAAGACATCGTCCTTGTCGGTGCTGGTCATGCGCATGCGATCGTCTTGCGGAATTTCGGGCTGAAACCGATTCCGGGCGTGCGGCTGACGCTCATTACCCGCCGCGCATTAACACCTTATTCGGGCATGCTGCCGGGCCTCATCGCCAGGCTTTACGAATTCGACGATATTCACATCGATGTCGGCCGCTCGCACGATTTGCAAACGCCCGAATTGTATCTGACCGAAGCCATTGGCCTCGACCTCGAAAATCGGCGCGTGCTCTGCAACGACCGGCCGCCGGTCCCTTTCGATATCCTCTCAATCGATATCGGATCGACGCCGAGCGCACGTGATGTTCCGGGTGTTGCGGAGCATGCCATTCCGGTCAAGCCGATCGACACATTTCTCGAGCATTTCGAGGCCGCACGGAAGCGCATTCTGGACGCAAAAGGGCGTGCTCGCATCGGAGTGGTTGGGGCGGGCGCAGGCGGCGTGGAGCTGATCCTGGCGATTCATAGCCGCCTGACGCGCGATGTGGCGGCTGCCGGCCACAACCCTTCGCAGCTCCGCTTCTTCCTTTTCAGTGCGTCGGACGTGCTGCCGGATTTCCCCGCGGCGACGCGGAAGCGGTTTCTCGCGATCCTGGCGCAGCGTGGCATCGTGGTCATGACAAATGGCCGTGTGATCGCAGTCGAGCCCGGCGCCGTGGAGGTCGAGAGCCACGGCCGAATTGCCATTGACGAGGTGTTCTGGACCACCGAAGCGGAGCCAGCGCGTTGGCTTGAGGAAACCGGCCTTGCGCTCGACGAAAAAGGCTTCATCCGCGTTGCGCCGACCTTGCAATCCGTATCGCACCCCGATGTGTTCGCTGCCGGCGATGTGGCATCGATCGAGGGCTACGATCTTCCGCGCTCGGGCGTCTATGCTGTGCGCGCGGCTCCAACGCTGGACGAGAATTTACGGCGGCTCGCATCGGGCAGGCGGCTCATTCGCTACAGGCCGCAACGCGACGCGCTCTACCTGATCTCGACCGGAGAGCGGTACGCTATCGGCACGCGCAATGGCATCACCTTTGGCGGTGCGTGGGTCTGGAAGCTGAAAGATTGGATCGATCGCCGTTACATGGCGCAGTTCAAGGCATTGCCGGAGATGCCCGCTGAGTTGGATCATAAAGGCGGAAATCGAGCGTAACGCCGCGAGGAATACGGATGGAAAGTGTTGGACACTCCGGCGCGGGACCAAGGATGTCGAGTGTCGCCGAGGTCTTTCTCGTTTTCCTTCGCTTGGGTCTGACCTCCTTCGGCGGGCCTGTGGCGCACCTCGGCTATTTCCGCGAAGAGTTCGTCGCGCGCCGGAAATGGCTCGATGAGCGCTCCTATGCCGATCTCGTGGCGCTTTGTCAGTTCTTACCTGGGCCGGCGAGCAGCCAAGTCGGGATTGCGGTCGGGCTTTCCAGGGCGGGTTATGCTGGCGCGCTTGCTGCCTGGGCCGCTTTCACGCTGCCCTCCGCCATTGCGCTCGTGCTGTTCGCCTATGGCGTGGCCGCACTTGGCGACGCAACGGGCAGCCCGTGGCTGCATGGCTTAAAAATCGCCGCGGTTGCCGTCGTCGCCCAGGCGGTGCTGGGCATGATGCGCTCGCTTGCGCCAGACCGGGAGCGCGCGACGCTCGCCGTAATGGCGGCCATTATCACTCTGGCGGTGCCTTCGGTTTGGGGGCAGATCGGTGCCATTGCGCTCGGCGGCATCATCGGTTTCGCAATTCTGCGCGGCGGCGTTGCTCAAACGGGGCACGTTGCCATGCCGCTGCCGATCGGACGGACCGCCGGCACGATTGCGCTACTCGTCTTCTTTGCGCTGCTGATTGCGTTGCCGCTATTCGCAGCGGGATCTGACCTCCTGCCTCTCCATCTTTTCGATTCGTTCTACCGGTCCGGATCGCTGGTGTTCGGCGGCGGTCACGTCGTCCTGCCGCTGCTACAGGCGGAGGTGGTGCCGCCTGGCTGGGTGACGAACGACCAGTTCCTTGCAGGCTACGGAGCAGCCCAGGCCGTTCCCGGGCCCCTGTTCACGTTTGCGGCCTATCTGGGCGCGGTCATCGGCGGCTGGTGGGCGGCGGTGCTCTGCCTGGTCGCGATCTTCCTGCCGTCGTTCTTGCTCGTTATCGGCGTGCTGCCGTTCTGGGAGGACTTGCGCCGCAAGTCATGGATGCAATCGGCGCTGCGCGGGATCAATGCAGCTGTTGTGGGTCTTCTGCTGGCAGCGCTCTATGATCCCGGTTTGGACGTCAGGCATCACGAGCGCGAGCGACTTTGCGATCGGCATTGCCGCATTCCTCGCGCTCGTCATGTGGAATGTGCCGCCCTGGCTGGTCGTGATTTTGTGCGCCGTTGCGGCTGGAGGCGTGGCCGCAGCACTCTAGCTGCTGACCATCGCCGCGTTTCGTCTCCTTCGATGCGCAGCCCTCATAGATCAGCATCATCGATAAATCCAATTCGGGACGGCCAGCGTGATCCAGGGGAATACCGTGACCAGGATCAGAACAATCAACAGTGGGCCGAGGAAAGGCAGAACGGCGCGCACCGTGCGGTCGAACGAGATGTTGGCCACCCGGCTCAGGATGAACAGCACCATTCCGACCGGAGGCGTCAGAAGGCCGATCATCAGGTTCAGCACCATCACGACCCCGAACTGAACGGGATCGATGCCGGCCGCAGTCACCACCGGCATAAGCACCGGCACGAGAATGGAGATGGCGGCGATCGTCTCCATGAAGCAGCCGACCACCAGCAGAAGCACGTTGATGAGCAGGAGGAGGACCAGCGGGTCACGCGAAATGGACAGCAACAGGTCGGTGACGGCCTGTGTCACCTGCGTGACGGTCAGCACCCAGCCGAACAGCGAAGCCGCGCCGACGATGATCAGCACCGCTGCCGTCGTCTCGATAGTGTCCATCGAGATCTTGTAGAAGTGCTTCCAGGAAAGTGACCGGTAAAGGACCGTGCCGAGCAGCAGAGCCCATGCGCACGCAGCAATCGCGGCCTCGGTCGGCGTAAAGATGCCGAAGCTCATTCCGCCGATGATGATGACGGGCGTCATCATCGCTGGCACGGCCGATACGAAGGTGCGGCCGAGGGTCTTCAGCTTGAAGGCTTGATCGCGCCCGATGCCGTAGCGGCGCGCATACCAGCTCGTGTAGATCATCAACGAGAGCGCCACGAGCAGACCGGGAACGATCCCCGCGGCAAAGAGCTGCCCGATCGAAACGTTCGCCATGACGCCGAAAATAACCATCGGCAGTGATGGCGGAATAATGGGCCCGATGGTCGACGAGGCCGCGGTAATGCCGACAGAGAACTCGGTCTTGTAGCCATGGTCGCGCATGGCTTTGATTTCGATCGTGCCGAGCCCGCCGGCATCGGCCACGGCCGTGCCCGACATGCCAGCGAAGATCACCGAGCCGACAACGTTGACGTGGCCGAGCCCGCCGCGCAGCCATCCTACGAGCTGCGATTGCAAAGTCGAAAATGCGATTTGTGATGCCGGCCGAATTCATCAGATTGCCGGCGAGGATGAAGAACGGCACAGCCAGCAGCGGGAAGCTGTCGACGCCGCCCGCCATCCGATGCAGCACCACGAAGTCGGGAATTCCCGTGAGGAAGTGCGTGTAGAGGAGGGAGGAGCCGGCGAGCGCAATGAAGATCGGCACGCCGAGCATGAGCAGAACGAGGAAGGAAATCAGCAGCAGCCCCATAACGCGTCGCTCCCCTTAGTCGATGTTGGTGGTGCTGCCGATGGAGGCGTAAGCTGTCTGCCAGCCATCCCTGGCATTGCGCCAGAGGCGCTGCAAAGCGCGCAGCAGCATCAGGAGGCAGCCGAAAGCGATTGGCCCGTAGACGAGGCTCATCGGCAGATCGATGACTGTCATCCGTTGGAGATGCATGCGCTGGGTGACCGTGAGGGAGAAGTAGAAGAGCAGCCCGATGAAGGCGGCCTGGATCACTTCCACGATCGCCAGGAGAATCCGCGCGCCGCGCGGCGGGAGGAAATGAAAGAAGACCTCTACTGCGATGTGAGCGCCTTTGCGGACCACGATGGCCGAGCCGAGGAATGTCAGCAC
>CAWBAM010000030.1:0-98973 GCA_963786775.1 uncultured Pseudomonadota bacterium | reverse complement strand
GTGAATAAAAAAGCCCGCAAAGGATCGCGGGCCCTTATCCGCAAAATCAATAGAGCACCAGCGGAATGAAAAGCACGATCTGCGGCAGCACGTAGATCACCCACACGCTGAACAGCATGATGAAAATATATGGGAGAACTCCCCTCACCACCGCACCGAGTTCTGTTTTGGCGACGGCCTGGATGACGAAGAGGTTGAGCCCCACTGGCGGCGTAATCAGGGCGACTTCGATCAGGATGACAAAGTAGATGCCGAACCAAATGGGATCGATGCCCAGCGCCAGCACGGTCGGCAGCAGCACCGGCATCATGATCAGCAGCATCGACATGCTTTCCAGGAAAAGCCCGATCACCAGCAATATGCCCGTCACGATAAGGAGAAAGAGCCACTGCTCCGAAACGTGAGTATCCACGAGCGACGAAACCATCGACGGGATCTGGTAAAGCGTGATCGCCTTCCCGAAAATCTTGGCCCCAACTATCACAAGGAAAAGCACCACCGTCGTCCGCAAGGCGGCGGCTGTTGCATCAATCAGCTTTTCCAGGGTGAGAGTGCGCAGGATGACCGCCGTCACGAACAGCGCGAGAAAGAAGCCTACGGCCGCCGCCTCCGTCGGCGTGAAGGCCCCGGCGTAGATGCCGATGATGATAATCGCGGCGATGAGCACCGATGGAAAGGCTCGGATGGTGGCTGACCGGCGCTGCGCCCAGCTTGCAGGGGCAAGCTTCTGGTAGTTCCCCGTAACGATCGAGTAAGCGACGACGAAAGTTCCAAAGAAGAGAATTAGCAACAATCCCGGCCCAATCCCGGCGAGGAACAGCTGGCCGATGCTCTCTTCAGTGATGACACCGTAGATGATCAACGGAATGGAAGGAGGAATGAGAATTCCCAGCGTGCCACCCGCTGCCAGCAGACCGAGCGTAAAGCTCCGTTCATAGCCTCGGGACGTCATCTCTGGAACGGCGACAGTGGCTATGGTTGCAGCGGTGGCAACCGAGCTGCCGCTGATGGCCGAAAAGATCCCGCAGGAGAGCAGCGTCGCCACCCCGAGCCCGCCCGGCCAATGCCCGACCCAGCTCTGCACCGCCTCGAACAGATCCTTGCCAACGCCACAGCGGAGCAGGATGTTCGACATCAGCAGGAACATCGGCACCGACAAGAGCACGAAGTCGTCGACCGCGCTGACCATGTTCTGCGCGACCATGACCAACGGCAGGCCTTTAGCGATGAGCATGGTTATGCCCATCGACATGAGCACAAAGGCAACGGGCAAGCCGATGAACAGGAGTAGCAGCAGCCCACCGAGGATTAGAACAAGGGTCACTTGTGGAACTCCTCGACCCGGAAGGCCGGTGCCTCGACGTAGGGGAGCCGGACGAGATCGACGGCCGCCTGCAGCGCCAGCAGGATAAATCCGAGCACCACAGGCAGCTCAACGATCCAGTTCGGCAGCGCCAGCATCGTCGGCTGACGGCGGCCGAGAGCGATCGAACTCGCGGACGATGTCCGTCGCGAGCACGATCACAAGAATTGAGATGGCAATGATGACCAGAAGCGTAAACGCCTCCACCAGCTTCCGGCCTGTCGGTCCCAGCAGGCCCACGACGGCGGTGATGCGGATCATCTCCCTGCTCCGCAGCACATAGGCCATCGCCATGTAGGTGAACCAGACCTGCATGGTGATGGCGTAGTCTTGGACCCAGATGGTGGGGGCGGAGAAGAAGTACCGCGCCGCCACCTCATAGGAGAGGATCAGCCCGGCGGCGAACAGCAGTGCCGCACTCAAATAGCCGAGATAGTCAGACACCGCGCCGAGTACCGCGCTGACCCGCCCCATGTTGCTCTCCCCGTTTTACCGGACCCGAAGCCGATCAATGCAGCTTGCGGATCTCTTCGACCAGCTTGGCGCCGACCTCGCCGGCATCCTTGATGAAGGCCTGGACTGAGGGCTCGGCCGCCTCTTTCCACTTCGCCAGCTCCTCGGGGGTGAGCTTGATCACCTTCATCTTGGTGTTCTCGGCAATCCACTTCTCAGCGTCGAGGTTGTCTTGCTCGGTGCTTGCCCGCAATTTCTGCTCAGCTCCCCAAGCCGCCTTGGTCAGCCATTCACGCTCCTGATCGCTCAGCTGAGACCAGGTCTTTTCACTGATGACTACGAGGAACTCTGTCTGAGCATGGTTGGTGATCGTGATCGACTCCATCACCTCGTAGATCTTCCGGCTGCGAGTAGCTGTTGTGCCCGTCATACCGACGTCCACCGTGCCGCGCTGGTAGGCAATGAACTGCTCCGAGCCACTGACCTTCACCGGCGAGGCGCCGAGAGCGTTGATGAAATCGCCAGAGGGTTTGCCGAGGACGCGAACCTTCTTACCTTTGATGTCCTCAGGCGTCCGGATCTCGCCGCGGCGCGCCAGGAGTTGTATAGGGCCGTAATCGAGATACCAGAGCACGCGCGCACCGGTCTTCCGGATCTCCTCGTCGATGAGCTTGCGGACAGGGCTATCTGGCGCAACGGCCTTGCCGAGGGTTTCGTAGTCGGGAAACATGAACGCGACGCCGAAGATCGCAGTCACTGGGATGGTCCCTGCGAACTCGTCGACGAGCACGAGGCCCATATCGATGGCACCGGAGGATACTGCCTGCGGGACCTCGCTACCCTTGTAGAGCTGCGCCGAGTTCGTAAATCTCGATCTTGAGAGCGCCGTTGCTCTCCTTCTCGACCAGCTCCTTAAAATAAGCGATGTTTTGGCTCAGCTCGTGATTCGGTGGGAGCTGGGTCGTGATGCGCAGCGTGCGCTCCGCCAAGGCTTGTCCTAACGGCACTAACGCCAGCGAGGCTGCCAGAACCATCAAACCCACTAAACGCTTCATTACGTTCTCCTCCTAGGTGTCCTTTTTTCCTTCGAGAGTTCCGCTAAGAACCAACCGCGAGCGTACCCCATCTCAAAGTAGAATGCTGGCGATGGACTCTGGCATGCCGCGAGGTAGTGCGGTCCGAAGAAATTTCGCGGGAGGATGCAATGCGCGCGGAAGCTCTGCAAGCGCCCTTCTTCAAGGGATAACCGCAACCGGGCGCACCCAGCCGTTGCATGCCTTCCAGTGGTGTCATGAGTTACGCAGAGCCCTCCCACCGGCGTCCAGATCCAGGCGCAAGCCCGTTACGGCTGCTGAACGCGTTTGTCAAATACGCTCGGTAGAGCTTCGACCCTCACAGCTTTCTTGCGGCGTCCGCAATCGAGCCGACCGAAGTAACTGCGAGATTGGCAAGGGTCGCAGCCTAAGTCTGCCACGGCACCCCGCCGGCGTAGGTCAGATAGCTCACGCCGGCGAGCCATCCTAAATCGACGGGGAGCAGAATGCCTGTGATCGTGCGTGCCTGTTCCGAGCACAGGAACGCGATGGCGTCGGCGATGTCTTTCGGCTCCGGCAAAGAGCTCAGCGCGTGAACGCTCATGATCTTGTTGAGGTCACGCTGCCCAGCCTCCACCTTCGCGCGCAGCGGCGGTGTCATGACGTATGTCGGCGCAACACTGTTGACCCGAATGCCGTGCCGGCCAAGCTCGACGGCCAGAAGTTGCGTCAACCGCGCGACGGCGGCCTTACCAGGATTGTATGCCGGCAGCGGCAACGGCAGCACGCTGTTGATCGAGCCGATCGTGACGATAGCACCGCGACCCCTCGGGATCATGCGGCGGCCAAAGGACCGACAAGCGTGGAGGGTGCCGTGGTAGTTGACCTTCCACATCCTATCGTGGGCCGCCATGTCCATATCCATGATGGATTCGGTGTTCGGGATGAGGCCGGCCGCCGTCACGAGATTGATTACCGGCCCAAGGTCCGCCTCGACCTTGGCAGCCGTAGCTTCCACGGCATCCGGATCGGCGACATCGCAGGTAAGGAAAGTCGCCTTGCCGCCACTCTCCTGGATCGCCTTGACGACGGAAGCGCCACCCGCCTCGTTCACGTCCAGGATCGCGACTGTAAAACCGTCTGCAGCCATTCGGCGCGCCGTCGCCTCGCCGATACCGCTGGCGCCCCCGGTAACTACTGCAACGCCCTTCTCCGACATCCTGCGCCTCCTCGGTCCTCGTCGCTGAATTTCAGCTTGCGCTGGCGATCAGCTCATATCCGCCCTGCGGCCGCCTCATGGCAAGCCACCGTGCGGTCCCCGCGCGTGAATGGCAGTGGCACTTCGTTGCGGCACCGCTCCACAGCAATCGGGCAGCGCGGATGGAAGGCACATCCCGTCGGCGGATTAATTGGGTTCGGGATCTCGCCCTCGATCATTTTGCGCGGGCGACCGCTCATCTTCAGGTCCGGCACAGCATCGAGGAGCATGCGGGTGTAAGGATGCTGTGGAGCGGCGAACAACTCGGCAGTCGGCGCCACTTCGACAAGCCGGCCGAGATACATAACGCCGATGCGTGTGGCCATGTGCCGAACGACGGCTAGGTTGTGGCTGATGAAAAGGTAGGTCAGGCCGAACTGGTCCTGCAGGTCACGCATGAGGTTCAGGATTTGTGCCTGCACGGAGACGTCGAGCGCAGACGTCGGCTCGTCGCAGACGAGAAATTGCGGTTTCGAGGATAGGGCACGCGCAATGCAGATGCGCTGCCGCTGACCTCCGGAGAACTCGTGCGGATATTTGCGCGCGTCCGCCGGGTCAAGGCCGACAAGACGCAGCAGCTCGCCCGTGCGGTGCTCGATTTCGGCATTGTCTTTCGCAAGCCCGAAAGCTCGGATGGGATCGGCGATGATGCGCCCCACGCGCCAGCGCGGGTTAAGGCTGGCATAAGGGTCCTGAAAGATCATCTGGATGCGGCGGCGCAGCGCCCTCAGGTCACCGGCTTCTGATCCCCTCCACATGTCGATGCCATCGATGGTCACGCTGCCCGCCGTTGGCTCCAGGAGTCCCACGACCATCTTCGCCACGGTCGACTTGCCAGAACCCGACTCTCCGACGAGCGCGAATGTCTCGCGTCTTCCTATCGTGAAGGAAACATCCTGGACGGCCTTCAGGAGCCGGCGCGGCTCGCGCTCGAGAATGCGGTTGAGCCAGGGTTTCGAGACATCGAACGTGCGGGACAACCCGTGCACGTCGACAAGCGGCGGCTCGTGACCGGACCCGCTCATCGACCTGCCTCCGCTTCGGCCTCATGGGCAACCCAGCAGGCCACTTCCGAGCGGTCGATGACCTTCGCCTCGGGGCGCTCCTCACGGCAGCGCGTGATCGCGTCAGGGCAGCGGGGATGAAATGCGCAGCCTTTCGGGATGGCATTGAGGCGCGGCATCGAGCCAGGGATTTGCTTCAGGCGGGGCGTGTCAATGTCCAACGTCGGGATCGATCCCATCAGCCCCTTGGTATAAGGATGGTGCGGCCTCTGAACGACATCGCGGACTGGGCCGATCTCGGCGATACGGCCCGCGTACATGACCGCGACCCGGTCCGCGGTCTCAGCGATGACGCCCATATCGTGGGTGATGAGCATGACCGCGGTGCCACGCTCGCGGCAAAGCCGTTTCAGGAGCTGAATGATCTGGGCCTGGATCGACACATCGAGTGCCGTTGTCGGCTCGTCGGCAATGATCAGCTCCGGGTCCGCCGCCAGCGCCAGGGCAATGACGACCCGCTGGCGCATCCCTCCCGAGAACTGGTGCGGATAGGCGTCGATACGCGCCTCTGCGCCTTGAATGCCGACATCGGTCAGCAGCTCGATCGCGCGTTTACGTGCTTCTCCCTCGCTGACCGGTGCGTGTGTGCGGATGGTTTCGACGATCTGGTCGCCGATCCGATAGAGCGGGTTCAAACTCGTCAGCGGATCCTGGAAGATCATGCCGATGCGGCGGCCGCGGATCCTGCGCATGTCCTCGTAAGGCAGGTTGTCGATGCGTTGACCTTTAAGCCGCACCTCACCGCCGGCGATCCGGCCAGGCGGCTCGATCAAGCCGATCACCGCGCTGCCCGTCATCGACTTTCCAGCCCCCGACTTGCCGACCACGCCCAGAACCTCCCCTTCGGCGATGTCGAAGGAGACGTCGTCGACGGCGACAAGCACGCCTTTCCGCGTCGGAAATTCAACCCGCAGGTGGCGAACGGAAAGGACGGGCGTTCTCATCGACGACAGCCGGGCTCATCGCAGTTTCGGGTTCAAGGCATCACGCAACCAGTCACCAAGCAAGTTCACGGCCAGCACCAGCGCCGCGAGCGCAATGCCTGGGAAAATGACGATCCAATACTCACCCGACATGAGAAAGTTGTTGCCGATGCGGATCAGTGTGCCCAGCGACGGCTCGGTCGGAGGCAATCCGACGCCGAGGAACGACAGCGTCGCCTCGGTGAGGATCGCCAGCGCCAAATTGATGGTTGCAATGACCAGCACAGGGCTCATCACGTTCGGCAGCACTTGGTTGAACATGATGTTGAAGGAGCTGAGTCCGATCAACCTTGCGGCCTGGACGTACTCCTTGTTGCGCTCGACCAGAGTGATGCCGCGTACGGTGCGGGCATACTGGACCCAGAACGACAGCCCGATCGCGACGACCAAAATCCAGAACTCGCCCCCACCGCTACCGTGCGCCCCGAAAAGCACGCGCGCCACGCCGTCGATGAGCAATGCGGTCAATATGGCCGGAAAAGTGAGCTGCACGTCCGCAATGCGCATGATGACGGTATCGATCGGACCGCCGAAATACCCCGCAATCAGGCCAAGCGAGACGCCGATCGCCACGGCCAGCAGCACCGACAAGATTCCAATGGCAATGGAGCTGCGCGCTCCGAACAATATCGTGGAGAGAATATCGCGGCCTTGGTCGTCCGTGCCGAGCAGAAATCTGGGATCGCCCCCCTCCTCCCAAGCTGGCGGGGTATGCGAGTCGAGCAAGTTCAGCGTGCGAACGTCATAAGGGTCGTGCGGCGCAATCCAGGGTGCGAGCAGGGACACCAAGACGAAGGCGAGCGTAACGATGGCCGCGACCACCACCAGCCGGTTGCGCAGGAACGAATGGAGCAGATCGCTGTCGAGAATACGCGCTACGACACCCTGCTCTTCCCCGGGGTTCCCGGTGCCGTTCGTGCCCTCCGCTTCCACGGCCATTGCTCTAGCTCGCTCCTCCCACGATGCGAATGCGCGGATCGATTGCGACGTAAAGCAAGTCCACGATGAAATTGATGAGAACGAACAGGAAAGCAACCAGCATGAGGTAAGCCGACATGACGGGAATGTCGGCATTCTGCACCGACTGGATGAAAAGGAGTCCCATCCCCGGCCATTGGAATACGGTCTCGGTGATAATCGCGAACGCGATCAAAGCGCCAACCTGCAGCCCGATAATGGTGATGACCGGCACCAACGTATTCTTCAACGCATGACCGAAATGGATTGCGCGGCTCGTGAGCCCGCGGGCGCGCGCGAACTTGATGTAGTCCGTGCGCAAGACCTCGAGCATTTCCGACCGAACCAAGCGCGTGACGAGCGTCATTTGGAAAAGACCAAGCGTGATGGCAGGCAGGATCAGGGCCTTGAGCCCGGAAACGGTAAGGAAGCCTGTTCGCCAAAACCCGATCTGCACCACCTCGCCTCGCCCGAATGACGGCAGCAGCGCCGAGCTTCACGGAGAACAAATAGATCAGCAGAATGCCGGTGAGAAACGTCGGCAACGATATGCCGATGAGCGAAACTGTCATAAAAATCTTCGAAAGCCAGGAATTCCCGGTGGATTCCCGTATAGACCCCCATCGGAATGCCGATCACGACAGCAAAGATCGCTGCGGCCAGCGAGAGCTCGATGGTTGCCGGGAACCGCTCCGCGATCAAATTTATCACCGGCTGCTTTACTTGATAGGAAATTCCAAAATCGAACTGGACCGCACCTTTGAGAAAGCGGCCGAGCTGGACGACAATCGGATCATCCAGCCCCAGCTCTTTGCGCAATCTGATACGATCCTCGAGCGGTGTGTCCTGCCCCACCATCTGGTTCACGGGATCGCCCACGAACCGGAACAGCACGAACGCCAGCACAGCCACCGTCAGCAAGACGAAGATAGCTTCGATCAAGCGGCGGATAGCGAAAGCAAGCATCACGTTTGGCCCAGGTCAGGGATTTGTAAGGGGATGGGACGTCAACGAATGGCGAATAGCGAATGGGTAGGCCACATCGAGCCCAGACGCCATTCGCTATTCTCTACTTCGCTGATCGCTCAGTCTTCCTTTTGGACCCAATAGAAGAGGATCTGATTATCCGCCCTTTGGGCGATCTTGATCTTCTTCGACACGCCCCAAGCCAACGATTGCTGGTGCAGTGGAATAAGTCCAGCCTCCTCGTGAATGATCCGGAACGCCTGCGCGATCAGGTCGTCGCGCTTTTCGAGATCGGTCTCAACGAGGATCTGCTTGTTCAGCTCATCGACCTTGGGGTTGCAGTAGCCCCCGTAATTGAATTGCGATCCGTTGCCGTCGGCGTCGCGGCAGCTGGCGAGATTGGCAATGACATTCCAGCTGTCGAACGAGCCTGGGGTCCAGCCCAGGAGGTTGAACGGAGAGTTAGTACTTCGCCGCCGGCCCCGCCTTCTCGAAGTATTTGGCCTTCGGCTGAGCCAGGAGGTTCACCTTCACGTTTATCCTGGCGAGCATGGCGACGATCGCCTGGCAGATCGCCTCGTCGTTGACGTAGCGATCATTGGGGCAATCCATCGTGAGCTCGAAACCGTCAGGATAACCCGCCTCGGCCATCAACTTCTTGGCGGCCTCGACATCATAGGGGTGCCGTTTGAACTCGTGGGCGCGCGAATAAAGCAGCGGCGAAATCAGCAGCGCCGACGGTGTCGACATGCCCCGCATCACCTTGGTCTTGATCGCCTCGATGTCGATGGCTTGATAGAACGCCTTGCGCACACGCGGATCTTTGAACGGGTTCTTGCCCTTCACGTTCGAGTAGAGCAGCTCGTCCCGGAACGAATCCATGTTGAGGAAGATCGTGCGCAGCTCCGGCCCGGTCAGCACTCGGTTGTCGGATTGTTCTTGATGCGCTCGATGTCCTGAACCGGCACAGGCTCCATCATGTCGATCTCGCCCGACAGGAGTGCCGCCACCCGGGTCGCGTCCGACTTGATGGTCTGGAAGATAACCTCGGTCAGGTTGTGCTCAGGCTTGCCCCACCAGTTCGGGTTCGGCTTGAAGACGGTCTTCACGCCAGGCTCGTGGCTCACCACCATGAACGGCCCGGTGCCGTTGGCCTTCAGGGCGAACGGGTTGAGGGATGTCGCGGTTGCGGATTGAGCCTGCGTCGCGCCGTTCTCCTCGGACCACTTTTTCGAGAAGATGTACCAAGTATCCCATTCGGCGTGCAGAATCGGGTTCGGCGAGGTGAGCACGAAGTCGACCGTGTAGTCGTCCACCTTCACGGCCTTGGCATCTTCGGGCACGCGGCTCTTCATTTGAGAGCCGGGGCTTCGCAGACGGTCCAAGGAGAACAGAACGTCATCGGCCGTGAACGGTGAGCCGTCGTGGAAGGTCACACCTTTGCGGAGATAAAACCGCCAGCGGGTCGGCTCCAGAATCTCCCAGCGCTCCGCGAGACCTGGGATGATCTTGAGGTCCTTGTCACGCTTGGTGAGCCCCTCCATGACGTTGCCCAAGGCCCCCAGCGTGAATGTCTCGTTGAGCGTGTACGGGTCGAGCGCGTTCAAATCACCTTGGAAGGCATATCTGAACGTCTTGGCCTGGAGGGGAGCTACGAAAACTCCGAGCGCCAGCGCGCCAGCCAACAGCAGCTTAGCTCGTTTCATCCTCTTCAATCCTCCCTAGGGTCAGCGCAGCACATTCTCGGCCGCCTTGGGCACCCGTATACGGGCGTTCGACATTCTGGCTGAAGACTGGCTAACATTCCACCAATCGGATCAACGTCAACTTCACGAAGCGGGGAGCCGTACGCCCTCTCGGGTCGTTTCGGCACCTTGCCCGAAACTTCCAGAACGGCTACCTGCGGGCCCATGCCAAACATCGGACATGAGCGCACGTCATCTATGACCCTGCGGCGATCATCGAATCCAAAGGAATGCCTATGAGTGTCGCGCCGGCTGCTCCGCGTCAGAGAGCCGACCGACCGTTGATTCTGGATCGGCGAGTGCGGCTGATCGGGACGCTGCTCTTTGACGGCGAGGTCCACCTCGCGGGCAGGATCGAAGGTGAGGTCCGTTGCCGGAAGCTGCAGCTGTCCGAGCATGGATCGGTAAAGGGAGACATCGTAGCCGAGCACGCCGTGATCTTGGGCGAGGTGGTTGGATCCATCTACGCCGTCCATCTGATGCTCGGGGCGGCATGCACGGTCGAGGGTGACATCTATCATCGCCATCTCGTGCTCGAGAAGGGCTGTTATTTTGAAGGTCGCTCTCGCCGCGACAGCGACCCAATCGCCCTTGCGCAGCGCCACCTCGGGCCGGCTGCGGAGAGTTGATCTCGCCTTCGTGGTTTTTGCTCACGCGAAGCCAAAGAAAGGTCGAGTTCGGACCTTTACCAACAGGCAGAAATGCTGTTCATTGTCTTAGGACTGATCCGTCAGGGGATCGCGATGCGAGACGGCTGACAAAGAAGTAGCCGCTCGGGGGAAACGTCGACTAGGGGGTGCGTTATGTTATGTCGCCTTCGTCCGGACAGGCGCCCGCCTCAGCACCTGTCATCTGACTACCGGATCTCCCACAAAAGCTCCGACGACCTGGCCCGAATGCCTGCTCTCCTCGTCAAGAATGGGAGCGTCAGCGCATAGAGGGGTCCGACAATGCCGACGGAGCATTGCCATCCCAGCAAGCTCAGCGCTCCAAGGCGGGGCGAACTCCACCCTGCCTCGGGTCGCCGTGGGTTTATCCGGATGCGGCCTGTAATCCGGCTCTTGCCGGTCGTCGTGCTACTGCCGGTCATATCGGCTGGCACACCGACGCCAGCACCCGGCTTTAGTCCTGCCGAGCCAGCTCATCAGCCCCTGGCCCTGCCTGTCCCTTCGCGCGGCCCTAGCGCCGAAAGCTATGAAGTTTTGCGTCTCGCACAGAATGCTCCTGTGCTTCACGTTGCGCGTGTGTTCGTGATGGAGCCGGGAACGGAGATCCCGCTTCCCATCCAGGTGGAGGCCATGCCGCGCAACAGCTTCCTCCGGCTGCGCGGCCTGCCATCGAACGCGACGTTGTCGGAAGGCCATCAGATCGGCCCAGGTGCATGGGCCGTCCCGCTCGTGTCACTCCCCAACATACGTGTCCGCGTTCCACGCGAGTTGACGGGCCGGTTCGAGGTCAGCATCAGTGCGGTGAACGTGGCGGGGGACATCCTGTCCGAAATCAAGACCACATTGGTGGTTGCCTCCTCGTCATCTCTGCTGGCTGGATTATCGGAGCAGCCGGCGGAAACACCCGCACCAACCTTGCCACAGCCGCCTGCGCCCACGTTGGCAGAGCGGACTGACGCGGGGCAGCCGAGTGCAACGGATACCTCGGCAAGTGGAATGGGCGGACAGCCGCCACTCTCGAGTGCGAGCGCCGCCAACATCCAGCCCCCATCATCGAAATCTTGTGGCGCCGCTGAGATCTCAACGGCTGCTCTGCCTGCGGCTCATATGGCCATTAGTATCAAGGCAACGGATTGCCGCGCCAACGAGCCGGTGACGATCGAGTACGCAGGCGCAAGATTTGTGCGCCAACTCGACGAAGCGGGCGAGCTGAGCTTCACGCTGGACTGCTTCGCGGGAACCAGCTCGAAGGTTGTGATCTCGTTTGCAGACGGCGCTCGCGGTGCCATCGACGTGACCGCCCGCGACCTGGGACGGGTCTCGAAAGTCGCCGTCATTTGGAAAGCCCCGGTGAACCTCGATCTCCACGCCTTCGAGTACGCAGCCTCCTACGGCGAGCCGGGGCACGTGTGGGCCGCATCGCCATCCTCGCCGAATGACGCGTGGGAGAAGACGCTGGCCACCGGCCGCGGGCACGGCTTCATCACCGCTGCGGATGGGAATACCGAAGGCGACAAGTACGAGGTCTACACCTTCTGGCATCATGAGGAGCAAACCTCAGGTGCCATCGAGATGGCAGTCGACTTCGAATCACGCGGCGACACGCCAAGCGGAGACATGTGCGGAAACGGACCGCTGTCCCAAGTGGCGTTCGAAGTCGTGATGCTGTCACGCCATGGGGAGGTGACGCGACAGCAGGCGATGATGTTGCCCATGGAATGCGGCGCCACCCTCACGCAGTCGGCGCGCTACAATAAATCGGTCATCCCCGTCTTACGGGTCCGGCGATGACTGAGCATCGGGGGGACGAAGCTCAATGAAAGCAGGCAGTGTGGCGGCAGCGTTTCGCACCGTTGGTCTGGCGCTGATCCTCGCCGTGATGGCGAGCGCCGGGGCCGAGGCAGCCGAGGTGACGCTTCGCCTCAAAGGCGGCGGATTTCAGCTCACCGGCGAGCTCAAGGAGTACGATACGACCAAATACGTGATCGAGAACAGAAGCTTCGGCACGATGACCCTCGATGCGTCGAGGTTCGACTGCATCGGTCAAGGCTGTCCCCGCGCGCCGTTTGCCGCTCCCGCCGCTCTCAACCTGGCCCGCGGCACCTCACGGACGATCCGGATCCACGGCTCGGACGTGGTCGGCGCCGAGCTGATGCCCCTGCTCGTTCAAGGCTACGCCAACAGCATCGGCGCCAAGGCGGTCAGGGCCGTAGGAGCAAACCCCCTCGAGATGCAGATCAGACTGACGGACGCGAACGACCGGGAAATAACCCTGGTGGAATTGCACCGGTATGGAACGGATCAGGCGTTTCAGGGTCTGGCGAACGGCTCCGTGGAAATCGTCATGGCTGACCGGCCCGTTACAGAGGACGAGGTCGCCATGCTGGCAAGAGCTGGCCTGACCGATATCCGCTCCCCCGCACATGAGCATGTCATCGCACTGGACGGTCTGGCCATTGTCGTTTCCGAGGACAACCCGGCGGTATCGCTCTCGATTGAGAATATCGCCCGAATATTCGCCGGAGAGCTGACCGATTGGTCCGAAATCGGACTGCCGCCAGGCCACATAAATGTCTATGCCACCGAAAGCCACTCCGGCACCTTCAGCGTTTTCGATGCCCTCGTCCTCAAGCCCAGAAACCTCACGCTGACCAGAGAGGCGCAGATCATCAACTCGAACAGTGGCGTTTCGGATGCCGTGGCCCGTGATCCGAACGGCATCGGCCTGACGTCATTCGCCTTTTTGCGGAACGCCAAGGCCATCAACATCGAAAGCTCCTGCGGTCTCATAACCAGGCCCTCGGTTTTCACCGTCAAGACCGAGGAGTACCCGCTGACCCGGCGCATCTATCTGTATAGTGGGATCCTGACCAACCCCCACGCACGCGGGCTCATCGACTACATTTTCTCGTCCGCGGCACAAAGCCAGATCGCAGCGGCGCAGTTCGTCGACCAAACGCCGGATCTCCTGGGCTTCGAGGACCAGGGCGGGCGAATTGCCTATGCGCTCAATGCTCCCAGCGAAGACTTCGACATGGGAATGATGCGCCAGCTCATCTCCGACATGAATGGAGCGCAACGCCTGTCGATCACGTTCCGATTCCGGCTGGGGTCGGTCGATCTGGATGCAAGGGCGCGCGCTGACATCGACCGGCTGATCGAGGTCATGCGTACGCCAGAGTTCGCCAACAAGTCCGTTTTGTTGCTGGGGTACGCAAACTCTGTCGGGCAATTCGCATCCAATAGCGCGCTCTCGCAGCGAAGAGCCGCCCAGGTGCACGAAACCCTGTTGGCGGCAGCTGGAAATACGATCAACCCGGCGTTCATCTCCAGCAGAGGCTACAGCGAGCTCGCGCCTGTCGCCTGCAACGACTCTGTGGAAGGCCGCAATCTCAACCGGAGGGTCGAAGTGTGGGTTCGAGAGTAATCGCGGAAAGGAATAGATGCCGGATCGGCGCTGCCCCTCTCACCGGAAACGAATGAGCTGGGGGACATTATAGCTCGACGCGGAGCAAGTCTCTGGATCCGATCAGCAGGGTGATCTTCAACATGCATTCAATCTGCCGTCGAGTCGTCCACTTCGCTGTGGCGACGATCCTATGCTCGTTTCTGATTGGCCTGCCCGCTCTGGCGCAATGGCAGCCATCCAGACCGATCGATTTCGTGATCATGGCGGGCAAGGGCGGCGGGGCGGACCGCATCGTCCGCAACTTGATAGAAATCATCGAGAAGCACCGGCTTTCACCCGTCCCGATGAATCCAGTGAACATTCCAGGGAATTCGGGTGCCGATGCGCTCGTCCATCTCAAGGAGAGGACGGGCGACAATCACGTGCTGCTGTTCACCTTGAACAGTTTCTTCACGACTCCGATTGAGCGGCCGGAGCTCGGCATCGACATCAGCAAGTTCGCGCCCATTGGAAGGATGGCAGAGGACACCTTCCTCCTCTGGGTCCATGCGGACCGTACGGACATCAAGTCGCTCGATGATTTCGTCAAGGCAGCGCGCGCCAAGGGCGAGGGATGGATCATGGCCGGAACCGGTCAGGGTCAGGAGGACAGTCTGCTGACCGATTTCCTGAACTCGACCTATGGTCTCAAGATGACCTACGCGGCATTCGGCGGGGGCGGCGCCGTTGCGAAAGAGCTCGCGGAGAAACGCGCGGATTCGACGGTGAACAATCCTTCCGAGCAGAGCGACTTTTACCCGAAAGGGCTGACAAAGCCCATCGCCGCTTTCACGCCGCAGCGCCTACAAATGTACCTGCGCACCCCGACCTTCCGAGAGACCGGCATGGACTTCAGCTATTTCATGCAGCGCTCAGTCGTGGGTGCCCCAGGCATGACCCCGGAGGCACAGGACTACTACATCCGGCTCTTCAAGAGAGTGTTCGACACTCCCGAGTGGCAGGACTACATGAAGAAGAACAGCCTGTTCGGCGAGTTCCTGTCTGGGCCGGAGCTGATGAAGTACTGGCTCGAACAGCGGGAGAAGCACGCCCGCTGGAAAATGGCCCTACAGGTCATGGGAGGTAGGTGATCACCTGGCTAGCAAGGGCAGCGCTTCTAACGAACTGCACAAGCGCTCGACCCACCGTGCGTGGAACTGACCTTTCATCCCGAGCGCGGTCATGACGCCTCGGCCAGCAGTCTAGAGCCTGCTAACGTTTTTGCATGTGCAATCTCTATTCCATGACCCGCACGCCGGAGGCCGTGCGCAGGCTCTTTCGAGTGCCTCACAACCGGTGCGCCGCGTTCGACCCGCGCGCGGCCATCTTTCCTGGACACGATGCCCCGGTCGTCCGCAGGGCAGCGGATGGCGAGCGTGAAGTCGCATTGCTGTCCTGGGGCTTTGTGCTCCCCCAGCCCAACCGCGCGGCGAAACGCGTGACGAACGTTCGTGACGACAAGGTGCTGACGAGCCCGTTTTGGCGCGAGTCATTCCTCCAGCGGCGCTGTCTGGTGCCGGCGTCGTCCTTCTGCGAACCGAAAGGATCGCGACCGGCCACATGGCACTGGTTCGCGCTGTGCGGGGACGAGCCGCGACCGCTGTTCGCTTTCGCAGGAGTCTGGCGCCAGTGGATAGGCCCGTTAAAACCTGGAGGTCCGTCCGTCGTGTTGGATGTGTTCAGCATCCTCACGACGCAGCCGAATTCGCTCGTGGCGACAATCAACCACGAACGGATGCCCGTTCTGCTGAGAAGCGAGGATGAGTTCGAGACCTGGCTCAGCGGAACGCCGCAGGAGGCATTCTCGCTTGTCCGCTGCGTCGAGGCTGACGCCATGCGCATCGTGCAGTCCGGCGCCGACCGCGAGGACATGTTGGCGGATCAAGCATAAAGTTGCAGGTGACAAATTCACTTCCCGGCCTAGCGGCAAAGTTGTTGATAATCGGGTTTTGCACAACCTGTAGTCGCATCTTCGCCACTGCGACCGCCCGGCAACACTCTCCAAGTGCCCGTCCCCATTGAGTTCTAAGCGCGTTGGGCTCCTCAGGCCTAACGCATGCTTAAGACTTGCCCTCTATTCTATCTATGGTTGCGTTGATCGCGTTGTTCGCGTTGGAGTACGAGTTAGACCACGGACCGAGGGGAGCGGTCCCGCCAAGAGCCAGTTTGTCAGTAGCTCAGCGAGCTCTGCTGTATGGAGGGACTTTCAGTGTTGAGGTCAGTTGCATCGGCCGTAGTCGGCGTAGCGGCCGCCGGAGCATTCCTTGCGTCGCCCGCGTTTGCCGACGGCGGGTATCCGATCTATGGCGACGGCGGTTTCAAGGATGAAGTGCACTTTGCACCACCGCCCATCACATGGGCCGGGTTCTACATCGGCCTGCATGCCGGCTACGGGTGGGCGGATTTCGATTGGAAGGCCCTCGAGGACATACCTCCCGTCTTGGCCGGCGACCGGTTCAGCCATGATCCCGAAGGCGGCCTCTTCGGCGGGCACATTGGATACAACGCCCAGACCGGCCCGGTCGTCTGGGGTATCGAGGCTTCGATTTCAGGGGCCGATATCAACGAGAGCTCGCGCACGACCTTCGGTGGGCTCATCGACCCGCCTCCGATACATCTCAGGACCGACATCGACACGCTTTGGAGCGTGACGGGTCGGATCGGATATGACTGGGGTCGCCTGCTCACTTATGCCAAAGCCGGCTACGCCGGGGCTGACGTCGAGCTTACAGTCACCGACCCGCTCGCGTTTCGGGTTTCCGAAAGCAAGACGCATCACGGTTGGACGGTCGGCGCCGGCATCGAATACCTCGCCTCCGAGAACCTCGTCCTTGGCCTGGAATACAACTTTTATGACTTTGGCGACGAGGATTACGGGAGGAGGTTCGCTCTCGTTAATCCCAATGGGGTAGTTGAGAACGATGTCGAGCTTCACACCATCACGGCGCGCGTGAGCTACAAGTTTGGCCGTCGCGCACCGATTGCGGAGCCGCTCCCACCGCTCAAGTGACCTAACACCTCCCCCCACCTGGGCCGCATGCCGCCTTTAGTCGGCCTCGGCTCAGGCGCCTCTGAACGCCGCGCCCAGCTCCAGGGTTACGGCAAACTGAAAGGGCTCCGGAATCCGGAGCCCTCTTTTCCCTTAGTTCCGGCTCTTGTCGACGAGAGCCTTCTCCTTGATCCACGGCATCATGGCGCGCAGCTTGGCGCCGACCTCCTCGATCTGATGGGTGTCGTTGAGGCGACGGATGGCCTTGAACTTCGGCTGGCCGGCCTTGCACTCGCGGATCCATTCGCTGGTGAAGGCGCCGGTCTGGATATCCTTCAGCACGCGCTTCATCTCCTCGCGCGTCTCCTTGGTGATGATCCGCGGGCCGGACATGTACTCGCCGAACTCGGCCGTGTTCGAGATCGAGTAGTTCATGTTCGCGATGCCGCCCTCATAGATGAGGTCGACGATCAGCTTCACCTCGTGGAGGCACTCGAAGTAAGCCATCTCCGGCGCGTAGCCCGCCTCGACCAGCGTCTCGAAGCCAGCGCGGATCAGCTCGACGAGACCGCCGCAGAGCACCACCTGCTCGCCGAAGAGGTCGGTCTCGCACTCCTCCTTGAATGTCGTCTCGATGATGCCGGCGCGGCCGCCACCTATGGCCGAGGCATAAGACAGGAACAGGTCGTGCGCGTTGCCGCTCTTATCCTGAGCGATCGCGAGCAGACAGGGCACGCCACCGCCGCGCAGATACTCGGAGCGAACCGTATGGCCCGGGCCCTTCGGCGCCACCATGCCGACGTCGAGGTCCTCGCGCGGCTCGATCAGATTGAAGTGGACGTTGAGACCGTGCGCGAACGCGAGCGCCGCGCCCTGCTTCATGTTGGCGTGCAGGTGATCCTGATAGATGTCGGCCTGCAGCTCGTCGGGCGTGAGCATCATCACCACGTCCGCCCACTTGGCCGCTTCGGCGACCTCCATCACCTGCAGGTTCTCCTTCTCGGCTTTCGCCGCAGAGGCGGAACCCTTCCGCAGGGCAATGGCCACCTCTTTGACGCCCGAGTCGCGCAGGTTCAGCGCATGCGCGTGCCCCTGGCTGCCATAGCCGACGATGGCCACCTTCTTGGTTTTGATCAGGTTGATGTCCGCATCACGATCGTAATAAACGCGCATGTCGACCGCCTTTCTCCTGGTCCGAGCTTGAGGTTGACTTAAGTTCAGAAGGTATTTGCGCTGGTGATCCCCATCAGGGCAGCGAGTTTGGCCCGCACGTCGAGCAAGGTCGACTCGGGAATTCGCTTTGCGCGCCGGACCACCCGCCGCTTTCGGTCGATCGATTTAACCTGATCGACCAAGATCGCTCCCGAAATCCCAGCATCCTCCGGGATCAAGACCTTGAATGGCCAGGGTTGCGTATTGCGAGTGATCGGGCACACGACAAGAAGTTCGAGTGTTTATTGTACTCCGACGAAGATACTACGAGCGCCGGTCTTCGGCCGGTCTGCTCATGACCGATGGCCGGGTCGAACTCGACCCAGACCACATCACCGGCCTCCAGGCTCTCGAGCGCTTCCACCCTCGTCTCCGTCCTCGGGCCATTCCGTCGGGAGAATACCCCAATCCTCGTACGGCGGCTCGTTCTCCGGACCTAGCCTCTCCATTTCAGCGACAAGGTCCTCGAGCCTGTATCTCGGTGCAGTTCCCCTGGGCTGCAGCTTGATTGCACCCGCTTCGACGATAAGCTCGACGGCCTGCCCCTCTTCCAGGCGCAAGTCCTCGGTGACGGCCTTCGGTAGCCGTACAGCCAGACTGTTGCCCCAGCGGGAGACCCTGACTTGCATAGATCACACTCCACGTTTTGGATATACATAGTATATCCAGGCAAGGGGGCGCAAGCCCGAAGGGAGCTCGGACGTCGCCTCCAACTGCCGGCCCGCCGCATAGCACGGCGACGCCGCGTCAGTCACGCGCGAGCGCAGTTGAGCTGAGCAAAATGCGATCTCGGAGCTGATACCGAGCGGTGCTGTTTGCGCCTCGGCTAGTGCGTCGCCGTTGGCAGCTCGTTGATCGAGGCGACGTACCACTCGTTGGCCTTCACGACGGCCGGATTTTCCCCGTTCTCGTAAATCCAGCTGTCAACCGCCCAGCGCACCCCGGATTCCTTCTCGTAGATGGTGGCGGTCCAGTGGGTCCAGCCCGCGACTCCGCGCAGGTAGTTCTCCTTGGCGAACGGCTGGCCGACCGTGTGGTGCTTCAGGAGGCCTTCATTCTGCAGGACGGTGAGGTAGCTCGTGGTGTTGGTCGCCTCGTCCACGCAGTCCTGCTGTGTGGGATCACCGGAGCCAGCGAAGTCCATGCCTGGGCGATCGTTCTTGGTGCCAACCACCTCGCCGGTACGTCGCTCCATCCAGCCGATGGCATAGGCGATGGCACGGCGCTCCTCGTGCGGCGTGTCCGCCTTTTTCGTCTTTTCCATCAGCCTCTTGAGCTCGGTGATGTCGGCCTGTGTGAATGTGAACCTGGTCTTCTGCCGGCAGCCATAAGCGTGGCAAACAGTGACGGTCCTGTTGCGCGGCGGGTCGACCTTGAAGACGGAATAGTGATCAACGCCCAAGGCGTGCTCATACGAGCAGCCGCCAACGAGCAATGCAGCCAGGGCTGCCAGCCAAGCCCCACACCCCCGTCCAACCATTTCCCTCCGACCCCACCAGCAGCAATCCGTCGCGGCCGCCTGTGCTCTCGGCACAATTCCTTCCTTACTATCTCAATGAATTCGATTGAGAATACCCAGCGCGTTGAGGGTGCGAGGCTTTTCCGATACGTTGGAGCACTATGGCCACAGCGAAGCCAATTCACGTGATCGGCGGCGGGCTTGCAGGCTCCGAAGCAGCCTGGCAGATCGCGCGCGCCGGCGTTCCCGTCGTTCTTCATGAGATGCGGCCTGTCCGCGGGACCGAGGCCCACAAGACCGATGGATTGGCGGAGCTCGTCTGCTCCAATTCGTTCCGCTCCGACGATTGGGAGAACGAACGCGGTCGGGCTGCTGCATGAGGAGATGCGGCGCGCCGGCTCCCTCATCATGGCTGCCGGGGATCGGCACAAGCTGCCGGCCGGCGGAGCGCTGGCCGTGGATCGCGACGGCTTTTCCGCCGAGGTGACCGCGCGCCTCGCAGCGCCACCCGTGTCACGATCGAGCGTGGCGAGGTCGCCGGACTGCCGCCGGAGGAGTGGGACAACGTCATTATCGCGACCGGGCCGCTGACATCGCCCGCCCTGTCGCCAGGCAATCCTCGAGCTGACGGGCGAGGATGCCCTCGCCTTCTTCGATGCCATCGCGCCGATCGTGCACTGCGACATCGATCGACATGTCCGTCGCCTGGCGGCAGTCGCGCTACGACAAGGCGGGCCCGGGCGGCACGGGCGCCGACTACATCAACTGCCCGCTCGACAAGGAGCAGTACGAGCGCTTCGTCGACGCGCTGCTTGCCGGCGAGAAGACCGAGTTCAAGGAGTGGGAGAAGACACCCCCTACTTCGACGGCTGCCTGCCCATCGAGGTGATGGCCGAGCGCGGGCGCGATACGCTGCGCTTCGGGCCGATGAAGCCGGTCGGCTTACCAATCCGCACAAGCCGGGCGAGCGGCCCTACGCGGTCGTCCAGCTGCGGCAGGACAATGCGCTCGGCACGCTGTGGAACATGGTCGGCTTCCAGACGAAGCTGAAGTACGGCGAGCAGATCGCGCATTTTCCGCATGATCCCGGGGCTCGAGAATGCTGAGTTCGCGCGGCTCGGCGGCCTGCATCGCAACACGTTCCTCAACTGCCCCAAGCTGCTCGATGGCCGAGCTGCGGCTCAAGGCGCAGCCGCGGTTGCGCTTCGCCGGTCAGATCACAGGCGTCGAGGGCTACGTCGAGAGCGCGGCCATCGGGCTCCTCGCAGGACGGTTTGCCGCCGCGGAGCGGCTGCGGCGCAAGCCTGTGCCGCCGCCGCCGACCACGGCGTTTGGCGCGCTGCTCGGGCACATCACCGGCGGCCACTTGCCGAGGATCGCATCGAAGCCGGCCCGCGCTCGTTCCAGCCGATGAACATCAATTTCGGACTGTTTCCGCCGCTTGAACCGGGCGCAGAAGGCGCACGTCTCAAGGGCAAGGAGCGCGGCCGTGCGAAGAAGCGGGCCATCGCCCTGCGGGCGCTCCAAGACGTCGACCGCTGGTTGACCGACGTCACCCTTCCCCGCGCCGCGGCGGAATAGGAGCGCCGCCCTACGCTTTAGACCGAAGAGCAGCTACGGATTGAACCGCGGAACGTCGGTATAGAATCCGTGCTGCATCTCGTTGCCCGCCGTGTACTTGGCGAGCACCTGGCGCGCCTTCGTGACAACCGCATCTGCGATAGCCGCCTGACCTTCTGCAGTCGGATGGAACGCGCCCGAGTATGTCGAGGCCAGCACCAGCTGAAACCAGGACGTATGCATCTGCAGCACCTTCTGCAGCAGTGTGCCTGGAACGTGGAAATTGCCGGTCATGAACGCGTCATTCGGCGTCCTGAACCAGCGCTGACGGGGGGCGTAGGGGCGATAGTCGGCTGGGTTGTATGGCTTCCATACCCCATCGATCTTGCGCGGTAGTCTGAGGTCGTCGGCCGTCGAGAAGGCCGCGTCGCTCCAACCCGCACAAATTCCACGGCCGAGAAACTCCTTTCGGTGGCTTTCGACAAACGTCCAACCGTGCTCCCGAGCAGCCCGGCGCATCAGCTCGTTGAGATGCTCCGCCAGCCAACTGCCCTCACGCGCTTTCTTCTCGTCCAGCTTGAAGTCTTTGAGCACATCCATGCCCGCTCGGCCACTGGGGCAAACCGTGGTCCCGTCCTCGAGCAGCGCCAGCCCCGGATAGGCGGTCAGCAGAATCCGGTCGCTCTCCTGGATGTGAAGGACATGTTGCAGCGCCCGATGAAGCGCCCGATAGCGCCAATAGAGACGTGCGAGCTGGTCCTTGGCGGTGCTCGCACCCTCAATCTGACCGAGCCACCCGCCAAGCCACTTCAGCATCGACTTGTCCGTCAGCACTGCGTTGGCAACGAGCCGCGAGAAGCCGACGTCGTTGCCGCCGATCGAGACCATCAGCAAGTCGATCTTCCGTGCGAACTCGGCATCGCACTTGACGAGCGACACCCCCTTGAGCTCGGGAACTCGGCCGTTGAAGTGATACGCTTCCGGGAAGCTCAATCTGCGGGGCCGGTGGTTGCCGCACTGGGCCTCGGCCACAGCCGAGATCTGGGACAGCCTAGGCGGGTTTGGCACCCACTCGTTGCCCTTGTAGCGCAGGAAGAGGCCGTCGGTAATCTCTGCCCCTGAGCAGGCAACCCCGACGAAGGTCACCGCCCGATGCGGGTCTTCCAGCGAAAGCTGCAGCGCGGCGCGGAGCTGGTGGGAGTAAAGGGAGCGGTGACAGGCCTGGTCCAGCCACCGGGCATTCTCCTGAATGAAACGCTCGTCGCCGATCTCTCGCCAGGCGCCGACCCGAGCTGGATAGCCCGTCAGCTCCGTCATCAGGCCGGCTCCATAGCTCACCGACCGCTCACGCGAGAAACGGATTGGCAAATCCGGGTTGCCTTCGCCCGAGGCG
Organism: uncultured Pseudomonadota bacterium; assembly: GCA_963786775.1. Taxonomy (GTDB): domain Bacteria; phylum Pseudomonadota; class Alphaproteobacteria; order Rhizobiales; family Hyphomicrobiaceae; genus ZC4RG25. The sequence goes on along the minus strand of CAWBAM010000030.1, from coordinate 76,421 downwards.
AAGCTGTCGCCGATCCCGACGATGAACAGATCCGTGACGGTGGCATCCGTGGCTGCCACCTCGCGCCCGCCGATCTCGACTGTGATACGCGCCCCATTGGGATATGGCACGTCGAGCGAGACCGGCTCGTTGCAGGGCCGGGTCACAGCCTGCCCTCGCGGTGCGCCTATCCCCTTGGGAGCCGTCAGCCACGTACAGTCGACGAAGCTTGCGTCGGGAATGCCCTTCAGCTCAGCGATGATCCCATGCGATTTCGGATTGATGTAATCCCCGCCGTCAGGGCAGATGTGACAACTCTTATTGGCGTGCCAACAAGTACGACCAAGGACGATGGAAGCCCAACCATCCTGGTAGCGCGCGCCCAACTTGCGCTCGGCGGCGAGCACCGGAGAGTCGTGCTCCTCGTCCGAGAGTGACAGGAATATCGCCCGATGGGCCTGGGTGTCCGTTGGGTCCGTGAAAAAACGGAAGGGATTCTCAACCCGCCATTCGATCTGAGGGTAGATTTCTGCAGGCTGACTGGCACCGGTATGGGGAATGGCGGCAATTGACGTCAGCAGCAGTCCCGCTTTCGCAAGTGTGCGGAGCATCCCTGTCCCCCATCGACGCAAGGCCAGCATTTGAACCGGCTTACGATTTTTGCGTCATGTCAGAAGCGGCCGCTCACATGCGACCACCATAAGGCCCAGACCCGGCGGATCGGCGCCATTTGCAGCGGCTCGCGCAACGGGTCACGGCTCTTCCTACGAAGAGCCCGCAAATAGGGCTCTACGACGGCAAGCGGGAGCAGTGCGACACGTTGTACACGGTCGAGTTGTCCCTGGCGCTGTCGCGCCTCGTCGAGATCCCGCCGAGCTTGATCGATGAGGCCTTCGAGCACAGGCTCGAGGCGCTCCGGCGGGACGCCGGCCTGCACCTCTGCCAGGCTCAGCCCGGCAGCGGCCAATCGCGTTTCTGGAATGAGCACGCGGCCTTGTGCCCATAACGCAGGCAGCTCCACCAGTAGTCGGGCAATGCCATAAGCCCGCCCTGCAGACATCGCGATGGCATGCGCAGTCTCGTTCCGACCACCGAGAATGCGGAGCGCCAGCTCGAACAGCGCGCCCTCTGTTTTTGCGAGATGGGCCGCTAGCGCCTGATCGTCCCTGATCGGTTCATCGTGAAGGAGTACGGATTGGCGCGTCGATGAAGCCGATCAGCAGCCCGAGTGGAAGGCGATGGCGCGCGACCGTGTTCCTCGCCGCATCCGCAACCGGGTGGCCGCTGAGCGTCGTGAGGTCGGTGTTCTCCAGGGCCTCGCGCCACCATTGCAGGCGGATCTCTCCCATCATGGGCTCACGGACGAAAGCCGGAATGCGCGCGATCTCGCCGGCAAAGGCGGCGAGTGTGATGAGATCCCATCTCAGGTGTCGCGGTGATAGGAGCGCGGCCAGATACCGGTCGAGCTCCCATGCTCGCGCCGATGCGCGCACCACCTCCGCATGAGTGGGCTCGAATGTCCCCGTTTCGCTCACGGATCAGTAGAGGTGGGCAGCCGCGACCATTGCGAAGGTCACCGGCAGGGTCAGGACAAGATTGAGCCGCGCATAAGTCTTGACGCTATCCCTGGCTCGCTCCCTCGCCGCTGGCTCAGCTGAAGTTTCGCCGAGCACGATCCGGAGGTTGGGCCAAATGATGAAGTGGACGAACACCCACATGACGATCCCCCCGATCGTGCCGGCCCACATCATCAGCGCGCGCGCCGTTGGGACGAAAACCGGGGTCGAGTAGACGAGCGAGCCGAGTACATAGCCGGTGGTCACCAACAGCAGCGCTCCGCTGACAACAGTCAGATGCGAGGCGTGACGGAACGCGTGGGCCACTTTTGGAACCACAGTCGACATCAGCGTCCGGCGGCCCGCGTCATCTGCCTGCTGCACCGCCGCGAGCTGGATGAAATTCACGAACCAGATCATCCCCACCCAGAGCATGGCGGCGACGATGTGGATCCACCGGAGGAGGAAGGAGACGAAGCCCATGCGTCGGCGCCGGCAAGCGCCAGCCACGCGATCAGGATGACGAGCGTCAGCACAGCGCCGGCAGCCAATGCGCGGCCCGCGGTTTCGGTGATGGCGTCCATCTCAGTGTCCTCGATTGGGGGCGCAGAACGCTAGATCGTGAAGGCGCTCGCCGGACTATACCTGCTTCGCCGACTTCAGGACGCCTACGATTTCTCTTATTTCACGGCCACCGGCCACCACCGTCACTCGACGGCGATCAAAGCGGCCGCGACCCGGCGGTGCTCCGCCAAGAGGACATTGTACGTACGGCACGCCGCCCCGGTATCCATCGGCTCGATGCCGAGCCCAGCCTCGGCAAAGCCTCCGCGCAGCTCAGGAGAGGGAAAAACCTGGCGTTTGCCTGTGCCGAGTAGAAAAACGTCGATCCGATCCTTCTCGGCAAACACCCGTTCGAAGACACGCAATTGGATGTCCTCCGGACGGGAAACATCCCAGGCATAAATACCGCTGGGCAAGCAGAGAATGGAACCGCGATGGCTCATCTCGGCGAAACGGAACCCGCCGTTTCCGTAGGCGTCGATGGGCGCCTGGTAGGGATATCGTGCAAGACGCTCCGACATCCGGCAAGCAGCTCCTAGCCGTCAGACCTTGCTCGCAACCGCGGACGATGCTTTGCCCTTCTCAAAGCCCGACCAATCGCGCTTGACGCCGGTGTAGCCGAGCAGCGGTGCCGCCACGAAAATTGACGAGTACGTGCCGATGATGACGCCGAGGAGCATCGCCAAGGAGAAGTAACGAATTACCTCGCCCCCGATAAGGAACAGCACCGCGAGCACGACCAGCGTCGTCAGACCCGTAAGGATCGTTCGCGAAAGCGTCTCGTTGATCGACCGGTCGAGAAGCTCGTTCAGCTCCATGCGCTTGAACTTGCGCAAGTTCTCGCGAATACGGTCCGACACAACCACGGTGTCATTGACCGAATAGCCGAGAATCGTAAGCAAAGCCGCTACGATCGACAGATCGAAATCCCATTGGAATAGCGAGAACAGGCCGGCGACGATCAGCACGTCATGCGTGAGTGACAGCACCGCCCCAATAGCAAACTGCCATTCGAAGCGGAACCAGACATACACGCTGATACCAATCAGAGAGATGAGGACGGCGATAATGCCTGTTGTCCGCAGCTCACTGGAAACAGCGGGGCCAACGATTTCAACACGGCGCTGGATGTAATCGTCGCCCAGTGCGGCAACGATCTTTGAAACCGCCTCTTGCTGTGCCTCTTCACCGCCGGGCTGCTCCTCGACACGTATCAAAATATCGTCGGGAGCTCCGAACTCCTGGATCTGTACCTCGCCAAGACCGAGCGAACCCAACTTCTTACGCAGACTTGCCAAGTCGACCGGTCCTGACTTGTGCTGGACTTCGATCATCGAGCCGCCTTTGAAGTCCACGCCGAAATTGAACCCGACGGTCAGGATCAGTACGACCGACAGGATCATGGCGGCGAACGAGCCGATGAGGCAGACCCCCTTGAGACGCATGAATGGAATTCCGCGTCTCGGGAGGGAAAAGGGTTATGCCCTTGAAGTTCGGAACCAGAAACATCTGACGTTTCCTGTATCAGACCGGCACTTCGACCGAACGGCTCTTATGCCGGATCGATCTCGCCCACATCGCCACGAAGAGCCGAGTGACGGTGACGGCCGTGAAGACGGATGTGAAAATACCGATGCTCAGCGTCACTGCGAATCCGCGGATCGGTCCGGACCCCAGCCAGAACATGATGATGGCCGCCACCAGTGTCGTGAGCTGCGAGTCCGCGATGGTGACGATCGCGCGCGTGAAACCGGCATCTATGGCAGCAATGGGCGATTTACCGGTCCGTACTTCTTCACGAATGCGCTCGTAGATCAGCACGTTCGCGTCGACCGCCATGCCGAGAGTCAGCACGAGGCCTGCAATTCCGGGGAGCGTCAGCGCTGCCCCCAGCACGGTCATGGCGGCCACGATCAGAATGGCGTTGATGATGAGAGCAAGACCCGCATAGAACCCGAAAGTCCCATAGACGACGGTCATCATGATGAATGTCGCCAGGCCGCCGACGATGAAGGCGCGCGTACCGGATTCGATCGTTGGCACCGAGCGACGGCCCGACTGTTCGCTCCTCGATAATGGTCAGCTTCGCCGGCAGGGCGCCAGACCGGAGCTGAATGGCGAGATTATTAGCGCTCTCGACCGTGAAGTTGCCGGAGATCTGCCCCGAACCGCCGAGGATCGGCTCGCGGATCACAGGAGCCGACAGCACCTTGTCATCGAGCACGATGGCGAACGGTCGCCCGACGTTCTCCTGAGTGAAGCGGCCGAACGTGCGCGCGCCCGACTGGTTGAAGCGAAAGGTAATGATCGGCTCGTTGGTCCGCTGGTCGAAGCCGGGCTGCGCATCCACGAGCTGATCGCCGCGAACCACGGGGGTCTCGCGCAGCAAGTAAACGAACCCATCCTCCTCAGCCGAGGGATAGATCCGGTAACCCGGCGGCGGGCGAGAACCCTGCGCCTCGAAACCACTGATGCTCGGGTGGACCTCATGGAAGCTCAGTCGCGCCGTCTCGCCGATGAGAGCCTTGAGCTGCGCCGTGTCCTGCAATCCAGGGAACTGAACCAGGATGCGGTCGGAACCTTGCCGGACCACCGACGCTTCGGAAGTTCCGAGCGTGTCAATGCGTCGGCGAACCGTCTCGATGGAAGCGCCAACGGCGTTGGTGATCCGCTGCTGCAAACCGGCTTCGGTGGGCTGTAGTATAATGAGCCCAGGCTCACTTCCACGCTGAACAGAAAGGTCGTCACCTACGCTCCCGAGCAGAGCGTTGCCGATCGGTTGAATGAGGCTGCGGAGCTCCCTTATTGCCGCGTCGACCTGGTCGGGCTGCGCAATTCTCACGACGACAGCGCCGCCTTGCACTCCCAGCCCCGTGAACCCGATGCGTGCGTCACGCAGCCGCCTGCGGGCGTCTTCGCGTATGCTTTCGAGCCAGTCCTTGCGGACGTCGTTGACATCCATCGCGAGCAGAAGATGCGCGCCGCCGCGCAGATCGAGGCCGAGGCTCAGCTGACGTTTCGGCAACCAGTCTGGCCAGGCCTCCACAGTCTCTTTTGAAAAGAGGTTCGGCAGCGCGAGGACCATGCCAATCAGGCAGGTCAGCACGACACCTAAGATCTTCCAGCTCTGAAAATGGAGCATGTAGCTTTGAACTCCTCGGCACGCGAGCTACCGGGCCGTTTCGGTGGCAGGGCCTCCATCGTTGGCCCCTTCAACAAGTGCCTGAGCCGTCCAACAGCCTCACGTGCCTTCTTTCACCGGCTCGCCCTTGGCTCTGACGTCGGCTACAGTTGCCTTGACCACCCTCACGCGGGTGTTCTCGGCGATCTCGACCTCGATCTCGTTGTCGTCCTTGACCCGGGTGACCTTGCCAATGATCCCGCCCGACGTCACCACAGTATCACCCCGGCGGATGTTGTTCACCATCTCGCGGTGCTGCTTGGCGCGCTGCTGCTGAGGCCTGAACAACAAGAAGTAGAAAATGACGAACATCAACAAAATGGGGACGAGCTGCAGCATGAAGTCGCTGCCCCCACCAGGGGCGCCTTGCGCGTAGGCAGGTGTAATGAACATGTTTTCCGTCCTTGGGCCGGCACAGGTCGCGACGAGGAGCCCCGCAGCCAGGATCTGCCACGGGCCTGTCCGTTTGGTTGCGGCGCGACTATAGTGGCCCATCTCTCTTTGGCAAGATACCTGGTCGCAGCGGAACCTTGAGTTCGTGACGAGACGGCTCGTCTCGACTATAGAGGCCACCGACGAACCCGCCCTCCTGCCATCACCGCCCTCACTAGGAATTGACATGACGCTTGCTACTGAAATCGCCCTTCTCGAGCGCATCGCAGCCGCCCTGGAACGGCTGGCGCCGCCACCTGCGAAGCCTATCGACTTCGATGCGGCCGAAGCGTTCGTGTGGCAGGCCGATCCGCCAGGATTTCAGCCGGTTCAGCAGGTGAACCGCGTGCCGCTCCAGCTCTTGAAGGGCCTTGAGCACCGCGCCGACCTGCTGCTCGAGAATACCGAGCGGTTCGCCCGCGGGCTCCCTGCCAACAATGCCCTGCTTTGGGGCGCGCGCGGCATGGGGAAGTCATCGCTTGTCAAGGCCGCTCATGCGGAGGTGCGCCGCCGGCTTGGACTCGGCAAGGAATCGAGCCTGACTTGAAGCTCGTAGAGATCCATCGCGAGGACATCAGTTCCCTTCCGGCTTGCCTTGCGCTGATGCGCGACAGCCACCATCGCTTCATCGTGTTCTGCGACGACCTTTCGTTCGATCGCGACGACACGAGCTACAAATCACTGAAGGCCGTTCTCGAGGGCGGCATCGAGGGCCGGCCAGAGAACGTCATCTTCTACGCGACCTCGAACCGCCGGCACTTGATGCCGCGGGACATGATGGAGAACGAGCGCTCGACGGCCATCAATCCATCCGAGGCTGTTGAGGAAAAAGTCTCCCTGTCCGACCGCTTCGGCCTGTGGCTCGGGTTCCATCATGGATCGCAGGACCAGTACCTGGAGATGGTCCGCGGCTATGCCTCGTATCATCGGCTCGAAATTGCCGACGACGAGCTGATCCGCGAGGCCCTAGAGTGGTCCATGACCCGCGGCGGACGCTCGGGCCGCGTGGCGTGGCAGTTCATCCAGCATCTCGCTGGCCGGTTGGGGCAGAAGCTGAGGGTGGAATAAGCCCTCGCCGGCCTTTCACGGCCGGCCCCGAACTGCCCTACCGGGTCAGATCGAGCACGACCTGACGCACGCTCAGGTCGTCCGGCTCTGGCTGGATCGAGAAGCCCAGCTCACTGCACATCTTGAGCATCATCGTGTTCTCGGCGAGCACCGAGCCGAACAGCTGCTCGAGGCCTTCCGAGCGGGCATAGGCGATAAGGTGCTGCATGAGCTGCCACCCGAGCCCCCGGCCTTTGAGGTCGGACCTTACGAGGATCGCATATTCCCCGCGCGTGTAGTCCGGATCGGCTACGAAGCGCGAAACTCCGAGCAGGTGGCCCGTGTCCTTCGAGATCGCGACGAACGCCATCTCGCGCGCGTAGTCGATCTGCGTCAGCCGGGCTAAGAACTTCCGGGGCAAGTCGACGCCGGCACTCAAGAAGCGCAGCCGGTGATCCTCCCTGGTGACATGCTGGAAGAACTCGTCGTAGAGCGGCTCGTCCTCGGGCCTGATCGGCCTCAACCGCACCGGGCCAATTCCCTCCAGCACCAGATCCTTGATCCACTCCGAGGGATAGGGCCTGAGCGCCATCGGCACCCGCGGGTTCGCGGTCTCATCCTCGACCCGGACTCGCGCATCGAGCGCGATCACGCCGTTTTCATCCGCGAGCAATGGATTGATGTCGATCTCGCGAATCTCTGGGTGCCTCGCAACGAGATAGCTGAGCCGCACCAGCGTTTCTGCGATCTTATCGATGGCGGCGGCCGGCCGGTCGCGATAGCCCTGCAGCAACCGCCAGATCCGCGTCCGCCGCATGAGATCCTCGGCGAGGTTCATGTCGAGTGGCGGCAGGGCCTGGGCCGTATCCGCAACGACCTCGACAGCCGTGCCGCCAGCGCCGAACAGTAGAACCGGCCCGAACGTGCGATCGACCGCCATTCCGGCGATCAGCTCATGGGCACGAGGGCGGCGGATCATTGGCTGAACAGTAAAGCCCTTGACCCGAGCATGCGGCAGCTGCCGGGCGACGCGGGTCAGGATGTCTTCGGCCGCGTGGCGGGCATCCTCCGCCCGCTCTAGCCCGAGCCGCACGCCGCCAACGTCCGATTTGTGCGAAATGTCGTCGGAGAGCACCTTGACGACGCAAGCCGCATGCTCCTGGAGGATCCGCGACGCGATCGCCTGCACCTCGTCAGGCGTTTCTCGCAATCTCGGTCGGCACGGTCGGAATGCCATAGGCGACGAGGAGGCTTTTCGACTCGGCCTCGGAAAGCACGGAACGGTTTTCAGCGAGCGCCGCGCTGATCACTTTCTCAGCATCCGCCGTATGCAGCCCCAGCTCCTCTGGCAGCGACGGCGGCGTGCGCATGAGCAGCTCCTGCGCACGCGAATAGCGCACGAGCTGCATGAACCCTTCAACCGCCGAGGCCGGAAATTCAAAGCTCGCGATATCGTGGCTCGCGAAAAGTTGCCGGGCCTCTCGGCTCGCCCCTTCGCCAAGCCAATTGGTGAGAATTGGCTTCAGCGGCTTCTTGGCTTGGCGCCGCGCCTCGATCGCTTCGACGATGCCCTGCGCAACGGCCGTGCTCGATGAGGCAGCGGTCGGACAGTTCATGATGAGGATGGCGTCAGCGCCAGGCTCCTCGAGAAGAACCTCGAGCGCGGCGCAATATCGTTCCGCGTCGGCATCGCCAATCACGTCGACTGGGTTGGCACGCGACCACGTCGGCGGCAGCACGGCGTCGAGCGCCTTGATGCCCTCATCAGACAACTTCGCCAAAGTGCCACGCAGGTCGATCAAACGATCCACGGCGAGCACTCCCGCGCCACCGCCGTTCGTCAGGATGGCGAGGCGCTCGCCAGCCGACGTCGGAAGACGCGCCAGGCTCTCGGCAGCGTCGAAAAGCTCTTTCAGCTCGTAAACCCTCAACAGGCCCGCCCGCCGGAATGCGGCATCATAAGCGCTGTCCGAGCCAGTCAATGCGCCGGTGTGTGATAGCGCCGCCTGAGATCCCGCCTCGTGCCGCCCCGCCTTGACGACGATCACTGGCTTGGAGCGCGCAGCGCGACGCGCAGCCGACATGAACTTCGGAGCGTGCGTTACCGCCTCCATATAGAGCAGGATCGCCCTGCTTTTCGGATCGCCGGCGAGGTAGTCGAGCATGTCGCCGAAGTCGACATCCGCCATGTCGCCAAGCGACACGACGTGGGAGAAACCAATCTGTCGGTCGGCTGCCCAGTCGATGACGGCCGTGACCAGCGCGCCTGATTGAGACAGGAAGGCCAGATCGCCGGGCAGCGGCCTGCGATGGGAAAAGCTCGCATCCAGGCCGATGCCAGGAACCATCAATCCGATGCAGTTCGGCCCCTGGATGCGCAAGAGATTGGGCTTGGCTGCATTAAGCATCGCTTGCTGCAGGTCGCCACGGACCCCGGCCGTGATAACGACGGCAGCGCGCGTCCCCTTTCGGCCGATCTCCTCGATCAAACCTGGAACCGTGTGAGGCGGCGTGGCGATGACAGCCAGATCCGGCGTTCCCGGCAGAGCGTCCACTGAAGCATAACAGGGCACGCCATCGATGTCCGAGTGCCTCGGATTGACGAGCCAGATCGGCCCATCGAACCCACCAGCGCGCAGGTTCCGGGTGACGACCAAGCCGACGCTGCCGGGCTCTGGGCTGGCACCGATCATCGCTACCGACTTCGGGGCCAGCAGGTACTCCAGATTTCGAATGGTCATCGCATCGCCTCTTCGGATCGTCCGTCGTCGCCGTAAGCACGAGTGTTCATTTCATCAGCGCGGCCTCGGCATCCTTGACCGTCCCCTCCAGATCCTGACCGGCGTCGATGGTCGTCCATGCGGGCGATAGCGACCCGATCTCATATCCAAGCTGCAGTTTCACGACATCAACAGTCGCGTCAGAGGCATCGTTCCGGCGCTGAGCGACCCGGTTCATCAAGATTTCTGGCGACGCCGTGAGCCATAAGGCTTTGAGCTTTACGCCGGCTTCTTCGGCGACTTCCTCTAACGCGCGGCGCTCACTCTCTGCCGCGAAGACTGCGTCGACGATAACGCCATGTCCGGCGGCCAATATGCGCTGTGCCTTTTTCATCAGCAGGCTGTAGACGCGCGCGGTGACGTCCTTTGTGTAGGCTTCGGCTTCGAGCCGCTCGGTTTCCTTTCGACCAAAAAGGGCCTTCCGCTCCAAATCGCTCCGAAGGTGAACGGCGCCGGGACATGGCCCAATGCGCGGTGCCAACGCAGCAGCCAGTGTCGATTTGCCAGTCCCCGACAATCCTCCGACAGCAACCAGCGCCGGCTCCGGGGGAGTGAGATAGGAGAGCGCGGAAGCAAGGTAAGCCCGCGCCCGCTCCGATTGCTGATGGGCTGCCTCCCGGTTCTCGCTCGCCTGCTCCTGCTGCGCCCGCTCGGCTGTAACCAAGGCTCTGACGCCAGCGCGAAGGCCGAGGAAGAGCGGTAACGCCGACTAGCCCGTCGAGGTCAGAGTCCTCTTGCGAGCGCCAGAGATAGCGGTTGAGCACGATGTTGGCCGCGGGCCGCAGCCCTCGGTGATCGAGATCCATCAAGAGGAATGCCAGATCGTAAAGCGTATCGATTGTGGCGAGCTCCTCGTCGAACTCGATGGCGTCGAACAATGTGGGCCGCCCGTCCCACATGACGATGTTGCCAAGATGCAAATCTCCGTGGCAGCGGCGGACGAACCCTTGCGCTGCCCGCTGGTCCAACACCGTGGCCGCACGGGCGTGCTGAATTTCCGCGAGCTGGCGAAATCGTGCTGTTTCTTCGGTTCCCAGAATGCCGGAAACATCGGCGAGGTTACGCGAGACGGAACTGACGAGGTCACGGACGCGCTCGGCGCCGCGTGGATCATTTGCGGGCTGAGCCGTCGCGTGGCTTTCGAACGCGGCATCGGCCAGGCTGCAAGCCAATTCTCGGTCGATACCACGTGTATCTGCGATGCTTCCCAACAAGTCGGATTGAGCGAACCGGCGCATCCGCACCGCCCATTCCACCGGCTCCCCTTTGCCATCGAATGCGAGCCGGCCGTCACTTTCTCGGGTTATGGGAACGCAGCCGAGATAAATCTCCGGCGCCCACTTGCGATTGATCTCGACCTCGCGCTGGCACACGGCGTGCCGCTTCTCCAGCGTCGACAGATCCATGTAGGGAAAGCGCACGGCACGCTTGATTTTCCAGGCCTCATCGCCCGCGAGAAACACGATCGCGCCGTGCGTCTCAAATTTCTCGAACTCGATCCGGACGTGCCGAATAGGAGGCGGGGTCGGCTAGAAATGCTTTGATTTCGGCTTGGCTGTCCGAATCCGTCATTGGTACCCCGCTGGGCTCACCGGCCTGCAAACGGTAGGCTGGCAGCGCTGCGTCCTACTCATATAGGGCCAGTCATTACGCAAAACGAATTGTGCCTACCCGATCCTCCTCGTGGCACCTTTGCGCTTGCCAGCGTGAGAGCCGTCAAAGCCGAATGCTGACCCGGCGGACCATTTGTCATCGCCCCCAATTTCCCGCCGATGGGGAGCCGAAGAGCCTTCTGGCCTGTTATAAGTGAAACGGCCTTGACGTCTATCAAGGCTCTTTCAACGCTTTGGCCCGACTGATTGGGTAGTGCGTTAACGGAGAAAGGCGCCGACCGATGCCGTACCGGACAATTCTCATTCATTTTAATCACGACAAGCGCGCGCGGCAGCTTCTCGATGCAGGGGTGCAGCTGGCACAAGGGTTCGATGCGCACCTGATCGGAATGTATGTCTTCCCTGCCTATCGCTTGCGCCCGCCCATTCCGTTGCCCTTTGGCAGCGACGTTCTCGGCAACATCACGGCGCAGATCCAGGAGGAGGCGGACCGGATCAAGTCGCAGTTTGACGAGGCGACCGCGCAGCACACTTTCGTTTCGGAATGGCGCTCACTGACCGCGGAGCGGATCGACCCCGCGGCGATTGTCATGGAGCACGGGCGAGCCGCCGATCTCATCATTGCCAGCCAAACCGACCTGGATTGGGATCTTTCCTCAATTCTCGATTTTCCGGAGCGCCTCGCCATCGAAGCAGGCAGGCCTGTGCTCGTCATCCCGAACGGGTACGTATTCCAGGCATTACCCAAGAAGGTAACGGTGGCGTGGAAGAACCGCCGCGAAGCTGCCCGTGCCACATTCGACGCAATGCCGCTGCTTCAGCGCGCCGAGGAGGTGCAGGTGCTCACGGTTGAAGAAGAAGAGCGTCAGGAAGGAAGCCCGGGCGTGACCGAAATCGCCGCCACGCTCAACCGGCATGGGGTAAACGTCTCGGTCGACATCGTTCCGGCTGCCCAGACGTCGGCTGCGGAGGAAATCCAGCGTCGCACCGAGAAATCAGAGCTGCTGGTCATGGGCGCCTACGGGCAATCGCGCTTCCGCGAGCTTGTGTTCGGCGGGGTAACTCGCCACCTGCTCCGGAACATGACGATCCCGGTCCTGTTCTCACACTGACGGGGGCCACCCGCGGAGCATTCCCATGACCGGCGCGGAAAAGTTGTTACGGCGTGTAAGATTGGAGCTTGCGCGGGATCCCGACTTTCCTGCTGGCAGCCGTGAGCGGGGCTACGACTTCATCGCGCCATTGGACGAAAGCGGACACATCGTACACGAAGCCTGGGAGGAGCTTAAGGACCGTTGCCGGGTGAGACGGTTCTGGCCCGGACAGGCCGACGAGGTCGGGCACGTCGTGCGTCGGCCGAGCGGCCAATGGTCATTCCATTACGACATTCACGGCGACGCGGCGCGCGACGAGTCCGGCTTCCGCTTTTCGAGCCATGCTTTCAATCCAGGGGAATACGTCTCGATATTGGAGCAGGACGGCGTGTTGCGTACGTTCTTCGTTGCATCCGTTCGAGAAATCGATTGAATTAGCTTATCTTCATTTGAATTGGATGGATGCAAGAATTGCACAAGCGTTGCGCGGCACTCATCCGCGGGCGCGGGGTGCGTATGGTGAGGTGTGGGGGTGGTCCAGCGCATGTCCAATCAGACGATCCAGGCAGGCACCATCAGCACACGGCTGGCGGCAGCCCACATCGAGCTGCGGCGCGTTCCCTTTGATGCGCCGTGGAACTGGCTGGCTGCTGGCTGGCGTGACCTTTGGAGCGCCCCGCATGTGGGGCTGACCTACGGGTCTGCCTTCGCCATCCTGGCTTTCGTGTTAACCGCGGGATTGCTGCAATTCGGCATGCAGTCCCTCATCCTGGCCCTCGCTGGCGGCTTCTTGCTGATCGGTCCTCTCGTCGCCGTCGGGCTCTACGAGGCGAGCCGGCGGCTCGAAACAGGCAAGCCGGTGGTGCTCGGAGAGGTGATGTTTGCCGGCCTCAGGGCTCCCGGACAGCTTGGCTTTTTCGGAGTCGTCCTGGCATTTGCCTACGGCGTCTGGCTGCAGCTCGCGTTCTTGATGTTCATGCTGTTCATGGGCAGCCGCGGTTTGCCGCCGGCGAGTGAGTTCGTGCCCACGCTGCTGTTCACGCCGCATGGGCTGGGGCTGCTCGTTGCAGGAACTGCAGTTGGCGGCGTGCTGGCGACCATCATTTTCTCGGTGTCGGTCATTTCGGTGCCGCTGCTGCTCACCAGACCCATCGATGCGGTAACGGCGATGGCAGCGAGCATCGAGGCGGTCGTAAAGAATCCGAAGCCAATGGCCCTTTGGGCGGCGTTGATCGCTGGCTTCATGATCCTGGGTACGCTGACGCTGTTCATTGGGTTGGCCGTCGCATTCCCACTGATCGGCCACGCCACATGGCACGCGTTCCGTAGCCTCGTTGTGCAGAACGGCTCCTGAGCGCCTTCAAACGTACGGCTGCACCCTTCCAGCGTTAGCGGGGGTCCGATCCCTTACGCGGTGGCGCCGTGAGTTCTTCGTCCTGAAGCGCCCGCCAAGCTGCCCCGTCCAGATCCTCGAACTGGTTCGTGTTCAGCGCCCAGAGAAAGGCGGCGAGCCCGAGGCCGCCCAGGAACAGTGCTGCAGGGATGAGCCAAGCTAAGGCCGTCATTGGTTACACCTTCAGCTTCAGGCGCTTCGATCTGAGGCGAACAGCATTGGCCGTCACAGCAATAGACGAGCTCGACATGGCGATCGCGGCAATGAGCGGCGTCGCATAGCCCGCCACCGCCAGAGGCACGAAAATCGGCATTATACGCCAGCGACAAGCCGAAGTTTTGCAGGGCCATGCGGTGAGACGCCTTGGCAACGGCAAGCGCCTCGACGACGGCCCCCAGCCGCTCGCCCTGGAACACGAGATCCGCCGCCGTCTGGCTGATATCCGCAGCGGAAGATGGCGACAGGGAAGCATGAGCCGCCGCCAACGCCGGAGCGTCGTTCAAACCATCGCCAACCATCAGCACCTTCCGGCCTTCCGCCTTGAGCGCTTCCAGCCGTGCGATCTTCTGAGCCGGGTTCTGCCGGGCGTGCCAGTGCTCGATCCCAGCCTCTCTCGCCGCCGCTTCCACGGCTGCCGGCCGGTCGCCGGAAAGCAGCTCGATGCGGTAACCCGCTTTCTTGAGAGTGTTAATGACCTCCGCCGCATCCGGCCGCAGGTGATCCTCGAAGCGAAGCGCAATGGGATCACCCTCGGCAGGCTTGAACCAAAGCGTGGCCAGATCGCCGGTCTCGCTGCCGACCCCGCACCAGGCTGCGGACCCGAGCCGTTCCTCGCCGTGCTCCGTTTCGCGGGCGAGACCCGCGCCCGCAACTTCCCGCACGTTGGTTGCCGCGACCGGATCGAGACCGCGGGCGCGCGCCTCTTTGACAACGGCCCGCGCGTAAGGGTGACGGCTGGCCGCCGCGAGGGCGGCCGCACGGTTCAAGAGCTCGTCGCTACAAGATTGCGGATCGACAAGCCGTGGCTCGCCCATGGTCAGCGTGCCGGTCTTATCGAAGATGATTGTATCGACCTCGGACAACCGCTCGAGACCGTCAGCCGCTTTGACGAGCACGCCCTGGCCGAACAACCGGCTGCTCGCAGCTACCTGGACTGCGGGAACCGCCAAAGCCAGCGCGCACGGACAGGTAATGATGAGCACTGCGATGGCCGCCGTCAGCGCGGCCTCCCAGCCGTGCCCGAGGAGCATCCAGCCAATGAACGTCAAAAGGCCCAGCAGATGGACCGCGGGCGCATAGAGGCGCGCTGCCCGATCGGCGAGGCGCACATACCGCCCCCGGCCCTGCTCGGCGGCCGTCATCAGCCGTCCGATCTCGGCGAGCAACGTGCCTTCGTTGGTGGCCGTCGCCTCGACCACCAGGGGCTGGCCCATGTTGAGGGTGCCAGCGAACACCTGCCGGCCTGGCTCAACGGTGACCGGCGTGGCCTCACCCGTGATCAGGCTCTCATCGATGGCGCCGGCGCCTTCAACGACACGCCCATCGACGCCGATCCGCTCGCCGGTGGCCACGAGAATGCGCATGCCCGGCGACAGGAGACGCGCCGGAAGCCGCTCCGTGCGGCCGTCCGCCTCGACGACCGTCGCCATCATGGAGCGCAGGCCGAGCAGGTTGGCAGCAGCCCCTGCCGCGCGCGTGCGCATCCGCTGGTCGAGGAAGCGCCCGATGAGCAGGAAGAAGAGAAGCGACACGGAAGCATCGAAATAGACGTGCTCGCTGCCCCGCATGGTCTGATAGAGGCTCATGCCCGTCGCCAGCAGGATCGCCAGCGAGATCGGCACGTCCATATTGAGGTTGCGGGACTTCAGCGCCTCAACGGCCGAGCGGAAGAATGGCTGGCCTGCATAGGCCACCGCCGGCAGCGCGATGAGGGCTGAGAGCCAGTGAAAGAGCGTCTGGAGCGACTGCTCCATGTCGCCCGCCTGTCCCGACCAGACGGAGACGGACAGCAGCATGATGTTGGCGGCGGCGAAGCCCGCCACGCCCACGCGACGCAGGAACTGCTGGTCGGCCTGCCCGGCATCTGCCGTATCGTCGAGTAGCGGAGCGGCTTTGTATCCCGCCTTTGCCAGCGCCTCGATCAAGTCCTCGGCGCTCCGCCGGCCTTTCTCGCTCACCACGGTCACGCGACGGGCCGAGAGGTTTGCGCGTGCCGAAACCACGCCTGGCTCGCTGCTCAGCGCCTGCTCGACCTTCCGCATGCACCCGCCGCAGTGCATGTTCTCGACGACGAGCGTCGTGGTCTCAAGCGGCACTTCCTGCTGCTTGCGACCACCCTCGGTGATCGGAGCGGCCGCGATGTCCGTCAGGACTTGACCCATTCCCGCTTCCTCAATCTGTAGACAGGCTCCTTGTCTCCAGTGCCGATCCAGACCGCCTGGAGATCGACCAGCCAGGCGCCAGGCGAAAGCTCCTCGATCGGCGCGACATACCGGCCGGGCTCGACCTCCGTGAGCGTCACATTCCGATCATGCTGATTGGTCGACGGCCGGCCCAATACGCCGGAGACGAACAAGCCGGAAACCGGTCGCCCATTCCGGTCGCGCAGCACGAGCGACAGCCCCTCGTCCGGAGCGAGCCTCGCATCAGCCGACCAGCCGAGGCTCTCTTGGCGCTCGGCGGCAGCGATGCGTTTGTTGTAGTGCAATCCCTTTCGGTAGGGCTCGTCGGATACGACGCCCGTGTACGTCGAGAGCGCCGAATACAGAAAAATGCCGTTGGCCAGGAACACCGTTCCGAAAAAGGCGAGCACACCGATCAGCACATGCCGCCCTGTCAGTCCTTCCGAACGCTTCGCTGACATCATTGCGCCTCCACACCTCATCTGCCGGGTGATGCTGCGCTTTGGAAGATGGCGTCCCGGCGCATCTCGGTGCCGGTCTCTACATCCCTGACAATGAAGTCGAAGCGTGTCGAAGGTGGCGTCAGTTCGCCAACATGCTCCGGCGGAACCGTGACCAGAACTCGCACCTCGCGAACATCGTCGGGCTGGAACGCTGAACGCGCCGTCGCCGTCATGGCCGACGATTCTCATCTGGGCCCCTGGCAAACCTTCGACAGCGAGATCGACGTTCACAGCCTCGTGCCGCTTGTTCAGCACTTTCACCGAATACGCATTGCGCACGCCGCCGTCGGAAAGCGGCACGAACAGGACACCGCGATCGTGCAGAACGTTGACCTCGAGCGTCGTGCGAGAGACGAGCCCGAACGCCATCACGGCTGCAACGAGGACGATCAGACCGGAGTAAAGCACGGTCCGCGTACGGACTAACTTCAACGGCTCGTGGCTGATACCTGCAACCTTGGCCTCCTGCTTGGCCACCGTGTCGTAGGCGATCAAGCCACGCGGACGGCCGATCTTGTCCATGATCTCGTTGCAGGCATCGATGCAAAGGGCGCACTGAATGCACTCGAGCTGAGCGCCGTCGCGGATATCAATGCCGGTCGGGCAAACGGCTACGCACGCTTTGCAATCGATGCAGTCGCCGCGTCCCTCCCAGCTCTGACCTTTGCGAATTGGCCCGCGCGGCTCGCCGCGTTCTTTCCGGTAGCTGACGAGCAGCGTGTGCCGGTCCACCATGGCGCCCTGGATGCGCGGCCAAGGACACATGTAGATGCAGACCTGCTCGCGAGCGATGCCGCCCAGAAGATAGGTCGTGGCTGTAAAGATGCCGAGGAACAGGTAGGCGATGGCCGGTGCCGTGCCGGTGACCAGCTCCGCGGCAAGCGTTGGCGCATCGCGGAAATAGAAGACGAGCGCACCACCCGTGGCCAGAGCGATGAGAAGCCACGACAAATGGGTCATCGTCTTCTTGAAAATCTTGGCCGCGCCCCAGGGCTCCTTGTCGAGGCGGATGCGCGCGTTGCGGTCGCCCTGCCAGAAGCGCTCGACCGCGATCATGAGATCGGTCCAAACAGTCTGCGGGCAGGCGTAGCCGCACCAGACGCGACCTGCCAACGCCGTGACGAGGAACAGGCCAAGGGCCGAGATCACCAGGATTCCTGTGATGTAATAGAGTTCCTGGGGCCAGATCTCGAGGAAGAACAAGAACAACCGGCCATTGGCGAAATCGAGCAATACGGCCTGGTCGGGCAGATTTGGACCGCGGTCCCAGCGAAGCCATGGCAGCACGTAATAAATGCTGAGCGTGATCGCCATGACCAGCCACTTGATGTTCCGGAACCGGCCGTGGGCGAGGCGCGGATAGACCTTCTGCCGAGCAGCATAAAGCTCCCGCCGATCCTTGCGGTTGATGGCAGCAACATCGTGCTTCTCGACGCCGGGCGCGGCTTCGTTGATGAAATCGGCAGGCTTCAGATTCTGCGGCATGGAGGTCATTGGTCTCCTTACCCTCCTGCGTCAGAGAAATCAGAGGTGAGGAGCAGGCCCGTCCGCCCACTGCTCCTCACCTGCCCCCGCCTACTGACCATGAGCGAGGGCGCTACGCTTTGCTCCCGGACAAAGTCCGGTCTTCAATTCCGCTCCATTTGCCTGTGGCGTTCAACAGCTCATCGGCACCTTTATTGCCCGCCACCAAGCGAGTGGACGTAAACGGCGAGCGACTTGATCGTCACTGGATCGAGCCGGCCCTCCCATGGTGGCATCTGACCGCCACGGCCGGTCCTGATGCTCTCCACGATATCTTCCTTCGAGCTGCCATAGAGCCAGATCGCGTCCGTGAGGTTGGGTGCGCCTAGCTCGACGTTGCCTTTGCCATCCTCACCGTGACACGCCACGCACTGCTCCGCATAGATTTCCCGCCCGCGCGCAACTGCGGCCTCGTCCGTCGCCCGGCCGGACAAAGATAGGACGTACTCTGCCGTATCGGAAATCTGATTGCGGTCGAGAAGCTGGTCGATGCCAAATCGCGGCATTTGGCTTTCACGCCCCTCCTCGTGACCCGAACGGATTCCGAAGCGGATCGTGGTGTGGATGTCCTCGATGGTACCGCCCCACAGCCATTCGTCGTCATTGAGATTGGGATAGCCGGGGAATCCCTGGGCACCACGGCCATGGCACGGCGCGCAGTTGTCGGCGAACACTGTAGCACCGCCGGCCATCGCGAACCGCAGGAGCTCCGGATCGTCCTTCACCTGATCGAGCGGTGTCGCGGCGAGCGCATCGCGGAACTTGGCTTGCTCAGCGCGCGCGGCCTCCACCTGCTCGGTCACTACCGCCCGCTGACTATAATCGAGCACACCCTTCGTATAGCCACTCATCGTCGGCCAGGCTGGATAGAGCACCCAGTAGCCGAAGGACCAGATGATGGTGGCGTAGAACGTCCAAAGCCACCACTTGGGAAGGGGCTTGTTCAGCTCCTTGATGCCGTCCCACTCGTGACCGGTGGTCTCGACACCGGTGACCTCGTCGATTTCTTTCCTGCTCATTTGCGGCCCCCGTGGGAAGCGGTGTCTTCATCGAGATCGAGCGCCTCACGTTGCGCTGCTTCGAAGCGCCGGCGATTGCTGGGCCAGAAGGCGTAGACAACGACCCCGATGAACAGCGCGATGAAAAAGAACAGCGAAGTGACTTGGCTGAATGTCGCCACAGTGTCGTAGGTCATGACGCTGGCCCTCACCTCAGGTTGGGACCGGCGGCATCGAAGCTGGCGAAATCGACCAGCGTGCCGAGCACCTGCAGGTAGGCGATCAGCGCATCAAGCTCGCTGATCTCGCCTCCTGGCCGGCCATCGAACTTGGCGACCTTGGCCTTGGGGTAGCGCTCGAGCAGCTCGCGCGCCGCCCGCGAAGTCGGGGTCGACCTGGGCCTTCAAGTCGTCGAAGGCCTTCTCGATCATCTCGTCGGTGTACGGAACGCCGACAGCCCGCAGCGTCTTCAACCGCTCCTGAATGTTCTCCGCATCGAGCTTGCGGGTGAGCCAGGGATACGCCGGCATGATGCTCTCGGGCACGACAGAGCGCGGATCGATCAAGTGCTCAACGTGCCATTGGTCGGAGTACTTACCGCCGACGCGAGCGAGATCGGGCCCCGTCCGCTTCGAGCCCCACTGGAACGGATGGTCGTACATGCTCTCCGCAGCGAGGCTGTAATGGCCGTAACGCTCCACTTCGTCACGCAGCGTGCGGACCATCTGGCTGTGACAGGTGTAGCAGCCTTCGCGGATGTAGATGTCCCGGCCGGCCTGCTCGAGCGGAGTGTAGGGCCGCATGCCCTGCACCTTCTCAATGGTGCTGTCGATCCAGAACAGCGGTGCGATCTGCACGATGCCGCCGATGGAGACGACAATCAGAATGCCGATCAGCAGAAGGATCGAGTTCTTTTCGAGAGTTTCGTGCTTCAACATAGCGGAGCCCCCTTATTCCGCCGGAACCGGACGCAGCTCAGGGGCTGCCGCGACACGCGGCTGCTCCATCGCATCCACGGGCTCATCCCCGCGGACCGTGCGCCAGATGTTGTAGGCCATCACCAGTGAGCCGATCAGGAACAGCAGTCCGCCCGTCGCGCGGATGATGTAGAAGGGCTTCATGGCCTCAACGGTTTCGACGAACGAGTACTGCAGGAAGCCGAGGCTGTCGTAGGCCCGCCACATCAGACCCTGCAGGATGCCCGACACCCACATCGAGGTGATGTAGAGCAGGATGCCGACGGTCGAGATCCAGAAGTGCCACTCGACGAGGCGGAGCGAGTAGAGCCCGCGCCGGCCCCACAGCCACGGCACAAGGCAGTAGATGGCGCCGAAGGAGACCATGGCGACCCAACCGAGCGCACCGGAGTGCACGTGGCCGATGGTCCAATCGGTGTAGTGGCTGAGCGAGTTCACCGCCTTGATGGACATCAGCGGTCCCTCGAACGTCGACATGCCGTAGAAGGCGACGGAGACCACCAGCAGCCGGACGACAGGGTCGGTGCGCAGCTTGTCCCAGGCACCGGAGAGCGTCATCAGACCGTTGATCATGCCGCCCCAGGACGGCATCCACAGCATGACCGAGAACGTCATGCCGAGCGTCTGCGTCCAATCCGGCAACGCCGTGTAGTGGAGGTGGTGCGGGCCGGCCCAGATGTAGATGAAAATCAGCGACCAGAAGTGCACGATGGATAGCCGGTACGAGTAGACCGGCCGCTCCACGCGCTTCGGAATGAAGTAGTACATGATGCCCAGGAAGCCTGCCGTCAGGAAGAAGCCGACGGCGTTATGGCCGTACCACCACTGGGTCATCGCATCCTGCACACCGGCGAAGACGATGTAGCTCTTCGTATCCGTGAGCGAGACTGGCAGAGCCAAATTGTTCACGATGTGCAGCATCGCGATGGTGACGATGAACGCCAGATAGAACCAGTTCGCGACGTAGATGTGCGGCTCGCGACGCCGCGCGATCGTGCCGATGAAGACGAGGAAGTAGGCCACCCAGACGATGGTGAGCCAAACGTCGGCGTACCATTCCGGCTCGGCGTATTCCTTGCTTTGCGTGACGCCGAGGAGGTAGCCCGTGGCGGCGATCACGATGAAGAGCTGATAGCCCCAGACAACGAAGTACGGCGCCCAGCGGCCGGCGAGCCGGGCGTGGCAGGTGCGCTGCACGACGTAGAAGGAGGTCGCGATCAGCGCGTTGCCGCCGAAGGCGAAGATGACCGCGGAGGTGTGTAGCGGCCGCATCCGCCCGAAGCTCGTCCATGGCAGATCGAAGTTCAGTGCCGGGAAGGCCATCTGCCAGGCGATGAAGTCACCGACGGCGAAGCCCGCAATGCCCCAGAAGACGGCCGCGATGGTGGCGACCTTCACCGGGCCGTCGAAATAACCCTGCTCATCCACCAACGACTTGAACTCTCGCCGAACGAGTCGCGCAGCACGAACACCAGGCCAACCGCGCACGCCAGCGCCAGCAGAGCTCCGTGGAAAGACATCGCCGCGTCTCGCGCGCCCGCGGCCAGAGCCAAGCCGAGCAGAAGACCCAATCCGCATCCCAGAGCTGCAACGACGTCTGCAAAAGCGCGCCGCTCCACTGTCGTGTCCATCATCTCAGTGCCCCTCGTATCGGCTACCGGCACAGGTTTCACTCTCGTACGGGCCGGTTATTCCGCAGCCGTCCCGCGTTCTTTGACTTCAGTCAAGTTGGATACTGCCTGGGCCAACAAGTCGCGCCCGGAACAGGCCGGCAGTCATCTGCCGTTCTGACTGCTCCTCACCTCGTGGGTCTGGACACCGGCTGTGGCATGGCGCAGGAGGATCGCATAGGCGACCCGCTCCTCGGCGTCGGTCTTGACCCGGACGACTGCGATGCCACCTCCGGCACGCAGATGGCGGTCGAGCTGCTGTGCGTGCCGCTCCAGGGCCCAGATGTGGAAATTCGGCATGACATCGCGCTTGGTGCGGGTCGGCTGCATCCGCGGTTGAGAGACTGGCGCCATGTCCCACGGACATGGCCCGCTCGCCTCCGACACGATCCAGGTCTCCGCACCGAGGTGGGCCATGCGCTCGCCCCATTGGGAACCAGTCCCAGGCGGCACCGGCGGGGCGATCACCTTCACCTGATCGAGCGGCAGCTCAGCAGCCTTGATCGCGAGAATTGCTTTCTCGAGATCGTCGATGCGCGCAAAGAGGCCGAGCGCGTACCTAATCTTCTCGTGGTCCTGGTTTTTCTGGTTGTCGTTCATGCCGAATCCCCGCGGCACGCGCACCCGGTGGAACTGGCACCATTACCCCGATACGGGCATCGCACTTTGATCTAGATCAGTTACTTACCCGATGACCCAGGGCAAAAGGGCCGGTTCCTTTAGGTCAGGCATCGGCCATGCTGGCCAGTCGCTCGGGATCCTTCAGGATCACCAGTGTCGTCCGCGGCAGCTCGATGAGGCCCTTGCGCCTGAACTTGCTCAGCGTGCGGCTCACGGTCTCGATCGTCAGACCGAGATAGTCTGCTATATCCAGCCTCGTCATTGGGAGCCTGATCTGGTTGGGGTCTTCTCCCTGCTCCTCATTGCGGCGCGACAGCGCGAGCAGGAATGCCGCCAGCTTCGCGTCTGCCGACTTTGCGGCGAGGCAGAGCAGGTGGTCACGGGTAGCGGCCAGCTCCAGTGCGGCCAGGCGCAGGAAGCGCTGTGCCAGCTCTGGCCGCTGAGCCATCGACCGCTCGATCACGCTGCGGGGAATCCGGCGGAGCCGCACCGGCGTCAGGGCCTGGGCGCTGTAGGAGTAGGTTCCGAGATTGCAGTTCCCGATCATGTCGCCGGGGAAGTAGAAGGACACGATGTGGCGCTCGCCATCGGGCAGAATGCGATAGGCGCAGACGATACCCTCGACGACCTCGAAGACGTTGCGGGCGTCGTCACCGTCGAGGAAGATGTCCTCGCGTGGCGCAGCGGACTGGATTGTCCCTAGCTGTACAAAGCCGTCGAGGGCACTGTCGAGAGAGGGGCTGCGGACGGTGAACAAGTCACTGTCGTGGGAGAACTTCTCAGTAGGGGCTACCAAGGCAAGCATCGGCTGCTCCTTTCTCGTCTGTTGTGCCGACGAGGCCATTGGACCAGCCGCGTGTCGCTACCGGATGAGAAGTTTGTAAGAATTTGTAAGAATGTGTCGGACAACTGTGCCTGTGCAGGTCAGGACGACACGGCCGAAAAGGAAATGAACAAGGGGTCAGCGCATATCCTCATCGTCGATGATGAGCCCAAGGTGCGACTTCTGCTGCGGCGCTGCTTCGAAGGCGAGGGCTACAAGGTCACCGAGGCCGGCGGGAGCGCCGAAGCGCTGCAGCTCCTGAGCCAGTCCACTTTCGATCTCGTCACGCTCGACCTCAATCTGCCTGACGGCGATGGCCTGACCGTTGCGCGAGAGATTCGCGCGCGGCTATCGACTCCGATCATCATGGTGACGGGCAAGGGTGACACCATCGACAGGGTAGTCGGGCTCGAGCTTGGCGCCGACGACTACATCACGAAGCCCTTCCACCTCCGCGAGGTTCTTGCTCGCGTGCGCGCCGTCCTCCGCCGCTCCGCTGCGGCCGCTGTCCCGGCAGATAGCGATCCAACTTCCTCGGCGGCCTCTGGCAAGACCATCAGGTTTGACGGCTGGGTGCTCGATCCCGCCAAGCGTGAGCTGAGGCAGCCCTGCGGAACACCTCGGGAGCTTACGACGAGTGAGTTCGACCTGCTCTTGCTGTTGGCCAAGAACGCCAATCGTGTCATGTCCCGCGACCAGATCATGGACGGGCTGAAGGGACACGACTGGACGCCCTACGACCGCAGCATCGACAATCTCATCGTGCGGCTCAGGCGCAAGATCGAGCCTGATCCCGAGCGCCCGCGGCTCATCAAGACGGTTCGTGGCGTGGGCTACACGCTGACGGCCGACGTCAGTGAGCAATGAGAGGACCGGGTTACCGAACGCCCAGCTTCTTCTGCAGGCTCGTGGACGACGTCGTGTATTGGAACAGCAGCTTGCGATCCGGATAGACGTACTTGTACGCCTGCTGCGCCATCAGCGCCGCCTCGTGGAAGCCGGACAGGATGAGCTTCAGCTTGCCTGGATAGGTGTTGATGTCGCCGATGGCGAAAATGCCCTTTTCGCTCGTCTCGAACTTTTCCGTATCAACCACGATCAGGTTGTCCTCGAGCTTCAGCCCCCAGTTGGCGATCGGCCCGAGCTTCATCGTCAGTCCAAAGAACGGCAACATGCGGTTGCAGGCAAGCCGCTCCTGCCCTTCCTTGGTGCGGATGGTAACACCTTCGAGCCAGCCATCGCGGCCGTGCAACTCCATGACTTGGCCGATCTTGAGTTGCATCGCACCCTCGGCCACCAGAGCACGCATCCGCTCCACAGAATGTGGCGCTGCGCGGAACTCGTCCCGGCGGTGGAGGAGCGTCAAACTTTTGGCCAGCGGCTGAAGATTGAGCGTCCAGTCGAGAGCCAAATTGCCGCCGCCGACGATCAGCAGGTCGGTGCCTGCAAAATCCTGCATGCGGCGTACAGCGTAAAAGACCGATTTGCCTTCGTACCCCTCGATGCCATCGAGCGGTGGGCGCTTCGGCGTGAACGACCCGCCGCCCGCCGCGATAACGACGACTTTCGTCAGAAACGTCTTCCCGACATCGGTTCTCAAGCGAAACCGGCCGTCCGATGTGCGCTCGAGCTCATCGACGCGCTCGCCGAAGTGAAATGTTGCGCCGAACGGCTTGATCTGCTCCAGCAGCCTGTCTGTCAGCTCCTGACCGGTGACGACTGGCAGCGCGGGGATATCGTAAATCGGCTTGTCGGGATAAAGCTCGGCACACTGGCCACCGGGCTTGTCGAGGATGTCGACCACGTGAGCCTTGATGTCCACGAGGCCGAGCTCGAAGACGGCGAACAACCCGACCGGGCCTGCCCCGATGATCACGCAATCCGTCTCGATTGGCTCCAACTCGGGCCGGCCCTGGAAAGTTGCATCCTGCTGCACGTCCTTGCTCCCGATCCCACGGTCATCGTTGCGGGCGGCCCGCCGCCAGAAAACGCCCCCGCCACTATCGCGCAGTCACCCGCGTCGGCGAGTTAACGCCAGTGTCCATCAGAACTGCTTCTCGGGCACGCGCACAACGAGCCCGTCGAGCTCCTCGGTGACTTTGATCTGGCAGCTCAAGCGGCTTTCCTCGCGCACGTCGAACGCGAAGTCGAGCATGTCCTCCTCCATTTCGGAAGGCTCGCCCGTCTTCTCGCGCCATTCGGGGTCAACGTAAACGTGGCAGGTCGCGCATGCGCAGGCGCCGCCGCACTCGGCTTCGATGCCTGGCACGAGATTCGCCTTGGCCGCCTCCATGACGGTCATACCCGGAGTCGCATCTACGACCTGCTGAGACCCATCCGGCTGGACGAATGTGATCTTGACCATACGTGCCTTATGCTCCCTGGCAGCGCGTGTTCACGTGCGTCAACTGAGGATCCAAAGCGGTGAGGATGACGCACTCCCGCGTTTGCCAGCCTGGGAGCCGCCTAGAGCCCTACCTCGCGTCCGTCATAAGCGGCGAATTGATAGACATATGGGGTCTCGAATTCAAGCGTACACCCGACGCAGGTAGATGCTCCGGCCGATGGACCTGTCCGGCCCCAAGCTTCTGGCGGCACCTTGCCGCGATTGTTTTCAACAGCGGCTCGGGTGTGTTCCGGCCCGCGGGGCTGGTCCGAGTTCGAGAAGGCCTGGTCCTTACGCTCGTCGCAAGCTTGTCATGCACCATGAGAACACACCGAACCCGACTTGATTCGGTCAGCGTTGGGTTATCGGGTGGGTTCGACCTGATCAGGGGCCCAATAGAATGGAGGGCGTCAGCATTTGCCTCCGCGAAAAATTCATCGTACGCACAAGGGGAGACCGGTTGCTGGTCAGCAAGGATTTACTATAAGCCGTGTGATCCTGCGCCCTGACGGGGCCTAACCGACTAGTTCCGGCGATGGAAGCAGTGAGGAGGATGTCACCCAAGTAGACTTTGAACAGCCCTGCCCAAATCTAACTATTGGGGCATTCAAGAAGAAACTAACAAAGGTGATCCTTGACCGTGAAGAGTCATACCGACTGGATGGTTGAGGGCTTGGAGCCCCCAACTGGCAGCGATCATCTTTCGCGCGCTGAACAGGCTTATCTCACGCTCAAGCAGGCACTGCGGGAGCGATGGCTTAATCCCGGCCAGCGACTGCGCGAGGTCGACATCGCGGAACTGCTGGGAATGAGCCGCACTCCGGTCCGTGAAGCACTGCGCCGGCTCGAATCCGATGGTCTGATTGTCGTCCAAGGCCGCCGCGGATTCGTCGTCAACTCCCTAAGCCGGCAACAAGTGAGCGATCTCTACGTGATGCGCGAGGTCCTCGAGGGGACTGCAGCACGGCTCGCAGCTCAGCAGGCATCGACACAAGAGATCCAGCTGCTGATGCACTTTCAGGAGCAGCTAGAGTCGTGTGACGAGGCCGAGGAGTTCGCGCGTCTCGATCGTGAATTGCATGACACGATCTACAATGCTGCCCACAACTCCTACTTGTTGTCGGCGCTCAATGCTTTGGCCGACGCGTTGCTGCTGCTCGGTCGGACAACCTACGTCGAATCCGGACCGACGCCGCGAATTCCGTCCAGGAGCACCGGGCCCTTGTGCAAGCGATCGCCGCGCGAGACCCTGACGCTGCGGAGGCCGCTGCTCGCGCACACATCCGGGCCTCCTTCGCAGTACGTTTGAAGATGCTCTACGACGGGCATCGAAACTAGCTTCCGGATCCGACGCCAGCCGAGCGAGCATCGCTGACCGGCCTCATGGCCCGGTTCACCCGCCTTCCTTCGCAGCCTGCCGATGAACCGGTGCTGATCTTACGCATAAGGTGCACGGGTCCGGCGGACGGCTGGGTGATGCCATCTCCTTTAGTCAAGTCATATTGCGGAGATCAGCAATTTTCACGCGTCCGCTGAACCCTAAGATGGCGGCATAGGCTAACCAACGGTTCGGGAGGTCGCTTTCCGCGTGCTCGCGAACTGGGTGCCGACATGCGGAGAATTGTCAATGAATCAGCTCTTCAAACCTAACTCTCTGTCCGCACGAGACGTCGCCTACGTTGTCCACCCACAGACCAACCTTGTGAAGCATCAGTCTGTCGGGCCACGCATGATAACTGCCGGCCACGGGGTTTTCGTCGAAGATGAGGACGGGAAGACTTATCTCGATGCCGCCTCGGGCCTTTGGTGCTCGTCCCTGGGATTTGCCAGCGAGCGTCTGGCACGAGTCGCATACGAGCAGATGTCGCGACTGGGCGCCTATCACACGTTTCGGCATAACTCCAACGAGCCGAGCGTTTTGCTTTCCGAGAAGCTGATCGAGATCGCACCCGTGCCGATGTCGAAGGTGCTTTTGCAGTGCTCCGGCTCGGAAGCGAACGACACAGCCATCAAGCTCGTCTGGTACTACTTCGCCGCGCAGGGGCGCCCGGAGAAGTGCAAGATTATTGGCCGGGAGCGAGCCTACCATGGCACCACATGCGCCTCGAACAGCGTGTCGGGGAAGCGCGACATGCACGCGGACTTCCATCTGCCGTTGCCCATGTTCCGGCACACGCTGTTCCCCCACTACTATCGAGAGCACCTGGAGGGAGAGACCGAAGAAGAATTCGCCACACGCATGGCCGATGCTCTCGAGAAGCTCATCCTCGAGGAAGGCCCGGATACGGTTGCCGCGTTCTTCGCCGAGCCAGTGATGGGTGCCGGGGGCGCGATCGTTCCGCCCAAGACGTACTTCGAGAAAATCCAGGCCGTATTGGCCAAGTACGATGTTCTGTTTGTCGTCGACGAGGTCATCTGCGGCTTCGGCCGCACGGGCAATATGTGGGGCAGTCAGACCTACGATCTCAAGCCTGACATACTGACGTGTGCCAAAGCACTATCAGCCGGAATGATCCCGATCTCGGCGGTTCTGATAAGCGATCGCATCTATCAAGCGATGCTGAGCCAAAGCGAAAAATTGGGCAATTTCGCTCATGGTTTCACCTACTCCGGCCACCCGGTAAGTGCAGCCGTGGCGCTCGAGACACTGCGGATCTACGAGGAGATGGACGTCGTAGCGCGGATCCGGCGCCTCGGGCGCACGCACTCCGCCGTCTTCGCGAGCTTTACGAGTATCCGTTCGTGGGCGACGTCAACGGCGTCGGGCTGATGGCGGGAATGGAGCTTGTTGAAGACCGTGAGAGCCGCAAGCCTCTCGATCCTGAGCGCAAGATCATGGCACGGCTCGAGCAGAACGGGCGTGAACGCGGTCTGGTGATGCGTTTAATCGGGGACCGTATCGCATTGGCCCCGCCCTTCATCATCACCGAAAGCGAGATCGACGAGATGGTGAGCCGTCCTGCGCGGCGCACTGGAGGCGACCTTCGCCGAGGCCTGATGAATGGCGCGCCGCTCGCTATCGTCTAGCAGGCGGCGCCATCATAGCGGTACCGAAAACCGGGCAGAGCACATCAGCTTCGCCCGGTTTCTTTGTTTTTTAGGCGCTGTCTCTTCTGCACGGATGCCGACCCGTACCGAACTTCACGCCTCGCAATGAACGCGATGTACCGCGCAGGAGCACGGGCAGACTAGGTGCCTGACTGCGCTGGATTACATCGGCCTGAAGCCAGGGTAATCCTGGGCAACCCGGTCAGCGGTGACATATCCCTCTCGCAAGTCGGCCTCGATCGCCTCGCGAGAGCGCTCCACCGGCGGCCCGTAGCCCCCACCACCCGGGGCCACCACCTCTACGGTGGAGCCCGGCGGTGCGATGAACGACTGCTTGCTGTTCAGCCGCCGCTCGGTGCCGTCCGCCTCGATGAGCTTGACTTCAGCAGGCGGTGCCGCCTTACCGCCGCAGACCCCGAAAGGCGGAACGACGGTGCGTTCAAAGCAAACGGTGGCGTGGCTGGGAGCATCGAGAATGGTCCAGGCACGTCGCACGCCGAGGCCACCGCGGAAGCGACCCGGCCCTCCGCTGTCATTCACGATTTCGTAGCGCGCCACTCGAAGGGGGAAGCTGAGCTCCACGATTTCGACCGGCGTGTTCATCGTATTGGCGATCCCGGCACAGATGGCGTTTATGCCATCTTTGTTCGGCCTCGCACCGAGGCCCCCCTTGACGACCTCGTAGCTAACGTAGCTGCGGCCATTCCGCGGATCGGTGCCGCCGAAAGTCACGACACCCGATGTGCCCTGCGAGCAGGCCATGACGTTGCTCGGCCAGAACTGGGCAGCAGCGCCGAACACCATATCGCAAACACGATGCGGACATCTCAGTGTTCGCATAGACGACAGGCGACGGATACTCGGCATTGACCACGGAGCCCGTGGCGCCGTGACAGAAATAGGACGCCAAGCGCCCGAGTTGGGGCGGAATGACACTGCCCGGATCGATGATCATCTTCAGAGCGCAGTAGGCACCGAGGCCGTGACCGCGAGGGGGCGTTGATCGGCCCGGCAACCTTGTCAGCGCTTCCCGTGAAATCGACCTCGACCCGATCACCCGTCTTCGTCAAGCGCAGTCGGATCCGAATCGGTTCATCTGTGGTGCTGCCGTTTTCGAAAATACCATCCCCATCGAGATACTCCTCGAAAACAGCCTCGCCGTCCGGCAGCTCGGCGAGCTTCATCCGCATGAGCCGCTCCGAATAGGCGAGAATGTCATCCATGAGCGCAATCAGCGTGCTGGAACCGTAACGCTCGGCCAGCAGCTTGAGACGCGCACAGGCGCGGCGGTTCGCGGCGACTTGGGCGTTGAGGTCGCCCAGACGCTCATCGGGCGTGCGGACATTGGCAGTAATGATCGCGTGGATATCCTCCAGCGGCTTACCAGCCGAGTAAAGGCGCACTGGCGGGAGTCGCAGCCCTTCTCCGAAGATGCTCGTGACCGTGCCATAGCTGCCTGGCGTATCCCCGCCCACGTCCGGCCAATGCGCACGAAGACAGGCAAACCCCAGAAGCACGCCATTGTGAAAAGCTGGCGTGATGACATTGACATCCGGGAGATGGCTGCCGCCCCAGTAGGGGTCGTTATGGATAAAGACATCACCGTCGTGGATGTCGTCCCCAAACTTCGCCACGATGGCTTTGACCGCCTGGGGCATCGAGCCGAGATGCACCGGCAGGTCGGGCCCTTGCGCGACCATCTGCCCGGTCCGGTCGAAGATGCCACAGGAGTAGTCGCCTGCAACCTTCAAGATCGGTGAATAGGCCGTCTTGGCGAGTACGATTTTCATCTCCTCGGTGGCTTTGAGCAGGCTGTTCTTGACGATCTCGAACGTAGCCGGATCGACCCCTGAGGACAGGGCGGTGGTGGGGTTGGGCAGTTTCTGGCTCATCGGGACCGCTCCATTACGATGCAGCCGCGTTCGTCCATTCGCGCGGACCAGTTCGGGGGAACGACGATTGTGCTGTCGGCCAACTCGATCACGGCGGGGCCAGTGACGACCTGTCCGGCCTCGAGTCCGGCGCGGTCGTGCACCTCGCAGGTGACATCCCCTGTCGCCTCGAACCATGCGGTGCGCCGACCTTTGAGGCTGCTGCCGCCCCGCGCCGTCGCCTGGCGGAGCTCGAGCTGTGGCAAGTAGCCCGTCACGGTCAGTCGGAGCGTGTTGACGTGGACAGGCTCGTCGGGGTTGTTGTGGCCGTAAGTCTTGAGGTGCACGGCATGGAATGCTTCAGCCAACCGAGCGAAAGTCTCGGGAGATGCCTGCACGTTTTCACAGGGCACAGTGAGATCGTAGGCCTGCCGTTCATACCGAAGCCCGGCGCTACGCTGCAGCACCCAACGGTCTTCTGGAATTCCGGATTTTCGCAAGAACGCCCGGCCGTTCTCCTCCATTTTGCGCCAGATCGCTTCGGCTTCCGCAGGGTCCAAACTATCGAGCGCGGCGTAGACGCTACGCGAATAATCACGCCGCATGTCGCTTCCGACGAGCCCGAGAGCGGAGAAGCCTCCAGGAACCGGCGGGATGATGACTTCCCGAATGCCGAGCTCGTCTGCCAGTGCTGCCGCGTGAAGCGGTCCAGCGCCTCCGAAACCTATAAGAGCAAAGTCGCGCGGGTCGTGACCTCGTTCGACTGAAACGATGCGCAGCGCCTCTGCCATGGCGTGGTTGACGATACGGATGACAGCCGCAGCGGCTTCACGTGCCGAGATACCGAGCGGCCGGCCGAGGAACTCCTCAAGGGCGGCGATGCTGGCAGCGTGGTCGATCTCCATCCGCCCGCCGAGAAGCGAATTGCGGTCGAGATAGCCGAGCGCCAGATTGGCGTCGGTCACAGTCGGACGGGTTCCACCGCGCCCATAGCAGACGGGACCAGGCATCGCTCCGGCGCTTTGTGGACCAACCCTCAGCGCGCCGGCTGGATCGACCCAGGCGATGCTGCCCCTCCAGCGCTGACCTCCGCGAGGTCTATCACCGGCACGCGAACGGCATGACCTGTACCATGAAGCCACCGGTTCTGGTTGCCGCTCCCGCCGACCTCGTACTCAGCCGTCGTCTCGATCTCACCGTTGAGAATAAGACAGGCTTTCGCTGTCGTACCGCCCATGTCGAAGGACAGCAACGTCGGCCGGCCGATCTGCTGACCGAGAAGTCGCGCAGCCACGACGCCAGCCGCCGGGCCGGATTCGACGATCGCGGCCGGCATACGGAGCGCCTCGGCGACATCCACCACGCCGCCCGCGGAAGCCATGATGTGCAGCTCGGGTAGACTCAGCTCGCGCGTGGCCGCGGAAAGGCGGTCGAGATAGGATTCGAGAAGTGGACCAACATAGGCGCAGACTGCAGTAGTGCTTGTGCGCTCGAACTCTTGCACCTCCGGCAATACCTCGCACGACAAATAAACCGGCACGCCAGGCAGCGCCTCACGGAGCGCGGCGCCGATCCGGCGCTCGTGAGTCTCGTTCAGGAACGAAAAGAGCAAAGCGACCGCGACAGCCTCGACTTCGAGTTCCTTCAGCTTTGCGATGAGAAGCTGGATGTCTGCATCCTTCAGCGGAGTGACCACCTCGCCGGATGCGGAAATGCGCTCGTCAACTTCCAAGCGCCGATGCCGTGGGATTAGCACAGCCGGCAAATCCTGGAACAAATCGTAAAGGTCGGCGCGAGCCGAGCGGCGCAGCTCCAGGACGTCCCGAAATCCGCGAGTTGTGACAAGTGCCGCGCGGGCGCCCTTCTCCTCGAGAAGGGCGTTGGTCACCACTGTCGTTGCATGGGATAGCAGGCTTACCTCATCGGGAGCTACCCATGCTCGTCAATAGCTGGCGCAGTCCGTTTAACACGCACCTGCTCAAATCGTCTGGCGTTGTCGCTGTCTTGACGACGCCCATGCGGCCGCGGGTCTCGTCGACGACCGCAACGTCGGTGAACGTCCCGCCAATATCCACTCCGATTCGCCACATGCCGGCTCAAACCTCCTTTGTGCCTCGAGCCAAGTCAGGGCATATTTCGAACGTTCGATCAAGAACTAATTCGAACGTTCGTTCAATATTCGCTTGTTGTTTCCACTGGAGGGGATGATAAGGGGCTCAGGTGCGCGCGCTGGTCGTCGCCATACTCTGAGCGCGAAGAACAAAGAGACGGAGCTATGTCCGGCGACGCCCACGTAAAGGCGGGGCGAGCGGAGGTCGGCAGCAAGGACGATCGACCCTACTCGCCTGCCGCAACCGCGATCCTTGATGCCGCTGAGGAGCTGTTCTGCGCGACGCGGTTTCTCAGCCGTATCGATGCGTGATATCGCGGCAGCTCGGGTCAGCACCTCTCATCGGCCACTACTACTTCGGGTCGAAGGCAGGGTTGTTTGAGGCGGCCTTCTTACGCCGCATTGTCCCCGTGAACCAGCGGCGCCTGGAGCTGCTGGAGCGCAACATACAGGCCGGAAAGTGTGATCTGCCAGATATCGTCGACGCCTATCTGCGCCCCCTGTTCGAGGGCGAAGCTGACGACGCCGGGCGGCGAGCGCGCCTGATCATGATGTTTTCCAGCAGCTCCTCAGCAACCCGGACGAGCAGCTATCTTCAATCCTATTATGATGAGGTTTCGCGCCGCTTCATCAGCCAGATCCATGCGGCAAGACCCACCATGGACATCAGGGCTGCGATTTGGGGCTACAATTATATGATTGGCATTTTGGTCTTCACCCTTGCTGGGATGGAGCCAATGGCCCGTCTTCCCGAAGAGCTGGCCCGTGCCATCGCTTCCGACAGTAGCCACGAGGAGACCATCACGCGCCTGAAAACATTCATTTGCGCTGGCCTGGAAGCGTTTGCAACAGGACGGCCGTCCCGTAGAAGGCGCAAAACTCACGTGTGACACCCAGGGATTGTGTTCTAAAGCCTGGTAGTTGAACACCTTTGAAATTTGGATGCGCCTGTGTACACCGGTATTCACGAAAGGTCTTGCGATCAATGGAGCAGTCGCCCTAGCAGGATACACCGTGATCACCAACACGTCGTCGGCGCCATAGGACCTGGATTCTTCAACGCCCCAGTGCTCGAGTTCAAGAACAATGCAGGAGAAGGCGCTCCGAATGTGATGCCTGAGAGCGCTCGGTGCGTGGGAAAGTGCTCGGAGTTTTCGAGCGATCGCCCTCTGTCGAAGCATAAGGATGTGAATGAATGAAATCTTATTGACTTTAATTCGTCGAGCGTAGAGTTTGTATGCATAAGAACACAAAGCTGTCCGCAATAGGCGGAGGCCGCTCGCCTCCGGCCAGAAGGAGGAAGGCGTCGGCGCACCTACCACAGGCGCATGCAAACAAATGCAAGCACTTACACGGATGCCCGTAAAGGCGTCCTGATAACTCGTATCTTGGTGCCCGGTTTGCGCTTTTCGTCAGCCGGAGCCCATCAGCAGGGGAGAAGGGAAAAGGAAGATGGTCGGCCAATTTACACGGATAGTTGCGGCAGCATTGACCGCCGGTCTCGTGTCAGCCGGAATGGCGAACGCCACGGCAGCTGCGGAGTTCGAGTTGCGCGGCGCCCATATCTATCCCGAGAGTTTTGTGCAGACCGGCAAGAACCTTGAAGAATGGGCTCGCCGGATCAAAGAGCGTAGCAACGGCCGCGTGAACTTCAATATCGTTCACGGTGGCGCACTTCTTAACGTAGGAGATCATCTGGACGGGATTTCAGCCGGCCTTGTCGATGTAACCAGCTTCTATCCGATCTATTTCCCCGGCGAGTTTCGTATCGAAGGTGCGCTGACCAATATCATTGATATTTGGTCAGATAATGTGCCCGATTTGAAGGGCGTTACGCTCATCCATGCCCAGCTCCATAAGGAGTTCGAGGCGTTCCGCAAGGAGTACGAGTCGCGGAACATGCACATGCTGGTGCCGCTGCCGGCCGATCCGTATCTGATCGTCTGTACCAAAGAGGTGAAATCACTTCAGGATCTTGCCGGCCGCAAGATGCGGACATTCGGCCGGTATTTCCCGGTTCTCCAGGCGGGGCTTGGCGTTGAGCCGATCACCGTGCCTGGTTCCGAGGCATATCAGGCGCTCGCCACCGGCCTGGTTGATTGCGTCTACAGCACACCGGACTGGATCTATTCGAACAGCATTCATGAGGTCGCTCCGCATGTGTTCGTGCCTGCACCTGAGAAGGCACGTCCGCAGCTGTTCGCAACGGCTGTGATCGCAATGAACGCGAACAGCTTCAAGCGGCTTCCCGAGGACATTCAGAAAATCATCGAGGAAGTTTCAGCCGAAATGACGGACTACGTCGCCGAAGTCGATGCGGGGCGTTTATGAAAACGCGATCGAGCGGATCAGGACCGAGGGTAAGGGCAGTACCTACCATACGATGTCGGAGGAGGACATGCGTACTTGGGCTGGCCGCACCGAGAACCAGCTTGATCGCGCTGCCCGCGACCTCAACGAAGCAGGTTACCCGGGCGATGCGATCATCAAGCGCTACCGTGAACTGGCGGCGTCCTATCGCGCTGGAACGTGGCCTGAAGGCAAGTAGCTGATCAGCATTGAACTGCTGAAGAGCGTGTAGACTTGGGTCGCTGCTGTGCGCAGCGACCCTCCTCTCGAAGATCGGCGTGTGCGCGGTCCAACGGCTCCGGCATTGCCTACCATTCCCGGACCGTGAAATCTCTAACCGCCTTCGACGATTGGGAAACGTGCCTTCGCTGGAAGTCGGAGCGCGAAAGAAAGGGCTCCAATGCTAGATCGGATTGTGAGGCTGATCAGCCGGATTATGGCCATCATCGCCGGGCTGGCGCTGGTCATGATCGCCCTGACAATCATGGCCGAGATTGCGATGCGCACCTTTTTCGTCCCGCTTGTCGGGGGCATCGAAATCATTCGGGTAACGTTCGTCGTAAGCGTATTCTTTGCCTTCGCGCACGTTATCACACAGGATCGTGAAATCCGGGTTGATGTGTTCCGATGGATGTTTCCCGCAAAGGCACTCCGCGTTGTCGATGCCGCCGCAAGCGCCGTGACACTGGCGTTTTTCGGTTTGCTCCTTTGGTTCAGTGCCGGTCGCCTATGGAGTGACTGGATGGGGGGAGTCTATCTCGAAGGCCGTCTCTTGATCCCGATGTGGATCCCATGGAGCACGATAACTATCGGTTCGTTGATGGCTGCGATCGCGTCAGCCTGCTCTTTGCTGAAGCATCTGCTGTCTTCCGGAGAATCGAACTGGCAAGGCGCCGATCTAGGCACCCAATCCGATAGCTAAACTGACTGGATTTGACTAACCCTGGAGCGTAGCTTTGGGCAGCGAAGCGATCGTATCAATTGTGCTCGGCGGCAGCGTGGTGCTGCTACTCCTCGGCGCGCCGGTTGGACCGCTGCTCGCGTTCTCATCGGTGGTTGGCATATATCTGCTGATCGGTAACGTCCAAGCAGCGACGAGCCTTTTCCTTATAACTGGCTTCGACGTGGCCTCCTCGGTCTCATACGTGGTGATACCCATGTTCATTTTCATGGGGGCACTCGCGTCTTACACCGGGATCGTACAGGACCTCTATGATGCAGCTTATAAGGCCGTCGGTCGAATTGCCGGGGGATTGGCGGTCGCCACCTGTCTTGCGGCAGTCGCCTTCGGAACAGTGACCGGTTCAAGCATTTCAGCAGCGTCGGCCATGACAAAGGTCGCACTGCCCGAAATGCGAAAATACGGGTACCACATGCGGCTCAGTACCGGCATCATCGCGATTTCCGGTACCTTTGCCATGATGATCCCCCCGAGCCTTATCATGGTCTTCTACGGGATCGTTGCGCAACAATCGATCGGCAAGCTGCTCATCGCTGGGATCATCCCCGGCCTGGTTACGGCCCTTGTGTACTGCATCCTGATCTTGATCAGGGCTTTCTTCAATCCAGGAATGGCACCTCCGGGGCCTCGTTTTCCATTCCGCGATGTCCTGGCTTCATCAATCAAAGCGAGCCCATTCAGTCTGGTGCTCATTGTTCTCATTGGTGGCATCCTGCTCGGCCTTTGGACACCAACGGAGGGCTCCGCGGCAGGCGTGATCGTTGTTGCCCTGATCGGCATTCTCAAGCGTAACATCTCGTTTCGCCAGTTCTTCGATGCCAGCGTCGACACCGTAACGACATCGGCAACAGTGTTGGTGCTGGTCATGGGCTCCGTGCTTTTTGGAAAGTTCCTTGCATTAAGCGGAGTGACCGTCGGCCTTTCACGAATGATCGTCTCGGCAGAACTGAGCTCTCTCCAGCTCTTCATCGTTCTAATTATTTTCTACATCATTCTGGGAATGTTTCTCGAGGGCATTAGCATTCTGGCGCTGACGGTTCCGATCGTGCTGCCCATTACCACCGCGGCGGGATGGGACCCCATTTGGTTCGGTGTCATGCTGGTAAAGCTCATCGAGATTGGAGCGGTTACGCCGCCCGTCGGCCTTAACCTTTTCGCCGTCAAGAGCGTGGCACCCGACGTGAATACGAGCGACATCATTATTGGAGCACTGCCCTTCTGGCTGTGTGATATTGGAGTCCTCTTCCTGCTCTTCTATCTGCCAGAGCTCGTCACCTTTCTTCCATCATTCATGTAGAGAATGGGTGGCTCGACGGTGCCCGCATTTGTTCAAGTATGACACTCGTGCAGGAACAATTGCTGCACGAGTGCTCGAACTTTGACACTAAAAGCCGAAGAGAAGCCGCGAGATCTTTTGCTCTAAAAAGCGGCGTTCTCTAAGTCAGGATAGGCTTGGCTTAGACTGCGATGAATTCCCCTACCGGGATTGACCACGTGGCACCCAAGAACTGCCCCGGAGGCGGAGATCCTCAATCAACGCCAGCCAGCAATAGCTCGCAATCCGGCATCGCCTGACAAGCTCCACTTCCGTGAAGGCTGGATCTTGGGACAGTCGAGCCCAGAGCTCCGTTGGAGCTTCCGTTATTTTTTGCCGGACCACCGGATGGGTTGGGGTGAGAGGCGACCATCCTTCACCATCTCGGCAAGTTCGCGTTTTAGAATTTTGCCGCTAGCGGTGAGCGGGAAACTCTCGAGTTGAGTAAAGTACTCCGGCATTTCGTAGATCGATAAACCGTGGTCTGCCAGATGCGCGAGCAAATCGTAGGGATCAAGAATGTCGCCCGCCCGTGCAGGCGTTACCGCGAGACACACCCGCTCGCCGAGGCGCTCGTCCGGTACAGCAAAAGCGGCA
This sequence comes from uncultured Pseudomonadota bacterium, assembly GCA_963786775.1. Classification (GTDB taxonomy): domain Bacteria; phylum Pseudomonadota; class Alphaproteobacteria; order Rhizobiales; family Hyphomicrobiaceae; genus ZC4RG25. The sequence continues at coordinate 38,627 of CAWBAM010000030.1, read as the reverse complement.
GCCTTGGAAACCGCTTCATGGCGCATAACGGTGTTCTCGATGGCTGCCGGGTAAATATTGTGTCCACCTCGGATGATCAAATCTTTCTTGCGACCGATTATGCGGACATTGCCATCTTCGCCGATCCGACCAAGGTCGCCGGTCATGAACCATCCACTGGCGTTGAATGATGCCTCGGTGTTGCTCTGGTCGTCGTAATACCCGAGCATGAGGCTCGCTCCTCGCACACCGACCTCACCTGCCTCACCGACCGGTACGGGTCGATCCGGATTCTCCGGATCGAAAATGGCCAGTTCCATACCTTCGCAGCAGCGGCCACAGCTCTGGGTGACGACCTCCACCGGGTCTTCGGCGCGCGTATACAGGAACGAACAGTTCTCCGTCATACCGAAACAGTTCTGAACCCTCACACCACGGCCGATCAACGCCTCAGCAAGCCGTGGGGGTACTGGCGAGCCGGCCAGCTGGAAAACTTGTGCTTGGCCCAGGCGCTCATCTGGCCCGAGCTGCGCCACAAGATCGATACCGTGGGTTGGAACGCCCACCAGATAGGTGGCACGTGTCGAGATAATTCGCTTCAGCGCGCGATGCGCATCGAGAGGACTGTGCACGACGAGGCTGCCGCCGCAAGCCAACATGGTCACAAGGCTGACTGTTCCCATGTTGTGGCTCATGGGGCTGAACGTGTAGACGACCGTCTCCTCTCCAAATCCGAAATCACGAGCGATCGCGCGGCCATTTGCGAGAAGGGTGTTGTCGGAATGCATGACGCCCTTAGGCTCGCCCGTCGTCCCAGAAGTGAAGGCGAGGTACATCACGCGATCGGGATTCGTTGTCCAAGCCAGGTCATCCATTCGGCGGGGCACAAGGCCCCCAAAACGCGGCGTTTCCGGCCCGGAATCAGCAACGAGAGGATCAAGCGCGATAATATGCTTCATGCTCGGAAGCTGGGCAACTTCTACGGCCATGTCGCGGCCAGCAGCGTTAGCTCCGTAGCCTCGCTGGAAGACGAGCGCTGCAGCCTTGGCGCGCTGCAGAAGTCTGAGGACGCCGTCAGGAGTGTGGTCGCGGTGGAGTGACGGTACACAAACGTACCCCATGCGCGAGCAGGCCAGAAGGGTCGCTACTGATTCGAGACGGCTTGGCGACCAGATCGCCACCCGGTCGCCTGGACGAAGTCCCGCTTCGTGAAGTACGGCTGCGAAGGCGTCAACCCAACCAACAAGCTCGGCAAGAGTGGCCGAGGCGGCGCTGTCAATCACAGCTATTGCGTCGGGCCGCCGCTCCGCCAACTCGCGCAGCCGCTGATACATCGTCCAGGGCTGCCATAGTCCGGCCTCGTAGAATCGACGCGCTGCAGCAACGTCCTGAAGCGACAGAATTCGCGCCGTCATGCCACGGCGGACTCCCTTTCATAACCATAAAGCCGGCGCGCGCCTTCAAGCGTGAGATAGCCTTCGCGAATGTCGGCCTCGATCTTTGCCCGGTCCCGCTTCTTCGGATCGCCATAGCCCCCGGCACCCGCCAGTCGGAAGCTGAGAATATCGCCGGGCTCGAGCTCTTTGACTTCCTTAGAGCCCAGCTCCTGCTCGACACCGTTGCGAATGAGAATTGTGCGGGCAAGTGCGCCCGGTTTGCCGCCCTGGAGACCATAGGGGGGAAACACGTGCCGATCAGAGAGCAGCGTGACCACTGCGGCATCCCGCAATTCAACGTCTTTTCTGATGCCACAGCCGCCGCGAAACTCGCCGGCACCACCGGTGTCGGGGATATACTCGAGGCGATGGATCAAAATCGGGTTATTCGTCTCGTGCACCTCGACCGGGATGTTTGCACAGTTCATCACCGGTGCGACGCCTTCCTCGCCGTCATGTCCTGCCCGACCGCCGTAGCCACCGAACATCAGATCATACATGACCCAGCGGTCCTTGGAGCGGTGACAACTGCCGATATTAGGATTGCACCAGTGGGTGAAAGCCCCGCGTACCTTCTCGGGGACAGCTTTGGACATGGCGCCGTTGACGGCGTCGAAGATGCGCACCTGCACCGAAGCACGTCCGCCGCTCGGAGCTGGGAACTTAGCGTTAAAGAAGCAGCCTTCGCGCGCTACGACCTTTACAGCGCGCTCGACGCCGGCGTTTTGTGGCACGTCGAAGCCGGCAATTATGCGCATGGCGAACATGCCATAGGCACGTGTGTAGTTGATGTAGCAGTTGATGGCCGCCGGGACTTGGTCACTGCTTCGCGAGAAGTCGATCGTTGCGGTATCGCCGTCGATCGTAACGTCCACGGCCACTTTTACCGGATCGGTGCCCGGGCCAACATCGTCGAGGTAGTCGTCGAAGCTGAACGTGCCGTTCGGAAGAGCGGAAATCAGCTCGCGTGCACGCGCCTCTGACCGGTCGAGAATGGCCTCGATGATGTTATCCATTGCATCGAGCCCGATTTCGCGGAACAGCTCGATAACACGCCGACTGCCGACGTAGTTGGCGTTCTGTTGTGCCTTCAGGTCCCCATGCACTTTATCCGGAAGGCGGACATTGCCGAGGATAATGCGCAGAATGTCCTCGTTCAGGGTCCAGTTCTCGGCAATTCGCACCGGCAGGACCCTGATACCTTCTTGGAAGGCCTCCGTAACGCCCTGCACCGCCTGAGAGCCGGGGAAAGCACCACCGACGTCAACGTGGTGCGCGGTATTTACGACATACCCGATGATCGTGCCGTCCATGAAGATCGGCGTCATCAGGAAGAAGTCAGGGTAGTGACTACCACCGAGGAAGGAGTCGTTGGTGCAGATCGTATCCCCCTCGCGTAAAGTTTCCGGTGGGAAATAGCGCAACAGGTGCTGCACCACGTAAGGCATGGCCCCGAGATGGCCGGGGGTAAAGTTGCCCTGAGCCACAAGGCGGCCCTTTCGATCGAAGAGGCCGGTCGAGAAGTCCTCACCCTCGCGCACTGCCTCTGAGAAGGCGGTGCGCCGCAGGGCCCCACCCATCTCGTCAGTAATCGAAATAAGCTTGTTCCAGACTACAGTCAGGGTGATGGGATCCACAGTCGAATGCGGCAACGTGCTCATGCTACCTTCTCTGCGTTGATATCCACCATGAGATGCCCGCTCTCGGTAATGTGAGCGACGTCGCCCGGTAGGACGATCGTGGTCGACTCACGCTCCTCGATCAAAACTGGGCCCGAAACCTTCTGACCAACTCGCATGCCATAGCGGCTAATCACTGGAGTTTCGACAAATCCGCCGGCTTCAGGGAAGTAAGCGCGCCGCCATGTTGGGGTATATTCGCCCGAGGCGGCCTGCTCGGCGCGGGCGCGGATAAAAGCACGCTGGCCAGAAGGAATCACGGCCATCAAATGCCAATCGATTCCTTCTATTTGAGCGTTTTTGTCGACATATCCGTAATTCGCCTCATAGGCGGCTTCGAAGGCTTTTTGGGCGGCAGAAATAAAGTTTTCATCGATTGGCCCATCCGGCAGGTCCACGCGCAATTCATAGCCCTGCCCCCTGTAGCGCATCGAGCAGCCGCGGCGCCAATACACCTCGCCACTCGTTTTCTTCACCAGCTTGAGCTCTTCGTTCAGCCGCGCCTCGAGCTCGGAGAAGACGGCCTCCACCGATTTGATCGAGCTGGCGTCAAGCGGCAGCACGCGCGTGATACTGTTGTCGATTTTCTGATCGGCGGTAAGCAGACCCAGCGCGGAGCCGACACCGGCGCCGTAAGGAATCATTACCCGCGGCACGCCCAACGCTCGGGCCAGCCGGGTCGCATGGAGCGGACCGGCACCGCCGAAGGCAATCATGACATGGGTGCGGGGGTCACGGCCGCGCTCGACCGAGACGACGCGCATGGCGCGTTCCATGTTGCTGTTCGCGACCGAGTGGATCCCCCAAGCTGCTTTCTCCAGAGTAAGGCCCAACGGTTTTGCGATCTGCTCCTCAACACCCTTCCGCGCCCCCTCAAGGTCGAGCGTCATTGCGCCGCCGTTGAAATAGTCGGGATTTAAGTAGCCGAGAACCAGATTGGCATCGGTAATCGTCGCCCTCGTTCCGCCTCTGCCGTAGCAAATCGGTCCGGGAATAGCCCCGGCGCTGGAAGGGCCAACCCGAATTAGGCCCATAGCCACCTCGGCGATGCTGCCACCGCCAGCACCAATCTCCAGGAGCTCGATCGCCGTAATGTTGAGTGGCAGACCGCTACCCTTGCGGTAACGGATCGTGTCGACTTCGAACGTCGGCACCACCACAGGCTCGCCAAAGTCGATTGCACCGAGCTTCGCGGTTGTTCCCCCCATGTCGAAGGTGAGAAGGTGATCGATCTTCTCGTCGCGCCCCATTTGAGCGCACATCAGAACACCGGCGGCAGGGCCGGACTCGACGATCCGCACCGGAAATGCGCGGGCGATCTGCGGCGAAACGAGACCGCCATTGGACTGCATGATCATGAAGTCCGACTGCAGCTTTGCAGTCTCGAATGCTGATTTGAGCTGCTCCAGATAGCGGTGGACTATCGGTTGCACATAGGCATTTGCAGTGGTGGTGGTGACGCGCTCATATTCGCGGTATCTGGGCGAAACCTCGCACGAGAGTGAAACTTTCACACCGGGCAGGGCAGCACGAAGACGTTCGCCAATCGCACGCTCATGTTCAGGATTGGCGTAAGCGTGCAGGAACATAACGGCCACCGCTTCGTAGCCGCCCTCGCGAATACGGGCGATCGCAGCCTCGACATCGTCGCTGTTCAGAGGCGTATGGACCTTGCCCGTGGCTTCGATCCGCTCTGTTACTTCGATGATATCCGAGCGCGCAACAACGGGCCGCTGCTTTCCTAGGTTCATATCATTGGTGTCCGGCCGCTTCTGCCGACCTAGCAGGGCGATGTCCCGAAAACCGCGCGTGGTGATCAGGGCTGTACGGGCGCCCTTACGCTCGAGAATTGCGTTCGTCGCAACGGTGGTAGCGTGAAGGATGGCTCCGATGTCAGCAGGTTCAACTGTGCCATCTTCGAGCAACTGATGCAGTGCCTTAACGACCGCATCTGCTGGAGCACCCGAGGAAGTCGGCACTTTCCAGAGCCGCAATGTGTCCTCACGGGTGTCGTGCAGGACGAAATCGGTGAAAGTGCCTCCAATGTCGAATGCCAATCTGTACATGCAGCCCCACCTCGATGCCGCGTTAGTGCCGGCGCCCTCTGCCCGGAGCCATTTCTCGCGCCGGGCAGGAGCAGCGATTCTGCGGCTGATATAAAGCGGCTCCGCCCAATATGTATACAACAAAATGCAAATGGATGCATTTTAGCTTGCGAGGCGGTATGCTAGCCGTATACGAGGAGAAAATGAAGACGCAGGGCGGAACTAAAGGGAGCAGAGTGTCACCATGAAGGCTGCGGTCATCGAGGCGCAAGGCGGCGTCGAGAACATCGTATATCGCGATTTTCCAGATCCCGAAATTCGTCCAACGGACGTCCTCCTTCGCGTCCGGGCCTGCGGACTGAACCACCTGGACATCTTTGTGCGCCGCGGTATGCCTGGATGGCCGGTGCCGATGCCGTTCATCTCGGGCGGGGACATCGCCGGCGAGATCGTGGAGCTGGGGAGCGAGGTCACTGGTTGGAAAATCGGCGATCGTTGCATTGTGCATCCCGAGACGCCTGACGGCATGATGGGTGAGGTGATCTACGGCGGCATGTGCGAGTACTGCCGCGTTCCCGCCGACCATCTGATCCGGCTCGATGATCGCCTCTCGTTCGTCGAGGGGGCGTGCATTCCGATCAACTATGGCACGACCTACCGCATGCTCATCACCAATGGCCAAGTGAAAGCCGGCGATCTGATGCTCGTGCTCGGCGCGAGCGGGGGTGTGGGCACAGCGACCGTTCAGGTTGGCAAGTCGCTCGGCATGACCGTTATCGCCTGCGCCGGCACGGATGAGAAATGCGAAAGGCTCAAGGAGCTCGGCGCCGATTACGTCATCAATTACAACACGCAGAATTTCTCTGCCGAGGCCTGGAAAATCAGCGGTAAGAGGGGCGTGGACGTTTGCGTCAACTTTACGGGGGGAGACACCTGGGTGCCCTCGATCCGGGCACTGACCCACCATGGCAAGCTGCTCACCTGCGGAGCGACGGCTGGCTTCGATCCAAAGACCGACATTCGCTACATTTGGCAGCGCGAACTCCGGATTATCGGCTCTAACAGCTACACGATCGACGATATCCGGATGGGTATGGAGAAGGTTGCAGAAGGAGTTTTCAAACTCCCCGAAATCACTGTCTTCCCGCTGGAAAAGCTTGCCGAGGCCGAGACGCTCATGGAGTTGCGCAACTTCTTCGGCAAGATCGTGATGGAGCCCTGAGGCGACAGCGATGGGACAGAGACGAGTTACCACCGAAGGGATGACCGCGCTCGAGCGCCTGCAGTTCGAGCTCAACCATCCGCCTTTCCACAGTTTCCTGAAGCCCGAGGCAGTGGCAGCCGACTCCGAGCGCGGCACCGTCGAAATTCTGCTCAGGCAGAGATACGAGTTCCAGCGCGTGCCAGACAAGCCGGAGTACCATGGCGGCGTGATCGCGGCACTCATCGACATGACGGCGCACGCTGCCGTGGCGGTCAAAATCGGCCGTATGGCACCGACGATCGATCTCCGGATCGATTATATGCGCTGGCCTCGAATACGGACCTTCATGCTCACGGCCGCGTACGGCGAGCGGGGCGTACGCTCGCCGTGGCTGACGTCGAAATCTTGGATGATGCCGGCAAGCAGGTCGCGCTTGGCCGTGGGTTGTTGAGCACGAGTGCCGGCTGAGATCATCAAATCAGTGCCATTGTGCAGACCGCATTGCATATGGACGTAAGTACGCGAGCCGGAGGCGAGTCGCGCGATGCTTTTCACGCCGATCACATTGCGCGGCGTGATTCTCAAAAATTGCGTGATGGCCTCCCCCATGTGCCAGTATGCGTCGTGGGATGGCGAGCCGCAGGACTGGCATTTCGCACACTTGGGGCGTCTGGCGATCGGCGGCGCAGGTCTGGTCTTCCACGAGGAAACCGCTGTCGAGGCACGTGGACGCAAGACTTACAATTGCGCTGGGCTTTGGTCCGACGATCAGCTGCCCGCCTACAGGCGATTGGCCGACTTGGTTCGAGCCTGCGGTGCTGTGCCGGGAATTGAGCTTGGGCACGCAGGCGCCAAAGCCTCGTCCCATGACGCTACACGAGACTGGGCGCCTCTCGAACCGTCAGACGCGGCAGACGGCTATCCACCGTGGACCACCGTTTCTCCGAGCGGTGTTCCGACAGATCCCGGGCCGCGTACCGCATGCGCTCGATCGCACGGAGATTGTTGCCATTGTCGAAGCCTGGGGCTCCGCAGGACGGCGTGCCGACCTGGCCGGCTTCGATGTGCTCGAAATCCACGGGGCTCACGGTTATCTGATCCACCAGTTTCTAAGCCCAGTGACCAATCGGCGTACGGACGGGTACGGCGGAAGTCGCAACAACAGGATGCGCCTTGCCCTGGAGATCACAGCCGAAGTGCGGCGCTTCTGGCCTGCGGAAAAGCCACTCTTCTTTCGGGTCTCTGCCGTGGATGGCAAGGGTGGAGTGTGGGATCTCGAGGATACGATCGCGCTTGCGGCAGCCCTTCGCAACGAAGGTGTGGACGTGATCGACTGCTTGTCGGGCGGGATTACCGGCAATTCCCCGATGCCGATCGTGCCCCGCGTCCCCGGCTATCACCTTCCCTACGCGCGTGCTGTGCGCAGCCGCGTGGACATCCCTACTGTTGCAGTCGGCCTGATCCGCGAGCCGCATCAGGCTGAAGCTGTCTTACGCGACGGAGATGCCGACATCGTCGCCCTGGCCCGGGAGCTCATGTACCACGCCGATTGGCCGGTCCATGCCGCCCGAGCGCTGGGGGTTCGAGATTACCTAGCGCTATTTCCGGAGCCCTACGCTTTTCGGCTGCGGAGGCGAGACGAGATCGCCGCGCTGCCGATCAATGCTCCCGGGTCACCGATCCCGGACAGGATCGTACAGCTGATCGAGTCCCACCTGATATCGAAGGCAATAGTCGCTGGCACCGAGCGCGGCGCGTTAATGGAGAAGTCATGACGAAGGGAAGGCTGTTCATCGCTGGGGAGTGGGTCGAGACGGCAGACTCCGCCGTGGTACGTGATAAGTACACCGGTGAGGAAATCGGCCGGGTGGGCATTGCGGATCGCAGCCTTACGGATCGGGCAGTCGCTGCCGCGCGCTCGGCATTCGCCGCGGGGGAAATCGAACCCTACCGGCGTTACGAAATTCTCATGGCTGCGGCGGAGGCTCTGAAGGCACGCCAAAACGAGATTGTAGAGACGCTCGTTGCAGAGACCGGTTTTACGCTAAAGGACGCGAGAAACGATTTCGCCCGTTCGGTGCAGACAATCACCCAGTCGGCGGAAGAGGCGAAACGCATTGTCGGCGAGATGGTCCCCATCCAAGGCGCGCCGGGGCAGCATCCCAATCGCCTCGCGTTCACCGTTCGGGTTCCTGTCGGTGTCGTCTGCGCAATTACGCCGTTCAACTCGCCGCTGAACACAGTGTTGCACAAGATTGCGCCGGCAATCGCGGCAGGCAATGCCGTCGTCCTCAAGCCTGCGACTTACACGCCGTTGAGCGCCTACATCCTTTGCGAGATTTTCGCGGAAGCCGGATTGCCGGCCGGATATCTCAACCTGGTAATCGGTGGCGGCAGCACAGTGGGCCAGTGGCTGCTCGAGAATCCGGACATTGACTTCTATACTTTCACCGGCAGCACCGAAGTCGGCAAAATCATTCAGCGCACCGTTGGACTGCGCCGGACGCAGCTCGAGCTGGGCAACATCTCGTCCACGATCATTTGCGATGATGCCGCCTTGGACGTGGCGGCGGAAAAGTGTGCCAATGCCGGTTTCCGGAAAGCAGGCCAGGTGTGCACCTCGGTCCAGCGTATCCTCGTCGATCGCCGCGTGATGGATCGCTTCAGCGAGCTCTTCGTCGAGCGCACGAGTGCGCTTGGTGTCGGGAACCCGCGCGACCCAGAAACGGTCGTCGGACCTATGATCGACGAGCGCGAGGCAATACGTGCAGAGACCTGGGTCCAGGAGGCCGTAGCGGCCGGCGCGGAACTGCTCATGCCGCTCCGGCGCGAAGGCGCGCTCCTCTGGCCGGTGATCCTGCGCAACGTCGACTCTCGACAGCGAGTGGTTTGCCAGGAAATTTTTGCGCCTGTGGTCTCGCTCGTCCCGGTCGATGGCATGGACGAGGCCATCGCCATCGCAAACGACACGCCGTTCGGCCTTGCAGGAGGCATTTTCACCAACAATGTGACCCGTGCCCTAAGCGCCATTCGGCGTATGCGGATGGGGACGGTCCATATCAATGACACGTCCAGCAGCCGCGTTGACCTCATGCCCTATGGAGGTGTCAAGGAAAGCGGCTTCGGCAAAGAAGGGCCGAAATACGCCATCCTCGACATGACCGAAGAGCACTTCGTCACAATCAACCCCGTCTAGCGGAGCGTGCTGTGAGCGCCGGCGCAAGCCGTATCGACCTATTGACGCTCCGGCTCTTCGTCGCCGCCGTCGACGAGCAGAGCATTGCCAAGGCGGCTTGGCGCGAGAACATTACTACTTCTGCCGTTTCGAAACGGATCAGCGATCTCGAAGCTGTCTTGCGCACCTCGTTGCTGATCCGACACCGCCAGGGCGTCGAGCCGACCGAGGCCGGCCGCACGTTGCTGTCCCATGCTCGCGCAATACTGAACAGAATTGACCAGCTCTATAATGACGTCGACGATTTCGGGACGGGGGTGCGCGGGCTCATTCGTGTTTCAGCGAACGAGTTGGCGGCGATCGGCTATCTTCCTGAGGACATCGCGGCGTTCCTCGCTGACTTCCCCCTGGTCAAAATAGATATGCAGATCGATACGAGCCCGGTGGTGGTGCGCAAGGTGATGGAGAACGCAGTCGACATCGGTGTCTTCACGGGCATCGAGTTGACCGGTGAGCTGGAGCTGATTCCCTGATCAGCAGGATCGGTTGATGTTGGTGCTGCCGAATGGGCATCCCCTTGCGAGCATGGCCGGACCCGTCCCTTTCGAGGCAGTCCTCGACTACGATTTGATCGGAAGCGAAACTATCGGTGCCATCGAAACGCTCACGCTGAAGGCGGCAAGCAAGCTTGGTCGCACACCGAAAACACGGATTCGTGTCTCCAGCTTCGATGCGGCTTGCCGTCTCGTTCAGGCTGGGCTCGGCGTTACGATCATGGCCGAAGCGGTCGCGATGCCCCTCGCGCAAGCGTTGGGAATAGTTGTAAAGCCAATTGCCGACGCGTGGACCCACCGTCAATTGTACGTCTGCTTCCGCCCTGGAAGGGTTCGCCCAGGCGCTGTCGAGCACTTCTTGGATTTACTGCGTCGTCGCGGTAGTTAATCTCCGCCCACTTAACAATTGCCTCTCAGTTTTCGGTTTATTTTTTGAGAATGCTTGAGGTCAACCCATACGGGGCCCGGTCAGGGAGCGCACCGTTCACTAGGTCCCCTCATCCGTGGCCGTACTATTCATGGCCGCAATAAACCGGCGGGCCTCCTCGATCGCTTTTTCGAGCCTCTCGGTGATTGTACTAGCTGCATCCATATCCTTTACTGCCCGCTCGACGTCCTCCGCCGCGTTCGCAACGGCCCAAGCGCCGATAGCCCGTGCCATGCCTTTCAGCTTATGGGCCGCTGCTCGCCGCGAGGCTTCGCTGGTCGCCGACTTGATTTCCGCCAGGAGTGCAGGCGCATGGACGAGGAACAGCTCCAACACCTCGCGCGCGAGCTTCTCGTCGCCGAACGTTTGGCGATGCAGGTGATCAAAGTCGATTGGCGCGACCGCCTCCGAATCGCACTTGCCTGTATGAGTTGATTCGTGTTGCGAGGAGACTTGGGCCTGCACTGCCTTGCCTGCGCTGATTTGCTGACCCTGTCGCACGGCACCATCCTTTTGTCAGCCTTGCCGGGGCATAGTCGTCCACAGTTCACGAAACAGCTTACGCGGGTTGGCGATAACATCAGGTAAGTCAAATCATTCCGTGCACATTCTTTGCCGCAACGGATTGATAACGTTGGGCGAGTGGCACTCCATCGTTTCGCCCAAAATGACAACTACCTAGGGTTTAAGGGCAGGTCCGTGGCGGCAGAGCAACGCCGTGCTCGGCACTCGTTGAGAAAATGCCATATTGGGACTCGCCCGTCGTATGCACTAGAACTTGGTGCATGTGTGGGGGCGCCACGAAGGCGCGAGGGGACGTCGGACAACTGAATGGCTCAGGACCCGAAGACGAAGCGGGACAAGACGCCTGACTTGTCTCTGGTTGGAACGTCGGCTGCTGCGCCGAAAACTTCCCGTCCTGCCGAAAACAAGCCAGCCTCTTCTGCCGAAAGCAAGCCAGCTCCGCCTGGCCCGCCTCCTCTCCCGCCTGCAGCATCCAAGACTGGTGGCCCGGCTGCCGCGGCGGCCCCTGCCAATTTGAGCACCAGCGCGGCCATACCGCTTCCGCCTCCGCCCTCCGCGCAGACCCGGACCGAGTTGCCAGCCGCGTCCAAGCCTTCGGATGCTGGGAAAGCGTCTACCCAGGAGCCTGGAAGGCCCACGCCCAAGACACCGCCACCGCTTCCGAAGAACACTCCGCCTCCGGAGGCATCGAAGGTCGTGCTGCCCTTGAAGCTTTCAGAGCTCCAGAGAAGGCCCAATCCAGGCAGCGCACACGCGGGCACCGCTCCACAGGCCACATCTGAGCTGCAGCGCGAAGGCGCTGAGAAGCAGCGCCCACCGGCGGCTGGTGCAGCCCCTCAGCCGTGGCCTTCATCCGCAGCGGAGTTGGCCAAGACCGAAGAACCCGGAGCTCCTGACGAAAGCCGTTCGGAAGGCGAAGAGACAACCGAGCGCAGACCAGCTCGCCGTCGACCGGCAGGGCCGTCTCGTGCCCGGATCGCTGCCAACGACGATGTGCCTTCCATCGGTGGCCTGATCTATGCGCTCAACGAGCGGCCGTCGAATAGACCGTTCGTTTATGCAGCGGCAGCGAGCGGCATCTGGGCAGCCATAGGCATCGCATTCACGTGGGCCTTCATCAGTCGCGAGCTTACGGATGCGGTAGGTTTCTTCGATGTGATCGGACGGCCGGCGACACTGACCGCCTTCGCAACGGTCGTAGGTCCCATCGCTCTGTTCTGGTTTCTGGCCCTCCTGATTTGGCGCACCGAGGACCTGCGGTTGCGCTCGACAGCGATGACCGAGGTCGCTGTCAGGCTCGCCGAGCCGGACCGCAGCGCCGAGCAGTCCATCGCATCTCTCGGCCAGGCGGTGCGCCGGCAGGTCGCGTTCATGAACGATGCGGTCTCCCGGGCGCTCGGCCGCGCCGGAGAGCTGGAAGCTCTGGTCCACAATGAGGTGACCGCCCTCGAGCGCTCCTACGAGGATAACGAGCGTAGGATTCGCAGTCTCATCCAGGAGCTGTCGGGCGAACGCAATGCTTTGCTCAACACCACGGAGCGGGTCAACGAAGCCCTCAAGAGCATTGCAAGCGAGGTGCCTGTCCTGATCGAGAAGCTCTCAGGACAGCAGGTCAAGCTCGCCGCCATCATCGAAGGAGCCGGGCAGAATCTGACGGCCCTCGAGACTGCGCTCGCCCAGCAGACGGGCCGCCTGGAGCACACGCTCGGCTCGCGAACGCAGGAAATGCAGTCGGTCCTGCAGAACTATACGGCTGCGCTTGGCACCGCGCTCGGCAGTCGCACCGAGCAGATGCAGGCGCTCTTCGAGCAGTACAGAGCGTCGTTGGAAAGCTCTCTCGTCAATCGCACGGAGAACCTGCAGACCGTCTTCGAGGAGTACGCGCGTGCGCTCGATACGACGTTGGCCAATCGCGCCCAGGCGCTGGACATGCAGCTCGTCGAGCGTACCGCTGCACTCGACAAGGCCTTCACAGAGCGCCTGAAGGCATTCGACGAATCAATTCTGCGCTCGACCAGGGCGATCGACAGCGCTATCGGCGAAAAGACCGAGGCGCTGACCAACGCACTGGAGCATCATGCTCGCGGCCTGCGAGACACCCTTGGCCAGCAGGCGAATGAGCTGGACGAAACTCTGATGCAGGGCATCGCCGCCGTTCGCCGCACGAGCGAGAACATCACGCGCCAGTCGGTGAAGGCCATCGAAGGCCTCGCCACCCAGTCGGAGCTGCTCAAGAACATCTCAGAAAATCTTCTTGCCCAGATCAACAGCGTGACGAACCGGTTCGAAAGCCAGGGCCAGTCGATCATGCTGGCGGCCAACGCTCTGGAATCGGCGAATTACAAGATCGATTCCACGCTGCAGCGCCGGCAGGAGCAGCTCGGCGAAACACTCGAACGGCTTACCGCAAGCGCCGAGGAGATGAGCCGAATCATGCACGGCGCTTCGTCCTCGCTCGAGGGCTCGCTTACGCAGGCAGAGCAGCGCGCCCGCCAATTGACCCAGGAGCTGACGAAAGGTGCCGAGGCGCGGTCACGCTCGGCGATTGCCGAGATCGAGCGGATGAAAATTGCGGCCAACGTCGAAGCCGACCGCGCTTTCGACGAGCTCACCGCCAGATTTTCGCGTGTGTCCCGTCAGGTTACGGAACAGCTCGCCCAGCTGCAGACCCAGTTCAACGCCACCTCTGCAGAGGTCCGGAACCACGCGCAGCGCGCCGCTGCCGAGCTTGCTGCAGAGCAGGCACGCCTTCGCAAGCAGATCGAAGCTCTGCCACTCACCACACGGGAAGGCTCTGAGGCCCTGCGCAAGGCCCTCAGCGACCAGGTGCGCGCCTTGGAGGAGCTGTCCAACCTCACGGCTCGGGAAGCGGCACGGCGCGATGTGATGCCACCGACGGAGCCTATTCCAGGCGGGGCCCTGACGCCGATCGCCTCGTCCGACGAACCTCCGCGGCAGCGCTCCTTGAGCTCACTGACATCCACGCTGGCCAATGAGCTTGGGCAACGTCAACGGAAGTCGGGTCAGACATCGTCGATCTTTACCGAAATGGCGGAGCAGGACGGTTCCGCCGATAGCCGCGAGAGCTGGTCGCTCGGCGACCTCCTGGCCCGGGCGTCGCGTGATGAGGACAGCGCGTCACATCAGCCGCCTCCTCCGCCACCGTCGCGTTCAACCATCGACGTCGACGTGCTCGCGCGGGCCCTTGACCAGGCGACCGCATCCGCCATCTGGTCGCGGTTCCGGGCCGGGCAACGGGGCATCATGGTGCGCAGCATTTACACGGCCGAGGGGCGTGCAGCCTTCGACGAGGTGAGCAGCCGGTATCGGTCCGACCCCTCCTTCCGGGAGATGGTCGATCGCTATCTCGACGACTTCGAGCAATCGCTGCGCGATACCGAGCACCAGACCGGCGATGCTCGATTGCTTGCCAATCGCCTCGTTTCGGATACCGGGCGGGTTTACCTGTTCCTCGCGCACGCCAGCGGCCGCCTCTCTTGACGAATGTCCCACGCGGCAGCAAGTGCGGGCTATGGAAAAGCTCACTGTTGACGCTCAGATTAGAGAGCTGGCCGCTAGCTGGCACCTTCGTCATCTCGCGCGGCGCCAAACGTGAGGCAGAGGTCGTCGTGGTGCGGGTGTCCGATGGTGTCGCCACGGGCCGTGGTGAGTGCGTACCCTATCCGCGCTACGGCCAGACCCCCGAAGCGACGCTACGCGCCATCAAAGCGGCGCCTCCCGATCTCGATCGCAACAGTCTGCAGAAGGACTGGCCGGCGGACGCCGCCCGCAACGCACTCGATTGCGCCTTATGGGATCTGGAGGCGAAACGTACGGGCCGGCGGGCCGCTGAGATTGCCGGCCTTGCCCCCCTCAAGCCTGTGCTCACCTGCTATACATTGAGCCTCGATACGCCAGAGGCCATGGCGGCCGCGGCACGCGCGGTGCCACACCTCCCGCTTCTCAAGCTGAAGCTCGGCCGCCCAGGCGACGCGGAGCGCATGCGCGCCGTACGGAAGGCACGGCCCGACGCGCGTCTGGTCGCCGATGCCAACGAAGGCTGGCAATCAGCCGACCTCGCCTACCTCCTCGATGTGGCTGCAGAAACTGGATTCGAGCTCATCGAGCAGCCTCTGCCCGCAGACAACGACGCGGAGCTTGCGCGCATCAATCGCCCCGTCCCCGTCTGCGCTGACGAGTCGGCTCACACCTCTGATGGGCTTGCCGCCCTTCGCGATCGCTATGATGCGGTCAACATCAAGCTCGACAAGACTGGGGGCCTGACCGAAGCCCTGCGGATGGCGCGCGAAGCACGGCGGCTCGGCTTCCGAATCATGACGGGTTGTATGGTCTCCACTTCTCTGGCGATGGCCCCAGCCCTGCTCGTGGCGCAGCTTGCCGACTGGGTCGACCTCGACGGTCCCCTCCTGCTCGCACGCGATCGTGAATGGGGGCTCCAAATCCGCGATGGTATCATCTCGCCGCCAGACCCGCGCCTCTGGGGCTGAGGTTAGAAGCAACAAGGCGTTTCCGCTTTCATGCGCTCGCGATTGCTTCAGACGCGATCGCCCTTCACAATCGCCGGCACTTCAAGGCTGCACTGAAGACTGTCGCAGGCTTGCCTCAATGCGGCCGTGAAAGCGCCGGTGCTCGTAGGCATACTGAACGATTGTGTGAGGTGGAGCCAAGCTCGACAACGATCGGCATAAGTCTGCATAATGCGTTGCCGGGCTGCAGGCTGACGGCGGTGCTGCGGGGTATTCTGGCATGGAATTCAAGTCGGTCGCGGACGGCACCCTTGCGGTCCTGGGCAACGTGAGTGCCGAGACTTGGCGTAGCCTCCTCATTCTTTTCCTGGCCCTCGCTGCCGTCGCCTACGCCCTCCGGGCGAACGGGTTTATCGCGCGCGTCTGGAAGGTGATCCAGGAGGTGATGCTCACCAACTGGCAGCTTGCGCTGCTTGGTACT
The DNA here is from genome assembly GCA_963786775.1 of uncultured Pseudomonadota bacterium. Lineage (GTDB taxonomy): Bacteria > Pseudomonadota > Alphaproteobacteria > Rhizobiales > Hyphomicrobiaceae > ZC4RG25. The sequence goes on along the minus strand of CAWBAM010000030.1, from coordinate 22,635 downwards.
GCAGCCATCGTCCTGTCCCTGGCATCCGGTTGGCGCACTTGGGACGGCATGCGCAACTTCACCAACGAGCCGCTGCTGTCCCTGATGATCACGTTCGGAATCCAGGCCGTGATGCTGATCGTCGCTTGGCTGATCGGCGAGAGCTTCGCCACCGGCATGAGTCAACAGGTGGACGGCAGCAAACGAGAGCGCACATCTGCCGATGCCATCATCGGAATGGTGCTGGGGCTCGCGATTTCTGGCGCCGTCTTCTATTGGCTGCTGCACGTCTCAGGCGCCGTAAGCTGGACGAGAACCGCCGACCTGTCATTCGATTGGAGCCGGTTTGCGACAGTCGCAATGTACTTCGCGATCGCGCTGCTGATCGCGGCGGCTATCGCTTACAGCTTCATTCGCGGGGGTGAGCTTGCGGTCCCCTACGTCAGGGGAACGCGTGTCATTGCCCGCAATGTGGTGCTCTGGGTCATGTTCCTGGCTTGTATGGGCACCTCCGTCTTCTTTTCGTTCGACTCCTTTTTCAGCGTCATTTTCCCCGAGGAGCAGCGTAAGCGTGCGGCGGAGCTGCGTGCGCAAAATCAGGTCTCCGGCATTCTGTCAGATATTGGCGCGACAATCGCATCCCGGCGTGTGACCGAGGCCGCACGGCTCTTCGAAACGGCTGAGTGGCAGCACTACGACTCCCAGCTCACCGAGCTGACGCGCCGCGCACAAGCATCATCGCGCGAGATCGAGGCCTATTTTCTCCAGCAACTCGAGCAGCGCCGGAAGGCTGTTGCAGAGCAGCAGGAGCGCAAAGCCACCGCCCAGAGCGGGCAAGCCGGCCTGCTGACCAGAAAAACTGCGCTGACGGAGGAACTGGCCCGCGCCCGCGGTGAGCGCCCCCGGCTCGCAGCTGAATATGCCCAGCACAAGAGCGAGCTGGATGCCAAAGCGCGGCAGGTCGACGAGAAACGCGTCGAGGCCCTTGCGGAGGAGCGCGGCGTTGAGGGCACCGGCAAGCAGGGCCGTGGCCCCGTTTACCGCCAGCGGATGGCCGAACTCGAACGGTTGCAAGACGAATACGAGATCAAGGAAGAGCGGACCAAGGACGCAGAAAAGCGGCTCCGCGACTTGGAGACCCGTATTGCGCAGCTGGAGCGCGAGCTTGCGACCATCGATGGCGACCTCGCCAAGCTGGCGAGCGAGATGGAAGCTGCCGATCAGCTGATCAGGGCCGCGCAAGAGACGGGCGGTGATGGCGAGACGAAGCTCGATCCCAACCACATGCTGCCGCTCTTTGCGCAGGCACGCGCCGACTTTCGGCAGGAGCCATCCGCCGAGAAACTGGCAACAGTTGAACAGCTCTGCTCTCAAATTACAGCCGCACTGGCGAGCACGCCTACCACGGAAGCGAGGGCGCGAGGCATCGACTGCAGCCCCAAGCAGCTCCACGAGGCAGCGGCTGTCGTATTCGGGCTCAATTCCGGTCTGAGGTTATTTGAAACTGAGTGCGCCGGCGGAACCAGGCTCGCGCAGCTTCAATCCGCAGACGACCTGTTCGGCTTCGCCCGCAAATGCCTTGCCGATAGCGGACTAACGAGTGCGGACACGGAGGAGCTACGGGCCCGCATCAACCGCGCCGAGCTCAAGCGTGACGACAAGGCTCACAGGTTCGTCGTAACGCTCAACGCTTTCGAAGATGGCAACACCCTGGCGTATCTGTCGCTCGCGATCGCCATCGGCCTCAACTCGCTCATTTTCATGGCCGGACTTTTCGGTGCCAACGCGGTCCGCTCGCCACTGTCGGACGTACCGACCTACAAAGCCCGCAGCGCCCAGCAGCTCGAGTTGATCATCGAAACGGCCTTGATTCCGCACAGGCTGGAGACGGCGCGTGCCGTGCTCGGCGCCATGCACCCGATTACGCCGACCGATGGCTTCACAGCAGAGGTCATCATTCACGAGGATGACCCGCACGCTTCCGATTTGCGCCGGGTGATGAATGCTGGTGCAACGATCGGCGCGGTGCGGCAGCCCCATCCAGGCATGCCGCGATACGAGGTGCGGGCCGAGCTGTTCGAGTACCTGTCCACCGTCGCCAGGAGGGAGTTCGAGGCCAATCAGCACTATGCCGCTATGGCCGATATGGAGCGGGTCATCTCAGTGGCCCTGTTGCCCGACATCGCGGGGAATGCCGAGACTGTGTTGAGCCATCTCCATCCCATCCGGGAGGAGAACGGCTATATGGCCGAGGTGTGGATGGACCGGGTCCCCGAACGTCACGCACTCATCGTGCGCAGCGCGTTGAATGCAGGCGCGACATTTAACCGGGTCATGCGCACCGATCCGGAAGGAAGCCAATACCGAGTCCATGGTGACTTCTACCGTGTACTGGCGCACCTCAGAGGCCGTCTGCTCGGATCAGCCGGAGCCATACCGCAAATGGGAACCTCGGTTGATGGCGGCGCTCTCTCCTCGAAACCCGACGAGCTGTACGTCAAGAACGACTACCATCGACAAATCACTCACGAGGCCAGCACCGCGCCGAATGGGGGCACCGCGTTCACGGAGGACATGCGAGACGTGATCCTCATGGAGCTGCTCGACAGCGTCGGCATCCCGCTCTCGGCCTATGAGCGTCTGAGAGATGAGCGGGTGGCACAGGCTGCTCTCGCCGCCGGCGATGCCTTGCGTCGGATGGCATTCCGTAACGACAATCTGCACCAGGAATTCCATCAGCGCGAGCGCAGTTGGGCGCACCGCCTCGAGCGCAAGCGGGGGGAACTCCTCGAGCGATTTAAGAACCAACGCACAGCATTGCCGCTGGTGAACGAGCTATCGGTGACCATCGATCGCCTTCGCCCGGCTCTGTTGCTCAGCCCCGAATCCGACCTGCTCGATAAGCTGATCGAGGCGCTCGAGACCGCAGCGGGCTCGGACGACCTACAGCAACCGAGCGAGCAGATGCTTCTGAAACAGCTCAAAGCGCTGCAGTCGTATGACCTAGCCGACGAGGGTCCCTGGAAGCGCGCCAAAGATCTGATCGACCACTTCGAGGCCGACAGCCCGATGTCGCGACCGAACTGATCTGCCGATTGGGGCGCGGGATACCCTTCCCCAACGCTGCGAGAATGACCGCTATGCGTCCGATTGGGCCGCCGATGGCTCGCTGGGTTTCTCAGCTGACGGGAGCAAATCACGTGAGATCGAGCGGATTAGTGAGATCTTCACGCTTTCGACATGGTCGCGCATCAGCAGCTCGGCCCGGCCACTGTCCCGGCATAGGATGGCCTCGTAAATGCGGTAATGATCGTCATGCCGGCGGCGCACGTCGCGGCGCTCGAACGCGATAATGTTTCGATGGGATGACGGCGCGATCTGCTGCGAAAGGCGGAGCTGATCCCGCAGCATCCGTGACTGGCTCCCCGCAAGAATGGCGCTGTGGAAGGCGGCATTGATCTCCCCATAGAGAACGCGATCGCTCGCGGTGAAGTGCCCCTTCTTCAAGAAGGCCTCACCGTCCTCAAGCGCCTTCTCGATGATCGCGCGTTGCTCCGCGGCCAAGCCGAGCTGCGCCGCGCGCCGCGCGGCCAGTCCTTCCAGGGCGGCGCGGATCTCGTATGCCTCTACGATGTCGTCGACAGAGTAGGCGCGCACGTAATAACCGCGGTTGGGGACGTGATCCAATAGCCCTTCACCTGCGAGTGATTTCAGCGCCTCGCGAATAGGTGTGCGGGAAACCTTCAGTTTTTCCGAAAGTTCGAGCTCATACATGCGTTCGCCAGGAGCGAACTCTCCGGCCAGAATCGCACCGCGCAATGTTGCGGCGATCGTTTCGCTCCGGGTCGTGGGCCCGCTAGCCTTCTTGGACGCCGGCTTCTTCTTCGAGTTCCCCACTTGCACACTTTCCTTGCAGCGATGGTCCAACATCACGTCCTTAGTCGCAGCCTTCTCGCAAGGCTAGAAAACGCGCTACCCTTGAGGATCTTGTGAAAACCTTCCGCCTCGCCGGGTACTCACCTCAGGCACGATGCGTTCCAACATGTATACATTTATCCTTGACAGTTAGCGACATGCATATAATCCTTCTGACCCATATATGGACGTCGCCAATCATTGGACCATGGGTTCGAGGGGGGAGATACTCTTGCCAATGATCCGGACACACTCGCTTGCGCCAGTGGTTGGCTGATGGCGCTGCTATTCACTCCAAAAATCGTCACGCTGCCTATTGTCGGTCGGGAAGAATTCGTTTCCCGTGCGGCGTGTCTATTGCGTCGGCCGCAATTATCTCGAGCACATTCGCGAAATGAAGGAAGCCGACGAGCGCGATCCGCCGTTTTTCTTCCAAAAGCCAACCGATGCGGTTGTCACGGAAGGATCTGAAGTTCCTTATCCACCACAGACCGATGATTTCCAATTCGAGGTGGAGCTGGTCGTTGCGATCGGTAAGACGGGCGTAAATGTTCCCGTGGATCGCGCGCTCGACCTCGTTTACGGCTATGCCGCTGGGGTCGACCTCACGCGGCGTGATCGGCAGCGCAAGTCTTTCGCCAAGGGTCTGCCCTGGGAGGTGGGCAAGTCCTTCGACAATTCGGCGCCGGTTGGCCCGATCCATCCGGTCTCAGCAGTCGGCCATTTGCTAGCCGGAGCCATTTCGATCGAGGTCAACGGCGTCGAGCGCCAGCGGGGCGATCTCAAGCAAATGATCTGGACGACGCCCGAAATCATTGCGAACCTGTCGGCTTCTTACCGGCTCGAGCCGGGTGACCTCATAATGACCGGCACGCCGGCCGGTGTCGGCCCGTTGCAGCCGGGAGATAAACTGGTCGCGCATATCGAGGGATTGGCGCCCTTTTCGTTTTCTATCGGAGCGAAGGTGTCCTGACCGATGCTACCTACAGAGCGCATTGCATATTCGGCAATTACGGAGCGGCCCCCACTGAAATTGCCCGGCAAGGCCCGAATGGTCGTCTGGGTCATTGTCAATGTGGAGGAATGGGACCCGCGCGAGACGATGCCGCGCACGGTCCTTACCCCGCCGGCGGGTGGGTCGCCGATGCCGGATATTCCAAACTGGGCCTGGCACGAGTACGGCAACCGCGTCGGATTCTGGCGCCTGCTGGAAATTCTTGACAATCACGGCATCAGGGCGGTGCTGGCGATCAACGGCAAGGCGATCAAGACTTATGAGCCGATTTCCCGCGCCGCCCTGGAGCGTGGCTGGGAGTTCATGGGCCACGGCTTCGGCCAGAAAAACATGCAGAAGGTGCCCGACGAGCGCGAAGACATCCGCATGACGGTGGAGGCGATCAAATCCTTCACCGGGAAGGCGCCGCGTGGGTGGCTCGGGCCAGGGCTGACCGAGACCTGGGAGACACCCGATCTGCTGGTCGAGGAAGGCTTCGAATATATCTGCGACTGGGTTCTTGATGACCAGCCAGTCGTGCTGAAAACGCGCACCAAACCGATCGTCAATATTCCCTACACTCAGGAATGCAACGACGTCGCCATGATGCTGATCCAGCACCACAAGGCGACCGAGTATCACGATCGGGCAATGGATCAGTTCGAGCAGCTTTATCACGATAGCGCCGAATCCGCTCGCGTCATGGCGCTGGTCGTGCATCCCTACATCATGGGCGCGCCGCATCGAGCGAAGCATTTCCGGCGTGTACTCGAGAAGATCACGCGCCGGCCGGACGTCCTATTCTGGACGGGTGAGGAAATCTACGACTGGTATCTGCGCGAACGGCCAGATGCCCTCAAGAACATGGGCTGAGCTGTGGCAGGCCTCAACCTCGTTCAGGTGCTGAATGGCCTGACGTTTGCGGCATTGCTGTTTATCGTCGCGTCAGGCTTCACCCTCATCTTCGGCCTGTTGCGCATCGTCAACCTTGCGCATGGCGCGCTTTACCTTTTCGGTGGCTATATCGGCTACACGGTTGTCGGCGCGACGGGCAATTTCGTGCTCGGGGTGCTGGCCTCGATGGTCTCCATTGCCGGGCTCGGCCTATTCATCGATCAGGCATTGCTGCGCTTTGTTCGCGGCTTTCCATTGCGCGAGGTGCTGCTGACGCTCGGCGTTGCCTTCGTTCTGAACGACCTTGCTCTGGTGATTTGGGGCGGTGACACCTTTTCGGTCCAGATACCGGAGTTCTTGCGGGGTGCGGTGCGTATTGGCGGTGTCTTTTATCCGAAATACCGCCTGTTTGTCCTATTCTTGGGTATTCTCACCTTCATCGCGCTTTGGCTCTTGATCAATAAGACGCGGCTCGGCGCTCTTATCCGTGCCGGCGTGGACGATGCGGAAATGGTCGAGGCCATGGGCATCAATATCCGCCGCGTGTTTCTGGCAACCTCGATGCTCGGTGCCTCTTTGGCCGGAACTTGGCGGAACCATCGGCGGAGCATTTCTCACGCTCTATCCCACGGCAAACTCGGAGATTCTCGTTTTCTCCCTGGCGATCGTCATCATCGGCGGCAGCGGGAGCTTGATCGGCGCAGCCGTCGGCGCATTGCTGGTCGGTATGCTCAATACGATTGGGCAGGTGATGTTTCCCGAGCTTGCATACTTCGTCATCTTCGGGCCAATGGCAGTTCTCCTTGCCTTCCGTCCGCTGGGGCTATTCGGGAGGGCATCGTAATGGCCTCAGCGCTGACCTCCGCCCGAAATCCACTGTTGGTTTCGATCGTCGCTCTGGCCGTCGTGTTTGGCCTGCTGCCGCCATTCGTCTCGACGTACGAGATGAGCCTCGCCAACGAGGTGCTCATATTCGCGTTGCTGGCGATGTCCATCGACGTGCTCGCAGGCTATGCGGGCCGCGTCTCTTTGGGCCATGGCGCGATTTTCGGAATTTCGACCTACGTCGTGATCTACTGGACGTCGATCATGGGCGGGTCGGCCTGGGTCGGTTGTCTCCTCGGCATTGCCGCGGCGACGCTGGCTGCCGGTGTCTTCGCTTTGCTCGCTGCCCGTGTCAGTGGAGTCTACTTCCTGCTGCTGACCCTCGCGCTGGGCATGATCGTGTGGGGCGTGTGCCTGCGCTGGACGAGCGTGACCGGCGGCGAGAATGGCATTCGGGGTTCTGGTCGCCCCGATATCATTGCGGATCCCACCGTCTTCTATTACGTCACGCTGGCAACCGTGCTTGCGTTGACGGTGATCATCTGGCGCTTCGTTCACTCGCCTTTCGGCCTTACGCTCCGCGGCATTCGCGATAGTGAAAGTCGCATGCGGAGCCTCGGCTACGGCGCCGCTACCCACATCTTTTTGGCATTCACGATAACCGGCTTTTTTGCAGGCGTGGCGGGCGCGCTCTACGCCCTGTTCAACGATTTCGTCAGCCCCTCGACGGTGCAGTTGGCCCAATCGGTCGAAGGCTTGCTCATGGCGATCATCGGCGGAATTGGCACCTTGTTCGGCTCTTTCATCGGAGCGGCTGCCATCATTCTGCTGGAGAACTTCGTGAGCCAGTACACCGAGCGCTGGCAGATGATCTTGGGCTTTACGTTCATCGGCGCCATGATCTTTGCTCCCGAGGGTATTCTTGGTGGATTGCGCAAACTATTCACGAGAAGCAGCCGCCAGCAAAAAGGCTGACAGGAAACTCTGATCGAGGATACGGAGGAAACGATGGATCGCAGGACATTCCTAAAGCATACAGGGTTGGCGCTGGCTGCGACTGCAACGAGCGCTTTTCCGGCCCCTCACATCGCACGCGCGCAGGGCGGTCCGATCCGCATCGGCCTAATGGCGCCTTTGAGCGGCGTCGTAGCTGCCGGCGGCAGGGAGATCGTCGAAGGCTTCAATATGTATTGGGAGGAGAGGGGCAACGAGATCGCCGGCCGCCCGGTCCAAGTGGTGGTGGAGGACGACGCCGGCAACCCGGATACGGCGCTGCAAAAAGCCCGTCGTCTCGTCGAGCAGGAAAACGTCGACTTTCTCTTCGGTAACCTCCTCGCCAATACGGGCCTGGCGGTTGCGAATTATGTCCGCGGAAACGGCGTTCCCTACTTCATTCCTGTCATTGCAGCTGATGATCTGACGCAGCGCGAGCGTGTCAGAAACGTCATTCGTGTCGCCGGTTACACGGCCAGCCAAATGCCGCGGCCGCTGGCCGACTGGGCGCTGAAGCAAGGCTACAGAAAGGTGGCGACGATCTCGCAGGACTACACCTTCGGGCACGAGCAGTGCGCGGGCTTTGCCCAGGTGTTCACCGAGGGTGGCGGCACGATCGTCAACCAGCTCTGGAATCCGCTGAATACTGCTGACTTCAGCCCCTATATCGGCCAGCTCGGCAGTATGGACATCGATGCCATTTTCGTCATGGAGCTGGGTGCTGACGCCTCCCGCTTCATGAAGCAGTACGCCGATTTCGGGCTGAAAGGCCAGATTCCGCTGCTCGGGGCACAGAACTTTACTGACCAGTCGGTGATCCGGACGTCCGGCCCGGAGTGCGAGGACATCGTTTCTTCGGCGCACTTCGCCGAAGGCTCCGACAATCCTGAAACGCAGAAGTTCGTAAAGGCGTACAGCGAGAAGTATGGAAAGCTGCCGTCACTCTACGGCTTCTCGCATTACTCAGGTGCGCTGTGGGTCGGGCAAGTGATCGAAGGCCTGCAGGGCGACATCTCGGATCGCGACAAATTCCTCGATGCCGTGCTGAACAGCGAGCTCACCAATTCGCCTCTCGGCCGCCCTGTACGCTTCGATGACTACGGCAACCCCATTTACGACGTATATATCCGCAAGGTCGTGAAGAACTCCGAGGGTAAATACTGGAACGTGCCGATCGAGACGTATCCGTCCGTTTCGCAGTTCTGGACCTATGATCCCAAGGAGTACTTGGCCAAGCCGCCATTCTCACGCGACAACCAGGGTATCAAGAAGTCCTGATCTATCGCCACAAAAGGCACAGCCGGCTTTCGGCTGTGCCCATTACGTTTCTATTGAAGAGCGCCTCTCGTGTCGGAAACTGCGCTTGTTCTCGAGAATGTCACTGTAGCATTCGGCGCGCTGAAAGCGGTCGACGATGTGTCGCTCTCCGTCAAGCGCGGTGAGCGGCGGGCGATCATCGGCCCGAATGGCGCTGGAAAGACGACGCTGTTCAATGCCATTACCGGCGTCTTCCCGCCGACTTCTGGTCGCATAACCTTCGAAGGCAAGGATGTGACCCGCATGCCGGCGCAGAAGCGCGCCCGACTGGGCATGAGTTCGCACATTTCAGATCACCAACCTGTTTCCGACTATGACCGTCGAGGAGAACATGCAGCTGGCGCTGCGTGGCACCGACCCCAGCAAGTTCTCAATGCTCGGATCCACGCGCCTGACGCCTGAGGAGCAGGATCGTGTAGCGTCCGCATTACGGATGTCGCGACTGGAGGAGCGCGGCTCAGTTGCGGTCAACGAGCTCTCATATGGCGAGCAGCGCCAGCTGGAGATGGCGATGGCTCTGGTGTCCAGACCGCGTCTGCTCCTGCTTGACGAGCCGGCTGCCGGACTTTCGCCGGCCGAGCGGGTCATGGTTGCCGACATCATCCGCTCTCTGCCGCACGATTTGACTATGGTTCTGATCGAGCACGACATGGAGCTGGTGCTCAACCTCGTCGACTGGGTGACCTGCCTCAACAACGGCCAGCTGCTCGCGGAGGGCTCGCCTGAGGAAATCCGCACCAATCAGCACGTGCAGGACGTCTATTTGGGGAAGGCACGCTCCAATGCTTGAGGTCCGCAATCTGCACAGCTACTACGGCGACGCGCATGTGCTGCACGGTGTCTCGCTTGAGGTGAGGCCCGGCGAGGTGGTGGCCCTTCTCGGCCGTAATGGCATGGGCAAGACGACCCTGATCCGCTCCATCATGCGGCTGGCGCAACCGCAGGTGAGAGAGGGGTCTTTGCTCTGGAAGGGTGAAGAGCTCGAGAATCTCACCCCCCACGAGGTGGCCTCGCGGCGCATTGCGCTAGTTCCGCAAGGGCGACGCCTTTTCGCATCGCTGACGGTGACCGAGCATCTGACGATGCTGAAGCCGGCCAGCGCGAAAGACGGTTGGACCGTCGATCGCGTCTTCGAGATGTTCCCCCGTCTGGCTGAGCGGAAAAATCATCGTGGCAGCCAGCTTTCGGGTGGTGAGCGGCAGATGCTGGCCATCGGGCGCTCCCTGATGCTCGACCCCGAGCTCGTGCTGATGGATGAGCCCTCCGAAGGGCTGGCCCCAGTGCTCGTTCAGCACCTCGAGACCATCATCGCCGATCTTGGAAAGACTGGGCTTGCAATTCTTCTCGTGGAGCAGAACGTCTACAGCGCGCTTTCCGTCGCGTCCCGGTTCTACGTCTTGGAAACAGGCCGCGTTGTTCACGAAGCGACGGCGGACGAAATCAAGAAGGATCAGACGCCGCTAATGCGCTTTCTCGGCGTCCACTGACGCGGTCTTTTCGAAAGTAGCGCGGGGATAGAGTATCAGGGGCGTCGAGCACGGGGGCGAAATCTCCCCTCGGTTCCAGCCGAAATTTGGAAGATCGGCGCGACAACCGGCGATTATCAATCGGAACAATTCCGAGGGCTTACCAGCGGCCAGCGCTCCCAGGCCGAACAGGACCGGCGGAGCGCTGCATTCATTCCTTCTCGATCAAGTCGCCCAGGTCGACCTCCTTGTCATTAGAGACATCAACGCTCTCAGAGACATCAACGCTGTCCTCCGAAGAGGCGGCGGGCGGCGTCAACTCCTCGGTCAGGAGTGCCGTCATGGATGCAACTTCTTCGGAGGGCGGCAGGGGCGCCGTATCGATCTCCGATTCGTGGGTAATCGTCTCGAGCAGGGCGCTCAGTCGTGCGCATGCAGCGTCAAGTGCAATAGCGAGCTTTTGGGTGCGCTCCGACTCGAGAGCTTGGCGGACGCTGAGCGCATAGATCGCAGAAGCCTGGCGCGCGATCTTCTCGCAAGTTTCCGTATTGATTTCGTTCGCATGCAGCGTCCAGGCTAGCTCGTGGAGATCCTCTGCTGCCCGCAGAATACCGTCTGGAGGTGAATCGGACGGGGCATTCTCATCGATCTGGCGAGGCCTTGCCATGAGCTCGACGCGAGTTTCGCTGAGGAATTGCCTCAGCTCCTCCACCTCGTTCCGGAGTTGCCCCAGAAGGGCCGGCGGCTGGCGGATCGAGTTCTGCAGTTTCTCTATCGCCGCTTCCAGCATGTAGCTGTCCAGACGGCGCGCACGCCGGCCGTGCTCGGCTAGAAACCAGCGGCCACGGGGGGTATTAAGCAGGGCAGCCTCAATGGTGCGGTACTCCTGCTCAACATCCATGGGCGTGTGGGCGTACGATTGCTGTTGCTGCTGCATCGGCCAGATCCGGTCAGTTACAAACATTACTTTCTTGAAGACATACGCCGATTCGAGGGTGGCAAGGCCGTTCACTTCTGATTAGTCCAAAGGCCTTTTTTCACGCCGACGTCCATGAGCCTATCCACAACACCTGCACAAGCCTTCAGCCTGCGGCTGTCGCTGTTCTTCGCGGCGCTATTTGTCCTCTATGGCGTCCAGATTCCGTTCTTCCCTGTCTGGCTGGACTGGCGTGGACTCACTCCTGCCGAAATTGGTGCTGTCACAGCCGCTCCCCTGTTCCTGCGGATCGTCATCGGACCGGTTGCAGCATTTCTCGCGGACCGATCCGGCGACAGGCGCCGGGCGATCATCATTGCAGCTGGCTGCGGGCTGGCGGCTGTCGTCGCGCTGAGCCAATCGTATGGTCTTCTGCTCATCGCGCTATTTACCGCTGCATTCGTGGTGGGTTCGCAGACCTGCTTGCCGATCGGTGAGGCGGTCGCCCTGTCGGGAGTTCGCGCGCTGGGTGTCGACTACGGCCGAATGCGGCTCTGGGGGTCGCTCGCCTTCATTGTTGCGACTTTCGCGGGCGGCGCGCTGGTCGAAAGTCTGGGAGCGACGTCGATCATTTGGATGCTGGTGGCCTGCTCGGGCGGTCTGCTGGCGTCGGCGTGGCTGCTGCCGGTCAATCACCCAGGCGCCGCGGGGGAGCGGCCTGTCACGCCAGGGCGACGTCTCCTTACTCCGAGAGACGTCGCGAGGGTCGCGGCCTCATGGAGATTTCTGTTGTTCGTCGCTGCGGCAGGCCTGGTGCAGGCCAGCCATGCAGTCTTCTATGCGTTCGGCGTTCTGCACTGGCAGGCTCAAGGGCTCTCGTCCATCACGATCGGGGTGCTCTGGTCGCTCGGTGTGCTCGCCGAAATCCTGCTCTTCTTCTCCGCAGGGCGCTTTATGGCGCTCATCGGGCCGATCGGCTTCATTCTGGCCGGGGCCATTGCTGCCGTGGTCCGATGGGGTCTCATGGCTTTCGACCCGCCGCTGGCGCTGCTCTTTCCGCTACAGGTGCTGCACGGGCTGACATTTGGTGCCACGCATATCGGCGCCATGCATCATATCCACGCCGTAGTCCCGCAAGAGCAGGCTGGAACGGCACAAGCCCTGTTTGCGGCAGCTACGGGCGGAATCGGCATGGGCGCTGCAACGCTCCTGGCCGGCATGCTCTATGGGCCGTTCGGCGGCTTGAGCTACCTCGCCATGATGGCAATGGGCGTCATCGGGCTGATCGCTGCCGTCGGCACCGGACTTTCCTCCCCGACGCATAAACCGGACCACTCTTGAGGAGCCGTTTCGGCTCACGCCATGTATTGACCACCGTTGGCGTCGAGGCAGGCGCCTGTGATGAACCCAGCTTCGTCGGCAGCGAGGAAGACCACACAGCGAGCCACCTCCTCCGGTGTGCCGAGCCGGCCTACCGGGATGGACGGCAGGATTTTGGTCTCAAGCACCTCCTTGGGCACGGCAGCGACCATTTCCGTGCTGATGTACCCCGGTGCGATGACATTGCAGGTGATGCCTCTGGAGGCACCCTCTTGCGCGACTGCTTTGGTGAACCCCAACAGCCCGGCCTTGGCCGCCGAATAATTGGCCTGACCGATCTGGCCCTTTCGCCCGTTGATCGAAGAGATCGAGATGATTCGTCCGAAGTTGCGCGCCCGCATGCCCTCGATCACGAGACGGGTCATGTTGAAGACGGAATTGAGATTGGTCCGGATCACGTCGTCCCAATTCTCCTTGGTCATCCGGTGTAGCATGGAGTCACGCGTGATGCCGGCATTGTTCACCAGCACGTCGATGGGGCCGAGCTCGCTCGTGATCTGCCGAACGCCCTGCTCGCAGGCCGCATAGTCGCCGACGTCGAACTTGAATACCGGGATGCCGTGCTCGCTCTGGAATTGACGGGCGGCCGCATCGTTGCCTGCGTAATTCGCTGCTACGCGGTATCCCTTGTTCTTGAGCGCGACGGAGATCGCGGCACCGATGCCGCGCGTGCCGCCGGTGACGACCGCCACACGTGCCATTCTTGCCTCCCAGATATGAACGCGCGAAGACCTGATCGTTTGATGTCGGACCGAAGTCGCATATTGCAAGGGCTGGCTATGACTTCACCAGCCCTTTATTGATCAGATCCTTTCCAGTCTCTGCGCGCGATCAAATCCGTTCGACGCACATCGCTACGCCCATGCCGCCGCCGATGCAGAGGGTGGCGAGGCCCTTTTTCGCATCCCGCCGCTTCATCTCGTAGAGGAGCGTGGTGAGGATCCGCGCGCCGGACGCGCCAATGGGGTGGCCGATCGCGATGGCGCCACCGTTCACGTTGACCTTCTCCGTATCCCAGCCGAGCCCCTTGTTGACGGCGCAAGCCTGAGCCGCAAAGGCCTCGTTGGCTTCGATGAGGTCGAGATCGTCGACGGTCCAGCCGGCCTTGGCCAGAGCCTTCTTGGAGGCGGGGATTGGTCCGGTACCCATGATGGACGGATCAACGCCGGCATGGGCCCAGGAGACGATGCGTGCGAGCGGCGTGATGCCCCGCTTCTCCGCTTCTTCCAGCGTCATCAACACGACAGCGGCGGCGCCGTCGTTGATGCCCGAGGCATTGCCGGCCGTCACCGTGCCGTCCTTCTCGAACGCCGGGCGCAGCTTGGCGACGGCTTCGTAGGTGGTACCCTCGCGGATGTACTCGTCCTCGGAGACGACCGTCTCGCCTTTCCGGGTCACGATCGTTACGGGAGCGATCTCGTCCTTGAACTTGCCCGCCTTCTTGGCAGCCTCGGCCTTGTTCTGCGAGGCGACCGCGAACCGGTCCTGCTCCTCACGGGTGATCTGCCACTGGCGGGCGACGTTCTCGGCTGTCGTGCCCATGTGGTAGCCGTTGAAGGCGTCCCACAGGCCATCTTTGATCATCGTATCGATGAACTTCAGGTCGCCCATCTTGGTGCCTTCCCGCAGGTGCGCACAGTGGGGCGCCTGGCTCATGCTTTCCTGGCCGCCGGCGACGACGATGTTGGACGAGCCAAGCTGAATCTGCTGCGCGCCGAGCGCAACCGCCCTGAGGCCCGATCCACAGAGCTGGTTCATGCCCCAGGCAGGGCTATCGACGGGGATGCCGGCCGCGATCGAGGCCTGCCGCGCGGGGTTCTGACCGGCGCCGGCCGTGAGGATCTGGCCCATGATGACCTCGTCCACATCGCCGGGCTCGATCCCTGCTCGATCAATGGCAGCCCTGATGGCTACTTTGCCAAGCTCGTGCGCTGGCAGACTTGCGAGCGAGCCGTTGAACGATCCTACTGGCGTGCGAGCGGCGCTCGCGATGACGATTGTCGAATTGTCTGCGCTCATTATGCCTCTCCTGGATGACCCGGACTGATGACGATTTTCGACCCTGGTCAGAGGCCGGGCCGCCCATCGTGATGAAAAACTCCGACTTCCGGCACGATAGCAGCCGGCCCTCATGACCCGCAATGCAGAGTTAGGTGCACTGCAGCAGAAGAACGCCTGTCGAGACAAATCAGAGGTTGCCTAGCCGGGGTACTGTGCTAGCTTGTCAAATAGGGCCAATGCCACGATTTGACCGCCATGCTCAGCAAGAATGACCCAGCCGCCGACAAGAAAGAGGCGGTGGTCATCAAGAAATACGCGAACCGGCGTCTCTATAATACGGAGACGAGCACGTACGTGACGCTGGAGGATCTTGCGGCGATGGTAAGGTCCGACCGGGATTTCGTCGTGTACGATGCCAAGACCGGCGAGGACCTGACCCACTCGGTTCTGACGCAGATCATTGTCGAGCAGGAGGGGCGTGCTGGGGGGCAGACCCTGCTCCCGATTCCATTCCTGCGCCAGCTCATCCGGTTCTATGACGACAGCATCGCCCGGATGGTACCGAGCTATCTCCAGATGAGCCTGGAAACTTTGGTCAAGGAGCAGGAGCGGTTCCGCGCCCAGTTCTCCCATATGCTCGGCCAGAACCCCTTCGGCGCCGCCGCGCTCGACGCCATGCAGGAGCAGACCCGCAAGAACATGGCCATGTTCGAGAAGGCTATGGCCATGTGGTCACCTTTCGGCGGTGCCCAGGGTCCTGACGCTAAACCGGAAGAGACACGAGCCAAACCGGAAAAGGAGGGTGGCGCCGAGCCAGTCTCCAAGAAGGCCGATCAGCCGGCCGACAAATCGGAGATCGAAGATCTCAAGGCGCAGCTTGCGTCCATGCAGGAGAAGCTCGAAAAGCTGTCACAAAAGCAGTCGTGACTTGGGCGTAGCGAACGGTCGAATAGGCCAGGAAAGGCTCCCCTCGAAGCAACCAGGCTGAAGAACCTAGCCCCCTCGCTTTCCCTCATTCTCCAATCTGGAAGTCACGCCGAGCGACGCGGATGCCGATAGTGTAGCCGGCCACCACGTCGATGAGTGCCGCCATCGTGATGAAGAAGAACACCGAGCTTGCCGCCTGAGGCACGAGCAGGAACTCGACCAGGCAAACCACGAACACGACCATGGACAGGCCATGGTCCAGAAGAGAGGCCGTGGTGGTGTAGGTCGCCTTCAGCAGCTCAATGAAAAGCAGCGCCAGAACCACCAGTATCAGCAAATCGCCCCACGTGAACACCCAAACGGTGTCGTGGTGGAGCATGGAAATTTCGAACAGCCGCGAGGCTAGAATCTCACTCGGCGTGGCGTCGCCGCCTAGCAGCACGACGGCATTGTAAAGGATCAATGCCACCGCAATCAGCGGAATGGATCTCAGCGACATCACGCACCTCCGGTTCTTGGCCGACCAGTTCGCATGTAGCGGGTGCGCGGGCAGAAATTATGTCAGCCGGGAGCCAAATTCCTCGGTGCCATAAATTGAGCCGCCGCCCCCCGCAGTCGGCCCTCAATCGATGATCAAACCTCGTCCTTCGGCTCAAGAATCTGACGGCCGCGATACTTGCCGGTCTTGAGATCGATGTGATGCGGACGCCTCCGCTCGCCGGTTTCCTTGTCCTCGACGTGAACTGGCGCTTTCAAAGCGTCGGCGGACCTGCGGAAGCCGCGCTTCATCGGTGATACCTTCTTGCGGGGTACGGCCATGCCTGTCTCCTTCCGTCGGCCGGCGCACAGCGGGCCGACATCATCATCTCATTCAAACGGGTGAACAGAATCCCTGCTGCCGGACACAAGGCGTCCGGCAGACCTCGCGCGCGCTTATAAACGGATTTCGCGTCAAACGCCAGCGTCCCTGAAGGTCAGCGTCGAGGCAAAACACAGGAGACCCGGGCGCCAGCAGTGCGCGCGCGTGCCTGCACGATCTGAGCGATCCGTCGCGTATGCGGCCCCGGCTTCCCTGCAACGCGCCTGTGAGGGTTGGGCAGGGAAGCAGCAAGTAGAGCCGCCTCATAGGGTGTCAGGCGGGCCGCAGACTTCCTGAAGTGATGCCGAGCGGCCGCTTCGGCGCCGAAGATGCCCGGCCCCCATTCGGCGATGTTAAGATAGACCTCGAGGATGCGACGCTTGGGCCAGACCTGCTCCATTACGACCGCAATCCCCAGCTCCAACCCCTTCCGCAACAGATCCTTGGACGGCCATAGGAACAGGTTCTTGGCGACCTGCATGGTAATCGTGCTTGCGCCGCGAACATCGTCAAATCCTGCTCGCCCGGCCTGGCGCAAAGCGGCTTCCATCTCGCGCAGATCCACGCCGTAGTGATAGCAGAACTGCCCATCCTCGGAGCTGATCACTGCGCGCACGAGATTGGGAGAGATATCGTCCAGCTTGACCCAACGCTGCTCGATATTGCCGCCGGTC
This sequence comes from uncultured Pseudomonadota bacterium, assembly GCA_963786775.1. GTDB lineage: Bacteria > Pseudomonadota > Alphaproteobacteria > Rhizobiales > Hyphomicrobiaceae > ZC4RG25. The sequence goes on along the minus strand of CAWBAM010000030.1, from coordinate 5,495 downwards.
AGTGCGCGGCCGAGCATCAAGGTCGACATCGGCGGATCAACGAACCGGAACAGGAGGAGAATGGGGGTAATAATGATAACAAACGCCGCCACAAGTCCGGCCAGTGCAGCCGTGCCTCCAATAATCGCCGCCCTGGCGCAGGACGGTACGTTAGCTGCGAGGCGTGAGACCCAATCCTCGACCTTTATGCGCGGCTGAATCGCTAGCGCCTCTCGTACTCTGTCCTGCAAAGCCATACTTCTGGACCAGCTCTCCACGGGAAGTGTTATAGCGTGGCCTGCACACGACGGCACCAGGCGCGATCTCGGGACGTAAACCTTTCTTTAATGGCGTCGGCATGACCCTCTCGCAACAGCTCCGTTCCCATGCAGAAGCAGTCGAGGATCGGCTGCAGCATATCTTAAATTCGCTGCCTTCGGAGGTTCCGGGCCGGCTTGCTGACGCCATGCGTTACGCAGTGCTCGGCGGCGGAAAGAGATTCCGACCATTCCTGGTGCTGGAAAGTGCTCGCCTGTTCGGGTTGGCGATTGATGAGGCGCTCGCGACCGCAGCGGCTGTCGAGCTGGTGCATTGCTACTCCCTCGTCCATGACGACCTTCCCGCAATGGACGATGATGAGCTGCGCCGAGGGCGACCCGACCGTTCACATCGCATTCGATGAAGCGACTGCCATTCTCACTGGCGATGCACTGCTGACGCTTGCATTTGAGGTGCTTGCGGGCGCTGAGACTCATCCCGATCCAATCGTGCGTGGCGAGTTAACGTTGGGCTTGGCACGCGCGGCGGGAGCTGCCGGAATGGTGGGTGGTCAGCAGCTCGATCTCGAAGCCGAGCGCCTGCCCCGGCAAAGACGCACGACCTGCAGCACGTGCGACGCATCCAGCGGATGAAGACAGGGGCACTGATCGCCTTTTCGGCCGAAGCTGGCGCGATCCTCGCCTCGGCTCCGATCGAGGATCGAGTTGCTCTTGCAAACTATGGGCAAGCGTTAGGTGCTGCATTCCAAATCGCCGACGATTTGCTCGACGTGGAAGGCACGGCCGAAACGGTTGGCAAGTCGACAGGCAAGGATGCCGCCGCCGGAAAGGCCACTTACGTCGCGGCGCTCGGTATCGAGGGCGCACGGGAACGGTTGCGAGAGCTGGAAGCAGAGGCCCAGTCGCATCTGAACCGGTTCGGCACCCGCGCCGAGATCCTGCGACAAGCTGTCGCCTACGCGGCCACACGCACGAGGTGAGCCCAACCGCGGGGATCCGGGCCTGAACTCGTTGGCGTTCCTGTCCAGTCTCACGACGGATAGGAGATGCCATCATGGCCACGTTCATCATGCTTACCCGGCTGAGCCACCAGGCCATTCAGTCGCCGGCCTCTTTCAAGGACCTCAGCCACAAGGTGATGGAGCGCATCCGCAAGGATTGCCCTGAGGTCGAATGGAAGAAGAGCTTCGTCGTGCTCGGACCGGCTGATTATCTCGACATCTTCACTGCGCCGGACATTAAATCTGCGATGAAGGTCGCCACGGTGATCCGCACGTTCGGCCATGCGACCACGGAGGTCTGGGCAGCCACCGAGTGGGACCGGTTTGTGGACCTCGTATCGCCGATGGCAGGTTCGGGCGGCACCTAGTCGAACATAGTAAGGGGCAAGCACCCGCCTTGCCCCGCCTCCCCTCCCCTCAGTAGCAAGCCTGCGTGAGCATCTCCTTTGCGATGCCCTTGGCGCCGCAAGCCGGCAATCGCTGACGTAACGGCCGGGCTCCGGCGCAACGAGTGGAAGAATGATTTTTGATCCGTGTTGCCCTACACTGCCCGCAGCCATCGAGCTGGGGAGAAAACGACCATGTCCGAAGCGATGATGGGCCGATTGGCCATTGGTGTAGCCGTTCTGGCAGTGATTGCAGCAATCTGGCAGTACAGCGCTGCAACGTCCGCGCACGATCGCGCCGCCGCCGCAGAGGCAGCGCGATCGGCATTACAGAGCCAGCTGGAAAATGTCATCGCGGCCCGCGAGGCCTCCGACCGGGCACTTGAGGAGGCAAAGGCCCAGGTCAAGGCTGCAGAGGAGGCCAAGAAGGACCTCGAAGCTCAGCTCTCCAGTGCAAAGGAGGCGCAGGCTGCCGCTGAGAAAACCGTAGAAGAGTTGAAGAGCCAACTGGCCGAAGCCCAGGCTGCGCAGCAGGCCGCAGAGACGAAAGCGCGTGGAGCCGCGGATCAGGTAAAGGCCGCGCTCGAGAAGGCCGAGGCTGCGCGCTCCGCCGCTGAGCAAGAGGCGCAAGAGCTGCGCGCCAAGCTAGCAGAGGCGGAAAAAGCGCGAGATGCGGCCATCCAGGAGGCCAAAGAAGCCGGAGAGCAGTTAGCAAAGGAGCGCCAAGCCCGCCAGGCGGCCGAGCAGGCCCTCCAGAACGCTTCACGGTCTGTGGTTCAGTAAGCGATTGCAGAAATTTTTGCCGAGGGCGACGTCAGCCGCCCTCGGCAATCTGGAAAAGGTGGGTATAGCAAGTTCAGAATGAAACGTGATAACATTACATTCAGATGAGAGGCTGAACCTGCGACTATCATGACGGACATACACCTAAACGCCGCCTTCCCACGATCAGGCCATAACCATCATGCCTGCATCGCTTTGGCGATCGAGCGGGCCGAGCGTGCCTTTGCAGCGAGAGGGTTGCGCCTGACCGAGCAGCGCCGCCGTGTGCTGGAAGAGATCGCCGCCTCACACCATGCCGTCGGCGCTTACGAAATTCTTGGAGAGATTAGCTCGGCAAGGGAAAGCGGCTCGCCCCGATCTCGGTCTATCGCGCCATCGATGCACTTATGGAGGTCGGCCTCATCCACCGGCTGAGAGCAAGAACGCGTTCTTTGCCTGCCACGTCAAGCATACGGCGGATGGCGATCAGATCGTGCTCACCTGCGAACGTTGTGGTCGGGTAGCGGAGGTTCCCGGTAAGCCGGTGTTCGAAGCGATCGCCAAAGCCGCGCGACAGGTTTCGTTTCAACCGGGACACACGATCGCGGAAGTCAGCGGCGTCTGCGCCGAATGCAGGGCAGGCTAATCAGCAGGAACAACAACGATGACGGTGCTGGCGCATGCGGCGATTGCCGAGGATCCGCGGTCAGACCATGACGGCGGCCGTGCTCACCACCATGCCCATGAGCTGTCCAGCACGTCGGCATCTGGCGACGTTCTAATCAGCGCACGCGGACTATGGCTGACCCGGTCTGGGCGGATTGTTCTCGAGGGTATCGATCTCGATATCAGTCGGGGCGAAATCGTAACTCTCATCGGTCCGAATGGTGCGGGAAAGACAACGCTCGTTCGCGTTCTGCTCGGCCTAATCAAACCCGACCGCGGCGAGGTTCGACGCAGCCCTGGGCTTTCGATCGGCTATGTTCCCCAGCGTTTCGATATCGACCGCGCCATCCCGATGACGGTCGCCCGCTTTCTCCGGCTTGGCCGACCCGGCGAGCCCCGGCAGATCCAAGCTGTGCTGGAAGAAGTCGGCGCTCCTCATGTGTTGGAGCAGCAGCTCTCCGAACCTCTCCGGCGGCGAGTTGCAGCGCGTGCTGCTTGCACGCGCGCTGCTCGCACCAACCCGCAGCTCCTCGTGCTCGATGAGCCTGTGCGCGGGGTCGATTACGCAGGGGAAGCGGAACTGTACACTCTGATTGGACGCCTCAGAACCAGCCGTGGGCTGCGGGCGTGCTTCTGGTGTCGCACGACTTGCACGTTGTCATGGCCCAAAGCGATCGCGTGGTTTGTGTCAACCGACACATTTGTTGCTCTGGCGTGCCGGAAACGGTCGCCCGAATCCTTCCTACGTTCGGCTGTTCGGCGCCCGCGCCGCACAGCGAGGCCTTCGCGATCTACGCCACGGATCACGATCATCACCACGATCTCGCAGGTGAGGCCCTACCAGCCGCCCCTGCAGCGGACGTGAGTGCGGAGCAGCCGAACGGAGCGTGATCTGATGGATCCCTTTCTGATCCGGGCATTCGCCGCAGGCATTGAGATCGCCATCCTCGCAGCTCCGCTCGGCTGCTTCGTGGTCTGGCAGCGCATGGCTTACTTCGGCGAGGCCGTCGCGCAAGCAAGCCTGATCGGGATCGCGCTCGGGCTGGCGTTCCACCTCGACCTGACGGCGTCGGCGCTCGCGATCTCGGCAGCGATGGCCCTCGTGCTCATCGTTCTGGCGCGGCAATCTTTGGTGCCGCTTGATTCATTGCTCGGCCTGCTGGCGCACGCGGCATTGGCCCTCGGCGTGATTGCGGCCTCCTTGGTGCAGGGTCCAACGGTCGACCTTCTCGGCTACCTGTTCGGAGACATCTTGCCGTCTCGACGAACGATCTTTGGTGGGTCTTCGGAGGCGGAGCCATCATTTTGGTGGCGCTCGCTTATCTTTGGCAGCCGCTGCTGTCTCTTGCCGTTCACGAGGAGCTCGCTGCGGCAGAGGGCGTTCGCCGCGACCTCGTGAAGGGGGTTTTCGTCGTGCTGCTGGCGCTCGCGATCGCCATCATCATCAAAGTCGTCGGTATCCTGCTTGCGATCGCTTTTCTCATCATGCCGGCGGCTGCCGCCCGTCCCCTGAGCGCGACCCCGGAACGCATGGCCGTCCTTGCGGCTGCGATCGCGGCCTTCGGCGCGCTGGCGGGCATTCAGCTTTCGGTGATCTACGACATTCCGGGCGGACCGGCGATCGTGCTGGTGCTGGCGATCATCTCCGGCACATCCTTGATCGGTATGGCCGTCCGCAACGGCGCCCGATAGGCCCTGTGGTGACCGGCCCCTGTTCACCGCGGCTTGCCTGCATTAGGTAAGGCTCACGAGGGAGCTTGGACCAGGAGCAGCCATGGCTGATCTGATGAGCCCGCGGCGCAAGTCCGTGCCGGTCAATGTCGGCGGCGTGTTCGTCGGCGGGCAACATCCGATCGTCGTTCAGTCGATGACGAACACCGACACCGCTGACGTCGAAGCGACGGCGCAGCAGGTGGCGGCGCTCGCGCGTGCCGGCTCCGAGCTGGTGCGCATCACGGTTGACCGCGACAAGTCGGCGAAGGCGGTCCCGCGTATCCGCGAGCGGCTGGACCGCATGGGCGTCCGGGTGCCCCTGGTCGGAGACTTCCATTACATCGGCCACAAGCTGCTCGCCGAAAATCCGGCCTGTGCCGAGGCGCTCGACAAGTACCGCATCAACCCCGGCAACGTCGGGCTTCAAGGACAAGCGCGACCCGCAGTTCGCGGCGATCATCGAGCAGGCCCTGAAGTGGGGGAAGCCGGTTCGCATCGGCGTCAACTGGGGCAGCCTCGATCAGGAGCTGCTCACTTACCTGATGGATGAGAACGCCAAGTCGCCCCAGCCCAAGAGTGCGCGCGCCGTGCTGCATGAGGCGATCGTCCAGTCGGCGCTGCGCTCCGCCGCCCGCGCCGAGAGAGAGAGAGAGAGAGAGAGAGAGAGAGAGAGAGAGAGAGAGAGAGAGGAGCTGGGGCTCGGGGCCGAC
>CAWBAM010000029.1:0-48453 GCA_963786775.1 uncultured Pseudomonadota bacterium | reverse complement strand
TCCATGATCGACGCCCAAGCAGCCACGGGCGCCAGCGTCCGACGCGCCTCGCGCCACAGCCGCAGCAACCGCGAGCGCACCAGCGGATATTTCACGCGATTTCCGGAGTAGAGATACCAGCTATAGGAGGCACCGCGGGAGCAGCCGCGCGGCTCGTGGTTCGGAAGGTCGGGACGTGTGCGCGGGTAATCCGTCTGCTGTGTTTCCCACGTGACAATGCCGCCTTTGACGTAGATTTTCCACGAGCAAGATCCGGTACAGTTCACGCCGTGTGTCGAGCGCACGACTTTGTCGTGCTGCCAGCGATTGCGATAGCCGTCCTCCCAGGAACGGTCCTCGTTTGTGGTAATTCCGTGCCCCTCGGAGAAGGATTCTTGTGCCCGCCTGAAAAACGTCAAACGATCGAGGAAATGGCTCATGGATAGCACTCCGTTTTTCACGCTTCCGCGGGTCTTGGGGTCATTCCATCACCGCCACGCTCGACATCGTACAGGAGACCACCGGGCCGGGTGTAAATGGCCCAGGTGAGGACGATGCAGGTGATGTAGAACAGCAGGAAAACAACGAGCGCCGCTTCAGGCCCACCGGTCAGCACGATCGACGTGCCATAGCCCTTGGGGATGAAAAATGCGCCGTAGGCCGCAATTGCCGACGTAAATCCAATAATGGCGGCACTCTCCTTTTCGGCCTGCTGCAGACGCTCCGCTGCCGTGGCGCGGGGCATCAGCCGATCCATCTCCTTGCGCATGATGGCGGGGATCATCTGGAATGTCGATGCGTTGCCGACGCCGCTCGCGAAGAAGAGGAACAAGAACATCGCGAAAAAGCCGGCGAAGTTTTCCTGGCTAAGGAAATAGAGGACGCCGAGCACGCCGAGCGCCATGGCGACGAACACCCAGAAGCGTCACACGGCCGCCGCCGTACTTATCGGAAACCCACCCCGCAGATACGCGCGACAGCGACCCGATGAGGGGGCCGAGAAACACGTAGGGCAGCACGTCGATCTCGGGAAACTAAATCTTGGCGAGCAGCGGAAAGCCGGCCGAATAGCCGATGAACGAGCCGAAGGTGCCGGTATAAAGCCAGCACATGATCCAGTTATGCTTGCGCTGGAAAATCACCGACTGCTCGGCGAACGAGGCGCGGGCCGTGGCGAGGTCGTTCATGCCGAACCATGCCGCAAAGGCCGACGCGATAATGAACGGCACCCAAATGAAGCCCGCGTTCTGCAGCCAGAGCGGCACTTGGCGGTCGCCTTCCGTAACCATGACGGGCTCGCCGCCGAGCCAGCCGAACACACCAGTCGTAATGACGAGCGGCACCAAGAATTGAGCGACGCTGACGCCGAGGTTGCCAAGGCCCGCATTCATCGCCAGCGCGCTCCCCTTCTCCGACTTTGGGAAGAAGAAGGATATGTTGGCCATAGACGATGCGAAGTTGCCGCCGCCGAAGCCGCACGTCAGCGCGAGCAACAGCATGATCCAGTACGGCGTATTGGGATTTTGGACCGCGAGCCCGATGCCCACTGCGGGAATGAGCAGTGACCAGGTGGACAACGTCGTCCAGAGCCGGCCGCCGAAAATCGGCACCATGAAGGAATAGAAGATGCGCAGCGTCGCCCCGGATAACCCCGGTAAAGCCGCCAGCCAGAAGAGCTGGTCGGTAGTATAAGTGAAGCCCGCCGCTGGAAGCTTCGCGACGACGACAGACCACACCATCCATACGGCGAACGAAAGCAGCAGAGAGGGAATTGAGATCCAGAGATTCCGGCGTGCAATTGCACGGCCCTTGGTTTCCCAGAACTCCTTGTCCTCGGGCCTCCAATCCTCGATCAAATGCGGGCCAAGAACGCCGACATGACGGGGCTCGTGGATCTCCTGCATCTCGGGCAGCTCGGGGAGCTTCTTCAGCTCCGGCTCGAGCACGCCGCGCTCCATGATGCGGATCGACACGTGCATCCATACCAGCGCGATCGAGACGATGGCGAAGAGCAGCATGAAGCAGCTCTGCCAGATGCCGGTGAGATCGTTCAGGAGCCCGAAAGCGATCGGCAGCACGAAACCGCCGAGCCCGCCCACGAGGCCGACGACGCCACCCACCGATCCGACGTGGTTCGGGTAGTAGACCGGGATGTGCTTGTAGACGGCCGCCTTGCCGAGGCTCATGAAGAAGCCGAGCACGAAGACGAGCACGGTGAAGGCGAAGAGCCCCGTCTCCAGCCGGAAGGTGATGGGGCCGTGGATACCCCTCACCACGTACTCGGTCGGCGGATAGGACAGTAGGAACGTACAGATTACGGAAACGCCGAGAGTCCAGTACATGACCCGCCGGGCGCCATACTTGTCGGAGAGATGGCCGCCGTAGATGCGGAAAATGGATGCCGGCGACAGAGTAAAAGGCCCCGATTATGCCGGCAGTGGCGATATCCAGCCCATAAACCCCGATCAGGTAGCGGGGCAGCCACAGGGCAAGCGCAACGAACGCGCCGAAGAGGAAGAAATAATAGAGCGAGAAACGCCAGACCTGCAGCCGCGCGAGCGGCGCGAGCATGGCCAGCATCGACTCCGGCTTCTGGCCAGCTCTGCGCCGAGCTTCGAGCTGCGGCTCGTCCTTGGTGAAGAACCAGAAGACGACCGCCATCACGGCGATCGCCAGCGCCCAAAGGTTGCGCGACGGCCTGCCAGCCGTAAGCGACCATGATGAAGGGCGCTACGAATTTCGTTAGCGCAGCTCCTACGTTGCCAGCGCCGAAAATGCCGAGCGCAGTGCCCTGCTCGTCGGTCGGATACCACTTCGCGACATAGGCAACGCCGACGGCAAATGAGCCGCCCGCTATGCCGACGCCGAGCGCTGCCATCAGGAAAGTGGGATAGTCATAAGCGAAGGTCAGCAGCCACGTGGCGACCGCCGCGGACAACATGACTGCGGTGTAGACGATCCGGCCGCCGTACTGATCCGTCCAAACGCCCAGAAATAGCCGGATGAGGCTGCCCGTAAGTATCGGAGTGCCAACGAGTAATCCGAACTGCGCCTCGCTGAGGCCGAGGTCGTCCTTAATCTGCACGCCGATGATCGAGAAGATGGTCCAGACTGCGAAGCAGACCGTGAACGCTATCGTCGAAAGCCAAAGAGCCCTTCCTCTGTCGCCTCGGCCGATACCAGAAAGGTCGCTCATGGCGCGCGCTCCTTGTGGACCATCTCGCCTCCGAGACATGTCTTATCGCGACGCAAGGTGTATTGATCGCGATCAAGTATAAACAATAAACAAGCTCAAGTTACTGTCCATGCTTCAAAAATTTGACCAAGGGTTATTTGGCGATTGACTTTGAGCATTTATTCGATTGACAATCATCAATCAGCAGAAAACTGGGAGAGAGATGTGCGGGCCACGGATGCGCAACGAATTCGCAAAATTCCATTGTTCGAGAAACTCGACGATGGCAGCTTCGAGCAGTTGATTGGCTCGGGATATCTTCAGCGCTTTCCCAACCACGTCGTGTTGCTGCACGAAGGCGAGCGGCCTGATTTCTTGCACGTGCTTATTGAAGGCACAGTCGAGCAATATGCTCATCACGGGAGCCGCGAGACCACACTGTCGATCCTCGGCCCGACAGCCGCCTTTATCTTGGCTGCTGTCATTCTCGATGAGCCGTGCTTGAAGTCAGCCCGGACGCTGACGCCATCCCAGGTCGTGCTCATCCCTGCAGAAAAGGTTCGAGAGGTGTTCGCCGAAGACCTGGCATTCGCCCATGCGTGTCTAGTGGAGCTCGCGGCCCGTTATCGTGCGATCGTCAAAGATCTCAAGAACATGCGGTTGCGCACCAGCCTCGAACGGCTGGCAAGTTGGATCCTGCTCGCTGATGCCGAGGCGGGCGGTACGGGAAAGTTCGTCATTCCGATGGAGAAACGCTCCCTCGCCTCTCAGCTCGGCATGCGCCCGGAAAACTTGTCGCGAAATTTTGCCGAGCTGGCACGACATGGCGTTCGGGTCAGTGGTCGGACAATCCACATCGACGATATGGCAGCACTGACCCAGCTGGCTCAGCCCGATCCGTTGATTGACGATCCGGAGTCCTCACGAGTTGTTCCTGCAAAATAACGATTAGCCCGCAGTGCAGTTAGGAGTCAAAAAGCGAAAATAGCGGAAGGTGCAGGAGCCATTTTCCGGGATTATCGCCCAGCCAACTCGATGTAGTAGCGGCAGGGAAACAGCTCGTCGGAGGCAACGGTCATGCCGCAGAAAAAGGGGAAAATCCGAATCGGAGTTGGGGGATGGGTATTCGAACCCTGGCGCAGCTCCTTCTATCCGGCCGACCTGCCCCATAGCCGCGAGCTCGAATACGCAAGCCGCCAGCTGACATCGATCGAGATCAACAGTACCTACTACGGCTCTCAGAAGCCGGAGAGCTTTGCCAAGTGGCATGACGAAACTCCCGACGATTTCGTCTTTGCCGTAAAGGGTCCGCGGTTCGCGACGAACCGGCGCAAGCTCGCCGAAGCTGGCCCGTCGATCGAGCGGTTTTTCGCCAGCGGCGTCATGGAGCTGAAGAACAAGCTCGGCCCGATAAACTGGCAATTCCTGCCAACGAAGAAGTTTGATCCGGATGACTTCGCGGCTTTTCTCGATCTGTTACCGGCGAATGTCGATGGCCGACCGATCCGTCATGCGGTCGAGGTCCGACACGAGAGCTTCTGCACGCCCGATTTCATTGCCCTGCTCAGAGCGCATGGCGTAGCGGCCGTCATAGCCGGAGACTCAAAATATCCGCGGATTGCCGATCTTACGGCCCCCTTTGTCTACGCCCAAATCATGGGCACGAGCGAGAAAGAGAAAATGGGCTATAAGGCGGCCCAGCTGGACGAGTGGGCGAGCCGCGCGAAAGCATGGGCAGAAGGCAAGAACCCTTTCGAGGCGGCGGCCATCAGCCCTGCTAAGAAGCGGCCGGAAACCCCGCGACGTCTACCTTTATGTGATCGACGGATACAAACCCCACAATCCCGCCGCAGCTCTCGGCTTGATTGAGCGAATAAGCCATCCCGCCAAAGCGACACCCCGGCGGCGATAGCGCCACTTTCGCTACCATTGTCGGTCGCTTGCTCGTCATCTTTGGCAGCTGGGCCTCTCTCTTGGTCATATAGATTTGCGACTTGCAGTGGTCGAAACCTCAGGTCCAGGCTATTTGCCCATCAACTTCACTGCGGCCATCACAAAGCTCATGACTGATCGCACCATTCTCATCACCGGATGCTCATCCGGCATCGGGCTCGCATCGGCGCGGATGATGAAGGCGCGCGGCTGGCGCGTCCTGGCCACCGCCCGCCAGCCGGATGACTTGAAGCGTTTGACCGAGGAGTATGGGCTCGAACCGCTGTACCTCGAGCTTGCCGATTCTGACGCGATCGCCGCCTGCGCCGAGGAAGCCCTGAGCCGTACAGGCGGGCGCCTCTATGCCCTTTTCAACAACGCCGCCTACAGTCAGCCTGGAGCGATCGAGGACGTCCCAGCCCATGCCCTGAGGCACCAGCTCGAGGTGAACGTGGTCGGAACTCACGATCTCACGCGGCGGATCATTCCGGCCATGCGGGCTAACGGAAGGGGGCGGATCGTGCAGTGCTCCTCCGTGCTCGGCCTCATTTCGGCTCCGTGGCGCGGCGCATACTGCGCTTCCAAATTCGCCCTCGAAGCCTTGACCGATGCGTTGCGGCTGGAGCTTCAGGGCAGCGGCATCCACGTCTCCTTGATCGAACCGGGCCCGATCCGCACACGCTTTCGTCGAGAATGCCCGCGCCGCCGCTATTGCCAATCTGGATCTCGAAAATTCAGTTCACCGCGAACAATACCGCCAGATGCTGGAAAGCCTGGAACGCGGAGGGCGGCAGACATTCAAGTTGGAGCCCGAAGCTGTCGCCCGCAAGCTCGTGCATGCCGTCGAGAGCCCGCGGCCCAAGGCGCGCTACCAGGTGACGGTCCCCACGTACGCTGTCTCGGTGCTCAAGCGCATCCTGCCAACTCGCTTGCTCGACCGGGTCGCAACGCGAGCCTGACCGCAGTCCACGAACCAAGCGGTTGCGCGTGACTGCGGCTCGCTCACGACGAAGCGGTCAGGTGCGCTCGGATCTACGGCTTACCAGGTCGCCCAGGACGGCGCCCGGTAACCATACCTGTACTCATAGTTGTAGTTCGCATACCCCCGTGTGGCCGGGCGGCGCTGCTGCTGGCGCACGACCCGCCGGCGAGAAGTCGCTCGGCTGCGTTGAGCAACCTTCGGTGAACCGACGCTGGTCGTGCCTTTCACGATGATTTGCGTCGAATTCCATCCCATGCTGGTCGATCAGCTTGTAGAAGGTGGCTGCGTTCTTCGGGGACAACCGGATGCAGCCGTGAGAGGCCGGGCGCCCAAGCATACCCGTGGCGTAGGTTCCATGGATCGCGTAGCCGCGGTGGAAGAACACGGAATAGGGCATGGCAGCGCCACCGTATTGCTTGGAGTACCACATCCGCGCACGCCACTGGGGATAGTAGGTTCCATTGGGGGTTAAGTATCCGCGCCGGCCGGACGAAATCGGCCAGACGTACAGCACCTCGTCCTTGCTCATCACCGTCATGCGCTGCGAGGACAGATCGATGATGGCCTTGAGCGTGACCTCCGGCTTGAACGGATTAAGTTCAGGCAAGGGCATGTGGACCGCAGCAGGCATAACCATCGGTTGAGGTTCACCCTCGGCCCCGAACTCCGGCCGCGCATGCGCCGCAGCATCGCCCTCCATGTCGCCAGGATTGGCCACCGCCGGAGTGACTGTCGGTTCCGTGGTGCCCGCATTGGACGTAGCTGGGAGCACTGACGCTTCGGTCTTTGGCTGCCCGGGCTCTAAAGCCGTTTCAGGAGGAGGAGCGCCATCTGGCGTCGCATAGGCTGGAGGCACCACCAGCAAGATCCCGGAAAACGCGACCCACACCGCATGACGCAACATCATAGAGCAACCTCCACGCCTCTTACGTAAACTCGACCGTTAAGCCCAAACGAACGCAAGTAAGGAAATGTGCTTACAGACGATATGTTCTAGCCACCAATCGATCTGTAGGACAGTCACAAGCAAGCGCCCACCAGAGCCTTGCTCATGCTCATGACGCCCTTTTGGCTGCGCAACGCAAGAGGCGCGAAAGCGATCCATCTCTCCGCAGAGTATTTTCGCAATCAGTGTGAACATCGGGCCACAGATAACGCTATGGCCGAATACTTCGATGTAAGCAGCCGATCGCGCTCGGCTGATCAGACAAAACTCGTCGACTGAATTGCGGGCCCTCTTCTGCACGCATAGGTTGAGCGCAATAAATGACGCCACCGACCTAAGGGAGCTTGTGCGCTCGGACTAGGGTCTTGCCTTCCGCCGCGCGACCATCTCGCGACGGAAGGTGTAAATGCCGGCGCCCGTCACGATGGCCATTCCGAGCATAGCTAATCCGTCCGGCAGCTCACCCCAGATCACCAGGCCGAGGAGCAACGCCCAGATCATGATGGAGTAGCGAAACGGAGCGACGGCAGAGAGCTCTCCCTTCCGCACGGCGGTGATGATGCAGAGATGCCCGGTCAGGGAGAACGCGCTCGCGCCGGCGACTTGCAGCAGAACGGCGGGCTCGGGCCAAACCCAGCTCTCGAAAAAAAGCATGGTGAGGCTGCCGAAGGCCACAGCGCTGGAGGAAAACCACATGACGAGCACGGCCGGGACAGCCCGGTCGATGCTCTTAGTCGAGACGTCGCGCAGCGTCGCGAAGAGCACTGCCACGACCGCAACAATGCTCCACCATGTGAAAGCGCTTGTTCCAGGGCGGATGATCAACAGCACGCCGCACAGACCAACCGCAGCAGCCGTCCATCGCCTCCAGCCTACCCGCTCGCCGAGAAAGATGGCGGAGGCAGCCGTTACCGTCAGCGGATTGATTTGGTTGATGGCGACAAGATCAGCGAAAGCCATGCGCGCCAGCGCGGACTGATACGCTAGCGCCCCGCCGGTGTCACCGATGGCGCGGAGAAGCATCGGCCTGGCAAGCAGCGTCCAGGCACTGCGGACGGCTCCGCTGAGGACGGCGTAGGTCAAACCTGCCGCCGACATGAAGGTCGCCCGGAGCCAGACCAGCTCGCCCGTCGGAAGGTCGGTCGAGGAGAGCTTCATGAGCAAGTCGCCGCAAGCGAAACTCGCCATCGCCGCTAGCATGGCAATGATGCCAGCAGTGTTGTTCGTTTGCGCGTAATCCGCGGCCGCAGTACTCCCGGCCGGACCGCCGTCCGAATCCGACCTACCCACTCCGACCACCGCACACTCCTGAAGCCTGGCTAGCCGGACGATATTAGCCTATCCACCGGGTTACCGTAGTCGAGAATTGCGATCTTTTCCTGCAGCACCAGTCTCGAAGTCTGCGCCATCGTCTGTGTCGGGATCGAACAGGCCCATCTGGGGAGCTGAGGATCGTGCGGGGCCGGCGAGGCCCAGGTGCCGATAGGCCTTGAGCGTCACGATCCGGCCTCGAGGCGTGCGGCCGATGAAGCCCTGCTGAAGCAGGTACGGCTCGACGATCTCCTCGAGCGCGTCCCGCGGCTCTGACAGCGCCGCCGCGATCGTCTCGATACCAACCGGTCCACCCTCATAGTTCGTCGCAATGCAGGTGAGATAGCGGTGGTCGAGCGCATCGAGCCCGGCTCTGTCCACCTCGAGCGCGCGCAGAGCCTTATCCGCCACAGCGGCGTCGATGACCTTGGCGTTGGCGACGACAGCGAAATCCCACACGCGCCGGAGAAGGCGCCCGGCGATGCGGGGCGTCCCGCGCGAGCGACGCGCTATCTCTCGAGCACCCTCGGCATTGATGTTCGCGCCCAGCACCCGCGCACCGCGCGTGACCACCTGCTCCAATTCCTCCACCGTGTAGAAGTTGAGGCGGATGGGTATTCCGAAGCGGTCCCGCAGCGGCGTCGTGAGCAGGCCCGCGCGAGTGGTTGCTCCCACCAGAGTGAACTTCGGCAAGTCGATGCGAACGGAGCGAGCGGCGGGGCCCTCGCCGATGATCAGATCGAGCTGAAAATCCTCCATGGCCGGATAGAGGATTTCCTCGACCGCCGGATTGAGACGATGGATCTCGTCGATGAAGAGAACGTCGCGTTCTTCGAGATTGGTCAGTAGCGCCGCCAGATCGCCCGCCTTGGAAATGACGGGTCCGGAGGTGGCGCGAAAGCCGACGCCGAGCTCCTTCGCGAGGATCTGCGCCAGCGTCGTCTTGCCGAGCCCTGGCGGCCCGGCGAACAGGACGTGATCGAGTGCATCGCCGCGCGCCCGCGCAGCTTGGATGAACACTCTCAGGTTTGCTCGTGCCTGCTCCTGGCCGATGAACTCATCGAGAGATTGCGGGCGGATCGTCGCCTCGAAGGCATCCGTTTCGCGCTTCGCGCCTGTGACGAGGCGGTCCGTCATTGCACCTGCCCCCGCTCCTGTTCGTGATTCGTGCTCACCGAACCTCTATCACAATTCGTGGGACGTCGTCCGGCAGGCTGTTGATCAGGATGTTAGTGACCACGAAGGAATCCGACGACGGCAATCGCCTCAGCTCAGCTTACGTAGCTGCTCTTGGACGCGAGAATTACTCATCAGCTCCCGCAAGCACCCCCATCTTGGAAAGAACGGCCCAGCAGATGAGGGAGACAACGCCCGCGAGAAAGGCGAGGTACGGAGCCGTACCGGGCACCGGCAGGGGTGCAAAGATCGTGGTGACCCCGAACGCGATCACGCCCGCAACCGCTGCGGCGATCCAGCTGAACGTGCCTCCGCGAAACACGAACGGCAGGAGACCGAGCGCGGCGAGCGCTGCGGTCGGCGCACCCCAGACGTACGCGTAGAGAGCAGCCCATCCGGTAAAGGAAATCCGTCCACCCAACTCGAGGTCCGCAAGATCAGGCAGAAAACCGGCCACCAGCGCCAATGGGATCGCTACGCTGAGCAGTAGCGCGCCGATGAACGGCCCGACGAGCGTGTAGAAGAGAAAGGTCCAGAGCGCGCGCTGCGCGTTGCTCATGCCATCCATGACATCAGGTCCGTCATCGCGCCAGCTCCCGCAAGCCCCGCTTGATCAGCTGGGCGAGATCTGCCGCATCTCCAAGATCGCTCATAGCTGCGGCTATAGCGGCCGCGGCCTGCTGAGGCGGATAGCCGAGATTGGTCAGGGCCGATATGGCTTCTGCCGAAACATTGCCCTCCTGCAGCAGCACGGGTCCGCCGGCGCCATTTGCCCGCATCTCGGCAGTCGGCGCATGAACGCCGATGGACAGCTGCGGCGCCTTCTCCTTCAATTCGGTGACAATCCGCTGCGCCAGCTTCCTTCCAACACCGGGAGCCTGCTCGATTGCCGCGCGGTTCCCCAGCGCGATGGCGTTGGCGAGATCCTGCGTGGACAGCGTACCGAGAATGGCGAGCGCCACTTTCGAACCCACGCCTTGCACGGACTGCAACGTGCGGAACCATGCCCGCTCCACCTCGGTGGTGAAGCCGAACAGGCGGATGGCATCCTCGCGCACGTAGGTCTCGATCGACAGCGTAACCTCCTGGCCCAGCTCGAGGCTCCGCAGCGTGCGTGCCGACGCCTGCACCTCGTAGCCAACGCCGTTCACATCGACGATCAGGTAGCTCTCGCCGATGGCATCGACCTTCCCCCGCAGACGACCGATCATACCGTCAATCCCCTAGCCAGTCGCGCGGCACGCTCGTGGGGTCCGCTTCTGTGATGAGCATGACAGATCGCGATGGCGAGCGCATCGGCCTCGTCGGCGCTGTCAAATTTGGCCCTGGGCAGGAGAACCCCGACCATGGCCTGGATTTGACGCTTCTCGCAGTGCCCGTTCCCGGTAACCGACTTCTTGACGAGGTTGGGCGGATACTCGGCCACTCGCAATCCCCTCATCGCCGGCGCCAACATGGCCATGCCGCGCGCCTGGCCGAGCTTCAGCGTCGCCCGCGCGTCCTTGTTGACGAACGTCTCCTCGATGGCGGCTTCTTGGGGCTCGAAGGTTGCAATTACGCTCGACAGCCCCTCGAAGAGCTCGCGGAGGCGATAGGCCAAATCCTCGTCGCTATCCGACTGGATTGCGCCCGAGGCCACATAGCCGAGCCTTACGCCGTCGGACTCGATGATGCCCCAACCAGTGCGCCTCAGCCCCGGATCGATGCCGATGATGCGAATCGCTTTCCCCCGCATAGGGGGTGCTTAGCACAGTTCGGTCCCGGATAGGCGTCGGCTTAGTTGTGAATCCGAGTCCAGCTGTCAGGCTGCTGTGAGCTTCGCCATCACCTCGTCGCTCACCTCGAAGTTGGAGAAGACGCTTTGTACGTCATCATCGTCCTCGAGGGCGGAGATGAGCTTCATGACCGTCTGAGCGTGATCTTCGTCGATCTGAGTGCTGATATTGGGCCGCCAGACGATCTTGACCGACGTGGGCTGACCGAACCTCTCCTCCAAGGCGTTCGCCACGCTCCCCAGGTCTTCGAAGGCACACGTGATAACATGGCCGTTCTCGTCGGACTGGACGTCCTCGGCGCCAGCCTCGATCGCGGCCTCCAACATGGCATCCGCCGAGGCGACCTCCGCTCCGTAAACAACCTCACCGATGCGGTCGAACATGTGCGAAACGGAGCCGGTCGATCCGAGGTTGCCGCCATATTTCGTGAACGCAGCGCGCACCGCACCGCCTGTGCGGTTACGATTGTCGGTCAGCGCCTCGACGATGATCGCCACGCCACCCGGGCCATAGCCCTCGTAGCGCACCGACTCGAAGTTCTCGGTGTCGTTGCCCTGAGCCTTCTTGATCGCGCGCTCGATGTTCTCCTTCGGCATATTCTCGGCGCGTGCCGCCTGCACCGCGAGCCTGAGCCGCGGGTTCATGGCCGGATCGGGCAAGCCGGACTTCGCGGCCACCGTGATCTCACGGGCGAGCTTGGCGAAAATTTTGGCGCGGGCCGCGTCCTGGCGGCCCTTGCGGTGCATGATGTTCTTAAATTGTGAATGTCCTGCCATCGTTCGTTCGTCGCTCGATACGTCATCAGGCGCACATATGATGCGCCCAAATGCTACAGTTGCCGCGGGATTCCCCCTCTTATAGTTCGGGAGGATCTCAGAAATCCATCCCTGGCCCGCTCGGCTGCGTTAACTATTCGTTAACTATTGTAAGTAAGTTTCCCGCGCGGTGATTTGCACCGTTGCCGCGGGAGCTGCCCACACGCGGCATCTTCGGAGGCATGCGTAACCGCCTCTGACCGGCAGTGAGAGCGAGATTATCCGCTCTCACTAGCCGTCATTCTAGCCAGATCTCTCTTCCTCAACCCAGAACAGCGGCTCGGTTGGTGTCAAAACACCACCGAGCCGCAACACGCCAACCTGCTTTGCGAGCCCCGAGGCATCATCGATCTCGACCGCAAATCCCGAGATCGTGGCAGGGCCGAGCGCCGGTTCGAAGCGTTCGCGAGGGATGCGGGTCAGGAAGCGATTGATCGGCTCGGTCGTGTCCATCCCGAGGATCGAGTTGTAATCGCCACACATGCCAACGTCGGAGATATAGGCCGTTCCACCGGGCAAGATGCGATGATCCGCAGTCTGCGCGTGAGTGTGCGTGCCAACGACCCCGCTCACCCGGCCGTCGAGAAAGTAGCCCATCGCCTGTTTTTCCGACGTCGCCTCGGCGTGGAAGTCGACCAGGATGGCATCTGCCGAGCCACGCTTCATGCCACACGCCGCCACCTCGTGCTCGACGGCGCGGAACGGACAGTCGATCTCGGTCATGAACACGCGCCCCAGCGCGTTGACCACCAGTACCTCGGCACCGTTCGCCGCCCGAAACAGGCCAGATCCTTTGCCAGGTGTCCCTGGAGGAAAGTTGATCGGCCGCAACAACCGCGGTTGCCGCTCGATGAACACCAGCGTTTCCTTCTGGTCGAACGCATGATTGCCGAGCGTGATTACGTCAGCGCCGGCGCCGATCAGCTCCTCGAAGATCTGCTCGGTGATCCCGAAGCCTCCGGCCGCGTTCTCTCCGTTGATGATCACGAAATCGAGCTGGTAGCGACGCCGCAGCCCTGGTAGGGCCTCGAGAACCGCCTTGCGGCCAGAGCGCCCGACGATGTCACCCAGAAAAAGTACCCGCATCAGTCTCCTATGCACTTGCGCGGACCGGACGGGGTAAGGACCCAGTCGAGTCGCTGGTCGAAATCAAGCCGCGGAACCGCCGGCACTTCCTGACAATCATACCCAAGGCCGATGGCCAGCACCGGCTTGCGGGCGCGCGCCACTGCCAATGTACGATCGTAAAACCCGCCACCATAGCCGAGACGGTGGCCTGCGGCATCGAATGCCAGCAGCGGGACCAGTATCACATCCGGATCTACCACAGCTGCCGACGGCTGTGGCTCTCGGATCCCCCAACGACCCTCGACCAGCGGATCACCGGGCTGCCATCGCCGGAATGTCAACGGCAGGCTGTTGCCCTCCACGACCGGCAGAGCGAGGCCATAGCCTTCCCGAGCTAGTCGCAACATCAAAGGCAGCGGATCAATCTCGTCGCCGATAGCGCTGAAGCCCGAGACGATGGCGCCCTGTGGTGGCCTCGCGAATGCAATGCCGTGCGCCGCAATTGCCTCGGCTGCTGCCGATCCTTGTTGCTGGGAGACCTCTGCGCGAATGCGCTTGGCGATCGAACGGAGCCCTTTCTTAGCCGCAGCTACTGCGGAGATGTCCGTCACCCGTGCACCCGCGTGTTGATTTGAGCTCCTGCCTCGTTTCGCTGGGCGCAGCGCGGCTGGAACTGACCGAAAGATAACGCCGCGAAGGCCGTCGGAGCGAGTGATCCCGCCAGGTCCCTACAAAGTAGGTGGGCGCCATGTGTCCAAGACCACGGTCAAGGACAGGGACAGCTCCCTAGCGAGTTCTTATAGGCCCAGGGGAAAAGCGCTCCTAACGGGCCCCGCAGCAAACCGAATGTACTGAAGATCGGCCGCAAATTCCAACTGCGATCTAGTATCGTCGCGAGTTGTTCAATACAGAGGTCCGCCTCTTGAACCGGCTCGGTGCCGAGATCAGCGATCAGGCTACCTCGGCATTGCGGCTCGAACGTACCCGATCAGAGCTGCCGCCCGGTGCATCGCGATAATCTGGTCGTCGGCCGCCGTGCAGAAGCTGCTCCCGGCATTCGAAGAGCTCGTCACTCAATAACAGGCAGGCCATGAATAACAGGCGATCTTCGCCGATCTGGCCGAACTCTCTTACGAGACCGTCGACCTTCTCCCTCACGTACTCCGCTAGAGCTAGTAGCCGCTGCTCCTCGCCGTCCCCGCAGCGCAGGCGGTAGGTACGCCCATTCAGCGTCACCGTAACCTGCCCCATCCCCCCAAATCGGCCACCGCGCGGTTGCCGCCCCCGTGCGAATCAGTTTTGCCGTTCAAGGACGTTATGGATTGAATCGATCACCCAATCAATGCGGTTAAGCACTTCGAGTCGCTGACTTTCGAGCAGTTTGATGTGCTCTTCGGCGGCGGCGAGACGAGCGCGCAGCTCATTGCGCTCACGCTCCAGCTGCTCGACAGTGGCTGCTGGCTTCTTCGTTGTGCGGCTGCCTGATCGTGTCGCAGCCGACCGTCCCTTCTTTTGCCGATCCCTCTGCGTCATTCGGCGTGATCCTGGA
Source organism: uncultured Pseudomonadota bacterium (assembly GCA_963786775.1). Lineage (GTDB taxonomy): Bacteria > Pseudomonadota > Alphaproteobacteria > Rhizobiales > Hyphomicrobiaceae > ZC4RG25. Next base: position 33,745 of record CAWBAM010000029.1, on the reverse strand, counting down.
GTGCGACGCAGAGCCCCCCCTTGGCCTACAGGTCGCCACAGGGGACCTTAAGTCTTGATAAGCTGGCCAGTCAACTCGGCCGACGTCAAACGATCTCATTGTTCAAGGCAACTGCTGCATCCGGGCCGCACGCATTGACAGGCCGGATCGACGGGAACATGTAATCGCTACGTCGATTTAGCCGGTGGGGCACACGAGGTTGCGAGCCCGCCGATCCACAGCTCGCCAGGAGAGGACAAAATGGCTTTGAAGATCGCGATATCGGGTTTCGGGCGCATCGGCCGCAACGTGCTGCGCGCCATCGCTGAAGGCAAGCGCTCGGACGTCGAGGTGGTCGCGATCAATGACCTCGGCTCGGCCGAGGATAACGCCCATCTCTTTAAGTACGACAGCGTCCACGGCACTTTCCCCGGCGAAGTCAAGGTCGAAGGCGATTACATGGACATCGGCATCGGCAAGCCGATCCGGGTTCTCGCCATCAAGGATCCCTCCCAGCTCCCCTGGAAGGATCTCGGCATCGACATCGTGATGGAGTGCACGGGCGTCTTCACCGATAAGGAGAAGGCCAAGGTGCACCTAGACGCCGGCGCGAAGCGCGTGCTGGTTTCGGCGCCATCGAAGGGGGCTGATCTCACGGTCGTCTATGGTGTCAACCACGACAAGCTGACGGCGGACCACAAAGTCGTTTCGAACGCTTCCTGCACGACGAACTGCCTCGCCCCCGTCGCCAAGGTTCTCCATGAGCTTTGCGGCATCAAGTCGGGCTTCATGACCACGGTTCACGCCTACACCAACGACCAGAGAATCCTTGATCAGGCGCACAAGGACCCGCGCCGGGCACGCGCCGCCGCCATGTCCATGATCCCAACCTCGACGGGTGCCGCAGCGGCGGTCGGACTGGTTCTGCCGGAGCTCAAGGGTAAGCTCGACGGCACGGCGATCCGTGTTCCTGTTCCAAACGTTTCGGTGGTCGACCTCAAGCTGATCCCCGAACGGGAGACGACGGTCGAGGAGATCAACAAGGCGATGGAGCAGGCGGCCGCGCAGGAGCTCAAGGGCGTGCTGGCCGTGAACAAGGCTCCTCTGGTTTCGATCGATTTCTTGCACTCGCCGGCGTCTTCAACATTCGACGCCACGCAGACGCAGATCGTCGATGGCAAGCTCGTTCGTGTGCTCTCCTGGTATGATAACGAGTGGGGATTCTCTAACCGGATGATCGACACTGCAGTCGCGATGGGTAAGTTGCTCTAGCGGACCAAAGGCCCGGAGCCGCCTTGTTGGAGGTCCGGGCCACAGGCTAGCTTTGCCGGAGCCTCAGGCCCGGCTTGGATGTCGTTTCGCCCCGCCACGCGTTTCTTGAACGCGCGGCCGCGCAGCTTCGCGATCCTGCCGGCATCGGCGCGAGAGTGTGGCTCGGTAATTGCCCGAGGAGACGTAAGTCATGACTGAGAAGCTCGAGGATATCGCACAGGCCATGGTGACCCCCGGTAAGGGCATCCTGGCCGCCGACGAAAGCACCGGCACCATCAAGAAGCGCTTCGACTCGATCGGCATCGAGAACACGGAGCAGAATCGGCGCGATTACCGCGAGATGCTGTTCCGCTCGACCGAGGCGATGCGGGACTATATTTCCGGCGTGATCCTGTTTGACGAGACCATTCGTCAGAAGGCGCAGGACGGCACGCCTCTCGTCGACCTCATCAAGGCAGCCGGATCCATCCCCGGCATCAAGGTCGATAAAGGCGCGAAGGCGCTGGCTGGTCCGACCTCGAAGATCGAGAAAGTGACGGAAGGCCTCGATGGCCTGCGCGAGCGTCTGGCCGAGTACTACCAGCTGGGCGCCCGCTTCGCGAAATGGCGCGCCGTCATCACCATCGCCGACGGTTGCCCAACTTGGAATTGCATCAAAGCCAACGCCCATGCGCTCGCTCGCTACGCGGCTCTGTGCCAGGAGGCGAACATCGTCCCCATCGTCGAGCCGGAAGTGCTGATGGATGGCGAGCACTCCACGCACGACATCGACCGCTGCTACGAAGTCACCGAGTGGACACTACGCACTGTCTTCCAGGAGCTTTATGACGCCCGCGTCCGGCTCGAGGGCATGGTGCTGAAGCCGAACATGGTGATCGCCGGCCAGAAGTCGCCGAAGCAGGCGAGCCCGCAGGAGGTCGCTGAGCGTACGGTTCAGTGCCTCAAGGCCAGCGTACCGGCTGCCGTCCCCGGCATCGCCTTCCTCTCCGGCGGTCAGACGGACGAGCAGGCGACGGAGCACCTATCGCTGATGAACGCCATGGGCAATCTGCCTTGGAAGCTGACCTTCTCCTACGGCCGCGCGCTGCAGGCCGCTGCGCTCAAGGCCTGGGGCGGCCGCTCCGAGAACGTTGCCGCGGCTCAGCGTGCGTTCGCCCATCGGGCCAAGATGAACGGGCTTGCGTCCATGGGCAAATGGCAGCCCGCGCTGGAGAAGGCAGCCTGAGGCGTCGTTAGTCCGTGCGCGGCGCACCGGCGTCACCCTTTGGCCGGATTTGCCGCCGATAGGGCTGCCGTAGCTTGAGCATCGCTGGGAGCAGCCGATGGACGGACCGGAGGGCGGCACTGAGCTCTTCCTGGTGGTGGAAGCCTGCGAGGCCGCCGCTGACCGTGTGTCGGCTGCGTTTACCGCGGGCTCCGTGCCGTCCGTTCTCATCGTGCCGCCCGAGGGCCAGGCGCTGAACGCTTCCAACGCTGGCCCGCTCATCAAACAAGTGCAGTCCCACGGAGCAGCGGCCCTGCTGCTGGATGAGTTCGGGCTCGTACAGCAACTCGGCGCCGACGGCATACATCTGAGTCACGGCAAGGATCTCGAGTTCCCGCTATCGAGAAGCGCGTCAGGCCGTTGGCAGCACAGGGATCGTCGGCTTCGACGCCGGCAACTCACGCCACGACGCCATGACGATCGCCGAGGCCGGCGCCGACTACGTTGCTTTCGGTATCCCCGCGAACGTGCAAAATCGCATCAAAGCGCGAGAGCGCCGTCTCGACCTCATTGCGTGGTGGGCAGAGATCTTCGAGGTGCCGTGTGTCGCGCTCGATGTCGAAACGCCCGAGCTTGCGGCCGCGCTTGCTCAGGCCGGCGCTGACTTCATTGGCGTCAAGATCGAGGCCGGAGCGCCGCCATCGGACATTGCCCGACGCATAGCGAGCTTCGCCGACGCCATCCAGCTGGCCGAGGCGAACTGAGGGGGTGCGGAAGGCCGATGAGAACCGCCGCAATCGTGCTCTTGGCCGGGTCCCTGGCACTGATGCTTGGCGCAACGCATGCCGTTGCGGAGACAAGCTCATGGACCATGGAATCCGAGCCTTACCTCCCAGAAGCGACGGCCAAGGGGAAGGCGAAAGCAAAGTCGAAGCCGATGGCTCGGCCGCAGCCCAAGGGTCCGAAGCCGCTCCAGAACGATCAGAGAGCTGATCCGCTCAGCAGGTTCACACCGAGCAAGCCGGAAAGTGCCGTCTCGCGCTATCTCGTCCCCGCCACGGGCGAGGACGCGGCCTATATCGCCTTCGAGCAGGGGCGATATCTGACCGCGCTCAACTTGGCCGAGCGCGCAGCCAAGGAGGGTGACCCGCAAGCCCATACCCTCATTGGTCGCATCTACGCCGAAGGTCTCGGCGTGCCGAAGGATGAGACTGTCGCGGCACAATGGTACGCGAGGGGGGCCGAGCTCGGAGACACCGAGGCGGCGTTCGCACTCGGACTGCACCTCGCTGAGGGGCGCGGCGTCAAGAAGGACCGCGAGGCTGCCGCGCGCATGTTCGAGATCGCCGCTGCCAAGGGCCATCCTTACGCAAACTACAACTTGGGCCTCATGTTTATGGATGGCGACGGCAAGCCGGAGAATCCCCGTCGCGGGCTTTGCACATCGGATACGCTGCCGAGCAAGGAGTTCGTTGCCGCCCAATACGATCTCGCGGTCCTGTACCAGACCGGACATGGCGTCGAGGCGGATGCTTACGAGGCGGCCCGTTGGATGCGGCGGGCTGCGGAGCAAGGTCTCCTCGAAGCGGAATACGATTACGCTCTGATGCTGCTCCGCGGCTTCGGCCTCAATTCAGAAATGCCAAAGGCGGTAGTTTATCTCCGCTCGGCGGCCGAGAAAGGCTTTGCGGGCGCTCAGAACCGCCTGGCGCATCTGCTGGCAGATGACGAGCGGGGCCAGCCCGATCTGATCGAAGCGGCCAAGTGGCGCATCCTGGCCAGGGAAAGCGGGATCGAGGATGAAGCCCTCGACCAGTTGGTGGCGAAGCTTCCAGCTGACGCCCGGCTCGCTGCCGAGAAGGCCGCCCATGAGTGGCGCGAGCGAGCCGCAATCGGCATCCTACCGCAGTGAACTGCCTTTGCTCCGGTTGAGGAACCGGCGAGCCCTGCCCGGCCTTACACTTGTCATTGTCGACGGGAGCAGCTAGTCGAGACGGCCACGCCCTGGAGCTGAACGACAGCCGGGCCTATTTCAGCAATCCCCTTACCGCGCCGGAACGCTGTTGCAATGCCTGCTTCTGCCCTGATGAACGTCATGATTGCTGCCGCGCGAAAGGCTGCCCGCAGCCTGGCACGCGATTTTGGCGAGGTGGCGCACCTTCAGGTTTCGGTCAAAGGTCCCGCGAACTTCGTCTCCGCAGCCGATCACCGCGCCGAGGAGATCCTGTTTCGCGAGTTGTCGCGTGCACGCCCGGGCTATGGCTTCCTCATGGAGGAGCGCGGCGAGATTGTCGGCGCCGACAAAACGCACCGCTGGATCGTCGATCCGCTCGACGGCACCACGAATTTCCTCCATAGCATTCCGCTGTTCGCCATTTCGATCGGCCTCGAGCGTGAGGGTCAGCTTGTTGCCGGGTTGATCTACAATCCCATCTCGGATGAGATGTATACAGCGGAGAAGGGGAAGGGTGCGTTTCTGAATGACCGGCGTATTCGGGTTGCTGCACGCCGAACACTCGCTGATTCCGTCATCGCGACGGGCATCCCGCACCGGGGCCGACCGGGGCACGCTCAGTTCCTGCGGGAGGCGGAGGCGATCATGCGCGAGGTGGCCGGCATCCGCCGCACAGGCTCGGCGGCGCTGGACTTGGCGTGGACAGCGGCAGGCCGCTTCGATGGATACTGGGAGCACAACCTGCAGCCATGGGATCTGGCAGCAGGCATCCTCATTGTACGCGAGGCTGGCGGCGTGGTTACAGATGTGCAAGGAGGTAGCCGCATCTTTGAGACCGGCAGCATCCTTGCTGGCAATCCTACGATTTCGCGCGGGCTTCTTTCTGTCCTTTCAGCGGCTCAGAAAGCTGCATAAAGACGAATATGGCGTATCCTCGGCACGATGTTGCCGGTTTTGCCTGCCACGTGATTTCGGTAAGGTCGCTGGCGCGTCCGTTATGAGGCTCGAATAATGGCCAGAAAGCGACAAGCTGAAATTGCGATGAAGGCTGCCCCTGGTACGTTGAGCACGCCCGGCGGCTTTCTCCTCAACATGATTTTCTTCCTGACGATCGTTGGCTTCATTGCCGCGATTGCCGCGCCGACCTTGATTGCTGCCTTCCTCCACAATCCGTTTCTCAACGGACTGATAGTCTTCGTTCTGTTCGTCGGCATCCTCTACTCGTTCCGGCAGGTCATCCGGCTCTATCCGGAGATCCGCTGGGTGAACGCCTTCCGGATCGCCGATCCTGGCCTCGCCATCTCGCACCGGCCCGTGCTGCTGGCGCCCATGGCCACCATGCTGCGCGATCGGACCGGCACGCTGTCCCTCTCGACCACCTCGATGCGATCCATAATGGATTCCATCGGCTCGCGAGCTCGACGAGGCCCGCGACACGGGTCGCTACATGGTCGGGCTGCTGGTCTTCCTCGGCCTGCTGGGAACCTTCTGGGGACTGCTCGAGACGATCACCTCTGTCGGCGTCACGATCAGCAGTCTCGACACCCGGGCGTCCGAAAGCGCCCTGATCTTCGGAAGAGCTCAAATCTGGCCTGGCCGCGCCGCTCCGGGGCATGGGTACGGCCTTTTCGTCATCGCTGCTCGGCCTTTCCGGGTCGTTGGTGCTCGGCTTTCTCGAGCTGCAAGCGAGCCATGCTCAGAACCGCTTCTACAACGAGCTCGAGGAATGGCTCTCCGGCATTACTGAGCTGACGCCTGGCACGACGGGAGCGGCAGACCAGATGACCCGCCAGCTCTACTCGGCGGTTTTCGAAATGCAGCGCTCCATCACGGAGCTGACCGACCGCCTGCACTCGGCGCTGCCGTTGGAGCCGAACAGTGGCGGCCATGATGCTGTGCGAGAGCTGGCTCAGGGCGTCAACGAGCTGGTGGCACAGATGCGAGCCGAGCAGAACGTCGTACGCCAGTGGGTGGACGAGCAGGCGGCGCAGCAGAACCAGGTCACAGGCATGCTGCGTGAGCTCGCGGCCAGCTTCAAGCGACGCGGGGCATGAGCCATGGCGCGCGGGCGAGGCCGACACGGTGGGCAGTACGGTGATTCTGGCCGGGCTATGTCGACGTGCTGTCGACGCTGCTCCTGGTCTTCACCTTCCTGCTCTCGATCTTCATGCTCGCGCAATACTTCGTCAGTCAGGAATCGAGCGGCAAGGATGCCGCCCTGCGCCGGCTGACGCGTCAAATCGCGGAGCTGACCAACCTGTTATCGCTCGAGAAGGGCAAGGCCAAGAGTGTCGAGGACGAGCTCGCCGCACTGCAGGCGACGCTCGCGTCATTACGGGACGAAAACGAGCGGCTGGCTGGTCTCGTGGCCGAAAAGGATGAAGCGGTGCGAGGCAGCCAGGCGCGTATCAGTGCCTTGACCTCCGACCTCGACGAGCAGACGAAGATCTCGAACGAGGCCCTCGCCAAAGTCGATCTGCTCAACCAGCAATTGCTCGCGCTCCGCAGGCAGATCGCAGCTCTGAACGAGGCTCTCGAAGCCTCCGAACGCAAGGACCAGGAATCGCAAGATCGCATCAGGGACCTCGGACAACGGCTCAATGCGGCGCTCGCCCGTCAAGTGCAGGAGCTGCAGCGCTACCGCTCCGATTTCTTCGGCCGGCTACGTGAGCTGCTGAAGGACCGCAAGGACATCCGCGTCGTCGGCGACAGGTTCGTCTTCCAGTCAGAGGTGCTGTTCCCATCAGGCCAGGCCGAGCTGACGCCCGAGGGCCTCGCCGCCATTGATCAGCTTGCTACCGCCATCATCGAGCTGGAGCGGACGATCCCGCCGGAGATCGACTGGGCGCTGCAGGTCGATGGACACACGGACAGTCGGCCCATCAGCAGCTACCAGTTCCCCTCCAACTGGGAGCTTTCGACAGCCCGCGCCATCTCGGTGGTGCGCTATCTGATCTCGCGTGGCGTGCCCCCGAACCGTCTCGTCGCCGCCGGCTACGGCGAGTTTCAGCCGCTCGAGGAAGGCGACAGTGAAGAGGTCCTCCGCCGCAATCGCCGCATCGAGTTGAAGCTGACCAATCGATGATCGAGGGCGGCTCAGCGTCTCATCGGCGACCGACAGTCCGCTCGGAAATAAGCGCCGACGATCTACTGCGCCGCCTCCCTGGCGAATTGCAGGTCGGCGAGGCGGGCGTAGAGTCCACCTTGGCGGATCAATCCCGCGTGGGAGCCCTCCTCGATGATGCGCCCGGCCTCGAAGACCAGGATTTGGTCCGCCTTCTGAATTGTCGCGAGCCGATGTGCGATCACCAATGTCGTGCGGCCGCGCATCACCTCCTCGAGGGCCTTTTGCACGGCCACCTCGCTTTCCGCATCGAGCGCGCTCGTCGCCTCGTCGAGCATCAGGATCGGCGCGTCGCGAAGGATCGCGCGGGCAATGGCGACGCGCTGCCGCTGGCCACCCGACAGCGACACGCCTCGCTCACCCAGCTGAGTGTCGTAGCCCTGCGGCAATGCGGTGATGAACTCGTGCGCCTGTGCCAAGCGGGCAGCCCGCTCTACCTCCTCATGGCTCGCATGCGGGCTGCCGTAGGAATCTTTCTTCGGCCACCGTGTCTGCAAAAAGCGCGACCTCCTGGGCACCAGCGCCATGCGCTTGCGGAGCTGTACGAGGTCGGCCTGGCCGATCCGGAATGCCATCCACGCAGATTTCGCCCTCGTCGGGATCGAAGAAGCGCAGCAACAGATTGAAGACGGTGCTCTTGCCGGCTCCGGATGGGCCGACGATGGCCACCGTCTCCCCGGCGCCACATCGAAGGAGACGTCGGACAGGGCCGACTCCTCGGGAAGGATAGCGGAAGCTGACGTGGCGGATGATATTTCGCCTCGGCTAGGCTCCGGCAATGGCATTGGCCGATCCGGCGTGCGGATCTGAGGCTTTACCGCAAGGAGCTCCGCGAGCCGTTCGGCGGCTCCTGCGGCCTGACTGACCTCACCCCACACCTCCGAGAGCTGGGCAAGCGCAGCGGCCGCGAAGACCGCGTAAAGGACGAACTGGCTGAGCCGGCCACCCGTGATCTCGCCGCGAACGACGGCCTCCGCCCCATACCAGAGCACGCCCACGATGCTGGCGAAGACGAGGAATATCGTCATCGCCGTGAGTCCGGCCCTGGCCTGAAGCCCCGCCCTGGCCGCATCGAAGGCCCTCTCGACCGCTTTGGCGAACCGATCGGACACGAAGCGCTCATTCGTGAAGGCTTGCATCGTCCGCACGGCGGCTAGGTTTTCTACCGCGAGGGCAGACGCATCTGCCAACGTGTCCTGGGCCCGCCGAGAGCGGCGGCGTACGAGCCGCCCGTAGGCGATGAGCGGCAGCACGATGACGGGGATCGCGAGGAGAACCAGAAATGACAGCCCGGGGCTCGTCCAGATCATCATTGCGAGCGCCCCGAACAGCATGATTATGTTGCGCAGGGCTTGGCTGATCGCGGTTCCCGCCGCTGCCTTGATCTGCGTGGTGTCGGCTGTAAGTCGGCTCGTCACCTCACCTGAGTGAGTGGTTTCGTAGAAGTCGGGCCCCAGCTGTGACAGATGCCGGAACACGTCGGCGCGCAAATCAGCCACCACGCGTTCGCCGATCCAATTGACAAAATAAAATCGAGCCGCACTGGCGACGGCCAGCACAAGCCCGATGAGCATCAGCATCGAGAAGTACTGGTCTATGAAGACCGCATCGGCGCTGGAAAACCCGAAATCGATGACGCGCCGCACCGCGAGGGGCAATGTCAGCATAGCCAGCGCCGCGATGAGCAGGGCGACACCAGCCAGAAAAAGCATGCCTGGGTGCTTCAGCACATAAGGCTTGAGCCCCAGGAGAGGGCGCAGGGAGCGGCGGGGTCCTTCCGGCTTCGCTCCCGTCAACACTTCCCGGTTCCTTCCCGCGCCGTTCAGCCCTCTCACCACATCCCTGCCCGACTGGATTGATCCCAGTTCTGTCTTACGTCAGAAAGCGCACCCTTGGCGGCCAGTCCCGATGCCGCATCGCGAGCATCTCTTGTGCCCTGCAGCGCTTTCAACTATGTAGACCCAACGTATCCCTGAAATGAACGAATGTGTCCGCTCACGAGAGCGAGCGGGTCGCGTGTTGCCGAGAGCCGCAAGATGAAAAAGAGTGCTGACATCCATCCCGACTACCACCCGATCAAGGTCGTGATGACCGACGGGACCGAGTTCGTGACCTATTCGACCTATGGGAAAGAGGGCGACACGCTGACGCTCGACATCGATCCCAAGACGCACCCGGCTTGGACGGGCGGCGATCAGAAGCTCGTCGACCGCGGCGGTCGACTGTCCCGCTTCAAGAAGAAGTTCGAAGGCCTGTTCTGATCGGGAACAAGCCGGCTTCGATCGAGTGTTTGGACGCGACCGGGCAACGCCCGGTCGCTTTATTCTGGGCGAGCCCGCCCAGCGTCAGCGAATAGCAGCGTTGAACGCGGCCTGTATCTCGGCGATTTGAGCGGCAACGGGATTCTTGGCGGCCGGCCGAGTTGCTTCGTTCTCCGACACGGGCTCCAGCGACCTGTCGATGCGCATGATGCGGTCGCTCAGCACGAAGCTTTCCTTGATGAGAGCCTGCAACCGCTCCGGGAGCTCATGGAAGTTGGCGATGTGGCTGGGCCGGCCGGACGTGTGCAGCTTGAGACGCGCACGCTTGCGGCGAGCCTCCTCCTCTGTGATGTCGCCATCGCGCAGCGAGCGCCGGATCAGAAGCCAGGATGCCAGATCGAGAAGCCGCGCCGTGAGCCGCATGCTCTCCGTAGAATAAGTGAGCGCAACGTGCGGTTTCAGCTGTTTCGCTTCCTGGCGACCAGGGCCGTCGAGGTAGGCTGCGGTGCGCTCGACGAGCTCCATGCCCTGCGCATAGACGGCGTCGAACTGCTCCGACGCGGCGAAACGCTCACCGAAGGAGACGGTGACGCCAGGCACTTCCGGACAACGCGAGGTGCTACCCATGATCTACTCACGCCACAAGTGTACCAACCACAACACGGAACATTCTTTTACGTGAGCGTCAATCATTTCTACGGCATTGGGCACAATTCAGGGCAGCAACCCGGTTACCTTTGGAAAAATGAGCCGCCCGCAGGCGGCTCAAGAGTGACAGGGAGGCGTCAAACAGAGTGGGCGAGCCACTCGGCATCCAGAAAACTGGATAAGCTGCAGGCTAATGGAATGATGCTAACGGAAGGTAAATCCCTGGCTCGGAGCGGCACAGAACCTGCACGATTCTGCCGGCCGCCGTAACTCTGTTCAGCTCGCAAGTTCTATCGCTTGAACAGGGCCGACGCCGCCTTCTCGTGCGCTCGCTTCGTCTCAATCTCTTGCTCAACGCGCCGAATTTCTTCCCGAAGCGCAGCAAGACGCTCTTCCAGGTCGCTCACCGACAACTCATGCAGGGGCTGACCGACCGTGATTACACTATGCGTCTTCGGTCGAACTTCATCCCAGTCCATAGCTAAACTCCCGCTGTGGCGCCGCGATGCTCGCAATCGGCGGCTCAGGCCTGCTGCTGAGCCTACCCCCAGAATGGTCACCTTGAGCCTTAAGGGCAAGGGCGCGCCGCTCCCGGGCAGTTGTGAAGTCTGAAGCCTGGGGCCTACCAAGCTAACGCCGGCAGCGCCGCCACCGGACGGCTGCCACACTCCTTGAAAAGCTGTTCGATGGTGGCGGCGTCGAGGTCGCCTGTGACGTGAATTGCACTGGCAATGAAACGCCGATATCGATCCCGGCGACGGCGGCGCCGCGAATATCGGTCTTCACGCCATCACCAATGGCCAAGACGCGCTCACGAGGCACCGGGCTATTCCTAGCTCGTCGAGCCGCTCGAATGCAAGGTCGTAGATCGGCCGGTGTGGTTTCCCCGCGTAGGTTACACTGCCGCCCAGGCGTTCGTATTCGGCCGCGAGCGATCCGGCGCAGTAGACAATTCGGGAGCCCCGCTCAACGACGAGATCCGGATTGGCGCAAATCATCGGAACACCCCGCCGAGCCAGCGGCTCGAGGAGGTCCTTATAGTCGGCAGGGGTATCGACCTCGTCGTTGTAGAGCCGGAGCAGACTACCAGGTCTGCTTCCTCCGGCGTGCTGAAGCGCAGATCGAGGCCTTCGAATATCGGTTTGTCCCTCTCCGGCCCGAGATGGAACAGGCGCTGATCCCGCTTCTCGCTGATCAGTTTTCGGGTCAGGTCGCCGGAGGTGAGGATGCTGTCATATGCGTCGCGCGGAACGCCGAACCTGTCGAGTTGCGCCTGCACGGCGGGAGCCGGCCGCGGTGCGTTCGACAGCACAAATGGCGCCGCCACGCTCTCGGAAACGGCGGCAAGCCTCGGCGGCACCGGGGAAGGCGTCTACGCCGTTGTGGATGACGCCCCACACGCTCGCAGATCCAGGCATCGTACCGGGGAGCGAGTGGGGCTACGGATGTAAGGAGTTCGGTGGCGGGGGCAGTCCAGAATGCTGCCCCCGATACCCCGCTCCGACGGTCAGGATCAGCTGCCGCGCTTTGTGCCGGCCGTAGGGCCTCGGCCCGGATGGGTCGCGGCACGCCGAATAGGGGCCCTTGCCCCAGCGGCACGCCGGCGGCCAGCAAGTTGTCCAACTGCTCTTCGCTCTCGAGGCCGCAAACAACAAGAGTAAGACCAGCCCCAGAGAGACGCTGGCATAGGTCCGCCGCAGGCAGGACGCCTCGACGCTTGCAAGGCCGTCGATGACCGCTTGTGCGGAGACACGCACGAACGCGAGCCGCGGCCCGTGTCTCCTCGAGATCCAGGTCCAGAGTTGTCAGATCCTGAATTGCGAAACGGACGCCACTGTTCGCGAGGTGGCGAATGGTGTCCCACTGCGGCACCGTCACGTGGCGAAGCTCGGCTCTTCGGCTGATCGAGAAGATGAGGCGGCTCCCGCGACTTTGGGGATTGCCGACAAGCCTCGCTGAACTCCTGCAGGAAACGCTCGCTCGTGAGTAAATCCGTGGAGATAGCCGAGAACAGGCATCCGCCGCTGCCACGCTCATCCATATGGCGGGCGACGATGGCGGCGCGAGCCATGCGTGTTGCGTCCACCAGCGGCAATAGGCCAGCGCGCCGCGCCAATGGAATGTACTCCTCGGCACCGACCCTCTTGTCTTCACTGATACGCAGCCGCAGCGAGACATCGAAGTGCCGGGCCTTCCGGTCGGTCAGGCCTACGACAGGCTCCAGGTACACATCCAGCTTATGGCTGGCGATCGCATCTGCCATTGCCGCCACTTCATCATGCTCGCGGCCGAGCGGCGGTGGCTGCGGCGCAGATGCGTTGGGATCGGCCTTGAAGGGCGGCAAGACGCCTTTCTCGATATCCGAACGGCCCTCCTTGGGACGGCGCATCTCTTCGGCAGCGGCTCGGAGCGCCTCAACGGATGCCGAGATTGCTTCATCGTCATCCGGGGCGTGCTCAGCCTCGTCCTCTGCCGGAGCGTTCCTTTCAGCTGTTGGAGTCCGATTGCGGCGGGGCATCCACAGGGCGGCCCTTGCGAGGCGAAGAGATCTCCTCGGAGTAGATGCGGATCATGTCGCTGATGGTTTCCACATCCGCCGCGACGGGATCATCGCTCAAATCCTGGACCTGCTCAGATGGTCCAGACTCGGGAAGCGGTTTCTTGGCCTGCGTGGAAGGAGCCTCAGGCTCACGCGCCGTTTTCGCGCTTGCCGGCAAATCCGGGCCATAGCGCGTGGAATCCGGTTGTGCAGCAGTCCCCCCGCGCGTCCCCCAGATCGCGAAGGCTCGTCGGCGTTGGCCTCGGTTGGCCGCACTGACCAGAACCGAGACACGGGATCGCTCGGCTGCTGTTCGGGCTGGCTAGGAGCAGCTGACGGCCTCGTCTCGTTGGCGGCGGCAGAGCGAGCCGTCGGTGGTGCAGGAGGAGCGGGGTCGCGATTGCTTCGACCTGCGTTCTGGACACCTTGCGCCGCGGCGACCTGCTGGCGAGGAGCCGCATGAGCATGAGCGGCGGCGCCATATTGGCCGGACCAAACTGGGGAGCCGGACGAAGCGATGCGAGAATCTCGTCCGGTCGGGGAGGAGGCCCCGCCCGCTTGCCCTCGCCGCGAGCTAGTCGCCTGACCTCGCTCTCCAGCCGTTCAATCTCATACGTCAAACGGCGGATGGCCTGAGAGCGGCGAACAAGGACGTGAACACAGAGGAGGGCCGCGTAGAGAGCCAGCGCGGCCAGCAGCGCGTCCGACACGCTCATGCCGGCCTGCCGATAAAGGCCGAGCCCAACAGCCGCCACGACCAGCGTGATCGCCGTCAGGATGAACGCCTCACCTGCAGATCGCCGGCGTGTCCGGCTGCGGTTCGACTTAACCTCTGCCATCATTGCCCCGCCCCCGATGGAGTGATTCTTTTGATCTTGGTTGCGGCGAAGCATTCCGCCGCTCAATCGGGCAAGGCAATCAAGTCACTCGAACTTCTCACAGCTTTTCCATTAGTCGCCGCGCTGGCGCGGGTGGCAGTGGCCCAAATGCATCGCGGCGGGGACATATTCCCCGCCGCGGATCTGGAGTTCCCGGATTTTCGCTGCCTGACGAATGATGCAGCTAGGCCACCGCCTTGATCACCTTCGCGATCTTGTCGCGGATCTCGGCGATGTCGCTCTCGGTCGCGATCAGCGGCGGCGCCACGACAGACGTGTCCATGGCCACGCGCACGTAGATGTCGAGGTCGTGGTACATGCGCTCGGTCGCCTCGTAGCCGCGCAGGCCCGGCTTGCCGGGGATCGGCTCGAGGTCGATGCCGCAGAGCAGGCCGACGGTGCGGATGTCGACCACGTTGGGCTGGCCCTTGAGGCTCATCATGGCGTCGGCGAACACCGGCTCCAGCTTCCTGCGCGCGCTCGAACAGCCCCTCGTCCTTGTAGATGTCGAGCGTGGCGAGGCCGGCCGCGGCGGCCAGCGGATGGCCCGAGTAGGTGTAGCCGTGGAACAGCTCCACCATGTGCTCGGGGCCCGGTCATGAAGGCTCGTAGATCTTCTTGCGACGCCATCACGCCCGCCATCGGCACGGCGGCGTTGGTGACGCCCTTGGCGAAGGTGATCATGTCGGGCACGACGCCGTAGCGCTCGGAGGCGAAGCATGGCCGAGGCGGCCGAAGCCGGTGATGACCTCGTCGAAGATCAGCAGGATGCCGTGCTGCGCGGTGATCTCGCGCAGCTTCTTCAGATAGCCCTTGGGCGGCGGCAGGATGCCGGTCGATCCCGCCACCGGCTCGACGATGACGGCGGCGATGGTGGAGGCATCGTGCAGGTTGATCGAGCCGCGTCAGCTCGTCGGCCAGGTGCGCGCCCCACTCCGGCTCGCCCTTGGTGAAGGCCTGCTTGGCGCGGTCGTAGGTCGTCGGCAGGTGGTCGACGCCGGTCAGCATGTTGCCGAACTGCTTGCGGTTGGCGACCATGCCGCCGACCGAGATGCCGCCGAAGCCGATGCCGTGATAGCCGCGCTCGCGGCCGATGAAGCGCGTGCGCGCGCCCTCGCCCTGGCCTTGTGATAGGCGAGCGCGATCTTGAGCGCCGTGTCGACGGCCTCCGAGCCCGAGTTGGAAAGAAGCGTAGTCGAGGTCGCCCGGCGCCAGCAGCGACAGCCGGGAGGCCAGCTCGAACACCTTGGGGTGGCCGTACTGGAAGGCCGGCGCGTAGTCGAGCCGGGCCGCTGCCTCCTGGATGGCCTTGACGATCGGCTCGCGGCAGTGGCCGGCGTTGACGCAGAACAGGCCGGACGTGGCGTCGATCACCTTGCGGCCGTCCGGCTTGAAGTAGTGCATGCCCTTGGCGCCGGCGAACAGGCGGGGTCGCTTCTTGAAGGCGCGGTTGGCGTGAAGGGCACCCAATAGGGCTCGAGCTCGTTGGGCTTCATGTCGAGCGGCGCCATTGCATTCCTCCAATCGTGTTGCTCAGGGCGTCAGTAGCCCACCGGGGGTACTCCAGGCAAATTCGCAGACGCCCGCCTGAATAGGAGTAGAGGCCCGATCGTCATAGCCCATCAAGCCCTTTTCTCCCAAATTCTACACACTTGATTTCGCTGCACCTGCCCTGCAGACTTTTTGAAATATTGAACACTTCAAACACGGGGCAGCTCCATGACGGTCGATGTCGGCGGGCGTCTGCGTTACGTCCGCGAACGCTATAACCTTTCTCAGCGTGAATTGGCCAAACGGTCCGGCGTCCCAAACTCGACGATTTCGCTGATTGAAGCGAACAAGGTAAACCCGTCCATCGGCGCCCTGAAACGTATTCTCGACGGCGTTCCAATCGGGCTAGCCGAGTTCTTCGCCATCGAGCCGGATAAGCCGCGCAAAATCTTCTACCAGGCTGAGGAGCTGACCGAGATCGGAAAGGGCGGCATCTCCTATCGCCAGGTGGGCGAGAACCTGGTGGGACGGGCGTTGCAGATCTTGAAAGAGCGTTACGAGCCCGGGTCCGACACCGGCCGCGTGCCTCTTGTGCATGAAGGAGAGGAAGGCGGCATAATCATCAGCGGCCGGCTAGAGGTCACGGTCGACTCCGAGCGGCGCATCCTGGGGCCGGGTGATGCCTACTACTTCGAAAGCCGCCGCCCCCATCGCTTCCGCTGCATCGGCCCGGTTCCGTGCGAGGTCGTCAGCGCCTGCACGCCGCCATCGTTTTGAGCCGACCTTATCCCGTTCACTTCGCCCCCTTACGAAGCTACCATCCAACTCAGCTGTGTACGGCCCTAATTGCGCCGCCCTTCAGTCCCGGCCGCACCCGAATCCTGGCGTCATTTAGGAGTTGTTAGTCGAATTGGCGTTGAGTGGCGCCGTGCGGGCAGGGGAGGCCCGACGGTGCGAGGAGGTAAGCGCTCATGTTGACGAGTGTGCTGGAGGGTAGCGTATGCGTTGGTCCCTATCCTGAGCTGGCGGGGAAACGCGTTCTCGTTACGGGACTGGAGCTTCAGGCAGGCGTGGATGTGGCCCGCGCCTTCGCAGAGCAAGGATGCCGGATCGTGTTGCACACGACCGCCAGCGGGGCAGAAGCCGATGCCGTGCTGGAGATGCTGGCCCAAACCGCATCCGAATTACAGGTCTACTCCGATCCCCTCACAGATATCGAATCTACGACCCGGTTCGCGCAGACAGCGGCCAAGACGTTCTCCGGAGTCGATGCCGTCGTCAATCTGATCCACCTCGACCTCAAAGCCCTCTCGACCGAGGTGCTGGATGGCGACTTCGAAACCGCGATTGCCCGCCGCCTCCAGACCGCACGGGTGATCACGCGCATTGCCGCCAATCGAATGCGGCTCACATGGAGCGAAGGGTTGGTTTTCAACGTTCTCGTCAGCACGCCGCCCCAAAGCAATGCGGAAACAGCCCTGCTGTCCATGGCCCGCGCGATGCTAGCCAGCATGACTCTGCAGCGAGGCAAGTGAATGGGCCGATCAGGCCATTCGTATCAACGCGGTTGCCCCGGTGCTCGACTCGACTGAGGCTGGCGCTTGCCTCGTGTCGGAACCACAGGTGGCTGCGCTCGCCATGTTCCTTGCGAGCTCCCGCGGCCGCGATCTGTCGGGACTAGTCTTCGACCTTGGGTTGGTCGAGCACGCCTGACGGCACGGCTCTGGCGGATAGCCGTCCCGGGCCTTGTGCCCGGGTTCCCGCTCACCACAGAAGCCCTGGCACCGAACCGACCGCGATCCCATATCGAACCAATGTATTGTCGCGATCGCGGTCCGATCAGCGATATCAATGATGTCGTGCACGTGCTCGCGGTAACCACGGAGCTGCACTGGGGATTTTGCGTCCTGCGGCTTGCCAGCAGGCTGGCGCCGTAACCGCCAATGATCCTGGCAGTGAGCCATCTAGCGTTACAGCGTAGCGATTGGAGGAGCCTGCTTCGCCTTTGTCGAGTTAGCAGGCGAGGCCGGCTGCTTGTAAGATGGCTGTCACCGCGCCGGATACTGGGATTCGGTAACGGGCCGCATCGATGCCGATCCCTAGGTTTTCGGACCGGGTCAGAATATGCTGCGTGCTTCGCGCATGTGACTGGACCGGTCAAAGGTTCAATTTTCACATTGGCGTTTTCCACGGAGCATTAAGAAGAGGATGGCCGGAAGCGAGCTGCTCCTGACATTGCTGGGAGGCGTCGCGCTCCTCCTCTGGGGCGTGCGGATGGTCCGCACGGGCCTGACGCGTGCCTTCGGCACGCCGCTCCGCACTGCGCTCAGCAGGGCGTCGAAAAGCAGGCTCACCGCATTCGGAGCCGGTGTAGGCGTCGCCGGGATTATGCAAAGCTCCACTGCGACGGCCCTTTTGCTCGCTTCCTTCGCTGGACGCAGTCTGGTCACGCTGCCCGTTGCACTGGCGGTCATGCTGGGCGCCGATGTGGGCACGACGCTCGTCGCGCAGATCTTCGCGTTCGACATCAAGTGGCTGTGGACCGCCGCCGCGATAACCGGAGTGGTGCTGTTCAGCGCCTCTCACGATGACCGCACCAAGAATATCGGGCGCATTCTTATCGGGCTCGCGTTGATGCTGCTCTCGCTGACCGTGCTCGGCACGGTTTCGGCCGCCATGCGCGAAAGCCCGACGATCACGGCCATGATGACTGCGCTCGGCAACGAGCCGGTGATCGCCGTGCTCGTGGCCGGCATCATCACTTGGATTGCCCATTCGAGCCTCGCCATCGTGCTGTTTGTGCTGTCGCTTGCAGAAGGCGGCGCAATTGGGCCGATGCTGGCCCTCACGCTCGTGCTCGGCGCCAACCTCGGCGGTGCCTTGGCGCCCTTTACGGCTTTGACCGGTTCACCCGTCGCTGCGCGTCGGGTGCCGCTCGGCAATCTACTGGCGCGCGGCGCGATCGGTCTTGCCGTTCTACCGTTTCTGGACTGGGCAGTGGCTCTGCTGGGGTACGTCAGCACGGATCCCGCCCGGCTGGTGCTCAACTTTCACACCGGGTTCAACCTTGCGGTCGCGCTGATATTTCTGCCGCTGCTGTCCCCGCTCGCAAAGCTGGTGACGTGGCTCCTTCCCACGCCCGCCCGCGCGCCGGACAGATCTGTGCCCCAACATCTCGACAGCAGCGTGCTCGATACGCCGTCGGAGGCGCTCGGCTGCGCCATGCGCGAGACGTTGCGCGTAGGCGATATCGTCCTCGACATGCTGCGTAAGTCGCTGGCCGCGATCGAGGGCAATGACCTGAGGCTGGTCAAGGAGCTCGAAAAGGCGGACGACGATGTCGACGCCCTGCACGAGGCGATAAAGCTTTACCTCATCCGGACGTCGAAGAACGAGCTGGATGACGACGAGTCACGCCGCTACTACGAGATCCTGACGTTCACGACGAACCTCGAGCACGTCGGCGACATCATCGACAAGAACCTGATGGAGCTCGCGACCAAGAAGATCAAGAAGGGCTACTCCTTCTCTCCGGAAGGTCTTTCGGAGCTGAAGCGCCTTCACGCTCGAGTAGTCGACAACATGCGGCTGGCGCTCAACGTTTTCGCGACACGGGACGTCAACCTGGCTCGCCGGTTGTTGATGGAGAAGATCAGGCTCCGGAGCAAGGAATTCGAGGCTGCCGAGCGGCACTTTGCCCGGCTCAAGGAAGGGCGCCCGGAATCCATCGAGACGAGCGCCATTCACCTCGATGTCATTCGCGACCTCAAGCGGATCAACTCGCACCTGACTGCAGTCGCCTACCCGATCCTGGAGGCCGCGGGCGAGCTGCGGGAGAGCCGGCTTCTCGAAAGGCGACGCGAGGAAGCCCCGGAACAGACCGATGCGCCCGAAGCGTCTCTCGCGCCGAACCCCCAGCGGCCCGCCTGAAACGTTTTCAGCGCAGGCGCAGCAGAACGATGCCAGCAAGCACGACACAGCCGGCAATGATCCGTAAGGCGTACACCGGCTCGCGCAAGAGGACGATACCGATGAGCGCTGCGAAGAGGACGCTGGTTTTCGCGGAGCGCAGCGACGAGCGCGATGGGCGCCACCGTCATAGCCCAGATCGCGATCGCGTAGGCGGCTGTCGACAACACACCGCCTATCAGAGCCATATGCCACGAGGATTTCGTGCCCTCGATCATCGCTGCCGGCATGCAGATGAGGCCGAAGGCGGCCATCACGATACCGTCGAGCAGGAACAGCCAAACGATGTACGGGGCAGGGGATGGACCGATGCGGGCACCCAGCCCATCTACAAGCGTATAGCCCGCGATTGTAATCGAAGTGAGTAGGGCGAACGCCACTGACCGGCCGTGGAACGCGTCGAGACTGCGATGTCGCGGCCGAATGGAGAGCGCCATGATGCCGGCAGCGAGAAGAATGACGCCGAGCCACCCGAGAGTGCCCAGCGGCTCTCCGATCCAGAACGTTGTGCCGAGGGCCGTGAGGAGCGGCGCCGTCCCGCGGGCAATCGGGTAGACCTGCGTCAGGTCGCCAAAGCGGAAGGCCTCTGCCAGAGCGAGGTAATACGCAAGATGCAGGAGCACCGACGCGCCGAGGTATGGCCAAGCGGCGACCTCCGGCAGGTCGATGAGGAAGGCAAACGGCAGCACGACGATGCCGCAAGCCGCGGAGATGAGGCTGACCGTTACCAGCGGCTCGAGCTTCAGTTTGAGTAGCGCGTTCCACCCTGCATGGCAGGCGGCGGCGGCCAGAACCGCAAAGAAGACGAAGGCGTCCATACTCCAGCTCCGGCCGAGGGCACTTGAGGTGCGGCACGACTGGGGGGCGGCGCACTCGTAGCCGAACTGACATGGAGTTGTCATCTCCTTTGCATGCTGGAGGGCACCCGGGTCGGCTTAGTAGCACCGCGGCCGGTTCAACATGCAATCCATCGCGACATGACGGCGGAGGGGACTAGCCCCCGCGCCGAGTTTCTGCTATGAGCCCCCAATCATCGAATGATGGCGTGATCCGCGGTAGCTCAGCGGTAGAGCAACCGGCTGTTAACCGGTTGGTCGTAGGTTCAAATCCTACCCGCGGAGCCATCAACCTATCTCGAGACGTCTCCTCACCGTCTCAGACCATCTCACAGAGTTACTGAAAATCAACAAAACTCCCTAAGCCTCCGTCTCAGGGCGTCTCAGCGTGTCTCAGGGCAGCGCAGAGATTTGATGGTATTTTTGATGTATCGGGAGGCGGGGCATGGCGCTGACCGACACGCGAGTCCGCAACGCCAAGCCAGGGGGAAAGCCTTACAAACTCAGCGATGCCAACTGGCTCTATCTGGTCGTTCACCCCAGCGGCTCAAAGCTGTGGAGGATGAACTACCGCTTCCTCGGCAAGCAGAAGACTTTGGCCATCGGACCGTACCCCGAGGTCAACTACAGAGGCGCGCGAGAGGGTTGTTGAGGCCCGCAAGCTTCTCGCCCAAGGCGTCGACCCGTCTCAGGACAAACAGGAGAGGATCAAGGCGGCGAAGCTCTCAGCACAAGCCACGTTCGCGACCATCGCCAAAGAGTTCCTGGCCTCTCTTGAGAAGCGGGGTCGTGCCGACAAGACGCTGGAGCAGAAAGCCTGGGTGCTGGACACTTACATTCTGCCCCGCCTCGGCAAGCGACCGATAGCCGAGATCACGGCGGCTGACGTGCTTGAGCTGCTGACTGACATCGAAGCGACCGGCAAGCTTGAGACGGCGCGGCGTGCCCGCCAAACGATGAGCGGAGTGTTCCGCCTCGCCACCATAACAAGACGAGCAAACGGCGATCCGACTCACGTTCTGCAACGCGTCATCGCCGCTCCAAAGGTGACGAGTCATCCTGCCGTCGTGAGCAGGAAGGGTTTCGGCGAGCTGTTACGTCGAATCGATTCCTACCCGACGCCATCGTTCGCCTCGCGCTCAACTTCATGGCCCTCACCTTCCCGCGGCCTATCGAGCTGCAAGAATGACCTGGGATCAAGTCGATTGGGAGGAATCCGTTTGGACCATTCCCGAGCAGTACACGAAATTGCGTCGACCGCACGATATCCCATTGTGCTCTGCCGCTGGGCTGTCCTATTTGAAGTGAGGCGCGTCACAGGTAAGAAAGAAGGATATGTGTTTCCGGCTCCGAATGACAAGACTTTCAGTAAAATGATGTCGGAGAACTGCATCAACAAGGCGCTTTGGTCGCTCGGTTACAAAGGGAAGCACTGCGGCCACGGGTTCCGATCCAGCTTCTCGACAATCCTCAATGAAACGAAGAACTACGACAAGGACGTCATCGAGTTCCAGCTCGCACACCTTGACGCGAACGAAACTCGGCGAGCTTACAACCGTGCTCAGTATTGGGATCAACGCGTGCAGATGATGCACGAATGGGCCGATTTGATCGCAGAAATGCGCGAAAAGACCTAACCTCGCAAATTAGAAGGGAAGGCATATAAGCTCGCTCGATCTGCGAAGAATGTGCTTGCTAAGCAACCACCTCACGAAGAGGTAACCACCGCAGAAGTCACCAAGACGGCGTTGACAGCTCTGCGGAACCGAGAATGCCGGTCAGGATCTGAGTGCGCAGTATAAGTCAGGCGCTGTCCGCTTGAGTTGGGCTATGCCGGCTCAACGCGCCATCAAATAATTGAGCAGTGTATCGCTGTTGAACAGCGCGTCTCCCCTCTTCTTGGGCCGAAGCAATTCAGCCCGAAGACAGGACGCCGACGGCGTCGGCGAAATGGTCATGGCAACCTGAGGCATGCCGTCACCACCGGCCTTCGAAAACCTTAATCCGGCGTCACGAACCAGTCGCAACACGTAGTTGCCGCGTTGCGCCGCTCGTTGGTCCCGCCAACCGCTGCGTCGTGCCTTCACGTGGAGTTGCAGATCCGAACTGCCAGGTCTGCCAAGGTAGCAGGGGTCTGACGCCTAGCGTATGATTCTCACGCAATGCCGAGCGCCCAGTCGTGTCCTTTACCGGCGTGCGGACGCCGTGGACGCGGTGTCAGGAAGGTGCGCGACGGCAAGCGCAATTATGAGCTGTTCGACTTCCTGACCTCCGAGCCTAACGCCGTCGTCACGACGTTCCACACGAAGGCGCAATGCCAATTAATCTGCCAAGTCGGATCAGATCCACCTTTGGAACCGCGCCTTGCCACGACGCTAGGCGTCCGCACGGCCGCTACCCGAGGACATACTCACGATTGTCAATTCGCGGTACGAGGCGGCGGCGAAATGGAGGGATTGGAAGATGCGATGGAAGGGGCACCGTACCAGATTGGATTTCCCGTTTGGCTGACATCGGCGTTGCTACTCGGCCACTGTGGGCATCAGGGGCCTCGAAGCGTGGACCAACCGTGGGGAAGGTGTAGTGCGCCTGTCCGCCTGCGCCGTGCCGGCGGGTGAAAGCATAGTTTGAATCTCATCCAATGAAAGCCCTTCGGCGTGCCCAGGCGCAACCCCAACTGATCGCGCGAAGCGCCGGCGGCTACCCGGGGCGCGATGTCCTGAGTTAGGCGTTCATTAGAGAATTTTTTTCGGAAAATGTGGCCCGCGCACCTTCCAACCAATGTAATCAGCATGGAACTTCTGCGAAACCAACGTTGAGAACGAGGGTTGAACTCGAACCCAACACGCATGTTGCCGTTAGCGATCTCGCCAAGCTCTGAGCAGCCTACAAGCCTTTAGCGGATTGCCTTCAATTCGAATTCAAGATCTGCCTCAAGTCTTTCGGCAACATCCAACAGATACGCGTCCTCGTGCCAACGTCCAATCAATTGCAGGCCGATGGGAAGACCATCGGAAGAGAGCCCGCACGGCAGCGACAGTGCTGGGTGACCTGTTAGGTTGAATGGGAACGTATAAGGATACCATGCACCACGGATAGTGCCTGCATCGCGCCCAGCAATTTCGATTCGGCCTAGTGGATCGGTTCCAACGGGCAGAGGAGGAGCCGAAAGGGTGGGTGAGGCGATAAGATCGTACCGTGAAAGGATCTCCTGCACCTTGCCGAACAAGGCTGTACGTGCGAACTGCGCTTCGCAAAAATCGACCGATGTATAACTCTTGGCGGCTTCCATTGTTGCAATGAGTGTGGGATCAAGTTTTTCCGGTGACCGTTTGGCGTGGATACCTAATCGTGCCAACAGAAGCGAGCGCAGCTGAATTAGAAAAAACTTTTCCATGGAGACGAGCTAAGCTCAATTGGCTCAACTATGATCCCTAGCGCCTCGGCTTTGGCCATTGCTGCTTTGGCTGCTGCTTCAACTTCTGCATCAAGGATATTGCCGCAGCGAAGCAATAAGCCAATGCGCGGGCGTTCATTTCTCCTCAATCTTCGAGTGGGAAATGATTCGACCTGACCATAGGGATCGCGCCGGTCCGGCCCGACGAGGACTTCGAACAACATCCGCACATCCGCAACTTTACGCGCTATTGGACCAACGAAGGAATTGGCACCGAACAAATCTGGTACCTGCAGGTGCGGGATTGCGCCGAGTGTTGCTTTTAGCCCGACCACACCGCAACAGGATGCCGGAATGCGAATGGAGCCACCGCCATCTGAGCCGAGTGCGAGGGGACCCATCCCAGCCGCGACCGCTACAGCTGCGCCACCTGACGACCCCCCGCATGTATAATCCTTATTCCACGGGTTGAGCGTCCGGCCGAAGTAAGGTCCTTCGGTAAAGGGCTTATGACCAAACTCCGGTGTGGTTGTCTTTCCGATCAGAATTGCACCGGCGGCGCGAGCGCGAGCGACGGCGACTGCGTCTGAGTTTGGTACAGCGTCGGCAAAAAGCGCGCTCCCCTGCGTAGTCGGAACGCCTTCGGTGTTGATAAGATCCTTTTACTGAGAAAGGAATTCCGTGGAGCGGCAGGAGTGAATCACCATTTATAACCGCTTGCTCAGCCCGAAGGGCTTCCGCGCGGGCGCGCTCTGCAGGAACAGCCATGAAAGCATTGAGATCGTAGCATTCCTCGATGCGAGCCAGCACGGCATCAACTGCTTCGCACCGGCGAATTTGGCGAGCTCGGATTGCTGCCGCGAGTTCGGTAGCCGTCAGATCGGCGATTTTGGTCATTGTTTGGTCCAGCGGTCAAATCATCCAGCGTCCGCCGTCGATCAGTAGCGTCTGCCCAGTTATGTATCGGGCATCTTCGCTTGCGAGAAAAGCCACGCAACCCGCAACATCTCCTCCGGCTCGGCGATGAAGCCCGCGGGCATTGTTGACTTGATGTGATCGACCACGGCTGGCGTTAGCCGGTCGTGAGCGCGGGTACGAATTGCGCCGGGTGCAACGGCATTGACCGTTACTCCAGTAGGGTGCCAGCTCGCGGCGAGTGCACGAGTGAATCGACAACCCCGAGCTTGGCGGCGGCATAGTCCACCAAACCGGCGTCACCGACAAAAACGGCATCGCTGGACATGTTGATAATCCGTCCACCTCTCTCACGCATGGTGGTACGACAATCCACGACATGCACATTGTACTGAATAACGATACTTCCATAACGAAACGCCAGACTTCCTCCTGTAATTCATGGAAGAGTGCAGCGCGCTCTCGACCACTCTGGCCAACATTATTGAACAGCACGTCAACTGGTCCAAACGCAG
The DNA here is from genome assembly GCA_963786775.1 of uncultured Pseudomonadota bacterium. GTDB lineage: Bacteria > Pseudomonadota > Alphaproteobacteria > Rhizobiales > Hyphomicrobiaceae > ZC4RG25. The sequence continues at coordinate 8,763 of CAWBAM010000029.1, read as the reverse complement.
CAACCGTCTTTGCGTGGAATTCAACAAGCACATCGACTTCGGTGCAATCGCCCACCATCGTCAGCAGTCTGTCTGCGGGAGCATCGGGGAGATTTAACGTAAAGCCGTCTGCTTCGCGATCGATCACCGCAACCCGGGCTCCCTCTTCAAGAAAGCGGCGGGCGGTAGCGGCGCCAATCCCGTGCGCAGCGCCAGTAATCATGACGGTCTTGCCCGCGAAGCGTTGCGGAATGATCACTTTCTCTTCCTCAATGGAAAGTGCGCACCGCCGTCTACGGCAATGGCCGTTCCGGTTACATAGGACGATTTAGCACTTGTCAGCCAAAGAATGGCGGCTCGATTTCTTGCCGGCGCCGCGATTCGGCGGAGTGCGTAACGTGCGCGGATTGTCTCGTACTCTGCCTGCGGATCGGCTGCTTTTTGGACACCCCAGCGGAACAGTTCGGTATCAACGGCGCCAGGGCAGATCGTGTTGACGCGGATGCCAAACTCGGCCGCTTCCATGGCGAGTGCCTTGGACAACATTTGAAGGCCAGCCTTTGAGGCACAATAGGCCGTACGATGCTTCAACGGCGAAAGCCCCGCACCTGAGGACACATTGACGATCGTGCCTCCGCCTGCTGCTCGCAGATGCGGATAGGCGGCCTGCATTATGAGCATTGGGCCGGTTAGGTTTACGGCAAGCACGCGATTCCAGTTTGCGAGCGTCATTGATTCGATGTCCGAAAAGAGATCGATGCCCGCAGCATTCACCACACCGTCGAGCCCTCCGATCGCGGCGGCACCCTGATCAACAGCAAGTCTAACAGTAATCGAATCGGTCACATCGACCTCGACGGTATAAACCGACGCCCGATCGAAGCGTTCGCGCAGTGCCGATAATCCAACTTTGTCTCGGTCGAGCGCAACGATGCGAGCCCCTTCCTTCAGGAAACGTTCAAGAGTCGCTCGTCCAATTCCCTTCGCTGCGCCGGTAATCAGGACACGCCGTCCGACAAGTGCGCCGCTCACTGCTTCATCTCCACCCGTGTCTTTTTTAGCCTGGGTCGCATATCGGCAACGATCTCGTCACAGCGGCCAATCCAGACATTGGGTGTTTCAAGGCGTGCTCGATGAGCCCTTCGAGCACCTTAATGCGCGAAGGTTGACCAATGATCTGCGGGTGCATGGCGACCATCATCATCCGGTCCTCGGCATAAAGGATATCGAATTCGCTCTTCCACGCTTCAAGAACGGCAGAGGGCGGATGCATCGTGCGACCGGGCAGTACAATCGAGTACTGGAAGAAGGGCGCGTCATCCAGCACCCACCGGAAGGGGAGTTCGACGATTTTCGTCGGCTTGCCGTCGACATCGTGGAGGTACGGCGAATCGTCGTCGAAGAAGTTCGAGGAGTACTCGAAGCCATATTCGACGAGCAGCGGCATGGTTAACGGGCTGATCTCAGCAGCCGGCGAACGCCAGCCACGGGGTGCACAGCCGCTGACACGCTTTATCGATTGATAAGCCTTCTCCATCTCCTCACGCTCCTGCTGGGGCGTGAGGTTTAAAATCCAAGTGTGGCTGTAACTATGATGCGCAATCTCGTGCCCCCGCTTTAAGATCTCCTCCATCAGCTGTTCGTGTTGATCAATGATAAGGCCCGGCACAAAGAAAGTAGCCTTTATGCCGTAACGATCGAGTAAGTCTAAAATACGCGGAGTGCCCCTTTTCCAACCATAAGCGCCCTGGGACATCAAAACAGGTCGATTCGCGTAGGCGGGATCGCGAGCCATCCACATCGTCTCGGCATCAAGATCAAAGGTCAGAAAGAGGGGGAAACCTCTAGAAGTCAAAGGCATGCCTCGATCCTCGGTCATACGAAACGGTGAAAGCCGATACGTCGTTCCGCGATGAGCAAGACAACTCCTGTTGCGACGATGAGCAGCGTCGAAACTGCGGCAATGCTGGGATCAACGCCCATTTCAACCGAAGAAAAAATCAGCACGGGAAGGGTAGTTTGCTTCGCACTGATCAAGAATATCGTTACTGGCACGTTATCAAGAGAGGTAATGAAAGCGAATAACGCGCCCGCAATTAATCCGGGTTGTATCAAAGGAAGGGTGACGAGCCGGAATGCATCGAAGCCATTCGCGCCGAGCACTCGTGCAGCCTCTTCCACCGAAAGGTCGAGACCCGAAAGGCTAGCGAGCGTCGATCGCACAATATAAGGAACAGTAATTACCACATGCGCCATCAACAGGCCAAACAGGCTGCCGCGAAGCCCCGTCAGGCTGTAGTACTGGAGTAACGCCACGCCAATGACGACGGAAGGCAGAATTAACGGCGCCATCAGAAACGAGGCGATACCCTCGGAACCAGGAAGGGCCTTCCGGAACAGTGCATAGGCCGCGGCAACGCCAAGAACTAACGAAATGACTGTCGAGCCGCAGGCCAGGATAAGGCTCATCCGGATGGCGGAGAGGTAGTTCGGGTCGCTTAAAACTTTGGCGAACCAGTTGAGTGTCCACCCTTGTGGAGGGATAGTGAGATAGGAGGTCGTGGAAAAGGCCGCGAGCACCACGACTATGACAGGCACTTGCAGGAATACAACAACGAGAAGCGCCGTCGTGGTAACGGTGAAGCCTGGTTTCATATGTTCATCGGTTGTCGAGCTCATGACATGCCCGCCCAACGCTTCATGAGCCGACTTGAAAGCCAGATCACCACAAGAGCCATCGATGTAAGCGTGAAGGATAGAGCCGAACCGCTTGGCCAGTCGAGGAGCTGCATGTATTCGTCATAGATCAGCGTTGCCATCACCTTGTAGGTCGGGCCGCCCATCATACGTGGTGTAACCAACGCACTAATTGTCAGCACAAAGACGAGGATCGACCCCGCAAGAATGCCAGGAGCTGAAAGTGGCAGGGTAACCGAAGTGAACACATGCAGCCGGCCAGCGCCCAGTGTCGCAGCCGCAGCTTCGACGTCACGCGGGACATTCTGGATAGCTGCGACTAGCATCAGCACCATGAATGGCAGGTAAATGTGTGTAAGACCAATCACCAAGCCGGTTAGATTAAACATCAGCTTGAGTGGTGTCGAAATCACACCAAGCTGGATCAACAGATTGTTGACGACACCACGATTGGTCAGAAGGATGATCCAGCCCAGTGATCTGACCACGAGGTTTAACAGCATCGGAAAGATGACAAATAATATCAGCGGCACCCTCCAGCGCTGTGGGCCTCTAGCGATCAAATAGGCGAGCGGATAACCGAGAAGAAGACAGGCTATTGTCACAAAAACACCGAGGGCCAGCGTTCCGCAGTATCACCTCCATATAAAAGTCGTCCGTGATAATGCGAATATAGTTTTCGAGCGTCCAGGCGCCCGGCACAAAACCCGTCCCCGGCATGTACTCGCGGAAGCTGGTTGGGATCATCATCATTACTGGGAGGAAGAAAAATCCGGCGAGGATCATCGCCAATGGCGCGATCAATATCAGGCCGGTTCTTATTCCGATCATACTGGGTCCCCTTCAGGCGCGCAGGCAAAGAACGGAGGCAGGATCGATCCTCAGTGCGACCGGCGTGCCGACCTCAGGACCGAATCTGGCTGTTTGACAGCGTTTCAGCAATGAGTTCAACGTCATCGGCTAGCCTAACGACGTATTGCACGCGCGCACCAGTGAAGGAGCGCAGCACAACGGTGCCGGTGAATTGTGTTTCCGGGCGAAGCTTCCGATGCAAAGCTGACTGCCTCCTGCCGGATGACCACGTCGACCTTTGCGCCTTCGGACCGATCCAGATGCCAAGTGCGCAAGATCGGCCCGTTTGCGCCAAGCCGGATCGTGCCACCCGTACCGTCGCGAGTAACGACGACACCGGATAGACGATTGGGTTTCCCGATGAAACTCGCAACAAAGCTATTCGCAGGCCGGTGGTAGATGTCCTCAGGTGTTGCGAACTGCTGAATAACGCCCCCGGCCATCACGCCAATCCGATCTGACATGGACATCGCCTCACCCTGATCGTGGGTGACGAAGAGCGTGGTGATGCCTGTTTTCGTTGAAGTCGCTTCAACTCAATCTGCATCTCATCACGGAGTTGCGCATCGAGGTTCGAGAGCGGTTCATCGAAAAGCAACACGCGTGGATGCGGGGCCAGAGCGCGAGCGATGGCCACGCGCTGCTGCTGACCGCCGGAAAGCTGACGCGGATAGCGGTCGCCGAAGGTCTCCAGTCTTACCAGAGCCAGCACTTGCTTGACGCGGTGTTCAGTTCAGCACCGCCGATCTTGCGACGCCGTAGCCCGAAGGCTACGTTCTCAAAAACTGTAAGATGTGGGAAAAGTGCGTAGGATTGGAAAACGAGCCCAATCCCACGCTTGTTGGGCGGAAGGTGGGTGACGTCGTTTCCGCTGATCAAAATGCGGCCGCTGCTCGGCTCGACCAGCCCAGCAACCATCCGAAGGATCGTTGTCTTGCCGCATCCTGAAGGACCAAGCAACGATACAAACTCACCCTCGTTGATCGTAAGGGAAACATTCCTGACAACAACAGTGTTGCCGTAGGCTTTGCTGAGCCCGTCAAGAATTAGCCGCGATTCTCGCCAAGCCTGGTGTACGCAATAACTGTTAGCTGTTAGCGTGCGACTTCGCGCTGCCAACGACGGGTCCAATTTGAGATGTTCTTCGCCACCACTTCGGGATCGATGAACCAAGTGTTCTTGGAATTCTCGCCATAGGGGACGATTTTGGCCACCTCTTCCGGAAGCGTGACCTTGGTGTTCACGGCACCAATCATCGCGCGCTCCGAGAAGCATTTCTGCCCCTCGACCGATAGCACCTGATCGACGAATTTGTGTGCCAGATCGATCTTCTTCGTTCCCTTGGGGATCACCATCGTCGGCAGGATACCAACCGCCCCTTCTTTGGGATATGCGACAGCCAGAGAAAGCCCCTTTGCGGCAGCGGCAGCGGCGTTATTGGGGTACCAGACGGCAATGACGATCTCGCCGCGCTCAAAGAGTGACACGACCTGATCAGCTTGAGTGTAAAGCACAGTGGAACCCCTAGCGAGCGGCTTTATAGCTTCGAGGCCCGGGTCAATGTTTTCGAGCGTTCCACCCTTGATCTTATTGAGCGCAAGCAGGAACTGCCACCCGGAGGTACCGGTGATGTCACCGATCACATACTTGCCAGCATACTTGGGATCGAACAGATCGAGCCACGAGGCTGGCGGGGTGGTAACGACTTTTGGATCATAAATAATGGCAGTTGCGCTAACCATTGTGGCGACGTACCCGTCGTTCTTCCCCCATGCGCTCGGAATAATATCACCAGCATTAGTGAGCTTGGTCCGATCCAACTTCTCGTTGAGACCCTCGTTGTTAGTCTGCGCGGCGAAGGCGTCGTCCATGAACACAACGTCGAATCGGGATTGCCGGCAGTCGCACGCAGTGCAGCAGCAGTCTGGGAAGAGTTGTTGAGTTTCACAGAAACGGTGACACCGGTCGCTTTCTCAAAAGCTGCCACGTGGCAGGTCTTTACTGCCTCACCGAAGGAGCCGCCGTAGGAAGCAAGTACCAGTTCCTCGGCACTGGCAGAGGCCGCGCCCACACACAAGATGGTGGCAGCCGTCGCAAGGCGAAGTATATAGCGCATTTCAATCCCCCGGATTCCTGCGGCGTCCGCAATCACGCGTTCGTTTACGTCTAGCTGTTGAGAGCACACATTGGCACGAGCGCAGTTATCTTTCAAGAAAGATAAGTTGGGTATAGGATGCTGAGCCGGTTTGCAAATAGTATGTGGATTGCCCTTGGCCAGATCGACTGCTGAGACGGCGAAAGGTTCGAATTGTGCAATCACAGCTTGTACCGACGCAATGCCGAGAGCCTATGAAGAGTTCTGAGGACGATCGCATTAGTGCGGGTATGCGGCGATGGCGACGCGAGTTCCCGGACATTGATTGTTCAGGCAAGGCCGTGGTCGGAACGAACGCTGCACCTGCAGGAGGTATTCCTCCGGGAGGTGAACCGCACTCTCGCGAAACATCGGTTGAACTATCCGGCCTTCGCACTTCTCGCCACCCTTCGCGTGGAAGGTGCTCCATATCGGATGTCACGAAAGCGCTGCTTGGAACGCTGATTTAACCTCTGGCGGTCTCTCGAACATCCTCCGCAAACTTGAAAAGGCGGGACATATTAGAAGACTGGCTAATGAAACGGACGGACGCGGTGTAATCGTAGAACTCACGGAACAAGGGCGGCGCCTTGTCGAACCAGCCATGCGAGACCACGCCGAAACGGAAAAAGCTAGTCGCTGCCCTCTCACCCGAAGAGCAAAGGTTAATGGCTCAGGCTCTAAAACTGCTGATGCACGCTCATTCTGATCGGAGAGCGGGCAAGCGCGCGAGTTCGAGAGCTGTGCAATATTGAAAAGTGCGCCTCCTGACGTGTGTGATGTTCCAGATCTACACTCGCGTCATGCTCGGGATGTTAGGACCGTAGCCGAAGAAGACTTTGCCGTGTACAGCCTTTTGAATGGCTCCTACAGGCAACAGACTTCGGCACAATCTGGTAGGGTGCCGGTGGAACGGCCCACTGGCGGTCTAGGCGCACTAGTCCACGGATCGTCGCGGCTGTGTGGCTGCTCCTCCGATTTATAGATAGCACACAAGGTTATCACATCTGGGAAATGCATGCCCAAAATCTCACGCTGATCTACGCCTGCTGGTCTTACGCCATCGCCGGTGCCGCAGGTTGCTCCTCGATGGTAAGGGCTGCCTTGGTCCGGACGACAAGTTCGACCTTGTGATCAAGGAGGCCGAGGTCCTCGATCCGAGCCAGAGCCTTAGAGCAAAACGCGATATCGGAATCCGCTATGGCCTGATTGAGGCACTGGCCGACGACATCCTGACAGACAAGGCAAACCGCGTGCTAAACGCTACCGGGAAGGCGGCTATTCCCGGCTAATCGAACTGCATACCCACGTGTTCCCCTAGGGTTCAGCGATAGGAATTCCGGCCGACGAACTGATCGCCTTTTAGGTCATCACTGCCCTTGTCTCAGCCGCAGAGGCCGACGCAACAACATCGCCGCCTTCAGGCGCTTCATAGTGCCTCAAAACAGGCGCGCCTGTACGCGTTTGTGCACATCGCCAACCACGCTGGCCGCTTCCTGGTGCCAGAGCTTTACAATATCGATTTTGCGCGCGTCGACGACGCGTCAAAGGCCATCGCCGAGGACAATTGTCTCTCAGTCAGCTCCAATATCCGAATCCTCCAGCCGAATTTACCCACTCGGCAAGTCAGTCGCATATTCCAGAGCCCCGCTATAATCGAATGTTTATGAAGTCCAGACACAGCGTCTCACGGGCGGTGATCACGCAAAAGGCTATGCAGAATGCAGCTGGTTAGCTCGCTGGAGGATTGCGGTTCGGGGTGACATCGAGATTAATCCGCGCGCAGCAGCTTTGCAGTTCCCCCTGGTTTTTCGGCAGGGTCCATTTAGAGCAAGGTTGTTGCCCACATTCTGACCCACATCACGAATGCGGCGCGATCTCGCTCAAGATCCGCTCCGCCTGCTCGATCACCGTCCGCACCGCACTTTCTTGTAGATCCGGCGGATAACCGTACTTGCGCAGGATACGCTTGACCAAGGTCCGCATCCGGGCACGCGCGTTCACCTGATTGTGCCAGTCGACTGTGACGTTCGTCTTGAGGGCGGTCAGTAACTCGGTGCCGATTATGCGCAGTTTCTGGTCGCCCATGACCTCAACAGCGCTCTTGTTGTCGGCAAGCGCGTCGTAGAAGGCGATCTCCTCGGGGTTAGGCCTTCGGCCTCCCCGCGCTGGGCGGCGGCGCGCATATCTTGCGCCAGCTTGATCAGCTCCTGGATCACCTCGACGGTGGACAACGCATTGGCGTGATAGCGCGCGACAGCAGCTTCGAGCCGTTCGGAAAACTTTCTGGTCTCGACGATATTTGTTCGCGTACGGCTCTTGATCTCGCCATTCAGCAGCTTGCGAAGCGCTTCCAACGCAAGGCTTGCGCTCCATCTTTTGTACTTCGAGCAGGAACTCATCAGACAGCACAGAGAGATTAGGCCGGCTGATGCCGGCTGCCGCGAGAATGTCGACGATCTCGGTGTTCGCAATTGCTTTATTGATAAGCTGTTCGACCACGAACATCCGCGCCTGCGCGGAAAGCTTACCTTTTGCCGTCGTTTTCACGAGCGCAGCGCGCACCGCCTGGAAGAAACCGACCTCATCGCGGATCTTGCGGGCCGCGTCACTGGCAGAAGCCAATGCAAAAGCCTTGGATAGCGCTAGAACTGCATCCTGGTAGCCGCGGTGGGCGCGCCTTCGTTCTTCGTCCGTGACAGCCTTTTCCGCTTGGGCTTTCTGCCAGGCCAGTACCCACTCGATGGCGTCAGCTAAGGCAGTAAGCCGCTCACTTGCGGTGCCGTGAATGCCCTTCGAGTAATCGTGGCCGTGAAAGATTGCGCGGACGACTTCGTACTTCTCCAGCATCGCGGCCACAGCCGCTTCCTCGTCGATGCCCGTCTTCTCGCGGTCCGACGGAGAGTAATCCCTTAGCGCGCTTTTCAGCCGCTCACCGATGCCGATATAGTCGACGACCAAGCTGCCATTCTTATCGCGAAAGACCCGATTGACCCGCGCAATTGCCTGCATGAGGCCATGCCCGCGCATCGGCTTGTCGACGTACATCGTGTGCATGCACGGCCGCATCGAAGCCGGTCAGCCACATGTCACGGACAATA
>CAWBAM010000028.1:0-177803 GCA_963786775.1 uncultured Pseudomonadota bacterium | reverse complement strand
CCAGACCACCTACAGCTACGCAACGTACGATCCGTTCTAATGGCGAGAAGACCGACCAAGAGGACATTTTCGCTGTTGCCGGCTTGCAGCTGACGGATCGCTGGAGTTTGCTTGGCTCGAATTCGCTACGACCTCGACGCGGGCGCAACCGTGCAGGATGCTTTCCAGTTGCGGTACGCCGACGATTGCTTCGTTTTGACCGCCACCTATACGGAAACATTCATCAATGATCCTCTGCGGCAGCTTGAGGAGGATCGCACGTTGATGCTCCGCTTCGAGCTGAAGCACCTCGGCGAATTCCACTACAAAACGGACGCGCTCGACTTCTTCTTCGCCGAGAACCAAACCGAACCGCCGTAGTTGGGCGTTCGCAACACGGCGATCTTTCTCGCAGGCTACCAGCCTTTCACCGCTTAAGCCTCGCTCGCTGTTGCCTTCCCATCGCCACTTACGGTGTGGATACTTCGGGTGCCGGCATCAGCTAGCCGCTATGATTGATCGTGATTTGATCTGGCAGCCCTCTAATGATCGGATGAGGAATGAGGCAAGGCTACACACCGAACCGCGCAAACGTCCGCCTTCCAGCTCTCGCTCTGACGGCAGCCCTGCTCCTCCCGGCGGTTGCGTACGCACAAGGCTCTCAGTCCCTGCCAGGGGTCATCGTGAGAGTGCCGCCCAGCGAGGGGGATTCCGCGACGGGAACCGGTAGAGCGGCGCCCGCGGACAAAGGGCAGGCACGGCCCAAAGCCAGTACCAAAACGAATTCGAAGTCGGCCTCACTCGACTTAAGCGGTTCCGGCAAGCGGCGCGGCTCCGTGCAGTCGATCGTCGTGCTCGTCAATGATGATCCGATCACCGCCTACCAGGTTGACCAGCGTGCGCGATTGTTGGCGGTTCAATCCGACATCGGGGAACGCGCCCAGGCCAACTTCAAGCGCCTGATCCAGCAGGACAGCACGAACCAACGGTTGCGGCAGATCCTCCAAGAGACGATCCAGGCCAACCAGGGTAAGTCGCGCGAAGAAATCCTTGCCATCTTCGAGCGGCGCAAGCAGCAGTTTGCCGAGCAGCTTCAAAGGCAGGCGGTGGAGAGCGCCAGGTCTTCCCTCGTGTCCTCCCATCGCAAGAAGGCTCTCGAGGAACTGATCGAGGAGCGGCTGAAGCTTCAGGAGGCTAAGCGTCTCGGGATCTCGATCGACGACAGCCAAGTGGACGAGATCATCCAGAACATCGCCCAACGTAACAACCAGACGCCTCAACAGTTCGCCCAGAACCTGAAGCGGATGGGCGCCGACATCGAGTCCATGCGCGCCAGGTTCCGCGCGACGCTGGCCTGGAACGCAGTGGTCCGGCGGCGGTTCAGTGCGCAAGTTGCGGTAAGTCAGGCCGAAATCGATCGCATGGTGTCGAGCGCTTCTGGCGGTGGCCAGGATCAGGTCGAGTTGCGTCTCCATCGAATCACGCTGCCTATCGAGGGCAGCTTGAATCAGAAGACGATGGCCCAGCGCCTCGACCAGGCCGAACGGATCTGGCGCAGTTTCAAGGGTTGCAATACGACGGCGGCGGTCGCCCAATCCCAGGGCGCGAAGTTCGAGGATCTCGGAATGCGTAAGCCGTCGTCAGTGCCCGAGCCAACACGCAGCCTCCTCCTCGAGGCCAAGGATGGGCAGATGGTGCCACCGAACATGTCGAGCCAAGGGGTCGAGCTTTACGCGGTCTGCGGCCGCAAGGTCACCAGGGGCGACGACAAGGTTCGCGAGCAGGTGGCCCAGGAACTGCAGCAAAAGGAGTTCGAGGTTCTGGCCCAACGCCATCTCAGGGATCTGCGCCAGGACGCCCATATCGAGTATCGTTGAACGGTGCATTCTCATACACCTGACCGGACCGCACCTCCGCTGCTTGCCTTGACAATGGGCGAGCCGGCCGGCATCGGGCTTGAGTTGGCGCTCAAAGTCTGGAGCCAGGCCCGTACGGAGGGACCCGCTCGGGCGTATACGTTGGTGCTCTACGCTGATCCGGCCGAGGTTGCAGCCAGCGCTCGCCGCCTCGGCATGCCCGATCCGAGCAAAGTTGTTTCAGCGCCGGCCGAAGCCGTGGGTTTATGGCCGGAGCACCTGCCCGTCGTCGCTGTTCCCCTTCAGCGCCCTGTCGAGCCTGGCCGCCCGGATCCCGCCAACGCACCCGCGGTGATCGGCGCGATCGAGCAAGCGGTCGCAGCTGTTGTCCGCGGCGAAGCAGCGGCAGTGGTGACGAACCCCATTGCCAAGAGCGTGCTCTACAAAGCCGGCTTCACTCATCCGGGCCACACCGAATTCCTGGCCGATCTGGCGAGCCGCCTGGTGGGCAACGGCCCCTGGCGCCCGGTGATGCTGCTGGCCTCCGACGAGCTTCGGGTCGTGCCCCTCACCATTCACATCCCCTTGGCGGAGGTTCCGAAGGCGCTCAGCCAGGAGCTTATCGTCGAGACCGCGCGCATTCTGAATGATCGCGCTCGTGCGCGACTTCGGGCTGGGGTCGGAGCGACGGCCCCGGATCGCCGTGACGGGTCTCAATCCGCATGCCGGAGAGGACGGAGCGATGGGCACCGAGGAGCAGACCATCATTGCACCGGCCATCGCGTCTCTCCGCCAGCAGGGATTCGACGTCACCGGCCCGCATCCGGCCGACACGCTCTTTCACGCGGAGGCCCGGGCCGGATATGACGCGGTTATCGCCATGTACCACGACCAGGCCCTCATCCCCATCAAGACGTTGGCGTTCGACCACGCCGTGAACGTCACCCTCGGCCTGCCGTTCGTGCGCACGTCGCCCGACCACGGAACGGCCTTCGACATCGCCGGCACGGGCAAGGCGAGCGCCGCCTCTCTCTCGGCTGCGCTCGACCTCGCTGCGCAGATGGCAGCGAACCGGGCCAAAGCCGCAGCCGCATGACCCGCGACGCGAAGGAGCGCGCGCCGGGAGCACACGCCACGCCGGACGGCCTGCCGCCGCTACGCGAGGTGATCGCCTACCTTGGGCTTTCGGCCAAGAAGAGCCTTGGCCAGAATTTCATCCTCGACCTCAACCTCACGCGCCGGATCGCGCGGATTGCCGGCGATCTTTCCGGCCGCACGGTGGTCGAGGTGGGGCCGGGACCGGGCGGCCTCACGCGCGCGCTGCTGCTGGAAGGCGCCGAGCGCGTTGTCGCCGTCGAGCGGGACGAGCGCTGTCTGCCGGCGCTGCAGCAGATCGCGGAGCGCTACCCCGGCCGCCTGGAGGTGCACTGGGCGACGCGCTCGCGGCCGACTGGCGCGCCCTGCTCGGCACCGGCCCCCTCGCCCAGCGGGCTCTGATCGTCGCCAACCTGCCCTACAGCATCGCCACGATGCTGCTGATCGGCTGGCTCGAAACGGAGCCCTGGCCGCCGTGGTACGAGCGCATGGTGCTGATGTTCCAGCGCGAGGTGGCCGAGCGCATCGTGGCCGCGCCGGGCACGAAGCCCTATGGCCGCCTGGCCGTGATCTCCCAATGGCGCACGCGGGCGCGCATTGTGATGAACCTGAAGCCGGAGGCGTTCACTCCGCCGCCGAAGGTCTCATCGGCCGTCGTCGAGCTCATCCCGCGCGAACGCCCCGACCCGCCCTGCTCGGCCAAGATCCTGGGCGAAGTAACGGCCGCCGCCTTCGGCCAGCGCCGCAAGATGCTGCGCTCGAGCCTCAAGGCCCTGACGCCCATGCCGGAGCTGCTGCTGCGCGAAGCCGGCCTGTCGCCGGAGCTGCGGGGGGAGCAGCTGACCGTGGAGGAATTTGCGCGGCTGGCGGAGATTGTGGGGCGGTTTAGGGAGAAGTAGGTCCAGGTGTGCTCCGCACCTGACGCGCTTCTCTAGCGAGCTGAATTGAACAGGCCGAGGAACCTATCGTTTTCAAAGTCGATTGAGTTTCTGAAGGGCTGTTTGAAGCGGAAAAGCGCTCGCCAAGATATTTGCATCAGTGCTGCCCCGCGCTGGATTGCCCAATCAGAAACGCTTTACCGGCCACGAGGAGATATCCAGTGAGGCTGAGCACTTTATTGTCAATTGCGTCGGCGTTGGGCGTTGCCGCAGGAATGGCCGAACCCGCCTTCCCGCAAGACCTCCGAAAGAACGCTACTGACGCAACCAGAGCAGCCAATCAAAGCCTACTCAATCAGCTGCCGTTCTCCGACAGAACAGATTTCAAAAACGCGCATCGCGGTTTTGTTGCGCCCCTGCCGACTAACACAATAACGGGTGAAGGAGGCAAGACGCTCTGGAATCCGGAGCAATTCAGCTTCATCAGGGAAGACGCCGCAGCGCCAGATAGTGTCAATCCGAGCCTCTGGCGCCAGTCGCAGCTGACCAACATCAGCGGTCTCTTCGAAGTCACCGACGGCATTTATCAGGTCCGCAATCAGGACCTGTCGAACATGACCATCATCGAAGGCAATGAGGGAATCGTTGTCGTCGATCCGCTTGTTTCGGCAGAGACGGCCAGGGTCGCGATCGACCTCTACTATGCCAATCGAGGCCGCAGGCCCCTCAAGGCCGTCATCTACACCCACAGCCATGTCGATCACTATGGTGGTGTTCGCGGTATCGTGGACGAGGCCGACGTAACGTCTGGCAACGTCAAGATCTATGCGCCCGACAGGCTTCATCGAGGCGGCTGTTGCCGAGAACATCTTCGCTGGCAACGCCATGAGTCGCCGAGCCAGCTACATGTATGGCAATCTGCTGCCCCCGGATCCCAAGGGCCAGGTTGGCGCGGGGCTCGGAACCACCACGTCGGCTGGCACCGTTACGCTGATCCCGCCGACCGACCTCATCAAGGAGACAGGCGAAAGGCAGGTCGATCGACGGTCTGACCTACGAGTTCCTCATGGCGCCCGGCTCCGAAGCGCCGGCGGAGATGCTGTGGTTCATCGAGGAAAAGAAAGCCATCTCCGCCGCCGAGGACGCCACCCATACACTGCACAACACCTACTCGCTGCGCGGCGCCAAAATACGCGACGCCGCTGATCCTGGTCGAAGTACCTCAACCAGGCGCTTTCGATGTGGGGTGACAAAGCGCGAGGTCATCTTCGCCCAGCACCATTGGCCGACCTGGGGCAACGAGAGACGTGGTCGAGCTCATGAAGAGCAGCGCGATCTCTACCGCTTCATCAATGATGAGACATTGCGGATGGCCAATCAGGGCATGACGATGGTCGAGATCGCCGAGCATTCAAGCTGCCGGAGAGCCTTGCCAACTTCTGGGCCAACCGGGGCTACTACGGCTCGGTCTACCATGATGTCAAGGCGCACGTATGTGCTCTATCTCGGCTGGTTCGACGGCAATCCGGCGACGCTGCACGAGCTTCCGCCGGTCGAGGCCAGCAAGAACTACGTGGAGTTCATGGGCGGGGCCGATGCCGTCCTCGAGAAGGCGAGGAGTCCTTCGACAAGGGCAACTATCGCTGGGTCGCCCAGGTCGTGAATCACGTCGTCTTTGCCGATCCCAACAACAAGGCAGCCAAGAACCTGCAGGCCGATGCGCTGAGCAACTTGGCTACCAGGCGGAGTCGGGCCGTGGCGCAACTTCTATCTGTCGGGCGCCAAGGAACTGCGCGAAGGCGTGACGCAGCTGCCGACGCCGACACTGCCAGCCCCGACACCGTTCGGGCGATGACGCCCGAGATGTTCTTCGACTATCTGGGCATTCGGCTGAACGGCTCAAGAGCTGCGGACGCGAGCCTACGCTCAATCTCGATCTCGGCAGTTCAGGTGGGCAGCTACCTGATCGAGCTCGAAAACGGCGTGCTCAACCATACTGCCAATCGGCAGTCCGATAACGCCGACGCAACGGTGACACTGACCCGGGAGACGCTGAACCGAATTATCCTCCATGAGACGTCGGTGGCCGATGCAATCAGCTCTGGCGACGTCAGGGTGAACGGCAATCAGGCGAAGCTGGACGAGTTGATCTCCTACCTCGACACCTTCGAGTTCTGGTTCAACATCGTCACTCCGTAATGCGATCAGGTCCACAGGTCCTAGCGGTATCGTCACCCAGGTAGCCAGGAACCGAACGGCCTCCAGCAGCAGACGAACGTCTCTGCTGCCATCTTGATGGAAAGCCCAGGCGCGCCTAGCTTCACTCCGCTGAATTGACCAACTTGCCGTGTCTGCAGACCTGCTTGGGGAGGCCATGGCGCACCACCGAATGGCGGAAGCATACAAGGGCAATTATCTTGAGTTGTTCGGCGGCGAGCCGATGCCCATCTCGCGCGATACGATCGACGAGATGCGCGAGTTCCTGCACCGCTTGCTCGCAGAGGCGCGCTCTGCTGAAACCATCCCTTGGACGCCGATGACGGCCCGATTTTACCGCGGGCTCTTTCCTCAGTTGACTATCTGGTTGCCGGAGGAGGAGAGCGCTCAGCTGCGCCGCGAGTTCGAGATTGAGCTGGCACGTCTGAAGTCGAGCTAAGGGCAGGCCGCGAGCGGCGGTTTCAGCAGGCCGAGTCCAACCTACTTCGCACCCTTCCCGTCACCCTCTGGCCCGCGTTCGAGTTGTAAAGCCAGCGTCTCGCCCACGTTTCGGGCGGTTTGATTGATCGTCAGCGGCGTTATGGAAACGCGACGCGTGTAGATGGCCCACAGGTCCGTGCCGCCGCGGGGGTTGGAGCGTTTGCGCTCGTAGCCGAGCCAGTAATAGGGGTTGCCCCAGGTGTCGAACCGCTGGTCGATGCGCATCAGGTCGTGGTCGCGCCGGCCCTGCTCCGTCACCGCAATACCCGCCACCTCGTCCGGCTCGCAGTCCGGAAAGTTCACGTTCATTAGAACGTCCTTTGCCCAGTCGGTAGCGAGCAGACGGCGGACGATCTCCGGGCCATGAGCGCGCGCCGTGTGCCAGCGTGGCCCCGTTTCGGGGCTGCACGCCAGGCTCATGGCTATGGAGCGTATCCCCAACAGCGTGCCTTCGTGAGCGCCGGCGATGGTGCCGGAATAAGCGACATCGTCGGCGATGTTGGCGCCGTGGTTGACGCCGGACAATATCAGCGTCGGCAAGTGGTCCCGTAGCAGATAGCGGATGGCCATGATTACGCAGTCCGCCGGTGTGCCGCCGACCGCAAAGGTGCGGTCATCGAGCCGCCGCATGCGGATCGGCTCGCGCAGCGTCAGGGAGTGCGAGGCGCCACTCTGATTGACCTCCGGGGCAACGGTCCAGATGTCGTCCGACAGCTCCTTTGCGATGTCCTTGAGGGCCTGCAGGCCCGGTGCGTGGATGCCGTCGTCATTGGTCAGAAGAATGCGCATCGTACTCCCTTCCCTTTCCGCTCCGAGCCCGGAGCGACGGGAATTGCTCCTCAAGTCGCCTTCGTTATTCGCTCCAGTCCATTCATATAGGGCCGCAAGACTTCCGGAACGATGACACTGCCGTCGGCCTGCTGGTAGTTTTCCAGCACGGCGATCAATGTGCGGCCAACGGCGAGGCCAGAGCCGTTGAGCGTGTGCACGAACTCGGGCTTGCCGTCCTTCGGCCGGTAGCGGGCGTTCATGCGCCGGGCCTGGAAATCGCCGCACACGGAGCAGCTCGAAATCTCACGGTAGGTGTTCTGCCCCGGCAGCCAGACCTCGATGTCATAGGTCTTCTGCGAGGCGAAGCCCATGTCGCCAGTGCAGAGCAGCACGGTGCGGTAATGGCAGGCCGAGGCGTTTCAGGACCTCCTCGGCGCAAGCCGTCATGCGCTCGTGCTCCGCGAGGCTCTGCTCCGGCGTGGTGATCGAGACCAGCTCGACCTTGGAGAACTGGTGCTGGCGGATCATGCCGCGCGTGTCCTTGCCCGCGGCGCCGGCCTCCGAGCGGAAGCAGGGCGTCCAGGCCGTGAGGCGGATCGGAAGCTGCGCTTCGTCCAGGATCTCCTCGCGAACGAAGTTCGTCAGCGACACCTCGGCGGTGGGGATCAGCCAGTATCCGTTGGTCGTTTGGAAGAGATCCTCCGCGAACTTCGGCAGATTGCCGGTGCCGAACGCGGCATCGTCACGAACGAGCAGCGGCGGGTTGGCCTCCGTGTAGCCGAACTCGGTCGTGTGGAGGTCGAGCATGAACGCAGCGAGAGCTCGCTCGAGCCGCGCCAGCGCGCCTTTCAGCACCACGAACCGCGCGCCCGAGAGCTTCGCCGCCGTCTCGAAGTCCATGAGGCCGAGGGCCTCGCCAATCTCGAAGTGCTGCTTCGGCTCGAAGTCGAACTGGGGCGGCGTGCCGACGCGGCGCACCTCCACGTTCGCGGTCTCGTCTGGTCCGACCGGCACATCCGGCAGCGGCAAATTGGGGATCTGCGCCAGCTCGGCGTTGAGCCGCGCCTCGATCTCCTTCGCGTTCGCCTCACCCTGCTGGATAACCTCCTTGAGGTCTGCCACCTCCTTCATGAGGGCTTGGGCGCGTTCCTCGTCCTTGGCGGCCTTTGCCTTGCCTATCTCCTTAGAGGCGGCATTGCGACGGGATTGCGCTTCCTGCAGGCTGGCCAGCGTTTTCCGCCGCTCCTCGTCAAGCGCCATGAGCTTTGCTGAAAGCGGTTCGAGCCCGCGCTTACGCAGGCCCTCGTCGAAGGTCTCGGGGTTTTCGCGGATCCATTTGATATCGAACACGGGCGCAGCCCTCGCGCTGGAACGACTTTGATTGGGAGACGCCGACCTATAGGACCTTGCCACAGGCTGGTCCAGCCGTGGCAACGCCGCAAGCCCGAGGCATCAGATCGGCTAACCGCCTAGGTTCAGGTCGTGCTGCGCGCGGCCTCCTCGCGCGCACGCCGTGCCTTGGCGACGCGATCGACCGCGAAGATCGAAAGCTCGTAGAGGAGGATTGTCGGTACCGCCATGGAGATCTGGCTGATGGGATCGGGTGGGGTGAGGATCGCGGCGACGACGAACACGCCGAGAATGGCCCAGCGCCGCTTCTCGCGCAGCGTGTCGGCTTCGAGCAGGCCGGCGCGCGCTAGGAGCGTCAGAACGACCGGAAGCTGGAAGATGGCACCGAACCCGAGGATCAGCGCCATGATCAATGACAGATACTCGCTGACCTTCGCCTGCAAGTGAATTTGCACGTCGCCCGTCTTCCACTCCATTGAGAGGAAGAACGTCATGGCGAGCGGCATGACGACGAAGTAGACGACGCAGGCCCCAAGCAAGAACAGGATCGGCGTGGCGATCAGATAGGGCCGGAAGGCGTCCCGCTCGTTGTGGTAAAGCCCGGGCGCAACGAACTTGTAGACCTGCATTGCGATGACCGGGAACGCGAGGAACAACGCACCGAAGAGGGCCAGCTTCACCTGCGTGAAGAAGAACTCGTGCGGTGCCGTGTAGATCATGTCGATCTTGGAGTTGGCGCCGGCCGCCCAGCGATAGGGTACGATCAAAAGGTTGTAGATCTGCTCTGCGAAAGCGAAGCAAACGACAAAGCCGACGAAGACGGCCACCAGGGAGTAGATGAGCCGCTGGCGCAGCTCGATGAGATGGTCCATGAGCGGCGCCTTGGAGGCTTCGATCTCATCCTGGCCGGGACGCTGCTGATCCGTATCCGTGGTCATCCGCTGGTTACGCTTCCGCTCTTGGCGCTTTGGTCCGTCTCAGCCACGCGCGGCTGCTCGACCGCCGATCCATTGAGGCCGTTGCGCTGACCAGAGCCGTTGATGGTCTCCGGCGTGGAAGTGGTCGCGCTTGCGACGGTCCTGCGGAGGATGTGGTCTCCGGCTTCCCAACGGCGCTGTCGTAGCTCGCTCTTGGCCTTCGCCAGCTCGCTCTGCACCGACTGCTCGGCGCTCCTCAGGCTGGACTTGGCCTCGCTCTTCAGGGCCGCGACCTCCTTGCGCAATTGATCGAGTTCGGCTTCACGCATCGCCTCGTCGAACTGGGCGCGAAACTCGTTTGCCTGCCGTTTGATCATGCCGACATAACGGCCGATCGTGCGCAGTAATGCCGGCAGCTCCTTTGGCCCGACGACCAAAAGCGCCACGACACCTATGACTAGTAGTTCGCCCCAGCCGATATCGAACATGTCTCTTTGCCCGCGCCCTCACCCGCCGGACGACCGCAAACCGCCCAGCTCACAATCCGGCGGGCTCGGCCTCTCATGGGCCGCCGGCAGCTCAGCTCGCCTTGCTGCTCTCGGTCTCGGTCCGCTCGACGGGCTTGACCGACGATTGCTCAATGACTTTCGGACCCTGATCGGACTGAGCCGCGGTCTCGTCCTCTGCCATCCCCTTCTTGAAGCTCTTGATGCCCTTGGCAACGTCGCCCATGATTTCGGAGATCTTGCCGCGGCCAAACAGCAGCACGACGATCAACAGAACAATGATCCAGTGCCAAATGCTGGTTGCGCCCATCTGTCTGGAACTCCTTTGCAGCCTGCGGCCGCGCTCCACAAAGTTTGATTGCACTATCGCAGAAACGGCGGCCAGCAGCAACCCGTGCGCCAGACCGCGACATCAAAGCCTAAGCTTCTGAAAATCAGTCGGTTTCCAAATTTTCCGCAGGAAACACAAGCACCCGCGTGGGATCAATCTCGATCTGAGACCTCATCGCCGCGCTTCCAACCCTCACTTTCGCGCACTCGTGCCTTGAGCGGCGCGTCGAAGCCTTGAGCCGCGATTTCCACCCGCCCCAGGTCGCCGAGGAACCTGACATCGAGGATGCGACCTGGAAGTCCCTGTCCCGGCGGCAGCAGCCGGAAGCCGCGCTGGCGTAGGCAAAGGATCGCCTGCTCACCCTCTCTAAGCCCGGGCACCGGGAATGTCCCTAAGGGCGTATGTAGTGCGCCTCCGGTGACCCGGCACGGCACCTCGTTGATTTCCGAAAAGAGGCGCGCGACGAACAACTCCGCTGGATTGTGATAAAGATCTTCCGCCTTGCCGACCTGGATGATCTTGCCGCGCCGCATGACGGCAATGCGGTCGCCAAGGCGCATCGCTTCCTCGGGGTGGTGGGTCACGATCATGCAGGTGGCGCGTGTCTCGCGCAGCAGCGCCAGCGTCTCCTCCTGCATCGTTTCGCGGAGTTGTACATCGAGCCCGGAGAACGGCTCGTCCATGAGCATCACCGACGGCCGGGGCACGATGGCGCGCGCAAGGGCGACCCGCTGTTGCTCGCCGCCGGAAAGGATGTGCGGATAGGCATCGGCATAGTGCTCCAGCCCGACGCGGGCGAGCACAGCCCGAGCTTCGCGTGCGGCTTCCTCCGCGGGCAGTGCCTTCAGTCCGAACGCCACGTTCTGCAAGATCGTCAGGTGCGGAAACAGCGCGAAATCCTGAAACATCAATCCGACGTTCCGCTGCTCCGGAGGCACGAAGCGCTCCGGCCCAGCCACCTCCCAATCGTTGATGAGAATGCGTCCCGACGTTGGTTTCTCGATGCCAGAAGCGATACGCAGAAGAGTGGTCTTGCCGCATCCCGAGGGACCGAGGAGGCAAACGATCTCACCGGGCTCGATATCAAGTGAGATGCCCCTCAGTGCGTAAGTGTCCCCGAAGCAGCGTACGACGTTCTCGAACGTCAGGCGGGCAGCGATGGTTGCCGCAGCGCGCCCACGGGGGAACGGTGAGCCGGTCAATTCAGCCGACTCCCGCCGTTCACCGGCAAGTGGCCGGAACCGTGCCGGCAATTTCGACAATACGCTAAGCACTTGCAGATCTCATGCGGCTTCCCGGGATCGAGCTCCCTTGCGCCCTTTTACGACTTGTCTGCCTGATCGTCTGCAGATGGGCCCGCCTCCGCGTCAGAAAGATCCAGCTCGCCCTGCTCGTCCTCGTCATCGGAGCTATCGAGTGGCAGCTCGTCCGGCATAAGGGCTGCGATATCCTGCGGCTCAGGCACCTTGAAGTCCGGAGGCAGATTGGAGTCGAGTAAGCCGGCTCCCTTCAGCTCTGCCAATCCCGGCAAGTCCTTGATGCTGTCGAGCCCGAAGTGGATCAGAAAGAACTCGGTCGTGCCGTAGGTGATGGGCTTGCCCGGTGCGCGGCGCCGTCCCCTTGGCCGGATCCATCCCGTTTCGAGCAACACGTCGAGCGTGCCCTTCGAGGTTGTGACGCCGCGGATCTCCTCGATTTCGGCGCGGGTCACAGGTTGGTGATACGCAATGATCGCCAGCGTCTCGAGCGCAGCCTTTGACAGCCGACGTTCCTCGCTCGTGTGCTGCTCCAGCAGGTGAGCAAGATCGGGAGCTGTGCGAAAGGCCCACTTTCCCGCGACCCTGATCAGATTGATCCCGCGGCTGGCATAGAACCCCTTCAGCTCGTCGAGCAACGCTGGAAGCTCCTCGCCGAGGCCAAGCCGCTCTCCGAGCCGCTTTTCATCGAGGGGCTCCGAAGCCGCGAACAGCAGCGCTTCCAGCATACGCAGCTTCTCGCGTCTGTCGGCAGAGGGTAGCGCGGCGATATTCCCGGGCAGGGTGTTGGAGAAACCAGCCCTCGCCTCGCCGTGCCGGGCCTGCTCATTCGTTCCGCCATCCGTGGGACGGGAGTGTTCCGAATGAGATTTGCTATGCTCGGAACTCTGAACCACTGAGAGCCTCGGCGGTACCATCTTTCTATCCTTCGCTCGCAAGTTGCTGCGGACTCTCACGCGCTACTGTCAAGCGGAGTTACCCGATCCGCTGCCACTCCGACTGGCCGTCCCGTTTCCTCATGTAGATAGGTGCAAAGGGCGCGTCCTGCCGGATCTCGACGATCCCCTCCCGCGCCATTTCAAGCGTCGCGCCGAATGAGCTTGCGAGCACGGTTCGGCCCGCATCCGGGGCAGGCAAATACTGCTCGAGAAAAAGATCGAGTTGGACCCAGTCGCCCGTGCTCTCGCCCACGAGAGCTTCGAGCCGCTGCCGCGCCTCCTTGATCGACCACACCGTGCGCGCTTTGACGACGTGAACGCGCTTGACCGTCCGGGTGCGCTGGTCGGCGTAGGCCTTGAGAAGATCGTAGATCTGGGCCGTATACTTGGTTTCTCGAACGGTGCGCATGCCCTCGGGCATGCCGCGGGCGAACACGTCCCGGCCCAACCGCACCCGTGCCATCAGCTTCGCCGCCGCTTCGCGCATCGCCTCCAGCCGCATCAGGCGGAAGGCCAGTCGCTGCGCCAGCTCCTCGCCGCTCGGCTCCACCTCGTCCTTGCTCTCCCGTGGCAGCAGCAGCCGGGACTTCAAGAACGCGAGCCATGCCGCCATGACGAGGTAATCGGCAGCAAGCTCGAGCCTCAGCCGGTGGGCCTCAGCGATGAAAGCCAGATACTGCTCCGCCAGGGCCAGAATGGATATGCGGGAAAGATCTACCTTCTGCAGTCGCGCCAGGGCGAGCAGCAGATCGAGCGGCCCCTCGAAGCCGTCGAGGGCTATGACGAGCGCCTCCTCCGGCCGCGCCTGATCGTCGGGTCCTGGCATTTCCCAGGACTCGATCCTCTGGGCCAGATCATTCGTCTGTTCGGCTTCCATCCGGCACTCGCTTGAGGCGGTTCACGCACCGCCAGTGGAAAAGCTGTTGAAGAGTACACTGATTCACGCTGCGGTCTTAACCGACCGCCAAAAGCGCCCGGCTCAACGCCGCTCCCGCTTCGGCGACGTCGAATGGTTCCGAGCGCGACAGAACCTCAAGGCAACGCTTGAACCGACGCAGCGGTTGCCCCGTGAGGGGCGGCACGCAGGCTGCGATCTGCTCCATTTCGTCGAGGTGTCCGTTGCAGTGCAGCACGACGTCGCTGCCGGCCCGAATGACCGCTTCCGCCCGTTGGCGCATCGACCCCGACAGCGCCTTCATCGAAAGGTCGTCGCTCATGAGCAGGCCGTCGAAGCCGATTTCGCCCCGTATGACCTCTCGAATGACAATCTCCGATGTGCTCGCTGGAGCATCGGGATCAATCGACGTGAACACGACATGCGCCGTCATACCTGCTGGCATGTCGTTGAGCGCCCGGAACGGGGCGAAATCAGTTGCCGACAGCTCTGCCCGCGAAGCCGTTACGATCGGCAGCTCGAGGTGGCTATCAGCCTGAGCGCGGCCATGACCCGGTATGTGCTTGATGACAGGCAGCACACCGCCAGCAAGGTGACCCTCAGCGACGACCCGCCCTAAGCGGGCTACGCCCTCGGGGGTGGTGCCATAGGCTCTGTCGCCGATGATCTCATGCGACCCCGGTGCGGGGATGTCCAGCACCGGCACGCAATTCGTGTTGATGCCCAAGTCCCTCAAATCAGCGGCTGTCAGGCGTGCCACCAAGTGGGCCGTAGCCTCCGCTTCGCGGGGATCCGTTTCAGCCAGCCGTGCATAGGCGCCAGCCGGCGGCAGGTCGCGCCAGGTAGGCGGCATCAGGCGCCGCACACGGCCACCCTCCTGGTCGATCAGAACGAGAATGTCGTCTTCACCGATGGCCTCTCTCGCCTCGGCAGTCAGCCTCCGCACCTGATCGGGTGTCTCGCAATTGCGAGCAAAGAGGATTAGCCCGCACGGCCGCACATCCGCGAGGAACCGCGCCTCATCTGGTGTCAGGTATGGCCCCGAAAGACCGGTGATGAGGGAAGCATGCATTGCCGCACGCTATATCGGCCCATGGCAAGAATTGCGGCAGGACACGTTGACGCGAAGAAAGGAGAGGAAGCAATCTGAGAGTAGCGGACAGTAACCAAAGACAGGCACACAACCGCACACCTGCACCCAGCACGCCCGCCCAGTCGTATCCGCCTCAGTACGTCGTGATCCAGCAGCCCTCGAAACCTGCTGATTTGAGCTGGCCGCATAGGTCGGCCGCAGCCTCACGCGATCCCGGTGGGCCGACTACGACTCGATACATCGTCCCAAGGCCGCGTGCGCTGAGATCGGCCTCCTGCACATCCGGGATTTTGTTCCGCAGGACATGGAAGTACTTCTGCTGCAGGTCGGCGAACGTCTTGAGCGCATCGATGCGGCTCTTCTGCGATGCCAGCACGGCGACATAGCCGATCGGTTGAGATTTCGGTGCAGCTGGAGCGGCCGCTGTCTGTCTCGGCGCAGGCTGTGTAGCCTTAGGCAGCGGTGCTGCCTCGCGGCTCGCAGCAGGAGCAGCAGGCGCCACGGCGGCGCTGCGCACGGGGAGCGGAGGCACGTTGGACGGCTGCCGGCTTGGTGCCGCTGCAGCTGTAGGCGAAGGTTGAGGGTCCGCCTTGGCGATGATCTGCGGCACCTGAGGCGCAGGCGGCACTTGTGCTGCCTGGACGCGCTCCTCGCGCTCCGGCGGCTGCCCGGGCGACGGCATGCCGAAGCCATTGACGATGGTCATGCCAGGGACCGAAACGGTCGGGGGTGGCAATCTCGGCTCCGCGGGCGGCGCAATGGAGCCATCCCGGCCCACGACGATGGTCGGTACCCGGCGCACACCGGTCTCGCTCGAACTATCGAGTGTGCTGGCACGTGCGGAGCCGCTCGTGCTGCTGCCGCTAAGGCTGTCGGACCCGAGCCGGCCCATCAGCTTGCTGTCGGAATGCGCAAACTGGCGGCCACCTGGATCCTCCGGCTGCGATTTCGCAGGCCGTGAATCTGCCTTGATGACGGGAGGAGTGCCGCTGGCAGTCGGGCCGATGATGATCTTGTACCCGTAAGCCAGTCCTCCCCCTGCAATGATGGCACCAACCAAAGCCCCGGTGATCAGCAAGCCGCGGCGGCTACGACGTGGCTCCTCGTATTCGTAGTCGTCGAACTCCTCGGAGTCAGGGTCTCCAAACTCCTGATTATGCTCGACAGGCAATGCCTCATTGCCGACTTGGGCGTAATAATCCGCCGCCCCGCCGCTTGGCCGGCCTTCGTGATCGTATCCGTACCTATAATCGTGCTGGTCCTGCCAGTGGGACTCGAAATGATTGTGATGGCTGGGCAGCTCGCCTTGCCCGTATCCCGGCAATTCCTTTTCCGCTGACGGCATATAGCTGCCGAGATCATAGTCCCGCGGATCGGAATTGCGCGGCGCGGGGCCGGGCTGAGAATAGGGCTGCTGCCATCCGTGGCCTTGCACCGACTGCAGCTGATCGCGCAGGGTTGTATGAGCCCGCCTCGACTGACCAGGAGTTTGAAGCCGCGAAAGTTCCTGATCGTCGCGATAGGCCGGCTGCTGGCCACCAGGAGCGCGAAGATGATCCTCGAAGCTGGAAGCATAGGGGCTCGGCTGATGATGGCCTGAGCCGTACTGCGACGACTGATCACCGAAAAACGGCGGGTGCCGACCCGGGGCAGAAAATGCCTGGTGAGCCGCTCCCGACTCCGACGAATATCCGTTCTGACCGTATTGATCCTGCTGCGGATAATACCCGCGCGCACTCTGGTGCTGCGGGTAATGATATCCCGCCGCCTGATGATCTGGCTGCGCGTGCTCCGGTTGTGGCGCAGGGTGTGGATGGCGGCCTGACGGATGCTGCGGAAAAATCGGAGGCCAATGAGCGGGTTGATGATTTGGGGTCTGACCGGGCAGGTTTGAATCGGCAGGATATGGCCAATCCTGATGGTGGCTCTCCCCCCGAGTCACCGGACCGTTCGACCGTGACATCTCCGATTTCCTTCGCACCCTCTACGCGCCCCAACAAATCAAGTTGATTATCTCATTTCTTCAGGGGCCTGCACACCTAGGACCGAAAGTCCAGACGCGATAACATCCTGTAAAGCCGCGACAAGAGCAAGTCTCGCGACTGTAACTCCACGGTCGTTGGGTTGTATGAAGCGCAATTGTGGCGATTCATTGCCGCGAGCCCAGTGTTGGTGAAAGGCAGACGCAAGATCAAAGAGGTAGAACGGGAGCCTGTGGGGTTCTCGTTCGCGTGCGGCACTTTCGATGACCCGCGGATAACGGGCTAGTCGCTTGATGATGTCGATCTCTCCCGCGTCTTCTAGTCGTCCGAGATCGGCCGAAACAACCTCTGCGCGGCCCAGGCCGGGGAAGACATCCTGCACGTTGCGGAATACCGACGCGGCGCGTGCGTGGGCATATTGAACATAGAATACAGGATTGTCCTTGGACTGCTCGACAACCTTGGCGAGATCGAAATCGAGCGGCAAGTCGTTCTTGCGCATCAGCATCATGAACCGGACCGGGTCACGACCGACTTCGTCAACGACATCGCGCAAAGCGACGAAGGTGCCAGCGCGTTTGGACATTCGCACCGGCTCGCCCTGCCGTAACACCTTCACAAGCTGGCAGACCGGCGTCGCGAAACTCGCTTTGCCGTCGGACAGTGCAGCGACCGCCGCCTTCAGCCGAGGGATGTACCCGACGTGATCAGCGCCGAGCACGTTGAGGTAATGGTCGTAGCCGCGCTGCAGCTTATTGTAGTGGTAGGCGACGTCATAGGCGAAGTAGGTGTAGCTGCCGTCCGACTTCATCAATGCCCGATCGATGTCGTCGCCGAACGCTGTCGAGCGGAAGAGAGTTTGCTCGCGGTCCTCCCACTCCTCGTCGTCGTGCCCTTTTGGACGCGGCAAGCGGCCTTCGAAAATCAGACCCTTGCCACGCAGCAGCTCGATGGCCTCCTTCACTTGATCGCGACCGCCGGCCGTTAACGAGCGCTCCGAGAAGAAGATGTCGTGGTGAACGCCCAAGGAGGCGAGATCATCCTTGATCTGATCGAGAAGCTCTGTGACCGCGGCCTCGCGCGTTATGGGCAGCCACTCCGCCTCGGGCATGTCCAGCAGCGCCGGGCCATGCTCTTCGGCAAGCTTCGCACCAATGGGCTTCAGGTACTCGCCGGGATAGAGGCCCGGCGGGATCTCGCCGATCTCTTCGCCCAGCGCCTCGCGGTAGCGCAGGTACGTTGAACGGGCGAGCTTCTCCACTTGGCTACCAGCATCGTTCACGTAGTACTCGCGCGTGACCTCGTAGCCAGCGAACTCCAGCAAGTTGCAGAGCGTATCCCCGAACACGGCGCCACGGCAGTGGCCCACGTGCATGGGGCCGGTCGGGTTGGCGGATACGTACTCCACGTTCACACGCTGGCCCTGGCCGATAGAGGTCCGCCCGTAATCCTTTCCCTGCTTGAGGATGCTCGACACGAGCTGCTGCCAGATCCGAGCTGCCACCGTCAGGTTGAGAAAGCCCGGCCCTGCCACCTCGACCTGGGTGAAGGCGTCATGCCCGCGCAGCTTCTCCGCGATGAGCTCGGCAATATCACGCGGCTTCATTCGCGCAGGCTTGGCAAGCGTCATGGCAATGTTCGACGCGATATCGCCATGTGCCGGATCGCGAGGCTCCTGCAGCTCGACCTGCGTGATGGAAAGATCAGCCGGGAGCTTGCCTTCGGCTTGAAGGGTCTCGAGCGCGCTGCGGATCAGCTGCTCCACTTCCGCGAATACGTTCATCTGCCAGTCCTTGGAAAGCACGATCGAATAGGGGCTTGCCTGCCCTGATCGTGTGTAAGGGCCCCCGGGCTAACGCAATTCCGGGGTAGCGTCAAACAGGCGTCGATGCTCCGAAATGGCATAGCGGTCTGTCATGCCGGCGACGAAATCGCCGATGAGCCGGATGCGCCGCCGCGGCTCCAACGTGTCTGCCTCTGCCTCCCACGGTCCCGGCATGGCGCCGGGATCCTCCTGGTAGCGCGCTACGAGATCGCGGACGATGCTCTCCGCCCGATCCATGACGCCCATGACCCGCGGGTGGCGGTAGAGCCGCGCATAGAGGAATGCTTTGAGCTCCCTCACGGCCTCTTCCATCGGCTCCGAGAACAGGACGACAGGACGGCCCGCCTGCCGAATATCGTCGGCGGTTTTCGGGGCGAGCGCAGCAAGCTGCCGTCTCGCCTCCCGCACCACGTCTGCGATGAGCACAGTGATGAGCTGCCGCGTCACGCCGTAGATTCGGCGCGACGTGTCGATGGCCGGTGTCCGCTGGAGCTCGTCGAGAATGGGCACCAGAAGATCCAGATTGCGCAGATCATCGAGGGCGATGAGCGAGGCCCGGAGACCGTCGTCGATGTCATGCGTCATCCAGGCGATTTCATCTGAGATTGCTGCCGCCTGCGCCTCGGCTGAGGGCCACGCGTCGAGGGCCAGATCCATCTGCTCCTGAAATGAGCGAACGGCGTGCATCAGAACACGGTCCCCCGGCCTGCTACTCCCTTGGGGTGGCCCGTTGTGCTTGATCAGCCCTTCCAACGTCTCCCACGTCAGATTCAGGCCATCGAACGATGTGTATTTCCGCTCCAGCCGGGTCACGAGCCTGAAGCTCTGGACATTGTGGTCGAAGCCACCGACCTCCCGCAGCGCCTCGTCGAGCGCCCGCTCCCCCGCATGTCCGAACGGCGGATGCCCCAGGTCATGTGCAAGCGCCAAGGCCTCGGCCAAATCCTCGTCGAGGCAAAGTTGGCGGGCGATGGTTCGCGCGATCTGGGCGACCTCCAGGCTGTGGGTCAGCCGGTTGCGATAATGGTCGCCTTCGTGGAAGACGAACACTTGCGTCTTGTAGTTGAGCCGGCGAAATGCGGTGGAATGCAGGACCCGGTCACGGTCGCGCTGCAGCGGGCTGCGAGTTGGGCATTCCGGCTCGGGATGAAGGCGGCCGCGACTTGGGATTTGGCTCGCCGCGTAGGAAGCCAAAGCGCGGGCACCGGGCGGTAGCTCGGCACCATATCCCCAATTCCGGTGTTGCTGCTCCATCGCTCTCCCACTTGGAGAAAAGAGCCTGCGCGCTTATTTTGAGTTCGGTTCACGGGATTGGCGCGATTCCCGCTTCAGGTGCAAATCGCACCGCGCCGATCCGGCCTCAGTGAACGCCAGTGGAGGTTTCCGGGATCGATGTCCGACAGCGCCAGCATCGAAGCGCCCATTACCCTATCCGCAAATGCCGCTCGCCGCATTAACGAGATCGTGGCCGACGAACCCACGAATAAGCTGCTGCGCGTGAGCGTCGAAGGTGGTGGCTGCTCCGGTTTTCAGTACAAATTCGATCTTGTGGCCGAACGCGAGCCGGACGACGTAGTCGTCGAACGGGATGGCGCAACCGTGCTGATCGACCCTGTATCGCTGATGTACATGGCCGGGTCGGAGATCGACTTCGTCGACGACCTCATCGGGTCGTCGTTCAGGGTCAACAATCCGAACGCCGTCGCCGGTTGCGGGTGCGGAACGAGTTTTACGATCTGAGCGGTAGCAATAGCGAAGTCGCGAAAGATTGGGGCGGTCACCAGCCGCCCCTAACATTCTATCCCGCTCGGTATTCGCTATCTGCCCGCGCTGGCTGGCTCAATCCTTCGCCCGCTCCACGTAACTCCCGTCGGCTGTCGAGACAACCACGCGGGTGCCCGCAGTAATGTGCGGCGGGACCATGATCCGCAACCCATTCGAGAGCACGGCGGGTTTGTACGAGGAAGCGGCCGTCTGGCCCTTCACGACGGGATCGGCCTCGACGATTTCAAGTGTCACCCGAGGCGGTAGCTCTATGGCGACGGGGTTGCCCTCGTAGAGGCTGATTGTGCAGGTCATACCTTCCTGGAGGTAGACGGCCTGATCACCGACGATGTCTTTCGGAACGGTGATCTGGTCGTAGGTCTCCGGATGCATAAACGTGTATCCGGTATCGTCCTCGTACAGGTAGTTGAGCTCGCGTTCATCGAGATAGGCGCGCTCCACCTGTTCGGTCGTGCGGTAGCGCTCCGTTACCTTGACGCCGTCGGAAATGCGGCGCATCTCCAGGTGCGTCACCGGCGTTCCCTTGCCGGGATGGATGTTCTCCGCTTTGAGCACGACGCAAAGCTTGCCGTCGATCTCCAGCACGTTGCCCTTGCGGACCGAGCTTGCAATGACCTTTGCCACTTATCTCTCCGTTTCTATCAGCGGGGTCCGAGGCCGGCGCGAGCGCGCGACACTGCAGGACTGTAGTCGAGGTGCCGCGGTTCATAACCTGACAGAGCCGCGAGGCCAAGGCCGGGCATAGTCCTACTCTGGTCTGGCCGTAAACCCGAGGCGCTGATGGCACTGCCGCCGCATACTCAACCATCGCCCTGGTGGGAGGTCGATCGTCACGCTGATCGACGCCCGTTTCTCATGGCGCGCAACCGCATCAAGGCTGCGTTACGGCGCTGGTTCGAGGATCAGGGCTTCGTCGAGGTCGAAACCAGCGTCCTGCAAATCTCCCCTGGCAACGAGGCGCATCTGCATGCGTTCCGGACGGAGTTGATGAGGCCAGACGGAAGCTACCAGACCCTATATCTTCACACCTCGCCCGAGTTCGCCTGCAAGAAACTCCTGGCTGCTGGGGAGCAGCGCATATTCTCATTGGGTCCAGTCTTCCGCAATCGGGAACGGGGACCTCTCCATCATCCCGAATTCACGATGCTGGAATGGTATCGGGTTGGCGAAGATTACGAAGTGCTGATGGCGGACTGCCAATCGCTGCTCAAGGTAGCGGCCGAAGCCGTCGGCACGAACGCTTTCACATTCCGGGATATCTCGGTGTCCCGTGCGGCGGACGCGGAACGGCTGACCGTTGCCGAGTGCTTCTCGCGCTTTGCGGACATCGACTTGCTCGCGACCACCCCGAACGGCAATCCGGACCGCGATGCTCTGGCACGCGCCGCGAACTCCGCGGAAGTCCGCGTCGCTGCCGACGACACCTGGGCGGACATCTTCAGCCGCATTCTTGTCGAGCGCGTTGAGCCGCACCTTGGTCGCGGACGGCCGACGTTTCTGACGGAGTATCCCGTCAGCGAGGCCGCTCTGGCGCGCCCAAAACCCGATGACCCCCGTGTCGCTGAGCGGTTCGAGTTGTATTTGTGCGGCGTCGAGCTTGCGAACGGCTTCGGCGAGTTGATCGATCCAGATGAGCAGCGGCGGCGTTTCGAAGTGGAAATGGCTGAAAAGGCCCGCGTTTATGGCGAGAGCTATCCATTGGACGAGGAATTCCTGGCCGCGCTCCACCACATGCCGCCGGCTTCAGGCATTGCCCTTGGCTTCGACCGGCTCGTGATGTTGGCAACAGGCGCTGAACGCATCGAGCAGGTGATATGGACGCCCCTGCCGGAATAGCTTCATCTTAGACGCCGACGGGCGATGCGATCGCGGGTCCCAGCATCTTCGATCCTCGCCCCTGGACCTCCCTTCCCGACAAGAGTTGATGGAAGCGACGCGGGGTTACTGGCCACATTGACACCGGCGCCGAATTGGGCGCCTAGGCCTCATGACCAAATGCACCAAACCCATAACCACACCGGCCGACCTGGCAGCAGCCGGCATCATACCCGATGAGGCGCTTGAGCGGCTTGAGGCCGTCGCGGCACGCTATGCCGTCTCGATCACCCCGGCGATGGCCGAGCTGATTGATCCAGCTGATGCGGACGACCCTATCGCGCGGCAGTTCGTGCCCGATAGCCGCGAGCTGGATATGGCGCCGAGCGAGATCGCCGACCCCATCGGTGATCATCGTCATTCCCCCGTACCGGGTGTCGTGCATCGTTACCCCGACCGCGTGCTGCTCAAGGTCGTAGGTGTCTGCGCGGTCTACTGCCGGTTCTGCTTCCGCCGGGAAATGGTCGGCCCTGAGCAGGGCGCACCGCTTTCAGCTGACCAACTCTCTGCGGCACTGGATTACATCCGACGGCGGCCAGAGGTCTGGGAGGTCATCTTGACGGGTGGCGATCCCTTTGTCCTTTCGCCGCGACGGATCGCGGAGATCACTACGGCGCTGGACACCATTCCGCAT
Organism: uncultured Pseudomonadota bacterium; assembly: GCA_963786775.1. Taxonomy (GTDB): domain Bacteria; phylum Pseudomonadota; class Alphaproteobacteria; order Rhizobiales; family Hyphomicrobiaceae; genus ZC4RG25. The sequence continues at coordinate 155,140 of CAWBAM010000028.1, read as the reverse complement.
GTCGCGGTGTTGCGCTGGCACACGCGCGTGCCCGTCGCGGATCCAGCGCGAATTTCCGATGAGTTGGTGGCGGCTCTCCGCAGCACGAATAAGGCTGTCTGGGTGGCAGTTCACGCCAATCATCCCCGCGAGTTGACGCAGGCCGCGAAGACTGCATGTGCGAAGTTGGTCGACGCAGGCATCCCCCTTGTGAGCCAGTCGGTGCTGCTCAAGGGCGTGAATGACGATCCGGAAACGCTTTCCGAGCTCATGCGCGCGTTCGTCGCATGCCGCATCAAGCCGTACTACCTGCATCACGGCGATCTGGCACCCGGGACGTCTCATCTGCGCACCCGTATCGCCGATGGCCAGCAGCTCATGCGGCAGATGCGCGGACGCGTTTCGGGATTGTGCCAGCCGACATACGTGCTCGATATCCCGGGCGGCGCTGGCAAAGTGCCGATTGGGCCGTGTCACGCACACCCTGGCAAGGAACCTGGCAGCTATGAGCTGGAAGACCCGGACGGCCACCGCCACACGTATCGCGATAGCGTCAGGTAAGCTGATTGATTTCGAAAATTGAGCCCACCGCCGCTGAACTCCTGACGAACGCCAGCGCGGCTCGCAAGATCAAGCGGCTTCGAGGGGGCCAAAATTCGCTGGGGTGGCCAGCAATGCCACCCCACAGCGGCTTTCATGAAATAGCCTCTGCCTTTATTTCTTTTTCGCGGCGGGCTCTTGCTTCTCGGCAGCCTGTTTCTGCTTCTCCTGGGCCTGTTTGATCATCTCGGCCCTGCGCTCCCTGATCTGCTCCATCAGCTGACTACGGGCCTTGGCGTAGGCTTCGTTGTCGACCGGCGGGCCGGAATGCGCGGCTGTAAAGCCATCGAGAGGAACGGGAAATGCGATGGGTTGGCCGTTGGCGTTGATCGCCATGACCATCAAACCACCGCCCGATTTCATTGAGTCCACGAGCTCTTTGGTGGCCTCCACCTCTGCCGTGCAACCCGCCGGATGGCACAGGGTATAGTTGAGGCTGATCGGCTTAAGTAAATCCTCGTCGATTTTCTCGTTCTTTTGGGCCTTTTCCCACTGCTCCGGGGTGTAGACGGCAGCCCTGACGCCGGGCGGAATGGCCATGCCCAGAGGCACCATGATCATCAGGTGCTCCTTATCGATCCCTTCGACGTGGCGGAGGGCTGCCGACACAATGACCATCCCCGTATTGCCATCGAGCCGCTCATGGTGAGTGAGGCAGATCTCCTTTTCCTCCCGGACGAGCTTCCCTTCCTTGTCGCGGCTCGCCAGCGGAGCCTTCTCGCAGAGCTTGACCCACGCGCTCTGTTGCTGACCTTCAGCTTGCTTGCCCTGCTGGGCCAAGGCAGCGCCAGAAATCGCCAAATGAAGACCGAATGCCACCGCCACACCTGTTACGGCGCGAGCGGCGCTAATTGCGAGCCAACTTGAATTCGCCATCGTGTGTTCCCGTTCGCTGTGAGCGGTACGGCCTGCCCGTCCCACCATACCCCCGGCACTCACGGCGCGCCGGGTTGACACGCCCCCATTGCGACGTGTGCTTGCGCGGACTAATGGTGCGAATGCGGCAATCACGTGACCGCCTGCCTGCGGGGCCTGTGCATGGGTGAGCCCGCGCCGATGACGTGGCAAAGTCGCAACGTCGCAGTGAGCATGGGGTCGTAATGCGCCCCAATTGTGGTAATGGGCTGCACTCGAACGGCGGTGGCATCTCGTAGAGCCGTCAGATTTTGGTTCAGCAAGCGGAAGGCCAGTGATCCTGCTGAGAACCCTCGCGTCCATGCTCATGGTCGCGCTGCTTCCGGCGCCACTTGCAGCCGGAGAGGCCGTCGGGCAGCACGGCATCGCGATGCATGGCGAGCCGGCGCTGCCGCCCGATTTCGAACACCTGCCCTACGTCAATCCCGATGCGCCCAAGGGCGGTCAGCTCCGTATGGGCGTGCTCGGCACGTTCGACAGCCTGAACCCCTTCATCATCAAGGGCGTGACGCCATCGGGTGTCCGTGAGTACGTCTACGAAAGCCTGATGGCACGCTCGCAAGACGAGCCGTTCACGCTCTACGGCCTCATCGCCGAGCGGATCGAGGTGCCCGATGATCGCAGCTGGATCACATTCCACCTGCGGCCCGAGGCTCGCTTCTCGGATGGACACCCCATCACGCCAGAGGATGTGCTCCACTCGCACCAGCTGTTGAAGGAGCATGGATGGCCGTACCATCGCTCCCACTACTCGAAAGTAGCCCGTGCCGAGCAGACCGGCCCGCACTCGGTCCGCTTCACATTCAAAGAAGGTGGCGACCGCGAGATCCCGCTGATCCTCGGCCTCATGCCGATTTTGCCGAAACATCACATGACGCCCGAGCGCTTCGAGCGCACGAGCCTGGAGCCGCCGGTCGGCAGCGGGCCTTACATCATCGCGAGTGTGGACGCGGGGCGCAGCCTCGTATTTCGGCGAAATCCGGACTACTGGGGCAAGGACCTGCCGATCAACCGCGGGCGCTACAATTTCGATGAGATCAAGCTCGACTTCTACCGTGACTCAGCGAGCCTGTTCGAGGCCTTCAAGGCCGGGGTTATTGACGTGCGCGCCGAGGACGATCCCGGCCGATGGGCGGAGGGCTACAGCTTCCAAGCGGTCGCGGACGGACGCGTTCTCAAGCGGGAGTTCGAGACGGGGGCGCCCGCCGGCATGACGGGGCTCGTCTTCAACACCCGCCGGCCGGTATTCGCGGACCAGCGGGTGCGGCGAGCACTGATCCTGATGTTCGATGCGGAGTGGATCAACCGCAGCCTCTTTCACGGCCTTTACGAGCGCACCACCAGCTATTTCGATCGCTCCAATCTAGCTTCTACGGGACATCCCGCCTCGGAGCTGGAGCGCGCTCTGCTGGCACCGTACATGGACGAAATCCACGCGGACGTGCTCGCCGGGCGCTCTCGCCTGCCGGTCGGCGACGGTTCGGGCAACAATCGGGCGGCCTTGCGAGAGGCTTTCCAGCTCCTGCAGGCTGCGGGCTATGAGCTGCGCGGAAACCGGCTGGTGCACGCCAAAACCGGTGCACCACTCACCTTCGAGTTCCTGGCCTCCTCGCGGAGCCAGGAGCGGATCATGCTGAGCTACGCCAACATGTTGGAGCGGCTCGGCATCAAGGTGAACATACGGCAGGTGGATTCCGCTGCAGTACTGGACACGGCTGAAGTCGTTCGACTTCGATATGATCCAGTGGACCTGGGGTTCCTCGCTGTCGCCGGGCAACGAGCAGATCAACCGCTGGTCCTCGCGTGCTGCCGACATCGATGGGAGCCTCAACTACGCTGGCGTGAAGAGCCCCGCCGCCGACGCCATGATCGATGCGATGCTCACGGTCCACACCTACGAGGAGCTGACTGCGGCCGTGCGGGCGTTCGACCGCGTATTGCTTTCAGGCGATTACGTCATTCCGCTGTTCCACATCCCCAAACAGTGGATCGCGCACTGGTCCCACTTGCAGGCACCGGAACGAACGGCTCTCTTGGGCACCAGCTTCGATTTGTGGTGGCAGGCCGGAGGCGCACCGTGACAGGGGAGCAGACGCCCTACGGCTACAGAGCGGAGTTACCACCTGCCCGCTTCAATATGGCAGCGTACGTGATTGGTCGCGCTGCAGCTGCCTCTCCCGACAAGCCGGCGCTTATCGTCATCTCCGATCCGCTGCAGCCACCGGCCGAGATTTGGACCTTCGCCGCGCTCGAGGACGCCATCCTTCGAGTTGCAGCGGCCCTGAAGGCGGAAGGGCTGGAGCCGGGCGAGCGGATCATGATCCGGCTCGACAACACGAGCACCTATGCCCTGCTCTTCTTCGGAGCCATCGCGGGCGGATACGTGCCCCTTCCCACCTCGTCACAGCTCACGCCCGGGCGAAGCTGCCTTTCTGCTGCAAGACAGCGGCGCTGCGGCAGTGGCCGTCGCCGAGGGACTGCCGATCGCTCGACATTCCAGCGGGCGTCCGCGTCCTGGAAAGCGCGCGCGTGCAGGCGATGACGACGTATCCGATCCGCGCAACCTATGCGGATACGGCCGCCGACGATCCCGGCCTATCTCATCTACACCTCCGGCACGACATCGCGCCCCAAGGGCGTGCTCCATGGCCATCGCGCTGCCTGGGGGCGCCGGCCGATGTATCAGGGTTGGTACGGCATCAGGCCGTCAGACCGTATCCTGCATGCCGGCGCCTTCAATTGGACCTATACGCTGGGCACGGGGCTCACCGATCCCTGGGCGAATGGCGCGACGGCGATCATCTACACCGGCCCGAAGGACCCGAGCGTCTGGCCGCGCCTCATTCGCTCTGCCGAGGCGACGATCTTCGCGGCCGTGCCGACGCTCTTTCGCCAGATCCTGCGCTATGCCGAGGTCGACCGCGGCACGCTGGGCCCCCTGCGCCATGGCCTCATCGCGGGCGAAACGCCACCTCCTGGCCTTTTTGAGGAATGGCAAGGCCGCACCGGCCTGCGAGCTTTATGAAGCGCTCGGCATGAGCGAGCTCTCCACCTACATCTCCTCCGCGCCGTCCGTGCCGAGGAAGCCGGGCGCTGTCGGCAAGCCGCAGCCGGGCCGATCGGTTGTCATCCTCCCCGTCGAAGGCGGGACGACGCCGCTGCCTCCCGGCGAGGAAGGGCTTGCTCGCCGCCCATCGCTCAGATCCGGGTCTGATGCTTGGCTATTGGCACCGCCCGGAGGAGGAGGCGGAGGTGTTCCGCGGTGAGTGGTTCATCGGCGGCGACCTCGCGCGCATGGACGAAGAGGGTTACGTCACCCACTGCGGGCGCGCCAACGACATCATGAAGGCGCTCGGCTATCGTGTTGCCCCGCAGGAGGTGGAGGCTGTTCTCGCGGAGCATCCCTCCATTGCGGAGGTCGCCTGCGCCGAGGTTCAGGTTCGCCCCGACGTCAGCGTCATCGGCGCATTCGTCGTCCTCCGACCTGGCGCGGCTCCCGACGCCGACGGATATCAAGCGCTTCGCCGCAGAACGGCTCGCTGCCTACAAGTGCCCGCGCGAAGTCGTTTTCCTCGACGCGCTGCCTCGCACGGCCAATGGCAAGCTGCGCCGAGCGGAGCTGAGAAAATGGCGACCAGCTTCCGCAGCGGCCGGTCAGTCCAAATGACGGAACAGTCCATGACAGACGTAGCGACGACCGATCATACCCTCCGCTGGGCCATCGTAGTTGCCGGCCTCATCGGCGCAGCCGGCGTCGCCATGGCAGCTGCCGGGGCACACGGCGCGGATCCCCACCTGCTCGGGACGGCCTCGACGATCTGCTTCGCCCATGCCCCCGCTTTGCTCGCGCTTGGGCTCGCTGGCCGTCAGGTTCGGCTTGCCCAGCTGAGCGCGGCCCTGCTCGCTCTGGGCACGGCGCTCTTCGCAGGTGACCTCACTATGCGGGCCTTCTTCGGCGAAAGGCTTTTTCCCATGGCCGCCCCCATTGGCGGCTCGACGACGATCATCGCCTGGCTGGCGATCGCCATAGGCGCCCTCCTGCCCCGGCGCCGCAACTAGCTTCCGACTTGTATATCGGCGGCACGACTAAAGCAGCCCGCGCCGCGCGAGGTTGCGCATGAGATCCGCTGTTCCGAAGGTCCACGGCGGTGCTTTGTCCGACGTCGTCATGCGATTGACCAAGCTGCCGAGCTCGGGAGCGCGGATGGTGACGATGTCGCCGACCTTGTGCGTGAAGCCCATGCCCTTGGCGTCACGGTCCTCGGTCGGCGCGAACATCGTGCCGAGAAACAGCACCGCGCCGTCAGGGTACTGGTGGATCTCACCCATCATCTCACTGACGAGATCTGCCGGATCTCGCGCGATCTCGGCCATGCTTGATTTGCCGTTGAGCTGAAACCCATCGGGCCCATCCACGGTCAGGCGCACCTCCATGCGGCGCACGGTGTCGAGGTCGAACGTGCCGTCGAAGAACCGGATGAAAGGTCCAATGGCGGTGCTGGCGTTATTGTCCTTCGCCTTCGAGAGAAGCAGCGCCGATCGCCCCTCGAAATCGCGCAAATTCACGTCGTTGCCCAAAGTTGCGCCTACGATGCGGCCCTTCGACGAAACGACGAGGACCACCTCGGGCTCGGGATTGTTCCAAGTGGAGCGTGGATGCAGCCCTGCATCCATCCCGTGACCGACGGCGGACATCGGTTGGGCCTTGGTGAAGATCTCTGCGTCCTCGCCGATCCCAACCTCCAGATACTGAGACCACGCACCTTGCGCGATCAGCACCTCCTTGAGCGCCAGCGCTTCGCGGGAGCCGGGTTTCAGACGCCGGAGATCGCCGCCGAGCTCCTTCTCTACCTGCGCGCGGATGGCTTCGGCCTTCTCAGGTGCGCCCTTGGCCTGCTCCTCGATCACGCGCTCCAGCAGCGAGCGTACAAACGTGACGCCTGCGGCTTTGATCGCCTGCAGATCGATCGGCGCCAATAGCCAGGGCTTGGTGGCATCGCGGCCTTCATGAGGTGTGTTGGCGAGAATGTCAGCCAAGGCACCGATGCGCTCGCCGTCGCCGGAACGAACGATGGCGGCCGGATCTTCGGCCTCGCACAGGTCGCGCATGGTGGGCGCGATGCGGCTGATGTCATAGACGCCGTCACTCACGAATGGCCACCACGGATGGCCCAGCAACATCCGGGCGCCAAACACGCCCTGCCAGTGCGCCCACGGTGCCATCGCTGGGTAATGTCACCTCCTCCGTCATCCGCTCACGCATCAGGCGCTCTCCCTCGTTGATTTTGCTCGGGCCCAACCTATCACTTGGTAACCCCAAAAGCTTCTCACTTCGCGCGCCATCATACGACGTAGTTTTCCTTCGTGTGCAGCCGCGAAGCCGCCGACTTTACCCGCTACCAAGCGTAAGCCACTATGCGGGATTCACAATAATTCCAATGAGATCGTGAGAAAGACATGCAGCGCTACAGGCAGGCTTGCCTCCGAGCGCCATCGGAAACAGAGGAGCTGGGCGGCAGGGTTCACCGCATGCCGCAGACACAGCGCGCCTACCATGAACTGCGCCGGCGCATCCTCGACAACGAGATGCCGCCCAATGCGCAATACCTGGAGCAGGAGCTCGCCGACGCGCTCGGCATGAGCCGGACTCCGGTTCGCGAAGCTCTCATTCGTCTGAGCGATGAACGGCTGGTCGAAATCCGGCCGCGCCATGGTGCACGGATCCTGCCCGTGTCCGTCGACGACATGCGCGAGATCTATGAGATGATGACCGAGCTCGAGGCCTTTGCCGTGCGCAAGCTTGCAGAGCGCGGCCTGTCCCGCAGCGAGCTCCGTCAGCTCGAGCAGGTCCTTGCGGACATGGACGAGGCGTTGTCGCGCGACGATCTCATGAGCTGGGCGCGCCACGACGAGACCTTTCATGCGCTTCTGGTCGACCTCACAGGCAACTCGCGGCTGAGCCAGGTCGTCGCGACCTTTCGCGATCAGGCGCACCGGGCACGCATGCAGACGCTCAAGCTGCGGCCGAAACCCGTCGACTCGAACCGTGATCACGCCGCCGTCGTCGAGGCGATCCGCCAAAGAGATCCGGAAACTGCCGCCGCCACCCATCGGCAGCACCGCCAGAGAGCTGGAGCGCAGCTGCTGATGCTTCTGGCGCGTTGCGGAAGCGAGGGTCTCTAACGAGATGTACGCCGACTGACGAGCTTTCAGGAGCCGACTGCCGGAGCCTGTCGCCGGCTCTCGTCGGCGGGCTCGGATAAGTCCGGCGGCGCCGATTCCAGGAAGTGCGCGCGCAGATCAACCGTCGAGGTGCGTCCGACCTTGGAGCTGTGCTCCTTCAGCCATTTCCTCGCTTCGGTCTTCCCTGCTTCGAAGAGATACGAGAGCAGCGCCTTGTCAGGCTTGAGCGCACTGCCAGCCCGGAGCCCGGCGGTGTAGCGGCTCGCCTCGATGAGATGGAAGCGGTGCCGCTTGAGGCGCGCCGCGCGGGTCTGCCGACCGGAAAACCAGCCGATGTGGGTCTCCTGAGCCGCCACGATTTCCCTGATATCCCTCAGCAGCGGCTGGTTGAATGTGATCGCGTTGACGCGGCCTGCAATCTCCGTTGCTGTTCGTGGGATATCGGAATGCTGAAGCGGAGTGAGCTGAACGAGGAGTGTGTCCTCGACCGGGCTTTCCGACGCCAGCGTGACGAGATCCGGGTTGGCTGAAAAACCGCCGTCCCAGTAAGCCCGGCCATCGATCACCACCGCATGGTGCAGCGTCGGCAAGCAAGCCGACGCCAGGACGGCGTCGATGGTAAGCTCGGCTCGGCGAAACAACCGTGCGCGCCCCGTTGACACGTCGGTCGCCGCGATGAGGAGCTCCACCGGCGCCGCCTCTCGGATCCGTTCGAAATCGATATGCTCCGCCAGTAACCGCCGCAACGGATCGAAGCCGAGGGGATTGAACTCGTAGGGCGAGAACAGGTTGGCCACCGTGGACACCGGGGCCGCACGGGAGAAGCCGAGCAAAAACGGATTGAAACGCAGCAGATCGGGAATTCCCGCCGCCTCGACGGCTTCCCAGCACACTCCGTAATGTTGCTCGGGCTTCGCCACGACCACCGTTGGCGAGTCCCGATGCGACCGCGGCGGCATTGACGGCGCCGGCGCTCGTACCGCTGATCCAACCCAGGTCTAGGGTTTCGTCCCGCAGCAGCTCATCGAGCACGCCCCAAGTGAAGGCGCCATGCGCGCCTCCGCCCTGCAGCGCCAGATTGATCCGCCGCCGATTTCCGCTTCCCCACTTTCCGACTGCCCCGCCTGCTGCCCTCGTTCGTCTCTCATCGGAAGATGGCAGCTCGGAGGCTGCTGGAACAAGAGGTGGAGATCCGTGCACCTCCGAGATCTGGTGATCAATCCGCTATGCCGCTCCCGCCGAGCGTGAACCTCACGCCTGCGTAGGCAGCGATACCCGGCGTGTTGTAGCCGAAGATCTCCTCGTAATCCGAATCGAACAGGTTCTCGACGCGCCCGAAGAGCTCGACGCCGGGCTCAAGCTTGTAGGAGGCGGCTGCGGTGACGAGCCAGTAATCGTCGAGGGTGACGGGTAGCGACTCGAACTCTGTATCTACGAGGCGAAAAGCGAAATCATTCCTTTCGCCGTTGTAGAGAGCTGAGAGGGTGATTTTGCCCTTGCCGTTTGCGAAGCTGTAGTCAAGATCGACGCGGCCAGAGTGCACCGGCCGCCGCGGTTCACGCTTTCCTGTTGGATCCTTTGCTTCCAAGAACGTGTAGGCAGCACCTAGACCGAGGGCTTCGCTGAGCTGCACCCTAGCCACGATTTCGACACCTTCCCGACGGCTCACGCCAGGAAGATTGGCGAGCGTGAATTCTCTCGTCGGGTCACTGCCGATCTTATCGGTCAGATTAGCCCGAAAATATGTGATATCCAGGCTCGCTTTATTTTGCCAAAATACAAATTCTAAGCCCGCGTCCCAACCGAAACTCTCTTCCGGCAGCAAATTTGGATTTGGCTTAAAAATTTCTGGAATAGAGCCAAATTGCTCGAACATGGCCGGAAGCCTCACGCCGGTACCGATGCTAGCATGGGGCCGAATATTGAGCTCTGGAATAGCGATGGTCGCAGCTGCTGCGCCATGTCGTAAAATCCTCGGAAGGTGTCGTTATCGTCGTGGCGAACGGAGCCATCGAGAAAAATGCGTTCATCCAACGCCGACGCGATACTCTCCCCCAAGAGCGAACCGCTTTCGACGGCGCTCGATGCCGTCGCTTCCGGCGTGAAGCTTTCCTCTGCTGGATCAATCCGAGACACTATGTTCAATAGGCAACCAGGAGGGAGTTTGGAACCGTAAGTACCTGTATACCCATACCTGATAGAGTTTACGCTGTCGTTTCTGTTAAAGCGATAATCTGGTCCGTTTTCAACGCTATCGAAGCTGTTCCTGCTTGCGTTGAGAACGTGAGTGAGATTGCCCTCGAGCACCTCCCATCGCGCGGTGCCCCGGCATGCCAGAATGTCATTTGCTACCTTGGCAGGATGTCAATCGCTCTGTGGATTCCGCCTGCTTCAAGCTCCGAAATCGTCCCGATCGAACCGGTTACGAGCATTTCGCGCAACAACTTCGACCGATAGCCCTGCCCAAATTGCAATTCCTGCCCTTAGGCAGAATTGAGGAGTTTGAGCTGTCATCCTCGTTTGCCCGGCGTGCGATCTTGAACCCGTTCACCGCCTTTCTGTGCCGACAAAGAGCCCAAGCACACTCGTTTCCGCCGGAAATGCGGCAGATGCACATAGTCGTGCCGAAAGAACCACCCTCGCTGCTCATTCTAATGTGAGCGGTCCCCTTCCTTTTTTGTGATGATGTTGACGACGCCGCCAACTGCGCCCGAACCATAGATGCCGCTATATGGCCCGCGAATAACCTCGATCCTTTCGATATCATCGGCGAGCAAATTACCGAAATCGAACTCTCCGTCGTTTGGATCGTTCGCCTCGATGCCGTCGATGAGAACCAGGGTATGATTGGCCTCGGCGCCGCGGATTCGGACCTGTGCCTTGCTGGAAAATCCCCCTCCTGTCCGGCCAATTGTTATTCCCGGCATGCCGCGAAGCGCGTCCGCTGCATGGCGGATCTGACGCCGCTGCAATTCCTCGCCAGTGATGACCGTGACAGCCGTTCCGAGTTTTGCGGCCGGAATGCCAGGATGCTGCCACGTTCGGCCGCGGCGGCTTCTGCGTCGTCTCCCTCCGGAAGTCTCCCCTGTTGCGGGTGAAGCTCACACTCGGTCGCAGATGGGCCGGCCGTTCTTGTAGCGGGCCCCCGTCGTGGCGCCGGTGGTGGAACCTCCAGCGTCGCGCCCTCGACAACAATGCCCGGCAGCTCGAGAGTCGTTTGGCCGGCTGCCGACGTGAAAGCAGAGTTGTTGAGAACGGGTAAGGCTAAAGCGATGGAGAGAGGAGATGGACAGAAACGGACGTTCGAGAACTCGTTTGTACGCATTTCTGCTCCGCACGACGACACAGCGTGGGAGCACCGCTAACGCTATGGGGGCATTAGATCCAGCTGTGAAGTCAAGACCAGCTTGCGATTTTGCCGCCTTACGACCACGGCCACCATGCTGACCGGACCCAAGTTCCGTACGACCCCCATCCCTGACGTGCCCCCACAGGGTTACACATCAGTCGCCGCTACGGCTGATCCGCTCCGTCGCGCGCCCCGCACGCCGGATGGGCGACCTGTGCCGGCAGGTCTCCTGGCTCGCGGCTCGGACGCTTCGTCCAGCCTTCCCGGCCCGAGAATATGGCCAGTGGCATTAGTGAACGAAGCTCGCCGCCTACAGTTGCGGGGGCAGCCACGGCTTGGGGGCTCTCGCAGCCCGTTACCGTGTTCCCTTTTCACCCGCCCGCATAACGGACAGGAACCGGCACGCCAGCCAAACAATCAGAGGTGCCCTCGTCCGTCAAGCGCTGGGACGCCGGCGTTGAGCATGCTTACTGCACTGCTTCGCGTGCGATGCCGTCAAGCAACAAATCGATCTCCGCCAGCGCCGCTTGGGTTTCCGAACTTCCAGACCCTGAGGGCCGCCGATAGCCGACGACGACCACGCCGGGCTCGCCGACACTCTCGTAGATGAACATGACGTATGGGCAGAAGGCGATGTTCCTGGGATCGGCTTCCATCATTTGCCGAGACAGCTTGGCCGAGCAGAAGGTGAAAAACTCAGCCGCCTTGTAGATCGGCTTATCGCTGCCGACGTCTGCGCCCGTCCGCTCCAGCATCTCACCGATTTGGCCTGTGGAGTCGATAACGAGGCCGCGATTGATGATCGCGTTCGTCAGCTCAAAGCGCACGTCGTCGTAATCGGCCTTTTTGCTGTATGTGCGGATTTCTTGCGCAGCGGCTGGGCCGGCAGCCACGAACATCATTGCCGCGAGCGCCAGCCCCGCGAAGGCGAGCATACGGTGCGCGCGGAAGATTTGCATGTCGGCCTCCTCGTCGGGGATCAGCCGCCCAGCGGCCTTTCACAGGCAAAGCAAGGCGCTGCCCATTGCGGCGAGGTCGAGCAGGATCGCCTCGCCGCGGACGGCGTAAAGGTACCCCGCACCCGTCAAGATCAGTGCGACGGCTCCACCAATGACGGCACGTCTTACCGTGTGATCCATTGACTCACCTTCCGGGCACCCAACCTAGCACGAACCGTTCGAGACCAGGCGAGAGCTTCATCCGGCGAGCGTCGAGCCCGCCAGGCGTGGGACCGGCTGTTCACGGATCGGCAAGTGGACCATGGCCGCGAACAGACCGAGGGCAACGGAAATCCACCACATGGCATCATAGGAGCCCGTCACGTCGAAGAGACGGCCGGCCAGCCACAGTCCTGCGAACGATCCGATCTGGTGCGACAGGAACACGAACCCGAACAGCATCGACATCCAGGTCGTTCCAAAGAATGTCGCGACGAGGCCGCTCGTAAGAGGCACCGTCGACAGCCAGAACAGGCCCAGCATCGTGCTGAGCAGGATCACCACTGGCCCATTGATGGGCAGGAACAGCAGCCCAAGGAAAACGAAACACCGCATGAAGTAGATGACACTCAGTCCGAGCCGCTTCTCGACGAAACGCGCAGACTGGCCGGCAACGTAGGTGCCGATGATATTTGCGATACCCACGGCCATCAGTGCCCAGACGCCGACGCTCGCATCCAGGCCCTTGTCGGCAACGAACGCCGGCAAGTGCACCGAGTAAAAGGCAACGTGAAATCCGCAGACGAAAAAGCCGGCCGTCAGCAGCCAGAAGCTTGGATAGGCGAATGCTTCGTCGAACGCTTCCTTCAGTGACTGTGGCTTGAGGTTCGCGTCCTGGGTCTTAGGCTTCCCGCTGAGAGGCCAGGCGAGGGGAATCATCGCCGCTGCCGTTACGGCCAACACGATGAGGCTCATCTGCCAGCCGAGCCACTCGATGAGAACGTGCGCGTAGGGAAACGCGATGAAGCCGCCGATGCCACCGGCCATGCCGAGGGACGCGATAGCTGCCGTGCGCTTCTCCGCCACGACAAGGCGTCCCACTGCACCGACGAGTGCCGTCACGCCCGTCCCGCAAACGCCGATACCGAGGAGCACGCCACTGACGTACAGCTCCATCGGCGAGGTCGCCGCGTACATCAGGTATAGGCCCAACGAGGTCGATAGCGCACTGCCGACGATGACCCGGCCGGCACCATACTTGTCCGCAATGGCGCCTGCGGCCACTGCACCAACGCCCCATACGAGGTTGGCAATGGCCATTGCGTTCGAGAAGGGCTCGCGGCCAATGTCGAGCTCAGTCGTCATTGGCTTGAGATAGAGGCCCATCACCTGACGCAGGCCCATCGCCGTGGCGACGATGACTCCGGCGGAGAGGATAATGGCCCACGTCGGCAGCTTGGCGGCGGGGGATCGAGTTGTCATGTGCACGCGCCTGATAATTTCGAAGCGGGCCATGTTATGGCACATCGGGCGCTGGAGGTAAGCTGAGGAATTCACATGACGTTGATGAGAGAGCTTTATCGATGCCCGGAGACAGCTGATACTGCCGAGCTCCTGACGGCCGGCGTTGCACCACCGGGCTCCAGCCAGCGGCGTTCGACCTGAACGACGGGTCCGTCCGGCTCCCGAATTCCGCGGCCGATCAGCTCGATCCGCCAGCTGTGGTCAGCCCCCGGCCGGTGCAGACGATAGATGTTGTACCGCGCCAGCGGTTCATAGCGATGCACACGGCCGATCGACGCCGAGGCGATGCCGACCACGGGCATCAAACCAGCGGATGTCCTATGCCAACTCACCATGTCGCGGTGATTGTGACCGTGGATGACCATCTCGGCGCCAGCGTCGAGGAGCACCTCCTCGAGGGCTGCGGCATCCTTCAGATCGCGCCCCGCCAGGACCTGCGAAATGAGCGGTGGATGGTGAATCATGACGAGGCGGAACATGCGCCTGCGTCCAAGCTCCCTCAGAATCCGGCGGCATTCTTGAATTTGCTTTGGGCCGAGCTCGCCAGAGGCGACGCCTGGGGGAGTGGGCACGGCAGAGTTTAGGCCGACGAGTGCGACGGCCTCCCCAATGCGGCGGACGTATGGGAACCGCGGACCGGGTCCGGGCGCCAGCTCGGCCCCCCAATCGTCGGATTCCATGTAGCGCGCCCACCGCCCGACACCGGAGTGCCTGCGCAAGCGCGTGTAGATGTCGTGATTTCCGGGAACCACCGAAACGAAGCTGGGCGGACCCAACGAGTGCAGCCAGAGCAGCGCCGTCTCGTACTCCTGCGGCAAGCCGATGTTGATGAGATCGCCTGACACGGCGATATGGTCGACATGCTGGTGGGCGAGGTCCGCTGTCAGGAGATCCACGACCGCGCGCAGATGCGACTTCCTCCGCCGCACCACCCAATTGGCGAACCCCAGAAAACGCTTGGCATTCCAGTAATTTGGCCAGAATGCTGCAAGGGGAGCCAAGTGGACGTCCGACAGGTGTGCGATGGTGACCTCAGGTTTCATATCTTCCGCCAGCAGTGCTGCCCGCCGCGCCAGTGATAACATGGCTGCTTGCATGCAGCCTCGGCAATGACCGACCACCGCTGCGAATCGCCGCCATTGTGGAGCAAGTCGCCGTGGCCATGCAGAAAGTCGTCCGTACCTTATTGCAGCGGTACTGGCGCGTCACCCGCAGCCTTACCATGGGCGTGCAAGGTATCGTGCTGACCGAGGACGGTCGTGTTCTCCTTATCCGCCACACCTATCGGCCGGGCTGGCATTTTCCTGGCGGTGGCGTCGAGAAAAACGAGACGGTCTTGGAGGCATTGAAACGGGAGCTGCGCGAAGAGGCCGGCATCGTGCTTTCTGGAACCCCGGAGCTGATTGGTGTCTATGCCAACTTTCGGGTGTTCCCCTCCGATCACATTGCGTTGTTCGCGGTCAGGCAGTGGGACCAACCGGAGGTGCCGAAACCCAATCACGAGATCGCCGAACAGGGATTCTTCCATCCTGGCGCCCTGCCTGAGGATGTCAGCCAGTCAGTGCGGAGGCGACTGGCGGAGCTCTTGAACGGCGCTCCTCGGGCCGAATGGTGGTAAAGGCGCACCCTCATTAAGACCTCTGGACCAAGCCCCGATCTGTTGCTAGAGCATCCCTCATGTCGAACGGGATGACATTGTCGATCGAAGCTCTGCGACGAGGACGCAACTGACACGGATTTGCGCCTCTCGACGCCTGCACCAGGCGTTTTGCTCGCCAATTTGATTTCAGAGCTATCGACAATGATCCCGGATATCTCGGTTCGGCACGTCCTGCCGGAGGATCTGCCGCAGATTTCAGCCCTGCATGCGCGCGTGTTCGGCCCAGGGCGTTTCGCACGCACCGCCTACCGCGTTCGCGAAGGCGTGCAGCTCATCAGCCCATTTTGCCGTAAGGCCCTGCACAGAGGGCAGCTTGTTGCGGCGATCCGCTATACGGCGGTCCGGATCGGCGCCGAGCCGGGAGCCTTGATGCTCGGACCTCTGGCGGTCGAGCCATTCCTAGCTGGAAAGGGGGTCGGAAGACGTCTGATCGCGGAGTTCTCTTGAGGCAGCGAAAGCGGAAGGCATTCGCCTCGTCATTCTCGTCGGTGACCTGCCCTACTATGGCCGCTTCGGGTTCTTCCGTATCCCACCCGGCCAAATCCGCCTGCCGGGACCGGTCGATCCGGACCGCATGCTGGCTGCTGAGCTGGTGCCCGGCGCGCTGACCTCGTTCTCCGGCCTCGTGACGGCGGACACGGAAGCAAGTCCTTAATCTCTGACCCTCAAAGTCTAGAAGCGCGTCAAACGCAGTCTCTGCCCGCATTTCGTTCCATTTGTCTTTATTCTGACGTTGAGCATTCACCAGATGCGGCGCCAGTGGTGACGAGTGCGGGCCGGGTGCTGTTAAGGGTATGGAACAGCTTGAGGAATTGACGCGCCTCATCATCGAGGAGTATCGGCGGCGTTTCGGCGGCTTGCCCGACTTGCCCGCGATCGAGCTCGATGTGGAAATGCGCAGCAGATTCGTGGCCGCGTTGGAGCGGGCGCTGAGCCGCAATATGCCTTTGTTCGATTACGAGCTGCAGGAGTTCGAGATCACGCGTTTACGCCAGCTCTGGCTGCGGTTGAAGCGGATAATAACCCGCTTAACTACTCATCGCTCAACGGCAGTGCTATGACCACCCTGCCCCATCAAGGAAGACACTAAATGGCAAGGCCACCGATCGAAGCTCGCGTCGCGTTGGCACCCCGCCTCCTGGCTGCGCTGATGATCTTGTTTTCGACTATGGGAATGGCACGCGCCCAGGACAGCAAGCCCTATGACGACAAGCTGATGCGTCTGTCCGAGATTCTTGGCGCTGTGCACTACCTGCGCGAGCTCTGCGGCGCAGATGAGGGCCAGCTCTGGCGCGACCGCATGCGGGAGCTCATTGAAGCAGAAGGCACGACGGCGCTACGCCGGGCGCAGCTGACGCGCAGCTTCAACAAGGGATACATGGGTTACAGCCGCACGTACCGGGCATGCACGCCTTCGGCCGAGACGGCAGTGAAGCGCTTCCTTTCCGAGGCGACGGATCTCGCGACCGAGCTGGTTCGCAATGTGCCCTGACGGCAACTCTCCTGCTTGCGCGAGATTCACTCTTAATTGTTGTTGCAGCCACTCAAGTCGAGCGTTGTGCTAGGGCTTGCGTTGTGGGAATGCACACGCAAGTGCAGAGGACGATAGCATTATGCAAACGGTCTCCGAAGCAGAAGACCAGAGCGACAGCTTCAAGGCGCTGAGCCTCATTCTGGAAGCTTGGGACGAGGGAGCCGAGCAGGGCATTCCCTCGGAGTTGATGGCCTACGCTGCGCTTTTCACAGCCCTGACCGACCTCGTTTCAGCTTTTGGCGAGGAGGCGGTTGCCAATATGACGCGGAGCCTCGATAAGCGCGTGCGGCAAGGCGAGTTCACGATCTACAGCACGACGCAGTAGCCGCTGCTCCGGGCAGATTTTGGCGTCACAACAGTCCGGCGAATTGGAGCACCAGCTCGCCGATAAGAATGGCGCCGAATCCGAAAAGCAGGACGCCTGCGATCCGATTGATCTGGTTGATTCGGCCGAAAGCGAAGCGATGCCGGATTCGGCCGATGAGCGAGGAAAGCAGAACCCACCAGGCAAAGCTGCCGGCGATGATGGCGGCGACCATCGTGATTGCGTCTACGGTCGACTGCACCTCGACGAAGCTCGACACGCCACCAAAAATGGCGAAAAGCCCGAGGACTGCTCCGGGGTTGGTGATCGTGAGGAAGAAGGTCTTCGGTGTATCCCAAAGGAACTCGATCAGGGAATTCGCCTTATCGGCCTCGCTTCCAGTGATGATGCGCGGCATCGTCAGGTACAGCTTTATGCCGAACCCGATGAGCGCCAACCCGCCGATGAACTGGATCGCATTGCGATAGTCCTCGATCGCGCCAGAAATGGCGCCGACGCCCAAGGCTGCGCAGAGGGCAATCAGTCCGTCACCCAGAACGGCTCCAGCGCCGGCCGCGACACCGCCCCAGAACCCACGTTCGATCGCTCGCTGGATGCACAGCACGTTCACCGGCCCCACGGGCGCGGAAACCAGCACTCCTACGATGAGACCTATGGGAATGATCAGCGGATTGGGAATAAGGTGCATCATTCAAATTGAGGGGGCGCCCAATCCGACAGTGCTCCTCGCGAAATCACCACAGCTCTGATGTAACGCCTGCCGTACGCGGCATTGACGGATGGCGTCGTCCAGCTGAGAAGCTTGCGCATGCACCTGCGCTGCAATGGAGTCCTCCCTTATGAGTTGGTTAAGCGCCCCGACCCCGCTTCTTCGCGGATGCCTATTGGTAATTTCGCTCACCTGTCTTGTCCAATGGTTAGCGCCGTCTAGCGTCCTCTTGGCGCAACCGGAAATGAATGCGGCGGTGCACACGACCGGTTGCACGGTCGACGGGAATGCGCCGCCTCCTCTCCCGGCACCTGTCCGGGAGATGCGGGATGCGATTCTGGCCGCGGTTCAGAGCGGCGATATCGAAGACCTCAGAGTGGCCGTCGAGTGGAACGAGCTCAGGCCCCATGTCGCCGATGAGGCGGTCGACGATCCGATCGCTTACTGGAAACGCATATCTGGCGATGGCGAAGGCCGCGAGGTTCTGGCTGTGTTGGGAGAGATCCTTGGACTGCGGCTATGCCGCCCTGCCTATCGGCAACGACGTCGAGAACAATCTGGTCTACGTCTGGCCGGCCCTGGCTGAAGCGGATTTGACGAAGCTGACCCCGCAACAAGAGGTGGCGCTCTACAGGCTCGTCAGCCCGGACCAAGTGAAGACCATGCGCGAAGCCAAGCGCTGGCAGTGGTGGCGCCTCGCCATTGGTGCCGACGGGACGTGGCACGCCTTTCACAAGGCCGAATAACTCACCGCGGCTTT
This sequence comes from uncultured Pseudomonadota bacterium, assembly GCA_963786775.1. Lineage (GTDB taxonomy): Bacteria > Pseudomonadota > Alphaproteobacteria > Rhizobiales > Hyphomicrobiaceae > ZC4RG25. The sequence continues at coordinate 136,664 of CAWBAM010000028.1, read as the reverse complement.
TGCCTGGCCGCATGTGTGCTGATGGGAGGCGGGTTGCGACGTAGGGTCGCTTGCTTGCTCGTACTGACCGAGATTTTGCCTCCCCATCAATGGGATGTGCCTTAGAGGCGGCAGCAGCAGCTCGCGATTTGCATTGAACTCACCACTGCCTTATTGCACGGTTGCGATCCCACCATCGATTGCCTCCGCAGCTCAGGGCAAAGCCGCGAAGAACGACAGACCAGGACGACGCATGGCCGAAGCAATCTTTCCCCGCTCCGTCGAGATCATGGCAGCCGTCATTTTCGCGGTCGCCGTCCTTCACACGTTCTCTGCGGCCTACTTCGAGCGCCTGGCACATCTGCAGCCGGCACATGCGGGTCTGTGGCACCTGTTGGGAGAGGTAGAGGCGGTATTCGGCTTCTGGGCCATGGTGCTGCTGCTGGCAATGGCCGTCCAGCTCGGCACCGATCCGTCGATGCACTACCTCGAAAGCCGCAACTTCACCGAGCCGGCCTTCGTGTTTGTCATCATGGTGGTCGCGGCCAGCCGGCCGATCATCGACTTCGCGGGTGCGCTCCTCGTCTGGATTTCGCGCATTCTGCCCCTGCCTGCGTCTATGGCGTACTACGTCACTCTGCTGTCGATCGGCCCTTTGCTCGGCTCGTTCATCACCGAGCCTGCCGCGATGACGCTCACCGCCCTCCTGCTTCGGGAGCGCTTTATTCAGAAGAATGCGCCCAATGCGTTTAAGTACGCCACGCTCGGTGTCCTGTTCGTCAACGTTTCCATCGGCGGCGTGCTGACTCCATTTGCGGCTCCCCCTGTGCTGATGGTCGCGGGCACGTGGGGCTGGGATGTCGCGTTCATGTTGAAGAACTTCGGCTGGAAGGCAGCCATCGCCGTCTTCATCAATGCCGCTGCAGTGACCGTTCTGTTCCGAGCCTATCTTAGGGAACTACCGGGAGTTTCCCCCGCATTGGCGCGGCTCGACGTTCCTGTTTGGGTTATCGCCGTACACCTCATGTTTCTCACTGGCGTGGTCGTCTTCAACCACCACCCGATCGTGTTCTCGGCCTTCTTCCTGTTCTTCCTCGGCTTCACGGAGGCCTACAAGCAATATCAGTCCCGACTGCTGCTCCGGGAAGGGCTGATGGTTGCCTTCTTCCTCGCTGGCCTGGTCGTGCTCGGTGGCATGCAGAAATGGTGGTTGCAGCCGACGCTCTCAGGCATGTCGACGACGGTGCTCTACTGGGGCGCCACGGCGCTCACGGCCATTACCGACAATGCGGCCCTGACCTATCTTGGGTCACTGGTGGAAGGTGTTTCCGACGAGTTCAAATACGCACTGGTGGCGGGAGCGGTGACCGGCGGCGGTCTCACCGTCATCGCCAACGCTCCGAACCCCGCCGGCTTTGCCATTCTCAAGGGAAGCTTCGACGACGGCGCGATCAACCCGCTCTATCTCTTCCTGGCGGCGCTGGCGCCCACGTTGGTCGCGGCGGCAGCATTTCTGTTGCTACCGTGAATTCTGAGAGGACGGAATTGAGCGCAGCCTTTTATCCCAGCCCTCGTTTCCGTCCTCGTTCGAATTGTCCGTCCTCGCGTGTTTCCTATTCCGCCGCTTGCCGGTAGCTGCGGGCATAGACCTCCAGCGCGTCATCCGCGCATGGTTCGATCGGCGTGAAGTCGCGATGGGCGATCCATTCCGGCCGAGTCGGTTTGCGGATGTAGTTGGAGACGGCGCACAAAGTCAGATAGACGATCTTGCGCGGGAAGGGAGTGATGTTGCCGGCGGACCCGTGCACCAGGTTGCCATGGAACATCAGGACGCTGCCGGGCTTCCCGGTCGGCACCACGAGGCCGCCTTCGTTGCAGAGCCGCTCTACCGTTTCATGATTGAGCGTCCATAACGGGTAGCTTGTGGTCGATTTGTCGTGTCCGGCCTCAAGCACCCCGTACTTGTGGCTGCGCGGGATGAGCATCAAAGGACCGTTGAACGTGAACACCTCGTCGAGGAACACGGAGATGTTCATGGCTCGCGGCTCGGGCATGCCATCGTCACGCGCCCAGGTGCCGTAGTCCTGGTGCCACTGCCACACGTCGCCGTCGAATTTCGCCTTCGCGTTCACCTTGAACTGGTGCATGTAGAGCTTCTCTCCGAAGACCTGCTCGACGGGCTCGATGAGCCGTGGATGCCGAGCCAGGATGGAGAACGCCTCGTTGTACGTGTGACAAGCGAACGCGGTGCGCGGCGCGCCGGATTTCTCCCGCCAGATCTCCTGCCGATCTTCCTTGAAGATCTTCTCGGCCTCGTGGCGCAGCACCGCGACCTCCTCCTCCGAGAAGCACTCTGGGAAGAAGAACCAGCCCTCGTCCTCGAACTGCTTCAATTGCTCGGGGGTGAGCTTCATGGGCAAATCCTCCAATTGGGGGCTTGCGTTGTTGCACAGCTAGAATACCGGCAAATTCGAGGGCTGGCATCAGCAGCAAGCTGACTTTCGTAATTGTGATAAGTGCCTGTTGGCATTAGGCCGTGTACGCTTCAAGCGGGTTTCCGGGATCGACCAGCTCGGAAAAGCCAGGTCATCTCGATGCGACAGTGCAACAGTGCGGCCACAATGTCGGCCAACACAGGCATCAGAAATTGCTAGTGGAATTTTACGAATCGAGAGGGTTCGGGCTCGTACAGTCGCTCGGTTACCCTATATAGTCCTCCTGAGCGATAACGCCCGGAGAGAGACATGGCGAAGGCTCGCAAGTTCTTGGCAAGCATGCCGCATCTCGCGCTGGCTGGCGCGTGTGCCACGGTGGGCGTCCTGGCTTTGACGGTGTTTCGGCCCGATGCCATCCTCAACAGGAGTGTCGCGGCAGCGTTGGCGCAGGTCGACCCTGTCCGCCCGCGGGCGACGCCGGCTCCCCGGCAAGAAGCTTTGGCCGACAGCCCCTATTTCCAGCTCAGCCGTTTGGACGACGAGTTGTCGCTCGGACTGTCCAAGGCCGTTCAGGTTGGGGATCGCATCGAAATTTCAGGCTCCAACGGCCGGCAAACGCTGGAGATCATCGATATCCGCGAGGTCGGCTCCAGCCTCACCCAGATCGAAAGCACCCCCGGTCCGAAGCTGCTACTGGTCACCTCACGCGAGGTTGGCACGCGCAACCCACGCCTTGTCAGGTTCATCATCGAAACAGAGGAAGCTCCGACGGTTGGCATTGGCGGTCCGCAGCGCACACTGTAAAGAAGTGGGCTGACACCTTAGGAGGGGGCTTGCCATGCGTCTCAACCCGCCGACCATCGGGGTTTTCTTGATCTCGCTCGTGCTGGCAGGGCTCGCTATTGCGACCAAGCTCGGCTTCCTGCACGTGCCGCGCTACCTCCCCCACCAGGAATACTGGCTCGCGATCGTCGCCTACATGGTGCTGATGGTCGGCAATCTCGTCCGCGGTCTTTAACTGCGCTGGCGGTTTGGGCCTTAGAGCGAGCTCCAGATGGCCCAGACCCCCGACAGGAACGAGATGGCGAGCACTGCCGCCCGGAACCGGGCCTCGCTGAGGCGGTGGGCCAGTCTATTCCCTAGCAGCGTCGCGATAATCACGGCCGGCGTCAATGCACCGGCGGCGGCCCACGTTTCAGCTGACATTCCCGTCCAGACTGCGTGCAGCAGCGTCACCATGACGTAGCAGAACGCGAAGAACGTCAGCGACAGCGCACGGCTTTCCAGCTTTCCGAGACGGCGTGCGGCAACGTACAGGATCAACGGCGGACCCGGCATCACCAGGACGGATGTGAGCGCGCCGGCTGACGCCCCAACTGTTGCCGCTGCGGCAGGATGCGGCGGGCCGCGAACGACGAAGAGGTGGCTGAGCCAGCTTCTCTCGCCCGCGATCAGCAGGGCCGTGAACACCAACATCACAACTCCGACTGTCAGTTTCAAAGTATCGAGATCCAGGGCGAGGAAAACGAAGAGGCCCGCGGGAAAACCCACTAGGCTGCCCACGAGCATAGGAGAAAGCAGCTCTTTCGGCGCCTCCCGCCAAAGGCCAGGCACCAGCATGGCACTCTGCACCACGTGGATCGCCACGAGCACCTGCATGGCCGAACCGGACTGCATGGCCGTGAGAAAGATCGGCGCGGCGATGAGCGCGAAGCCGAAACCAACCGCCGATTGCACGAACGCGCCAGCAAATGCTGCGCCCATCAAGATTGCCAGGGTGGAGAGCTCCGGCACGCCTCAGGCCCGCCCAGAAAAGACGAAAGCAGCGCCGAGAGCGATCAACGCAAACCCCGCCGCATGTCGCCACGTCAGTGGCTCACCCAGGTAAAGCACGGAAAAGCCAGCGAAAATGGCGAGGGTGATGACCTCCTGCATGGTCTTCAGCTCGGCCGCCGAATAGACGGAATGACCGATCCGATTTGCCGGCACCGCAAGACAGTACTCCACGAACGCGATCGACCAGGAGCCCAGAATGACGACCAGCAATGGCGCATTCTTGAACTTGAGATGACCATACCAGGCGAAGGTCATGAAGACATTCGAGGCGACGAGCAGAATCAGCGGCGCAAGGTAAGGCCACGACGGGAAGCCGGCGGCGAACATGGGAGGGTGTGTGGGAGAGCAAGGTCCTGAGATGAAGGTGACTAGGCATTAGGGTGCAGAAGTCATCTTGTCTAGTGGTCTGGCCGGGTGGCCCTTGCGCCCGTGTCGCCACAACGGCAGCATGTCTGTCACGCCGCGCTGGCGGCCGAAAGTGGGACCCCGCGCCATGCGCCGCCTCAAAGCCGATCTCCTCCTTCTTCTTGCCGCGGCCATTTGGGGCCTCGCGTTCTACTTTCAGAAGACGGCGATGGAGCACATCGGCCCTTTTCTGTTCATCGCTGCCCGCGGAGTGATTGCAGCCGTTTGCCTCCTGCCGCTGGCGTTCTTTGAGGCGGCCAGGGTAACAATTCCCTGGTCCGTCGGCTTCGTGCAGGTTGGGATGGCAGGCGGCCTCGCCTTCCTTGTCGCTGCGGCCCTGCAGCAGACTGGAATCATCGACTCGACCGTCACGAATGCCGGTTTCCTGACCGGCCTGTATGTCGTTGCTACGCCGCTGCTCAGTTGGGTTTTGTTCGGCGAACGGCCAGCCGCCCACGTCTGGGTGGCCGTGCCTTTGGCCTTTCTTGGAGTTTGGCTGCTCGGCGGAGGCACTATCGGCGGATTGTCGAAAGGAGATGCCCTCCTTGCCGCCGCCGCCCTCGTCTGGGCGCTGCATATCATCATAACCAGCCGCGCCTCGGTCTATGGCCGCCCGGTCGCCTACACCGCCATGCAATTTGCTTTCGTTGCCTTTGGCGGAGGTGTCCTGGCGCTGGCGATCGAGAGCAATACGCTCGAGGGGTTTTACAAGGCTTTGCCAGCGATCACCTACGTTGGTGTCCTGTCCAGCGCCTTGACCTTCACGCTACTGGCCATCGCTTTGAAGGACACACCTCCGACCGAAGCATCGATCCTGATGAGCACGGAAACGCTGTTTGCCGCGGCTGCGGGTGTGCTGCTCGCCAACGACTGGCTGCCACCTATTGGTTGGATCGGCGCCGCGCTGATGTTCGCCGCCACCGTTCTGGTCCAGATCGGGCCCGCCATGGAGGGGCCTAAGAAGTCCGTTTGAATACGGCCTATCGCCTGTTATTCTGCAGGCATGGGGTGACGTTGGACAGCCCTTGGCGTGCCTGGATCGCGGCTGGCGCGATGCTCGCCGTGACAACAAACATTGCGCAGGCGGATCCGAGCCGTCTCACGACGTCGGATCGAAGGATCACACCGGGACAGGTGATCGACGGGTGGGGTAAGCCGATCCCCTGTCGCTGCCGTTATGGTGGCCGGACCTATCAGCTCGGCGAGACCGTGTGCATGAAAACTCAATTCGGCACGCGACTGGCCCGCTGCGAATTGGTCCTGAACAATACCTCTTGGATGCCCACCCAAGATTCGTGTGTCATTTCTTCAATGTGAGCGATCAGCCGGGTTGCGTCCGAAAAGCTCGTCTCCATGCTGCGATCTGTTCAGAGCTGGCCGAATCTCACGGCTTGGCCCTGCTCGACAATAATACGAGGCCGGAGGTGGCGGCCCCGACAGCCGTCGTGATGAACGCGCATTCGTAGCTGAATGCATTGATCAAGGCGCTGAACACCGGCGGCGTTACAGTGTACGTAAGGAATACGAAGAAGGTCGTGCCGGCCGTGGCTTCGCCAACCGAATGCGCAGGCGCGAGGTTCGCAACCTCTGCGAGATAGAGTCCATTCCAGGTCGCTACCGAGGCGCCGGCGAGCCCCGCCACGGTGAACAGCAGAAGCGGACAATGGTCTGACCCCAGCGCAGCGAGAAGCAAAGCAGAGCCTGCTGAGCAGCCCGCCAGCACCATGAGTACGGGCCGTGGGGAGCCAATACGGTCCGCCAGGTAGCCGAAGACGATCCGGCCCACCACGCTCGCCGCCTGCAGCACGGCGAACAGGGTTCCAGCCAGAGCCAGCCCATAGCCGAGGCCCGCATGGAGATAGATGACGAAGAACGAAAAGCAGGCGCTCTGGACCATGGCGAAGCCGGTGCAGGCGAGCGCCAGTTGGGTCAGGCCAGGTGCGAGCGACATGGCCCGAAACGGCCTTAGAAAATTCGAAAGCGCGAAGATTGCGCCCATGCGGAAGGGCTGCAGTGGCCGCGCCGTGTTGTAATGCCGCGGCGCAAGAACCAACGGCACGGCGAGGCAAAGACATAGAACGCACATCACCGAAAAAGCGGGCCGCCATCCCAGATGCGTGATGGACCAGCCTCCCAGCCCGCCTGCAATGATGCCGCCGAGCGGCACCCCGGCTTGACGCACCGAGAAGAGCGTTGACCAGTTTTGTTTCGGCGTGTGGTCGACCAGAATTTGGCTGCTCGCCGGCGTCGATGTCGCATAGCCGAAGCCGAGCAGGATCGCGCCGACGATCATCGCCGGTAGGCTCGCAGTCATAATGAGCAATCCACCGGCAACGGCAATCAGAACACCTGCGCGAAGGGATCCTAGCGGGCCGAGGGCCGGCGTAACACCGTGATTGGCCATATACAGCCAGACGGACCCGAGGCCGGCTGCCCCGGCGATCCATCCGAACGCCGCTGGATCGAGCTCGGCCAATTCCATCAGCAATGATGCTACGACAGGTAGAAACAGATGCAGCGCCGCGAGGCCGACGAGCGGCACAAGGACGACGAGGAGCGGTCTCAGGACGGATGACATTTTGCAGGCGTTGGGTCCCGAGAATTTGAGGTTGTTTTCCCAGGCTACCTTCGCCCGAATAAATGTCTTGGCCAAGGATTTTTCGCTTCAAAAAATTTGTGCACTTCTTACCGATGCCGGGCAAGACGATGCCCGTACCTGAGCCAGCTCCCCTGATGCACATGAGGGAGCGCCTTCACCCCTGCCTTATCACTCAGAAGGGAACCGGCTCCCTGCGTCATGTTCACCTGTCGACAGCCGCGCAATTCGCTTGCCGGCCTCCGGATCTGCTCCTATAGAACCGGGCTTGATGACCAGCACCTCACCATCCGCTGACCACGTTTTCTTCCCCCACCGGCATTTATTGACCTGCGAGAATTTGACCGCAGCGGAGATCACCGGTCTCCTCGACCTGGCTGACAAGGCGGCCGAGATCAATCGCCAGGTGAACAAGAAGCGCGACGACCTCCGGGGCCGCACGCTCATCAACCTCTTCTTCGAAGCCTCAACCCGTACCCAGAGCTCCTTCGAGCTGGCAGGCAAGCGATTGGGCGCCGACGTCGTTAACATGAACGTGGCGACGTCCTCCGTTCAGAAGGGCGAGACGCTGATCGATACGGCCATGACGCTCAACGCGATGCGGCCGGATATCATCGTCGTCCGCCACTACGCCGCCGGCGCGGTCGAGCTGTTGGCGCAGAAGGTCGATTGCTCGGTAATAAACGCGGGCGATGGCGCCCATCAGCATCCAACGCAGGCTTTGCTCGATGCGCTCACCATCCGCCGTGCCAAGGGCCGCATTGCGGGGCTTATCATAGCCATCTGCGGCGACATCCTGCATTCGCGGGTGGCGCGCTCGAACATCAACGTGCTCAACACCATGGGCGCCCACGTTCGCCTGATCGCGCCGTCCACACTGCTGCCGGCAGAGCCCGAGCGCCTCGGCGCCGAGGTATACACGGACATGTGGAAGGGGCTGGAAGGTGCTGACATCGTGATGATGCTGCGACTTCAGCGGGAGCGCATGCAAGGCTCGCTGGTCCCCTCGATCCGCGAGTACTTTCATTTCTTCGGTCTTGACCATGAGAAGCTGTCCCGCGCCAAGCCCGACGCGCTCATCATGCATCCTGGTCCGATGAACCGAGGTGTGGAGATCGCGTCAACGATCGCAGACCACTCACGAAGCCTCATCCGCGAGCAGGTCGAGATGGGAGTAGCCGTCCGCATGGCCGTGCTCGAGGCGCTCGCCCGCAACCTTCCGAACCGATGAGCTGGCCGATGCGCGCTCCAACGTCACAGCAGGCTGGCAAGCCCACGGTGTTCATCAATGCCCGGCTCATCGATCCGGCGTCTGGTCGTGACGAGCCGGGTGGCATCCTCGTTGTCGACGGGAAATCGCCGATATCGGCAGCCATTTGCGGCGCAACGCTCCAGAAGGCGCCGAGGTGATCGACTGCAACGGCCACGTGCTGGCGCCGGGGCTCATCGATATGCAGGTGTTCACGGGCGAGCCGGGCGCTGAGCATCGGGAAACATTGAAGACGGCTAGTCTGGCCGCCGCTGCCGGCGGGGTGACGACGATCGTGGTGATGCCGGACACCAGTCCGGTGATCGACCAGGTGGCTCTCGTCGATTTCATTCAACGCCGCGCACGCGACAACGCCGTAGTCAACGTGCACACAATGGCGGCGCTGACCAAGGGCCTCGAGGGCGGGGAGATCACCGAAATCGGCCTCCTCAAACGCGCCGGCGCCATTGCCTTCTCGAATGGCAAGAACAGCGTCGCCAACACGAGGGTGATGCGCAACGCCCTGCTCTACGCGAAAGACTTCGGCGCCCTCATCGTGCATCACACGGAGGATCCGTACCTCACCGAGGGCACGTGCATGAATGCCGGCCACGTCGCTGCTCGGCTCGGCCTGCTTGGCGCACCGAAGGCCGCGGAGATCATCGTGCTCGAGCGGGATATCCGCCTCGTTGAGATCACCGGCGGCCGCTACCACGCGGCGACCATCTCCTGCCGGGAAAGTCTCGACATCATCCGTCACGCCAAGGCCAGGGGGCTGCCGGTCACCTGCGGGGTATCGATCAACCACCTGACGCTCAACGAGAACGACATCGGCCCCTACCGGACCTTCTTCAAACTGCGCCCTCCCCTACGTGCGGAGGAGGATCGGGCTGCGCTCGTCCGCGGGCTTGCGGCCGGAGACATCGACGTCATCGTTTCAAGCCATGACCCGCAGGACGCCGACGTGAAGCGCCGCCCCTTTGCCGAAGCGGCTGACGGGGCCATCGGCCTCGAGACGCTGCTCTCGGCTGCCTTGCGCCTCCACCACCGCGAGGGCGTCAGCCTTATGGTGCTGTTGCGCGCTATGACGATCAATCCGGCGCGGCTGCTGGGTTTACCCTCGGGGCGCCTCGAGAAAGGCGCACCGGCAGACTTGGTGTTGTTCGACATCAATCAGGCCTGGTTTGTTGACCGTGAGCTTCTGCGTGCGCGCTCCAAGAACTCGCCGTTCGACGAGAGCACGATGCAAGGCCGTGTTCTGCTGACGATGGTTGAAGGCGAAACGGTGTATCGGTACCCTGAACCGCAGCGGGGCTGAGAGGCCACCGTAGCACTTCTGGGACCATCGTCCGATGACGGAAACCACGGCACTGCTGATCCTCGCACTGGCAATTGGATACGGCCTCGGCTCCATTCCCTTCGGCCTTCTGCTGACCCGGCTGGCTGGGCTCGGTGACATTCGCAACATCGGCTCCGGCAACATCGGCGCGACGAACGTCTTGAGAACCGGGCGCAAGGAGCTTGCCGCAGTCACACTCCTGCTCGACGCGCTCAAGGGGACAGCCAGCGTTCTGATCGGCAGCCTGATTGGCGGACCCGAAGTGGCCATGGCTGGCGGGCTCGGTGCTTTCCTGGGCCACATCTTCCCGGTCTGGCTGGGGTTCAAGGGCGGCAAGGGCGTGGCCACCTACATAGGCGTCCTTTTAGGGTTGCATTGGCCGGCGGCGCTGGCCTTCTGTATCGTCTGGCTCACGGTCGCGATCCTGACGCGGTACTCTTCCCTGTCGGCTCTTGCGGCCAGCGTGGCAACTCCTTTGCTTCTTTGGATCACTGGTAAGGGCTCGCTTGCTGCCCTGGCAGGGGTACTGACCGTTCTGCTTGCCATCAAGCACACCGCCAACATCCAGCGCCTGATTGCCGGCACGGAGAGCAAGATCGGTGCACGGGCGTGATACCCGAGCGGAAGGTGCGCGATCCAGGCCTGCACCGCTGCCGACCGCTCGATTTGATGATAGCCAGCGCCTCGCTTGTCTGCGCCTGATCCGCTCTGAGAACGTAGGGCCGATTACATTCCGCGCTCTCATCAACCACTTCGGCGGGGCGCAAGCTGCGCTCGATGCTCTGCCGGAGCTTTCCCGGCGCGGCGGGCGGCGGACCATCCGCATCTGCCCTCGTGACGCGGCAGAAGCGGAGCTTGAGGCTGCGGAGCGCATCGGCGCTCGGCCGATCTTCACGATTGAGCCCGGCTACCCGGCATCGCTAGCCGCCATCGAGGCAGCGCCGCCCCTCATCTATGCCAAAGGAGACGAGCAGCTCTTAGCCCGCCCCGCTATTGCGATCGTGGGATCGCGGTTGGCTTCCGCAGCTGGCCAGCAGCTCACGCGGAAGCTCGCGGCCGGCCTGGGCGAGGCCGGCTATGTCGTGGTGTCGGGGCTCGCCCTGGGCATCGACACAGCCGCTCATCGCGCGGCCCTGGAAACGGGGACGATTGCGGTCCTGGCCGGAGGGCTCGACATCACCTACCCCCCTCAGAATGCTGACTTGCAACGAGCCATTGGCGAGCGCGGATGCCTTGTCAGCGAGCAGCCGCCCGGGTTCCAGCCACGAGGTAGCGACTTCCCGCGGCGCAACCGCATCATCTCCGGCCTGTCGCTAGGAGTTGTAGTTGTAGAAGCAGCGCGGCGATCAGGATCGCTCATCACGGCGCGACGCGCTGCCGACCAGGGTCGCGAGGTCTTCGCCGTCCCGGGCCATCCGCTCGACCCGCGCGCCGAGGGCACCAATCAGCTCATCAAGGAGGGGGCCACGCTCGTCACCTGCGCCGAGGACGTCGTGAACGCGCTGCAGCCTTTCGGGCGACAACCCGCTCCCAGACCGCAGCCCTTCCGCGAGCCAGCATCGGTGCTCGATGCCGCACCGGAACCGTTGCCACAGGTCGCCGGGGACGACCGGGCTCGCATCACGGCCGCCCTAGGCCCTGCCCCGGTGCCCATCGACGAGCTTGCCCGTGCTACCGATCTGCCGATCCGCATCGTGCAGACGGTGCTGCTGGAGCTGGCACTGGCAGGCCGCATCCAGCATCACGGCAGCCAGTTGGTCTCGCTGATTGGAGCTCCCTGACTAGGGTGGGCTTGTAGCCGTGATGGGTCGATACCTGCGTCGATCTGGCGCCGAGCTTCGCTGTACCATGTGGCCAATCTGCATGGCTCGCAGATTTGCCTATTTGACTTCGCCCCAACCATCACCCATTTTCCCCCAGCTGAACGTGAGGGACAGATCTAAAGCGGCCCCGCACGACCTGCTGCGGGCAAACTGCAACGGCCGCAGGGGTGGGACCCCGGAAGCGCATGAACGTCGTCATTGTGGAATCGGCTGCGAAAGCCAAGACAATCAACAAATATCTCGGATCGGGATACAAGGTTATCCCGTCCTACGGACACGTGCGCGATCTGCCCTCCAAAGACGGGTCGGTCGAGCCCGATCGCGATTTCGCAATGCACTGGGAGGTCGACTCCGAAGGCCAACAAGGTCATGCGCGAGATCGCCGATGCGGTGAAAAAGGCCGACAAGGTCATCCTCGCGACCGACCCCGACCGGGAAGGCGAAGCCATTTCCTGGCACATCCTGCAACTCCTCGATCAGAAGCGAGCGCTGAAGAAGGGCGTGCCCGTCGAGCGCGTCACCTTCAATGCCGTCACCCGGGACGCCGTGCTCGCAGCCATGAAGAACCCGCGGGCCATCGATGCTCCACTGGTGGAGGCCTATCTGGCCCGCCGTGCCCTCGACTACCTGGTAGGGTTTACGCTGTCGCCGGTGCTGTGGCGGAAATTGCCCGGTGCCCGCTCTGCTGGGCGTGTGCAGTCCGTGGCCTTGCGCCTCGTCTGCGACCGTGAAGCCGAGATCGAGGCGTTCAAGTCCGAGGAATACTGGACGGTCGAGGCCCTGCTCGCCACCGATAAAGGCGACGAGGTGCGCTCTCGGCTGGTGGCTATCGACGGGCGGCAGCTCAAGAAGCTCGACATCAAGGACGCCGCAAGCGCCAATGCCATCAAGGCGGCGATCGAAGGTGGGCGGTTCACCGTCTCTTCCGTGGAGAAGAAGGCGGTGCGCCGCAATCCAGCGCCCCCCTTCACCACGTCGACCTTGCAGCAGGAAGCGTCGCGAAAGCTCGGCTTCTCCGCCAATCACACCATGCAGGTGGCCCAGCGCCTCTACGAGGGCGTCGACATCGGCGGCGAGATGGTGGGCCTCATCACCTACATGCGTACCGATGGCGTTCAGATCGTGCCCGAGGCCGTTTCCGAGATCCGCCGCGTGATCGAGGCCGAATACGGCAAGCGCTACACGCCGTTCGCGCGCGAATATAAGAGCAAGGCCAAGAACGCTCAGGAAGCGCACGAGGCGATCCGCCCGACCGATCCCTCCCGTCGTCCTGACCAGGTCGCGCGCTATCTGGAGAAGGATCAGGCAGCCCTTTACGAGCTGATCTGGCTGCGCACGATTGCCAGCCAGATGGCATCGGCCGAGCTCGAGCAGACGACGGCCGAGATCACGGTCAAAGGGAAGGACGGCAAGACCTACGGCCTGCGCGCTACGGGCTCCGTTGTCGTTTTCGACGGCTTCATGCGGCTTTATTCCGAAGGCCGCGACGACGAGGAAGAGGAGGACAGCCGCCGCCTCCCGCCGCTCGGCCGTGGCGATACGCTGAAGGACAAGGCGGTGACTGCCAGCCAGCACTTCACTGAGCCACCGCCGCGCTACACCGAGGCGACCCTCGTGAAGCGCATGGAAGAGCTGGGCATTGGACGTCCGTCGACCTACGCGACCACGCTCGCCGTGCTCCGTGACCGTGGCTATGTGCGTCTCGAAAGGAAGCGGCTCGTTCCCGAGGACAAGGGCCGCCTCGTCACAGCGTTCCTGGAGAGCTTCTTCCGCCGCTATGTCGAGTTCGACTTCACCGCGGATCTCGAGGAAAAGCTGGACCTCATCTCCGACGGCAAGCTCGAGTGGAAGGATGTCCTGCGTGAGTTCTGGCGCGACTTCACCGCTGCTGTCGACGACATCAAGGATCTTCGGGTCAGCGAGGTGCTCGAGGCTCTCAACGAGATCCTCGGACCCCATATCTTCCCTCCGAAAGCCGATGGCGGTGATCCGCGTGCCTGCCCGGTCTGCGGCTCCGGCCGGCTGAGCCTCAAGATTGGACGCTTCGGAGCGTTCATCGGCTGCTCGAACTATCCCGAGTGCCGTTATACCCGTCAGTTCACCGAGCCACAGGGCGCCGAGACCGAAACGACGCCGCCCGAAGGTAAGCTCCTGGGCTACGATCCCGATACGGGCTTGCCGGTGACATTGCGCAGCGGGCGGTTTGGCCCCTACGTGCAGCTCGGCGAGGCTGAGAACGGAGAGAAACCGAAGCGGGCCTCAATTCCGCGCGGGATGGATGCGGCGACTATCGATCTGGAACGTGCGCTGCAGCTCCTGGCTTTGCCGCGCGAGGTGGGCCTGCATCCCGAGAGCGGCAAGCCGATCACGGCTGGCATCGGCCGCTATGGGCCGTTCGTGCTCCATGATGGCACTTACGCCAACCTCGAAAGCCTCGAGGACGTCTTCACGATCGGCATAAACCGCGCCGTGACGCTGCTGGCCGAAAAGGCGGCTGGTGGCAAAGGCAAATGGCAGCGGCCGAAGGCGGAGGTGCTGAAGGATCTCGGCGAGCATCCAGAAGGCGGGAAGATCGAGGTCCTGTCCGGCCGCTATGGACCTTATGTGAAGCACGGGTCCATCAACGCGACGCTGCCGAAGGGCAAGGACCCGTTGGCGCTGACGCGCGAGGAGGCTCTCGACCTGTTGGCGGCGCGCGAGGGCCAGAACGGCACAGGCCGCAAGCGTGGGAAAGCGAAAGCGTCGACAAAAAAGGCCGCAGAGAAACCTGCTCCTGAAAAGGCAGCCGCAAATTCAGCGCCGCAAAAAGGCCACCAAGACGCGCTCCAGCAAGGCGCGGCAGACGGAACCGGCTGCGGAATGAGAGAAGTTGTGCGACCAAGATGTCGCTAAGTAAGCTCGTGACCGAAAGTTGTGTCAGGCGCGTGCCGCCTTGCTCTCACGAGCTTACGACGTCGCGAACCAAGGAACCGACGCCTCGTGGCTCGTAAGCGTGCAGCACAGGCCGTTGAAAAGTCGAAGTCAGCTCGCCGGCTTCCGACCAAGGATGAGGTCCTGCGCTTCATTAAAGAATTAGACCAGAAGGTCGGTAAGCGCGAGATTGCGCGCGCATTCGGTGTCAAGGGCGGCGCTCGTATCGAGCTGAAACGTCTGCTCGCCGAGCTGAGCGAGGAAGGCGCGCTCGTCGGGCGGCGGAAGGCTTTGCGTGCCAGGGGCGCCCTCCCTCCCGTCGCAGTTTTGGAGATCGTTGGTCGTGACGAGGAAGGCGACCTGGTCGCCGAGCCCGTTGTTTGGGACCGCGCCGAAGGTCCGCGTCCGAAAGTCCTGCTCGTGATGAGCCGTCATTTCGCCGATGCAGGCGAGGCGGCGCTCGGCATCGGCGATCGTGTGCTGGCGCGCGTTCGGCAGCTCGATGCTCCGGATATCGTGGGCTTCCGCTTCGAGGGTGCGCCCATCCGAAAGCTGCCGCGCGAGAAACGCCGCCTGCTCGGAGTTTACCGAGCCGACCGGAAGCGCGGCGGAGGCTTGATCGCACCCGGTCGACCGCAAGGACCTGCGGAGTTGGACCGTGCAGCCGGGCGACGAGGGCGAGGCCAAGGATGGCGACCTGGTCCGCTTCGACCTGCCGCGCGCGCATCGCTTCGGCATTCCGCAGGCGCGGGTCCTCGAGTTGCTCGGCAATCCGCACGATCAACGCCGCATCAGCCTCATTGCCGTGCATGCGCACGGCATACCTGATGACTTCCCCGAGGGTGTGCTGGCTGAGCTCGATCGACTCGAGCCGCCACAGATCGAGGGACGCGTCGATCTGCGGGACATACCCCTCGTCACCATCGATCCAAAGGATGCCCGCGATCACGACGACGCCGTGCACGCCGAGCCCGATCCCGATCCCAACAACCGGGGCGGCTTCATCGTGACGGTTGCTATTGCGGATGTCGCCCACTACGTTCGGCCCGGCACGCGGCTCGACCGTGAAGCGCGGCTCCGGGGGAATTCCGTCTATTTCCCCGATCGGGTCGTGCCCATGCTCCCCGAGCGCATCTCAAACGACCTCTGCTCGCTCAGAGAGCGCGAGGATCGCCCCTGCCTTGCCGTTCGCATGGTCTTCGACAGCCGGGGCGATAAACGCAGGCATACCTTCGTTCGCGGCATAATGCGCTCGGCCGCCAAGCTCAGCTACGAGGAGGCTCAGGCTGCCTTCGACGGGAAGCCTTCGCAGAGGTGCCAGCCTCTGATGGAAAACGTGCTGGGGCCGCTGTGGGCGGCCTATAAGGTGCTGGCTTCCGCACGGGCGCGGCGCGAGCCGCTCGATCTCGATTTGCCGGAGCGCAAAATCATTCTCGACGAAGACGGACGCGTCGCCCGCGTGATCATTCCCGAGCGGCTGGAGGCGCACCGGCTCATCGAGGAATTCATGATCCAGGCCAACGTTGCCGCCGCGGAGACGCTGGAGCAGCGGCGGACTGCCCTCGTCTATCGGGTCCACGCCCAGCCCTCGAAGGAGAAGCTTTCGGCGCTCCGGGAGTTCTTGCAGACGCTGAATTTGGGATTGCCGCCAGGAGAGCTGAGGCCGGCACACTTCAATCGCGTTTTGGCCGAGGCGAAATCGCTGCCGACTGCGGATCTCGTCAACGAGGTCATACTGCGCGCCCAAGCGCAGGCCGAGTACAGCACCGAGAATATTGGCCACTTCGGTCTCAATCTCCGCCGTTACGCGCATTTCACCTCGCCTATCCGGCGCTACGCGGACCTCATCGTCCATCGGGCGCTGGTGCGAGCGCTGCGACTTGGCGATCGGCGGGACTGACCGGATGAGGAAGATCGCTCAGCTCGACGATGTGGCCAAGTCGATATCGGAGGCCGAACGCCGCGCCATGGCGGCGGAGCGCGAGACGATCGAACGGCTGATTGCCGCGCATCTGGCCGACCGCATCGGCGCCGAGTTCCAGGCCCGCATTTCAGGCGTGACCCGCTCCGGCCTGTTCGTGCGCCTCAAGGACACCGGGGCCGATGGTTTCGTCGCTGCATCGTCCATGATCGGCGACTTCTATCATTTCGTTGAGGAGCAGCATGCACTCGTCGGCGATCGCAGCGGCGAGGCTTATCGCCTGGGCGATGAGGTTCTTGTGCGCTTGGTTGAGGTGATCCCGACAGCAGGCGCTCTGCGTTCGAAATGCTATCCAAGGCAAGCGCGGCCATGTCTCTCTGGCAAAGGGTTGGCGCAGCCGGCAACCTCTGCGCGGCAGACGGCGCGCGGGCTAAACGGTCGCGGCAATTCATGGGGTTGACTGGGCGGTTATCGCGATCACCTATGTCCAGTCGACCTTTTGCAAAGCCCTCGGGCTGGAGGATCGATAAGGCATGTCAATCTCTGTCGGCCCGCAGCGAAATCTGGCGGATGCCGTTACTTCGTGGCGCCCGTCTGAAATGCCCAGCCTGTGGCACGGGCCAGCTCTTCCGGGCCTACCTCAAGGTTGCGGATACCTGTCCTGATTGCCATGAAGCCCTGCATCATCACCGGGCCGATGACGCGCCGCCTTATCTGACGATCGTGATCGTCGGCCACTATCGTCGCCGGCGTGCTCCTGCTGGAGCAGACGCTTGCCCCGCCACAGTGGCTGCACATGGCCCTCTGGCTGCCGCTGACCGTGGTGCTGTCGCTGGTGCTGCTCCCAAGCATCAAAGGGTCGATCGTCGGCTTGCAATGGGCGAATAGGATGCATGGGTTCGGCAGCTATCCCGACCCGGATTACAACGAGGACACCCTCGACGGACCGCACTGGTCCCAGGCCCAATCCATGTAATCAACCACGCCGGCAGCGCGATGTCAGATCCGAGCACGCCTTCCCCCGGCGGAGATCCCGCCAAGGCTATGGAGCCGCGCGACGCGGCGACCCTCGTCATCGTTGACAGAGTGAAGGGCGTGCCCCGCGTCCTCATGGGACAGCGGCGCCTGGACGAGGTCTTCATGCCAGGCAAGTTCGTGTTCCCCGGTGGGCGGGTCGACCTCGGAGATGGCACGGCCGAAAGCGCGGACGAGCTTCAGGCCAATCGAGCTCGCCAAGCTGCTGCTCGACATGAAGGGCACGCCCAGCCAGATACGCGCACGGGCGTTAGCTATGGCGGCGATCCGCGAGACGTTCGAGGAGGCAGGCGTCATCATCGGGGCGCCGGCAGAACCTCCGCCTAAGCCAGTCGACATTCCAGGCTGGGGCGATTTTTTTGCCTGCGGCTACCGCCCGAAGCTGAGCTCGCTGGCCATGTTCGCTCGCGCGATTACGCCCCCAGGCCGGCCGCGCCGTTACGATACTCGCTTCTTCTACATTTCGGCGGATGAGATCAGCCACCAGATCGAAATCTCTGACGGCGAGTTGTCCAAGTTGCACTGGCTGACCATCGAGGAGGCGCGCAGCCTGGATTTACCGTCCATCACGCGCCGTATTCTGGTGGATTGATGGACTTCCTGAGAGACGGAATCGCCGGCCAGGGAGAGGCGCCGATCCCCTATTACTACCATGAGAACGGCACGTTTCGGCGCGAGCTCCTGAGCGTAACAGGTTCAGTGGCTGGTGCATCTCTGCAACTTGACACGAGGGGTCACGGCGGTATTGTGCGCCCGAATACAGTCTAGAGCGCAGGAAGCGCAACTCCCCAGGGTACCATGGCAAAGCCGGTTACACAGAAGATCAAGCTCGTTTCGACCGCTGGCACGGGCTACTACTACGTCACCAAGAAGAACCCGCGCACCAGCACGGAAAAGCTCAGCTTCAAGAAGTACGATCCTGTCGTCCGCAAGCACGTCGAGTTCAAGGAAGCAAAGATCAAGTAAGCTCGATGTGCCGCGCTCGCACCTGGCACGGTGCGTAGGGTTGATGCGCGAGTCCTATAGCCTCACGCGAAAGTCGGAAGTGCTCGCGGGACCGTGCGGTTTAGCCGCGCGAGGCTTGTTTTGTGCGTTGTCAACAGGGAAATGGCCTCGGTCAGGGCCCGCAACGGTTCTCGGCAGCGGGGTAGAAGTCCGAGTTGTCGCAGTCCCTGACCTGATGACCAAACGGAGCACCAAAGAGGGCGTTGGCTCTCCGCCTGGTGAGATCGACCATTTGCAGCCATACGAGGAGGCCAACTCCAGCTGCAGGTCGACCCATGTCCGTGCGTTCAGGAGATGCGGCGGACCTGAGACGCAGCGGACAAACAGCAGCTCGTCGGAGATCTCCCGTGCAACACCTGAGTGAGATACGAACCGCCGAGCAAAACCGTGTTAAATTCTTCCGAGTGCCATCTTGACAGAACACCAATTGCTTTGCAAGCGGAGCGAATCAAGTTTTATGAGCTTCGTCAACACTCTGCCGCCACGAGTGAAAGTGGGCTACAACTCAAGCGGGAAGGTTGGGTGAGCGATCTGCAGGGTGCGCAACGCCACGATCAGTGCACAAGCCTTTCATTCGTCTGAGTTTTTTGATTGTTCCCGTTCCAATTCGGGCTCGTCTCCTTCCCTCCTCTGGCGAAGCCGAGGTACCTCCAATGGACTGATGCTGGAATTTCGAGCAGAAAACCCCTTGTGGCACCTGAGACCTGGCATCGAGTACCGATCGTCATAGTCTTGCAGCGGCTCCACCAAGCTTCATCTGGCGGCACATCGCGGCCGGATGGCTTTCTCAAGCTGAGCCAACTGGCGAACGCGGGTCCCCGATGAATTGGCGGATGGTCTCGATGAACCCGGTCACAGAAATCGGCTTGGAAATGTAGGCTTCACAGCCGCCTTCTCGAATCCGCTCCTCGTCGCCCTTCATGGCGAAGGCAGTGACGGCGACAACCGGGATGTCCCGAAGCTCCTCGTCGTCCTTGAGCCACTTCGTGACCTCCAGCCCCGAAACTTCCGGAAGCTGGATGTCCATGACGATAAGGTCGGGCCGGTGCTGCCGCGCGAGCTGCAACGCCTCCATGCCATGACGTGTTTGCAGTGTTGCATAGCCATGGGCGTCGAGAAGATCGTGAAAGAGCTTCATGTTGAGCTCGTTATCCTCGACGATGAGGACGAGCTTGGACGAACGGTGCGCAAGCGGTCGCAGGCCGTTGAACCCCCCGCTTCCTTCCTGATAATTCATGGCTCTGGCCAGCCTGCTCCCAACCTAGCCTACTTGTTGCATCGATTCGGCGGACCTGCAGTGGGCTCAATGTGTGCCGGAAGCAGGTAACCAACAGTTTAAGGTGTAGAGGCACGAGACTGCCGCAATGAACCAGGATCGACCGACATGCGGCCCCGGCCAGAAGGTGACGGTGGAAGAGGCTGAGATCATCGCTCTGAAGGCCCTGACATTCTCTGGCTGCCGACGAGGTGAGGCTTGGCCGGTTCCTGGACCTGACGGGACTGTCGGCCGCCGAGCTGAAGGCGAGCGGCGAGCGAAGCCAGCACGCTCTCCGCGGTGCTCGATTATCTGGCACGCGACGAATCCTTGCTCCTGGTGTTCGCAGCCGAAGCCTCCTTGAGCCCGAAAAGGTCGGCCCTGCGCTGGATGCGCTTTCCTCTATGGCGGAGGGGTCGTGATGGCCAAGATAGAACCCATCGATGCGGATCGGCATCGATCTCGGAGGGACCAAGATTGCAGCTGTCGCTCTACTGCCCGATGGCCGGATGAGCGAGGAGCTTCGTGTTCCAACCCCGCGCAATGATTACGACGCAACGCTGGAGGCCATCCGCCAACTTGTTCTCCAGCTTGAAGCTCGATGCCGGCATGCGGGAACGGTCGGCGTTGGAATGCCAGGCTCCATCTCACCCGCAACAGGGCGGGTGCAGAACTCCAACTCCGTATGGCTGAACGGCCAGCCCTTTGATCGCGACCTCTCGCGTCGGCTTGAGCGGCCCGTCCGCATGGCCAACGACGCCAACTGCTTTCGCCCTTTCTGAAGCAACGGATGGCGCCGCCGCAGGCGCCCGCTCGGTATTTGGTGTCATTCTGGGCACCGGATGCGGTGGGGGAATCGTCATCAATGGCGAGATCGTCAACGGTCCGCGCGGCATCGGCGGCGAGTGGGGACACAACCCCCTGCCCTGGCCAGAACCTGACGAGTACCCCGGGCGGCGCTGCTGGTGTGGCCACATGAACTGCATCGAAAGATGGGTCAGTGGCCCGGCGCTGGAGTCCGATTACGCGGAAGCGACCGGCGAGCGGATCTTGGCCACCGAGGTCGGAGAGCGCGCAGCAGCGGGCGACGAGGCGGCTCGGCAGGCACTGGCGCGGCACGCCTCGAGACTGGCGCGAGGGCTCTCCCATGTCGTCAACATCATCGATCCCGAGGTGATCGTTTTGGGCGGCGCACTTTCCCGGCTCAAGCACCTCTATGAAGTGCTCCCAGAGCTGATGAAGCCATATGTCCTCTCGGACGCTCCGTATGTGGACATTCGCCCGCCGGTATGGGGCGACGCGAGCGGAGTTCGGGGCGCCGCCTGGCTCTGGGGTCGGCCGGATTAAGGCTGCTCGACCCCTTCGGGTTCCCTGACGACTAACTAGGGCTGCTTACGGCTCGATGGACACGGTGTCGGCTCGAGCATTTCTATTTTCCGCAGCTCTCCGCGTATGGAAAAGCTTCCGTAATCGATGAGCAGACGCCGGGAGACACCGTTCTCGAAGTAGAGGAACGAAATTTCGTAGACCGGCACCGCGTCCTCCAGCTCTGTCCCCTTCTCATAGTAGCCGAGAGCAATCGGCCACGAGGACAAGCCGTTCAGGACCTCGCCATTAGGAACAACCGGAAGTTGCGAATTGTAGCCGGGCTCTTGCCGAGCGCCGATATAGGCGCTCGTGACGTAAGTCTTTTCACCCTTCTCGGACGCGTCGAAGAGATCGGTCACGAGGACCGTCTGCCCACTGCGCGCCATCTGCAGCAGCTTGCTGGAGTGTTGAATGGGAAACATCGTGTCGACGGGAAGCTTGATCACACGTTTCTTCGGTTGCGTCAGCTCCACCCTGATCTCGCCGTGATTTTGCTTGCGAACGGCTTCGCCAACCGTCTGCTCGACACGAGTTTGGTCCCGATATTGACTGTTCTCGAACCGGAACCGGGTGCCCAAGGCATCCTCCCAGCTCGACGTCCGCATATCCGTGACGCTGGTTTCGCCCTCCTGGTTCGTGGTCCGCGTGACGAAACGCATTTTTTGCGTGTAGCCGACACAGGCCGAGCCCGTCAGCTCGTAAACCATCCGGCCGGTGAGCTCTGAAATGCCCGCTCCGGGTCGTGCATCTATTAGGGATATGTCGTATACGGCCCGATGAGGCGCGAGGCCTCGGGTTTCCGCGATTGCGGCTGATGGAAGGTAGGCGCACAAAAGCCCAGCAAGCCCGGCAACCACCCATCTCGATACCATTTCCATCAAGCCCCTCTCGCGAGCGTGAGCTGCAGTTAGCGCTTTGCCGAAAAGCCTAGAACGGTGCCTGCGACTTGCAAAGTCAGCTCTCATACGTCTACCAAATTGTGGTTTCTCGCTATCTAAACACTCTTGGGCGCGACGATGTTCAACGAGGGGTGCACGCGTCTTGATCCAGAGTTCGTGCGCCCCATAGCGCATCGCGGCCTGCACGACATCTCCTTGGGACGGATTGAGAATACCGCGCCGGCCTTTGAGGCTGCCATTGCGGCGGGCTTTGGTATCGAATGCGATCTCCGCCCCGCGAGCGACGGAACACCGTTCGTGTTCCACGATCGGACGCTCGACCGACTTGTAGAAGCTTCGGGTCCGATCGCGCCGTACAGCCCGTCCAAGCTCTCTGCATTGCGCTATCGCAACCAGAACACGCCGCTGCTCAGCTTCGCGGACCTCCTCGATCTGGTCGCCGGCAAGGTACCGCTGCTCGTCGAGATCAAGAGCGACTGGGATGCGCCGGATTTGCAATTTCTCGCGGCGGTGGCAGATCTCTCGCTCGGCTACAGGGGGCCACTCGCCCTGATGTCGTTCGATCCCGCAGTCATGGCCGCGATGCGTAATCTTGCGCCAGGGCTGCCGCGCGGCATCGTCTCCGGTTCCTACGAGGGGCCGGAGTGGTGGTCGGAGGCTATTGATTCCGAACGAGCCTTTCGCCTCCGCCACTGTCTGGAGGCCGGACCGGCACAACCAAGCTTCATCGCTTACCATGTTGACGATCTGCCCACGCCTGTGACGCGCTTCGCCCGTGAAGTCATACGATTACCTGTCTTTGCCTGGACGGTGCGCACGGAGGCGCAACTCCGCCATGCTGCAGCGTGGGCGGATGCCCCCATCTTCGAAGGATGCGATCCTCATTCCTGCGTCACCGGCGCGTGCTCGTCTTGACCCCTTGAACTGACCGGCTAAGTCAATGTGCCACTGGCCCGTGGGGACGACTTCACAGCAAGAGGGCCAATGCAGGGACGGCCCTGCGATCTGAGAGGATTTCATGGCTTGGGTGGTGCTATTCGTCGCCGCTTTGCTGGAGGTCGCGTGGGCTATTGGTTTGAAGTACACGCAAGGGTTCACACGATTATGGCCGTCTGTCATCACATTGGCGGCCATGGTGGTGAGCATGTATCTGCTTGCGATTGCAGCTCGAACGCTTCCCATTGGGACGGCCTACGCCGTGTGGGTCGGCATTGGCGCGACCGGAACAGCCATTCTCGGAATTCTGCTTTTCGATGAATCGGCCGATCCCGCCAGAATCGTCTGCCTCGGGCTGATCATCGCAGGCGTGCTCGGGTCTGCGGCTACTCGACAGCACTTGAACTGAGCCCCAAGTCAGTAGCTGCGCATCGAACTCGTAGCACAACCTGATATGCTATCGGCTAGAGCCGATCCGGAGCGACGATGACATCTACTGACACCGCAATTGTTCGCATCGCTGCCTCCATGGCCGAGATCGACGCGGCCCAGTGGGATGCGTGCGCCAATCCGGATCCGGCACGTTTCAATCCGTTCGTCAGCCATGCCTTCCTGAAGGCGCTGGAGCAGGCTGGCACCGTGAACCGGAGAACGGGCTGGCTGCCACAGCACCTCGTCCTCGAAGGGCCCGACGGAAAAATCGCCGGCGCGATGCCGTGCTATCTGAAAGGCCACAGCCGGGGCGAGTATGTTTTCGACTGGGCTTGGGCAGACGCCTACGAGCGCGCCGGGGGCAGCTACTATCCGAAGCTCTTGAGCGCGGTTCCGTTTACGCCGGTTCCAGGGCCACGCCTGCTGGTTCGGCCTGGACCCGAGCGACAGAATATTGAGCGTACGCTTGCCGCTGCCGCGATTACGTTGGCCAAGAAACTCGGCGTGTCCTCACTTCACATCAATTTCTAACGGAAGGCGAATGGCAGCGCCTGCCGGAGCTAGGCTTTCTGCAGCGCACGGATCAGCAGTTCCATTGGCATAACCAAGGCTACGGCTCGTTCGACGATTTCCTCGCGAGCCTCGCCTCGCGGAAGCGCAAGGCGGTGCGCAAAGAGCGCGCGCAGGCACTCGCGCCCGGCATCACAATCGAGCATGTGATGGGGGCCGACATCCGCGAGGAGCATTGGGATGCCTTCTTCGACTTCTACATGGACACCGGCTCCCGCAAGTGGGGCCGGCCTTACCTCAACCGGCGGTTCTTTTCGCTGCTCGGCGAGGTCATGGCGGACAGGTGTCTGCTCGTCATGGCAAAGCGGCGAGGCCGCTATATCGCGGGAGCGCTCAACCTGATCGGCGGTGATTGCCTTTATGGCCGCTACTGGGGCGCCATCGAGCACCATCCGTACCTTCACTTCGAGGTCTGTTATTACCAGGCTATCGAGTACGCGATCGCCAACAAGCTGCCGCGCGTCGAGGCCGGAGCCCAGGGCGAACACAAGCTGGCCCGGGGCTACATGCCCGTGCCAACGTATTCCTTGCACTGGATCGCCGATCCGAGCTTTCGCCGCGCCGTTGCTCGCTATCTCGAGGAGGAGCGTCGGGAGGTGGCGGAGCACAGAGACATTCTGGCCGCTTACGGACCCTATCGGAAAGTCGCTCCCGAGGCCGAGGAGACGTGTTGAGATTAGTTGGCGTCCACAGCTGAAAGGACTGGTTGATGAGCTACGACGACAGCAACGTTTTTGCAAAGATTCTGCGGGGTGAGTTGCCGGCCCACAAGGTCTACGAGGACGAGCAGACGCTCGCCTTCATGGACATCATGCCACGGGGCAAGGGCCACACGCTCGTCATCCCGAAGACGCCCGCACGCAACATCCTCGACGCTACACCAGAGCAGCTCGCCGCTTGCATGGCTACCGTGCAGCGTATCGCCCGTGCCGTGATGAAGGCGTTCGATGCGCCGGGGGTCACCATCCAGCAGTTCAATGAATTGGCGGGCGGCCAGGTCGTTTTCCATCTCCATTTCCACGTGCTGCCGCGTTGGGAAGGCGTTCCGCTTGGGCCGCATACGGGGAAGATGGAGGACAGTGAGGTACTTGCCGCCAACGCGGAGAAGATCCGGCAGGCGCTCGCCTCATAACGGCATACGCGCTCTGCGCCAAAGTGACGTGAGCAGAATGCGGCGCATCGTCTGCGAACCCTTGCAGCAGACGGTGCGTTTCAGCGCAGCGTCCAGGCGTCGAGGCACAACGCTCAGACCCGGCGGCAGCCGACCTATGCTCACCTAGCCTGCCGTAGCACCGTAGAAGCAAGCTCGACGCTGCCGCGGGCATGCGAAAGGAGGCGAGGATGGCGACGATACTCATCGTCGGTGCCAGCCGAGGTACAGGGCTAGAGACCGTTCGCAAGGCTCTTGCCGCCGGGCATCGGGTACGCGCCTTGGCGCGATCAGCCGCAAACATCCCGATCGAGGACGCTAACCTCGAAAAGATCACCGGCGACGCTACTGACCGTACGGCCCTTCTGAATGCGGTCGATGGCGTCGATGCCGTGATCGTCACCCTCGGTGTTCCGCCAAGCCTCTCCACAGCCTTTTCCGGCACCAAGTTGTTCTCGACGGCCACGCGCGCCCTCGTGGACGCCATGAAGGAAAAGGGTGTGAGCCGGCTGATAGCCATTACAGGCATAGGCGCCGGTGAGAGCCGCGGCCACGGTGGCCCGCTCTACGACTGGATCGCCTTCCCTCTCCTGCTGAAGCGCGTCTATGACGACAAGGACGTGCAGGAGCAGATCATCCGCCAGAGCGGCCTCGACTGGACCATCGTTCGCCCCGGCCTCCTGACCGACGGCCCGACGACGGGCCGCTACCGCGCCCTCCTCGACCCCTCCCAGTGGCGCGCGGATCAAATCAGCCGGGCTGACGTTGCGGACTTCCTCGTGAAGGAGGTGACGGAGCGGAAGTTCGTGCACAAAGCGCCGGTTCTCCTGGGCTGAGGCTCAGCGCCGTATGGCCGGCGTTTCAATCGGCATTCCGCGGGCACGCCATGCGAGGTAAAGCTCCAAGGCCAGGTATTCCGGCGAGCCGTAATCCAGAACCTCCGCGCGCACACCCAGGCTGCACGCGCGCAAACGGCGGTGAAGGGAGCCGAGAGACTGCCACTCGAGCCGATAAATGGGAAATCCCGTCGGATGGCCTTGGCTGATGGTGTCTCCTCTGAGCTTCCGGCCCCAGTTCTCATCATGACACTGGGTGCAAGCGAGGTTGAGCTGACCCTGCCGCATCGTGAAGAGCTTGCGGCCCGCCTCGAAATGGCTGGCTGCGGGTCCGTCGACCGACACAGAGATGGGCATTCCCCGGGACTGATAGGCGATGAAGGCTGTAAGTCCCAGCAGCTCATTCGATTCATACGCGAACGGCTCCGCGCCCTGCCGCTCGCGTCGGCATTGGTTGATACGCAGCTCGACGTTGAGCAGCTCGCCGGTGGCCTTATCGACCATAGGGTAGCGCGCCGCCACGCCTTTCATGCTGGTTTCAGCATCACCATGGCAGCTGGCACAGGACTTGCCCTCAGGACCCGCGGGCGTGGACCACAACTGTTCCCCTGTCGCCACCCAAAGCATACCGGGATTGGCACCCTCGTCTGCCTGCTGTGCGCGAAGGGCCTCCGAAAGAAACGTCGTGCCGGAGCGCCGATCCTCCGGCCTGAGACTTTCTGGAATGATCTCCCCGCTGCCTAAGGTCTCTGGGTCTGTGGCTCGAGCGCCGCTTGCCAGCAGCGCGATCATCGTCACCAGAGCGACAGCAATAATCCGCAAACCTGATAAACAGGCGAACATCAGGCGACCGTAATTTCGGCCTTCTCCGTGTGGGTACTGCCGAGATCATCAGTCCAGGTGAAGGTGATCTCGCCGCTTTCCTCGACAAGGAGCGAAAAGGCAAGATAGGGATTGGCCGCTACGCCCTGCGTGAGGTCGGCGCTGAACACCTCCTCGCCGTTATACGTCGCGACGAAACGCTGGATGATGTGGCGCGGGATAGGCTGGCCGCGATGGTCCCGGCGATAGCCCGTCTCCATCGGGTGCTTGATCAGTGTCTTGATCTCGACCACCTCGCCGCGCTTCGCGGTCTTCGGCACGACAATGCGTGCGGACGTCATGCTCATGGCTCTAGCCTCCGTCGATGCACGCCGACAATGTGACAATCACATGCGCCTCATCGGACCAGAAGCTGCCATCGCTCATCTCGGCGACGGCCAGCACGCGTTGCGTATCCGCCATGCGGATGCTGGTCGAGACCTTGGCGCGTCCCATGCGCGGACTCAGGTTGAATTTGACCACCTCCGCCACCGGATTCTTTTCCGACAGGATATGAATGGCTTTTACGTGGTCATCGGCCGTCATTGGGCTGTCGACCGAAACGGTCAGCGGAACCGAGAAGCCATTCTCGGCAAGGGAGGAAATCTCCAGTTTAACCCGCCCATCGGTGACCGGCGCGCCGCCGGTGATCTTCTCGAGCGCCGTTGAAATCTGGTCGCCTGCGACAGCGGCGCGTGACCCGGGCGCCAGTGGCACCAAGGTGATCGCTGCCACTCCAGCTGCCACTTGGCGGCGGGTGAGCCCTTCTCCTTCAGGTCTGCTCATGGACACCTCTCACTCGCGCAGTGTCTGCAGGTACGCCACGACGTCCTCGACCTGCTGCGCCGTCAGAACGGGCTTGCCGCGATATTGCTTCGCCACCAACGCCAGCCGGTCGACGCGAAAATAGGGCGGCATCAGCGTTCGCGGGTTGAGCCGGCTCTGATCCACAATGCGTAAGCGCAGCTGGCCCGCTGTCAGCCGGCTGCCGACTCCTGACAGGTCCGGCCCAACCTCGCCCTGAAACCGCTCAGTCGGTTCAGGCACTTTGTGACAGATGAGGCAGTTGCCCACCTCCCTGTCGAGAACGATCTGGCGGCCGCGCTCAGGGTCGCCTGGCGTATCCGTCAGCGGCTCGGGGATCGCATCCCCGACGAACCTGCTCTCCGGCAGCAGCGGCTGATGATCGTCCGCTGCCGCCGATCCAGCTTCCAGGCCGAGAGCCAGCAACACTGCTGCCAGCACCCGGCCAGACGTCACCCTCGGCACGCGCCTCCTCAGACGAGCCCGTGATGCTTGAGCGGCAACGTACGGATGCGCTTGCCGGTCGCCGCAAAGATCGCGTTGAGCACGGCCGGCGCGGCAACCGCGATGGTCGGCTCGCCGATGCCGCCCCAGAAGCCGCCGGACGGCACCAGCACGGTTTCGACCTTCGGCATGTGCTCGATGAGGAGGCTTTCGAACGTATCGAAGTTCTCCTGAACCATCCGGCCCTTCTCGACCGTGTTCTCCTGGAAGAACGCGGCGCCGAGGCCATAAACCACCGAGCCCTCCACCTGCGCGGCGATCTGGTCCGGGTTGACGGCAGTACCGCAATCGACCGCGATCACAAGCCGGTTCACCTTGATTTTCCCGTCGGGCTTCAAGGACACCTCGGCGACCGACGCACAATAGCTGCCGAAGCCCATGTGCTGGCAAATGCCGCGATAGACACCCTCCGGCGGTGGCGTTCCCCATCCAGCCTTCTCGGCGGCAGCGTTCAGAACGGCGAGATGCTTCGGATGATTGGCCATCAGCTTGCGACGGAACTCGAGCGGATCTTTGCCCGCGGCATGCGCGAGCTCGTCCATGAAGCACTCGAGATAGATCGCGTTCTGATTGTGGTTCACGCCGCGCCAGAAACCCGGCGGCACGTGCGTGTTCCGCATCGCGTGATCGATGAGCAGATTGGGGATGGTATAGCCGAACTGGCCGAACGGACTATCCGCATTGGCGTGGAGCCCTTGGAAATGGAGCGGGTCCATGCCGTCCTGCATGCCACTCGGCCGCACCGCTGCCAAGATCGACTGGCCGGAAATGCGGAAATGCAGTCCAATGAGATCCCCATTCTCATCGAGGGCGCCGACGAGCTTCGCCTGCGTGATCGGCCGGAACTTGCCATGCAGCATGTCCTCCTCGCGTGACCAGATCATCTTGATCGGCACGCCAGGGACCTGCTTTGCAGCGAGCACGGCCTTGGTCACGTAATCCTGGAAGCCGCGCCGGCCAAAGCCGCCGCCGAGATGGTGCTTGTAGACCTCGCACTTCTCCGGCGGGAGCCCGGCTGCCTCCGCACAGGCCGCAAGCGAGGCCTCGCCATTCTGTGAAGCGACCCATACCTCGCAGCGGTCCGGCGTCCATCTCGCCGTGCAGTTCATGGGCTCCATGCAGGCGTGATTGAGGAACGGAGTCCCGTAAACCGCCTCGACCTTCTTGGCCGCCTTCTCCAGGGCCGCTTTCACATCGCCGGCTTGGTTCCCGATGAAGACACCCTCGTTGCTGTCGAGGCCCTCCTTCAGCAGCTCGGCGATGGTCTCACTGGAAACATTGGCGTTGGGGCCCTCGTCCCACTCGATCGGCAAGGCATCGAGCGCCGTCTTCGCCTGCCACCACGTATCCGCCACAACGGCAACGCCGGTATCGCCGATCTTGAGGACGTGGCGGACGCCGGGCATGTCCTTGATCGCCGCCTCGTCATAGCTCTTCAGCGTGCCGCCGAAGTGTGGGCAATCCTTGATCGCGGCGTTGAGCATGCCGGGCAGCTTGACGTCGATGGCATAGACGAGGCTGCCGTTGAGCTTCTCCGCCGTGTCGAGCCGTTTCATCGGCTTGCCGGCGATCTTCCAGTCCTTCGGGTCCTTGAGCGGAATGTCAGTCGGCGGCTCGAGCTTCGCGGCCGCAGCGGCGACCTTGCCGTAGGTTGTCGTCCGGCCAGTGGGCTTGTGCGTGATGACGCTGTTTTCAGCGACACACTCCGATGCTGGCACGCCCCACTCGTTGGCCGCAGCCTGAATCAGCATCATGCGCGCGGCTGCACCGCCTTTGCGCACGTACTCCTGCGACTGCCGGATGCCACGGCTGCCACCGGTCGACATGTCACCCCAGGCCCGCTGCCGGGCGAGGTTCTGTCCTGGTGTCGGATACTCCGTCTTGACCTTGCTCCAATCGCACTCAAGCTCTTCAGCCACGAGCTGCGCGAGGCCCGTCAGGGTCCCCTGCCCCATTTCAGACCGGGCAATCCGAATAACGACCTCGTCGTTGGGCCGGATCATCACCCAGACATTGACTTCAGCACCTTCTGCTGCCGCAGTGCTGGTCACCTGCGCTGCCGCGAAAGGAACATGGAAGCCGAGCGCCAAACCGCCCGCAGCCGCAGCTGAGCCGACGATGAAACCGCGGCGGGAAACTTTATGCCGATGTGACATGGTCCACCTCCTCAGCCCGCGTTCTTGGTTGCATAGTCAGCCGCGAGGTGAATCGCCGCCCGAATACGCTGATAGGTGCCGCAGCGGCAAATGTTGGTCATTGCCGCATCGATGTCCTCATCGGTCGGATTGGGCGTGCTTGCGAGAAGCGCCGCTGCCGCCATGATCTGCCCGGATTGACAGTACCCGCACTGAGGCACTTCAAGTTCAAGCCAAGCCCGCTGGACCGGATGCGAGCTGTCCTCCGACAACCCTTCGATCGTGACGATCTGGTCCGTTTCCTCCAGAGCTGAAATCGGGAGCGCGCAGGAGCGCTGGGCTTCACCGTTGATGTGAACTGTACAGGCGCCGCACACGGCGATGCCGCAGCCGTATTTTGTGCCTGTCAACCCGATCTGTTCACGAAGAACCCAGAGCAGCGGCGTCTCCGGGTCTACGTCTACGTCGAACTGCTTTCCATTGACGTTGAGTTTCGCCATGGGTCAGCGTCCTCCCTGGGGGGTGTATGCTTGATGTGCAAGGCCGCGTCGGCGCCTTCAGCGTGCGCCGGAGCTCATCGGATCACTCAGTCTATTGCCCGAATGAGGCTTGGCAACCGCGTTTGGCGCACAACAGTTGATCGGGAACTTGGTTCTATCACCCGTAGCGATTGAAAAAGCCGATTTTCTCGGTGTTTTCGATGGCACCGGACACTTTTCAAATCGGCGTGAGGATCGCTCAGGGCCCGTTCCGCAGGCCACTCCTCCCTCGTCATCCCGGGCCTTGTGCCCGGGATCCAACTAACCGCGAGCTCACGTGTAAGTGGATATTTGGATCCCGGCGACAAGCGCCGGGATGACCACGGGAGTGTGTTAATCCGCCGGAGGAGCCTCCAGCATTTTGGTGACGATCTCGGTCACGTCGCGGGAAAGTCCCTTCGCCTTCGCCACCTGCCGCAGCGCTTTTCTCGCCAGCTTGCGGCGGCCCGGCTCCAGCTCACGCCAGCTCCGGAAGCCCGCAAGCATACGGGCGGCGATTTGCGGGTTGAACTTGTCGATGGCGAGCACCTGCTCGACGACGAAATCGTAGCCAGCGCCGTCCGGCCTATTGAACTGAACGAGGTTTTGAGTGGCAAAATTGCCGATCAGAGCGCGGACCTTGTTCGGCGTGGTCAGGGAAAACAGTGGATGTCGCGTAAGAGCCTTCACCCGCGCCAGCGTACCGGCAAGCGGTGACGTAGCCTGGGCCGCAAACCATGTGTCGATAACGAGGTGATCATCCTTCCACCGCTTGTAGAAATCATCGAGCGCAGCCTTCGCATCCTTGCCTCCGCGCGCCGCCAGCAGGAAAAGCGCGTGCGCAGCATCGGTCATATTTGATGCCTTGTGATAGTGCTCGGACAGCCGCGCCTTATCTGCTGCAGAATTGCGGGCACTCAACAATGTTAGCGCGATGTTGCGCAACGCCCGGCGACCGGCGCTTGCCGCATCGGGCGAAAACTTGCCGCGGTCGTCATAAGCCGCGTAGATCTCCTCCAGCTCCGGCCCGAGCGTCTCGCCGATAACCTTGAGCACCAGCTTGCGCGAGCGGTGGATGGCGTCCGGATCAACGTTGTGCGCGATCTCGCGGGCAATGTCGGCTTCGCTCGGCAGACGCAAAATCTCGGCGCGATAAGCGGGCTCCAGCGCCTCGTTGGCGATGGTCGCACCAAGGGCTTTCGCATAGGTGACAACCTGTTCCGGCCGCCGCTCTGTCGTGCGGGATTTGACCAGCCCCACGAGCGTGCGCATCGCGTAGGTGTTCGCAGCCTGCCAGCGATTGAAAAGGTCGCTGTCATTGGCCATAAGAAATGCGAGGTCGCGATCGCTAAGATCGATCTTGAGCTTCACTGGCGCAGAGAAACCACGCAGAAGCGATGGCACGGGCTTCGAGGGCACGTCGGTGAAGCGGAACGTCTGCTTGCGCTTCTTTACATGAATGACGCCGTCCGGCACGGGTCCGGAATTGGCGAGATTGAGGTCAATGTCCTCACCGTTGCCACCGAGGAGCCCCAGCCGCAGCGGGATATGCATCGGCTTTTTAGTGGATTGCCCGGGTGTCGGATTCAACACCTGCTCGACTGTGAGCTTCGCTTCCTTGCGCGTCTCGTTGTAGTCGAGCGAGCAGACGAGCTCGGGCGTGCCGGCTTGTTTGTACCACAGCATGAATTGGCTGAGGTCGACGCCGTTGGCGTCCTCGAAGCACTTCACAAACTGCTCGACCGTCGCGGCCTGCCCGTCGTGGCGCTTGATGTAGAGATCCATGCCGGCGCGAAAGCCGTCGCGGCCGACGATCTGCTCGATCATTCGAATGACCTCGGCGCCCTTCTCGTAGACCGTCGCCGTATAGAAGTTGTTGATCTCGATATAGCTGTCCGGCCGGACCGGATGGGCCAGCGGGCCTGCATCCTCGGGGAATTGATGCGCTTTCAGTTGGCGGACATCAGAAATGCGCTGCACCGTGCGCGAGCGCTCATCAGCTGAGAACTCCTGATCGCGATAAACGGTCAGCCCTTCTTTTAGGCAGAGCTGAAACCAGTCGCGACAGGTGATGCGGTTGCCAGTCCAGTTATGGAAATACTCATGCGCGACGACGGACTTGACGGCTTCGTAAACCGCGTCCGTTGCCGTCTCCGGTGACACGAGAATGAGGCGGTCGTTGAAAATATTAAGCCCCTTGTTCTCCATCGCGCCCATGTTGAAGTCGGACACGGCGACGATGTTGAATACGTCGAGATCGTACTCGAGCCCGAACCGCTCCTCGTCCCAGCGCATCGAGCGCTTGAGCGAATCCATCGCCCAGCCGCAGCGGTTTTCTTTTCCAGGCTCGACGTAAATGGCCAGATCGACTTTGCGGCCTGATTTCGTGCGGAACGTCGATGTAACGGCTGATAGATTTCCGCCTACCAGCGCAAATAGATATGAGGGCTTCGGGAAGGGATCCTTCCAGACTGCATACTGCCGCTTGCCGCCATCGATGGTTCCTCGCTCGATGGGATTGCCGTTCGACAGGAGAACAGGCGCCTCCTCGGCATCCGCTTCGATGCGAGTGGTATAAACGGCGAGCACATCGGGACGATCGAGGAAATAGGTGATCCGGCGAAACCCTTCAGGCTCGCACTGAGTGCAGTAGATGCCGCGGGAACGATAAAGACCCTGCAGCGCCTTGTTAGCTTCCGGATTAACGAAGGTTTCGATCTCCAGCGTGAACGGCTTTTGCGGCACGCGGGGGATGATAAGGTGGCGATCGGTAACCTGATAATCGCTCGGCCCGAGCTTTTTGCCGTCTAGCTTCACCTCGCCGAGCTCCAGATTTTCGCCGTCGAGGCTGAGCGGCTGCCCCTTTTTCGCCGCGTCCGGGTTCGGGCGCATTTCGAGGCGCGACATCACTCGCGTGCGGGTCGGGTCAAGCGTGAAATTTAGCTCGACGGTATCGATGAGGTACTCAGGTGGGCGGTAATTCTCGAGGCGGATAGGGCGAGGTACGTCGGTTTTCATGATCGTCCAGTGTTTCGGAATGTCGCGTGAGATTGCCGACAGCATTCGGATGTTAACCGAATATAGCAAGCCTGCTGGGGCTTAGCCCATGAACTCGCGACGGACGGCCTCAGTATGCTCACCCAGTGCCGGTACGGGTCCGAACTCGGGCGAAGCACCTACGAGTTGCGCACCCGGTGCTGGCATGTAAACCGCTCCCTTTTCCGTGCCGACCGTAATGCGGCGCAGTTGCGGATGGGCACTGAGGCCGTAAACATCATTTACGCGCGCAAAAGCGATATCCGCCGCGGAAGCCGCGTAATGGCCGACTCGTGATCCCGTGCGGCGAACCACGCCGCGACGGTGCCGTCGGTTTCCGGACGGTTCTTCACGCGTGCGACATTGGTGGCGAAGCGGGGGATCGGTGGCCAGCTCTGGCTTATCCAGCACGTCGCGGCAGAGCTTTGCCCATTCGCGATCGCTCTGGATGCTGATGAGGATGGGCACGCCGTCTGCCGTTTGAAACACGCCATAAGGCGAGATGGAGACATGCGCGAGCCCTGCGCGCTTCGGCGGAAATCCGTTCTCTCCTTGAAGTAATGGGACGGTCATCCACTCCGCCATGCAGTCGAACATGGAGACACGAATATCGGCGCCCCTGCCCGTCTTCCTCGCGCAATTAGAGCTTCAAGGATCGCCTCGTAAGCGTTCATGCCAGCGGCGATGTCAACGACGGACACGCCGACGCGCGCCGGCGCTTCGGGTCCTCCAGTCACCGACGAAAGGCCCGACTCGGCCTGGATCAGGAGGTCGTACGCTTTGCGGTCTGCGTATGGCCCTGTATCGCCGTAGCCCGAGATGGAGCAAACGATCAGCCGCTCGTGACGCTTGGTCAGCTCCTCGATCGGATACCCGAGGCGCGCCAGAGCGCCCGGCTTCAAATTCTGAATGAAAACATCAGCCCGGGCGAGCATTGCCTCGAAGAGCGCCCGGTCCTCCGCATTCGAAAGGTCAACAACCACGGATTCCTTGCCGCGATTGAGCCAGACGAAGTAGGAGGACAGCCCGTTGACGACCGCATCATACCCGCGGGCGAAATCGCCCTCGGGACGCTCCAGCTTGATGACCCGAGCGCCTGCATCGGCGAGCCGCCGGCTGGCCATGGGCGCCGCGACGGCTTGCTCCAGTGATACGACCAGAAGTCCTTCGAGCGGCTTGACCACCGGGCGATCCTCCGAATGTGTACTGCCTGGCCGAGGTAGGGCGGGGATCAGTTGCGCATGGATTATGATCATCTGCAAGAGCGTGTCCAAGCGCGTGGACTCACGGTGCGGGGTGGCTTCCATCCGGACGCGAGCGATGGCGTGCCGCCCTTACCTGATGGGCATCATGCGAAAACAGTAGTGATGCTGGGAGGCGTAGGCGCCTCGGTCTGGGCCGCTTTCCAATCCTCGTCGGAAGCCACTCAGCAGCGCGATCCGCTCGATGCATGGACACGGCGGGTTACGGAGGAGTTGGCAAGCGATCTGGGCGCGGTGGCGCTATTCCCCTTCGGTGGCCCGCCTTATCTACCCTTCCAACGTTGGGCGAAACGGGCAGAACCCGTTTTCCAATCACCGCTCGGGTTGCTGATCCATCCAGATTATGGGCTATGGCATTCCTATCGCGCAGCGCTTGCCTTTGCGGAGTTGATCTCGCTGCCGGACCGATCCGCGGTGGCCAGTCCTTGCGACGATTGCGCCGAAAAGCCATGCCTGGCGTCCTGTCCCGTCGGCGCATTCAGCCAAACGGGTTACGACGTGCCCAAATGCATCACCCATTTGCGCAACGCCGAGGGAGCTGCGTGCATCGAAGCGGCGTGTCTGGCGCGACGGGCCTGCCCTGTCGGGCGCGCCTATGCCTACCCTCCAGAGCAGGCCCGTTTTCACATGAGCGCGTTTCTTGGCGCTCATTCACTAAGCTAGTCCGGTCAGCCGACGAACCGATAGCGGACCGGCCTTACGCCGATCCCCTCCGCTGCGGCCAGTATGGCGTTCACATCGAGCCCATAATGGCCATAAAGCTCGCTGATCGAGCCGGATTGGCCGAA
This sequence comes from uncultured Pseudomonadota bacterium, assembly GCA_963786775.1. Taxonomy (GTDB): domain Bacteria; phylum Pseudomonadota; class Alphaproteobacteria; order Rhizobiales; family Hyphomicrobiaceae; genus ZC4RG25. The sequence goes on along the minus strand of CAWBAM010000028.1, from coordinate 100,777 downwards.
GTGCTCCACGCCGAGTGGCCGGACGCGATGGCCCATCACGCCGCCGATCCACGACAGCGCCTCGGGATGGGCGTCGCAAATCGTGATGATTGCGCATCCCGCGGCAGGGCGGCCAGGAGCTTTTCCACGTGGGAGCGAGCGCCGTGAAAGCCGTGTTCCCGCGCCCGCTGTGCGCCGTGCCAGCCGGCAGACAGCCGGTCCGCCGAGGTGACGGCCAGCACGCCGACCCCGCGCCGATCCTCCGAGAGCAGACCCGCCGCTTCGATCGCCTCGGGCGCAACAGCGCCTGTGTAGACGATGGCGAGGCTGGTCCCCGGCTCCGGCCGCCGCAACCAATAGCCGCCGTTGATGATGTCTGACCTGGCTCAGGCGTCATGGGCCGTGACAGCTGCTCGATGGGACGCGTCGAGAGGCGCAGATAGACGGACCCGCCCTTCTCGTCGCGCAGCCAACGCTCCTCCTTTTCCTCGTCACCTTCTCGCTGGATGTAGTCGAAGGCCCAGTTCAGGATGACGGCAAGCTCGTCAACAAAGGCCGGCTCGAAGGAGGCGAGGCCGTCCTGTGCCATGCCGATCAGTGGCGTCGAGATGGACTGGTGCGCGCCACCCTCCGGCGCCAGCGTAATCCCCGACGGCGTCGCGACGAGGATAAACCGCGCATCCTGATAACAGGCATAGTTCAGCGCATCGAGCCCTCGGCAGATGAACGGATCATAGACCGTGCCGATCGGGATCAGCCGCTCTCCGAAGAGCGAATGGGACAGCCCGGCAGCGGCAAGCGTCAGGAACAGGTTCATCTCGGCAATGCCGAGCTCGATGTGCTGCCCCTTGGGGGTCATCTCCCACTTCTGCGGGGACATCAGCCCGCGCTCCTTGAACACGTCCTCGACGCTCTGCATCGAGAAGAGCGCGCGCCGGTTCACCCAGGGACCAAGGTTCGTGGAAACCGTAACGTCCGGGGACGTTGTGACGATGCGATCGGCGAGCGGACCGCCTTTCCTTGCAATATCGTCGAGAATGCGCCCGAACCCCGCCTGCGTGGAATCGACCCCTCGCGGCTCGGGAATTGGCAGCTCCGGCACAGGCACACGTGGAGCACTCAAGCGCCGCGGCCCGCGCTGATTGAACGGGACGCGATCGAGGAAGGCCTGGATTTCCTCCGGCGGCAGGGAGAGACCGGCAAAGCGATCCCACTCCTCGCCCTGGTTGATGCCCTGGCTGGCCCGGAACTCCTGCATCTGGGCCCTCGTCATCAGACCGGCGTGGTTGTCCTTGTGGCCCTGGAAGGGCAGGCCGAAGCCCTTGATCGTGTAGGCGATGAAGCAGACCGGTTGATCCGTCGGTGCGGTGGCGAAGGTCTCGAGGATGGTCTCGAGATCGTGCCCGCCGAGATTGGTCATCAGGCGGGCAAGCTCCGTATCCGAATGGTTGCGGACGATTTCCAGTGCGTCCTCACAGCCCGCGAGATCGGACTCGAGTTGCTTCCGCCACGCCGGTCCGCCTTGGAACACGAGTGCCGAGTAGAGCTGGTTGGGGCAGTCATCGATCCATCGGCGCAAGTCCTCGCCGCCAGGCCGCGCGAAGACCTGCTGGAGCAGCTTGCCGTACTTCAGTAGCACGACCTTCCAGCCGAGGTTCTCGAACAGCCCCGCCACCTTCATGAACAGGCGGTCGGAGACGACGGAGTTGAGGCTCTGCCGGTTGTAGTCGACCACCCACCAGGCATTGGTCAGGCCGTGCTTCCAGTACTCGAGCAGCGCCTCGTGGATGTTGCCCTCGTCGATCTCCGCATCGCCCATGAGCGCAACCATTCGGCCCTTGGGCCAGGACGGCTTCCACTTGGCGTGCACGTAGTCCTGAATGAGGCTCGCGAACCCGGTCATCGCCACGCCGAGTCCCACGGAGCCGGTCGAGAAGTCGACGTCGTCCTTGTCCTTCGTGCGCGAGGGGTAGCTCTGGGCGCCACCGAAGCCACGAAAGTTCCTCAGGTTCTCCAGTGTCTGATTGCCCAGCAGATACTGGATGGCATGGAACACCGGGCTCGCATGAGGTTTGACGGCTACCCGGTCCTCCGGGCGCAGGACGTGGAAGTAGAGCGCCGTCATCAGCGTCGCCAGCGAGGCCGAGGACGCTTGATGTCCGCCGACCTTTAGCCCATCACCGCGATCCACCTCGTGATTGGCGTGATGGATCATATAGGTGGAAAGCCAAAGTACTTTGCGCTCGAGCTCCCGCAGGATCGCCAGCGTCTTGGGGTCCACCGTATCTGGACGGGCGCCATCCATAAGCAACCATCTCCTACTGGTTCGACGTGATCTCCGCCGAGAAGCCGGCCGCGCGAATGCGCGTTAGCGTGTCCTCCAGGTGAGCACGATCCCGCGTCTCGATCACCATGCGCAGAAGCGTGCCCTTGGCAGGAAGATCCGTGAAAACGCGTTGATGCACAACCTCGATGATGTTCGCGCCGGCATCCCCGACCAAGGTCGCCAGCCGCGCGAGCTGACCGGGCTTGTCGGCCAAGTCGACGCGCAGCTCCGAAATGCGGCCTTCGCGGGCCAGCTCACGGGTCAGGACACTGGCGAGCAGCCGCGTATCGATGTTGCCGCCCGTCAGCACGAGCCCAACCTTCCGCCCCTGGAAGCGCCGAGGATCGCTAGCCACAGCCGCCAGCCCTGCGGCCCCCGCGCCTTCGGCGACGGTTTTCTCGATCTCGATCAGAAGCGCCACGGCGCGCTCGATCTCGCGCTCGCTGACCAGCACAATGTCATCCACGTGGGTGCGCACCAGCGCTTCCGTCAGCACGCCTGGAGACTTGACCGCGATGCCTTCGGCAAGCGTGTCGCCGCGCATGGGCAGGTCGGTGCCACGAATTCGGTTGTACATCGATGGATAGAGCGCGGCCTGCACGCCGATGATCTCGATGTCGGGCTTGATGGCCTTCGCTGCGACTGCAATCCCCGAAATGAGGCCGCCGCCACCGATGGGAACGACGAGCACTTCCAGGTCGGGCACTGCGTCCAGCATTTCGAGCGCGATGGTGCCTTGTCCTGCGATGATCAGCGGATCGTCATAAGGGTGGATAAACGTCAATCCGTGCTGCTGGCAGTAGTCGCGGGCACAGGCTGCCGACTCTTCCAGCGTAGCCCCGTCCACAATCACCTGCGCTCCATGCCGGCGCGTGTTCTCGATTTTCACGAATGGCGTGCCTTGCGGCATGACGATGGTCGCCGGAATGCCGAGCCGGTTCGCATGGTAAGCCACACCTTGTGCGTGGTTGCCGGCAGACATGGCGATGACGCCCGCCGCTCGCTCCTCTGGAGAGAGGGCACTGAGGCGGTTCAGCGCGCCGCGATCCTTGAAGGAGCCCGTGAACTGCAGGTTCTCGAACTTCAGCCAGATCTCGCACCCGAACATCGTCGAAAGCGTATGGCTCCGATCGCAATCGGTCGCGACAACTGAACCCTCGAGCACCCGCGCAGCTTCCTCGATGTCAGCGAGGCTCACCGCTTCTGCTGGTGCAGCAATGCTCTTTCGGGGCTCCTTTGCTTCGCCCTGCATCGCTTTCGTTGTCCTTGGTGCACATCCTGCCGGCGGCAGTTCGCGGGTCACTGGTCGCCGCTTCGAACGCGTCTTCAGGCTGCTGCTTAGCACCCCGCGCCATCTCGCGAAACGGGCCGCGGCAATGAACGCTGGTTAAACAACCCGTTCAGCATCACCTCAGCCGGTCGACTCTAACTTCGGCCTCGTCAATGGGGCACGCGCACAGTGCGCGGCTCGAGGCAAGCAACAGGATGGAGATTGATCATGATGAAGTCGCTAACAATCGCTACAGCAGCTCTCGCGCTCGGTGGAACGGCTCTCTTTGCCTCGATGCCGGCTGAGGCGGCCGCCAATACGAAGGGCTCGGGCGTGATCATCGAGGCGCGTTTAGGTGGACCCGGACCCGCGCACGTCAAGAATCGTAAGCCGAGCCGCGTCGCTGCCACGGGTGTCGCACGGGGTGCTCTGCTCCCGTATTTCTTGAAGAAGGCGCAGGCGCAGCGGAAAGCCATCAACAACTGGAGCGCCAAGGTGCGTCTGATGTATGGCTCTCAATATGCGAGCTGGTCCCGTGCCAACGCAAAGTCAACGAGCTGCAATCGCCTCGGTTCGACAGTGACCTGCCGTGTCAGCGCCGTCCCCCACTCGCCCTATCGGCGCTTCGGCATGCTGAACTGAACGAAGAGCAAAGTGATTGCGTACACCTGACAGGGAGCCTTCAGGCTCCCTTTTCCTTTCGCTGACCTGTTTCGCACCTCCCGGACCTGACATTATCCTCAGCATGGGCTAGAACCCTCGCTCAATCCCACCAGAAGAACCCATGGAGGAGGCGAAATGGCAAAGGTTGCATGGATCGGGCTCGGCGTAATGGGCTATCCCATGGCCGGACACATCCTGAAGAAGGGCGGTCATGAGCTCGTCGTCTACAACCGGACTGCAGCGAAGGCCGAAGCGTGGGTGAAGGAGTACGGCGCCGGCCGTGCTGCGAGTACACCGGCCGAGGCGGCCGCCGATGCCGACTTCGTGTTCTCCTGCGTCGGCAACGATGATGACCTACGCTCAGTTACCATCGGCGAGAATGGTGCCTTTCAAACCATGAAGAAGGGCTCCATCTTCATCGACAACACGACAGCCTCTGCCAACGTCGCCCGGGAGCTTTATGCTGCGGCCAAGGAGAGGGGCTTTGACTTCCTCGACGCTCCCGTTTCCGGCGGCCAGTCCGGCGCAGAGAACGGTGTGTTGACCGTCATGGTCGGTGGCGACCAGCCCGTCTTCGAGCGCGCGAAACCGGTGATCGCCAATTATGCTCGTATGGTGACGCTCATTGGTCCCGTTGGCTCGGGTCAGCTCACCAAGATGGTCAATCAGATTTGCATCGCGGGGCTCGTGCAAGGGCTCGCAGAAGGAATTCACTTCGCCCAGAAAGCCGGACTCGACATCCCGGCCGTGATGGAGACGATTTCGAAGGGCGCCGCCGGCTCCTGGCAGATGGAGAACCGTTGGCAGACCATGGCCGAGGGCAAGTTTGATTTCGGCTTCGCCGTCGATTGGATGCGCAAGGATCTGATGATCAGCCTGGACGAGGCTCGCCGCAACGGGGCCAGCCTGCCTGTGGTTGCGCTCGTCGATCAGTTCTACTCCGAAGTTCAGAAAATGGGCGGCGGCCGCTGGGATACGTCGAGCCTCATCGCCCGGCTCAACAACGCTGACAAAAAGTAGCCGGAAATCTCCTCCTAGGGGCGGTGCAGCGCTTAGGCGATGCACCGCCCCTTTTGCGCTCTGAGGAGCCTTTCCAGCGAGAGGCCTGACCCTCTCAGCGGCCCAAGGCAACACCCCCACCTCGGACAACAAATCCCGCTAGTGTGAATAGTCTCAAGGCTGCTAAATGGCAGCTCACGGAGTTCGTGGGGGGCGTAGGGTGTTGGCACTCCTACCGCAGGGAGTTTGGCGGAAAACAGTCTGGAGGGGTCCGCCCGGGCTAGGGCGTCTCGCCGCCCTGCTGACACTTGCTGCGCTGATGGTGCTCCGTGTGTGGGACCCGCCTCTACTCGAAACGCTGCGCGGGAGAATTTTCGATACCTATCAACGCCTTCACCCACGCGAGGTCACCGAGTACCCCGTCACGATCGTCGATATCGATGAGCGCTCGTTACAAGAAATCGGGCAATGGCCGTGGTCGCGGGTGACGCTGGCCTCCTTGGTCGACCGACTTGCCCAACGCGGAGCGATCGCAATCGGCTTCGACATCCTCTTTGCTGAACCTGACCGCCTGTCTCCTCCTCGAATTGCCGAAAGCATACCGGATGCCGAGTTGAAATCGCGGCTCGCCGCATTGCCGGACAGCGATGTGCAGTTGGCCGAGGCAATCGCACGGGCTCGCGTCGTCCTCGGGCAAGGCGGAGCATCGAGCCTTTCGGCCACCACCACGAACCTTTCAGAGTTGCCCATTACGTCGGTAGCGACGATCGGAGACAATCTCCATCGGCACCTCCTTCGGGTGCCGAAGCTGGTGGCGAATTTGCCGGTTCTCGAAAAGGCGGCTGCCGGAAGGGGCCTGTTCACGGTGGAGCCCGACGCGGATGGTGTCATTCGCCGTATACCGACTCTCCTCTATGCGGAAGGCCGTATCGTTCCGTCGCTTTCGATCGAGCTCCTGCGGGTGGCGACGGGTGCCACCACGCTCCTCGCCAAGAGCGACGAGGCGGGGATCAGAAGTGTCGTCGTTGCCGGCGTCGAGATCGAGACGGAACGTGACGGCCAGCTTTGGTTACATTTCACGCCACACGACCCGCGCCGTTACGTCTCCGCTGCCGATGTGCTCTCGGGACAGATCCCTGATGACCGCATCGAGGGTAAGCTCGTCCTCATCGGCACCTCCGCCGCAGGCTTGTTCGACCTCCGGACAACGCCGCTCGAACGGGCCATGCCCGGAGTTGAAATCCACGCTCAGGCGATCGAAAGCATTCTGGACAACGCGCTTCTTCTGCGACCGAACTATGCGCTGGGGCTCGAAATCTCCCTCGCTTTCGTTATCGGGATCGGCATCATAGTTGTCGTGCCGATGCTTGGCGCGCGGGCTACGGTCCTTCTTGGAATTGCGACTACCGCACTGCTCGCGGCCCTTTCCGGTTATCTCTTCGTCAGCTCCGGCATTTTGATCGATGTTGTCTATCCGCTGGTGTCGAGCACGGTGGTCTTCCTGTTGCTCGCCTCGATCAATTATCTCCGGGAGGAGAAACGGCGGGCCGGAATTCGCAGCGCATTTAGTCAGTATCTGGCACCAGAGCTCGTCGAGCAGCTGACCCGCGAGCCCGACCGCCTGAAGCTTGGCGGCGAGACGCGCACCATGTCCGTTCTCTTCAGCGACGTGCGCGGCTTCACCAGCATCGCAGAGAGCTTCAGGGACAATCCTTCGGGATTGACCGAGCTGATGAACCGCCTGCTGACGCCGCTGTCACGCGCGGTCATCGAGCGCCGAGGCACGATCGATAAGTATATCGGCGATGCCATCATGGCGTTTTGGAACGCGCCGCTCGACGATCCCGACCACGCAATCCACGCGTGCGAAGCTGCCCTTGCGATATCCGATCGGCTCGACGCGCTGAATGAGACGCTCGCTCTCGAGGCCCAGCACGGCGGAGAGAGCATACCACCGATGGAGATCGGCATCGGCATCAGCACCGGCCTTTGCATGGTCGGCAACATGGGTTCCGATATTCGGTTCGACTATTCAGTGCTCGGCGATAGCGTCAATCTCGCCTCCCGAATTCAAAGTCTCGCCTCCAGCTATGGCCTCCGCATTCTGATTTGTCCGGAAACCGCTGCACGCTGCCAGGATGCGCTCGCTATCGTCGCCATAGACGATGTGAGGGTCAGGGGCCGCAAGCATGCAGTGACCGTTCACACAATCCTGGGCGGATCGGACCTCCTAAGCGATCCTGAGTTCCGCTCTTTCCGCAGCGCATTCGAAACAATGCGCGTCCATTACCGGCGCGGTGAGTGGAAGCACGCAATGAATGCGCTGGAGACCTCTCGGCAGCATTACGTCAACCCGCGAATTTACCGCCTGCTGGACATTTACGAGTTACGTATTGCCGGGCTGAAACGCCACTCATCCTTGCACGGATGGAATGGTGTGTTTTCGGACATGTTTCCGGGTGTAACAGGGTCTCTCTCAGCTGATCAGAATTGGACTACAACTCAGTCATGAGTGGAGGGGTCATGGACGGAAGTCAAAGCTGAAGTGTCAGTCATTTCACTGGCCATCGTTGTTGCTGTGCTGGCCACTACGTTGCACGCTTTGCCGGCCAGCGCCACTCATCCTGAAATCGGCAACACCGTCGCAGTTAGAAACCTCGTGACTGCCGAGCTGGAGAACGAGAAACGCCGCCTTTCGAAAGGCGCTAAGGTCCACCAGGACGAAATCCTGATCACCGGCGCGAAATCCACCGCAGAGATCAAGTTGCTCGACGAGACAAAGCTTGCCGTTGGTCCCTCGTCGCAGGCTCGTGCTGGACAAGTTCGTTTATGACGCGAGCGCACCGCCGAAGTCCATTTCGATCACGCTCGCCAAAGGTGCATTCCGATTCATCACCGGCGCGAGCGACAAAGCCGCTTATGAAATCAAGACGCCAACGGCGACCATGGGTGTGCGCGGCACGGTCTTCGATGTCTTTGTTGCCGATAATGGCGAGTCGATCGTGCTGCTTCACGAAGGCAGCGTCGAGGTGTGCGCCGGTTTGCTCAACTGCAAACGGCACAATGTCGTTGGCAAGATCATCCACATCGGTCTTGGCGGCATACTTTCTGACCCCGATCAACTGGCATCGCTCGTTGCTCAGGGGCGTGCGGCTGAGCAGAGCCTTTCCATTTGTTGGTCGGCGGCTCACGATCGACCCAGTTCGGCGTCTCACGCATTCGGCCCTCGAAAGAGGACGGGTGGATGACGTGATCAGAACGCCAGTCGAGGGTTTGCGCCAGCTTCGAAAGCAGCTTCCGTTCCGCTGAGGGCGTTACTTAAACAGTTCGATAACACGCATTCGGTTCGGCAGCACCACACTCACCTATCAGTCCCACTCTCTTGCCTGGAGGCTCATTCGCAGGCTCAGACGGCCAAAACTGCACGTCTTAGTTTACTAAACGGAGATTATTGGAAGTGCCAACGTGGGAAAATTTCAATGACATTCTCAGTACCTCGGATGGATCGCCATGGCACTTACGCTATGCTCCACTTTTTCCCGAACGATCATCCGTCTCCGGCTCTTTGCAGCCTATAGCAATGTCCTTGCCATCATATCCTCCATTGCAGCCGGCTTCTGGCCGAATGCAGTTCAAAATGCCATCCAGCTCCCGCTCAATATCCATCGCATTCGTGAAGCGCGCAGGCAGGTCGAGAAGTTGAAAGTCGCGCCCGTTACGGGGGTGCATTCCGGTTGGCTTTATCCACATGCCCGCGAAAGCACCCTCTCGGCCGGGCAGGTTCTTTTCCGTAAGGGAGACCCGGGCGACCGCCTTTATTATCTCGAATCCGGCTCCATCCTTTTCGATGAAATCAATGTCGAGATTCACCCCGGAACGTTGTTCGGAGAAATTGCCTTTTTCACCCGCGATGGGCGCCGCACTCAAACGGCGATCGCGACATCCGAATGCAAGCTTCTCTCAATTGACGGAGATCAGCTCAAACAACTTTACTTCCAGAACCCAGAGTTCGGGTGGCACCTGATTCAGCTCATAGCTCAACGCCTGACCGCACCGACTGAGAGGGTACCGTAACGCAGATCAAGCTGGCACGATCTTCGGTAGATTCCCCACCCTGCCCCCGGCGCTCTCAACTCTGATCACCGTCTCCCAACACACGACACCAGCTCCGATACTTCGTTCGCCCCTTAAGTTGCACCGGCCTGCTGCCGCGACATCGGCATCCGGCACGTCTGCCGCTGTACGCGCCTGAGGCGTCTTGTTTTGACCGAGGTCGACGCACCTGTCGTCTATGTCCGTTCTATTCGACGGCTGGATCTGGCCATTGCAGCGCATCTTCCCGGCTCCTGCAGCAAGCAATGTGCAAGAGCACTGCGCGCGTAGCAATATTTTTGTTATTTTTCGAGCGTATCTAGCCATAGACGCAAAACTATTCTACTTGCTGTCGGCGATCGACCCGCGCCCGCGGATTCATCACGTCAATGGAGCATCACCCGTGATCACCGCGATCGTCCGTTATCGTCTTCCATCCGAGATCGGCCGCTCCGAGTGCCGAGCCCACTACGAGAAGATTGCGCCCGGGTTCGGCCCAGTGCCCGGGACTTATCAGGAAGCAGTTCATCTGGGGTGCCCACGGCATTGCCGGAGGCGTGTACCAGTGGACCGATATCGAGTCAGCACGCCGCTTCTACTCCGGCCCCTGGCTCGACGGCATCCGCGCTCGCTACGGCACCGATCCGGAGATCGAATACTTCGAGACGCTTGTGATCCTCGACAACCCTGGAGGTGTGGTCACGCTGCCGTCGGATGAGGTGAGTGATCCGTTCGTGTCTCTCCCTCTGCCCACCCTCTGATCGAAATCAACAGAACTAACGCGAAAGCCGTTTGCGAAAGGAGCTGAACATGGCTGCCGATCGGTTTTCCATCTCTCGTCGCCAGCTGCTTGCGGGCGCTGCGGGAACTGCCATCGCCGCCCCGCTCATCAGCAATGGGTTTGGCTTTGCCCGGGCCGAGGCTTCCGCGAAACCCATCAAGATCGCCTGGAATGCGAACGCCGTTTGCTCGGCGCCAGTCGGCTATGCCATCGATAAAGGCATTCTTGCAAAGCACGGAATTGCGGGCGAAACGGTCAATTTCGCCGGCTCGACGGAACAACTTTTGGAGGCCATCGCCACCGGCAAGGCTGATGCCGGCGTCGGCATGGCTCTGCGCTGGTTGAAACCGTTGGAGCAAGGCTTCGACGTGAAGGTGGTGGCCGGCACCCACGGCGGCTGCATTCGTCTCCTTGGCTCGAAGGCCGCGGGTGTTACGAAGCTCGAGGATCTCAAGGGCAAGACGGTCGCCGTCAGCGATCTCGCCAGCCCTGGCAAGAGCTTCTTCTCGGTCCTGCTGGCGCAGGCCGGGATCGATCCGAACAAAGAGGTTGATTGGCGCGTATTTCCGGGCGACCTCCTGGCCCTTGCGGTCGAGAAAGGCGAAGCGCAGGCGCTGGCCCATTGGGATCCCGACACCTGGCGTTTTCTGAAAAGCGGTAACTTCGTTGAGATTGCCAATAATCTCGACGGCGATTTCGCCAATCGCACGTGCTGCGTCATCGCAGTGCGCGGAAGCCTGCTGCGCGAGGATAAAGCGGCGGTGAAAGCGCTGGTGGTCGGGCTGCTCGAGGCCTCGAAGTTGGCAGCTGATGATCCGACCGAAACGGCTCGCCTCTACTTCGAAACGTACAAGCCGAAGAGCAGCGTCGACGATCTCGTCGCCATGCTCAAGAGCCACACACATCACCATCATCCGATTGGTGATGCGTTGAAGCGCGAGCTGGCTCTCTACGCTGAGGAGCTGAAGCTAGTGCAGGTGCTGAAGCCCTCAACCGATCCCGTCAAGTTCGCCGAGCGCATTTACGGCGACGTTTTCAGCTGATTTGCCGAAATGACCACAGCAGTTGAAAACTTGGCATCGAGCGAAATAGCGCGCGGACGCCTCGCCCAATCGGAGCGCAATCGGTTCCGGTGGGGGGCGATCGTGCCCCCCGCTGCTTGGCTCGTCTTTGCTGGGGTGACGGTCTACTGGCCGCAGATCCAGGATTGGCCGCGCACCCAGGAATTGGCGCTAATTGCGCTGGCGGTTGCGGCCCTGCTCGCCATGTGCGCCGTGCTTAATGGCCGCCTGGGGGCAATCGGAGCGCGTCTTCAGCATTGGGAGCCTTGGTTCACACTCCTCGCAGTTCTTGCGACTGTTTGGGAGATCGTGACGGCCAAGCTTGCTTGGCTGCCCGCGCCATTTTTCATGCCGCCCCAGGCGATCCTCGAAGTTTATCTAGATGAAGGCGGCACGCTGCTCGAATGCATCGCGCATTCAGCACTTCTCTTGGCCAAGGGAGTCTTCATCGGAGCGAGCCTCGGCTTCGTTGCCGGCGTTGCTCTCGGGTGGTCCCCGCGGGCCTCGTATTGGGGGCACCCCATCTTGCGCGTGCTCGGACCGCTGCCCGCGACGGCGTGGCTGCCATTCGCCTTCTTCACCTTCCCGTCGAGCGGTAGCGCCAGCGTATTTCTCATCGCGCTCGCTACCGGCATTCCGGTCACGGTGCTGACCTGGTCGGGCGTGTCGTCCGTCAACAGCGCCTACTACGACATCGCCCGCACTCTGGGCGCCAGCCGCACCTTTCTCGTCCTCCGGGTGGCGATCCCAGCGGCCATGCCGCACGTGTTCGTCGGCCTGTTCATGGGTCTGTCCGCATCATTCGCGGTGCTCGTGGTCGCCGAGATGATGGGCGTGAAGGCCGGGCTGGGCTGGTACTTGCAGTGGGCCCAGGGCTGGGGCGCTTATGCCAACATGTACGCGGCCCTGATCGTGTTGGCGCTGGTCTGCGCCAGCCTCGTCGCCCTGCTGTTCAAGATCCGTGATCACCTGCTCGCATGGCAGAAGGGGCTGCTCAGATGGTAGACGCTGCGCTTGATCTTCAGCCGGCAACAGCTGCGGGGATGGCGCTTTCGATCCGTGGCGTCTCCCATGCCTTTGACCTCGACGGTGAACTGCTTCCCGTTTTGCGCAATGTCGATCTCGAGATCGCGCCGGGCGAGCTTCGTCGCGATCCTCGGTCCGTCCGGCTGCGGAAAATCCACGCTCCTGCGCCTGATCGCCGGTCTCGACCAGCCGCGTGCCGGTCGGATCGAGGCCGATGGCGAACCGATCACCGGCCCCGATCCTTCCCGCGTGGTCGTGTTCCAGGACCCCACCTTGTATCCGTGGCGAACGGTGGAGCGGAACGTGGCCCTTGGGCTGGAGGCGCGCGGACTGCTGAAGAGCAAGCGCGACCGCATTGGCGCGGCGCTTCGGCTCGTCGGGCTCGAGCAGTTCGCATCCGCCTATCCGCACCAGCTCTCGGGCGGCATGGCTCAGCGTGCGGCGCTCGCGCGGGCGCTGGTGAATGATCCGCGCCTACTCATCCTCGACGAGCCGCTGGGCAAGCTCGATCACCTTACACGCATGGCGATGCAGAGCGAGATCGTCTCGCTCTGGCGCAACTCCGGCTTCACGGCGTTGATGGTAACGCACGATGTCGAGGAGGCACTGCTCATGGCCGAGCGGGTCGTCGTCATGAGTGCGCGGCCGGCCTCCATCGTCGAGATGATCGATGTCGACCTTCCCTATCCGCGGCATCGCAACGATCCGCGGCTCGCGGAGCTCCGCCACCGGGCGTTGGAGTTGCTTGGGCTCGGTTCAGACTGAGAGGGTGGATCGATGCCAATCCGAGCCTTCACCCGCGCGCCGGCTGTTCTGCTTGGCCTTGGATTGACAGCGTTAATTGCGGCCCTGTTCTGGTGGGGCGTTGTTTTTGGCGTCGTGCTCCAGGCTGAGGTGCTGTCACCCCGGGAGGCCGCCATCTGCTTCATCGAATTCATCTGGCCTTTGCCAGGCGATCGCATCGCTGTGCACACGCGATCATCCGCTCAACATTCGCGTCTATTCGCCAGAATTGACATGGGTTGCCCTCGGATTGATCGCCGCAGGCTTGATCGCAGGCAGTTTCGTGACCGGCGAGCGTCGCGATCAGGATGCCAGGTCTTAGCACCGTAGAGGCCGAGAGCTGATCTACTTTAAGCCACCGCTCCCGGCGCCACCTCCACCAGCACGCCACCTTCCAGCCGCAGCACCCGATGCATGCGCGCGGCCAGCTCCATGTTATGCGTGGCGATGAGGGCGGCGACACCCAGTGCGGACAACGAGCTCGATTAGCTCGGAGAAGACCTGCTCGGCCGTCGCCGGATCGAGGTTGCCAGTTGGTTCATCTGCCAGCAGGAGCTTCGGTGAGTTGGCGAGCGCCCGACAGATTGCCGTCCGCTGCTGCTCGCCGCCGGAAAGCTCCGCTGGGCGATGGTCGAGGCGGTGACCCAGCCCCACCGCAGCCAGTAGCTCGCGCCCGCGAGCCTCGGCCTGCCGACGCGAGCACCCGCGGATCATTTGCGGGATGACGACATTCTCGAGCGCGGAAAACTCCGGCAGCAGCTGGTGGAACTGGTAGACGAAGCCCATCGTGGTGCGTCGAATGCGGGTGCGCTCGTCGTCGGACATTGAGCTGCAGTCACGCCCGTCGACGATGACACGGCCGCTGTCTGGGGTTTCGAGCAGGCCGGCGATATGGAGCAGGGTAGACTTGCCCGCGCCGGAAGGCCCCACAAGGGCAACCGCCTCGCCCGGATAGAGGTCGGCATAAGCGCCAGCCAGCACCTGCACCGCGCGGTTGCCCTGGCGATAGGTGCGCGTCAGCCCGGCAAGCTGCAGCACTGGCCGTTGTGTCAGCTCCTGCACAGCGCACCTGTTCCGTTCATCGGCGTCATTCGTATCTCAATGCCTCGACCGGATCGAGCCGGGAGGCGCGCCAAGATGGATAAAGCGTGGCCAACAGAGAAAGTGTCAGAGCCATGACGACGATTGACGCTGTTTCGCCGATGTCGATATCGGCCGGGAGACGCGAAAGATAATAGACGGTCGGATCCATGAGCGTCGTGCCGGTCAGCCACTGCACGAACTGGCGGATCGATTCGATATTCCAGCAGAAAATGATACCGATGATCAGGCCGGCGAACGTCCCGACGAACCCGATCGACGCCCCCGTAATCAGGAAGACCCGCATCATCGCCCCTTTTGTTGCACCCATCGTGCGCAGGATGGCGATGTCGCGGCCCTTGTCCTTCACCAACATCATCAGGCCCGAGATGATGTTGAGAGCCGCGACGAGTACGATCAGCGACAGGATGATGAACATCACCGTACGCTCAACCTCGAGCACGGTGAAGAAAGTCTGGTTGCGCTGCCGCCAGTCGAGGAGCGAGAAGCCTTCGCCCAGCGCCGCATTGATCCCCGCGATATAGGCATCGACCTTTTCCGGATCGGCGACGATCACCTCCAGGACGTCGACTTGATTGCCGCGGGAGAAGTATCTCTTGGCCTCCTCCATGGGCATGAACAACATGGTGCGGTCGTACTCGGCCATGCCCATCTCAAAAATCGCTGCGACCCGGTAGGCCTTGGTTCGTGGTGCAGTGCCAAATGGGGTCGAATTGCCTCGCGGCGAGACCAGCGTGACGGCATCACCCACACGCAATCCGAGCGCCTCGGAGAGACGGCTGCCAATTGCAATACCCGTCTGCTCGTCGAAGCCGTCCAGAGTGCCGGAGATGATGTTGTTCGATACGAGCGGCAGCGAGCTCAAGCCTTCCTCGGTGATGCCCCGGACATACGCACCGAGCGCCTGCATCGGTGACGAGACCATTACCTGGCCTTCGATGAGCGGAACGACGTGTTTGACCCCTGGCGATCGCTCGATGCGCTTCGCAATTTCCGGATAATTGTCGAACGGCCCCGTTCCGGCATGCTTGTAGACGACGATGTGGCCGTTGATGCCAAGGATCTTTTCGAAGAGCTGATTGCGAAAGCCGTTCATCACCGCCATCACGATGATCAGCGTCGCAACCCCAAGCAGGATGCCGATGAACGAGAAGCCGGCAATGACGGAGATGAACCCTTCCTTTCGGCGGGACCTGAGATAGCGCAAGGCCAGCATCCACTCGAACGGCGCGAACGGACGGGTATCGACCGACTGGCTCATGCCCTTGCTCCTGCAGTCACCCGCACAGAAGTCAGCCTACGGCGCGGCGTTGTCAGCCGTGGGTATGGGCGAAACGGAGCGGCCTTGGCAGGCATCAAATCTCCACGGCTCAGGCCAGTACGCGCTGGCTCAGTACGAGATCGACGACGCGGGTGACGGCGGCCTCTGGCGACAGGCTCTCACGATCGCCGGTCCCACGGTGCTTCAGCTCCACCTCGCCGCTCTTCAGGCCTTTGGGACCGATGATTACCTGATAAGGCAATCCGATCAGATCCATGGTCGCGAACTTCACTCCAGGACGCTCGTCCGTATCGTCGTAGAGGACCTCAATGCCGGCATTTGCGAGCTCCTGGTAAACCTTCTCGCAAACCCGGTCCGTTTCGCTATCCCCGGCCTTCAGATTGACGAGCCCCACCTCGAAAGGAGCGACCGGTACAGGCCAGACGATTCCGGCATCGTCATGACAGGCCTCGATAATAGCACCCGCGAGCCGCGACACGCCGACGCCGTACGAGCCCATCTGCAACGTCATCATCTTTCCGTCAGGCCCCTGAACACGGCAGTTCATGGGTTCGGAGTATTTTGTGCCGAAGAAGAAGATGTGGCCGACCTCGATGCCACGGGCTGTCACCTGCTTGTCTTTTGGCACCTCGCGATCGAAGCGTTCGGGGTCATGCTTCTCGTCGGTGGCCGCATAGAGTGAGGTCCATGCCTGAACAATAGGGGTGAGGTCGGAATCAAAGTCCGTATCGGCCGGCGGGATTTCGTTCTCGATCAAATCCCTATGGCAGTAGACTTGGCTTTCCCCCGTATCAGCCAGGATGATGAACTCGTGGCTCAAATCGCCGCCGATGGGCCCCGTCTCCGCCGCCATCGGGATGGACTTCAGGCCCATGCGCGCGAAAGTGCGCAGATAGGCAGCAAACATCCGGTTATAGGCATGCCGGCCCGCCTCCGGTGTGAGGTCGAATGAGTAGGCGTCCTTCATCAGGAACTCGCGGCCGCGCATCACGCCGAACCGCGGCCGGATCTCGTCCCGGAACTTCCACTGGATGTGGTAGAGATTGCGCGGCAGATCCTTGTAGCTGCGGACGCTTTCCCGGAAGATCTGTGTGATGAGCTCCTCGTTGGTCGGGCCGTAGAGCATCTCGCGGTCGTGCCGGTCAAGGATTCGCAGCATCTCCTTGCCATAGGCTTCATAGCGCCCCGACTTCGCGCCAGATGTCCGCCGACTGGATGGTCGGCATGAGCATCTCGATGGCCCCCGCGCGGTTCTGCTCCTCGCGCACGATCTGCTCGATTTTCTTCAGCACCTTGAACCCGAGCGGCAGCCACGAGTAGATGCCGGCGCTCGCCTGTCGGATCATGCCGGAGCGCAGCATGAGCTGATGCGAGACGATCTCGGCTTCCTTAGGCGTCTCACGGAGCACGGGGAGGAAGTAACGGGAGAGGCGCATGGAGAGAGGCCGGGTCCGTTGAAAAAGGATGTCTTGCGGCAAAGGTATGCGAGCGGCAGCCACCAGGACCCATCCGAAAAGGGCACGGCAGCAACCTTTGGCGCTCATAGCCCGATACGGCTGCAGAGGCAATCCAGAGCAGAAGAGCCCGAGGTGCCATCCGCGTCCGCCCGACTGGTGTCGCTTGGCCTAGCTAATTATTTGACCAGCGGAAAGAAGGTCGTGACAGATAGTGGCGAGTTGGTTATGCTCGATGCCGTTTAAGACGGGTCCCAAAGCCGGCGGCAAGACCGGCCAGGTGCCCAAGTCTAGGGAGAGGGAAGAAGAGAGCCGTCAATGCCTGTGCGGCTTGCGGCCTGACCAAACCGGCACGTCCTGTTGGCTCTGAGCGTTCAAGTCGCCGGAATAAATAACCTGGGGATTATGAGCGCGAGAGGGCAAGGCGGAGGGGCCTTGCTCTCCGCTAACCTTCCACTCCCAAGAGATCTCGTGATCCCGTGCGAAGGTCCGTGTTTGCTGCGCGACGGCAGATGACGCCTCTCCGGTGGCGGGCAGCGGACAACTCTATGCACCCCCAACCAAGAGCGACAGATCGTCCACCGAGATCAGACGGTAGTGGATCACAAGCCACACACCCGCGAATACGATCGTCGCGACGAGCGTATTCAGCGCCACGATGCGAAGCAGGCGCGGCGCAACAGGGGCGCTCTCCGGCGTACCCGGCACGACCTCACCGGCCTCCCCCTGCGTGCGGACGCCGATGGGAAGGACGGCGAACAGTACCGTCCACCAGATGATGAAGTAGACCGCGATCCCCAGCGTAAGGCTCATTCCTCTTCCTGCTCCATTTGGCGCCCTTGGTCAGGCCTGTTCCAGCTCGATCAGCGTCCCAAAAAAGTCTTTCGGGTGCAGGAACAGAACGGGCTTACCATGAGCGCCAATCTTCGGCTCACCATCGCCAAGCACGCGGGCACCCGCCGCTCTCAGGTGGTCACGTGCGGCGATGATATCGTCAACCTCGTAGCAGACGTGGTGAATGCCACCATCGACATTGCGCTCCAGGAACTTCGCTATGGGTGAGCTCGGCCCAAGGGGCTCCAGAAGCTCGATCTTGGTGTTCGGCAGCGTCACAAAAACGACAGTGACGCCGTGGTCCGGCTGGGGCACCGGCTCGGAAACTGTGGCGCCGAGCGTATCACGATAAGTTGCAGCGGCTGCCTTAAGATCGCGGACCGCGATGGCCACGTGGTTCAAGCGCCCGATCATGATTACTGCTCCCTTGCAGCCGATGCGATCCACCGGCCCCGCGGTGCCGACCGCGCTGGAAGGCTGCTGATGACGCCTCGGAGCGGCTCTAGTCGCCTCTGCCACCCGATCCGGCCACCAAGCCTTGCCGTCGCAATGTGGCCAACCGCCTGCTATCGCCTCGTATCCACGACGTTGATGAGAACCTTGGCAATGGGCTTTTTGCCCCAGGCTTGGTCGACGGCTGCACGCACGGCACGCCGCACCGCGTCGCGCACGAGCTCGACATCCCGCCGCTTGCCAGCCGGGATGCTGCGCAATGTGCCATCTATGGCATCGAGAACGACGTCGGTCATGGGCACGCCGTCCGCCGTCTCGCTCGGAATGCCTTCCATGGCCACCATCGGTTCGGACAGCACCTCGCCACGGCGGCTCATCGCCATCGCGATCGCGATCATCCCGGCGAACGCAAGTCGCCGGCGTTCCCGCACTGAGCCCTCGGAGGAAACGATCAGGCGCCCATCTCGGTACAGCCGCCCGACCGGCGCCTCGTCGATAATGGCCACGGGATCGGGAGCGAGGCGGATGATCTGGCCATTGCGCAAGGCGTGCACGTCGAGAACGCCTGCCGCCTTGGCGAGCCAGGCATGCTCCCGCAGATGGCGAGCCTCGCCGTGCATCGGAACTGCAACCGCCGGCTTGAGCCAGGCGTACATCTCCTTCAGCTCCTCGCGGCGTGGATGCCCCGTGACATGCACCAGCGCGTCGGCGTCGGTGAGGATGTCCACTCCGAGCAGTGCTAGATTGTTCTGCACCCTGGTGACCGCCTTCTCATTGCCCGGGATGGTCCGCGACGAGAAAATGACAAGATCGCCCTGCCCCAGGCGGAGATCCGGGTGCTCACCTTCGGCGATGCGGGAAAGCGCCGCGCGCGGCTCGCCCTGACTGCCGGTGCACAGCATCAGCACCTCGTCAGGCTCGAGATAGGCGAACTGGTCCTGATCGAGGTATTGGAAGTCCTCGGGCAAGTAGCCGGTTTCGATGGCCACCTGGATGACGCGGTGCATGGCACGCCCGGCGACCACAAGGTGCCGCCGAGTGGCCTTGGCGGCCTCGGCAATGGCACGTATGCGGGCGACGTTGGACGCGAACGTGGTTACAGCCACCCGGCGCTTTGCTTTGGCAATGATGGCCTTGAGCAACTCGGCGACCTCGGTCTCCGAGGGTGACCGGCCCTCGCGGAAGGCATTGGTGGAATCGCAGATGAGCGCGCGGACGCCTTCCCGGCCGAGGCTGCGGATCTTCTCCTCATCCGTCGGATCGCCCACCAGTGGCGCGCGGTCGAGCTTCCAATCACCGGTGTGGAAGATGATGCCGTGCGGGGTTCGGATAACCAGTCCCGAAGGCTCCGGTATGGAGTGGGCCATCGTGACGAGCTCGAGATCGAATGGCCCGACTTTGAACCGAGAGCCCATCTCGACAACGGTGATCGTAGGCTGCGTTCCCCTGCCGTCCTCCGCGAGCTTTGCGCGCAGCATGCCGGCGGTGAACGGCGTCGCATAAATCGGCGCACGGAGCCGGTCCCACAGATCGATCACGGCGCCGAAGTGGTCCTCGTGAGCATGAGTGAGGACGATGCCTTCGAGGGCGCCGCGCTCCTCCTCGATGAAGCGCAGATCCGGCAGCACCACCTCGACGCCGGGCTCGTGCTCCTCAGCAAACGTAAGGCCGAGATCGACCATCAGCCATCGACGGTTATCCTCGGGCCCAATGCCGTAAAGGTAGACGTTGAGGCCAATCTCACCGAGACCGCCAAGTCCCAGGAATACGACCTCATCCTCGCTCGACCCATGCCGGGAGCCTGCCCGCCACATATCCGTCATTGCTCGTTTGCGCCCGCTGCCGCTCCCAACGTGACATCTCCGTAGGTGAAGCGGCGCTGCGCACCGCTGGGATCACGTAAAACGAGTGCTCCTACCGGGTCGATCCCGAGGAAGCTGCCTTCCACAACCTCCCGCCCTGTGTTGATGGTAATCCGTTCGCCGGGTGGTCCCGCCCGTTGCAACCAAGCATCACGCACGCGCGCGAAGCCGGCTCCGTTGTCCCACTGTGTCAGCCATTCGTGCATGGCCTCTGCGAGCCCCGCCAGCATGTCCGCAGGCTCAACGATGCACCCGTGCGCGGCAAAATTCGTCACCGAGCGGCCCAATCCTTCCGGGTGAGCTGCGAGATTGATGCCAACGCCCACCGCTGCGAGGAAGGCGTTGAAGGTACCGGGCACGCCTGTGCACTCGGGCAAAATGCCGGCCAACTTGGCGTCACCGACAAGAACATCGTTGGGCCATTTGAGCCTGAGGCCGCTGACCGCTCCACCAGTTCGAAGAGATGCAGAACGGATGGCCTCGTAAGCCGCGACGCCCGCAACCAGAGAAAGCTGGTGGACGACATCCGGCGGACAGTCCAATCGGATCAACAGGCTCGCGTAAAGGTTTCCGCGGGGCGACGCCCAGGTCCGGCCTGAGCGGCCGCGCCCGAGCGTTTGCATTCGCGCCCAGATCCATAGCGGACCGGTTTCGCCGGCCCTGGCCAGCCGCATTGCCTCGGCGTTGGTCGAGTTCGATCTCGTCAAAGGTGAGGAGGCCGTAGCCGGGCGGGAGCGCTGGGGCGGCCTGCCGCATCGGCCGTTCAGTAGCGGAAGCTCGCCGCCGCCGCATCGGCGACAGAGACGAGCGACCCCGGCAAATAGGGCACGATGAACGCGAAGATCATGAGAGCTGCCGAGACAGCAATGACGAAGCCCTCCTTGCTCCGCACAGGAAGGAAGCTGTCCTTCGGCTCATCGAAGAACATCACCTTGACGATGTAGAGGTAATAGTAGGCGGCGATCACGCTCGCCAGCACGCCGATGACGGCCAGCGTGTAAAGCCCCGCGTTGATAGCTGCGAGGAACACGTAGAATTTGGCGAAGAAGCCGGCCAACGGGGGAATGCCCGCGAGCGAGAACATCAGCGCGCCAAAGGCAAAGGCCATCGGCAGATTGGTCTGTGCCAGACCAGCCAGATCGCTGATTTCCTCCGTGGGGCCATCGGAGCGGCGCATGGCCAGGATGCAGGCAAACGCGCCGAGCGTCATTACGAGGTAGATCGCCATATAGAGGATGACGCCCTGGACACCCTCCTGCGAGGCAGCCGCCAACCCCACGAACGCGAATCCGACGTGGCCGATCGAAGAGTAGGCCATCAGCCGCTTGATGTTGCGCTGGCCGATGGCCGCGAACGAGCCGAGCAGCATCGAGGCGATGGAGAGGAACACGATGATCTGCTGCCACTGCGGAGTCATGCCCGGGAAGGCCGACAGCACCAGCCTGATGAGCAGCCCCATGGATGCGACCTTCGTGGCCGATGCGAAGAAGGCCACGACGGGGGTCGGCGCGCCCTCGTAGACGTCGGGCGTCCACATGTGGAACGGCACGGCCGAGACCTTGAAGGCAACTCCGACCAGCACGAAGACCAGCCCAAAGACCAGGCCGATGTTGTCGATTGCTACGTTGCCGGTTGCGATGCCCGCGATCGTCGCAAAGCTTGTAGAGCCGGTGAAGCCATAGACCAGAGAGGCACCGTAAAGCATCATGCCCGAGGCGAGCGCGCCCAGGACGAAGTACTTGAGCCCCGCTTCGCTCGAACGAAGGTTGTCGCGGCGGTAGGAGGCCAGCACGTAGGCTGCCAAGCTCTGCATTTCGAGGCCGAGGTAAAGGGTGATGAGATCGCCGGCCGAGACCATCACCAGCATACCGACGACCGACAGCAGGATAAGCACCGAGTACTCGAACCGCATCTGGCGGTAGTCGGTGAGGTCGTCAAAAGCGAGCAGCAGCGCGGCAGCCGAGCCGCCGAGGATCAGCAACTTCAATAGCCGGGCGAAGCTGTCCGAAACGAAGGCGCCCTCGAACATCGCCCTCACGTCCGCCGGCTGCAGAACGATCACGGCGCCCGCCAGCACCAACAGGACAATGGCAAGCCAACCGATGGCTCGACCCTCTTCGTCCGTTTGAGGACGGAACACGCCGAGGACGAGGAGCACCATGGCGCCGATCGCCAGAATCAGCTCCGGAAGCAGCGGGCCGAGGGTCTGCATGTAAGTCATCTCGTGATGTCTCCCTCCCCGCTTACTCTGCCAGAGCCGCAGCAGCTGTGTTGACGGCGGCCTCGTAGTTCTGCACGAGCGCCTTCACCGACACTGCGGTCACGTCGAGGATGGGGGCTGGATAGAACCCGAAGAGAATGGTGAGGATCACAAGCGGCGCCATCACGAGGACCTCGCGTGGCGACATGTCCGTGATCGCCTTCAAAGTCGCCTTCTCGAGAGCGCCGAAAATCACGCGCCGATAGAGATAGAGCATGTAAGACGCGGAGAGGATCACGCTCGTCGTCGCGAGGAAGGCCACCCACGTGTTGGTCTTGAATGCCGCAAGCAGCGTCAGGAATTCACCCACGAAGCCGCTGGTCCCTGGCAGGCCGACGTTGGCCATCGTGAAGACCATGAAGCAGAACGCGTAGATGGGCATGCGATTGACCAGGCCGCCGTAGGCTTCGATGTCACGCGTATGCATCCGGTCGTAGATGACGCCAACGCAGAGGAACAGCGCTGCGGAGACGATCCCGTGCGAGATCATCTGGAAGATGGCGCCGTCCATGCCTTGGACCGTGAACGTGAAGATGCCCATGGTCACGAAGCCCATGTGGGCGACTGACGAATAGGCGATCAGCTTCTTGACGTCTTCCTGAGCCAGCGCCACGAGCGACGTGTAGATGATGGCGACGACAGAAAGAGCGAACACCAACGGCGCAAGCTCCTGGCTCGCCAGCGGGAACATCGGCACGGAGAAGCGCAGGAAGCCGTAGCCGCCCATCTTCAGCAGGATCGCCGCCAGGATCACTGAACCGGCCGTGGGGGCCTCGACGTGTGCATCAGGCAGCCACGTGTGGACGGGCCACATCGGCAATTTCACAGCGAAAGAGGCGAAGAAGGCGAGCCACAGCCACCACTGCATATCGCCTGGGAACGCGACACTCTGCAGCTCGATGATATTTGTGGTGCCGGCGTGCCAGTACATCGCCATCATGGCGAGCAGCATCAGCAGCGAGCCGAGCAGCGTGTAGAGGAAGAACTTGAAGGTGGCGTAGACGCGCCTCGGACCGCCCCAGACCCCGATAATGAGGAACATCGGGATGAGGCTTCCCTCGAAGAACAGATAGAAGAGCACTAGGTCGAGCGCGCAGAAGACGCCGATCATCAGCGTCTCCAGCACCAGGAATGCCATCATGTATTCCTTGACGCGCGCCTCGATGCTTTCCCAGCTCGCCAGGATGCAGAGCGGCATCAGGAACGTCGTCAGAATGACGAAGAGCATGGAGATGCCGTCGACGCCCATGCGGTAGGCGATGGGGCCGAGCCAGGGCCGCTCCTCGACGAACTGAAAATTTGCCGTCGACGTGTCGAAGTTGATCCACACCAACAGCGACACGGCGAACGTGACGAGCGTGGTCCAAAGGGCGATGTAGCGCGCGTTCTGGACCGCATCGCGCGGCAGGAACGCGATGAACGCCACGCCGACCAGCGGCAGGAAGGTGATCAGCGACAGAAGGGGTGCGTTGGCAACGTTCATAGCGGCTGCCCGCCCGTGAACATGAAGACTGTCAGGATGATCGCGACGCCGATCAGCATCGCGAAAGCGTAGTGATACAAGTAGCCGGTCTGCAGCCGCACGACGCGCCCCGTCGTATCGAGCACGCGCGCCGCAACGCCATTAGGACCGAGGCCGTCGATGATCTGCCCATCGCCCGTCTTCCACAGCAGACGGCCGATCCAGAAGGCGGGCCGGACGAAGAGCCGGTCATAAAGCGCGTCGAAGTACCAGGCATTGAGCAGGAAGTTGTAAAGCGGACGGAACCTCTGGGCGGTCGCCGCCGGCAGCCACGTGGCCGACATGTAGTAGAGCCACGCGATGCCGAATCCGATCAGCATGGCGATGGTCGCCGACCAGACGACCCACAGGGGCACGTGGTGCATTTTCTCCAGGATATCGTTGCCCGGCGCCGTTGCCAGCGAGCGGCCCCAGAACTCCGCATATCCATCGCCGATGAAGTATGAGGCGAAGGCGAACCCGGCCACGACGGAGCCCACCGCCAGCACGACGAGCGGCACCAACATGACAGGCGGGCTCTCGTGCGGCTCGTGGTCGTGCCCGTGCTCCAGATCCGGCTCGCTACCGATCACACCCGCGCTATGACCCGGCTCGCGCCAGCGGGGCTCGCCGTAGAACGTCAGGAAAAACAGCCGCCACGAGTAGAACGACGTCATCAGCGCTGCGATGACCAGCAGCCAGAAGGCGAAGTTGCCGGGCGTGCCTGCGGCCCAGGCGGCCTCCACGATGGCGTCCTTGGAGTGGAATCCGGCAAAGCCGATGAGGCCAGGGATGCCGACACCTGTCAGCGCCAGCGTGCCGATCAGCATCATCGTCCAAGTATACGGGATCCGGTCCGCCAGCCCGCCCATGCGGCGCATATCCTGCTCGTGGTGCATGGCATGGATGACAGAGCCAGCGCCGAGGAACAGCAGCGCCTTGAAAAAGGCGTGGGTAAAGAGGTGGAAGATACCGGCGGAATAAGCGCCGACGCCGCAGGCGACGAACATGTAGCCGAGCTGGGAGCAGGTCGAGTACGCGATCACGCGCTTGATGTCGTTCTGCACGAGGCCGACGGTCGCGGCGAAGAATGCGGTGACGGCTCCGATCAGCGTCACGAACTGCAAGGCCGTCGGCGCGTACTCGAACATCGGCGACAGCCGCGCGACCATGAACACGCCGGCGGTGACCATGGTCGCCGCGTGGATCAAGGCCGAGACGGGCGTCGGGCCTTCCATCGCATCCGGCAACCAGGTGTGCAGTAGGAACTGCGCCGACTTGCCCATGGCGCCGATGAAGAGCAGGAAGCAGAGCACCGTCAGAATGTCGAACTGGGTGCCCAGGAACTCCATGGTCTTGCCGGCAAATGCGGGTGCAGCGGCAAAGATGGCGTCGAGCTGAACACTCTGGAAAACGTAGAAGGTGCCGAAGATGCCGAGGGCAAAGCCGAAGTCACCCACACGGTTGACGACGAAGGCCTTGATGGCTGCCGCATTGGCCGAGGGCCGCGTGTACCAGAAGCCGATGAGCAGATAGCTCGCCAGGCCGACGCCCTCCCAGCCGAAGAACATCTGCACGAGGTTGTCGCTGGTCACCAGCATCAGCATCGCGAAGGTGAAGAGCGACAGGTAGGAGAAGAACCGCTCGCGGCTTTCGTCCTCGTGCATGTAGCCGATGGAGTAGAGGTGGACGAGCGCCGACACGGTGTTGACCACCACCAGCATTACCGCCGTCAGCGTGTCGATGCGCAGGGCCCAAGAAGCATCAAGCTCACCAGAGGTGATCCAGCGGGCGATCGGCACCTTCACGACAGCACCACCGAACCCGACCTGGATGAATGCAATCCAGGACAGGAGCGCAGCAATGCCGACGAGGGCTGTCGTGAGGATTTCCGTCGGCCGAGCGCCCATGGCGCGACCGAAGAAACCCGCGACGATGGCGCCGATGAGCGGCAGGAAGACGATGGCCTGATACATCATCGCGTCCCGATCCTCTCGGGTGAGCCGGAGTGCAAAGCCCCTTGTTCGGCCCGAACCATATCCGCCCCCTCACCCCTTCATTACGTTCACGTCGTCCACCGCGATCGAGCCGCGGTTGCGGAAGAAGACGACCACGATTGCCAATCCGATCGCTGCCTCGGCAGCAGCCACCGTCAGCACGAATAGCGCGAACACCTGTCCGACGAGATCGGCAAGGAAATACGAGAACGCCACCAGATTGATGTTGACCGAAAGGAGCATCAGCTCGATCGACATCAGCATGATGATGACGTTCTTCCGGTTCAGAAAAATCCCGAAGATGCCGAGCGTGAAAAGGATCGCGGCGACCGTGAGGTAGTGGCCGAGTCCGACCGCTGAGAATTCCATGGTTGGTGTCCCGATCCGCTTGCCTTCCGTCCCGTGTCAGCCCTGAGCCTCGCCCGACGGCACTATGGCCTGCCCCGGCTCCACCTTCACCACCTCGATCGCCGTTTCCGGCGTGCGCGCCGTCTGGGCCGCGATCGACTGCCGTTTGACACCCGGCTTGTGGCGCAGTGTCAGAACGATGGCGCCGATCATTGCCACGAGGAGGATCAGCCCTGCCCCCTGAAAGAAGAAGACGTAACGCGTGTAGACGAGACGGCCGAGCGCCTCAGTGTTCGTAATTCCGGAACCGACTGTAGGGAACGGAGCGGCAGCAACACCTGACACGTCGGGCTGAATGTAGGCGAACCCGACCACCATCACGAGCTCGACCAGCACGATGCCGCCAATCAGCGCCGCCAAAGGTGCATTCCGGATGAACCCGGCCCGGAGCTCGGCGAAGTCGACGTCAAGCATCATGACGACGAACAGGAACAGCACCGCGACCGCGCCGACGTAGACGATGACCAGCACCATCGCCAGGAACTCGGCACCGAGCAGGATGAAGAGGCCCGCCGCGTTGAAGAACGCGAGGATCAGGAAGAGCACGGCGTGCACCGGGTTCCGCGCGATGATGACCATCGCGCCCGCAAGGACGCTCAGAATCGCGAAAACGTAGAAGAAGAACGCCGACAGGCCCATTGTGCTTTCGTCCCGATCCCCTTCAGCTGCTCAGCCGGGAGCCGCTGACGTTCCATCCTTCTGCGCCGCAACATGAATGACCCCGGCCCGGCTCCGCAGGGGCACTTAGCCCAATCGGCGCCACAAACCAAGGCCGAAAAGGCTGATCTCCATGACCGGCTTGCATGTTCCTGCCCCCTAAAGCGCCCGTTGCCTCTCAGCGGTATTTGGCATCCAGCGCGATGTTCTTGGCCAGAGCCCGCTCCCAGCGATCGCCGTTGTCGAGCAAGCGTTGCTTGTCGTAGAGCAGCTCCTCGCGTGTCTCGGTGGCGAACTCGAAGTTCGGCCCTTCCACGATCGCATCCACCGGGCAGGCCTCCTGACACAGGCCGCAGTAGATGCACTTCACCATATCGATGTCGTAGCGCGTCGTGCGCCGCGTGCCGTCATTGCGGCGGGGCCCCGCCTCGATGGTGATGGCGTAGGCCGGGCAGATCGCTTCGCACAGCTTGCAGGCAATGCAGCGCTCCTCGCCGTTGGGATAACGGCGCAAAGCGTGCTCGCCGCGGAAGCGCGGACTGAGCGGTCCCTTCTCATAGGGGTAGTTGACCGTCGCCTTCGGCGCAAAGAAGTAGCGCATCGAGAGGAAGAAGGCCGAGACGAACTCGGTCAGAAAAGCTGCGCGAATGGCCTGAGCAATGGATGCCATGATGAGATCTCTCCGCCGTTACGGCGCCAGTCCGCCGTAATGAAGGACGCCGGCCACCAGCACAACCATCGCCAGAGACAGCGGCAGGAACACTTTCCAGCCGAGCCGCATGAGCTGATCGTAGCGGTAGCGCGGCAGCATCGCCTTCATCATCGCGAACATGAAGAACACGAAAACCGCTTTAAGGATGAACCAGATGATCCCCGGTATCCACGTGAACGGCGCCACGTCGATGGGTGGCAGCCAGCCACCGAGGAACAGGATCGTCGTCAGCGCGCACATGGTCGTCATCGCCACGTACTCGCCGAGCATGTAGAGGAGGTACGGCGTCGAGGAGTACTCGACCATGAAACCGGCCACGAGCTCCAATTCGGCTTCGGGCAGGTCGAATGGCGGGCGGTTCGTCTCCGCCAGCGCTGAGATGAAGAAGACGACGAACATCGGGAACAGGACCAGCCAGTTCCAATCGAGGAACGTGTTCGGCAGGCCCACCGCCGTTCCAATTCCGCTGCGCTGCGCATTGACGATGTCGGTCATGTTGAGCGAGCCGACCAGCAGCAGCACAGTGATGATCACGAACCCGATCGAGACCTCGTAGGAGATCATCTGTGCGGTCGAGCGCAGCGAGCCCATGAAGGCGTACTTCGAGTTCGACGCCCACCCGCCCATGATGATGCCGTAGACCCCGAGCGAGGAGACCGCGACGATGTAGAGAATCCCCACGTTGATATCGGAGATTACCCAGCGCCCGAGCCCATCCTCGGAGACAGGGATGACGGCCCACGCCGAAAGCGCAAAGGTCGCCGTCGCAAGTGGCGCCAGCAGGAAGATCGTCCGCTCCGAGCCGGCGGGAATCACGGGCTCCTTGAAGACGAACTTCAGCAGGTCTGCAAAGGATTGCAGTAGACCGAATGGCCCAACGACGTTCGGGCCACGCCGCAGCTGCACCGCGGCCCACACCTTACGGTCCATCAGCAGAAGATAGGCGATGAGGAACAACAGGCCGAGCAGCAGCAACAAGCTCTGCGCCAGCATGATCGCTAGCGGCCAGCCGTAATCCCACCAGATCTCCAATGCAGTCATGTTGCTGCCGTCCTATTCCGCAGCCTCGACCGTGTTCTCCGAGTTGGCGAGCGCCTTCAACCGGCTGAGCTCCGCCATGATCGCAGAGGCGCGGGCAATGGGGTTGGTCAGATAGAAGTCCTTCACGATCGACCTGAGCGGCGCAGTGCCCGGTTGTCCCCCGCCCATGCGAGCAAGGGCCTCGACGCCTTCCCTGCCTTCCTGCTTCACCATGCCGATACGTGCTAGCGACGGAGCTTCCTGATACATCGCTGCGCGCAAAGCAAAAATATCGTCATAGGGCAATTGGTGGCCGACCAGAGGTGACAGCGCGCGAATGATCGCCCAGTCCTCCTTCGCCGCACCTGGCGGGAAGACGGACCGAGTGGTCATCTGAGCGCGGCCCTCGAGGTTGACGTAGGTGCCGCTCTTCTCCGTGTAGGCTGCAGCCGGCAAAATGAGGTCCGCCCGGTGGGCGCCCGCATCGCCGTGGGTGCCTTGGTAGATGACGAACGCGTCTCCGAGCGCGCTCATGTCGATCTCGTCAGCGCCGAGCAGGTAAACGACCTCCATGTCGCCGCTCAGCATGCCCAACAGGTCACGGCCGCCCTCCTCCGGCACGAAGCCGAGATCGAGACCGGCGACTCGCGCTGCCGCCGCATGCAGCACATTGAAGCCGTTCCACTCCGGCAAGGATTCCCGCATCGCCGCGAGGGCGATCTGTGCCGCCAGGGACAGCACCGCAGCGCCGTCCGGTCGAGCGATAGCCCCGCTGCCGACGATCACCATCGGCCGCCGGGCTTCGTCCAGAGCCTGCATGAACGAGTGCCGGCCCGCAGCGATCTCCGCCAGCGTCTGTGGGCCCGTTCCGAGGTGCTCATAGGGATAGGTCAGATCGACTTTCTCGCCGACGAGGCCGACCTTCATGCCACCGCGGCGCCACCGCTTGAGGATGCGTGCGTTGAGAACCGCCGCCTCGATGCGGGGATTGGAGCCGACAATAAGGAGGACATCGGCCTCCTCAATGCCATTGATGGTTGAGTTGAAGATGTAGCTGCTTCGGCCAAGCTCGAGGATCGAGGGGCTCGCCATACTGCCGGCAGTCCAGGTTGGCGACACCCAGCCTGCGCATCAGGTCCTTGAGTGCGAACATCTCCTCGGCGGCGGCCAGATCGCCAGCGATGGCTCCGATCCGCTCGGGCCTGCGCCGAGGTCAGCCGCTCGGCCGCGATCCGCAGCGCCTCCTCCCAGCTCACCGGCTCAAGCCGGCCATTCTTTCGGCGCATAGGGCTGGTCGAGGCGCTGCGTGCGCAGGCCGTCCGCGACGTGCCGTGTCTTGTCGGAGATCCACTCCTCGTTCACGTCGTCGTTGTTGCGCGGCAGGATGCGCATCACCTCACGGCCGCGTGCGTCGACCCGGATCGCGGAGCCCAGGGCGTCCATCACGTCGATCGACTGCGTGTGGCGCAGCTCCCACGGGCGGCCATGAACGACCACGGCCGGTGTGTCAGAGCACCGACAGGGCACAGGTCGTTGACGTTGGCCGACAGCTCCGAAAGGATGCCCCGCTGGAGATACGTGGTGATCTCCATGTCCTCGCCGCGGCCGATGGCGCCAGCTCCTCGACGCCCGCCACCTCGGTCATGAACCGGATGCAACGTGTGCAATGGATGCAGCGGTTCATGAAGGTGCGGATCAGCGGCCCGATGTACTTCTCTTCCACCGCCCGCTTGTTCTCCTGGAAGCGCGAGCCGCCCGGGCCGTAGACGAGCGCCTGGTCCTGCAGGTCGCACTCACCGCCCTGGTCGCAGATCGGGCAGTCGAGCGGGTGATTGATGAGCAGGAACTCCATCACCCCCTCGCGCGCCTTCTTGACCATCGGCGAGTTGGTCTTGATCTCCTTCGGGCTGCCGTCCTTGTTCGGGGGCAGATCGTTGACGCCCATCGCGCAGGAGGCAACGGGCTTCGGCATGCCGACGACCTCGACGAGGCACATGCGGCAGTTTCCGGCGATTGACAGGCGCTCGTGATAGCAGAACCGCGGGATGACGATGCCCGCCTGCTCGCAAGCCTGAATTAGCGTGAGGCCGTCCTCGACCTCGATGAGCTGCCCGTCGATAATGAGTTGTTTGGGCATCTATATTACTCCGCCGCAACCCGCTGCTGGTTCGCCGCCTGATAGCGGTCGATACGGGCTTCGATCTCGTGCCGGAAATGCCGGATCAGGCCTTGAACTGGCCAGGCCGCTGCATCGCCGAAGGCGCAGATGGTGTGCCCTTCGATCTGCTTGGTGACGTCGTACAGCAGATCGATCTCGTGCTTCTGCGCCTCGCCCCGCGACATGCGCTCGAGCACGCGCCACATCCAACCGGTGCCTTCGCGGCATGGGGTGCACTGGCCGCAGCTTTCATGCCGGTAGAAGTAAGCGATGCGGGTGATCGCCTTCACGATGTCCGTCGACTTGTCCATGACGATGATGCGCGGCCGTGCCGAGACCGGACTTCAGCTTCTGCAGCGTGTCGAAGTCCATCGTCAGGTCATCGCATAGGGAGGCCGGCAGCAGTGGCATCGATGAGCCGCCAGGGATCACGGCCAGCAGGTTATCCCACCCGCCGCGCACACCGCCCGCGTGCTCCTCAATGAGCTGACGCAGCGGGATGCCCATCTCCTCCTCGACCACACACGGCCGCTCAACGTGCCCCGAGATCTGGAAAAGCTTGGTGCCCGTGTTGTTCGGCTTCCCCAGGCTCGCGAACCATGTCGCACCTCGGCGCAGGATGGTGGGCACGACGGCGATGGACTCGACGTTGTTGATCGTCGTCGGTGCACCGTACAGGCCCACGTTGGCCGGGAACGGCGGTTTCAGACGCGGCATGCCCTTCTTGCCCTCCAGGCTTTCGAGCAGAGCCGTCTCCTCGCCGCAGATGTACGCGCCCGCGCCGTGATGAACGACAATATCGAGATCCCAGCCGTGGATGTTGTTCTTGCCGATCAGCTTGGCCTCGTAGGCCTCGTCGACGGCCGCCTGCAGCCGCTCGCGCTCGCGAATGAACTCGCCGCGCAGGTAGATGAAGCACGTGTGCGCCCGCATCGCGAAGCTCGCCACCAGGCAGCCCTCGATGAGCACGTGCGGCTCGTGGCGCAAAATTTCGCGGTCCTTACAGGAGCCTGGCTCCGACTCGTCCGCGTTGACGACCAGATAGCTGGGGCGCGGATCGTTCTTCGGCATGAACGACCACTTCAGCCCCGTGGGGAAGCCGGCGCCGCCGCGGCCCCTGAGCCCCGACTTCTTCACCTCGTCGATGATGCCCTCGTGGCCCATCTCCAACAGCGCCTTGGTGTTGTCCCAAGTGCCACGGGCGCGCGCCCCGGCGAGGCGCCAATCCTGGAACCCGTAGAGGTTGGTGAAGATGCGATCCTTGTCCGAGAGCATCGCGTGCCTTCCGGTCCTATGCGGCGTCAGTCTTCCGCTTTGAAGAATTCCTTGAGCGTCGTCGGCCCGCCCTCAGGGCAGGAAGCCTGACGGCCAATCTGTGAGCCGGGTTTGGGCGGCTCACCTTTCGCGAAGCCATCGAGAACCTTCTCGAACAGCTCCGGCGTCAAATCCTCGTATGTGTCTTTGCCGATCTGCACCACAGGGGCATTAGCGCAGCAGGCGATGCACTCCACCTCTTCCCAAGAGAAGTCACCATCTTCCGAGAGGTGATGCGGCTCGGGATGAATGCGCCGCTTGCAGATCTCGATCAGCGCCTCGGAGCCCCGCAACATGCACGGCGTCGTGCCGCATACCTGGACATGCGCTTTGCGGCCGACCGGCGACAACTGGAACATGGTGTAGAAGGTGGCGACTTCATAGACCCGGATGTAAGCCATGCCCAGCATGTCCGCGACGTAGCGGACCGCAGGCTCGGGCAACCAGCCACCATGCTGCTCCTGAGCTCGCCAGAGCAAAGGGATCACCGCCGAGGCCTGCTTGCCCGGCGGGTATTTCGCAATCGTCTCCTTGGCCCAGGCCAAATTTTCGGGCGTGAACTCAAAGCTCGCAGGCTGATTCGGATCGAAACGTCTAACGGCCATCGCAGCCTCGAATCCAAGGAGATCGGCAGGACTTTGCTCACGACCGCAGAGATCGCGCGCCGCAGTGGAGATCACCCCGGCGGAGCCTGGCACTTCCCGTGACGCGCCGTCCCACCCCGTAAGCGGTGCCCTTATGGCCCAGCCATCGCTGCATCGCAAGACAACTCGACATCCTACGACTATTTGCAGCAACGGCTTTGTCGCCACGTTGCACCGGTTGAGCTTTGGTCAGTCCGCCGGTGAACGCGCGAAGCGCCACGCGAAAGTCGCAAGAACGCCACAAAAAAGCCCCGACCCGCTGTGGAAAGCCACGGAGACCCAACGTCCGCTGGACGTGGCGGCGATGAGCGCATCCCCGAAGCAGACCAGCGTCGCCAAACTCAGCCACAGCCCGACGGCGCGCCAGTCTCGAAGCACTGCGAACGCAATCACCAATAAGCCCAGCCACAAGTCGCGCAAGGCTATGGCCGCGTGAGGCGCAAACCCAGGGTTGCGACGGTCGATGCCAAAGAACGTGGCTGCCGGCTCAGGTTGCAGCAGAAACCGAATGCCGATCAGGCTGAGGACCAATCCGGTGGCAATGGCGAGCCAGAAGAGGATTTCCTTCAGCCGCCTTTGCCCCCGCTGCGCCATCTCATCCTCTACGAGCGGAGCGACACACTGTGGTCATCCCGGGCCTTGTGCCCGGGATCCACCTATCCGCAAGCTCCGGAGCAAGAGGCAGAGTGGATCCCGGCGACAAGCGCCGGGATGACTTGAGGAGTGGGTCCACCCGCCAAGTCCCCATCACCGGTCGATTTCGCCGAACACGATATCCAGCGAGCCAAGGATCGCCGAGACGTCAGCCAGCATGTGGCCCCGGTTCATGAAGTCCATGGCCTGCAGGTGGGCAAAGCCAGGCGCACGGATTTTGCAGCGATAAGGCTTGTTGCTGCCATCCGCGACCAGATAAACGCCGAATTCACCCTTGGGCGCTTCCACCGCGGCGTAAACCTCACCCTTCGGCACGCGGATGCCCTCGGTGTAGAGCTTGAAGTGATGGATCAGCGCCTCCATCGAGCGCTTCATATCCGCCCGCTTCGGCGGCACCACCTTGCGGTCTTCGGAGATGTGCGGGCCCTGCCCCTCGGCAGACAGCAGCTTCTCGCAGCACTGTTTCATGATCCGCACGGACTGGCGCATCTCCTCCATGCGGATGAGCTGCCGGTCGTAATTGTCGCCGTTCTTGCCGACCGGAATGTCGAAATCGAGCTCCGCGTAGCATTCGTAGGGCTGGGCCTTGCGCAGATCCCACGCCGCGCCGGAGCCGCGCAGCATCACGCCGGTGAACCCCCACTTCATGCAGTCTTCCAGCGAGACGACGCCGATGTCGACGTTGCGCTGCTTGAAGATGCGGTTCTCCATGACGAGGTCGTGGATGTCGTCGAGAACCTTGGGGTGCGTCTCGCAGAACTTGGCGATGTCCTCGATCAGCTCCGGCGGCAGGTCCTGCTTAACCCCGCCGAAGCGGAAGTACTTGGCGTGCATGCGGGCGCCCGAGGCACGCTCGTAGAAGATCATGAGCTTCTCGCGCTCCTCGAACCCCCACAGCGGCGGCGTGAGCGCACCCACGTCCATCGCCTGCGTGGTGACGTTGAGAAGATGCGAGAGCAGCCGGCCGATCTCGGAGTAGAGCACGCGGATCAGCTGAGCGCGGTACGGCACCTCGATCCCGACCAGCTTCTCGACCGCGAGACAGAACGCGTGCTCCTGGTTCATCGGAGCCACGTAGTCGAGGCGGTCGAAGTAGCCGATGTTTTGCAGATAGGTCCGCGTCTCGATCAGCTTCTCGGTGCCGCGGTGCAGCAGCCCGATATGGGGATCGACCCGCGTGACGACCTCACCATCCAGTTCCAGCACGAGGCGCAGCACGCCGTGCGCAGCCGGGTGCTGCGGGCCGAAGTTGATGGTGAATGGGCGAATATCGGTTTCTGGCATCTGGCTCTCGAGGCGCTAGCTTCCAGCCTTCTCGTCCCCCGGCAGTATTCTTCCGGTTCCCTCCCAGGGGCTCTCGAAATCGAAATCGCGGAATTCTTGCGTCAGACGGACCGGCTCGTAGACGACGCGCTTCTGCTCATCGTCATAGCGGACCTCGACGTAGCCGCTGAGCGGGAAGTCCTTGCGCAAGGGGAAGCCCTGGAACCCGTAGTCAGTCAGAATGCGGCGCAGGTCCGGATGGCCGGAGAACAGAATGCCGTACATGTCGTAGGCTTCCCGCTCATACCAGTTGGCCGTCGGAAAGACATCGACGACACTAGCGACGGGATTGACCTCATCGGCCTCGATCTTGACGCGGATGCGCTGGTTCAGCCGCGGCGACAGCAGGTGGTAGACAACGTCAAAGCGCTTCTCCCGGCCCGGCCAGTCGACACCACACAGGTCGATCAGGATCTCGAAGCGGCAGCGGGCATCATCCCGCAGCAGCTTCATGACCGGCACGATTTGCTCCGCGTCGACGTAGACCGTCAGCTCGCCGAGCTGCACATCCCAGCGCTGCAGGGTGGAACCCAGCTTGCCTTGCAGGTATTCGCCGAGCTCCCGCAGTAATTCGTTCTCACCCGCCATGTCGACCTTTCTCCCCCTCCGGCTGGCGTGTCCACTCAGCGCTCGATGGTGCCAGTCCGGCGGATCTTCCTCTGCAGCAGGAGCATGCCGTAGAGCAGCGCTTCCGCTGTCGGCGGGCAGCCGGGCACATAGACATCAACGGGAACGATGCGATCACAACCGCGAACGACGGCGTAGGAGTAGTGATAGTAGCCGCCGCCGTTGGCGCAGCTCCCCATAGAGATGACGTAGCGCGGCTCCGGCATCTGGTCGTAAACTTTACGCAGCGCCGGCGCCATCTTGTTCGTCAGCGTGCCCGCGACGATCATCAGATCCGACTGTCGCGGCGATGCCCGCGGCGCAAAGCCAAACCGCTCCGCGTCCCAGCGCGGCATCGACATCTGCATCATCTCGACCGCGCAGCAGGCAAGGCCGAACGTCATCCACATCAGTGAGCCTGTGCGGGCCCACTTGATGACCTCCTCGGTCGAGGTGACGATGAAGCCTTTGTCGGCCAGCTCGCTCGAAACCTGCTCGAAAAAGGGATCGGTGGGTGTCACGAGCGCAGACCCGCCACCCTCACGGGGCTTCTCGAAGACCGGACGCGGGGGCTGGATCAATCCCATTCCAGGGCTCCCTTCTTCCATTCGTAGATGAAGCCGACCGTCAGCACCGCGAGAAATGCGACCATGGACCAGAAGCCGAACGCGCCGATGCTCCCGAACGCCACAGCCCACGGAAACAGGAACACCACCTCCAGGTCGAAGATGATGAACAGGATGGCGACGAGGTAGAAGCGCACATCGAACTTCATCCGCGCATCATCGAAGGCGTTGAAACCGCACTCGTAGGCCGAGACCTTCTCCGGATCCGGATTGCGGATCATGACGAGGAAGGGAGCGGCCATCAGCGCGGCGCCGATGAGGAGCGCGACGCCAATGAACACCGCGAGGGGCAGATAGTCCAAGAGAAGCGGGCTCATGGTCGGTTGTCCTGCGTGCTGGGCCGCCAAGCAGATGTGCGGCACCGCGCACGCTCGTAACGCAGGTGCGGCGGGTGTGCAACCGTCACGCATCGCATCTGGTCACAGCCGACCGTTTCCGCGACTGGGCCGAAGGTCGCAGAGAGGCGCTTCCGTGACCCAGACGCAACGATCCAGGCGCTCAAGCAGTGCTTAACCAGCCCTCGGCCTCCGTCGGAACCAACCGAGCAACTCTCGCGTTGGCCCGGCTGACAACGGCCTATCGGCCCCGTGTCTGGCGCGCAGAAGATGCGTGGACACGGTGGGGAGAAAGCGGAGTTTGTGATGCGTTCGGGTGTTCTTCACGCCAAACCCACGTCAGCCCGGCTCCGCCGCAAGTGGCCAAACCAGCCGTTGAGCCGGGCCGAATCGGCTCCCGTGACCCGGCTCTTCTTTGTCCGGCATGCCTCCCACGATCTCCTGAACCACGTCCTCGTCGGACGGTTGCCGGATGTTCCGCTCAGTGACACGGGCGTTGAAGAGGCGCACCAGGCCGCTGCAAAGCTGGCCACGCTTGGCATCACACGCGTGCACACCAG
The DNA here is from genome assembly GCA_963786775.1 of uncultured Pseudomonadota bacterium. GTDB lineage: Bacteria > Pseudomonadota > Alphaproteobacteria > Rhizobiales > Hyphomicrobiaceae > ZC4RG25. The sequence continues at coordinate 64,036 of CAWBAM010000028.1, read as the reverse complement.
TCCTCGCCAGCGCGCCGTCGAGACAGCCCGCATCCTCGCGCATAGCGTCAAAGTGCCGATGCAGATCTCCTTTGCTCTCGACGAGATCGATCTCGGAGCTTGGACCGGGCTCAGCTTCGCGGAGCTGGAGAAGGACCCGAGGTGGAACTTCTGGAACATGATGCGCAGTCTCGCGCGGCCACCAGAGGGCGAGAGCATGCGCGAGGTGCAGGATCGGATCGTGGCTTACCTCGCACGCCTCCGTGCCGACTATCCGGGGGCGCGTATTGCTCTCGTGACACACGCGGAAGTCATGCGGACCGCCATCCTGCATTGCGAGGGGCTCTCGCTCGACGCCTACGCCCAGGTGCAGATTTCACCAGCCGAGATCATTGAAGTGATCCTCGACGAGGAAGGCGCGCGCGTCGCCGCCTTTGATGAGGCCCGCTGATGCGGCTTGCCGTCTTCGGCTTATCGATCACCTCGTCCTGGGGGAACGGGCATGCAACGCTCTGGCGAGGCTTGGTGCGGGCTCTGGTGCGGCGGGGTTGCCGCGTAAGCTTCTTCGAGCGCGATGAGCCCTACTACGCTGCAAACCGGGATCTCACTGAAATTCCGGGCGCAGAGATCGTCCTTTACGACGATTGGCAGGATGTGCGGGCGCGGGCGCTCGCTGCGGTTCGCGAGGCCGATGCCGCTATCGTGACGTCCTACTGCCGTGATGGTCTCGCTGCTGCCGCGCTGATGTTCGAGGGTGGCCGCGGGCTCTCAATCTTCTACGATCTCGACAGTCCGGTGACGTTGGCCCGGTTGGGCGATGGAGAGCGGGTCGACTACATTGGCCCCGACGGTCTCCGTGGTTTCGACCTGGTGCTGAGTTACACCGGCGGCCGGGCGCTGGATGAGTTGCAGCAGCGTCTCGGCGCGCGACGCGCCGTGCCGCTCTACGGACACGTCGATCCCGAAGTGCACAGGCCTGTCCCGCCAGTCGAGCGGTACCGCGCAGACCTATCCTATCTCGGCACCTATGCCGCCGACCGGCAGGCCACGCTGGAAGCGCTGTTCATGGCTCCCGCCCGGGAGCGCCCGTCGCAGCGGTTCCTGATCGGAGGCGCGCAGTACCCGGCCGATTTCCCGTGGTCTGACAACATCTACTTCGTCCAGCACCTTCCGCCCTACGAGCATCCGGCCTTCTTCTCGTCCACGCGCCTGACCTTGAACGTCACGCGTCGCGCGATGGCCGACATGGGCTGGTGTCCGTCGGGGCGGCTGTTCGAGGCGGCCGCGTGCGGGACGCCTATCGTCTCGGACGTGTGGCCGGGGCTGAAGTCATTCTTCGAGCCAGGCCGAGAAATCCTGTTGGCTCGCGACGCCGATGACGTGCTCGCCGCCCTGGACCTTTCCGACACCGAGCTGGACCGGATCGCCCGTGCCGCACGCGAGCGTACGCTTACCGAGCATACCTCCGACCATCGCGCTGCCGAGTTGCTGGAGCTTCTATCCACGACGGCGAAGGAGTTAGCCGCATCCGAAGATCTCCTCTCTCTGCGGAAAAGCGCTGAAGGCACGGGGGCCAAGAAGGCTCTCCACGCTTCCAACGGGAGAGGTCCGCTATGACCTGGGGCATCGTTCCGGCGGCAGGCCGGGGCACGCGCATTCAGCCCCTCGCCTTCTCCAAGGAGCTTCTGCCCGTCGGCAGCCGCACTACACCCGGTGGCGAACGGCCGTGCGCCGTCTCCGAGTACTTGCTCGACCGCATGCTGTGTGCCGGCGCCGACCGCATCTGCTTCGTGATCTCACCCGGCAAGTGGGACATCATGCAGTACTTCGGCGCGGAGTACGGCTCAGCGCCGATTGCCTACGTGTTGCAGCCGCATCCGACGGGGCTCTGCGACGCGATCTTTCGAGCCGAGCCGGTTATCAGCCGTGACGAAGGGATTTTCGTCGGCCTCCCCGATACCGTTTGGTTCCCGGAGGATGCCCTCAAGACATTACCGAACGACCGGCTTGCATTTCTGCTGTTCCCGGTCGACCAGCCCCAAAACTTCGACGCCGTCGTATTGGACGCCTCGGGCGACGTGCGCGAGATCCAGGTCAAGCATGTCGCGCCGCAGTCCCACTGGATCTGGGGCGCCTTCCGGATGCCGGGGCACGTCTTCGCCGACCTGAAGGACCTCTGGCTCGCTCGCGGATCGCGCCGACGAATACATTGGCACGCTCGTGAACGCATACTTGGCGGCGGGCGGCAAGGCTGTCGGGATCATGTCCGGCAGCGCCTATGTCGATGTGGGAACGCTCAACGGCTACCGCACTGCGGCGGCGTTGCTGGCTGAACATGGCGCTTCAAATGCCGCCTCAGCCCCCGAGCGCCTCAATCGACCGGCCGTCCTGCCAGGAGCGACCATTTACGCGAGCGCCAAGGAGGCACAATCGTGAGCAGTGCCTTGGAGCGGCCAACCCTTTCCCGGGAGGACATCGCGCGGCGCATCGCAGAGCTTGGACCCTGGTTCCACAATATCGAGCTGGCCGGCATCCAGACCGCTCCGGATCACTTTCTCGGCGATTACCCGTCCGTCAAAGCACGCCAGTTCTGGCACATCGTTGAGCCCGCGCTCCCCGGCTCCACGGTTCTCGATATCGGCTGCAATGCCGGGTTCTACGCGCTAGCCGCCAAGCGAGCTGGGGCAGCGCGTGTGGTCGGCATCGACTCCGACCCCGATTACCTCGCCCAGGCACGGTTCGCGGCCGAGGTGTTGGATCTCGACATCGAGTATCGCCAGCTCTCCATCTACGACGTTGCTGCTCTCGGCGAGCAGTTCGATGTCGTCCTCTTCCTCGGCGTGCTCTACCACCTGCGCCATCCCCTGCTCGCGCTCGACCTGATCCACGAGCACGTCGCTGCCGACCTGCTCGTTTATCAATCGATGCAGCGCGGATCCGCAGAGGTGGCCGAGGTTAGGCCTGATTATGATTTCTGGGAGGCCAGCCATTTCGACGAGCCCGGGCTACCCGAAGCTCCACTTCATCGAGCACTCCTACTCAGGCGACCCGACGAACTGGTGGGCGCCGAACCGCGCGTGCTCCGAGGCCATGCTGCGCAGCGCCGGCTTCGAGATCACAGCCCACCCGGAGGAGGAAGTTTTCATCTGCCGGCGTGCATGCCGGCCCGTTGGGAGCCGGCGCGGTCTATCCGGCACGGGGGAAAGGCGATGATCGAAGCTGTGATGATCTGGAACGAGCCCAACAACAAGTCCCATTGGGACCCGGAGCTCGATCCCGATTGGGCACGCTTTGCAGAAATGGCCATCCTGGCTGGCCGGGCCATCCGGAAAGAGAATCCGAACTTGCCGCGCGTTCTGGGCGGCATCTCGCCCATAGATCCCGCCTTCATCCGCAACTGGCCGACCGCGGCGTCCTCGACGAAATGGACATCGTCGCTGTGCACGGGTTCCCTCTCGACTGGAACCTGTGGCAGATCCACGAGTGGCCAGACAAGCTGGACGAAATCCGCGCAGAAACCGGATGCCCATTTGGGTCACCGAAGTCGGGGTCTCGACGTTCGGCGCCGAGGAGGTGCAGGTTTGGGGGCTGGAGCGCACAGCCGAGCTGCTGATCGGCCGGACGCCCCGCATCCACTGGTACAGCCTCTATGATCTGCCGCGGACCTGGGAGGCGACGACGCGGCACAAGGAGGCGGAAGGCTCCTCCTATTACCGGCACTTCCACATGGGCATCCTGCGCGAGGACGGCACGCCGAAACTCGCGCTCGACACCTTTGCTCGGTTCACTCCTGCATTCGGCCTGTGCCAGTGGTTTCACTTCGAGGACCACCGGTTGGACGATGCCGTCGCGTGGATGAAACGGCTCGGGGTCAGGCACCTGCGTACCGGCTTGTCGTGGGCCGACAGCTTTCGCCCGAACGCGCTCGACTGGTTCGACCGGCAGATGGCCGCGCTTGCTGATTTCGACGTGACGCTCACATTCTGCTTCACCCCGGAGCATCGCGGAATCGCGCCGCACCACACAAGCCCGCCGCTCGTTGCGGAGGAATACGCCGAGTTCTGCGCCAACATGGTCCGCCGCTATTGTCCCGCCAGCCCACGAGCGCTTGCGAACGATTCTGCTCTCCGCGCGTAAGTGGCTCGTCAGGTGAGTACCTGCTGACGGAGCGCCGATGGGCCACGCGCAAGCGCTTGATCTGCACGTGCCGGGCAGACCAGAGGCCTGCGCTCGTCTCGCTACGCTGCTCGATCCGCAGCGGAGCCACGTGGATGCCCCCGAAGTTGGCGTGATTGTCGCTCACCCGGACGACGAAACTATCGGATGCGGCGCTCAGCTTGCGCGCTGGATCGGAGCCACGATCGTGCTGGTGACCGACGGTGCTCCGGCCGATGGGAAGGACGCGCAGGCAGCGGGCTTCGCCTCCACCGCAGACTATGCCCGTGCCCGCCGCAGGGAGCTGGAGACGGCGCTCGAAATCGCGGGCGTTCGAGGGGATGCGCTCATAGCGCTCGACATTCCGGACCAGCAGGTTGCGTGGCGACTGGTCGAGACCACGCACCGGCTGATGGAAATCGTGGCCAATCGCCGCCTCAGTGTCCTTTTCACCCACGCATACGAGGGCGGGCATCCGGACCACGACGGCACCGCCTTTGCCGTGCACGCGGCCGCGCAGACTCCTAGAACGCCAGGGACAAGCGGTCCTCATTGCGGAAATGCCATATTACCGCGCCGCCGATGGCGGCATTGCCATTCAGACGTTCACTCCGGGGTTCGATACGAAAGAGTACGTGGTACATCTTACGGCCGGAGCAGCAAGCGCTGAAGCGGCGCATGATCGCTGCGCATCAGACGCAATCCGCGATCCTTGCACCGTTCAGCATCGCCCAAGAGCAGTTCCGTATCGCTCCGATCTATGATTTTCGCAGCCTGCCGAACGAGGGTCAGCTCTATTACGAGCAGCCACGACTGGGGCCTTACGGGGCGTGAATGGAAAGCTTTGGCGCGCTCCGCCCTTGCCGGGTTGGGATTGGACGGCCAGCCGTGACAGTCGTCCTCCAAGTTGCCTACCCGCTTGCCCCCGTCGGCCCAGACGCGGTGGGTGGCGCTGAACAAGTGCTGTTCCATCTCGAACGTGCTCTGGCAGCGCGCGGTGTGAGCACCGTCACGGTGGCCAGTGAGGACTCTCAGGTTTCCGGCACTTTGGTGCCCGTAACGCGCGGCCGGCCCCCTTTTGACAAGGAGGCTATTTCAGCAGCGCGGCAGCGGCATTCCGAGGCGATCCGTGCAGCTCTCGCCAGCTGGCCGATTAGCCTCGTTCATATGCACGGCTTCGACTTCGACCAGTACTTACCTCCGCCAGGAATACCCGTTCTGGCCACGCTACACTGCCCGACGTCGTGGTACACGCCGCAGGCCCTAACGCTTCGACGACCCGATCTATGGCTCAATGCGGTTTCTCGCTACCAACTCCAGGGGCTAGCGCCGAACGGCTAAGCTGATTGGCGTTGTCGAAAACGGCGTGCCGGTCGAATTGTTCGCCAGTCATCCGAAGCGACGCGGCTTCGCGCTCGTCCTCGCCCGGATTGCGCCGGAAAAAGGCATCCGCGAAGCGTTGGAGGCTGCGCACATGGCACAGTTTCCAATACTGATCGCTGGCGAATTATTTCCCTATCCCCAGCACCAGCGCTATTTCGAGCAGGAGATTGTTCCTTTGCTTGACCGAAAGCGCCGCTGGCTCGGCCCTATCGGCTTTACGCGGAAGCGCCGTCTGCTTGCGGACGCCCGCTGTGTCGTCATTCCGTCGCTTGAAAGCGAGACGAGCTCGCTCGTTCTTCGCGAAGCATTTGCAGCCGGAACGCCCGTCGTCGCGTTTCGACGAGGAGCGTTGGCTGATGCAATCGAGAACGGGCGAACTGGATTCCTCGTGGAGAGCGTCGAAGGCATGGCTGACGCCATGAAGAAGATTGCCGCTCTCGATGGCAACGCCTGCCGAGCTGTTGCGCAGAAACACTTCTCGCTGGAGCGCATGGTCGACGGCTATCTGGACCTCTATCGGAAGGTCATTCGATTAAGCGGACTTACGCGTGCGCGCCTAGAGCTGACCTCGTGACCAGCGTTCTCGACATCACCGAGGTTCGTGACGCTCGCCAGCTGACAGAGCTCGTTCCGGAATGGTGGGAGCTTTGGCGCCAGGTGCCGACGGCGACACCGTTCCAATCCCCACCCTGGCTGCTCGCCTGGTGGGAAACATTCGCCCCTGGCCGGATGTTGACGGTCGCCGTTTGGGACGATCAAAACCTCGTTGCACTTGCCCCTTTTTATCTGGAAACGGGTCCTTTGGGTCGGCGCCTGCTGCCAATCGGCATTTCGCTGAGCGACTACAGCGACATTCTGGCGGACCCTGATGCCACCGCGGCCCTCGATGCCATAGCCGACTGGCTAGCGCGGTGCCAATCTTGGGAAACCTGTGAAATCGGCGGGCTATTGCCAAACGCAGCTGCGCTTGCGCTCCCCTGCCCTGCCAATTGCGGTGATAGCACTGCGGACGACGAAAGTTGCCCCGTTCTCGATCTCTTTACAGGGCCCATGGACGCTGGCACGCATCCCGCCATTCCGGCTCTGCAACGGCGCAAGCTGCGCATGGCTCGCCACAGACTGGAACGCGGGCCAAGCTCCACTGTCTTGAGCACGCAAGACCTGTCTGCCGATGAGTGGCTGGACGTCCTGATCACCCTTCATGGGGCTCGTTGGCGAGAGCGCGAAATGCCCGGAGTACTGGCTGATCCGCAGGTGCAGGCGTTTCATCGCCAAGTGCTTCCACAGTTTATTTCGATCGGCATTGCCCGGCTTTTTGCCTTGAAAATCGGCGACGACATTGCCGGTGTCTATTACGGCTTTTCGCATCGTGACCGCGCCTACGCCTATCTCGGCGGCTTCGATCCCCGCTTTTCCTACTACAGTCCCGGTCACGGTGCTCCTCGGCCACGCTATCGAAGATGCGCTTCGGAATGGCGCGCGCGAATTTCATTTCCTTCGTGGACGTGAGCCGTACAAGAGAGCCTGGGGCGCGCACGATCAGAAAACCTTCCGGCGAAAATTTGTGAAGCAATCCCCTCATGGCTGAGATAAACCGCCCTCTTCCTAATTCTGAAGTTTCCACTCGTCTGCTGGATCCGCTTGAGGCGTGTGCCAACGGTAATCTGGCCCCGAATGTCGCCTTGATGCGGCTGATGATCGACGCACAAAGCCCAAGCGAAATCGACGAGTTGCTGAAGGGTATCGATGACGCTGGCAGTCTCGGCAGCCTGAAAGCCCTTTGGAGCCAGACAACAGGGGCGTGGGAGACTGTCAAATTCGTGCTCGATAATGTCAATCATGGATCCTCGCGCTCGGACTCACGCGATCCGGAATATTGGGCTGATCGATTTGATCAGCTCGCCGAAAATGCACCCGAGGCCGGGATCGCGCTCTATTCGCTGGGCTCGCCTATCTTGCTCGAGCTCGCAACAGTCAGCCTCGTCGATCGCCTGCAAAGCTGGGGTCTTCTTCACCCGAGTTCTGTCGTGCTGGATCTGGGCTGCGGAATGGGCCGCGTTTGCGAGGCGCTTGCATCGCGTGTTCGAGCTGTGGTCGGCATTGATGTATCTCGCCGTATGCTGGCGCTTGCCCGCCGGCGCTGCATCAACTGCCGCAATGTTTTCTTCGTGCAGACTTCGGGGCGAGACCTCGCTGCGCTCGCCGACGAGTCATTCGATCTGGTGCTGGCGGTCGACACGTTCCCCTATCTCGTCCTGTCCAGCCCTGCCTTAGCCGAAACGCATCTCAGCGAGGCCCGCCGCGTGCTCAAGCCGGGTGGCTCGCTGGTCGCCTTCAACTACGCTTATGGCGTTGATGACCGGACCGCCGCAGAGATGTTTTGCCAGCATGCTAAGGCTGCCGCTCTCGAGCCCGTGCAACTCGGCACGCGCGATCTCGCTTGGTGGGATGGGGTCACCTATCATGTCCGACGTGCCAGCCGAGAGCTTACCCCGCTCTGAACAAACCCGGGGTCCATCGTGTTGGTGAATCCCGTTGGATCTGAACAGAAGGTTCGAAACCTATGCCTCGTGCAGCGGTCCTCGTCCTAGATTCGGTCGGCGTTGGCGGCGCACCGGATGCGGCCCTCTACGACGACGCAGGCGCCGACACCGTCGGCCATATCGCCGAGTGGTGCGCGCGCGGCGAAGGTGATCGCGAGGGATTGCGCGCCGGGCCGCTTAAGCTGCCTAATCTCGTCAGTCTCGGGCTTGGCGAAGCCTGCCGTTCCGCCACAGGCCGCATTCCTCCCGGCCTCGAAGGCGAAATTCGGGACGCATGTTACGGCTCCGCCGTCGAGACATCCCGCGGCAAAGACACGCCATCCGGCCACTGGGAGATCGCCGGCTCGCCCGTGACGTTCGAGTGGGGCTATTTTCCGAAGGATAGTCCTTGCTTTCCGCCCGAGATTGTAGCTGCCCTTTGCGAAGAGGCGGATCTGCCGGGCATTCTCGGCAACTGCCACGCCGCGGGAACCGCCATCATCGAATGTTCTCGGCGAGGAGCATTTAAGAACGGGAAAGCCCATCTGTTACACGTCCGTGGACAGCGTTTTTCAGATAGCTGCCCATGAGGAGGTGTTCGGGCTCGAGCGGCTTTACGAGGTTTGCGCGATTGCGCGCCGCCTCCTCGACCCTCTGCGCATCGGGCGGGTCATTGCAAGGCCGTTTGTCGGCACCTGCCGCGCCGATTTCCAGCGTACGCCAAACAGGCGCGATTTCGCGGTGCCGCCCCCTTCACCCACCATCCTCGACAGAGCGACGGCCGCAGGCCGCGATGTGGTCACCATCGGCAAAATCGCTGACATCTTCGCGCATTCCGGCACGGGCCGCGTGCTCAAGGGCGCAGGCAACATGGCGATGTTCGACCGCACGCTGGAAGGACTTTCGACGCTGGCCGACGGTGGTTTGCTGTTCGCCAATTTCGTCGATTTCGATACGGACTACGGCCATCGCCGCGATGTCGCAGGATATGCCGCCGCGCTCGAAGAATTCGATCGGCGCTTGCCTGAGCTATTCGCGCTGCTGCGGCCGGACGACCTGCTGATCATTACGGCGGACCACGGCTGCGACCCGACGTGGAAAGGCACTGATCACACACGAGAGCAGGTGCCGATCCTGGCCCTCGGCCTCAGACGCGAGCCCGGCTCCATCGGCCGCCGCGAAACCTTTGCCGACATTGGCGCTACCGTCGCAAAACACCTCGACTTGGAGCCGCCTCTTGCCGGCACTCCCTTCTATTGATCCGCTCTCTCACTCAATTATCGCCGCGAATGAAGGCTTGCGTCAGCACGCGTGCTTCTGCCTCCGAAAATTGCCTGGGCGGCGACTTCATGAAATAGCTCGACGGACCGATGAGAGCGCCGCCGATGCCTCGGTCGAGCGCCAGTTTCGCGCACCGCACAGCGTCAATAACGACGCCAGCAGAATTCGGTGAATCCCATACCTCGAGCTTCAGCTCCAGATTAAGCGGGACACCACCGAACGTAGTGCCCTCAAGCCGTATATAGGCCCATTTGCGATCCGTCAGCCAAGGGACGAAATCACTCGGCCCGATATGCACATTGCCGTTTTCAGGCGGTGTATCGAATTGACTTACCACCGATTGTGTTTTCGATATGCGCTTCGAACTCGAGCCGCTCGCGTTCGAGCATATTTTTGAAATCGGAATTCCCGCCGAAATTGAGTTGGTACGTCCTGTCGATCCGCACTCCGCGCTCCCGAAAGAGATTAGCAAGTACGCGATGCACGATCGTTGCGCCAACCTGACTTTTGATATCGTCGCCAATTACAGGCAATTTCGCCTTTTCAAATCGTTCGCGCCACGCGCGCCTGGACGCAATGAAGACAGGAACGCAGTTCACGAATGCGCACCCAGCATCGATTGCACACTGAGCGTAATACTCGGTGGCCGCCTCGGCCCCGACAGGAAGATAGGATACGAGAACCTCTGTTGCCGTATCCCTCAACGTGCGGACGACGTCGACTTCAGGCTGCGATGATACCTCTACTTCGTCCTTCAGATATTTTCCCAGACCATCCAAAACTGGCCCGCGGTTAACCATCACGCTGGTTCGCGGAACAGTGCTGAACTGGAAGGTGTTGTTGGGCGGCGCCCAGATAGCATCTGCGACGTCACGGCCGACTTTGGAAGCGCTCACATCGAACGCCGATACGATTTCGATGTCCTCGACGCCATAGCCCCCCACACAGGTATTCATCAACCCGGGCGGCGTCTGATTGCCGCGGCTATCGCGATAATACACCAATCCCTGAATGAAGGACGATGCGCAATTTCCGACCCCAACAATTCCGACGCGAACTTTCGTGGCGCACAAGGCGAAACTCCGTCATCGCGTTGGTCGGAGAGCAACTCTCTGGTTGCGCGCCCCCGCGCGCCTCAGGCAACAAACGCATGACAAGCCGAATGCGTTCCGGCTCGCCCAATTCGAGACTTCCACCAAGCGAACGTACGCTTCCTTAGACATGATGTGAGCCGAACGGGGGAACTAAGCCGCTTGTCACGCGTTTTGATGCTCAGGCGACGCATCGGTGTGGAGAAGCACGTGTCACAAGCCAGAACCACAACCGACCACGACGAGATCCGGAAATGGGCAGAGGAGCGCGGCGGACGCCCCTCCATTGTCGAAACCGACGGCGAAGGCGGTATTCTGCGAATCGATTTCCAGGAGCCGGATGAGAATTTGAAGCCGATTTCCTGGGATGAGTTCTTCCGAATTTTCGAGGATAGAAATCTCGCCTTCCTCTACCAGGAAGAAATTTCGGGTCACAAGAGCCGGTTCAACAAGCTCGTCGACCGCAGCGCTGTCGCGTAAGACGAGAGATAGGGCTCATGTCTGAAAGAGTGTTGATCACCGGGGGCGGTGGCTTCATCGGTCGCCACCTTGCGCGCGCGCTTTCGGAGCGGGGCGATCAGGTCCGTGTCCTCGACAATCTGAACGAGCAGGTGCACGGCTTGACGGCCAGCGCCCAATTTCTTGGGTCCGACGTCGAGACGATCATTGGCGATATCCGCGATGCAAATGTCGTAAAGCGATCTCTGAAGAACATTGATAAGGTCGTGCATCTGGCCGCCGAGGTCGGCGTCGGCCAGAGCATGTATGCGGTGGAGCGATACGTCAGCGCAAATGATTGCGGCACCGCCGTGCTTATGGAGGCGCTCACTGCGAATCCGGTCGACCGCATCGTCGTCGCCTCCTCGATGAGCATTTACGGCGAAGGCCTTTATCGCGATGCCGATGGCAATCTCGTCGAGGACCTACCGCTATCGGCGCGCCGTGTCAGCGGCAATATGGGATGGGACCCACTCGATAGCCTGGGCCGGCCGCTAATTCCCTTACCCACACCGGAGTGGAAGCAACCGCGCCTGGCATCGGTTTATGCCCTCACGAAATATGTGCAAGAGCGTTTAGTGATGCTAATGGCGGCGGCTTACGGCATGGATGCCGTGGCCCTGCGCCTCTTCAACGTCTACGGCTCCGGACAGGCGCTTTCCAATCCCTATACCGGCGTGCTCGCCATTTTCGCCTCGCGGTTGCTCAACGGCCAAAGCCCCGTGATTTTCGAGGACGGACAGCAGCGCCGCGATTTTGTGCATGTCGGTGATGTTGTCCGCGCCCTCCTGTTGGCCCTCGATCACCCCGCCGCTCCCGGGAATGTCTACAACGTCGGCAGCGGTGAGCACCGCTCGATATCCGATGTCGCAGAGCTGCTGGCCGCTGCCATGGGCCGGGAAATCGAGCCGGAGATAACGGGCCAAGCCCGTGCCGGCGACATTCGCCACTGTTTCGCCGACATAAGCAAAATTCGCGATGAGCTCGGCTTCGTTCCGCAGGCGAGCTTCGCCGACGGATTGGTTGAGCTCGCCCGCTGGGTCGAAAGGCAAGAAGCCCAAGACCGCGTTCCGAAAGCCCGCATGGAACTGGAATCGCGGGGTCTGGTGGCATGACGGCTGACGGCATCATCCGTGGAACCACCAGGGCCGGCTCGAAACGAAGGCCGGTGCTGATCACCGGCGGTGCGGGCTTCATAGGTTGCAACTTAGCCGATCGGCTGGCGCGCGAGGGCCACGACGTGCTCGTTTACGACGCCTTAATGCGACCCGGAGTCGACGCTAACCTCGCTTGGCTGAAGCAACGGCATCCCGCCCGCATTTCCGCCGTCGTTGCCGACGTGCGCGACGAAACCGCGATCACGGCCGCAGCCCGAGAGGCAAGTGCGGTATTCCACCTAGCGGCGCAGGTTGCGGTGACGACGAGCTTCGACGACCCTTACCGGGATTTCGATATCAATACGCGCGGAACGCTGCTGCTGCTCGAAGCGCTGCGCCAGCGAAACGATCCTATTCCCTTCATCTACGCCAGCACCAACAAGGTCTACGGCGATCTCGGTGAGCTCGAGCTAGAGCGTGTCGGCGAATGTTATTTGCCGCGAGACGCCTATGTGCGCAGGCACGGCGTCGGAGAGGACCAACCTCTCTCCTTGCATACGCCTTACGGCTGCTCGAAGGGTGCCGCCGATCAATACGTGCTGGATTACGCCCGCAGCTTCGGTCTGCCAACCGTCGTCATGCGGATGAGCTGCATTTACGGGCCGCGGCAGCTCGGCACGGAGGATCAGGGCTGGGTTGCGCATTTCGTTCGTGCTGCGGTCGACGGCAAACCGATCACCATCTATGGCGACGGCTGCCAGGTTCGCGACCTGCTGCACGTGGGAGACGCTGTGGAGGCCTATCTCGCCGCTTGGCGCCGCATAGCTACTGCACGAGGCAACGCTTTCAACCTCGGGGGCGGCCCCTCCAATGCGGTCAGCGTGCTTCAGGTGGTTTCGGAAATCGGCACAATCGCTGGCCGACCGCTCGACATCACATTCGCCGATTGGCGTCCCAGCGACCAGCGCTACTACGCCTCGGACATCCGCAAAGCGATCCGGATGTTGCAATTGCCGGGGCCTCGGAATTGGCGAGGCGGGCTGCGCGATCTTTATCGCTGGATGAAGGATGAAGCCCCAGCCGTGCAGGCCACCACATCTTTGCCGCTCGAAACAGCGGGGCTGCCATGAAAGTCGCGCTCGTCAATCCACCCTGGCGTTTCGAGAACAGCATTTATTTCGGCTGCCGCGCGCCGCATTTGCCGCTCGAACTTGGCTACACCCGGGCGCTCCTTATGGACGCTGGGCATGATGTCCTGATGCTGGACGGCCACCTGTGCGGCCAGAGCGCTGAGGAGCTGGCCGATGCGGTTGCGGCCTTCGGCCCCGATATGACCGTCGTTACGACGGCGCCGAGCTATCTTTTCTGGCGCTGTGCACAGCCGGAGCTATCGGTGCCGCGCGAGTTTCTGCTGGCGCTGGCGGATCGCGGCGGCACCACGGTTGCTGCCGGTCCCCATGGATCGGCGACGCCAAGAGCTGTCCTACGCAAGCTTGGCGTGGACATCGTCGTGATGGGCGAATGCGAAGAGGTCGTTGCCGATCTGGCAATCGGGCGTCCGCTCAGCGACATTTCATCCATCGCCTATCGATCGGCGACCACATTGTGATCAACGGACGGCCGCGTGCGGCGCGGTTCGAAAATTTCATGCCGCTTCGGTGGCCAACCGAATGGATCGCGCGGCATCATCATCATCACCATCGCTTCGATCGAGAGCCCGATGGACCAGGGGCCGAGGTCGAAGCGTCGCGTGGTTGTCCGTATGCTTGCACATTCTGTGCAAAAATGGACTTCCGCGATCGCTATCGGCGGCGCAATCTCAACCTGCTGCTTGAAGAGATCGATGGGCTTATCGCCCAAGGCGTGACCTACCTCTATTTCATCGACGAAATATTCCTGCCCAACGTAGAGCTGCTCGAGGCGCTTGCCGCGCGAAAAGTAGCGTTCGGTGTTCAAACTCGCATCGACCTTTGGAAGCCCGAATTAATCGACGCACTCGGAAACGCAGGGTGTGTCTCCATCGAAGCGGGTGTCGAAAGCCTGAGTGCCGAAGGCCGCGACGTGCTGGCAAAGCGCTGCCGTCTTTCGACGGACGAGCTGGCCGAACAGACTCATCTACGCCCGCCGCACCATCCCATTCGTCCAGGCGAACCTCATCAAGATGGCCGGCGACGATGCGCGCCAGATCGCGGAATGGCGCGCCAATCTCGAACGTCACGGAGTTTGGGCCAACGATCCCGTGCCGCTCTACCCCTATCCCAGCTCCCCTGATTACTACCGCCTTTGGGGCGCGCCGGACGATCATGCCTGGGAGCGGGCACACGCCCATTACCTCGCTCAATTCACAGAGCTCAGTGAGCTCCAAGACGAGCGGCCACGCCCCTTATCCGAATTGGAGGCAACATGCTGCCAGAACTGACACATTCCGGCACTCTTCGCGTTTTCATGACCGCCGATGCAGTCGGAGGCGTCTGGCAGTACGCGTTAGATCTCGCCCAGGGGCTCAGGGCCTACGATACTGAGACAACTTTATGCGTGCTCGGTCCGCCACCCAGCCCCCAGCAACGATCTGCTGCGCAACGCATTCCGGGGTTGCGGCTGATATATCTCGATCTACCGCTCGACTGGACCGCGACCTGTCCCGAGGACGTGCTCGACGCCGCCGCCACGCTAGTGGAAGTCGTGCAGGACGATGGAAGCGCCATTGTCCAACTCAACAGCCCAGCCCTGGCGGCAGGGCCGCGTTATCCTGTGCCAGTCGTGGCCGTCTGCCATTCATGCATGGCTAGCTGGTGGCAGGCCGTCCGCACCCGCCCGATGTCCCGCCAATTCCGCTGGCACAAAGATCTCGTCGCACAGGGCCTCGAAAAAGCCGATGCCATCGTCACGCCGAGTGCGGCTTTCGCTCGGACGATCCAGAACGTCTATGACCTGCCGACGCCCCCGAAAGTGGTTTACAACGGACGCAGGCCATGTGTGCGTGAGCCGCTTCCCGAGGGTGCGATTCCCGATACGCCTTTCGCCTTTACTGCTGGGCGCCTGTGGGACGAAGGCAAGAACTTGCATACCTTGGACGCTGCGGCCGCGCGGCTGAGACTCCCGGTGTTTGCCGCGGGCCCGCTCAAGGGCCCGAACCGGGCGAGCATCAAGCTTTCCCATGTGCGGACGCTCGGAAATTTGAGTGACGGCCAAGTCGCCGAGTGGCTCGCTGCGAAACCGGTCTTCGTGTCGACGGCACGCTACGAGCCATTTGGATTGGCAGTGCTGGAGGCCGCCGAGGCGGGTTGCGCGCTGGTGCTCTCGGACATCCCGACCTTCCGCGAGCTGTGGGACGGAGCCGCATGTTTCGTGCCGCCCGATGATGACGCTGCTGTCGCCGATGCTATCGAGCAGCTTGCAAACGACGCCCGTCAGCGCACGCTCTATGCGTCGGCTGCGCGCCGGCGTGCGCGCCGGTACACGCCCGAGGTAATGGCCGCCAAGGTGCGCGCCATTTACGGAGGTCTGCTTTCGAAACGGCGCCAGCATGCCGGGCACGAGGTTCTGGCATGAGGCTTGTCTATTTCGCGCACTCCCTCGCCTCGTGCTGGAACAATGGAAATGCCCACTTTCTTCGCGGCGTACTCCGGGAGCTGAAAGAACTCGGCCATGACGTTGTGGTGTTTCAGCCCCGCGATGGCTGGAGCATGGTTAATCTTTTGGCGGACCATAGCCCACGTGCGCTTACCGCCTTCGCTGCTGCCTATCCCGAGCTGAAGCCTATTTCCTACGGCCCCAGTCTCGATCTCGAGGCCTGTGTCACGAATGCGGATGTCGTCATTGTGCATGAGTGGAACGAGCCGTGGCTGGTGAGTGGTCTTGGCCGGCTCAAAGCGCGTGGCGGCCGATTTACGCTTCTTTTCCACGACACGCATCATCGGGCCGTGAGCGAACCTGATGCCATCGCCGACTTCGATCTGGACGGCTACGACGCGGTGCTCGCCTTCGGGGAAGCATTGGCGGAAGTTTATCGGCGCCGAGGCTGGGGGAAAAATGTGCACGTTTGGCACGAGGCAGCGGATATTCGCCTTTTTCGGCCTCCTGAGCAGGAGACGACCCGAAGCGGGCTCGTCTGGATCGGCAACTGGGGCGATGACGAGCGATCCGAGGAAATTACGGATTATCTTTTGCGGCCTGCTGCCAATGCCGGATTGCCACTCGACATTTATGGTGTGCGCTATCCGGACGATGCTATCGAGACGCTGAATATGTACGGTGCGCGCTATTTCGGGTGGCTGCCCAATGCGCACGTGCCGGATGTTTTCTCGCACCACCTGGCGACGGTGCACGTACCGCGACGGGTTTACGCCGAGCGCCTGCCCGGGATTCCGACGATCCGCGTTTTCGAAGCACTAGCGTGCGGAATTCCGCTCGTATCGGCCCCCTGGGAGGACACTGAAGGTTTATTCCACGCCGGCGAGGACTTCCTCCTCGCCCGCAGTCCTGCGGAGATGCTGAAACATCTCTTGGCGCTGAAACATGACGCTGTATTGCGCCAGGCGCTCGCTGCCAACGGATTGGCGACGATCAGGAGCCGGCACACCTGTCGGCACCAAGTTGAGGAGCTCTTGAGGATTGTCGACGGCATCCGCGCCGAGCCGGCGGAGGTGGCCGCATGAAGGTCGCCTTCTACGGATCAAGCCTTCTGTCCTCCTATTGGAACGGGGCTGCCACCTACTACCGGGGGCTTCTGTCAGCACTCGCTCGACGCGGCTACGACATCACCTTCTATGAGCCCGATGCATTCGGCCGGCAGCAGCATCGCGACATCGAGCCGCCGAGCTGGGCGACAACCCGGGTCTATCCCGCTACGCTGCAAGGTGTTACGGCCGTCCTCGCCGAAGCCCGTTCGGCAGATGTTATCGTCAAGGCGAGCGGCGTCGGTGTATTCGATGACGAGCTTCTCGCCGGTATTCTGGAATATGCGCGGCCTGGCGCGATCCGAATTTTCTGGGACGTCGACGCTCCGGCAACGCTGGCCGAGATGCGGAGCAATCCGGACCATCCACTGCGCCGTGTTCTGCACCGACTTGATGCGGTCCTAACATATGGAGGCGGTCCTCCCGTTGTAACCGGTTATCGGGAGCTTGGTGCGCGCTACGTAGAGCCCGTCTACAACGCGCTCGATCCGACGACGCATCATCCCGTGCGGCCCGACCCGCGCTTCTCGGCCGATCTCGCGTTTCTCGGAAATCGCCTGCCCGATCGCGAAACCCGTGTCGAGGCATTTTTTCTCACTCCGGCGCGCGCGGCACCAAACAGACAATTCTTAATCGGGGGAAATGGCTGGGAGGCACAGCACTTACCCACCAACATTCGCCACATCGGCCACGTCTACTGCTACGAGCACAACGCCTTCAATGCGACGCCGCTCGCTGTCCTGAATATCGCGCGCGACAGCATGGCAGCCATCGGCTACTCACCAGCAACACGGGTATTCGAGGCGGCCGGAGCAGGCGCTTGCCTGATCACCGACTCCTGGGAAGGAATCGAGCAGTTTCTCACGCCCGGTGAGGAAATTCTGGTCGCGCGCGATGGCCAGGATGTCCTTGCACACCTTGAAGCGCTGACACCGGAAATCGCCCGCGACATCGGCAACGCTGCTCGCGAGCGCATTTTGGCAGAGCACACGTACGAGCTCAGAGGTGCGCAGGTCGATCGAATCTTGCGCCGGATCGCAGATGAGAAATTGCAAAACGGGAGATTGATGTGAGCAGTCGCCGGCTGCGAATTGTCGTGCTTGGGCTGAGCCTCTCATCAAGCTGGGGTAACGGACACGCGACAACCTACAGATCGCTCCTAAAGGCGCTTTCGGCACGCGGCCACGATATTTTGTTTCTCGAGCGCGATGTGCCCTGGTACGCGGCAACACGAGACCTGACAAAACCAGATTACTGCAAGCTCTTATTTTACCAGACCCTATCAGAGCTGAAGTTTCATCGCGCAGCGATCGCCTCGGCTGATGCAGTCATCGTGGGTTCGTACGTGCCAGATGGAATTGCTGTCGGACATTTCGTGCAAACGACCGCTCGCGGAATTAAAGCCTTTTACGATATCGATACGCCCGTTACGCTCGAAAATCTCGATAACGGTACCTGCACCTATCTCTCCCCAGAATCAAATCGGCGGATACGATCTCTATCTGTCGTTCGCGGGCGGCCCGGTTCTGTCGCATATCGAACAACTCTATGGGGCGCCTGCAGCTCGGGCACTCTATTGCTCCGTTGATCCTGAACTTTATGCGCCCTCGCCGACATCGCACCGATGGGATTTGAGCTTCCTCGGCACTTACAGCCCCGATCGCCAGCCACTGCTTCAGCAGTTGCTCATCGAGCCAGCAAAGCGGGCGCCACATCTGAAATTTGCGGTTGCCGGCGCGCAGTACCCCAAGGGCATCTCCTGGCCGCCCAATGTGGAGCTTATCGAGCACATTCCGCCTGAGCAGCATCCCATTTTTTATGGGACAAGCCGCTTCACGCTCAACGTGACGCGCGCGAGCATGGTGCGCATGGGCTATAGCCCCAGCGTCAGACTATTCGAAGCCGCAGCCAGCGGAACCGCAATCATCTCAGACGCCTGGCCGGGGCTCGAAACCATCCTTAAGCCTGATCGGGACGTGATCATCGCGACGCGTCCTGAGGATGTGCTGGCCGCATTGCTCAGTATTCCGGATTCGCGCCGCCGCCGGCTGGCTCAGTCCGCGCGCCGCCGTGTGCTAGCCAATCACACCGCCGCGCATCGTGCGGCCGAGCTGGAAAAATATCTCTTGGAAACGTTGCAGAACCGCTCATTCGAGCCCCGTCGAATGCTCGAAGGCTCCAGGGCACAGTGATCATAAATTGACGGGATATCGCTCGTCGAAACCGGATTCAGAGTTGCGCGTTGCAGATCAGGACGCTGACCAGACCCGCCAGAAAGTGAATGTACTGGAGAGAGTTTCAATGAGTAACCCAAAGGGCAAGCTCGTCCTCGTGGCGGGAGGGGCGGGTTTCCTGGGCTCGCATCTTCTGCGATGCTCTGATCACTGACGGTGCACGAGTGATCTGCCTCGACAATCTCAGAACCGGAACTCTCGACAACCTGCAGCACCTGAAACGAGAACCCCGGTTTACTCTAATTGAGGCTGATATTTGCGAAACGCTGCCGGCTGCGCTCACCTCCCGCCGCCGGCGCATCGAGGCGATTTTCAATCTCGCCTGCTCCGCCTCGCCGGCCCATTATCAGGCCGATCCTGTCCATACGCTGCTGTCGAGCGTGCTGGGATCGCGCAACCTCCTGCAGCTCGCCGAGCAGACGAACGCACGCTTTCTCCTCGCCTCGACGAGCGAGGTCTACGGCGACCCACAAGTGCATCCGCAGACGGAACGTTATTGGGGGAACGTCAATCCAACCGGGCCGCGGGCATGCTACGACGAAGGCAAGCGCGCTGCCGAGGCCCTGACCTATGATTTCGCACGCACTCGGCGCGCATCGGTGCGCGTTGCCCGTATTTTCAATACGTATGGACCGCGCATGCGCACAGACGACGGGCGCGTTATCTCGAATATCATTTGCCAGGCGCTCGCCGGCCGCGACGTCACGATCTACGGTGATGGCGAGCAGACCCGCTCGTTCTGCTATGTGGTCGACCTTGTGGAGGGGCTGCTGCGTTTGATGTGGCTGCCTGGACAAGTGCTTGGGCCGGTGAATCTCGGCAATCCTGCCGAGGTCAGCGTCAAGGATCTGGCGAAGCGCGTGATCGAGATGACCGGGTCGACATCGCGCATCACCTCTCAGCCGCTACCGATCGATGATCCGCGGCGCCGCAAGCCGGATATTTCGCTCGCCCGCGCTCTGCTCGGATGGTCACCAAAAGTAAGCCTCGACGAAGGGCTCGCGGAAACGATCGCCTGGTTCGCCCAAACGCAAGGTCGGGGACCACGTCAGCGCCCGTCTCGAGGCGTAGCCAGCGTTGGCGGCGCGAGCCAATCCGCTCCCATGCTCGTGCCCTCGGCGGCTGCTCGCGGCCGCGCATAACCTCGCGGCAGGTGCTGCGACTTGCGGTTGCGGTGCGGAACCGCCGGCCTGCCACACGGTTCCTTAATCCGGTTGCAGGAACATCCATCATGAACGCGGATACTGGCGTGCGCTCGGCGGCACGCCGCCTAGGTCTCAAGTACCTTCCGCCACAAACCGCTTCGATCGAGCGCCGGAGACACGGAAGGGGCTTTTCCTATTTCGAGAACGGCCAGCTCATTCGAGATCCGCAAGTCCGAGCACGTATCCTGCGGCTTGCGATCCCACCGGCTTGGCAAGATGTGCGCATTGCGCTCGACCCGATGGCACATATCCAGGCCTTCGGCCACGACGAGGCCGGGCGCACCCAGTACATCTATCATGAGCTCTGGGAGCAGCTGCGGGAGCAACGCAAGGCCCGACGGCTGATGGAGTTCTGCAAGGCGCTACCGGCCATTCGCCGCGCGGTCCGCCGCGATCTCAGCTGCCACGCTGGATCGTTCGAGCTTGCCGTTGCAGCGTGCGTCGCACTCATCGACGTGTCAGCCATCCGCATTGGAGGACAGGCTCACTTGAGGCGGACAGGAGCCCGCGGAGCAGTAACGCTTAAACAGCAGCACGTCCAAGTCGCCTCCGAGCCGGATCACGCTGCTGCTTTCCCGGCAAAGGGGCAAAGAGCATCAAGCTCAGGTCGAGTCGAGGCGCCTGGCGGGAGCTTTGCGGCGGCTCAAACGCCTAGGGGCCCGCCGCATCTTTTGCTACTACAATGCCCCTGGAGAGACCACCTGCATCACCGCCCGCGACATCAACTCATATCTCTCGACCATCTCCGGGCGACGCGTGAGCGCTAAGGATTTCCGCACCTTCCATGCAACGGCGCTTGCTGGGGATCGCCTGGCCGCACTCGCTCCGGAAATTTCGGATCGAAAGCGCAACAGCCAGATCGTCGCCGTGGTGAAGGAGGTCGCGAGCCTGCTCGGCAACACCGCCGCGATTGCCCGCAAGAGCTACGTGCACGACCTCGTGCTGACGAGCTTCGTCAACGGCCAGCTCGAGCGTCGCTGGCGGCGGGGCGGGCCGGTCCGGCGCGGGCTTGGGCCGCACGAGGCGGCGCTGGCACGCTTTCTGGAGCGCGTCACCTCACGTAAGCCGCGCCGCCGACACCAGCCTGCGAGCGAATAACGCGAAGCACACTCCGTCCCGACATTGGCGCGCGCCTTCAACTCGGCTAAACCGTGACGGACAGCCCACTCACGGAACGGCTTCAGTTGAGGCGAGACGGAGCAAGCCGGCATGACCAACGACACGAACAAGCACCAGCCACAGAAGAAGATGAAAATCGCCGTCATTCCGGGCGACGGCATCGGCAACGAGGTCGTGCCGGAAGGACTGCGGGTGTTGGAAGCCGCGGGGCAGCGTTACGGCCTCGAATTTCAATGGGACCACTTCGATTGGAGCTGCGAGCGCTTCAAGAAGACGGGCTCCATGATGCCTGCAGACGGTCTCGATCAGCTCCGGCCGTACGACGCCATCTTCCTTGGTGCCGTCGGCTATCCCGGTGTGCCGGACCACATTTCGCTCTGGGGATTGCTGATCCCCATCCGCCGCTCGTTCCAGCAGTACATCAACCTGCGGCCAGTGCGCATGTTCGAGGGGCTCAAGTCGCCGCTCGCAGACCGCAAGCCGGGCGACATCGATTATTACATCGTCCGCGAGAACAACGAGGGTGAGTACTCCTCCATCGGAGGGCGCATCTACGAGGGCACGGATCTGGAGATGGCTATCCAGCAATCCGTGTTTACCAAGAAGGGATGCGAGCGCGTCATGCGCTATGCCTTTGACCTTGCGATGACCCGCAAGCGCCGCGAGGTGACCTCGGCGACCAAGTCGAACGGCATTTCGATCTCCATGCCGTACTGGGACGAAAGATTCGCTGCGGTGTCGAAGGAGTACCCCGAGGTCAAGACCCAGCAATTCCACATCGACATCCTGTCCGCGCATCTGGTGCGCAATCCGCATTGGTTCGACGTTATCGTGGCCTCCAATCTGTTCGGGGACATCCTGTCCGATCTCGGACCAGCGACGACGGGCACCATCGCCATTGCGCCGGGCGCCAACATCAATCCCGAGCGCGAGTACCCCTCGATGTTCGAGCCGGTCCACGGTTCGGCTCCCGACATCGCTGGCAAGGGCATCGCCAATCCGATCGGACAAATTTGGTCCGGCGCCATGATGCTGGAGCACCTCGGCCACAAGGAAGCAGCGGACGCGATTGTGAAGGCGATCGAAGACGTGATCCGCGAGCAGGAGGCGCTGACACCTGACATGGGCGGCAAGGCCACCACCCAAGAGCTCGGCAAGGCCATCGCTGACCTGGTGCGCGGCTGAGCGAACGCTCACATTCAAATTGGGGTAACGCTGCGTTCACACCCTGTCGGGATTCTGCGCCCGCTGCGTTATAGTGAAAGCGTTGCGCGGGGCGGGCGAAGGAGCTTTGAGGATGTTGACATGGACCGCAGTTCGCGCAGCTGCTCTGTCACTCGCTGTCGCGCTCGCTACGAGCGAACCGGTGGCTGCAGCTGGTGAGCTGGCGGCAGCAAAGGCCCAGGAAGCAGCATCGGCGCTTCTCCGCGGCAACGTGGAGCAGGCGGTCCTCGCCTACAGCGAGGCGCTTCAGGACCAGGATCTGGCGCCCGACCGGCGCGCCGCCATCCTCAACGACAGGGGCGTAGCCAATAGCCGGCTGGGGCGGCACAAGGCTGCACTCGACGACTTCAACCAAGCGGTACGGCTGTTCCCGGAGTATGCACCGGTTTACAACAATCGCGCCAACACACTGCTTGCCCTCGGGTTGGTCGAGGAAGCCATCAAGGATCTGAACCGGGCCATCGTGCTGGCCCCCGGATATGCCGCTGCCTTCAACAACCGGGCCAGTGCGCTCCTGAAGCTCGGTCGGCCCGAGGAGGCCGCCCTCGACTACACCCGCGCCGTCCGCCTCGCGCCGCAGAGCGCAGCATCACTCACCGGCCGGGGGCAGGCTTTGCTGGCCCAAGGCCGGCCCTACTCGGCTCTGACCGACTTCCGGCGGGCGATCGCCGTGGATGGACGATCCGCGGCGGCTTACCGCGCGCAAGCCCGAGCCGCTATGCAGGTCGGCCACTTCGTGGATGCGATCGAGGACCTGAGCCGCGCCATCGCGCTCGAGCCGGAAAATGCAGAGTTGCACATAGATCGCGGCGAGGCATACCGCTTCGCCGAGAATACACCCTCGGCCCTGCGCGACTTCAGCCGTGCTCTCGAAATCGATCCGCAGAATGCACGGGCTCTCGCGGGTCGCGCCCTTGCCTTGGCTAAGACAGCTGCCTTCGAGGAGGCCGAGGCCGATCTAGCCAGCGCGATCGAAATTGATCCTCGTTCCGCAGAGGCTTTTGCGTACCGCGCTTGGCTCTACAAACAGACCGGTCAGCCCGAACTCGGCTTAAGGGAGGTTGAGAAGGCACTCACCATCTCGGTCGACAACGCTGACGTCCACTGGGCCAAGGGTGAGGTGGAGCACGCTCTCGGCCAGACGGATGATGCCATTGCCAGCTTCCGCACCGCACTGCGTCTGATGCCTTCACACACCGATGCCAGCCTGGCCCTGCAGCAGATGGGGGTTGCGTCCGATTTTCAGGAGGATGTTCCAGGCGCTGCAATGGAGGGATGGCACGTCGTTAAGGAGAACGGCCGCTATACCGCTTATCTCAAGGGGCGCTCCAAGGTGCGCGTTCCACTCGAGGTGGCTGGAGATGCAGAGCCGCGTCTCCTCGAATGGGAGGTGAAGGACGGCGTTCTCAAAGGCATCGGCTTGTTGCGCTACTATGCCGGAACCGTGCATGCCGAGGCTGGACCGGAGCAGATCGAGCAGATCGCCATCGTAGATATTCCGGCGAGCAAGGTCGTCAGCCTGCAACTCCATCGGCAAGGCGACCGCAAATCGGTCTGGTCCTGGAACGAGGGAACCGTCACGATCGAAAGTGTGGACGGAGTGACGGATGTGCTCGTCCTTCGAGACACTACGCCACGTGAGGTCGTCGCACAGCGACCTGTTGCCCAACGAGACGGATTTTTCGGTGGACCCGCCTGGGCGCCCTGGAATCAGGATTACGGCCATCGGCAACGCCCGCGTCGCCAGCCGAGCCGCAACAGACCACCCCGAACCATCTTCGATCTGATTTTCGGCAACTGAGGCAGCCCGCAAGCGCGAATTTGAGGCCTGCTGCGATTTGTCGCATCGCCGGGAAGAGGCGATTTCGTGCTCAGCAAGCATTGGCGCTTACGTGGCTTGGCTGCTAAAGTTCGCTAACAAAAAACTCAGGGGAGAGGCGCACACATGAGGGCATTGGCTGGCTTCGTGCGCTTTGCCGAAGCCGTCAACGATATGGTGGGCCGCACGGTCGCCTACCTGACTCTGGCCACAGTGCTCATTTGCGCGACAGTGGTCGTCATCCGCTACGTCCTGCAGACGGGCTTCGTCTGGATGCAAGAGCTCTTCATCTGGACGCACGCCACAGCATTTATGCTCGGCGCGGGCTTTACGCTCATGGTCAACCGGCATGTTCGCGTCGACATCGTCTACGAATCCCGCTCACCTCGCACGCGCGCCTGGCTCGACCTTCTCTCAACGATCGTCTTCCTGTTCCCTTGGATCATCGTCCTCTGGTACTACGCCTGGCCCTACGTGGCTGCATCATGGAGGCTCGGGGAAGCCTCACCGCAGGTCGGTGGAATGCCGGGGCTCTACCTGCTCAAGTCGGTCATCCTCGGTTTTTGCGTGCTCATGATGCTGCAGGGATTGGCGATCTGTGCCCGCAGCGCCCTCGTCATCGGTGGGCGACCTGATCTAGTGCCACCGCCAAGAACCGCAGAGTAACGCCCTTCGAGCGCCCCGCACCTCAAACGAAGCCGCTTTCAAGCCGATCTGCCCATGCTCTCAGTCCTGACAGTTGGCGATATTCTGTCGATCCTCCTGTTCCTTTCGGTGCTCGGCACGCTTCTCATCGGCTATCCCATCGCGATCACACTGGCTGGGACATCGCTGATCTTCGCCTTTATCGGCAACCAGCTTGGCACCTTCGATTACGCCATCCTGAACGGACTGCCGCTGCGCTACCTCGGCACGATGACCAACGATGTGCTGGTGGCCGTTCCATTGTTCATCTTCATGGGTCTCGTCCTGGAGAAGTCCGGTCTGGCCGAGGCCCTGCTCACGACGATGGGGCAGCTGTTTGGTCCATTACGCGGCGGGCTCGCCTTCTCCGTCATCATCGTCGGAGCCCTTCTCGCAGCTTCGACCGGAGTCGTCGGCGCGACCGTCATCACCATGGGCCTTATTAGCCTGCCGGCCATGTTGCGGGCGGGCTACTGTCCCAAAATGGCCACCGGGGCGATCGGTGCATCGTCGACGCTCGCGCAAATCATCCCGCCCTCGACGGTATTGATTTTTATCGGGGATCTGCTGGCCGGGGTTAATCAATCGGCGCAGCTGAGGCTCGGCAATTTCGCGCCGGACCCAATTTCGGTCGGCGATCTTTTCGCGGGCGCTCTGATCCCAGGGTTCATACTCGTCGGGCTCTTCCTGCTCTGGACGATCTACAAAGCCGTATTCCAGCCTGAAACGGCGCCCGCCATCCTGATGACCCCGGAGGAGCGCAAGGGGTTGCCGGTCCGCGTCGTGGCGGTCCTCATTCCACCGCTAATCCTGATCGTAGCGGTGCTGGGAAGCATATTGTTTGGCTTCGCGACGCCAACGGAGTCGGCCTCTGTCGGCGCCATCGGTGCCATGCTGCTGGCGGCAGCCAATCGAAAGCTATCTTTTGCCACCATCCGGTATGCCGCCCTGAACACTATGATCACGACGTCGATCATCTTCACGATCGTGCTCGCGGCTTCGCTTTTCTCGCTGGTTTTCCGTGGCCTCGGCGGCGAGCACATGGTGGAGCAGGCGTTGCACAATCTGCCTGGCGGCGCCTTCGGAGCCATGCTCGCCGTCATGGCGATCATGTTCGTCCTCGGCTTTTTTCTCGATACCTTCGAGATCATCCTCATCATGCTGCCGATCTGCGGACCGCCGCTGATCCTGCTCGGCCTCGACCCGCTCTGGATCGGCGTGATGGTCGCCATGAACCTGCAGACGAGCTTCATGACGCCTCCCTTTGGTTTTACGCTGTTCTATCTTCGGGGCGTCGCACCATCGAAAGTTGGCACCTCCCAAATCTGGGCAGGAGCCCTCCCCTTCGTCGTGCTGCAGCTTATGGGGCTCATCCTGCTCTGGACGTTTCCGGGCACGGCGACTTGGCTGCCCAAGAAGCTCTTCGGGCCCGCGGCGATCGAGCAATCGGCTCCCGCAGGAACGAGCACCGGCGGCTTCGGTGAGTTCATCCAGGACGACGGTTTTCAGCTCGATGACGAGGGAATGCCCGTCGAAGTCGACGATCCCTTCTCGAAGCAGTGAGCGGGCGAGGCAATTGGAATGGACAGCTTGACGCTCTTCGAAATCGGAGCCGCGCTGCTCGCCATCTGGCTCGTGACATCGTTCGCTTTGTGGAAGCTCATCGACCGTCAGAGCCGCCCGGGTCCCATCAAGAACGCCCTCGCAAAGGAAAGCCTGATGCTCATCCATCTGGCTTTGCTCGTTGCAGGGCTCGCCATGCTCATCCAAGGTCTGCCAATCTTCGGCTGATTACAAAGAGAAACGGGGCCCTGAGGGCCCCGCCGCTCGCTTCTCCCAAAGACGCGCTTACGTCGGGAACTTGTAGTCCAGCAGGCGGGCGTTCATGAAGCCCTGATCTGCGATCCGCGCCCAGTTCATCAGGTCACGCCGGGCCTTCAGGAAGGACTCGACAATCTCCTTCGTGATCGGATCCCCGCTGTCGCGCATTTCCTGAATGACCTCTCCAGCTGCATTGCCATAGGCCTGCAGGAAGTCATTCGGGAAGCGCTTGAGCTGCACCTTGTGCTCCCTGATGAGCGTCTCCAGGGCAGCGCCGTTTCGGGCGTTGAAATCCGAGGTCAGCATGTTGTTCTCGGCCCGACAGCAGGCCTCGAAGATCTGCTGCACATCCTTCGGCAGCGCCGTGAATTTCTTCTTGTCGACGGTTACCTCGATCTGCGTGCCAGGCTCGTGCATGCCTGGCCAATAATAGTACTTGGCAACCTTATAGAGACCGAGCGCCAGATCGTTGTACGGGCCGACCCACTCGGTGGCATCGATGGTGCCCGACTGCAGCGCCGCAAAAACCTCGCCGGCCGGCAGGTTGATGATCGTCATGCCGAGCTTGGCCAGCGCTTCGCCGCCGATGCCCGGAATGCGCATCTTCATGCCTTTGATCGAATCGACGCCGGTGATCTCCTTGTTGAACCAGCCGCCCATCTGCACGCCGGTCGAGCCGGCATGAAATGCCTTGAGGCCGAACTGATCATAAAGCTTGTCCCACAGCTCCTGCCCACCAAGGTGGTTCATCCAGGCATCGAGCTCCGGCGTCGTCATGCCGAAAGGAACTGTCGAGAAGAAGTTCAGCGCCTTGCTCTTGTTGGGCCAGTAATAGGGCGTTGCGTGCATCAGGTCAGCAGCGCCGCGGATCACAGCATCGATGCTTTCAAAGGCCGGAACGATCTCGCCCGCTGCGTAAACCTTGATAACCAGCCGGCCTTCGGTTGCTTCGGTGCACGGCTTTCGCGAAGCGCTCGGCGCCCACGCCCTGGCCCGGGAAGTTCTTCGGCCATGTGGTCACCATGCGCCATTCGGTTCTAGCCTGCGCAATGGCAGGTTTGGGAAACGTTGCCGTGCCAGCGGCTGCGCCAGCGGTCGCCACGCCCGCCAAGAAACTGGCGGCGTTTGATCTTCATACGATTTGCTCCCTTGGGCTGCCCCATTTCAGATTGTTTTTCGGCTGGTGTGAGCCGTATCGCCGAGTATGTGTTCGTCGCGGTCGTTAGGCAACGCAGTTCATATGTCCGCGGGAGCGTATTGATCCGGGAGCGGAAGGCGCTCTTTGACGCAGCTGCACCTAACTTCCGGATTCGACCTGGACCTTGATCTCCTAGTTCGTTTAACTATCTGCAGTGAGCAGCGAAAAATCGCGATATTTGTTGCGCTGCACATAAACTGGAGCCGAATGGCCAATTCTTGCTGCCAATCAACGGACTGCGCCTATGGTGCACGGCAGCATACAGAAGGGGGCGGAGAAACGCAGCTGTTGGGAGAGGCCAAATGGGCAAGCGTGGCGAAAAGCTTCCAATCGATTGCGTCGAGCTCTTTGCGGAACTCGATAACTGCGACGACCTCCGGGATGTGTATGCGCGCGTGCAGGACCGTATCCGCGCCTATTCGGCTTCAGGGCGGCCAGTGCCCGAAGCCTTGCTTCGCTGCGAACGCTATTTGATGACGGAGATCATGGCCGTTTCGCAGGGCCGCTGAATTTCCGCAGCGAATTCACCGAAATTTGGACGTACTTATTATCGAACCCTGTGCGGGAGCAGCGTGTGTATTTGCACACCGCGGCCCCGCCCGTAGCTACGCGGCTGCCAGGCCAGGGCCGCCTCATTCCGAGTTGCGTGAGTCTAGGGTCTCGCGAATGATGCGGGCGAGCTCGGCTTGCTGATACGGCTTTCGAAGCACCTTCAGCCCCAAGCCATCGACCTTCTCCTGACCGATCAAATCAGCGGAGTAGCCGGACGTGAGCACAATCCGCACCTTTGGAAACTTCTCACGGATCGCCGCTGCAAGATCGAGCCCCGATAGCCCGCCCGGCATCACCTGGTCGGAGAAGACGAGATCGATTTCAGAATCCCGATCGAGGAGAGCCAGCGCAGCCTGCCCGTTCGCCGCTTGCTCGACCCGGTAACCGAGCAGCTCCAGCCGGGTTGTCGTAAGCTTTCGCACCCGGTCGTCATCCTCGACCACCAGAATGGTCTCACCTTTGCTGGGCCGAACCGATTCACCAACAGGCATCTCGGCGATTTTCTGCGCCTCCTTTGCTCGTGGCAGATAAATGTTCACCGTGGTGCCGCGGTCTGGTTCGCTGTAGATCGTGACATTGCCGCCGGACTGTCGAGCGAAACCATAGATGGTCGACAGGCCAAGACCACTGCCCTTGGTTGCGCCTTTCGTCGTGAAGAAGGGGTCAAAGGCGCGGGCCTTCACTTCGGGTGTCATCCCAATTCCGGTGTCGGCGACCGACAACACCACGTAATCGCCGGGCTCCAGATCAGGAATAAGCTTGACGGCGTCAGCATCGAGCACTGCGTTGCGCGTCTCGATAACGAGGCGACCCGCCGTTCGGCATGGCATCCCGGGCATTGATGGCGAGATTGAGCACCGCGTTCTCGACCTGACCGGGATCTGCCTCGGTCAACCATAGGTCGGTCGCCAACGAGCGTCGACAGGTCGACGTCAGCCCCGATCGTGCGGCGCAAGAGCTCCGTCAAATTCAGCACGAACTCGTTGAGATCGATGAGGCGCTTCTCCAGCCGCTGCCGCCGTGCGAACGTCAAAAGGCGGTCGGTCAGACGAGCGCCCATTTCGGCCGCCTCTCGGGCCTCGGTCGCGAGGCTCCGGCTGAGCTCGTCCTCGAGCCTCGGTTCGAGCAGCTCGATGTTGCCGAGAATGACTGTCAGCAAATTGTTGAAGTCGTGCGCGACACCGCCCGTGAGCTGACCAATGGCCTCCATGCGTTGCGCCTGCTGTAATACGGCCGCCTGCTGCTGCTCGGCCGTGATGTCATGAATGAGCGTCAGATTGCCGAGCCGTTGCCCATCGCTACCGAATATGGGCCGGTGGACAGCGCGAGCTGGAAACGAGCTGCCGTTGCTACGGCGGAATTGCATCTGCTGTGGTCCGAAGCCGTCGGCTTCCGTTTCGAAGCGTCTCACATCTTCGGCCTCCTCGCACAGTACGCTGCAGTGCTGGCCCTCAACCTCCTCTTCGGTCAGTCCGAACAACCTCGTGAAAGCTGGATTGACGAGACGGATCACGTTTTCTGGATCGGATACGACCACGGCGTCCGGGAGGTTTTCGAAGATTGAGCGGGAAAGGGCTTGCTCCCGGTCGAGGCGCGCCTCGATCGTGCGTTGGGCCGTGAGATCGTAGACGATGCCGGTGAAGTATCTCTGGTTGCCGATCGAATACTCGCCGAGGGACAGATGCATCGGGAAAACCGTGCCGTCCCGCCGCAGTCCCTGGACCTCCCGGCCGATGCCGATGACCCTCCGCTCTCCGGTCGCCAGATAACGGCGGATGTACTCGTCATGCCGGCTTGCATAGGGCTCTGGCATCAACACCGAGACATTGCGGCCGATCAGCTCGGAAGCGGCATAGCCGAACAGCCGCTCGGCTGCTTGATTGACCGTCTCGATCCGCCCTTCGCTGTCGATGGTGATGATCCCGGTTACGGCCGAGTTGAGAATGGCCTTCAGCCGCAGCGATTCTGCCTCGGCACTCGTGCGACCTGGTAACGTCATTTACCTTGCCGGATTCCGCTCCAGTCCCCAAACCGTTTTGCGCAAACTGCCTTATCGGATCGAGCTAGCAGGCGCCGCAGTGACAATCCGCCTCAGACGTCAATCCCGACAAACTGGCGCAGCACGTAGCCTATGACGTAAGCGATGCTTGCTGCGCTCATCCCGATCGCCAGGGTCTCGAAGCCGGAGCGCCACCACGGGGCAAGCGACCAGCGGCTCTTGATGGACCCGATGAAAAAGAACACCGCGCCTGTCGCAACGATAGCCCATTGGAAAGCGTTCTGCACTCCCAGAAGGAAGGGGACGAGTGGCACGGCCCCGCAGGTCAGGAACGCCCAGAAGGTATAGAGGCCGGCGATCAGCGGGCTCGGCATCGCGCGCGAGAGGCCGTACTCCTCCGCCAGCATCGTTTCGATCCAGACCTTCTCGTTGGACGTGATGGCGGCCACGGCATCCTCGAGCGCCTCGCCGGTGAGCCCCTTGCTCATCAGGATCTGGCGAATCTCCTCGCGCTCACCATCGGGGACGAGCGCGATGTGTCGCCGCTCGACTTCGGCCAGCCGGTGCAGGTCATCGATCTCGGTCTTGGTGCCGCTGTAGTTTGCAGCCGCCATGGAGAATCCGTCAGCGAAGAGATTGGCGAGCCCTAGGATGAGGATGATACCCGGGAGAGATTTGCCCCTGCGACGCCCGATATGACCGCGAAGGTCGTCACGGCACCGTCAATGCCGCCGTAGACCCAATCCTTCAGATAGTTCGGTCGATGCCCCTCCCGCAGCCGATCCCTTATGGCCTTGGGGGTATGTTCATGCTCCAATTCATGCATGCGAACTCTCCCGCTGCGCGCCCAACAAAAGGATGGCGCTCCCGTTCCGCATGCGACCCCCTTGCGGATCATCAGCGTTCATACAGGGCGAACCGTCACCCGTTTTCAGCAGTTGAACTGCCGCCGGAACCTTGATGCCGGTCAAGGCCCAATGGGGCTCGGCCCTCTAACTGCTCCTGAGGCGGATGGGAAGGTACGCCTTGAAGCCGGTTTGCACATCCGTAATATCGCTTGAGCACCAATCACTCTGAACCACAAGCAAGGAGAACTGGCCGTGTTTAAACATATTCTTCTACCTACAGACGGGTCAGAGTTCTCCGAGCGTGCCGCTCTCTACGGTGTCCAGCTCGCTAAGTCGCTCAACGCACGGGTCACTGCGATCACGGTAACTGCGCCGTGGCAAGCCATTGCCATCGGCGAGGTCGCCGTTGCCATCCCCGAGCAGGACTACGAGATGCGCGCCGAGACCAACGCCTGGAACTTCCTCAACAAGATCACCGATGCCGCAAAAGCGGCGGGGGTTCCGCGTAATGCGGTCCACATACGTCACGCAAGCCCCTACGAGGCCATCATCGAAGCCGCCAATTCGCACGGCTGCGATCTCATCGTCATGGGCTCTCATGGGCGTCGGGGGATTGCCGGACTACTGCTCGGCAGCGAAACCGTGCGCGTCCTAACCCACAGCAAGATCCCGGTGCTCGTGTATCGCGAGTAGACGGGGCACTCTCACGGATTGTCCTTTTCGGCAGCGGGTGCGGAGCCGTGCCCATGGTGGGTATGGCTCCGTTAACTTTTATTAACGAGTTGCAGCTCCACCTATAGCTGAACCCAAGTTTCCTGCGAGCTTTCGCGGGAGTATCGATCGAATAGTGCACCCCGCAATTCTCTCCAGTTCGGATGGCACCCCCTAGTTTGACAGCTGCCTCTCCACAAATACATTGCGAGACCTTGTAAGCACTGGGCTCGAGGTGATACAAAGTCTTATGTTGAGGCGTACTTCGATGTTCCGTCGCAGCCTCGTCGTTCCCTTTGTGCTCGCGCTGCTGCCCGTTGCAGCAGCAGCCGCATGGGTTCTTTCGCCCGCATTTTTCGACATTGTCCCAGCATCTCGGTCGCCGGAGCCGCAGGCGGATGTTCAGCAGGCGGCGTTGGCGCCACCCGAGCTCGAAGCGCTTCAGCCGCGCGAAGGCAGCGATGTGAACGCTCCGGCCTTCGACGTCGTGCGCATTAGCCCAGGGGGAGTGTCGGTGTTCGCCGGCACCGCACCGCCCAACTCGACGGTGACGGTCACGGCCGATGGCACACTCGTTGGTACGACCAAAGCTGACGAGCGTGGCGAGTGGACACTGCTGTCTGAGCACCAGTTCACGAACCTCGACCCGGTCCTTGGATTGTCGGCAGCTCAGGACCGACCAGCCGCGAATGGCGGAGCAAAGGGGTGCTGAGATCAAATCCGCATCTGAGAAGCTCGATCCACCTGCGCGTATGATGCGCGATTTCGAGGATATCGTTGCGTCGGCCCGAGGGACGGATCAGACCACCGATCACGCTGCTCAACGAGCCCCCGTGCCGGTACCGATCCAGTTCGTGTTCCGGAAAGCAAAGTTCACGGACCAGGGCCGCAGGGCGGTCGAATTGCTCAGCGAATATCTGAGAGCTGAAGAAGCCTGAGAGCATCGTCCTGACCGGGCACGCCGATGAGCGCGGCAGCGAGGCCTTCAACATCGAGCTGTCCCGTCTAAGGCTCCAGGCAGTTGCGGACTACCTGCGGCAGAGTGGGTACGAGGGCAGGCTCGTGCTCATTCCCAAGGGCAGCTCCGAGCCCTATCAGGGTGTCGATCGATCAAAACTCGACCGGCGAACGCTTTGGCAAATGGACCGTAGAGTGGAGCTTAATCTGGATACGGACGTCCAGCCCCACCGCTCCGTGCAGGGTGGCAGCTCCAGCATTCCGCGCTGACCCGCGGCAAGCCCCACTGCAATCAGTAGGCTCCTCCGTCTGACGTGGGTTCAATCACCCACTTTCCGTCCTGTGTCGGAACTTCCACGCAGGCGCTAGCGTTTGCCTGCCAGACCGCTCCGAACCGACTGCATTCGTCTGTCCATGGACCGTAACAGGACCTTCCCATTTCTTAAGCACCTTCGCGAGATGTTCAGGCGCTGCACCATCCCTGCCAGCTTGGTGCTCGTCGTCCTTGTTCTTCCGCTTCCCGGGTCGGCACCATCAGCCCTGGAGTTCAGTCTGGAGATTCCGCCGCCGATAAAGGCCCCCCACGAGATCCGAAGAAGTCGGACCTCTCCGTCCAGGAGTTCCTCGATCGTCTGATGATGGCCGAATCGAGCGGTCGGCTTTACGCGAAAAATCCCCGTTCGACGGCGCTGGGACCATTTCAATTCATCAGGTCGACATTTCTGGAAGTGGTCCGCCGACACTTTCCTGACGAGGTTGCGGGCCTCAGCGACGAGCAGATCCTCGCACTCCGGGTCAAGCCGGATTTTGCACGCCGCGCCGCGCTCGCTTACACGCTGGATAACGCATCATTCCTAGGTGATCAGGGGCTCGACGTCACATCGGTAAACCTACGGCTCGCCTTTCTCGTCGGACCAACCGGCGCCGTGCGTGTGCTGACAGCCGAGACCGATACGCCAGTTTCGGCACTCCTTAGCGCCGACGCTCTCGCAGCCAATCCGTTCATGGCCTCGATGACCGCCGGCGACCTCCTCCGCAAGGCTGCGCTCGACCTCACCGGCAACGGCCGGATCGCCGGCCTCGACCGCCCCAGGTCGACAATCGGCTTCCGGATCCCCTGCAATCTTGGCCGAGCCAGCTGCCGGCGCTGGGTGGCGTTACGCAAGAGGAAGCTCGCGAGGCAGCAGCGATCCGCAGCCGGTGCTCCGTCAGAACAGGCAGCCCAGCGATCTCAATGATCACTGACCGGTGCTGATCGTCCGGACGACGCTCGACGTCGGCCTACCCGACCCAACCGGCCCCTTGACCTCCGCTTGAGCGAGCTGATCGAACTCCTCCAACGTAGCGGCCGGATCCTTTGCGGTCATGTGCACAACCTTGTAGCCTTCTGCCGCAAGCTGATCCAGCAGGGCCGGCATCGCTCTGGCCGTAACCTTCTGGAAGTCGTGCATGAGCACGATGCCCTTGCCCTTCTTGCCGAGCTTGCTCATCACGGACTTCACGAGCGACTCCGGATTGCGGAACTTGAAGTCGAAGCTGTCGACGTCGTGCGAGAAAATGGCAATGTTCCGCGAACCGAGATAGTCGACCACCTCTTTCGGATCCTGCAAATACGGGAAGCGGAAGAAAGGCGCGGGAGCGCTATCGAGCGCAATCTTCACTGCGCTGAGGCCCTTCTCGATTTCTTCCTTGGCCTTGTCACCCTTCATCTTCCGCAAATTGGCGTGGGACCATGTATGGCTGCCCACCGTGTGTCCACGCGCCGCCACATCCTTCAGGATGTCAGGATGCCAGAGTGCGTGCTTCCCGATGATGAAGAAGGTCGCCTTTGTGCAATGCGCGTCGAGCGCATCCAGAACGGCCCGCGTCGTCTCCGGCCACGGTCCGTCGTCGAAAGTCAAAACGATCTCTTTGGGCAGGAGGAAATCGTGGACCCGGTACTGCTCGAACCCGAAACCCGGCCCGCCAGTCGTATCGATCTCCACCGTGCGGGATACTCCGAGGGCGTTGGGCTTCCCTGGACAGCTTGCATGGGCAGCCGTCCCCGCCAGCACGGCCGAGAGGGCCAAAGCGATTGTTGCAACGCGCATATCATCCCCCGTTCCCGGAGCTTACTAGGTGTTACCTCCTGCTCCCGGTCGCACTATAAACGTAGAGGCGCTAAGCTGGCGAGCCTCGAGGGGGCCTATAGATGTACAAAAACCTACCAGGGAGCATCTGTCCCCGTTCATCAATTTAAATTTGACTTTCGGGTAACGAGTAACGCGGCCAATTGGTCAGCGATCGGAAGTCTCGCTGCTTCGTGGTTCGCACGAGGCAGCGAAAAGGATGCTTAAGTTGTATAGAAAGGCAAACACGGTGAGTCCGGCGACCTGCGAAAGACGAACTCGCCAACGGTCGACGGCGCAAGGGCGCGTGCCCTGCAGCCGCAAACCGTGATCAGGGCCAAATACCCCGTGCGCGCCGTGACTTGGAACTGCGCGGCCAGTCCGGTCACGACCTCCGCTCTATGTGAGCCTTCTACTTCGACCCCTCGATCTGCTCCACCGCTTCCCGCAGAAATTCGTCCATTTTCGCACGCAACTCTGCGTCGGAGACTGAGACACCCTTTGCGTCGAAGTCGGCCCGGATCTTCTGGAAGACGTCCTCGTCGCCCTTCTGAGCCAGATCTGCCCTCACGACAGCTTTTACGTAGTCTTCGACGCCTTCGCCGGTGATTCCGAGAAGTCCTGCTGCCCATTCGCCCAGCATTTTGTTGCGGCGGGCTTCGGCTTTAAACTTGAGCTCCTGGTCATGCGCGAACTTTTTCTCGAATGCCTTCTCGCGTTCCTCAAAAGTCGTCATTCGGTTTGCTCCAGATCTGCTTTGTTCTACTCTTAGGAACTCGAACGCTCGAGCCCGGTACCTCACTGGGACGCCGCAGGAGCGAAGCCATAAACGCTGGCTGTGGCGAGATCAACGCCTGCTGCGTCGGATTAGCCACGCGGCAACTGGCCCCGTCGTTAAGATTGTTTCTCCCCCCGTGTTCGGCTAGTGTCCCGCCGAGATCTTTCTTTCCGGGTTCTGGCCACATTGCCCCGCCGCGTCGGGGGCGGCGCGCTGCAGATACGGAGAGCAGCCCGGACCCGATCGGGATAGATCCGTTGGCCAGGTTCCGGTCCCCTATATAAAAGAAAGAACATAATGTCTCACTTCAGAGGTCTCATACCCATGAACAGGCGCCGTCGCATCTATGAGGGCAAGGCCAAGGTGCTCTACGAGGGGCCGGAGCCCGGCACCCTGATCCAGCACTTCAAGGACGATGCCACGGCCTTCAACAACAAGAAGCACGCGTTGATCGAAGGCAAAGGCGTGCTCAACAACCGGATTTCCGAGTACATTTTCGTGAAGCTCGGCGAGATCGGCGTGCCGACGCACTTCATTCGCCGCCTCAACATGCGCGAGCAGCTCATTCGCGAAGTGGAGATCATCCCGCTCGAGGTCGTCGTGCGCAACGTGGCCGCCGGCTCGCTCGCCCAGAGGCTGGGCCTCGAGGAGGGCATGCAGCTCCCCCGCTCGATCGTCGAGTTCTACTACAAGGCGGACAATCTCAACGACCCGCTCGTCTCTGAGGAGCACATCACGGCCTTCGGCTGGGCGACGCCGCACGAGATCGACGAAATCATGCAGCTCGCGCTGCGGATCAACGACTTCCTTGTGGGCCTGTTCCTCGGCATCGGCATCCGGCTCGTCGACTTCAAAGTTGAGTTCGGCCGGCTGTGGGACAATGACCAGATGCGGATTGTTCTTGCTGACGAGATCAGCCCCGATTGCTGCCGCCTCTGGGACATCCGGACCTCCGAAAAACTGGACAAGGACCGCTTCCGTCGCGACATGGGCGGCCTGCTCGAGGCCTACCAGGAGGTCGCTCGCCGGCTCGGCGTCTTTACCGACAACCGGCCAGTGAAGGGGGCAGTGCCGGTGCTGGTCGCCTCCAATCCCGGTGGGAAGCCGAACTGAGTAAAACCGGGACGTGACGAGTAGCGAATCGTTGCCGAGGACGGCTACTCGTGTCCCCGGCTCAGCACTCACCTTTCGCTTGTGAAATGAAAGCACGTATCATCATCACATTGAAGAACGGGGTTCTCGACCCGCAGGGTAAGGCTATCGAGAACGCCGTCGGCGCGCTCGGGATCGGCGGGGTTCAGTCCGTGCGGCAGGGCAAGTTCATCGAAGTGGAGCTCGCCGCGAGCAGCCAAGCGGAAGCCCGTGAGACGGTAGAGCGCATGTGCCGCGAACTTCTCGCGAACACGGTCATCGAGAATTATACTTACGAGATCGAGGGGTGATCTCTTTATGATGCATCCCGGGCATGAAGCCAGGGATGAGTTTGGTGTGGGGGCGGGCGGGCCGCCCAATCGCAGCGGGGCACCATGAAGGCTTCCGTCATCATCTTTCCCGGAACCAATCGCGAACGCGACGTCGCGGACGTGCTGGAATCCGTCTCCGGACGCGCGCCGCAGCTGGTGTGGCATAGCGAGAGCGAGGTGCCCGCTTCGGACCTGATCGTCCTGCCCGGCGGATTTACTTACGGTGACTACCTGCGTTGCGGCGCCATTGCCGCGCGCTCGCCCATCATGCGGGACGTGATTGCCAAGGCCAAGGCGGGCACGCCGGTGCTCGGCATCTGCAATGGCTTCCAGATCCTTTGCGAATCCGGGCTGCTTCCGGGTGTCCTGATGCGGAACGCTTCGCTCAAGTTCGTCTGCAAGGACGTATGGCTCCGAGTGGAGCAGCCGGACACGATCTTCACAAGCCGCTTCGCGCGCGGGGAGGTCATGCCTGCCATTGCCGCCCACGCGGAGGGCAACTACTTCGCCGATCCTGACACCCTCGACCGCCTCGAGGGCGAAGGCCGCATCGTGTTCCGCTATGCCGACCGGCACGGAAATGTAACGCCGGAAGCCAACCCCAACGGATCCCAGCGCAACATTGCCGGGATCTGCGACGAGCGCCGCCGCGTGCTCGGCCTGATGCCGCATCCGGAAAATGCGTCAGACCCGCTGCTCGGGCCGACCGGCGGCCGGAAGCTGTTCGAGAGCCTCGCCGAGAGCTTAGTGGGGACTGCCTAGAAGGTTAAGCCCCCTCCCCTTGGGGAACGCCGTGAGGGCTGGACTTCCTCCAGCCGTAAAGCCGCTTCCCTCACGAACCGATGTCCATCCCAAATGAAAGGGGCCCGGATCGGGCCCCTAGCTCCGATGCCCCTGGCTACGACAGGAAAATGGATGGAACAGATCGCCTGACGTTGCACCCCTATTTGAACTCGACGTTCACGATCTCATAGGACCGGGTGCCCTTGGGCGTCGTCACTTCGACCGAATCGCCTTTGGATCTGCCGATCAGCGCGCGGGCGATCGGCGAGCCGATGGAAATGCGGCCCTCGCGCACGTTGGCCTCGAACTCGCCGACGATCATGTACTTCACCTCTTCCTCGGTGTCCTCGTCGACGAGCGTGACAGTGGCGCCGAACTTGACCGTGTCGCCGCTCAGCGTCTTGGGATCGATGACCTCGGCGCGGGAAAGCTTGTCCTCAAGCTCCGCCACCCTGGCCTCGTTCATCCCCTGCGCTTCCTTGGCGGCGTGATACTCGGCGTTCTCACTCAGGTCGCCGTGCGAGCGCGCTTCGCTTATCGCTTGGATGATGCGCGGCCGCTCCACAGACTTCAGCCGATGCAGCTCGGCCTCAAGCTGCCGATAGCCTTCTGCGGTCATGGGCACGCGTTCGGTCATAGTCAAAGCCTCCTCACCGACGCAGACTGCGCCGGAGCATCGCCTGTAGCCGTTTCACTCACCAGGGAAAGTTAGGTCAGCCCCAATGCGCAACAAGCTAATGCACGTAGGCCCGCATTCAAGCGGGCCTTTCAGCATAGCTCTGCAGGGGCGCGACCTTCAATGTATCGGACTGCAACGCCTTGATGGCTCTCGTCACTGCGATCGCACCGGCAAGAGTTGTATAATACGGAATGTGATTCAGCAAGGCCGTTCGCCGAATGTCCTTGGAGTCGGCAAGGGCCCGCGCCCCCTCGGTCGTATTGAACACGATCGAGATCTCTCCGTTCTTCATGGCATCGACGACGTGGGGCCGCCCCTCCAGCACCTTGTTGACGAGAGTACAGGGGACCCCATGCTGCTCAAGATGCCGCTTTGTGCCCCGCGTCGCTACGATACGGAAGCCCATTTCGACCAGATCCCGCACGGGCGCCACGATCCGATCCTTATCCAAGTCCTTCACCGAGACGAATACGGTCCCTGACGTCGGCAAGGCTTGTCCCGAGGCGATCTGGCTCTTCCCGAAGGCCATCGCGAAGTCGCGGTCGAGACCCATGACCTCGCCGGTCGATCTCATCTCGGGCCCGAGGATTGGATCGACCCCGACAAAGCGAGCAAAGGGGAATACAGCCTCTTTGACACCGATGTGGTCAAGCTTGCGCTGCTTCAATTCAAAGGAGGCGAGCGGCCTGCCCGCCATCACCTGGGCAGCGATACGGGCGATCGGAAGCCCGATCACCTTGGCAACGAAGGGCACCGTACGGCTGGCGCGCGGATTGACCTCCAAGATGTAAACCTCGCCATTCTTGATGGCGAATTGCACGTTCATGAGCCCGACGACGTTGAGCGCCAGCGCGAGCTCTCGGGTCTGCCGCTCAAGCTCTGTGATCGTCTCCGCGTCGAGTGAGTGAGGCGGGAGGGCACAGGCCGAAATCGCCCGAGTGGATGCCAGCCTCCTCGATGTGCTCCATGATGCCGGCAACGAACGTGTCCTTACCGTCGGCAATGCAGTCGACGTCGACCTCGATGGCGTCGGAAAGGTACCGGTCGATCAGGAGTGGCCGCCGCTCCGACACGACAAGCTCGGATGGCCGGTCGAGCGTCGCCGACAGTCGAGCCACGTAGCGGTCGAGCTCGGCCCCGTCGCGCACGACCTCCATAGCCCGGCCGCCGAGCACGTAAGACGGCCGAATCATGACGGGATACCCGATGGAGTCGGCGACGGCGCGGGCCTCGGCCGGCGAGCGCGCGATGCCGCTCTCGGCCTGCCTCAAGCCAAGCTTGTCGATCAACGCCTTGAACCGATCCCGGTCCTCGGCGAGGTCGATGGCATCCGGCGAGGTGCCGAGGATGGGCACGCCTGCCTCCTCCAGCGCGCTGGCAAGCTTCAGCGGCGTTTGCCCGCCGAACTGAACGATCACCCCCTTGAGCTTGCCGTTGGACTGCTCGGTGCGAATGATCTCCAGCACGTCCTCCGCCGTCAGCGGCTCGAAATAGAGTTGGTCGGAGGTGTCGTAGTCGGTCGAGACCGTCTCCGGGTTGCAGTTGACCATGATGGTCTCGTACCCGGCCTCGGTCAGCGCAAAGCAAGCGTGGCAGCAGCAGTAATCGAACTCGATACCCTGGCCGATGCGGTTCGGCCCCCCTCCCAGGATGATGATCTTCTCACGATCCGAAGGTTGTGCCTCGCACTCGGGTTTATCGACCAGCCCACGTTCGTAGGTCGAGTACATGTAGGCCGTGGGCGAGGCGAACTCGGCCGCACAGGTGTCGATGCGCTTGTAGACGGGCTCGACGCCGAGATCCTTGCGCCGACGGCGTACCTCGGCTTCGGTGAGCCCCGCCAGTTTGGCGAGCCGCGCGTCCGAGAAGCCCATCGCCTTAAGAGCACGAAACTGCTCGGCGGTCGGCGGAAGCCCGTGTGCAATGACACGCGCCTCCATATCGACGATCTCCTGCAGTCGCTCGATGAACCACGGGTCAATCTTGCAGGACGCGTGCACCTGCTCGTGATCGACGCCGAGGCGAAGGGCCTGCGCAACCTTGAGAATGCGATCAGGCGCCGGAGTGCCGAGCGCCGCGCGAATGACGTTGTTGTCGTCGCCCTGCCCCAGCCCTTCGAATTCGATGTCGTCGAGGCCGGTAAGGCCAGTCTCCAGAGACCGCAGCGCCTTCTGCAGACTTTCCGCGAACGTCCGGCCGATGGCCATCACCTCGCCCACGGATTTCATAGACGTGGTGAGAGTTGAGTCTGCGCCAGGAAACTTCTCGAATGCAAAGCGCGGAATTTTAGTGACGATGTAGTCGATGGTCGGCTCGAAGGCCGCCGGCGTTGCGCCGCCCGTGATGTCGTTCTCGCAGCTCGTCGAGCGTGTAGCCGACGGCCAGCTTGGCCGCGACCTTGGCAATAGGAAAGCCCGTCGCCTTGGAGGCGAGCGCCGAGGAGCGCGACACCCGCGGGTTCATCTCGATCACGACAAGGCGGCCGTCCGCAGGGTTCACTGCGAACTGCACGTTTGAGCCGCCTGTCTCCACGCCGATCTCTCGCAGCACCGCGAACGAGGCGGCGCGCATGATCTGATATTCCTTGTCGGTCAGCGTCAGCGCGGGCGCAACGGTGATCGAGTCACCCGTATGCACCCCCATCGGATCGACGTTCTCGATGGAGCAGACGATGATGCAGTTGTCCGCCTTATCGCGGACCACCTCCATCTCGAACTCCTTCCAGCCGAGGACGCTCTCCTCGATCAGGACCTGGTGCGTCGGCGAAGCATCAAGCCCGCGCTCGACGATGTCGAAGAACTCCTCGCGGTTGTAGGCAACACCACCGCCGGTTCCGCCCAACGTGAACGACGGCCGGATGATGGCGGGCAAGCGTACGTACTCGAGCGCGGCCTGGGCCTCTGCCATGTTGTGGGCCAGCATCGATCGTGGCGTCTCCAGCCCGATCTTCTTCATGGCCTCACGGAAGAGCTGCCGGTCCTCGGCCTTGTCGATGGCCTCGGCCCGCGCGCCGATCATTTCGACGCCATACTCTCCGAGCACCCCTTGCTTGTGCAGCGCCAGTGCGGTGTTGAGCGCCGTCTGCCCGCCCATGGTGGGCAGCAGCGCATCCGGGCGCTCGGCGGCGATGATCTTCGCGACGATCTCCGGCGTGATCGGCTCGACGTATGTGGCGTCGGCCAGCTCCGGATCCGTCATGATGGTGGCCGGATTGGAGTTGACCAGAATGATCCGATACCCCTCGGCCTTCAGGGCCTTACAGGCCTGAGTGCCGGAGTAGTCGAATTCGCACGCCTGCCCGATGACGATGGGGCCCGCGCCGATGATCAGGATGGACTGGATGTCGGTACGTTTCGGCATGGAAAATCCGTTCCTGGCTCAGGCGCGCGCATTCGGCCCGCCGTTGGCCAGCGAAGGCTCGCGTAGAGAAATGCTATTTGAGGCTAGGCGGGCGTTATAGGCGAGGATTCCCGATGACGGAACCCGAAAACTGAGCACAAGCTCGCGCCGATCGCCGCGGATGGGTGAGTAACACGGCCCCTTCGCCTCAGTTGTGCCTGCGTCGGCCTCCTCATTAAAATCCCGCGATCTCAGATCGAGAGCTTCGGGAGGAGACCTGTGAGTCCTGAATTCCTTTTGACGACGCTCATTGTGGTCGCCTCACCTGGAACCGGAGTGCTCTATACGTTGGCTGCAGGACTGTCGCGCGGAGCGAAAGCTGGCATTCTCGCCGCGTTTGCCTGCACCCTTGGCATTCTTCCGCATATGGCTGCCGCGATCACCGGCCTTGCCGCGTTGCTGCACACGAGCGCGATAGCCTTCCAGGTGCTGAAGTACTTAGGGGTCGTCTACCTCCTCTACTTGGCCTGGAGCACGCTGCGGGAACATGGGGCCATGACGATCGAGAAAGATGCCCAACCGCGCTCCGCG
Organism: uncultured Pseudomonadota bacterium; assembly: GCA_963786775.1. Classification (GTDB taxonomy): domain Bacteria; phylum Pseudomonadota; class Alphaproteobacteria; order Rhizobiales; family Hyphomicrobiaceae; genus ZC4RG25. Next base: position 21,239 of record CAWBAM010000028.1, on the reverse strand, counting down.
AGACAGGTTATCGTGACCGGCATCCTGATCAACATTCTCAACCCGAAACTGTCGATCTTCTTCTTCGCCTTCCTTCCTCAATTCGTGAGCGCCGACGAACCGAATTCGCTCGCGCGCATGCTGGAGCTGAGCGCCGTCTTCATGGCCGTGACGTTCCTCATTTTCGTGGCCTATGGAGTTTGCGCAGCTGCCATGCGGACCTACGTGATCACACGCCCGCAGGTGCTTGCTTGGATGCGCCGGGCCTTTGCAGCGGCGTTCGTCGGACTGGGGGCGAAACTGGCGCTGGCCGAGCGTTGACGCCAACGCGAGCCCTTGCTGCAGCGCAAAACATTTGTGAGGGCGTCGTTATGGTGGCGACCGTCTCGCGCAGGACTTGTAGTAACCAAATTTTTCGCGCACTTTGCTTATTCAACAAATCCGCCCGGGCGCTGGCGCAGTGATCCGGAGGCCGAGCGGGCTTGGGTTTTGTCAGGGCGCGTTCGGGCAGGATGAGCGTTCCTCCTTCGCCGGAGCAAACCCGCGAGGCGAGCGATGACAATCGAGGACGAGATCAGGACCTTGCAGCAGATCCCCATGTTCCGGGATCTGGACGCGAGCAAGCTCAAGCTGATGGCATTCGCGGGCCAGAGGATCACCTGCCGAAAGGGTGATCTCCTGTTCGAGGAGGGCGATCCGCCCGATGCCGTCTACATCATCCTCGATGGTGAGGTCGATGTGGTCAGGACGGGCCCCGCGGGCGAGGTGGTGCTCGCGCGGCTAGGTCGGAACGAGCTGATCGGCGAGATCGGCGTGCTCTGCAACAAGTGCCGCAATGCCCGCATCGTGGCCTCCTCTGACGTGCAGGCCCTGCGAATCGAGAAGATGACGTTCATGCAGATCGTGCAGCAGGTGCCCAAGCTCGCCATGGCCATCATTCGCGAGCTCAGCGAGCGTCTCGAACATGCCAACGAACGCTTGGCGGCACGCGGCTAGACGTGAGGAAAAGAAAAGGGTGCCTCATCGGGGGGAGACCTAGAGGCACCCTGGAACCACCGATCGAGTATTAGGGGGCATGACCAGTGGTCGGACGCGAAACGCATACCCTCCATTTTGGTTCCACGTCTGACGGTTCTTCTGGTCAATTGCGTCGCGACGTTGCAGAACCGCAACAAACCGGGGAGCATAGGTAGCCGGAGGACAAAGTCTAACGAGGGCGAACCAACTGCTCGCCTTAGTGAGCCATGAGGGGGATTGGCTGGGAATGCGTCGCAAGCTGCTGATGACACTCGCGATCTCGATCTCCATTGTCGCCGCACCTGATCCGACGATCGCCGCAGACGAAGACATCGAGCGGGGCCGCGCCCTGGCAGAGCGCCTATGCGCCATGTGCCACATGAACCCCGGCCAGGGAGAAAAGGCCGGATCCAGCGGAATCCCAGGCTTCAAAGCCGTCGCAAATCGCCCCGCACAAACACCGGAAGCCGTCGAGGCCTGGCTGCAATCCGTCCCGCCGATGATGCCGAACCACAACCTGACCCACGAGGAAATCCGCGTGCTGGCAGCCTTTATCATGTCCCTACGTGACGCGCCCTGACGCCAGCAGCGGCCTCCCTTCACCGGTCTGATAAAGAACTCAAGACGGCAAAGGTAGCCTAGATGCAGGTGATGACATGGCTGAGCTGCGGACGAACTCGAAAATCGAAGCTGAGTACCGTGCCCGAACAAAGCGCTCCGCGGAGCTCTATGAGCGCGCTCGCCACGTCATCCCGGCGGGGCTGACGCACGACTCCCGCACACTGTTGCCCTATCCCATCTATGCGGCCCGCGCCTCCGGCCCCCGGAAGTGGGATGCCGACGGGAACGAGTACGTCGATTACTTCGGCGGCCATGGCGCCCTGCTCCTGGGGCACAGTCATCCTGCCGTCGTGACGGCCGTCACCGAGCAGATCACTCTCGGCACCCATTGGGGCTCGTCGCACGAGCTGGAAGTGCACTGGGCCGAACTGGTCAATCGGCTCATACCTTGTGCCGAGCGGGTTCGTTTTACCGCCTCGGGTACGGAAGCCTCACACCTGGCGCTGAGACTTGCCCGCGCGTTCACCGGCAAGCCCAAGGTGATCCGCTTTGTCGGCCATTTTCATGGCTGGCACGATCAGGTAGCAGCGGGGTCGAACTCCCACTACGACGGCAGTGTGCCAGCAGGTGTCCTCCCTCAGATCGTAGAACACACCATCTTGCTGCCGGCGGACGATCCGGCCCGAGTTGCAGAGACGCTCAATCAGCGGGACGATGTTGCTGCCGTAATCTTCGAGCCGTCCGGCGCGTCCTGGGGACAGGTTCCGTTGCCGCCCGGCTTCATCGCGAAGTTGCGCGAGATCACGCGGGAAACAGGCGTACTGCTCATCTTCGACGAGGTCATCACTGGATTCCGCTGGTCTCGGGGCGGCGCGCAGGCGCGGATCGGCATCACGCCGGACATGTGCGTGCTGGCGAAGATTGTTGCCGGCGGCCTACCCGGGGGTGCCGTAGCGGGACGCGCCGACATCATGGACCAACTCGACGCGGATGCCGCCAAGCGCGATGCGCGCGAGAAGATTGGTCATCAGGGCACTTTCAATGCCAACCCGCTCAGCGCGGCAGCAGCTGTCGCCACACTCTCCATTGTCGAGCAGGACGACGTGTGCGACCGAGCCGAAAGAGCTGCCGAAGCAATCCGCTTCGGCATGCGCCAAATTCTCATTGAGGAACAGGTGCCCTGGGGCGTCTACGGTGAGGCCTCGGCATTCATCATCTTCCAGAACCCGAAGAATTTGCCGCTAGATCCGGCATCATTCGATCCGTTGGAGTACGGATTTGCTGAGCTGAAGGCGGCTCGCAACGCCAACCTCTCTCATCGGCTCCGTATCGCACTGCTTGCGAACGGCGTCGACATCATGGGCGCGCCCGGCGGCCTCGTTTCGGCAACCCACGGCGAGCGCGAGGTGGCCCAGACGCTCGACGCGTTCCGGAATGCGGTGCGTTGGATGAAGGCGGAAGGCGATATTTCAATTGCGTGAGATCAAGTCGAGCATCGGTGTTCCGAAGGCACGACTTCGCGGCTTCACGATTGCACCCCGGACGTTGCCGCTTCCCACACCGTCAGGGCCTGCCGGGTGGCAGCAACGTCATGCACGCGGATGATCTGGGCGCCCTGCCCCACCGCGGCCAGGGCCGCGCCGACTGAGCCAGCGACGCGCTCCGAGGCCACCTCCATGCCCGTCAGCGCTCCGATGAACCGCTTGCGCGACGCGCCTACGAGGACCGGCACTCCCAGGGAATGGAAAAGTGAAGTGTGCGACAGCAGCGCCAGGTTGTGCTCCAGCGTTTTTCCGAAGCCGATGCCGTAATCGATGATCAGGCGTGACCGATCGATCCCCGCGGCCTCCGCGCGGCGCACCCGCTCCTCCAGATAGTCGAAAATATCCAGAGGGGCGTCGTCGTAACGAGGGTCGACCTGCATGGTCTTGGGATCGCCGAACGTGTGCATGAGCACAACCGGCAGTCCGGTTTCCGCGGCGACCTCCATGGCATCGGGATCGTGCGTCAGTGCCGAGATGTCGTTAATGATGTCGGCCCCGGCCTCCACGGCCCGGCGCATGACCTCTGCCTTGCGCGTGTCGACCGAAATCAGCGCACGTGTCCTGCCGGCCAAGCCTTCGAGAACCGGCATAAGTCGGCGTAATTCTTCCTCCACTGACACCGGATCTGATCCCGGGCGCGTCGAACTCGGCGCCGAGGTCGAGAATATCTGCCCCCTCCTCCTCGAGTTCGCAGGGCGTGGTCGATGGCGGCCTGAGCAGTCGTCAGCCGGCCACCATCCGAGAAGCTGTCCGGGGTGATGTTGACGATCCCCATGATCCGCGGACGGTCGAGAGAAAGTCCGGCGATGCGCGGGCGCGGCTGGCGCAATGCCTCCAGAGCCTCGGCTGCCGCGGCGCCGTGCCGGCCCCAGTCCCGCTCGCAGTACTCGCCGATTTCGAACACGCGGGTGCGGCGCCGATCACGTCCCACGCGCTCGATCACTTCCAGCCCCATGAACGTGAGCCAGCCACCGGCAAGCTGCAGGCCGGGGGCTTCAACTTCCTCGTCGCTCGCTGGGCGCAGAGGCGTGAGGCCGACGGGTCTGATGTAGAGATCGCGGGTCATAGGTCCTTGAACCGAGAAGTCGTGAAACCGTGAGGACGTGATATCGCCGGTGCTCATTCCGCTGTGTCACGACATGGCAATCTCACGACTTCGCGCAACAAAAAAGAGCGGCTGCAGATTGCTCCGCAGCCGCTCGACTTGACACTTCTTTCTACCTCACACCTGCGGCTGAGGCTCCATGCCGCCCGGCGCATCCGGCTCCTCGCGTGGCCGGATACGACCGGCCGTTGGCACCGCCGAGCCAACTGGGCCCTTGGTGTCCTCGTCATCGTCGCGGCGGACGATCTTCTCGCCCCGCATGACGGCCAGACACTCCTCGCCGGTGATGGTCTCGAACTCCATCAGCGCCTGCGTGATGGCCTCGAGCTCCTTTCGGTGGGCCGACAGGATCTCCCACGCCTTCTTCTCGCCCTCGGTGACGATGCGGCGGATCTCCTGATCGATGAGCCGCGCCGTCTCCTCGGACATGTTCTGGCGCTGGGTGATGGCGTGGCCGAGGAAGACCTCCTGCTGGTTATCGTTGTACCGCAGCGGCCCCAGGACCTCGCTCATGCCCCACTCGGTCACCATGCGGCGGGCCAGATCGGTCGCCTGCATGATGTCGCTCGAAGCGCCGGTGTTCAGGTGCTCCTTGCCGTAGACGATCTGCTCGGCAACGCGGCCGCCGAAGCACATGGCGATCTTGCGCCTCACACCACTGCTTCGAGTAGCTGAGCTTGTCTCGCTCCGGCAAGCTCATGGTGACGCCCAGAGCTCGGCCGCGCGGGATGATCGTCACCTTGTGCAGCGGATCGCCGCCCGGCATCAGGATGTTCACCAGCGCATGGCCTGCCTCGTGATAGGCCGTCGCCAGCTTCTCCTCCTCGGTCATGGCCATGGAGCGGCGCTCGGCGCCCATCATGACCTTGTCCTTGGCATCCTCGAACTCCTGCTGCGTCACGAGACGCTTGTTGCGCCGCGCCGCCAGCAGGGCTGCCTCGTTGACGAGGTTCGCGAGATCGGCGCCGGAGAAACCAGGCGTGCCGCGTGCGATGACCTTCGGGTCGACGTCGGGCGCCAGCGGCACCTTGCGCATGTGCACGCGCAGGATCTTCTCACGGCCCGGTGACATCCGGATTCGGCACCACGATCTGACGGTCGAACCGGCCCGGACGCAGCAGCGCGGGGTCGAGCACGTCCGGCCGGTTGGTCGCCGCGATCAGGATGATGCCCTCGTTGGCCTCGAAGCCGTCCATCTCGACGAGCAGCTGGTTCAGCGTCTGCTCGCGCTCGTCGTTGCCGCCGCCGAGGCCTGCGCCACGGTGCCGGCCGACGGCGTCGATCTCGTCGATGAAGATGATGCAGGGCGCGTTCTTCTTGGCCTGCTCGAACATGTCGCGCACGCGGCTGGCGCCGACGCCGACGAACATCTCGACGAAGTCCGAGCCGGAGATGGTGAAGAACGGCACGTTCGCCTCGCCGGCAATGGCGCGGGCGAGCAGCGTCTTGCCGGTGCCCGGAGGGCCGACCAGCAGCGCGCCGCGCGGAATGCGGCCGCCAAGGCGTTGAAACTTCTGCGGGTCGCGCAGGAACTCGACGATCTCCTGCAGATCGGCCTTGGCCTCGTCCACGCCAGCGACATCATCGAACGTCACGCGGCCGTGGCGTTCGGTCAGAAGCTTGGCCTTCGACTTGCCGAAGCCCATAGCTCGCCCGGAGCCCGACTGCATCTGGCGCATGAAGAACACCCAAACGGCAATCAGGAGCAGCATCGGGAACCAGGAGACGAGCACGCCCAGGAACGACGGCACGTCCTCATCGGACGGGCGCGCAGCGATCTTGATGTTCTGCTGCCGCAGGCGCTCGACCAGCCCCGGATCCTCGGGCGCGTAGGTGCTGAACGAAAGACCGGTGTCGCTGAACTTGCCGGAGATGCGATTGCCCTGGATCAGAACCTCCGACACCGTCCGGATTCCACCGCGTTCAGGAAGTCGGAGTACGGGATCTCGTTACCGCGACGGCTCTGGGCCGGGTTCTGGAACAGGTTGAACAGAGCGACCAACAGTAATCCGATGATGACCCAGATCGCAAAGTTCCGGAAATGAGGATTTATCTTTATCCCTTCTGAGGCTCGTCGAGCCGACGCGAAACGCCGCCCGTCTGTGCAGCGGTCAAACCGGCGATTGGACTAGAGATAAGTTCATGCGAAATGGTTGCCAAGTTGCCGCCCGCAACCCCGGATCCCGCAATTGAGTTGAGGGTCAGTTGGAGGTCGATCTTCTAGCACGAATAATGGCGAAAAGGCTAACCGGGTCAGGTCAAATTGTCATCCCGGGCAGCCTCACCCAGGATCGACCGGACATGCTGGGGTGCGAAGCGGGCCTCTAGCAAGAACCTCCCATCCTTCGCCGCTGGTCCAGCAAGGCTCGGCTCGCAACAGACAGGCAGGGACGGCAAGCAGGCGCTCGCCTGCCCACAGTGCGGGGAGTGTTGCAGCGGCCCGCGATGGGATCGGCAGCTGCCGTAGAGAGGGATGCAACCGCTTCAGGGCTGCGAAGCCAGCTTGACCCAGGGCCTCCGCTCGAACCGTTCGTCCGACCTCCGGCGCGATACTTAGATAGAAGCGCCGATCCCAGAAGAGTCCCTCCCCGGGTTTGAGCTTCGCCTTCGGCAGCGGCCGCCGGCCAGGTTCCCGGTAGATGGCGAGAACGGGCGTCTTCTGTCTCGGAGCGGTCCTGAGCATCAGGGCAGGATCGATTACGACGCCGCCCAGAGTCGTGGTGGAAGGCTTCGATGAAAATAGCCGGTCCACCAAGTCCTCCACCTGTGAGCGGCCCGGCAGTTCTGGCTGTCCGCCGAAGGCTCCAATAATGGATTGCAGGAGACGCAGGACGATCTCTTGCGGCGCGTTGGCCAGGGCGCCCGGATCAATGCTCGCCCAGGCACCCTGGTGAAGATCGACGGCTGCGCGCGCCAGCTCGTGCGTAGCAGTCTCCAAAGCCGCTCGCGCCGCAGCAATTCTTCGAGCTGACAAAGCCAGCATGTCCGAGCTGAGCCCCAGGGCTTTGCGTTCACGGCTAGCTGCCCGCAAGCGAACCCGCTCGTAGCGGACGTCGGCATTGCTGGGATCCTCCAGCCATTCCGCACCTGCCTTCTTGAGGGTCGCCTCCAGCCGGCTCCTCGGCACGCCGAGCAGCGGCCGCAGGATCTCGATCGTCCGCTCCTCAATGGGATGTTCGAGCTTCAGCCAGACCCGCCACTCGATCTCGCGCATGCCCGAGAGGCCATCGACGCCGCTGCCTCGTGCCAGCCGCATGAGTACCGTTTCAGCCTGATCGTCGAGGTGATGCGCGGTTAGGAGTTGGCGCGGCGCGGGCAATGGCTCCCGGCCGAGCTCCTCGAGAATGAGGGAGTATCGGGCGGCGCGGGCAGCTTCTTGGATGCCGGTACGCGGCTTCGGGCCAGTCCAGCGCAAAGTCCTATGAGCAAGGCCGAGGCGCTGGGCTTGCTGCGCCACCCACTCCGCCTCGGAGGCCGATTCGGGCCGCAGTCCATGATCGACGGTGAGGACCAACACCGGAGCGACACCGGTCGGCATTGCACCAGCGGCGCTCTTCGCCTTGGCCCAGCCAGCAACGAGGTGCATCAGTGCAGTGCTGTCCGCCCCGCCTGAAACGGCGACAGCCACGGGCAACCGCACGCGGCTGAGCAGACAATCACGTTCGGCGTCACCGATCGGCTGACCGGCGGCCGACACGGCGCCTAGCAGCCGACGCGCTGGCGCTCGGTGAGGGCGCGCGTCTTCACATGCGACGGTGCATTGGGGAAACGCGCGTCGAGCTCATCGAACGACGAGCAGGCCGCCTCCTTTTGCCCGAGCCGGTCCAGCGACATGGCGAGCTTGAGCAGACTGTCTGGAGCCTTCGCGCTGTTTCCGTAGGTCTGATAGCCTTTCAGGAAGGCACTCGCTGCAGCCTTGTACTGCCCACGGACGTAGAACGACTCGCCCAGCCAATACTGGGCATTACCGGCCAGCGGATCGTTCGGATAGCGCTGAAGGAATTCTTCGAAAGCTTTCTCAGCGGCCCCATAGTTCTGCTGAAGGAGGTAGCCATAGGCGACCTCGTAGTCCTGCTTGGGATCGCCCGGTGCCGCAAAGGCGTACTGCGAGCCGAAATCCGTCGGGACATCCTCGCGCAAGATCTGGCCGATCGGATCACCGGAGCCACCGTCCGCGCCCTCGCGGATGATCGTCGCCCCGAAGCCGAGATTGACCTCTGGATCGACAGCCACTGACTGCGATGAACCGGCAGACAAAGGTTCCTGCTCCACCGAACGCGTAACCATGCCAGCTGCCGCCACCCAGCGCTCGGATCTGATCGGACAGCTGTTCGATTTGGGCCGTCAGTGCTCGGACTTGGGTCTCAAGGGCATCGATGCGTGCCGAATCGGCGCCGGATCCCATCGGGGCACCGGCCATGGAAGGTGACGCACCTCCGGCGTTCCTTGCGAGCGATTCGAGCGTACCGATGACGACCTGCATGTCGAGGAACTGCTCCTCGAGCTGTTCGACTCTCTGCCTGAGCTCCCCATTGCCGCTGGACTGCTGTGCGGCTTGCCCAGACCCCTTGGAGCGCGCTTGCGCGACTTGGAGCGGACTCGCCTGCGCAAGCATCTGCCCTGAACCGAGAAGAGCGGACGGCGCCCCTTCCTGCGCATACGCCTGCAAGGTCGGCAGGCAGAGCGCGCCAGCCAAGCTCAGCACAATCCGATAGAATACTCTCATGAAACGCATTTCCGCTCTATCGACTGCCAGCTCCGCCGGGCGTAGCAATGCGGATGGCACGGGGTCAACAGCCTCAGGTCACGTTATGTTGTCCCATGCATCTCGGCCAACCAGGGTCGCCAACGGTGACCGGTCCTCGTCGCTCTTGTATCAACTGCCGGCCCGGCTGTTCAGGACAGTCTGTGCCCGGCGATTCTGGGACCAGCAAGATATGTCGTTGCAGACAGCCACCGGCCGCTCCTTACCATAGGAGATGGTTCGGATCCGGTGAGCACTGACGCCCTGACTAACGAGAAAATTCCGTACGGAGTTTGCGCGCCGTGCACCGAGGGCGATGTTGTACTCACGAGTGCCTCGCTCGTCGGCATGGCCTTCGATAGTGACCGTGTACTGCGGATATTGGTTCAACCATCGGGCCTGGCCAGTGAGCGTCTGCTGTGCCTCCGGGGTCAGCTCAGAACTGTCCGTCGAGAAATAAACGATATCGCCGACGTTCTGGACGAAGTCGCGTTGCGAGCCGGGTGTTGCCGGGCCGTGCCCGGGGCCGAGCCCCGCGCCGTCCTGGGACGTATTGGCACATCCTGCAGCCAAGACCGCGAGCAGCGCGACGGCCCCCATACGCGCCCAGCTCGCTAACCGCATCAAGGTCTCCATAATGGCTGATCCCCTCCGTTCACGTACCGGCAGCATGACGCGCCAGAAACGGCGATCAGACCGGCAACAAGCCCGAATCCCTTACCTTCGCTCAGGCTTAGCGCCGTCATCGCGCAGAAATGTGGCTGGCTTCAGGCCCCTGAAAACACAGTAGATACCAACATTGCAACCATCATTACGCGAGTCCCACATGTTTCCGGTTGGATACGCGCCATGGTTGCACATCGGCAACGGTCCTGCCGCATCAAGGAACAGCCGTCATAGGAAAATGCAAGTCTGGCGAATTAATTCATTCGATCCCTTGGCCGCAATTTCGACTTTACGGTTTCGGAAACTTGCCGACTATCGATCTCTTTCCGCCGGTTCAAATCAATGGTGCTCGAAATGAAAAAAGGCCGAACCACTTGCCTATGGCCAGGTGGCGCGGCCTTTTCGACTTTGGCTCCTGCAGAAACCTGCAGTTGCTTTTGTCCCGCTTAGCGAGCGATCTCAGTCGCCGGCACAGGACCGCCGAGCTTCAGCGGCTCATAGGGAACCTCTTTACGGCACGCCCCCAGAACAACCGCAGAAACAAGAGCCGCAACAACGATAGCGCCCTTCATGTCCATTCTCCTGATGAAGTTAAGTCCCCCACCGAATTCTAGCGAGCGACCTTCTCGGCCACAGGCAGATCCGCACCGAGCTTCATGGGCTCGTACGGAACTTCACGGCGGCACGCGCCGAGCGCGACAGCCGCGATGATCGCCGAAATAACGATCGCGCCCTTAACACCCTGCATTGGTCATCTCCTATGGCTTCGGCAGTCGCCGACTATTGGGGTTACCGGTGTGGACTACGCAGATCAAGGACGGAGGGATTTGAACAACTCTTTTCCCCCCATGTTGATGCGATTTTGCCACTCCGTGTGACTTAGCTGGCAACTTTAATTCCAGCCGCACGACACAACGATAACTTGAATTCAAGTTGAGTACTTCTTGCGAAGCTCCCGACGGCAAGCGTCGGAAGCATCGCGACCATAAAATCACTGATTCGCTTACTCAGACGTAAACAAACGTCTGGCAGAGCCGATCAGCTGAGCAAAGGCGACCAGGCTGGATCGGATGCAAATGACGGAGTGGGAATCAACCTCTCGTTGTAGCCAGTGAGGTCGATCGAATAGATTTGCGGACCGCCCCTCGGACCGGGCAGGTCGCGGAAAAACATCAGTACGCGCCCGTTTGGCGCCCAGGTTGGTCCCTCGTTATGATAGCCCTCGGTGAGGATGCGCTCGCCCGAGCCGTCGGGCCGCATCACACCAATCAAGAAGCTGCCCCCGTATTGCTTCGTGAAGGCAATGTAATCACCGCGCGGAGACCAGACTGGGGTGGAATAGCGCCCCTCACCATAGCTGATGCGTTGAATGCCTGAGCCGTCGCTTTGCATGACGTAGAGCTGCTGTGTGCCATCGCGATCGGACTCGAAGACGATTTGGCGGCCGGTCGGGTCGTAGCAAGGGCCAGTGTCGATGGCGGACGTCCGCGTGAGCTGGCGCGCCCGACGTGAGCGCAAATCCATCTCGACGATGGTCGAGGCGCCGTCGACCTGGAAGCTCATAATGATCCTCTGGCCATCGGGTGAAAACCGCGGCGCAAATGTCATGCCGGGAAAATCACCCACGACCTCGCGTTCGCCAGTGTCGAGCCGCATGAGCACAACCCGAGGCTGCTCGTTCGTGTATTGCATATACGTGATTTCCTGGCTCGTCGGGCTGAAGCGGGGCGTCAGAACGAGCTCTCGGCCGTTGGTCAGCATCCGAACATTGGCGCCGTCTTGGTCCATAATGGCGAGGCGCTTGAGGCGATTGTCCTTGGGCCCCGTCTCGTCGATGAATACGATGCGCGTGTCGAAGTAGCCCTTCTCCAGGGTCAGCTTTTCGTAGACCTGGTCGGCGATGATGTGCCCAATGCGCCGCCAATTAGCGGCGATCGTGGAGAACTGCTGGCCCGCCAATGGCTTGCCGAGCACGACGTCCCAGAGCCGGAATTCCGCCCTCAGCCGATCATCCGGCAATCGATGAACACGACCGACGACGAGCGCCTCGGCCCCCACGGACCGCCAGTCGGCGAACCGCGGAGCGACGTTCAAATCACGGATCTGCTCGATGAAGGCTCTTTGGTCGAGCGGACGGAACAGCCCAGAGGATTCGAGGTCTGCCATCACCACCCCGGCGATTTCTGCACCGAGCCGCGGGTCATCGCTGAGAAATGCTGGAATGGCGATCGGACGCGGGCGCAGGTTCGCCTCGTCCACCGTCACCCGCGTCTGTCCGAAAACCTTCGGCGCCAAGGTCATGCCGGCCCCGAGCACCCCCATCTGCAGTGCTGCTCGACGGGTGACACCGCAATTCTGTTTCTTTCCGGTCATCTCTCAGGCCCCGGTCAAGTTGTCTCTGCCCGCAACAGCGGCGCGTGAGTTGCTGCTCTCGTCAGAACATCCGCTGCGGGTCGAATGTGACCACCATGTGGTCCCATCCTCCGACATAGAGCTGCTCAGGAAGATCATAAGGTTCGCACTGCACCAAAGCCCGGATCGCGCTGTTGGCAGCATCGGCGAACAATGGTCCGTATCCAGAATTGATGACACGGGGCGGCTGCTCAAGGTAGCCGTCGGGACGCAAGCGCACCTCCACCTCCACGACGACACGGTCGATGCCGTCGAGTCCGCTATTGATGTTCCAGCAGCGGCTCACGGCACGCTTCATCATTACGCCGAGCAACGATCTCTGGCTCGCGGAGAGCTGGCTGTCGGCTCCTTCCGGTGCGCCAGCAACTGGCCCGCGCGCCTTCGTCTCGGTGGTGGGAGGCTCAGGCGCGCCGGCAACAGGGCTGCGATCCGGCACCTTGTTGAGCAGCGCTGCGATGCGATCGGCATCGAATTGCTTCTTCTTTTTCGCCTCCTGCTCCTTCCGCCGCTGCTCGGCCAGACGCTTGCGCTGCTCCTCCTTTTTCTTCTTGGCCTCCGCAGCCTTCTTCTTGGCTTCCTCCGCCTTCCTTTTTTCCTCGGCAAGCCGCCTCTCTTCCTCGGCCTTTTTCTTTTCCGCGGCCTTGCGCGCCTCCTCGGCCTTACGCGCCTCTTCGGCTTTGCGTGCCTCTTCTGCTTTGCGAGCTTCCTCTGCCTTCAGGGCCGCTTCCTCCTCCTTCCGCTTGAGCTCCTCGGGGCTCGGCCCTTTCGGCTCGGGCGGCAGCGCGGCGATCTTCTCGGCGACGGGATCTTCAGGCGGTTCGGGCGTTGCGGTCCTCTCCGGAGGCGGAGGCGGGGGCGGCGGTGCCGCAGCCTCGTGCTTGGATTTGACCTTATCCTCCTTGATAGCCTTCTTCTGGTTGTCCGCCTGCTGAGCCTCGAGTTGCTTGGCGCTGCGGTCGCCCTTCTTCAGCCGGACGATGTCCTCTGGTGTCACGAGAGCAACCTCCACGGGCTCGGGCTCCGGCACCCTGAAGGGCTCTGGCGACTGCAGCGACAGAAACGCCCAGGCCAGAATAGCGAGATGCATCAAGATCGAGACTGTAAGCCCGAATTGCACCGCTCGCTCACCCTCCGCTTTCCACCTCGGTGACCAGCGAAAGCTTGCGGAATCCGGCTTCCTTTATACGGGCCATGACGCGCGCGACGATCCCGTACTCTACCGCGCGATCCCCACGCACGAAGATCGGCTCATCCATCCCGCCGCGCGCCTCCGCGACGGCCACGAGCTTGGGACCCAGCTCTTCGAGATCGATGGGAGTTTTGTCCTCCTGGCCTAAGAATAGCTTACCGTCGCTCGTCACCGAAACGACAACCGGCTCCGTCTCTTGCGCCTCGAGCTGCTTGCCCTTCGCCTGCGGGAGCTCCAGGGGCACGCCTGAAGTCAAGAGTGGTGCCGCCACCATGAAGATGATCAGCAGCACGAGCATGACGTCCACGAACGGGGTGACGTTGATTTCGCTCATAGGCACACGCGAGCGGACCCGCCGTCTGCGTCCGCCGCCGCTGCTGCCGGTGTTGATGCTGGCGCCCATGCTGGTTCCGCTCAGCTCCGCACGTCGATCTGTCGCGAAACGATGGCCGAGAACTCGTCGGCGAAAGCCTCGAGCCGCTGGCCGAGACGCGTCGAATCAGCAGAAAACTTATTGTAGAAGACTACGGCAGGAATTGCTGCGAGGAGGCCGAGAGCCGTCGCAAAGAGTGCCTCGGCGATGCCGGGAGCCACGACGGCCAGACTTGTATTCTTCGACGCGGCAATGGCCTGAAAGCTCGTCATAATCCCCCAGACGGTGCCGAACAGCCCGACGAACGGTGCCGTCGAGCCGACCGTCGCCAGGAACAGGAGGCGTCGGTCCAGCCGCTCCATCTCCCGCGTGATGGTGACGTCCATCACCTTCTCAACCCGGAGCTGAATTCCTCCAAGCGCCCGGATGCTGCCTTCGACCGAGCGCTTCCACTCGCGCATGGCCGCAACGAAGAGCGCCGCCATCGCAATGGTGCGCCCGCGGGACAGGCCCGCATAGAGCTCCTCGAGCGACTGACCCGACCAGAACAGCTGCTCGAATCTGTCGGCCTCGATCCGCGCCCTACGGAACGCGATCAGCTTCTCGATGATGATGGCCCAGGACCAGACCGAGGCGAGGAGGAGCCCCACCATGACGATCTTGACCACGATATGGGCCTGGAGGAACAGCTCCAAGAACGAGACACCGCCGCCACTCGGCGCCAATGAGCTCTCCACCATCTTCCCTTTGCCTCACATCTTCTCTAATGAGCCGTTCCAGGGAGCCAACGACAAACGGGCCGGCACAGAAGCGCGCCCGCCCGGTTCGCGACGGCCAAAAGTTCAGTTTATGCCGCCTCTGGCCCAAAGCCCGCATGTGCGCCGCCAATTTGTCCAAACTACGGCTCAAGTCGGCAACTGCTCAGCAAGCGTTGTCCAGTCGCGAACGGCCTAGCCGCCGCCCGTCGCACCCTCCCTGGCTCAAGTTTTGCACCCCAAAATTGACCGGATTTGAATCGGTTTCTCCGTCCGCTCACATCAGAGACTGCCATCCTCGTCCGGAGATCTCCAGAGGACGGACGGGCGCGGCAGATTGAAACAAAGTTGCAGGTCGGATCAAGAGGCTGTTGCGGGCTGGAACGGAATTGATTTCGGCTCACATCACGGCTTTCGGAGCGCGGACCGGATCGCCTCGGAGATTCGCATAGGCTTGCCCGAGGTGCTGACCAGAACGACCATGACCTCCGCCTCGAACAGCCTCGTGGCACCCCGATAGATGGCCTGATCCAAAGTAAGGCTCGCCGCGCCGATCTCGCGCACGCGAGTGTGCACTTCCAGAACGTCGTCGATGTGGGCCGGCTTGAGGATACTCGAGCCTCATCCGTCGGACTACAAAAGCCGCTGGCTCGCGCCCTGCTGCGCCACCGATAAGCGCCCGATGGTCGTTGCCGACCAGCCGCAAGAAGTCGGAGCGGCCCCGCTCGCACCAGCGGAGATAGCTCGCGTGATAGACGACACCGGAGAAGTCGGTATCCTCGAAGTACACCCGGATCGGCAGCACATGTCGGCGGCCGCCTTCGTCCTCGACGATACGGCCAGCGAGATCGGGCCAGTCTCGGGCCGTTTCGCTCATTTTCACGCTCTGATCAGAATCCGGCATCCGCTGCTTTCGTGCGCCGCCTCTAACACGAGAAAGACGGGCGTGCGAGGGGATGTCGGGTACGAGAGTGCGAACGCTGGTCTTCTGCTAAATTCTTCTAAGGGAGACTCCCGTCGGATTCGGTGACTTGGAGCTTAGTGTCCCGGGTGCACCGGTATTAAGCCCTCGTCTGCTACGGGTTGCAGTGTCACCTCGGGCGCCGCCTCCGCGACGCTGGCCGCTTCCTGGATCTCGGGCGAGAGGACGGATTTGCGTTGACTCGACTTCCGCGCCGGCCGCCGCAGCGAATGCCCTTTTCGCCAGCTCTGCGAAAGCTTGGAGGCCGTGTGGCGGCAGCTCGCCGGCACCATCGGCGCGCCTCTCGGCACGTTCGGCTATGAGCACCTGATTGGCCGCGCCGTCCGCGGGAGTTTGGAGCTCATCGAGCGCCGCACGCGCCCACTCCCCTGTCGGTACCGGGATGACGAGAACAGCGCCTGCGAGCAGCAAGCCGAGTGCTGACGCACGAGCAAGCGATCCGATCCAGGCCCTGCCTGCTTCGGACATCATCACGAATGGAAGGCGGTGCTGCGCGCGGTCCCCGCAGAAATCCGCAGCAGTTGATGGCGAAGCGCCAGACCCGGCTGTGGTCACACGTTCGAATTTGCAGACCACTGAGTTGCCAGAATCGGTTCTAGCCGCATTCGATTCCGGTTCGGACTTGTCGGAGAACGGCGCCAGGTCGTCGTCGCTCTCGTCGATCGCACGCAGGATACTGCGTAAGGAGTCGTAGGTCGCAATTGGGGTATCGCGATCCGTCATCATTCCCCCACCCGATTGCTATCCGCAATCCGGCTACTGCCGCGCACCATAAGAGGTCCGCCGCCGGGCTGCGAAGCTGCAGGACGCCATCGCTGCCACCCTTATCCCGGGAGATTCAATCCGATGACTTCTTGAAGATCATCGGCAGTATGAGCATCGCGCGCCTACGGATTGGAATTGATCGCTTTTTGTGACGAAAAGAGCGGCGCACCGAGCATTTCGTCAAATGATGACAGCAGTAAACGCCCGTTGGACACCCCTCCCGGGAGACGGGTGCTCGGGACGGGATGTCCCCAACTGCTCGAAAGTGCGTATGTCGGAACTTCTGCCTTGAAATTGCCGCGAGCCCGATCAACAAGGAGCAGCGGACTCTAAAACGAGTGTTCGTTCTGTTTGTGACCTGTCCCCGACGCACCACGGTTGATCCAACTGAGATGCCCAAGCTGAAACCCTCCACGCAAGCCGCCCGACGCGAGCACATCCTTGACGCCGCCGAGCGCTGCTTCGCCCGGTCGGGGTTCCATCGCACGACGATGCAGGACATCTGCCGGGAGGCGAAGGTGAGCCCCGGTGCGCTCTATCTCTACTTCTCCTCCAAGGAGGAGCTTATCGCAGGCATCTCGGAACGGGATCGCAGTCAACTTGCGCAGCAGCTGGCTGAGCTTGGCAAGTCGGGCGACCTGATTGCCGCTCTACGGCGGATCGCTGAGCACTATTCCATCGAGGAGCCGAGATATAAGCGTGTGCTGTGCATGGAGATTGCCGCCGAATCGACGCGCAATCCTGTCGTCGGCGAGATCTTCCGCTCCGTCGACCGCTACGTGATCGAAAGCTTCGCGCAGCTCTTTGCCGAAGCGCAGAAGGCGGGGCGCATCAATCCTGCTTTCGACCCACAACTCCTGGCCCAGATCATCGTGCTCATCGGAGATGGGCTTTTCTGGCGCCGCGCCGTCGATCCTGACTACGACGCCGAGGCCATGCTGCCAGCGCTCATTCAGCTGGTCTCCACCCTGATCAATCCCGTTCCGGAAGGGATCTCGAAGGTGCAAGCCGCGAACGACCCCGGAGCATCGCGCTGAGACAACGTCAAAACACATCGCACGAGATGATCATGAAGCGCGCAATCCTCATCCTCGTCATCGGTGTGATCGCAGTGGCGGGCGGTCTGATGGCCTCCGGTCACTTGCCGATCCCGGACCTGCCGGAGCAATCCGCTTTGCAAAAGGCCAAAGCGGATGAGCCACCGCCCATAGGAGCTGCGCCACCTGCAGCCAGCGTAGTCAAGGCCGCCCCTGCCGAGCTCGTCGAGACCGTCCTGGTCACGGGGACGCTCGTGCCGCGCGAGGAAATCCTTGTCGCGCCGGAGATCGAAGGACTTCGTGTTCTCGAAGTGCACGCCGAGGAGGGCGACTGGGTGCAAGAGGGTCAGGTGCTCGCAACTCTCGTGCACGCGACGCTCGACGCTCAGCTTGCCCAGAACACCGCACTTCTCGCGAAGGCCGACGCCGCCATCGCCCAAGCCCGGAGCACGATTGCGCAGGCGGAAGCCTCGTTGAAAGAAGCGCAGAACGCACTCGAGCGCGCCAAGCAGCTCCGCAAATCGGGCCACCTTTCCGAAAGCATTTTCGACCAGCGCGAAGCCGCTGCCAGAACCGCCGAAGCCGTGCTGATTGCCGCGCGTGACGGGTTGAAGGTCGCCGAGGCCGAGAAGGCAAGTCTCGAAGCACAGAGGAAGGAGCTGGAGTGGCGTCGCTCCAAGACGGAGGTGAAAGCCCCTGCCGAGGGGCTTGTCAGCCGCCGGAACGTTCGCGTGGGTGCGTTGGCAACGGTCACCGCCGAGGCCATGTTCCGGATCATCGCACGCGGTGAGGTCGAGCTGGATGCCGAGGTGCCGGAGGCGCAACTCGCAGCTTTGAAACCGGGTCAACCGGCCTCAGTCACAGTGGCCGGCCTTGGCGAGATCACCGGCAAGGTGCGGCTCGTCTCCCCTGAGATCGACAGGAGCACTCGGCTTGGCCGCGTACGCATCAGCCTGACCAGCAATGAGCCGCTGCGGATCGGCGGCTTCGCCCGCGGCACGGTCGTGACGGCCAACGGGCGCGGCCTCGCCATCCCCGCAAGCGCCATTCTGTACGGACCGGATGGCGCCAGGGTCCAGGTCGTGACCGACGGCCGCGTGAGCACCCGTCGTGTGAAGACGGGACTCAGGGCAGGCGGACGAGTGGAAATCGTCGAGGGTCTCGCGGAAGGCGAGGTCGTGATTGCCCGCTCCGGCACCTTCCTGCGCGACGGTGATGAAGTGCGTCCCGTCTTCGAGCCAACGAGCACAGTGAGCGAGGTGCGCTGACAATGGCCAGACTCAACATCTCGGCCTGGGCGATCCGTCGTCCGGTGCCCTCGCTCGTGCTGTTCATGGTGCTCATCGCGCTGGGGGTGTTCAGCTTCCAGCAGCTCCCGGTGATGCGCTTTCCGAACATCGATATTCCGGTGGTGCAGGTCACCATCACGCAGGCCGGCGCAGCACCTTCAGAGCTGGAAACCCAGGTCACCAAGCGCGTTGAGGACGCCATCGCAGGCGTTCCCGGCGTCAAGCACATCACCTCGACCATCGTCGAGGGCAGCTCGACCACACTGGTCGAGTTCCACCTCGAATCTCCGGTCGATCGCGCGGTCAACGATGTGAAGGACGCCATTGCGCGCATTCGCAGCGAGCTGCCGCGGACAATCGACGAGCCGATCACGCAGCGCCTCGACATCGAAGGCTTGCCGATCGTCACCTACTCGGCGCGCGCGCCGTCGATGACGCCCGAGGAGCTGTCCTGGTTCGTCGATGACACGGTTGCGCGGGCGCTGCAGAGCGTGAGCGGCGTTTCGAAAGTCGAGCGTGTCGGCGGCGTCGAGCGCGAAATCCGTGTCGCCCTCGATCCGGACCGGCTGCTGGCCCTTGGCATCACTGCGGGCGACGTCAATCGCCAGCTCAGGGCGACGCAAGTCGATGTGGCCGGCGGCCGTGGCGAGATCGGCGGTCGCGAGCAAGCGATCCGAACGCTTGCGGGCAAGCAAACCATCGAGGATCTGGCGAAGACCATGATCGCCCTGCCGGGCGGCCGAGCCGTACGGCTCGATACGCTCGGCACGATAACGAATTCAATCGAGGAGCCCCGCAGCTTATGCCGAGCTCGATGGTGAGCCAGTCGTCGCGTTCTCGATCACGCGCAGCCAAGGGCGCAAGCGATGTCGCCGTGGCCGAAGGCGTCGCGAAGAAGCTCGAGGAGCTGAGGCGCGCTTATCCGAATGTCGAGATCAAACAGATCGACTCGACGGTCGAGTACACGCTCGGCGTCTACCAAGCGACGATAAAGACGCTGCTCGAAGGCGCGGTGCTCGCGATCTTGGTCGTGTTCGTGTTTTTGCGCGATCTACGGGCCACCTCATCGCGGCCATCGCCCTGCCGCTGTCGGTGTTCCCGACCTTCTTCGCCATGGAGGCGATCGGCTTTTCGCTCAACATGGTGAGCTTGCTCGCGATCACTATCGTGACGGGCATTCTCGTCGACGATGCCATCGTCGAGATCGAGAACATCGTCCGGCATATGCGCATGGGCAAATCGGCCTATCGCGCAGCACTGGAGGCCGCTGACGAGATTGGACTGGCTGTTATCGCCATCACGACGACGATCATCGCGGTCTTCACACCCGTGAGCTTCATGGGCGGCATTGCGGGGCAGTACTTCAAGCAATTCGGCCTGACTGTCGCCATCGCCGTGTTCTTCTCGCTGTTGGTCGCGCGCCTCATCACGCCCCTGCTCTCGGCCTACTTCATGCGCGCCAACGAGAACCACACCGATCGAGAGGGTCTGCTGCTCAGGGGCTACACCCGGCTGGTGGCCTGGTCGGTGCGCCATCGCTTTCTGACCGTCGGCCTGGGCCTCCTGATCTTCGCCGGATCGATTGCCAGCATGCAGCTCCTGCCGTCCGCGTTCTTGCCGCAGGAGGACAACGGACGCATCATGTTGGCGGTGGAGCTGCCACCCGGCTCGCGGCTGGAGGACACGCAGAAGCTGACGCGGTCTGCTGACGGAGCGAATCTCGGCGCGGCCCGAGGTCACGAGCGTCTTCGTCAATGGTGGCCAGGTTCTCGGCTCAGGTGCCGAGGTGCGCAAGGCGACATTGTCATCCGCCTGGTGCCAAGGACCGAGCGCGAGCTGAGCCAGGAGGCCGTCAAGAAGGCGATCGCGCGCGACATCGAGCGCATTCCCGACATCCGCTACTGGTTCTTGATCGAGAACGGTCAGCGCAGCTTCCAGATGGTCGTGACCGGCCGCGATGGCGAGGCGGTCAACAGGGCCGCCGCCGAGATCACGAGCCAGATGAAGCAGCTTTCCCATGTTGGCGCTGCCGGTTTCCACGGCCGAGCTCGACCGCCCCGAGCTGCGGGTCATTCCCGACAGCGAGCGCGCCGGCCGTGCTCGGCATGACGACGGAGGCCATCGCCGAAGCCGTGCGTATCGCCACTATCGGCGAGGTCGGGCCGGCCCTGCCGAAGTTCACCATCGGCGATCGGCAAATCCCAATCCGCGTTCAACTCCAGAGGAAGCGCGAGCCGATCCGCAGATCCTCGAGTCGCTCCGGGTTGCCACGGGCGTCGGGCGCTGCTGTGCCGCTCTCCTCCGTGGCAAACGTTCGAGAACGGCGCAAGGCCCAACGTCGATCGACCGCTACGACCGCGCTCGACCGCGTCATTCTAGGGCGCGGATCTCGTCGACGGACGCGCCGCTCCGGCGAGGCAGTGGGGCACGTCAGCAATCTGCCTGCCGCCAAGAGCCTGCCTCAGAGGGCGTGGAGCTGAAGCCAGTTCGGCGATGCCGAGGTCATGGGCGAGGTCTTCGCCAGCTTCGGCGAAGACGATGGCGAGCTGGGATCATGATGGTCTATGCCGTGCTCGTCCTGCTGTTCGGCCGTTTCCTTCAACCGGTGACGATCCTCTTCTCGCTGCCATTGTCGATCAGGAGACACCATCTTTTCGCTAGATCCTGCACGCAAGAAGCCCATCAGCCTGCCGGTCGTCATCGGCATTCTGATGCTGATGGGCATTGTCACCAAGAACGCAATCATGCTGGTCGACTTCGCACTCGAGTCGATGGAACGCGGCGTGTCCCGCAGCGATGCCATCATCGACGCCGGCCGAAA